>JACRLB010000015.1 GCA_016235445.1 Chloroflexota bacterium | reverse complement strand
GTAGATTGTTCGCTGGGCTGTGAACACCCCTCACCCTGCCCTCTACCCTTACGGGCACACGTCCCTCAGGGAGAGGGGGGAGTCGACACGGCGAAAAGTCTTCATACTTGGGGTGAGGGAAAAGGGGAATGCTGAACCTTTGCATGCACACGGGAAACGTCCCGAAGGTTTTTATAAATTTGGGTAGCCTTTCGCAAAACCTTCGGGACGGTGCATAAACGCCCCGTTTTATTGAGATGATACCGCTTCTTGCCGAAAACACGGACTAAAGTCCGCAATCCAACTTTTTGCGTAAGGTGAGCAACTAATCATCATCATCATCGTCCCCATCTCCGGGGTTGTTGCTGTCATGACATGCCGTACAGGTGGCTTTGAATACAGTTGATGTGTGGCAGGTTTTACAGGTAGTCCCGCCGTGGTTGACGCCGCTTCCGCCTTCATCTGCTATGGATGGATGCGATTGATTAAATGTCGCTGGCCGCCATTTGGTTGTGGTGTGGCAGGAAGAGCAATTTGTACCAAACTCGCCTGCATGGAAGGCAGGGTCGCCGTGACAGGATGAACATGCCGAAGGCGTACCCGAATACACTCCGTTTTTATGGCAGGCTGTACAACTGGTATTTATATGCGCGCCAGTAAGCGGGAAAGCCGAGCGGTTGTGGTCAAAGGTGACAGATTTCCAACTTGTGGTGGTGTGACAAGCCGCGCAATTCGTTCCATACTTTCCGCCATGCCGGTCATTCTTTGCGTGGCAGGCATAACAATTTGTGGGCGTGCCCTTGAAGACCTGGTTGATATGGCATTTGGAGCAGTTAACGCTTGTGTGTGAACCTGTCAACGGGAAGGCAGACCTTGAATGGTCGAACGAGCTTGGTTTCCAGCCTGAAGTTGTATGGCAGGCTGAACAGGAATTTCCCAAAGACCCGCCATGCGGATCATTTTTGGAGTGACAGCTTGCGCAATCGGACGGTGTGCCTTTGAATAATTTATTCGCGTGGCAGGCATAGCAATTAACTACCGAATGCTTACCTGTCAGCAGGAAGGAAGAACGACTGTGATCGAACGTGGATGGAGTCCAGCCGTTGGGGGTGTGACAGCTTTGGCATTGCGTTCCCAACTTCCCAGCATGTGGGTCATCATTGCCCGCGTGGCACGAAGCACAATCGGACGGTGTACCTTTGAAGGTCTTATTCGTGTGGCAGGAATAGCAATTAACCGTCGCGTGTTTACCCGTCAGGAAAAATGCGGATCGGTTGTGATCGAAGGTGGAAGGAGTCCAGCCAGCAGTTGTATGGCAAGATTGGCATTGACTGCCAAGCGCGCCTGCGTGCGGATCGTTCCTGGAATGGCAGGAAGCGCAATCCATGGGCGTGCCCTTGAAGACTCCACCCTGATGGCAATTTTCACAGGAAACACTTGCATGTTTTCCATCCAGGCGGAATGCGAATTGAGAATGATCCACCGTTGCGAGATTCCAGCCTTCGGGGGTGTGGCAGGTGGCGCAGGATGTTCCAAACTGGCCGTTGTGTTTATCATCCTTGGCGTGGCAGGCGTAACAATTCTGCGGCGTGGATTTTAGATCATTTATGGATCGCGCGGCAACGTGACAGGACGAGCAAGCCGCCTGCCCGTGTTTGCCAACCAAATTGAATGGAACCCTGTTATGGTCAAAGTTCGAGCCGTGGGTATCCAGCCCATCGTGACAGGCTGTGCAATTTGTCCCGAAGGTGATGAAGTGCTGGGTGGCAAAGGTTTGATCGATGCCGAGATGGCAGTTGCCGCAAACCGCCTGATCCATCGGAGCGGCGTATCCCTGGGCGTGGCAATCTTGACAGGCAAAGGGTGTGCCGTCGGTTTTGGTCTGATGGGCGTTTAATGAAAAGCCGATTGTGTTGTGATCGAAACTGGCGGGAGTCCAACCATTGGATGTGTGACAGGTTCCGCACTGCGCCCCAAGGCGACCTGCGTGCGCATCATTCTTAAGATGGCAGGATGCACAATCTGTTGGTGTTTCCTTGAAGATGCCATTTTGATGACAGCTTGCGCAGGCGACGGCTGTGTGTTTTCCATCCAGCTTGAAGGGGAATTGGGAATGATCCACATTTGCGGGCTTCCATCCATTTGGAGTGTGACAACTTGCGCAGGTTGTTCCGAATTGTCCTTTGTGGAAATCATCTTTTTGATGGCAGGTGTAGCAATCCTGCGGGGCGGCTTTGAGATCGTTTAAGTTGTGGGCGTTCACATGGCATCCAGAGCAGGATGCCTGGGCGTGCTGTCCTGCCAAAGGAAACAGAACCAGGTTGTGATTAAAGGAGGAGCCGTGTGAGTCCAATCCATCATGACAGGCCATGCAGTCTGTCCAAAATGTGAGGATGTGCTCCTGCGCAAAAATCGGTTCGACCTGGAGGTGACAGTTGGCGCAGGCGAGCTGGTCGAAGGGCGGGGTGTAGCCTTTGGCGTGGCAATCTTTGCAGGCGAAGGCGGCGCCGTCTGATTTGGTTTGATGCGCGGCGAGCGAGAAGCGGACTGTGTTGTGGTCGAATGCGGCGGGACTCCAGCCGTTGACGGTGTGACAGGATTCGCATTGTGTTCCGAGTTTGCCTGCATGAGCATCGTTGTGGCAGGCGGCGCAGTTCATGGGCGTGCCTGCAAAAACTCCATTTTGATGACAGCTTTCACAGGCCACGTTTGTATGCTGTCCATCCAATTTGAAGGCAAATTGAGAATGGTCTATGGCTCGGTTCCAGCCTTCGGGGGTGTGGCAGGCGGCGCATTCGAAACCCAAACTGCCGTTGTGCTTATCGTCTTTTGCATGGCAGGAATAGCAGTCTGACGGGATGCCTTTGTATATGCGGTTGACGTGGCATACGTCACAAGCTACGCTGGTGTGCTTGCCGATCAATTTGAAGTTGGACAGGCTGTGATCGAACTGGGCAGACTTGCGCCAGCCTTGCGGTGTGTGGCAAATTCCGCACAGGGTTCCAAACTGGCCGTTGTGCCAGTCTTCTTTTTGGTGGCAGGCGTAGCAATCTTGCGGGGTGATTTTTAGATCGTTGAGGTTGCGGGCGTTGATGTGACAGCCAGAGCATTTGGAAAGCGTGTGCAGGCCAACCAGCGGAAACTCAACCTGGTTATGGTCGAAGGTGGAGCCGTGCGAATCGAGTCCGTCGTGGCAGGCGGTGCAATCTGTCCAGAAGGTGAGGATGTGTTCCTGCGCGAAAGCATAATCCACTTGCAGATGGCAGTTGGCGCAAACGAGCTGGTCAATGGGTTGGGAAAAACCGTTTGCGTGGCAGTCTGTGCATTCGAATAAAGTACCGTCCATGCGCAGGCGGTGGGTTTTGAGTGAAAAGCCAAGCTGGTCATGCGGGTTCCAGCCGGGCGGCATTTGCGTCAGCGAGGATGTTGGGCCGTGATGCTCGGTGTGGCAGGCGCGGCAGTTCATATCTGGTTGGCTGAATTTGATGAGGTTGTGCAGGCTGGCGGGCTGTGAAAGTTGCTGGGTAATATCTGAATGGCAGGCGAGACAGCGGTCTGCCATGGTGTCGGCATCCCAGGGGGCGGCATGGCAGGAAGCGCACTCTTGAATTTGGGAATGCGAAACAACGCCGCCCAAAGGTGTGCCAGAGGCCGCGCTTAGGTTTCCCGGCGCAAACATATTCCCACCGCTGGCGAAGGCAACGCTGGTAATCCCCATAACCGTCACCAATATTGAGACCAGTGTGGAGACTCTGCCCCAGCTTTTTTTTCTTCTCATAGACTCACATCCCATTCACAACTTTATTTTCTGCTATGTTTAATTGACCATAGAAAAATTGACATTGCTTTTTCGTAACAAATTTATTTTCAACTTGACGGATGGTCTCTGCATGGATGCGGTATTAATGCTTTAATGTAGTCGCCAAAAGAGCCGAAAAGTTACGCAATAAAAATCACCTGCAACGAAGCGACAAGCTTTTCGTTGCAGGTGATGGGGGCGGGGTCTGGTACGGCAAGGGATCGTGTTTAATCGTCGTGCTCGCGGCCATCCGCGTGGCATTCCACACAATTTTGGAAATCAGAAATGCCTTCTTCCTGGTGCTTTTCGCGAACATTCGCTTCGGTGTGTTCATGGCAGTCATAACAGGTGTAAGTTGTAAAACTTGACGGGTGGCATGTGACGCAGGAAACCTGCCCGCTCTCTCCGTGATTTAATGGGAAGGTGTGGTTTCCATTGAACGAAGCGGGAGTCCATGCGCTGGCGCTGTGGCAGGCGGCGCATTCCGTGCCAAACTGGCCTGCATGAGAAGCAGGCTCGGCATGGCAGGCCACACAGGCAGACGGTGTGCCTGCAAAAACAGCATTGACATGGCAACGGTCACAGGCTACGGAAACATGCGCGCCCGTCAACGGGAAACTGCCCAGGTTGTGGTCGAACGATACGCCTTCCCAATCGTTCGGGGTATGGCAGGCAGAGCATTGCGTGCCAAACTGGCCGTTGTGTTCATCATCCTGCTGGTGACAGGAATAACAATCCGTGGGCGTGCCCTCGAAAACTCCGTTGACATGACATGATTCACACTCCACCCTGGCGTGTTCGCCTTCGAGCTTGAAGGCAAACAAGTTGTGATCCACCGAGGCGTCATCCCAATCATTGGGCGTGTGACAGGCGGCGCAGTTTGTTCCAAACCTGCCGTTGTGTTCATCGTCGCCGCCATGGCATGAATAACAATCGGCGGGCGTGCCTTTGAAGACATCATTCTTATGGCAATCATCACAGGCGGCTTCGGCATGTTCGCCTTCCAACTTGAAGACGGATAAATTGTGGTCGAACCTGGCAGGCTCCCAACCTTGCGAAGAATGGCAAGCCCCGCAATCATTGCCGTACGCGCCGGCGTGCGGGTCATTCTGCCGATGGCAGGAGTGGCAATCCTGCGGCGCAGACTGCAAATCTACAACTGTGCGCGCATCGAGGTGGCAGTTTGTGCAACCTGCTTCTGCATGTTCCCCGATCAATTGAAACGCAAAGGCATCGTGATTGAAGTCATTGCCATAACGGTCCACGCCGTCATGGCAGGCAAGGCACTCCGTCCCGAAGGAGAGGGTATGTGCCTGGGCGAAGGCAATGTCCATTTGACTGTGACAGGCCTGGCAGGAGTCGGAAGCGAAGGTGGACACATCCTCCGCATGACAATCAGAGCAGATAAACGCTTCCTTCTCCGCTGTGAGCTGGTGACCGGTCAATGAGTATCCCATCGCCTCATGAGGGAACACATTGTCCCCCAAATCTGTGAGCGAGGCTGTCGCGCCGCGATGCTCAAAATGACAATCGCGACAGGCCAGCGTTGGGTCTTTGTGCGAAATCGCGCCATGCAGTTTGGCGACGTCCATCATTTGTTCGGCAATCGCGGTGTGACAGGCCACACAACGATCTGCCATGGTTTCGCGTTCCCACAGCGCGGCATGGCAGGCCTTGCATTCGGAAATTTGCGCGTGTGAAGTTACGCCGCCAATCGATTCACCGGGCTGTGAGTTGAGATCGCCCGAGCTGAACATGTGCCCGCCGCTTGCAAAAGCAACGCCAGCAAGAATTAACAAGGTTGCAAAAGCCGATAAAATACCCGCCCCCGTCAAACAACCAAGGCGATTGTTTTTCATTTTATCTTCCCTATTTTAAGAAGGTGGCATAATACAAAGCCGCGCCCATGTGAATAAAGGCGGAAATAAACAAGGCGACTCCAATGGGAATATGAACGGTATGCCATAAAGACATTAACTGGCGCGCCCGTTTCAGCGCTTCCTGTGAAAGCGTGCCTTCGATCTCGAGCCCATCCAGCGTGCGGGGGATGCGGGTGAAAATATAGCGGCCAATAAACCCGCTGACCACGATAATTAACGTGAGCAATGTGGTCGCGCCTGCAAGCCCGTTGAACTTCCACGAAGTGTGAATCAAAACCATGTACGGGCCTACGATACCCGTGAAGATGTGGAATTGAAGCCAGGCAGACATTTTTCCCCAGGCGGCGCTCCTGCTTCTCTTTCGCAGGCTGTACAGAGTTTCGGTCAACAGCATCAAAATAAAACCAAGAATGCCGATGCTATGGCCGAACAAATCGCTTGCCACTGGAATTGCCTTCGTCCAAAAAATTACCGCGCCATACAGCCCTGTAATCAATACACAGGCTAGAAATGCAAACCAAAGTTCCTTGTAACCACGAAGCATGGAGCCCTCCCGAGATATTAAATTTTTGGTAGTGGTGAAGACATAAGTGATACGCTCGAATGCCAAAATGCTTTTAACGCGAATAACGCGAATTGGGCGAATTTCACGAATTTTTTTGGGTTTTTGGCGTCATTCGCCGCATTCGAGAAATTCGCGTTTAGGTTTGTCACTTCAACCTTAACCATTACCAATTTTTTCAGGCTGTTGTTAAATGATGCGACCAGAAATCCACAATCACATCTGCGATCTTCGCATCGCGCGCAAGTAATTTATCGTGGATTTTGGAAATATCTATTTTGTTGGCGATGATCTTCTGCAAAGGCGTCGAGAGGGTCTGGTCGCCCATCACAATTGCGCCAATCAGAGTTTTCTCGCCCACCAGGATACGCACATGGTTCGTGTCAAAGCCGCCCTGCGCCACGATTGCATCCGGCAGTTGACGCCAGGTTTCACTATCTCCGCGCGCAATGCCCAGGATGTCTTCATCGCGTCCCTGCCCCACTGCGCCGATGATGGTGGTGGTTAAGCCTGCAAGCCTTGTCACATTGAATGGAGCGCCCTTAATATACGATTTTCTTCGCCCAGCCATATTAAGCCCGGCGGCATATCCTTGTTCGCGCGCGGGATGCCATAAACTATCCAGCACGGAACGGCCTGAAATCGGGTCATAAACCTGCGCCACATCCCCCGCCGCGTAAATATCAGGATCATTCGTCTGTAAAAATTCGTTGACGAGAATCCCGCGATCCAGCGCCAATTCTGCATCCCGCGCCAAATCTGCGCGCGGCTTGATGCCAATGGCATAAGCGAGAATATCGCATTTGATCGTGCGTCCATCCAGCAAACGCACCGCGCCCACCTTGCCAGATTTACCGATGACTTCAACCAGTTCGGCGTGGAAATTAAGCGTTACACCCTCTTCCTGCAAACGGCCTTCTACAATGCGTGATTCGTGCTCATCCAACACATTGCTCCAATATCGGTCTCCCCGCAGGAGGTAATGAACCTTGACTCCGCGGGCAAGCAGTCCCTCGGTCAATTCAAGAGCCGTGATCCCACCGCCGACCACAACGGCCGTTTTACCGCGTTTCGCCACACTCAATATCTGGTGGGCATCTTCCAAATGATCGAGCTTCACCACGCCCTTCAGGCCTGCTCCTGGCACCGTCAACGGGAGGGCTTTTGCCCCGGTCGCAATCAACAACTTATCGTAGGATAGATACGTTCTCCCATCCAACTCAACTTTCTTTTCAGCGCGGTATATTTTTGCCACGCGGCATTTATGATATTTGAAATTCAAACGCGCATAGTCTTCGCGTGTTTGTGGAAAAAGAGCCTTATCGGGCAGTTCACCAGTGATGTAGTAGGCAAGCCCGGGGCGGGAATAAAACCCATGCGGGTCATCGCCAAGCATGATAATTTCACTCTGCTTATCCACCGAGCGAATCGCTTCAACCGAAGCAAGACCCGCTACGCCAGCGCCAAGGATAACGTGTCTCATTCGGCGCCTGCCGTAAACAGGTCGGTTCGCTCAAACCTCAATACCCCGCGCGGGCAACGCGCTACACACTCGCCGCAGGTCAAACATTCATTGTGCTTAATGGCTTCACCTCTCCATGCGTGCGCGCGGACATCAATTTCAATCGGGCAGTTATAAGTGCAAATGCCACACTGCACACAACGCGAAGAATCGGGAACTACGTGTCCCGAAAAAAGCGTAGTGCGCCGTGTGGCATCACTTTTGAAGATGTTTAGAAATGACAAGGCAATGCCTCCAATTTTATAAGTCGTATTTTCCCGCAAAAAGTTACGCACATCCCAAACAAATTCTAATCCTTAATCCACCCATCCCACCTTACAAATAATAGACTTTATCGGTAATTAGAAAAAACGTCCCGAAGGTTGTTGTCAGGCGTTCAAATTCCTCAAGAAAAACCTTCGGGACGGTGCCTGTATTTATTTCCGATAACGCCTAATAGACTTCTTCCACCTTCCATAAATAAAAACAGGGTTATCTCACGACAACCCTGCTCGTTTCTCAAAAACCTGGCCGTCAGGCCCAGTCTTACGAGAGCGGAACTACATTGGCGGCTTGCAAACCTTTGGGGCCGTCTTCCACAGAAAACTCAACTTTCTGTTCGGCCTCCAACTTGCGATAGCCATCGGTCTGAATGGCGGTGAAATGCACAAACACATCCTCGCCGCCATCGCGCCCAATAAACCCGTAGCCCTTGGTTGCATTAAACCACTTGACGGTTCCAACAAATCGCTCTGACATCTTTCTTTACTCCTGCTAAAAAAATTTATGCCCGTTCCACCTTCACGCTTTCAAAGGCGAATCGGGCACGCTAAACGCAAGATTATCACGCCTAAAACCACATGTCAAGATTTCGCCCCTTTTTTAATGGATGCATATCTCGACACAAGATGAAACCACCACGGCGACCACTTGACTCGAAATTTTGCCCCCCGAATCACCTCTCGCATCTCTTCTGGACCTGTAAACTGATCCAGCAAAAGGACAGATCTCCCCACCTCGAAAGCGGCGTGCGCATCCGAGCCCACAGTGCCAGCCAGGTGATGCTTCACCGCAAACTCCCGCGCTAAGCGGTTGAACCTCGGCAACATACAGCGTGAGTTATAAATTTCAATCGCATCCACAAACGGGATGATCTCCAGCAGGTCACTCTCCTTCCAGCCCCCCGCGCGCAACTCATCAAACGGATGCGACACGCTGATAAATGCCCCCTGCTCCTTCAACCGACGGATCGTCTCCTGCGGCGAAAGAAACGCTGGAATCTCCTCCTGCACGAATGCCGCGAGAATCTCCCCTTTTGTGGTCATAATCTCCTCCCCCACGATCACCAACTCCCGGTCAATCGCCTGCGCCTCCAACGCCCCCGCAATCGAGTTGTGATCCGTGATCACAAGACGATCCAGTCCCTTGCGCCGCGCCGCCTTGATCAAATCTGCGGGACGGGTGAGCGAGTCCTTCGAGGCATGGGTGTGGCAGTGGAATTCGAGGGTGAGTTTAGCGCTCATCACGCTTCAAAACAGCAATCGCTATTCCTCGAATCACAAAATCATTTTTGAAGGTCAAGTATTCTTTGAGACTATTGTCTTTAGACATTGGCCTAAGAACATATTCTCCGTTTTTGAAATAATATTTTTTCAATGTAGCCTCACGATCCACATTCTTTATTTCCGCCGCAACAATATCCCCATTATCAGCGATATCCTGTTTAACCATTAACACATAGTCTCCATTTTCGATATTTACCGGCAAAGCATTATTCATACTATCTCCGGCCACTCGGAGTAGATAATACCTTTTACTTTGAGAAAAATTAATCTCCAACTTGTCCTGCAATTTATAAATAGAATAATGTTCATTATTTATCTCAAATCCATCTGAGATTGTTCGCTCTTCTGAATCATCTACAATTGTAGCTGGAGATCCAGCAGGAATACTACCGATAATTGGGAACATTCGCATCTTGTTTTTTTGTGGCTTTACAGCTGTTTTCGAAGGGGTGGGCTTGGGCGCAGGAGAAGGGGGCGGATAATTATTTGTACTGGCTGACTTAATGCCTTTCTGAGCGTCATCAATAATTACAGCGCATTTCTTAGAATAATCGGCATCGTAATTATTATCTGCTTGAACGTCTTTAAAAATTTGCAGGCCCTTTTCCCATGAAATCAAGGCATCCTCTCTATGCGAATGGGACTGCCATTGAATGCACCCATACAGCCAATAACTGATTGCTTTATACATAGTACGGTTAGGAAATCCATTTATAGAAATCTTGAAAAGGGAAATAGCCTCCTGCAAATCGTCCATAGAATATGCTGTAAGGGCACATTCCAGATATATCTCTGCATGTTCATACAAATAGGATTTACTCCCAAATTCCTCCTCCAGCTGATTAAAATTATTACCAAGTTTCTTTAATCTCTCAAGCAAATTTAGGGCTTCTTCCTGCCTTTTTTGCTCGGCAGCACTCTTCATCCGATCTGCTAAAATCCTAGTGGACTCGCGGAGATAGCCTTTTCGTTTTTCATCTCTTTCCCACACAAGCCAATTATCATAGGCAAATTTAATCCATTGATCGCAATTTCCCTTTACTGGTTCCATTTTTTATAATTCCTTTTCATGCTTGGTATCATGAGTTGAACTCATCGACTCAAGGATTTGAGCAGTCCTAGCCATCACGATATTCCAAAGATTTTTCGCAGTTGTTGCTTTATCGTGCTTGCCATGAGAATCAATTTCCTGCAAAGCCTGTGCAACACTTCTTAGCAATACAGCTTGAGATTCAGCTCGTCCGCGTTCACGACTGGAAATACTTTCCGCCTCTCCCTGTGCACGCATTACTTTGGCCGTTCCGGATTGCCTCGCCAGCCATACCTTCAACCTTTGCTTTCCAATTTCATCTGAGACGACTACAAAATTCCCAACATTAATCCACAACAACCTGGCACCAGCTGACTTTATTTTGTCCAAGTTTTGAGGCAAATCAAACTTTCTACGCAACTCATACATGGGGTGATAATCAAAAACACCCGGTGAAATCAAAGCATCCAAATCATGATTTGAAATATGTTCGGAAATTATCCCTTTGATGGCTCCCTGCACTGCGTCTGTCCATAATCCCACTTTACCATCCGCGGAAACATTCCTGCCATACACCAAACTACGTACAGATTTTCGGGAAAAAGGGTACGGGTTTTGGAAAGTTCTTAAGTTATCATCCTGATTAATTTGACTAATACAGAATCTATACTCAACATCTACTACTTTTACATCAATTCCATCTCGTGTCGAAACAATGATCTCCCCAATTTTTCCGGAATACTCCTCCAAAACAATAATATCCTTGATGATTTCACCTCTTCCAACTAGGTGCTCCCCAGCGCCAATGATTCGCGAAGGCGCAAGCAAGGTCTCCAAAACAACAACATTCCCAGGTTCGATCTTTAGTGTCCCCGGCCCGCCAATATGATCAAGCGTATTTATTTCACCGTCTTTGATCACCTTTTTTCCGTTGGCAATTTTTAGCAATGTCTGGGAAGAGCCAAAGATCGCGCCAATGAGATAATCCATTACCTTTGAAAAGCCCTGTATTTCGTAAATATCCTGAAGATAAAAGACTCCGTTAAATAAAACTCCACCCAAAAGAATTATCGGAACCAATATATATCCAACAACGCTCAAACTAGGGCCATATAAAAGAAACCCAAGCAAACCTATTATTCCAAGAAATAATAACAGCAAAAAAATTCGAACACCCGCGCTGCCCTCAGCTAGAAACCACTCAACATACTGATTCACTATTTTTTTCATTTCAAATACACCCATTACATTTCAAGCTCATCTGCTCCTGGCTGTAAATCTTTTCTATCAATTAACAACCACTTATGCAGACTATTCAACATGCCGATTACTTCCTTGGGAGAAATATCGTTATTCACTCCTGGATTAGACGCAGCTGCCTCCAGTGCCTGAAAAACTCGTAACGCTAGCGCCTCATCCGTATGGGAGCCTTGAAAAATACTTGAAAGCAGGTATGTCATTTCCTGTTGAATTTGGGCGCGATTCCTGTTTTGGATTCGCACAGATTCAAGATCATGTTCTGCATTGATAAACTTTACTTCCTTCTCCCAACGCGCCTTCCAGTTATCGATCATGCTATCTTTAATATCCTTGCTGACAGGTTGTAAATTCCCAAAACCAGCGGACTTAATCACAACCCCAACGCTTCTCAATGAATTGAAATTATGTTGAAGCAAAGACACAGGCGAAAATTTTTCAAACTGACTAAAGGCAATTGAAACTCCCTCTCGAAAAGCTAAACTATCACTACCAGTAATGTATTGAAACAGAACCACTCCCTTTAGCTTCATTCTTCTTGCAAACGAATCCTTTATCTTTTTAAGGATATCCACGCTATGTTTTAAAGCATCTTGGTCATCCTTCTTTCCCGTTGCAAATCCAACATAAAGATCATCATAAGGAATCGTTAAAAGTTCCCTACGGAAAAGGTCAACAGCTATTTCAAAAGGCGCCTCATGCCAGGAAATGATATTTCCAGTCGAAAGGGAACGTGCTTTTGAATAGGCAGCATTAAACACGCGATCTCTGTAGAATTTATACGGAGTATTGGAGGCTGACAAACTAATTTCAGGAGAAAAATAATTTCCAGGCTTACCGGCCGCATAGTTCTTCAAGACTGGCCAATCATGTGGGTCAAGTTCAAAAGAACCCCTGATTCGCATAATACGCTCAGATGCAACCTCTTCAACATCAAGCCAACGTAATTCCACCCCTTCTGGTGTATCAATATAACCAATAGGAATTATTTCAGGTTCAGCGCTCAAACTAAATGTTACAGAGACTTGAGCAGATACTTGGATACCATTTCGTGTATATGCCAAAACCTTTCCACTACGCGACTGGGGCCTCAAATCAACAACGCTTGAAATCTTTTGCCCTTTATCAATAAACACCAACCCAGGCCCTCTGGCATCCACAAAAGAACCGTGTTTTTTTTGCATTCCTTGTTTTACCGTAGGATGGTAATTTTCATTTACTCCATCTTCTACAGTTCCATCAGCGATATTCCACGAATCGGTATCATCCTGTTGAGATAAAGTCACTGCGCTACTCAAATCAACAAGAATCACTCCACCGCCTGCGTTTTCAGATTCAGCATGGCTTTCTATGATATTCCCCTCTTTCACAAAAATGGCGACTACATTTTCTCCATTAATAAACGACGAGAAACTATCCCAGGCTTTTCGTCGATCTTCATACTGTCTCACAGGCAACACAAACTGCGCAATAATATATACGGATATGTTTTGTGTAAAAATTATGAGTGCGGCAAGAAAAAACAGGGAAAATATCGCCTTCCACGAAAAGAAAAAAATGCCGAAAGCGTCTTGCGAGATCAACACCGCAAGATTTTCTTGATTTAATATCGCCCATCCATATTCGCCAAGCCCCTTTGCAAGGACATAAGCGCTAAATAAGCCAGACCCAATTGTTTTCCACAACAATAACGCCAAGACCAGCAATCCCATTCCCCAGAAAATTTTATAAGACAATGGCTTGACGCTTCGCACCGTTTTCATGGCAACCCGCCTTCTCGAAGTCCTTTTAAGCCATTCACAATATCAATAACATATCTTTCAGATGAATTCGAGTTATACCCAGCAAACACGGTCTGTAGGAAATATACAAGTTCCCTGTCTTGTAAAAACTTTTCGTCCAAGGGGATATTTACGTTCTTAGCTCTGGCTTCGACAGGTTTTTTGGGGTCTCTTTGGAAAAAATTTTCAAGGATACCCTTAATATGTTCCTTCGAAGCCGAGGAAAGCCGTTGATAAAAATCAGGCCACGAATGGTAAAGCATTGAAAGCGCCATGACCATTTCTGGGGATACTCCTTGAGAAGCCTGGCCGTTTTTGTAGTAATCCGAAAATTTTTTTGCGCTTTTTATCAATCTCCTTGGAACCAATATCTTTGGAATTTGTGGTATTTTAGAAATATTGATCTGATGTTGTGCGTCTCCACCGGATGCATATCGAAGCAGCGAAGCAATTATTCTTTCGTCTGACGTAGGTGATAATGATAGGTGATACTGCTCAGGAATGATCTTATCCAAATAGCTGTATCCATCAATGCTTGTACCATCATATTTTCGACTGATATAACTGGCAATCACATCCGAATCTATGGCAAAAAGCCAGGCGCAATTCTGAGAGTCATTAAAGAAGAGTTTTACCGACTCCAATAGACGAACAACATTATCCGGGGAGCAGCGGTCAAGATTGTCAATGCAGAGCACGATCTTATCCTTATTCAATTGTTTGGCAGCCAAACCCACGATTTGACGAAACCCCTCTTCGGTTTCCTCAATTTCTTTTGCATCAGCCACCCATTCCTTCATTACAGCTTCGTGTGCATTTGCCTTATCCTTTTCTGTGGCCTCTTCGATATTATCTATTAGTCTTTTTCTATCGAGGAAAGTTTTCTTCAATAATTCATCTGCCACGGTAAGCGCAGCACCGGCAAAAACACGACGAGTGATGGATTTCCAATTTACCTTTACTCCTAGGTTCCCCACAAGATTTTTAAGTTCTACCACTATTGGAATTAATAAGCTTTCCCCGGATTCATATTTCCAAGCATCAATTTTCACAATATAAAGGGTGCTTTTTTCGCGACGGTTGTTATAATTGACCAGTAAATTAACAAGGCTTGTCTTCCCCGTCCCCCACCCTCCATAAATACCCAATACGCTGGGGCAATCCTCTTCTTCCAAACGATTCAAAATCCTGCCTGCCAGATGGCGTCTTTCGAGGATATCTCTTTTCTCGATATCATCCTTGCCAACTTTAATGGGCTCATGGATATTATTTCTGTATGTAATTTCTTTTTGATTGGGCATCTGCACCCTCCAAAATCTGAACTTCATCCCAGCATTACAACACCATTGCAATTAGTATATACTCCTGTAATCCTCACTGTCAAGCGATTTTAATCATAATTTAATACCCATTAAAATATTTCGCGATAAGCCTTCATAAGGTAATGGACGTGCAAGCAAAAGATGTCAGGGGAGGTGCGGCCATGAATTGCGGTTTTCCTTTTTAACGCAAAGTCACAAAGTCGCAAAGATTCAAGGGCTTTTCCTTCGCGCCTTTGCGACTTGGCGTTAAGAATTTCATTCGACAAAAGCGCAATTTGTTCCCGTGTTCAGTATAGATTGTTCGCTGGGCTGTGAAAACCCCTCACCCTGCCCTCTACCCTTACGGGCACACGTCCCTCAGGGAGAGGGGGGAGTCGACACGGCGAAAAGTCTTCATACTTGGGGTGAGGGAAAAGGGGAATGCTGACACCCTTTGCCTGCACACGGTATTGGACTACAACAACCCGCTTTGCGAATCCCCCGATTCTGCTTTAGAATCACACGAGATGAAAAAAATCTTTAGCGGAATCGGGTCGTTTTTGCAAATGCCTGTCGGCGTCATTCTTACGACTACCGTCGTCTGGCATGGCGTTCTGCTGGGGTTGGGGATTCAATTTAATTATTTCGCCAGTGGACTTGTGTTTCTCATCGACCTTGCCGTCGCTTCCTATTTGCTCGACCGCCTCATCTATTTCTTTTCCCAATTCGTGCTCCCCATTCAAAACCCAAAGGACAGGCGGGAAATCCATGCGAGGGTGAAGATATTCGATTCCGGGAGCCGCGGGCCGACGCTCTTCGTCAAGAACGGACGTGTGATCGAGCATGAGGGTGAGGCGGGCAAACGCGGGGCGGGCGTGATCGTGCTGGATACCGCCAGCGCGCTCGTCTTGCGGACGGATACCGAAATTCGAGACACGGTTGGCCCGGGCATCAAATTCACAAGAGCGAACGAATATATTGCAGGGAGTGTCGATCTGCGGGCGCAGTGGCAGTTCATCGGTCCGCTGGCGAGCGACCAGCCTTTTCTAAATCCCGTGCCGATTGGTTCGCCAAAAAACTACAATGAATCGTATGGCCGCCGCCAGCAAACCGCCGGGTTGACCCGCGACGGTTTTGAAGTCTTTCCCACCATCAGCATTAAGTTCAGCGTCAAACGCCCCAGGGAAAAAACTGCCTCAGAAAGCGGAGTCATTTCACATTACGGGTTTGATGCGCTCTCCGTCCGCAATGCGATTACGCGGGAGGTGGTGCGTCTCAACACAGCAGACAACAGCAAAGCCCGCATGGATTGGAACAAACTGCCTGCGCACCTGGTTGTGAATCTCTGGCGCGAATATGTGCGAAAGTTCAAACTTGAAGACCTCTTCACCAGCGCGGAAGTGAGCGGCCTGCAAACCATCGAAGAAATGATCAATAAACGCATGAAGGAAAGCCATGTGGTTGCGTTGGACGATACCGGCTCTCCAACTGGCGAATGGGTCGAAAGCCTCGAGCACAGGCAGTTGGATTCGCGCGGGCTGGAGATCATGGAAGTGCGCATCCACAACATGATGTTCGAGCCGTCTGTTGAAGAGCAGATGATTCAACAATGGAGCGCAGAGTGGATGAACGCCGCCAAAAAGGAGGAAAATTTCCTCAAGGAAAAAGAGTCGCTCATCGAGACCGCCTCACGCGATGAAGCCAGCAAAAGGTTTGCGCGGCTCGCATCCGAAAAATTTGGCGGCAAGGTGACCATGCCCCAGCAAAACCCATTCAAGACCCTGCAACTGCTCATCCAGCCGCTCAAGGAATTCATCCTTAAAGAGAGCAACGCCAGCAGTGACATGGAAGCGGAATTAAGGAAACTGGACGAAATCTGGAAATGGCTGTTAGAGCACAGCGCCGATAACGCCAGCAGGAGCGGCAAATGAGCAGAAACGCCCAGCGCGCCAGGCTTGCCGCCCAGCTCTTTGGCCTGACAGACAAGAATGTGGAATTCAGGAATAAATGGCGCAGTATTGCCATGGTTGCAATCTGGTTCCTGCTAAGCGGCGCGGCGATGCTCCTGAATGTTTTCTTTGCCCAGGAAGACATGCACAGGATCATCATCATGGTCATGAGCTTCATTAAATATATTCCCCTGCTGATCGTCATCTACAACCTTGCGCGGAGGATGGCCGCCCAATACCTCGACGATATTTACGAACTGCACGATGAAGACCTCGCATCTGATTTTCTGGAAGAAGTCACCTTCGGCTACGGGCACGAGCGCATCACCATCCGCGAAGGCAAAATCCCCGCAGGGGATGAAAGGTCTTCCATCATCCTCATCGGTGGGCCAGGCTCGATTCAGGTCAATTTGGATAACGTGGCCCTGCTCGAAAAAGTGGACGGTGAACCGGAGATCATCCATCCGCGCAACGAGCCGTGGAAACTCGGCAGGTTCGAACGCATCCGTGAGATCGGCAGGCACGATGAAGTGGGCAAACGCGAATACGCCATCATCAACCTGCGCGACCAGTTCGTCAGCGGCCTGCCTGTCAAATCCCGCACCAAAGACGGCATCCCGCTGGAGGCGCAGGGCATCAAGATTATCTTCAGCATTCTGCGTAAACAGAATAACGAAAGCGACCAGGATGAAAACGACGCCTATTTCTTCGATGAAAAAGCCGTGCGCGCGCTGGTCTACAACCAGGCCTTGATTACGCCAGAACCTTCCAGCGCCATTGGCATCCCCTTCCCCTGGGATACCACCGTGGTGCCGCTCGTCGTTTCGGAGTTGGAAAACCTGATCACCTCCCACACTTTAAACGAAATCCTTGCCAGCATCAGCCAAAAGGAAACGGACCAGATCACGAACAACGAAGAGACCATCGCCCAGATGCGCGTGGAAATGACCGGCGCTCAAACCCAGGCCAGCGACAAAAAGGAAGCCCGCCCGCCCAATTTCGAATCCCGCTCGAAGATCACCGCCCAATTCTTCAGCCCGGAATTCAAGAAAAAAGCCGCCAGCATTGGCGTGGCCATAGACTGGATCGATATCGGCGCCTGGCATTTGCCGAACAACCTGATCCTCGACAATCACAAGGACGCATGGAATCTTGCCCGCGAAAACGCAAAGAAACGCGGCGCTTTCGAACGCTCGAAGAAAAAGCACGAAATGGAAGAACTTCTGCAACTGATCGGCGATATCATCATCTCAAATTATGAAAAAACAACCTCGATCTCCAAACTCAGCAACAAAGAAAAAAAGGAACTCGAACAAATGATTGCCGCCAGCCCAGACGTGGTAGACCCGCTCTTTGCCTACCAGCTCATCACCGAACACGCCACAAATAAAAAAGACGCGCGCAGTATTGCAGTCGAAATCTTAAAAGCCTTCCACAAAGAACTGCTCGCCGCCAGGCTCTTGATTCAAAACGAAAACAAACCTGAATTCGAAAAACAGACCGACCTTGAACGCATCGAAAAAGCCCTGCACGATGTCGGCCACCTCACCTACCACTACGTAAAACACACCCCATGAAACATCCCAACTTTCAACTCTCCCCCGAAATCACACGCGCGCTCAACATGGGCGCGCCGATTGTTGCCCTCGAATCCACCGTCATCACCCACGGCCTGCCCCACCCGCAAAATTTACAACTCGCGCGGGATATGGAAAAACAAGTGCGTGACAACGGCGCGACTCCCGCCACCATCGCCTTGTTGGATGGAAAGATCCGCATCGGTCTCTCGGACTTGGAACTGATTCGGCTCGCTGACGCGGAATCAGACTCCACGCTACCCACAGGGCGCTTCGCGAAAGTAAGCCACCGAGACTTCGCCACCGCCATTGTCAAAAAACTGGACGGCGGCACCACAGTGGCAGGGACGATGTTCGCCGCAAACATGGCGGGCATCAAAGTCTTCGCCACGGGCGGCATCGGCGGCGTACACAAAGAATCAGCTTTCGATATTTCAACCGACTTGCGCTCGCTCGCAGAGATTCCCACCATCGTCGTCTGCGCTGGCGCGAAAGCAATTTTGGATCTGCCCGCCACACTCGAATACCTTGAAACGATGGGCGTGCCCGTCATCGGCTACCAGACGGACGAATTCCCCGCCTTCTACTCCCGCGAAAGCGGGCTGGGCGTCAGCGCCCGCCTCGACTCTCCCGAAGAGATTGCAGAGTTTGCCAAAGCCCATTGGAATTTAGGCATGAGGGGCGGTGTCCTCGTGGCGAACCCTATTCCAGAAAAAGAATCAATTTCAAAGTCCAAGTTGGAGCCGATGATTGCCAAAGCGTCTGCCGAGGCCATCGGGCAGGGAATCCACGGGCAGGGGTTGACTCCATTTTTATTAAGTCGCATCAACGAATTGACCAAAGGCAAATCGCTCAAAGCCAACATAGCTTTACTCCTCAACAACGCCCGCCTCGCGGCGGAGATTGCAAAAGAGATGAATGTGAAAAAGAAGGAGTGGGCGATTTAAGGGGAGGGGGGGAATTAGAGATTAGAGATTGGAGAATTGGAGAATTGGGGATTGGGGACTCCACAGCTACCTGGACGCGCTTCGCAATGCGGATATATTCTCGGCGACCGATTTCGTTCCGCCGAAGATTGCGCTTCCAGCTACCAGTACATCTGCTCCCGCGTGGACGATTTCAGCGGCGTTCCCGGCATAGACTCCCCCATCCACTTCGAGAAAGGCTTTCGAGGCAATGGCATCCAGCATCTGGCGCAGGCGGCGGATTTTTGCCGTAGAGGATGGAATATATTTCTGGCCGCCGAAGCCGGGGTTGACGGACATAATCAGCGCCAGGTCTGCATCCGCTAAAATTTCTTCGAGCGTGCCGAGCGGGGTGGATGGGTTCAACGTGACGCCCGCCTTCGCGCCCAGTTCCTTGATGTGGCTGATGGTTCGATGCAAATGCGGGCAGGTTTCCACATGCACGGTGACAATATCTGCGCCGGCTTTTACAAAATCGGCAATGTACCGCTCGGGTTGTTCGATCATCAAATGCACGTCGAGCAGGATGCCTGTCTCTTTTTTCAGCGGACGCAAGGCTTCCACGATGAGCGGGCCGATGCTGATGTTGGGGACGAAGTGGCCATCCATCACGTCGATGTGCAACCACTCTGCCCCGGCGGTGACGGCTTCGCGGGCGTGATCTTCGAGGCGGGCAAAATTTGCGGCAAGAATGGAGGGGGCCAGTTTAACCATGGTTTTCCGCCTTTTCTTTATGATCGCCGGTGTAATCAATTTGACTGAAGCGCATGAGTTTATCCAGTTGATGAAGGGCGCGCACATAGCGGATCGTGCCGGAACGCGCACGCATCACCAGGCTTTCGGTGGTTACGCCGTCGCGTTGGAAATCCACTCCGCGCAGAAGTGCGCCGTCGGTGATGCCTGTGGCGGCGAAGAAAACATCGTCAGATTTGCAGAGATCAGCCCCACTTAAAGTCTGAGCGGCTCGTTTTCCCATCGCGGCTTGCACGCGCTTCATTTCATCGTCACTTTGCGGCGCGCGGCGGACTTGCATTCCGCCATCCACTGCTTTGACGGCGCAGGCGGCGAGAACGGATTCGGAGGCGCGCCCGATGCTCATCATCACATCCACGCCGGTGCCGGGCATGGCCGCGAGAATTGCGCCGACGATGAAACCGCCAGAGTTGATCTTCACCCGCGCGCCGGCTTCGTTCAATTCACGGATCAAATTTTCGTGGCGGGGTTTGTCGAGAACAAAAACGTTCAGGTCGCTGACTTTGCATTTCAGCGCCTCGGCGATCTGTTGCAGGTTTTTGGTTGCGCTGAGATTCAAATCAATGGCGTCGCGTGCCGCAGAGCCGACCACGATCTCCTCCACATAGATGCTGGGGCCGGGGTCCCACAGACTCCAGCGTTCGGCGAGGGCGGCGAGGGATAGCGTATTTGGGCGTCCGAGCGAACGGGATGGTGTGCCTTCGATTGGGTCAGCGGCCACATCCACGGCGGGCGGATGGCCGGTGCCGACCATCTCGCCGTGAAAGAGAATGGGGGTGTTATGTTTTTCGCCTTCGCCAGTGATGATGACGCCATCCATGTCAATGGTTTGCAAAACAAGCCGCATGGCATGGGTAGCGGCGGAATTCGCGGAGTCCAATTTATTGAGGTCGCGGTAACGCGCGGCCACAAGCGCGGCGGCTTCGGTGGCGCGTACCAATTCCAGCGATAAATTTCGTTGTGGTCTTTCTGGCATGTGTTGCTCCTTCTTTGTAAGTCAAATTGGCAATTTGACTTACGACTGCGCGGAACCGGGTGTGGGCGCGTACTTCATTCCCTTGCGCTGACTGCTGTGCCCGTGCGTTACGCGCTCTTTCGGGTGGATGAAATGACTGGCGTGCCCCACCGCCAATGTGGCCTGACCAAACCCGTAGGCAATCAAATTCATGCTGACGCCATCCTGCGGATACGCAATATCCCCGATTGCATAAACGCCGGGCATCGAGGTCTCTGCCTGTCGGTTGACCGAAACCTTGCGTCCCTCCAAATTAAGCCCCCACTGGCTGATGGGCCCCAGGTCGGCGCGAAAGCCGATGCAAACCAGAATATCATCCACATCCAGCGTGCGTTCATCGCCGGTAACATTATCACGGATCACGGCGCGTTCCACCGCGTCCTTCCCGGAAATGCCTACCAATTCGTTTTGCGTATGCACGTTCACCTGCGAATCGTACAAGGCAATCACACTGCGCTGATGCGCCTCGAAATAATCGAGGCGATGGATCAACGTCACCTCGCTGGCCCAATTGCGAAGCTCCAGCGACCAATCCACAGCCGTATCGCCGCCGCCAATCACCAGCAGGCGCCGCCCCAAAAATTTCTCGCGCTCGCGCACCACATACGAAACCCCCTTCCCTTCGAGTTCCGCCGCGCCCGCCACGTTGAGTCGGTTCGGTTGAAACGCGCCGATGCCCGCGGCAATGATAACAGTCTTGCTCGAATACGCGGCTTCCGTTGTGGTCAACTTCAAATGCCCAGGCTCCAGCATCTCCAAAGATTCCACGCGCTCGTTGAATTTGAAATCTGCGCCGAACTGTCCCGCTTGTTTATAAAGCTCCGTCACCAGGTCGCGCCCCAAAATGGCAGGAAAGCCGCCCACATCATAAATATATTTTTCAGGATACAGCGCAGTAATCTGACCGCCCGGCCTCGGCAATGCTTCGAGCACCAGCGTTTTGAGATTTCGCATCCCTGCATAAAATGCGGCGAACAGACCCACCGGCCCCGCGCCAATTATTGTGACGTCATATTCATCGCTCATGCTTAATCCTTTTCGATGGACTTCTCGCATCCTGCCGCGCTGACAACTGATTCACCCAAATTAAATTTTTCTTCACTGAAAGCCGCACACGAAACCCTAAAGGTCTGCCTGCCCTTCGTAAATACCCGATAATCCAAAAAGACCTTTAGGGTTTTTACGAGAGAGATGTACGACAGCAAGGTTTTTTTCTTCGCTGAAAATTGATACCGCTATTCCGAATCAGCCGAAGGACTCGTCTGCAAGCGGCTCAACGCGGCCACCGGCGGCGCCATGGGAATCTGCGCAAGGTTGCTGTACTTGCGCAGTAAGTGATAGGTGATCAACAATTGCGAAAGGGCCAGCGGATGGCTGTGCTTCACTTCCAGTCGGTCCTGGTAATCGCCGAACTGATCTTCGCGCACGGGGCGCAGGTCGGGCAGGTGCTGCCAAATTGCATCTTCGAGTCTTTTGGCGTTGTCTGCGTTCACGTTGCCGGCAATTTCGAGAAAATCCACCGGGCGGCCGCCATCGCGTCCAAGCCGCAGACGGATATCGGTCGGGGCATGATGCGTTCCCTCGATCAGGTAGGTCAGGTCTGGGTGTGGAATCGTCGGACGCAGAACGAGTTGAACATTGAGGTTCGGCCCGGCATCCTGCGGTTTCACGCCCTCATCCGGGTGAAAGCGGACAACGATATCCGCATGTTCGCGCTGGGGACGGATGTATTTAAGCGTATCTGCTTCGCGCTTTTTCATTTCAGCCAATACCTGCTCGGGTTTGTAACCGCGTTTGCTGGTATCGCGCTTGATCTTCCATGCCGTTCTCATATCCTCCGGCGGGTCCAGAAATACCTTCACGTCATAGAACTGGCGCATGACGGCGGAATGAAACCCGAGCAAGCCTTCCACAATCACAAATTCGCGCGGACGAATGTATTCCGGACGAATCAGCGTGCCGCTCGAATGCTCATAAACCGGCTTGAGGAAAGGCTGTCCGTAATGCAGGCGCTCCAGGTGAAGCTCCAACACATCCATGTAATTGCAATCGGGATGCAGGGGCGTGATGCCAAGCTGTGCGCGTTCCTGCCGGTCATATTTGTGATAGTCGTCGGTGCAGACGACTGTGACGCGGTCTGCCCCTAGAATTTGAACCAAGCCATTGGTAAGGGTGCTCTTTCCAGCAGCGCTGTCTCCTACTATCGCCAGGATGATTGGGCGTTGTTTGATCATGGGATCACCTTCTTAAGACCGTACAGGTCTGTTTGCATGAAAAGCGCGGTATTCGACGGAACTCCCGCGCAACGTCTCTTTTGGATATGCGAGACCGTTAGAGAGTGTTTCTCAAGTTCTTATCGCCTTCTTTTGTACACGGATGTCACGGACGCTTCGCACACGGAAAAGAGCGGCTTTTTTATGGTTTCTTCCGTGAACTTCAGTTTAATCCGTGCTGTTCGTGCCCTAAAAAAGAGTTACGAAACCCTCTCTTAAGGTCTGTGTACAACGAAACTCATCACCTGGGTTTGACGGGCGTTATCGTAGCTGGTAATGCGGATGAAGCAGTTCGCGTGATTCGCCTTGCAGGCTTCGATCTCTGCCATGATCTCACTGACAGCTTTCATGCTGAACAGCGGCAGTTTCCACCAATCCCAAAATGCAAGGGATGGATTCGGCTGGGAGGTATATTCGATGCCGACCACCCAGTTGTTTTTCAGAAAGTATTGAACCTGCTTTTCGATCTGTTCACGGGAAAAAGTGGGAAGGTAGGAAAAGGTTTCAGTTTTCATTTCAATTGCTCCTCGGTTTTGTACAGCAAAGTTCACTTTGCGTTTGGCTTGGAATGAAAATAGTCAATTCACAAGGTAAATCTTGCGGTATGGCTACGGCTTTTCGAGCGCGTCCACGGATTCGTAGTCGAAGGTAATATCCTTCCAGGTTTCCATGGCGGCGCGCAGTTCACCGCTATGCTTTGCGGCAGATTTGAGAATGTCTGTGCCCTCGGCGAGCAGGTTGCGGCCTTCGTTGCGCGCCTGCACAACCGCTTCCAGCGCAACGCGGTTGGCAGTGGCTCCCGCCGCGCTTCCCCACGGATGACCAACCGTCCCGCCTCCGAATTGCAGAATCACTTCATCGCCAAAAATGGATACAAGCTCCGGCATATGCCAAACGTGGATACCCCCCGAAGCGACTGGGAACATGCCGGGCATGGAAAGCCAGGGCTGGTCGAAGTGATGGCCGGGGCATTGTTCCACCGTGGCAACGCGGGTCTCGCGCATCATTTCGTTGATACCGATGGTCGAGGCGCGGTCGCCTTCGAGTTTGCCCACGACCGTGCCGTTGTGCAGGTGATCCGCGCCGACGATGCGGCACATCTTGGCAAGCACGCGCCAGTTGATGCCGTGATTCGGCTGGCGGTCCAGAACCGAGTGCATGGCGCGATGGGCGTGGAGCAACATTCCATTTCGGCGGCACCACTTGGAAAGGGATGTGAATGCGGTAAAGCCAACGATGAGATAGTCCACCATGATAATGCGCGAACCGAGTTCCTTTGCCAGTTCGGCACGGGCGTACATTTCTTCCATGTCGCCGGCGGTGACGTTGAGGTAGTGCCCCTTGCGTTCGCCGGTTTCGGCCTCGGCCTGCTTGACGGCACTCATCACGAACTCACAGCGGTCGCGCCAGCGCATGAAAGGCTGGGAGGTGATATTCTCATCGTCTTTGGTAAAGTCCAGTCCGCCGCGCAGGGCTTCGTACACCACGCGCCCATAGTTCTTGGCAGAAAGACCAAGTTTCGGTTTCATCGTCGCGCCGAGCAGGGGACGGCCATATTTGTCCATGCGGTCGCGCTCCACTTGAATGCCATGCGGAGGTCCCTGGAATGTGCTGAGCAGTGCAGGCGGGAAGTAAAGGTCTTCGAGGCGCAGAGCGCGCAAAGGCTTGAAGCCGAATACGTTGCCCACGAGCGAAGACATCAAGTTGCCCATCGAGCCTTCTTCGAACAGGTCCAGCGGATAGGCGATGTAAGCCATCATCTGGTCTGGGTGACCGGGGACGGGTTTCATCTCATACGTGCGCGCAGAATAGCGGGAGGCATCCACCAAATAATCGGACCAGACCGTTGTCCATGTGGAGAAGGAGGATTCAGCCGCCACAGCCGCGGCCGCTTCTTCAAACGAAACGCCCTCCTGCGGGGTGATTCGAAAAGCCGCCAACACCTGGGTTTCAGTTGGTTTATAGCCAATATCGTAATAATAACGACCGGCTGCGCTGTATTCCTTTACCCCCGCATCGAACAACGCTTTTTCATCTTTTGCATCTGATTTCGCTTTGGACATGGGTTTCTCCTTTATGGTTTTAAAGTCTGGTTGACCAGGATGAGAGACTGGCGACTAATAGGCCACCGCGCTGATCTCACGCAGTTTATCGAGTCGGTGATCGGCGTGGATTCTTCGCACGGTTCCCGTCTTTCCGCGCATGACGATGGAGACGGTGCTTGCGCCGCCGCCGTAGTAATGCACGCCGGGCATGAGCACGCCATCGGTGATGCCGGTGGCGGCGAAGAAGACATCATCGCTTTGCACCAGGTCGAGTTCGGTCAGCACACGGCCAAGGTCTAAGCCGGCTTCTTCAACGACTTTGCGCTCATCCTCTTTTTGCGGCGCGAGCTGGCCGAGCATGGCGCCGCCCAAGGCGCGGATCGCGCAGGCGGCAATCACACCTTCGGGAGTGCCACCGATGCCCATGAGCACATCCACGCCGGAGTTGGGCATGGCGGCCATGAGCGCGCCGGCCACGTCTCCATCGGTGCGGAGCAAGACGCGCGCGCCGGCTTCACGGATATCTGCGATGAGTTTTTGGTGGCGGGGCTTGTCGAGCACGAAGATGGTCAGGTCGCCGAGGGGTTTGCGGAGAGATGCCGCAATGGCGGATAATGTCTCAGAAACGGGACCAGCTAAAAGTCCCGGATGAAGCGCGGCGCGGGCCTCACTTCCAACAACGAGTTTGTTCATGTAATACGCCGGCCCCGGCGACCACATCATCCCTTGCGGGGCAATGGCTACGACGGAAATCGCATCGGGCCGTCCGTAGGCAAGCAGGGCTGTTCCCTCGATGGGGTCGACGGCCAAATCCACGGCGGGGCCTGAGCCGTTGCCAATTTTTTCGCCGTCGAAGAGCATGGGCGCTTCATCTTTTGCGCCTTCGCCGATGACGACGACGCCGTCCATGTCGATCGTGGCGAGGATCAACCGCATGGCTTCCACCGCCGCGCCGTCGCCAGCTTCCTTTTGGCCGCGGCCCATCCAATGACCTGCGGCAAGCGCGGCGGCTTCGGTGACGCGCACCAATTCGAGGGCGAGGTTGCGGTTGGGGGTTTCACTCATGGGGTTTTGTGAATCAGCCGCGGCTTTCATGCGGCGCTCGCGGCGATGGCAGTGCGCACTTCCGCGAGTGTGCCCGCGGAAAGCAGGGCGATTGATTTTTGCACGATGAAATCGGCATAGGCCTGGATGTACGCCGCCCCCGGTTTTCGGAAATCGAAATCTTTGGGGTTGTCACGCAGATATTCGCGGTGAACGCGAGTCCAGACCAGGCGGCCATCGGTATCGATATTGACTTTTGTGACTCCCAACGGGACGGCTTTTGCGAACTCCGATTCATTCACGCCTCTTGCCGACGGGTCGAGCTGGCCGCCCGCCGAATTGATTTTCTCCACTTCGGCTTTTGGCACCGAACTCGAACCGTGCATGACCAGCGGGAAGCCGGGCAGTCGTTTTTGAATTTCAGCGATGCGGTCGAAATGCAGGCCCTGGCTTCCGCTGAATTTATACGCGCCGTGGCTTGTGCCGATGGCAACGGCGAGGCTGTCGCACCCGCTTTGGTCTACGAATGCTTTGGCTTCATCGGGGTCGGTGAGCATGGCATGTTTTTCATCCACGCTGACGTGTTCCTCCACGCCGCCCAACATGCCCATTTCCGCTTCGACGCTTAATCCTTTGGCGTGTGCGCGTTCCACAACACGGCGCGTAATGGCGGCATTTTGCTCGAAGGATTCGTGTGAGGCATCGATCATCACGGAGGAATAAAAGCCCGAGTCGATACATTCATAGCAGGTTGTTTCGTCGCCGTGATCGAGGTGGACGGCATAAATGGCTTCGGGGTAGATTTCGTCACAGGCGCGGATAATGGCTTCGAGCATTTTTACCCCCGCGTACTTGCGCGCGCCTTTTGATATTTGAATAATGAAAGGAGCCTGCGCAGTGATGTGCCCCTGAAACAGGCCGAGGGCCTGCTCCATGTTGTTGATGTTATACGCGCCCACGGCAAATTTTCCATAGGCGGCTTTGAATAATTCGGCAGTGGTGATAATCATGGAGACTCTCCTGAGTTTGATAATCATCGTCCCGCAGGCTGCACCTGCCCAGGTATTTCCATTTCAATCAACCTGCGGGACGATTTCGGAATTGCTCGAAATTATTAACTCACCTTACGCAGTTCAATCCCGAAGGGATGGCAGGATTATAGAAAATTACGTGGAAGAATTCCAAATCCCGAAGGGATGATATTGATTTTACGGGCGATAACACCCCTTCGGGGTTGAATCACTGCTTCTCAAAATCTATAATCATTTGACCCCTTCGGGGTCTTCAAGTAAATTGCGTAAGGTGAGTTATTAATTTTGCTACCGTACAAATCTCTCGTAAAAACCCTAAAGGTCTTTTCTATTAATCGGTATTTTTACGAAGGGGAGGAGACCTTTAGGGTTTCAATGTACGGTAGAGAATTATTAATAAAATAATAGCATGGGAGAACGTACGAATGAACGTTCGAGCGGGTGGATTGCGAGAACCTGTACGAGTAGGACGACCCGCCCGAATGGGTGGGGATTTAAATAATTCGTGCGAATTCGCGGCACTTCTTGCGGCTTTGCGTAAGCCCTAATTATTTTGACAATGTCACATTAAGACTGAAACCAAAGTACAAAACCACAAAGGCACGACACTTGCGCCGCAGCCAGGGCAGGTGTGTTGCAGTGCAGGTGAGTGTCACGAAGGAAACCTTCGTTTTTAGCCTTTTGCTCTCCTTTGTGCCCCTTTGCCTGCACCGTGCAGCAGGCACGCGTGTGGACTTTGTGGTAAAGGTTTTGAAATGTGACATTGTCAAATTATCTGCGATGATATTTCGCGGCGGCTTCCGTACGATTCGTGACCCCCAGTTTTGAAAACAAATTCCGCAGGTGAAATTTGATGGTATTCTCGCTCAAACTTAATGTTACGCCAATCTGCGAGTTGCTCCTGCCTTCGGCGATGAGCGCAAGCACAGACTCTTCGCGGTCTGTAAGCGCATTGGGATCATTTGTGGTCGAACGCACCAGCCAGCGGCGGACAGCATCCGGAAACACCATTCGCCCGGAAGCCACCTGGCGGATGGCCGCGATGGTCATTTCGGGCGGGTCTGTCTTGAGCGCAAACCCATCCGCGCCGCCTTCGACCACCGCCCGCAGTGATTGAGCATCCCCAAAGGCGCTGATAACCAGCACCCGCACGGGCAATTCCTCGGAGCGAAGATGGCGCAAACAAGTCAGGCCGTCCATGAAAGGCATTTGCAGATCCATCGCAACCACATCCGGGGTAAAGCGGCGGACTGCATCCAGAAGGCGTTCTCCATCGGTAGCTGTTGCAACCACGGTTAAATCAGGCTCGGCAGACAGCAAAGCGCGCAATCCTTCCAGCACAAGGGCATGGTCATCTGCAAGCACAATTCGAATCTGGGGCAAATCACTCATCAGTTGGAACCTCCACGCGGACGCGCGTCCCTGCGCCAGGCTGGCTTTCGACGAATAATTTTCCACCCACCAATGCGGCCCGCTCACGCATCCCGCGCAGGCCGATATGTTCCTGCCGCTCTGTTGCGTGCGGCCCGCTTAACGGAGGCGGCTCGAATCCGCGTCCCTGATCGGCAACCTCGAGAACGAGATTTCCTTTTTCCATCCATAATTTAACCGACGCATTTTCCACCCCGGCATGGCGGCGGACATTCGAAAGCGACTCCTGCAAGATGCGGCACAACGCGATCTTGACCGGCATGGACACAGGCTGACTCAACGCCCCATCCATTTCAAGCGCCACCCTGCCGGAATTGAAGGATTCATGCTGGATCACAATATCTTCCACAATTTCCCCCAGGCCGCGGGTTGTAAACTCAGCGGAACGAAATGTCCCCAGCAGGTCGCGAATATCCCCCAGCGAAGATTCGAGCAGGTTGATCGTGCGATTGACAACCGTG
This sequence comes from Chloroflexota bacterium, assembly GCA_016235445.1. Lineage (GTDB taxonomy): Bacteria > Chloroflexota > Anaerolineae > Anaerolineales > Villigracilaceae > Villigracilis. The sequence continues at coordinate 357,542 of JACRLB010000015.1, read as the reverse complement.
ATGCAATCATCGGCGGGCGGTTGCATTGCGCTTATGCGCGACCGAAGCAAAGTCAACTGGCTGAGAGCGGCAAAGAGATTTTGCACCGGCCCATCGTGAATATCCAGCACAATACGCTGGAGTTCCTCTTCCGTTACAGCCAGAAGGCGTTTTGCAGCAAGATCACGGTTTGGCATAATTCGAACTTCCCATGGGCTACAGTCAATGAAACATACGACGATGCGGGTTATTATAAATCAGCAGGTCACGATTTTGGACTTATCAACTGGCTGATGGAAATTCCCCGCCCGCATCAAACCAGACCGTCGAGCTGGTTCCGTTAAATTTACAGAATCCACCCGTTGAGTTTGGAATCAAAAAGGCAATATCCATTTTGAATACTGCCTTCATCAATATCTTCCCCACTGATCACTGATTACTTGTGCAAATTCCTCGCCGCGATAAAACTCAACCCCTTCTCGGTCAATGCCCAGGCCGTGCGGTTGCAGGCATCCACTTTGTCTAGATAGTTAGTTTGCAAATTATCCCAATCGCCGTTTTCGATGACTTCCTTTTTCTCGCGGAAGTAATCGAGAATGTCAGAGATATGGGCGCGGGTCACATCCACTTCGGGGTCGCCGCCTTCGTGCTTGGCGGCAATGTTCGCCACGTGGTCGGCGATCTCCACCAACTCAGCGCGGCGATTGTACGGCTGGATGACAATGCTCTTCTGCGGCTCAGTAATGTGATGTTCGAAGCGCACCACCTGCTCGAACCCAAGCGCCTTGCGGAAATCGGCGGTCAGTTCCATCGTTTGGTTGTTGATGGAGTTCGACCAGTTGAATCCAATCAGCGGGCTTGTGCCGTCGTCGCGGCTGAACAGTTTCGCCATCGTCATAATCCACAGCGCATGGTAGGGATTATCCGAACCGAAGAAAACCGAAATCTTGAATTGAATATCCACGCCAAGTTTGTAGAGCATGAAGCCAAGCAAAATTGTGCCCGCGTTGAAATTCAAAACATGCTGAACGCCGTAATTGGTGTAGTAATACAAAAATTCATCCAGCCACATGAGCGCGTGTTCGTTGGGTTGGCCGATGCCGCCGAAATATCCCGTAATCGTGGCGGGGCCGCCGAGGTGCGGGTTCGAGCCATCGGTGCCTTTCGTGTCAAGCGTTTCCACAAACGATGCGCCGATGATGTCCAGCGCGGCGACGATGGCGGGCAGGTCACCATCCGCTTCGGATTCTTTCATGTTGCGGACTGCGATGAAGCGCCCAGGCACAAGCGTCTTGTTCGCGATGGCTTGCTCGGCCATGGCTCGAATCCATGGGAAGTATTGCAAGGCTGATACTTCGAGCGTGACGGCGTACTCGTCTTTGAATTGGATTTGCTTCGCCGCTTCGCCCTTAACTTTGAGCCTGTAGTCTGCGACTGAGACAAATGCGCCCCTGTTGCGTTGTTCGATCAGCCAGTTGAGGTCTTTGATATATGCGGGCGCTTTGGCTTCCACTTGCTTGAAGAGATTTTCCATCTTGCGCGATTCGCGGTGCTTGCGGTTGATCTCTTCGGGCGTGCCGTACTTGGCGACTATATCAAAAAAGTTTTTCATCACGCGTGAGTTTGGGTCGAGTAAAACAGAGTTAACGGAGTCGAGTAAATTGGGATTGATCTTGAGAAGGTTTTGCATGGCGTTTTCCTTTGAAATGCTACAAGTTACGAATTACGAGTTACCTGTCTACGTGTGTACCTGTCTACTTGTCTACCTACTCCAACATTTTCAACAATTCGTCATACTCTTCATCGGGCATTCCGAACCAATTCTCTTTGGCGGGGAAGGTTTTCTCGGTGACTTCCTTGACGTAGCCATTGAGTCCCTCGCGGATGACTGCGCCTGCGTCCGCGAATACTTTTGCCATGCGCGGCTTGAATTTGGGATAGAGGGCGAAGGCATCGTGATAGATGAGCAGTTGTCCGTGTGCATTGGGGCCTGAACCGAGCGACATGATGATGCAATTCTCGGCGCGTTCGGTGATGAGTTTGCAAAGGCGGTCTGGGACGAGTTCGAGCAGGATACAAAAAGCTCCAGCCTTTTCCAACGACTTGGCGTCGTCCACGATTTTCTTTGCCAGCGTGGCAGACTTTCCCTGTAACTTGAACCCACCCAGGGCGGAGACAGATTGAGGCGTGAGTCCCAAATGCCCAATGGCGGGGATACCCGCGTCCACAATCCCTTTGATGCGGTCTGCCATCGCCGCTCCGCCTTCGAGTTTGATGCAGTCACAACCTGCTTCTGCCATGAAACGTCCCGCGTTGCGAATGGCAGATTCTACGCTGGGTTGGTAGGTCATGTACGGCATGTCGCCCACCAGCCAGACATTGGGCGCGCCGCGGCGAACTGCCGCAGAGTGGCGAATCATGTCGTCCATTGTGACAGGCAGGGTCGAGTCGTAGCCAAGCATGGTCATGCCGAGGCTGTCGCCGACGAGGATCATGTCGATACCCGCCTGGTCTTGCATAGTTGCGGTGGGATAGTCGTAGCAAGTGAGCCAGGTGATGGGTTGTTTGTCTGCCACTTTTTGGTACAGGGCAGGCAGGGTCATTTTCTTTCGTGCTTCATTCATGGTGTTCCTCCGATTTCGTAAAATAAAATTACCAATTACGAAAAAAGTAATTGGTAATTGAATGCACTACTTATTTTGCTCCAGCCTCAATGTGTCAATCGTTTCCACGGCATGGCGCATGTGCGGGATGACGATGCTTCCGCCGACGACGAGCGCGATGTTCGAAGCGACCAAGCCAAGCAGTTCCCTGGTTTTGCCATCCAGTGTAGCGTCCTTATATGCGGCGGTGTCGAGGTTGAAGAAACGCTTGATGCCGAGATGGTCAATTTCGAGGATGCGGTCATTCATGCGTTCGCGGCAGGCGCGGAATTCGTCGAGTTTGGCGGGCATGGGTTCTCGGTGGTGCATGGTGTAGAAACGGAATACACAGCACGTAAAAGATTATTCCAACGGCAACGCCGTCGTGGATTTCACTTCCGTAAACACCAGGCTGGTATGAATGCGGGCAACTCCGGGAATGGGGGTGAGGCGGTCCACGGCGAAGCGCTCCAAATCCTTGCGATTGCGCAACGCCACTTTGAGCAGGTAATCATATTCGCCAGTGATGTGGTGACATTCCAGCACTTCGGGCATCTCTCGCACCAGTCGGCGGAAATTTTCAACCTGCTCCAATTGGTGCATTTGCAGGCTGATATGGATGAAGCACAGCAGATCGTAGCCAGCCTTTTCGCGGTCAACGACTGCCGTGTAGTTGCGGATGTAACCATCCTTTTCCAACCTTCTCAGGCGGGCCAGGGTGGCGGGCGGAGAGAGGTTGATCTTGCGAGCCAGTTCCACATTGCTCAGGCGTCCGTCTGTTTGCATGGCTTTCAACAGGGCTTTATCGGTTTCATCCAACACGGTGTTCTGTAAATTTTTTATCATATTTTGCTTCCTAATTCAACATTGTTTTGCGATACGCCGAAAACTCAAAACAAATTATAAATTAATACCCCTATTTATTAATAAAATTCTGGTTCCTCCCATCCCAAAGCCGCCTTGTGAAATAATCGAAAACTGGCCCAGATAATGTTTGCGCACATAATTCCACCTGTCAATACAGATCAGACATGCCAAAGGGATATTCAGGGTTATGCCAACCTTAAGAGAGTCTACTAATACCCCCTACAGGCGCGGTGTCTCTGCTCAGGTCTTGACCAAAAAAGACTCTCAGGCTTGCAACCTTGAGAGTCCGTTTTCATCATTCATCCTTCTGCATTCATCCTTATAGTTATTCCCTCTCCCAAATCTCCCTCGCAATCATCTCCTGGTCCACAGGCGTCTTGAAAATCCGCACACCCACCGCGTTGTAGATAGCCCTATCTCAACGGCAAATAAATAATCTGGCCTTCCCAATCTCCGCTATCGCTTGATACTGCCAGCAAAAGAATATCGTCAATTGCAACGCTCATAGGCACGGAACGATCAACTTTAATTACCCCAGGCATTGGCTTTCCTTCTACCACGCGCTGATAAGCAAATTTTGTGATTGTGTTTCGGTCATGGGTAAGCAAAATCCTGTTTTCTTGTGCTGCCCACTCTAAAACAACTGGGTCAGGCGCGCGTGTCAATCCTACATCCTGTATGCGGATAATATCCAAAGACGGGTCACGCCGTAATAATCCGCGCACAATATCATTATTGAAATTTTCGTCCGCCACCAAAAGAAGCATATTACTGTTTCCCGCCTTTTTGCCGCGCCATCAATCTTTCACGTATCCCAACTGGATTAAACCGCGCTTCCATTTGCTTTTGCAAATCATCCGCCTCTTGTTTACGTTTCCCCAGATAGGATTCCACTTCATCGCGCCTTCGCAGGTAGTATCCAATAATGTAATAAACATCAGCCAGCAGAACAGTCGAATACTGCTGGGCAATTTCCTCTGCTGTGGCGCCCTCCTGAAAAGCGAACACAATCGTATCCAGCGTCACGCGTGTATTGCTGACGCGAATCACACCATGCGCATCTGTTTCCAAGGGAATGATTTCGGTTGCAATTACCATAGTATGTTCCTTTATTCTCTGGCTTGATTATAGCGCAACATTTAGGTCTTACTTCTCACTTTTTCTCTTCCCTCTCCCAAATCTCCCTCGCAATCATCTCCTGGTCCACAGGCGTCTTGAAAATCCGCACACCCACCGCGTTGTAAATTGCGTTCGTGATGGCAGGCGTGGTGGGGATACTGCAAATCTCCCCCACTCCTTTCGCGCCGTACGGCCCCGTGGATATGGGATGTTCCACAATAATGGATGTAATCTCTGGCGTGAGCATAATGCCAGGGACGCGATAGCGCGCAAGATGGTCAGTGACCACGTTGCCATCCTCCATGATGAATTCTTCGGTGAGGGCATTGCCGAGTCCCATCATCACGCCGCCTTCGATCTGTCCCTGCAAACCAAGCGGATTGACCGCCATGCCCACATCATTGGCAGAGATGACTTTCAGCACGCGCACTTCGCCCGTCAGCTTGTTGACTTCCACTTCGGCGGCTTGCACGCCGAAGGAAAATGCGAAATGCATGTCACCGCCTGAGCCGAGAGGTTGAGTCTTCGGCGCTTCGTAGGTGTAGCGGACTTTCGGTTGTTTTCCGAGAGCATTCATTTCCTTGTAAATATCTGAGTAGCTCATCGAATGCCCGTTGACGTGGACAATGCCGTTCTCGAAACGAATCTGTTCGGGGCGCACATCATATTTTTCAGCCATCACGGCGGTGATTTCATCACGCAAAGTCTTGGCGGCGTAACGAGACGCATTGCCTGTGACGAAGGTCTGGCGCGAGGCTGTGGTGGGGCCGCCGTTCGGGGTCAGGTCTGTATCCATGACGAGGACGCGCACCTGCGAAGGCGGCACAGACATTTCTTCCGCAACAATGGTTCGCATGACGGTGACAAGTCCCTGTCCCATTTCTGCTGATGAACTGCGGACCTGGAAAGTACCGTCTTCATAAAGTTCAACGTCTGCGCCAGAGATGTCGGGCGCGCCGCCGCCAAGGCCTGTGTTCTTGTAAGCCGCGGCAAAACCCCAGGCTCGAACCAAATTCGGTTGAGCAGGATCAGTGATCGGCGTGAAAGGATGCGGGTTTGTTTTCCGCATCTCCGCATCCACTTTATCAATACATTCCATCAAACCAACAGACTCTTTCAATTCCTGTCCCGTGTTGGTGATGCTTCCAACATGCAATGAATTCATGCGGCGCAATTCGACGGGTTCGATGTTTAATTTTTCGGCGAGCATATCCATCATCGACTCAACCGCGAACGCAGATTGCGTAACGCCGAAACCGCGGAACGCGCCCGCGGGCGGATTGTTGGTGTACATGGCGTAGCAATCGGCGCGCACGTTGGGGATGTCGTACGGGCCAGCCGAGTGCGTGGTGGCGCGGGTCATCACTTTTTCGCCGAGCGAAGCATACGCGCCCGTATCGCCATACAACTCTGTTTCAGCCGCAACGAGTCGGCCATCTTTCTTTGCGCCAATCTTCACGCGGATTTGTGTGGCGTGGCGTTTCGGATGCACAAGCAAACTTTCATGACGATCAAACAATAATTTCACAGGCCGCTGTGTGGCATCGGCAAGCATGGCAACATGGATCTGTCCCATGATGTCTTCCTTGCCGCCGAAGCCGCCACCCATCAACTGCCCGATGATGCGCACACGCGACTCATCCCAACCCATCGCGCGCGCCACCTGCGTTTTATCCTGATACGGAATTTGCGAGCCGACATAAATTTCCATTCGCCCATCGGGAGTTGGCACGGCAATACTGCATTCGGGTTCGATAAAAGCATGGTCAGTGGTCGGCGTGTGGAAGGTGTGTTCAAGAATTACATCAGACTCAGCGAAGCCTGCATCCATATCACCTTTGCGGACCTTGATGTGCTTGAGCAAATTCCCTTTTTCATGGATTTGCGGAACGCCCTCTTCACGAGCCATGACTGGATTTGTGATGACAGGCTGAAGATCAAATTCCGCCTCAATCAAAGCCGACGCCTGTTCGGCGATCTGTTGGGTTTCCGCCGCTATGACAGCAAGCGCATCACCCACATAACGCACGCGTTCGCCAACACCCACCAGCACAGGCCAATCATAAATGACGAGGCCGTGATTCTTTTCGCCTTTTACATCTTCGGCGGTTAAAACAGACACAACGCCTGGAAGGGCTTTGGCTTTGGAAATATCCAGCTTCGTCAAAAAGCCGTGCGGGATCATGGCGCGTTTGGCTTTGGCATACAACATGCCGTCGAAGACAAGATCATCGGTATAGATGGCCGTGCCTGTGACCTTATCCACTCCATCGTGGCGCGTGTGCGTATGCCCGACTGAATTATGTTCGTGAATCGAATCAGGGATGTTTGGCTTCCTGACGGATTCACCTGTCCGCAATGATTCTGCGGCGGCGAGAATGGAATTCTCAATCGTCTGATAGCCTGCACAGCGGCAAAGGGTATCCTTCAACGCAAAACGAATATCATCTTGGGTCGGGTTGGGATTCCGCTCAAGCAAGGCATACGCCGTCATAATCTGCCCGGGGATGCAGAACCCACACTGGACTGCGCCATGCTCCACGAAGGCTTCCTGGAGAGGGTGAAGACTGCGAAGCTCGCCAAGATTCTTTCCTCTTTCTTCTTTCTTTAAATCCTTCGCGGTAAATTTCCCCGCCAGTCCTTCAATCGTCACAATCGTTTTCCCATCGGCCCGCTCGGCGGGATAGACACAGGACATCATCGGCTCGCCATCCACAAGGACGGTACACGCGCCGCACTCGGCTTCTTCGCATCCAATCTTGGTGCCTGTTAAGCGAAGCCTCTCGCGGAGCAGGGTGGATAAAGTTTCACCCGCGACTGGTTCGAGGGTATGTCTGTTGCCATTAACTGTAAGAGAGATTTTGTTATTCATAATTTTCCTCAAAATATTGAACCACGGAAGGAGAAACTGGCGGGCGAAATTACCATTTTCATTTTATAGAATCCTGATATTCTTTTACAGCTTTACGAGTTGTGAACCAATTCCGTCCGCGTTTGATGGCTTCAATGCGGCCCTGACGGGCTAGCAGAGAAAGATACTCCTGAGTGTAGGTTGTTCCTGCGGCGGCCTGAGCGAGGGGAATCCATTGCTCGTTGCTGGATAACTGCATGGATTTTGAAACACACGCTTCCAAATATAGTGTGAGGCTATGATCCACAGCCCGTCCAACGAAATTGACCAGCGGATCGTTCTTCCCTGCGTCGGCTTGCATGAGGACTTGATAATATTGTTTTCGGTTAACTCGCAAAATCACAGCGGGTGGATAGCCTTGCCTGAATAAGATTAGATTCATCACCAATCGAGCAGTGCGTCCATTGCCGTCTATGAACGGATGGATTGCCACCAGGCGATGATGCGCCTGCGCGGCAAGTTCAACAGAATGGATATGTTTCTCTGCATTCTTCAGCCAGTCACCCCATTCTGTCATGCGCTGAGGGGTTTCCCATGCTTCGGGTGGGATATGCTTTGCGCCTGCGATACGAACTTCAGTCTTGCGGTATTGGCCTGCATTTTCATCGTCAATCTGGGATAAGACCAGTTTGTGTATCTGTCGCACATGAAAGGGTGTAATGAGTTCGCCCTGTTGCGCAAGCGATTCGACATAATCAATGGCGTCTTTATGATTGGTTACTTCGAAATGCTCACGCAAGGATTTTCCGCCGATTGTCAGGCCTGTTTCGAGGATCAGTTGTGTCTCACGCAAGGTCAACGTACTGCCTTCAATCGCGTTGGAGTTGTAAATCCACTCCGCCGTGAACTGTTCTTTGAGACGGTTCACAGCCGCCGAAGGAAGCGGGCGCAAAGCGTCTAATTTGGATTTCTTCTCATCAATACGAGCAAGCAGGCGTCGGTCAAGCATGAAATCGCTCCATCAATATCGGTATCGGATAAGCTATTTTATCATCTATCCGATATTAAGGCGCGTGACCAGGCATCGTTGAGTGTGTCACTAAACAAACCGCCAACAATGTGCTTGCGATAGTCTGCGCTGGCGCGGCGGGGGCTGGTGCGGAATTTTGCTTGCGCGAGCAGGGATTCAAGTGCGTGGTCAAAGGTTTCTTCGCTGAGAGATTTTCCACGCAAAGCGGATTCCGCTTCGGTGGCGCGGAAGGGAGTCGCTCCGCCTGGGCCAACGACAATGTGAATGTCGTTGACAACATCCCCTGCGCGTTCGAGCCAGACGGCGCAGTTCAAGATGGGAAGCGCAACGCCTTGCGGACGCATAATGCGTTTGAAGCAGGAGGCTTGATGGTGATTGGTAATTGGTAAATAAAAACCAACAATAATTTCCTTGCTTTTGTCGATGGCAGATTTGCCCGGGCCGAGAAAGAGCGAGGTGAACGGCATTCGACGAGTCCCTGAAACACCAGCAACTTCGGCTTGCGCTTCGAGGGCGGTCAGGGCAATGGTTCCATCTGCGGCGGGGAGAGCGTGCGCCACGTTGCCGCCGAGCGTGGCAGTGTTGCGGACTTGCGGGCCTGCGATCAAGTTACAGGCTTCGGTCAATGCCTGGGCGTGGGTACCAGTTAACAGGTCAAGAGCGATGCGGTTGACGGGGACGGCGGCGCCGATGAAGAGTTCATCCCCTCTTACTTCGAGCAGAGTCATCTCTGGGATGAAAGTCAAATCAATTAAAGTGTGGATTGGGGAATGACGGCCTTGCTTTAAATCGAGCAACAAGTCGGTGCCGCCAGCGATGGGCAAGGCGGGGCCGGATGCAGAAGCAAGGGATTGAACGGCCTCCATAACGGAGGTTGGGCGTTTGTATTCCTGCCAAAGGTTCATAGGTGGTGTGTCCTTTTCTGTTGGACGGCGGCACTTTTCGATGGGGTCAAGCCCAACGCCGCTGGTTTCATTCAGCGACCACCGAACCGATGGATTTATTTTATATTTTATTTGCCGCGTTCACCGCGGACATATGGATTGCCGAGCGCGGCGGGCGCGCCGATGCGTTTGCGCATGGCTTCGCGTGAACCGATCACCAAAACGAAGACCGTAAAAAGATAAGGGAGCATTTGCAGGAAAAAGCCGAGATATGGGTTGTAATAAAAAGGATTTGCAAAACCGAATAATACGAGCGGGCCTTGAATATCCAAAATGAGGCGGCGAAGCGCGCCAAATGTATACGCTCCCACCGCCGCGCGGATTGGATCCCACTGGGCGAAGATGACGAGGCCGATGGCGATCCAGCCCTGTCCGCCTGTGGTCAGTTCGCTGAACCAGCCGGGTGAAACTGCGAGGCTGATGGTTGCGCCCGCCAGCCCGGCCAGCATTCCGCCGATAAAAACATAAAAATAACGCAGGCGAAAAACATTGATGCCCAATGCATCTGCGGCAGACGGGTACTCACCCACGGAACGCAGGTGCAAGCCCGGGCGCGTGCGGTTTATGTAATACCATGAGAGGGGCACAAGCAGATACCCCACATAAACAAGGATGCTTTGATTGGTGAAAAATATTTTTCCGATGATGGGGATCAGGCTAAGCAGAGGGATCGAAAAATTGGGAAGGAGTGAAACGGTGCCGGCCTTGCTCAACCCCTCGCCTAACACCAAACTGATGCCTGCTCCCAAAAAAGTGAGCGAGAGGCCGCTGACAACTTGATCGGCCTGCAAAGTAATCACGATGAAGGCATGGATCTGGCTGATGAGTCCCGCAAAAAACATGGCAACCAGCACACCCAGCCAGGGGTTGCCTGTGGCGATGGTGGCGCTAAAGGCGCTCATCGCGCCGATCAACATCATGCCTTCCACGCCGAGGTTTAGCACGCCGGCGCGCTCGGAAAATAATTCCCCGATTGTGGCAAACAGCAGAACCGTTCCGCTGGCGATGCCCGCCTGTAGAATAATGGTAAAGTCCATAATTTATTCCTCCCCGCGTTCGACGACGATGCGATAGCGCAGTAGAAAGTCGCTGGCGATGAGACAGACGAGGATAATTCCCTGAATCATCTTGGGCACGCCGGAAGGTTGAATTTCCCGCCCGGCAAGGATCAACGCCCCGAACAATATCGAAGCCACAATAATCACCAGCGGATTCAATTTCGCCAGCCACGCCACGATGATGCCGGTAAAGCCATACCCGGCGGCAACTGGAGCCGTTTGCAAACGGTGGACAACGCCCGCCACTTCAGACATGCCGCCCAGGCCCGCGAGCGCGCCTGAAAGCATCATCACCCAAATAATGTTTTGCGTGATATTAATACCCGCGTACTGCGCCGCATGTGGGTTGTCGCCGATCAGGCGAATTTCATACCCCCAGCGACTGCGAAAGATGATGAACCATAAAATGACCGCGGCCACGACCCCAATCACCAGCCCCAGGTGAGTGGTAAGCCCGCGCAGAATCGGGAAGGCCTCGGCGTACTCCAGCAAACGCGGCAGGCTGGCAGTGGCTGGAAACTTGGGCGACATTTGGAAACCGCCTTCCGTCCATACGCCAAAGATCCAAAAGTTTACCCAGGCCACAGCCACGTAGTTCAACATCAATGTGCTGATGATCTCATTGACATTGAATTTTGCTTTAAGATAGCCGGGGATGAATCCCCACAAAGCGCCGGCCGCCATGCCCGCCATCATCATGACCGGAATAAATATAATACGCGGGGTCTCGGCGGGCAGTACAGGCGCAAGCACGATTGCGCTCGCGCCAAACGCGCCCATGATAAATTGTCCCTCGGCGCCGATGTTCCATAACTTCATGCGGAACGCAACCGAACAGGCCAGAGCCGCCAAAATGATCGGCGTCGCTTTCACGATGGTATCCGAAAGCACGCCGCTATCGCCAAATGAAGCCTTGGCAATATGCAGGTAGGAACGGATGGGGTCGCCGCCGGCAAGTGAAATCAAGATGCCTCCCAAAATCAAGGCTACGATCAGCGCGCCAAACGATACTGCGGCTGGATACCATGCAGGCGGTTCGTTCAATCGCGGTTCAACGCGAATTTTGAAAGACGCGCGCCCTTTTTTTACAACAGTTGACTCAGCCATGTGCGGCGACTCCTTCATTTTGGATTTGATCGAGCGGAGTGCCCGTCATCATTTGACCAATCGTATCCACCAACGCCTCATCCTGCTCCCTGCCCTCGACCATTACCTCCCCCATGATTTTTCCTTCGTAAATTACATAAACGCGGTCGCTCAGCGAAAGCAGTTCTTCCAACTCTTCAGAAACAAGCAGAACCGCCGCGCCAGCCTCGCGCTGGGTTAACAGCAAACGGTGGACTCCCTCGATCGCGCCAACATCCAGCCCACGGGTGGGTTGAACCGCAACCATGAAAGAGGGCAACCCTGAAATCTCGCGCGCCAGAATCACCCGTTGAAGATTCCCGCCCGAAAGAAGTCGAACCGGGGTGGAAACATTTGGGACGACAATATCGTAGGCTTGCTTAAGTTCAGTGGCAAGTTTCGTGGCGGCTTTCATATCCAGCAAACCATTTTTCAAAATAGGCGGCTTGCGATATTGCTTCATAATGACATTATCGGTAATGCTCAAATTGGGAGCGCTGCCCACGTGGGTGCGGTCTTCGGGAACATATGCCATGCCGTGTTGAATTCCGAATAAAGTGGTGCGGTTGCTGACGGTATCCCCACCCAGCAAAACCTGTCCCTGCTTGCATTCACGCATCCCTGAAATCACCTGCGAGAGTTCGCTTTGTCCATTGCCTGCCACACCCGCCACACCGACGATCTCACCCGCGCGGACGTTAAGCGAAAGCCCGCGCAGGGCGGGCAATCCCTTGTCGTTTTCAGCGTAAATATCACGAACATCCAGAACAACATCACCGGGCTTGCCGGGCTTTTTATCGAGCGCAAAAATGACATCGCGCCCCACCATCAAACGCGCCAACTCCTGACGTGAAACGCCTTTGGAGGCAACGCCCGAAGCGGTGGCAACTCCCTTTCGCAAAACGCTCACGCGGTCTGCAATGGCGCTCACTTCCTGTAATTTATGGCTGATGAAAATAACCGATTTCCCCTGGGCGATCATGGCCCGCAGGGTGATAAATAAACCTTCGATCTCCTGCGGCGCAAGGACGGCGGTCGGCTCATCCATGATCAGCACATCCACGCCGCGATAAAGCATTTTAAGAATTTCAACACGCTGTTGTTCCCCCACCGATAATTGCCAGATCTTTGCGCGCGGGTCCACCTTCAAACCAAAACGCTCCCCCAACTCTGCAATCTTGGAATCATAGTCAGGTAAACGCATGATAAAGCGCGGCTCATCCAGCCCGAGCAAAATATTTTCCGTCACCGTCTGGGAAGGCACCAGCATAAAATGCTGATGCACCATGCCAATGCCAGATTTGATCGCGTCACGCGGCGAGGAGAAAACCTTCGGCTCTCCCTTAACCAAAATTGTCCCCGCCTCCTGACGGTATAACCCAGCCAGAACATTCATCAGGGTGCTTTTGCCCGCGCCGTTCTCTCCGAGCAAGCCGTGGATCTCGCCGCGCTTGAGTTCAAAATTAACATGGTCATTTGCCAGCACACCGGGAAAGCGTTTAACGATCCCGCGCATTTCAACGATCAATGGTATTTCAGTTGCCGAGGAGGGCTGTTTGGTCACTGGATTGCTCCTGTCCATCAATAAGCCGATGGATTCCAGAATTACGATTTACAAAAAGGGCTAGGACCCCAAAGGAGTCCTAGCCCACGTATCAAATTAATTTTATTCAGGCAGTTCGGCGGTAATGCCTTCAGCCCACCACTTCATACAGACATCGACACTGCACGGCAGACCAAATTCGGGGAAGGCGTCCAGGTCCACCTGCTCCAGGTGCTGACCAGCAGGCAAAACCACATTACCCTTGTTGTCATTGATCGGGCCGGTAAACACCTCAAAGCGGGTAAATTCACCAGCCTGCATCATGGCAAGAATATCCTTTACTTCGGCAATCACTGCAGGGTCAAGGTCTTTCAAGCCGGGGGTCAATTCCTGGCCTTCCATGAAGCCATACAAGCCGAGCGCGCCAGTATCCGCATCGAAGTAGTCGTACCCTGGGATATAGGTGCCTGCGATGATGCCTTCTGTAATACGGGCGTATTCAGTGCCCCACAGCCAATAAGGAGCGGTAAGACAGGCATCCACTTTGCAGGAACCGAACCAATCATAGGTCACGCCATATTTACCTTTTTCCTGGGCAACATCGGCAACCGCGGGGGTATCTGCGCCGGTGAAGACCACGTACGCGCCGGCGTCAAACAATGAAGCGGCGGCTTCCTTCTCGATGATGGGGTCATGCCAGGTGTTGATCCAGCGGACATCCAATGTGCATTCCGGGCAGGTCTTGCGCATACCCAGGGCAATGGCATTTCCCAAACGAATTTCTTCAGGGATCGGGAAGGTGGCCATGTAACCGAGTTTGGTTTCGCCATCCTGTTTGGCGCGCGCGCCAGCCAGCATACCAGCCAGGTACTTCATGTTTTCCATGGCGCCCATCAGGTTGCCAAAGTTTGTGAAGTTGGATTTGATGCCGGTCAAATGGATGAACATCGAATCAGGGAATTCACCTGCTACAACTTCCATCGGGTCCATGTAACCAAAGGATGTGCCCAGGATCAAATCGAATCCTTTGCGCGCCAGGCTTCGGAAAATCTGCTCAGAATCAGCGCCTTCGGGCACGTTTTCAATATAAGCAACATTGGTATTGGGCACATTCTCTTCAACATAGAGCAAGCCTTCATAATGAGCCTGCGACCAGCCGCCATCATCATGGGGTCCGATCAAGACCATGGCGATATTGAATTTACCGTCTTCAACTTCAGGGATCTGGAAACCACCCACTTCTTCGGGTTTCGCGCCGCAAGCGGCAAGAACCAACATGAGGGCCATTGCGAGAAACACGATGCGCATAACGTTCTTTTTCATTTTCTTCTTCTCCTTATGAAATATGTGTTTTGAGACGGGGCTTGATGGGTCAATTTTTCTCCTTTGAACTCCTTTCAAGTTGTCTAAACAATTGTACCCGTTACAACTGTTTTTGTGAATAAAATCACTGTGAATTTCTAAGGCGAACAACTGAACTTGCTTCGTACATCATCCAGCGCAGAGGCCTGCTCCGGGGTACTTTGAGTCTCACGTTCGATGCGGCTCCATAATTTGCAAAGAAGCGGCGCCACATAATTTTTTGAAATCTTATATGAAGTTGTTGACAATTCTACCGCCTTTTTCCAATCTTCAACATGAGCGTAGCCCTCGATAAAAACAAAACGCTCCAGCGGGTCATTGGGATGATCGTCCAGCGCGAGGGCGATTTCACCCAATTCGACAACCTGCCCCCAATCCTTTTTTTGGCGCGACAACTCAGCCTGCCCGAAATAATAACACCAGTTATGGGACGGTTCGCTTCCATAAAACTGACCTGGCAACTGATTCTGTTTCTCGAACAGAATCACCCGCTGATTGGAAACCCGCGCCACATCCCGCAGGGCAGGCGGGAGCAGGCGATTTTCAGCCTCCACTTCGGCATCCACCACGCGGAAACAGCCCGGCGGCTCGTAATCCACCACCAGAATGTTGGATGTGTTTCCATAAAAAGTCGGGCCGATGTAATACAACTCGTGCGGCTGGCCCGGCTCCACACTTGGCAATGTTTTACCCACGCGAATGGATGCAAAATACAACATGACGTTCATTTCACCGGGCGGGCTGTATATCCAGTTGAGCGGCCCAGTCAATGAGTTATCCGAATAATACGTCACTGGCAGATCGTTCGAAAGCAGGATCGTTCCCTTTTCCAGCGCAGGGATGCGCCAGGTCATTTGCCAGAACATATCTTTTTGAACAGCCCAGTCGCGGCGGTACACATCGTCCAAACGGAAATGCCTGCTTGCGGCAAAGCCAACCAGCAATGCCAGCAGAATCATTTGCGTGCGTTTGTTTTTTATCAAAGCGATCAGGCAAGCCAGTAGTAAACTTGCGCCCAGCATAAATGGCAGAATGAAGCGGTCAATCGAGAAATTGAGTTGCGGCACGATTCCGATGATCCAAACCGAGCCGCCTGATAACCCCCAAAATATCAGGCCAATGAAGCCAGCTTGTTTCGCAAAATTGCGGTCATCGCCATCGCTGACATTAAATTTAAACAGGAATATTCCAACGAGGAGAATGACCGAGAATAACAGAACCAGCAATATGGTAAGCGTGAGCGGACCCAGTCCAGTTGTGCCGATGGTTGCGGCAGGATACATCCAAACTTCGAATACAGTCCGCCAGAAGCTCAGGAGCACGTTGCCTGCCAACAGCAGGAGTCCTGAAAGGAAATTTTCGCGCAGGGCATCCAGCAGGATGTATTGGTAGCTGGCGTTTTGGAAGGTGAAGAAGAACATGCGCCAGATGGTGACGCCTGCAAAAATAAGGAAGTACGGCAAAAAGTGGAGGGCAGATTTTTGGATGCGCGATTTGGTTGTGCCCGGCAGGATTTGCCAGAAGAGGAAGATGCGCGTGAACTCGAGGAAATAAAAATATTCCATCGTCAGCAGGTTGAGCGCGGCAAGCAAATACGATGCGGCGAATAAAACCGCGCGGCGTTTTTCGTTTTGCAATGCCAGCAGGGAAAGGTAAAGCGAAAGCAGGAAGCAGGACAGCACAATATAAAAATGGCTGTACATCAGAGCGATGTTGTGCTGACCCATGCCGGGGTAAACAAGGAAGAGCAGGCTCGCCCACATTGCAGGCCGCGCATGGGACGGCCACAACACGCGCAAAATTGCCCACAATAGAATTGCAGTCACCCAGCGCAGGATGATTGCCAGCAACTGCCAGGCCCAGGGGTTTGGCCCAAGCAACGGCAATGTGAGTTGATAGATCATGCCCCAAAAGGGACGGCTGGTGGTAAATGTTTTGGTGAGAACTTCAGGGCCTAAACGAAAATAGATCCACGCCCAGGGGAATTCATCCCAGTAAAAGCCGCGCCGCCAGAAGAACAGGCCATAGGTGAGCGCGGCAATGAACAGCATGAACCACACGACACTGCGTGTTGTAAATTTCAGGGCATTGAATCGCTCGATCCAATTTTTCATTCGGTTATGGCACGATCCATGTGCCAGTTTCGCCTTTGAGCGCGCGCCCGATATTTTCGGGGTTGGTGATGAGAGCCTTGCCATTCGGCATCGCTTCCAAATACCAGATGACCGCCTGAATTTTGGGAGCCATCGAGCCTTTGGCAAAATGAGTGCCTTCGGCAAGGTAGGCCTTGGCTTCGGCAAGAGTGATCGTGTCAAGCCATTTTTGTTCGGGCTTGCCGAAGTTAATGGCAACTTTCTCAACCGCGGTGGAGATGACGAACAGGTCTGCATTGATCTCGCGCGCCAGAAGCGAGGATGCAAAATCCTTGTCGATCACAGCCGCAATTCCTTCGTAATTGCCGTCACCGGGGTCGATCACCGGGATTCCGCCGCCGCCCACTGTGATGGTGATAATGCCCTTCTCGAGCAGGATTTGAACGGTCTCTAGTTCGACGATTTCCTTTGGCAGGGGCGAAGCGACGACCCGCCTCCAACCCCGCCCGGCATCTTCGACCACACTCCAGCCTTGTTCACGCTGACGGCGTTCCGCATCCTCCATGGTCATAAACCCGCCGATAGGCTTGGTCGGTTTTTGAAAGGCTGGGTCGGCTTTGTCCACCAGAGTTTGGGTGATGACCGTGACTACTTTTTTCTTGATGCCGCGCTGGTAAAGGATGTTTTGCAGGTTTTGTTGAAGGGCATAGCCAATGGCACCCTGACTGTCTGCGCCGCATACTTCCAGCGGGACTTCGTGCATCCCTTCGACCCGCGCGGCAATTTCCGAGCGACGGAGAATGAAGCCGACCTGCGGGCCGTTTCCGTGGCCGATTGCCACTTCCCAGCCCTGCTCGATCATATCGGCAATATGAATGGCGGTTTCTTTTGCGGCTTTATATTGGCTTTCCACAGAGATGTGTTTTTCATCCACGATCAGTGAGTTGCCACCGATGGCGATGACTGCGAGTTTGGTGGTCATGAGCGCTCCTTGAGTGTAATTTCGTGTAAAGGGTAAACAGGTAGACAGGTAGACAGGTAAACAAGTAAACAGGTAAACAAGTAAACAAGTAGACAGGCTATGATTATTTAGTCTTGCCTATCGTCAACTTCTGCGCCTTGCAAAATGTCATAACTTGCCTGATCTTCATGAACTGACTTATCGCCATATTCCTGTGAGCCAGTGCGTTGGCGGCGGACGTAGGACATGAAACCGTTTAATGCCTGCTCTGTTTGGCGGATGAGCTTATACAACAGTTCAAACTCTGTTGGGTTGATGTAATCCAACACTTTCGCGTCAATCAGACGGGCAAGGGTTTCATTCAGTTCGCCGCGGGCAATTGAATAAAACCGTAAACTATCAAGATAATGATACCGTCCATATCCTTCGCCAAGATTTCCAGTGATGCCTTTGGCAGAACGGCGTATTTGGGCGTACAGGTCAAATTTTTCATCAGGAGGTAGTGTTTTGGAAAAGGCATGTATCTTTGCCATCACCTGAAGAGCAAGTTGATAACACTCCAGATCTTCAAATCCACGTTTACCTTTCTCGCCTGGTGATTCATACAATGGCTTCTTTTCGCTCAATACTACCTCCTGTCTACGTGTTTACCTGTTTCCTTGTCTACTGCTCAAGACATCGTCAACGCCATGACGGCCTTCTGCGCGTGCAGGCGGTTTTCGGCTTCGTCGTACACAACCGAGTGCGGACCATCGATCACGCCATCGGTGACTTCGAGTCCGCGGTCTGCGGGGAGGCAGTGCATGTAAATTGAATCTTCCCTGGTCAGTTTCATGCGGCGTTCGTCGGTGATCCAGGATTTATATTTTTCGATGAGGGCTTTGCCTTCATCCTTGCCAGTGGTGGTGAGCATGGGACCCCAGCTTTTGGGGTAGACCACGTCCGCATCCTTGAAGGCTTCGTCCATGTTATCGGTGACGTCAAAGCCGACGCCGTATTTTTTGGCGTTGTCCTTTGCCTGTTGCATGATCTCAGGCATGAGCTTGAACTCCGGTGGATGCGCCAACACCACGTCACAGCCGAAGCGGGTCATTTGCAGAATCAGAGATTGGGGAACGGAAATCGGCTTGCTGTAGGAAGCGGCATAGGCCCATGAGACGACCACTTTTTTGCGTTTGAGGTCGCGGCCTTTCTTTTCCTGAATGGTCATCAAATCTGCGAGGCATTGGAAGGGATGATAGACATCGCATTGCATGTTGAGGATCGGCACGCGGCTGGCTTTGGCAACTTCGTTGATGTACTGGTTGCCGAATTGCCAGTCACATTGACGGATGGCGATGCCGTCGAAATAGCGGCCAAAGATTTCGCCGATCTCCTTGGCGGTGTCGCCGTGTGAGATTTGGGTAGTTTCGCTGTCGATGAAAGCGGCGTGCCCGCCAAGCTGAGCCATGCCCGATTCGAACGATCCACGGGTGCGGGTGGAGGTGAAGAAGAACAACATGGCGAGGGTCTTGTCGCGCAGTAAGGCATGGGGTTCACCTAATGCGCGTTTGCGTTTTAAATCCCAGGCTACGTCTAAAACTGTTTCGACTTCCTCTTTCGAGAAGTCGAGGTCGCCGATAAAGTCACGACCGCGAAAATTGGTTTGCATATGATTAGTCTCCTTGTCTTGTAATCTTCTGGTTTTCTAGTCTGCTGGTCGGCTGGTCTTGACTGGCAGACTAATCAACTAGCCCGCTATCAGGCTCGGTAGTATCGCGTAGAACTCGGTGGCTTTGACCATGTCTTCGAGCGAGACAGAATCGCGGACGGTGTGGGCGGTCTCTTCGTCGCCGGGGCCGAAGCCGATGGAGGGGATGCCCGCTTTGCCAGCCCAGTAAATGCCGTTCGTGGAGAAGTTCCATTTACTGCTTGGGGCTTCGTTGAGGCCGATAGTTTTTCGTGCCAACTGTCCCGCTTGAACGAGCGCGTGATCTTCATCCAATGCCCAGGCTGGGAAGTATTTATCCACCGGAAAAACGAAGCCCGTGTAGGACGGTTCATCATAAAAAAGTTCTTCGAGTTTGACGGTGTCTTTGAATTCAGCGGGGATGAGATCTTCGACCTGTTTTTTGACCATTTCTTTGGTTTCACCGAAGGTCATGCGGCGGTCGATGAAGATGATGGCTTCGTCGGGCACGGCGTTGATGGACGGGGTTTTGACGTGCATGTCTGAAACCGTGATCTTGCCGTGACCTAAAAATTCATGGTCGCCGAGTTTGGGTTCAAGGTCGCGGATGCCTGCAATGACGGGCAATAATTTATAGATGGCGTTATCGCCGAGGTGATTGCTGGCCGCGTGAGCAGACTTGCCCTTTGCGGTAACTTTCATTTCAAGGCGTCCCTTGTGGCCGCGATAGACGAGCATTTTGGTCGGCTCGCCGATGACGACAAAGTCAGGCTTGATCTTCGGGTCCACTTCGACAAAGGTGTTGGGGGCGATGCCATCGCACCATTCTTCCATATTGCCAAAGTAATACGCTGTCCAGCCGTCGAGCAGACCAAGATCACGCGCCATGGCTAAGCCATAAATCATGCCAGGGGTGGATCCTTTTTCGTCACATGCGCCGCGGGCGTATAAAATGCCGTCTTCAATCTTGCCTTTGAACGGGTCCCATTGCCATTCGTGCGGATCGCCAATGCCGACGGTATCGACATGAGAATCGTAGACAATGACGCGCTTGCCATTGCCGATGCGGCCCATGATGTTGCCCATCTTGTCAAAGCGGACTTCATCGAAGCCGAGTTTGTTCATTTCCCTGGCGATGCGCTCCCCCACATCCTTGAGTTGTGAGTCCATGGATGGGATTTCCACGATCTCGAGCATGAATTGAATGATGTCTTCACGCGAGGCTTGCACGCGCTTTTGTATTTCTTGTATTTTGTCTGTCATATTATTTTCCTTTTTTTAGACGCAGAGTTCACAGAGAGATCTGAGTTTTTTGAGTCTTAAAGAACAAAGCTCTTGATGCCGTCTTTTACCATTTTTGAATTGAACTGCCCGCCACATCAGCTTCGCATTCTCGGAGCGATACCGATGTGGCAAGTGTGTGGCTAGGAATTACCCACGCGCCTCACAACATGGAAATGGAAATAGCCTGGAATAAAATAGCTCAATGAATAATCCACAACCTTGCCTTCGGCGCTAAACAGTTGTGAATAGAAATGCAGGAGTACATCGCCGCGCTGGATTTCGATGGCTTTGGCCACTTCCGCCGTTGCGCCAATGGCGCTGACATTCGCGCGGGAAGATGTCAGAGAATCCCCGCGACCAAGCAAAAAGTCCAGCACGGAGCCGTGAAAATCGGTGGGCAAATCTTTCGAGCGCAGAATCGTCTCAGGCAAAATATCCACAAGATAGGCAACCGGCCTGTTCTCGGTACGGACGACGCGGCGTACGCGAGTCAAGGCCTCGCCCACCGAAACATCCAGAAGCCCTGCAAGTTCTTCATCGGCAATGATGGATTCAATATTCAAATCGCTGACTGAAACTTCAAGCCCCAAACGCTTTGCCATCGTCTCCAGGCTTTCGAGAATTTCAAGGCCGCTATCCAGCGCTTCCATCTTGCCAACCACAAACGTGCCCGAACCCTGCCTGCGGCGAATCAGCCCTTGCGTTTCAAAGGAACGCATGGCCTCGCGCAAGGTGGCGCGCGAAACGCCAAGTTGTTTTGCAAGGTCAGGCTCGGAGGGAAGCCGCTGGCCCGCCGGCGAACGCGCGATCAACGCGGCCAGGTCGGTTTGTAATCTTTGAAACGGAAAATTTGCCATTTGAGACTCTTTTCTTTCTCAATCTTCCAACACAGGCACGAAATCGAATTGCGTCACGTCCACGAGTCCCTTATCTGAAATTCTTAATTCAGGGATCACCACCAGCGCCATCAAACTCAACTGCATGTTCGGGTTGTTCAATTCACTGCCGCACATCTTGAAACCATCCAGCACCGTCGCAGTTTTCTTCGCCACAACATCCGCGCGCTCGTTCGACATCAGCCCCGCGATTTGCAAATCCACCAAGCCAATCACCTTGCCGTCCAACACCACGATCTGACCGCCGCCACACTTCGCCAATTCATTCGCGGCCATCGCCATACTTTCATCATCCGTGCCGACCACGATCATGTGATGGCTGTCATGCGCCACCGTCGAACCAATCGCGCACTTTCGCGTAAAACCAAACCCACTGATCAAACCAACCGTCACCTTGCCCGTCGCGCGGTGACGTTCCACCAGCGCGATCTTTGCAAGGTCCCGTTTAATATCCGCTTTGACTTCGCCCCCTTCACCCTTGACCTTCATCTTAAGATGCCTGGTCGGCGCCTGATTCTCGATCACACCGATGACATGCGCCTCGACCTCTACGCCGTCCACTGCTCTCGTCCGAAGGACAAAATCCTGCGCTATGAGTGTTCTCTTCAAATGCACAGACTTCGTCACCCACTTGGGATATTTCACCGCAGGCAGTTTAACCAGCAGTTCGCCTTTCTCGGTAATCACCTGTCCCCTGGCAATGACCATGTCAGCTTTGAAATTCATCAGGTCATCCGCAAGAACCACATCCGCCCAGCGGCCTGGAGCAATCATGCCGATCTCTTTGGTGAGGCCAAAATGCTCGGCGGTGTTGATCGTCATCATCTGAATCGCCGTCATCGGATTCAACCCTTCGCTGATGGCGTGGCGCAGGACGCGGTCCATGTGGCCTTCGGTGGTGAGAGTCTGCGCGTGAGAATCATCCGTGCAAAGGATGAAGCGGCGCGAGTCCATTTTCTTTTCGGTAATCGCTTTCACCTGCGCGGCCACATCGAACCAGGCCGAGCCGTATCTCAGCATGGCTTTCATGCCCTGCCGCACTCTTGCAATCGCATCATTGAGGCGCGTGCCTTCGTGGTCGTCTTCCGCGCCGCCCGCCACATAGCCGTGAAACGGCAATCCCAAATCCGGCGAGGCGTAATGCCCGCCAATCACCTTCCCCGCCGCATGGGTCGCGGACATTTCATCCAGCATCTTCTTGTCGCTCATGAATACGCCGGGGAAATTCATCATCTCACCGAGGCCAATGATGCCCTTCCACTTCATGGCTTCGATCACTTCCTTCGGGCCGATGGAAGAACCTGGCGTCTCAAACCCAGGCGCAGACGGAACGCACGAGGGCATCTGCACCCAAACATGGATGGGTTGTTTTTGCGCTTCGTCCACCATCAACTTCACGCCTTTGAGGCCGAAGATGTTTGCCATCTCATGCGGGTCGATGAACATGCCTGTCGTACCGCGCACTGCCACCGCCCGCACAAATTCCGTGACTGTGACCATGCCTGATTCAACGTGCATGTGGGCATCGAGTAAGCCAGGCACAAGGTATTTACCTTTGGCTTCGATAACCTTTGTCTTTTTGCCAATCGTATGTTCGGCATTGTGCCCAACAAATGCAATGTGACCCGCCACAATGGCTACTTCCGTATTGGCAATGATCTCACCTGATTGCACGCTGACCCATCTGCCGCCGCGAATGACAAGGTCGGCATGGGCGCGTCCCATGGCTACATCCACGAGGGTGCGGGTGAGTTTTGTGGAAGATGTCATAGAATTCTCCAAATTACTTTTCAAGCGCGTATTTGTCGATAACAACGCCCAAGCCATCCGCAACACGGTTGACATAGGCAAAATAGGCAACCGCCTGATTCAGGTCCAGAATGCCGCGATCGTCCAAACCTGCCTCGCGCAATGGACTCAAATCCGCTTCAACCATTGCCCACGGCTCACGAGTGAGTTTATCGGCATAATCCAGCAGGGCGCGCTGACGCGGGGTCAACTCTGCGGCGCGGTAATCATTCTTCAAGGCTTCCACCAATTCAGGCTTCTTCACAAATCGCAGCAGACCGCGCGAATGATGTGCAACTCAATAATGACATTTGTTGATGGCGCTGACCACAACCGCCACCATCTCCCGCTCCGAACGGCCAAGCGGACTCTTCGCGTGCATCACCGTATGATACAAATCCGCATGGGCGCGCAAGGTGGGCGGATTCAACGAATGCACGGCGAGGATATTATCCGTGCCCTGTTTTTCGGAATCGAATTCCTGTTCGTACAAGGCTTTCAATTCGCCCTCCGCTTCTTCCTCAGGAAGAACATGAATCCAGGCGCGTTTGTTTTTCATTCCATTATCCTGCCAACAATCTCTTCGAGGCCTTGTTATGCTTCTCGATCAAATTGCCCTGATCCACTGTCACCAATTGACCTTCCTTCACAACGAACTTTCCATTGACCACGGTGTAATCCACATTCATAGACTGTCCGAACACAATGGCAGAGACGGGATCGTGCATACCTGCATAACCGAGCTTGTTCAAGTCGACCGCGAAGAAGTCGGCGCATTTGCCCGCTTCGAGAGAGCCGATGTCTCTGCGCCCAAGCACTGCCGCGCCGCCGCGTGTGCCGAGATGCAAGGCTTCACGGGCGGTCATCAATTTTCGGTTGGGGTCGTTTGAAAGGGAATAACCCGTAAGTCCCTCTTTGACTCGGGACACGAGCATGGCATTGCGGACTTCAGCCAGCAGATGCGAGCCATCGTTGGATGCAGAACCGTCCACGCCTAATCCTACGTTTACGCCTGCCGCCCGGTATTCTTTGACAGGAGCAATCCCTGACGCCAATCGCATGTTCGAGGTGGGACAATGCGCCACGCCGCAGTTATGTTTGGCAAAGACTTGAATCTCTTCGTCATTGACCCACACCGCATGTGCGAACCAGACGTCATCCCCCACCCAGTCCACTGCCTGCATGTATCCCACGGGACGATGACCGAACATCTGCATACAGAATTGTTCTTCGTCTTCGGTTTCTGCGAGATGCGTATGCAGATGCACGCCATATTCACGCGCCAGCTTCGCGGACTGTTTCATCAAATCCGATGTGACGCTGAATGGTGAGCAGGGCGCGAGCACGATCTGGGTCATCGCGCCTGTTTTGGCGTCGTGATATTTTTCGATGAGGCGTTGTGAATCTTTGAGGATGTTCTCTTCGCTGTCCACGACACTATCGGGTGGCAGGCCGCCTTTGGATTCACCGAGGCTCATTGAGCCGCGCGATGCTTGCAGGCGTAAACCGATCTCGGAAGCCGCATCAATTTCATCGTCCAGTTTTGAGCCGTTTGGAAAAAGGTAGAGATGGTCCGCTGCGGTGGTACATCCCGAAAGGGCCAGTTCTGCCAGTGCGGTCTGAGTCGAAATAAAAATATCTTCGGGGGTCAGGCGCGCCCAAATGGGATAGAGGGTCTTGAGCCAGTTGAAGAGATTGGCATCCTGCGCGGCAGGTACGGCGCGCGTGAGGGTTTGATAAAAATGATGATGCGTGTTGACGAGGCCAGGCAGAACGATGTGCCCCTTGAGATCGAGCACTTCATCGGCGGTGTAGGTCAAATTGGCAATTTGATCTACGGCTTCGATAACTCCGTCTCGAATAAAAAGACCACCCTCGGGAATCTCCCGCTGATGATCGTCCATGGTGAGGATGTGTGCGTTCTTGATGAGGAGGGTGGACATGGGGTAAGTGGGAATTTGTAATTGGAGATTAGAGATTTGCCTAGTTGTCTGACAACTTCTAGTTTAGCAAAAAAGGGGGAGGATGTCAAATCTGGTTATAAAGTTGCGAGGGTTGAAAGTTAAAGGTTCAATAGCATTTGACAGACTCTCAATAGACTTTGCCAGCGCGACCCTTGTATCCTTGAAGCAAGAAACAAAGGAGGCGCGTCATGAAAGTCATTTCCATTCTTATTGCTTTTCTCAATTCGATCTTCGGGGTGTTGTTGATTCTTTCGTGCGTGTCGGCGGGTGAGGCGTTGGGATGGATCGCGTTCAAGACGGGTGCGGGGATTCTGGCGATCTATTTCGGCATGCTGACTTTCAAGGACAGCATCCAACCCATCAGCCAGGGCCGCCTTCTGCTGAGCGGATTGCTTCTCGTCATCATCGGCGTGTCGGCTTTTGCATTTGGCGTACACTGGTCTATTGTCAGCGGGGATATGAAGAATACGGTTCTGTTGTTTGGGGGGAGTTTGTTTGTTCAGGGATTGACATCTGTTTTGGGGATGGAGAGTACAGCATATAAATAAAGCTTGTATTCTTTTTGCTACCGTACATTTTCCTCGTAAAAAACCCTAAAGGTCTTTCTTGCCAATCAGGAATTTGCTAAGGGAATGGAGACCTTTAGGGTTTGGATGTACGGTAGAGAAGTATTATTTTAAATGCATCGTCCCTTTTTCAAAGAAAGAAAAAGGGACGATGTGAGTTATTCACTCACCTTACGCAAAAGGCTTTATGACCCCGAAGGGGTCAAATGATTATAGATTTTGGGATGCGGTCCGTTCAACCCCGAAGGGGTGTCATAGCCTGTAATATCCATGTCATCCCTTCGGGATTGAACTGTGTAAGGTTAGTTATTCGCTCATCTTACGCAGTTTGGGCTGGGTGAGCCTCGGCATCGCAAGATAAATCTTGCGGTACGGCAGTGGACGATTTCTACGGGTTGTTGCTGTCGTGGCAGTCAAGGCAGGTAAAGTCATTCACTGTGATCACGTGACACGTTCTGCATGTGGCGCCGTGATGGTTAAGCATTCTCTCGCCGTTGTACCTCGGGTGTGCGGCAAATGGAGCGGGCATCCAGCGAGCGGTGGTATGACATTGGTCGCAGGCTGTCGCAAATGCGCCTGAGTGGAATGTCGGCTCGTTGTGGCACGAAGCGCAGGTGGTGGAAAGTCCCGTGTATTGACCTGCTACATGACATTGGGTACAAACCAATCTCGTATGCTGGCCTGTCAAAGGGAAGGCTGTCAGGTCGTGGTCGAATGTCACGTTGCTCCACCCTGTTGGGGAGTGGCATGATCCGCAATTCGTCCCGTATTGCCCGTTGTGATCATCATCCGCCGCGTGACAGGAATAACAATCCGTTGGCGTGCCGTTGAAATTTCCATTCACATGGCAGGCGGAACAGGCCGCCCTGGTGTGCCTGCCAACCAGCGGGAAGGAAGTGACGCTGTGATCGAAAAAGACATCCTGCCATCTCGTCGGTCTATGACATGACCCGCAGTTGGTTCCAAACTGACCGTTATGGTTATCGTCTGTGGCATGGCAGGAATAGCAATCTGTCGGCGTGCCCTGATAGACTCCGCCCACATGGCAGGAGGCGCAGGCAACGTTTGTGTGCGAATCCGTCAACGGGAATGAAGTGACGCTGTGATCGAAAAAGACATCCTGCCATCTCGTCGGTCTATGGCATGACCCGCAGTTGGTTCCAAACTGACCGTTATGGTTATCGTCTGTGGCATGGCAGGAATAGCAATCTGTCGGCGTACCCTGGAAGTTTCCATTCACATGGCAGGCGAGGCAGGCAACGGTTGTATGCGAATCGGTCAGCGGGAAGGAAGTGACGCTGTGATCGAAAAAGACATCCCGCCATCTCGTTGGCTTATGGCATGACCCGCAGTTGGTGCCAAATTGTCCATTGTGATCATCATCTGCGGCATGGCAGGAATAACAATCCTTTGGCGTGCCCTTGTAGACTCCGCCCACATGGCAGGAGGCGCAGGCAACGTTTGTGTGCGTGCCAGTCAACGGGAATGAGGTAACGCTGTGATCGAAAACCACGTCATCCCACTTCGTCGGTTTGTGGCACAACCCGCAGTCTGTTCCAAATTGTCCATTATGTTTATCCTTCGCGGCATGGCAGGAATAACAATCCGTCGGCGTGCCCTTGTAGACTCCGCCCACATGGCACGAGGCGCAGGCAACGCTTGTGTGCGAAGCCACCAGCGGGAATGCAGTTTTGCCATGGTCGAAGGATACATTCTTCCAACCGCTGGGGTTATGACAAGTGGCACAGTCCTGGCCAAATTCTCCATTGTGCGCGTCATCCCCTGCATGGCAGGCATGGCAATTCTTTGGGGTATTCTTGAAAACGCCGTCTACATGACAGTTTTTACAAGCCACATCCACATGCAGGCCTGTTAATGGAAACCCAGTGCCGTTATGGTCAAAGGATACATTCTGCCATCCGCTGGTAGTATGGCATTGACTGCAATTTCTGCCGAATTGACCGTTATGAGCATCCACTTTCGCGTGGCAGGAATAGCAGTCCATCGGCGTGCCTTTGAAAACTCCATTGACGTGACAGGACGTACACTTAACCTGATTGTGCAAACCAGTCAATTTAAAGGCCGCCGTATCGTGATTAAAAGTAATATTCTTCCAATCACTCGTAACATGGCACGCGGCGCAATCAGTCCCCAACTGCCCAAGATGCTCATCGTCCTGTTCATGGCAGGAATAGCAATCTTTTGGCGTGCCCTTATACTCCCTGTTCGCATGGCACATCTCGCATTCCACATGGATGTGGGAACCATCCAGTCTGAAATCAGATTGATTGTGGTCAAAGCTCGAAGGCTTCCAGCCGTCAGCAGAATGACACGAAGCGCAATCGGTCCCCAACTTCCCGTTGTGCAGGTCATCCCCTTGATGGCATGAAAAACAATCCTGACTGGTTGCCCGCAAGTCCGCGGGAGTATGGGAGTTAAGGTGGCACTGCTGGCAGGTGACAGCCGCATGTTTGCCGTTCAACTTAAAAGGAAATTCATCATGGTTAAAATCATCCCCAAACCTGTCGATCCCGTCATGGCAATCGAGGCAGGTTTCGCCAAACGTGACCATGTGATCCACCATAAAGGTCATGTCTTCCTGAACATGGCACTTGGTACAGGTCACAGAATCGAATGTAGTGACATCCTCACCGTGGCAGTCCGCGCATACAAACGGCTCATTCTCGGCTTTGAACTGATGTCCCTTTAATGAGTAAGCCATCAGCTCGTGCGGGAACATCCATCCTTTAAATACAGTCAGCAGGGCGCTGGCTCCATGATGCTCAGGGTGACAATCACGGCAATTTGCATTTGGGTCCTCCTGCATCATCCCACCGTGAACCGAAGCGGCATCTTCCAACTCTGCCGCAATCTCCGTATGACATGTCGAACAGCGGTCATCCATCGTTTCCGTTTCCCATGGCGCAACATGACAGGATTTACAATCCCCTTCGATTTCCGCATGGGAAGAGACCCCGCCAATCACATCGCCAGAGATTGAATTAAGCTCGCCAGGGCTGTACATCATTCCGCCGCTTGCCAGCGCAGAACCCACGATAAAAAATACCGCGATCAGGCCTGAAACAAGTCCCGTGCTCGTCAGGCATCCAAAACGCAGGGTTCTTATCTTGTGGAAAGCTTTCATAAATCGATTCGGTTGTGAGTTCATGGTGTAATGCTTACCCTCGCAATCTTCCGCGAATACAAGATGGCCGCCGCACACTTCCCAGCGGACGATAAATCTACAGCGATCAACAATATGAAGACATACGGCCATCAGCCGCATCTCTACATTCGAAGCATGAAACTGCCTATGAAACACAGCCTCATACACAGCCCGCAAAATTGGGCACAGCTCTACCAATAAATGGGAAAACGTAAAACACTTCCCTCGTTTTCTAGTAGTCGCAAATTGACGCAAAAAGTTACGGGTATATACAAGCTGTATGGGAAGTGCAGGTATTGAAAATCGAATATCCCATTCCCCGCTTCTGGATATTTTATTGACAGGCTGACAAGATGATTTGCGCCCCATCAGACAAAAGCGATTCACCCCCGCCTCTTCCCCGACCGAGAAGCCTGCTCCTGTCTAATAGGCATTCTCCCACCCTGACAAAAAAAGGACGTGATTTTAAATCACGTCCTTTTATACTGGGCACGTCTATGAATTGCGGTTTTCCTTTTTAACGCAAAGTCGCAAAGGCGCGAAGGAAAAGCCCTTCAATCTTTGCGACTTGGCGGCTTTGCGTTAAGAACTCACCTTACGCAAGAAGTTCCCTGACCCCGTAGGGGTCAAATGATTATAGATTTGGGGATGCGCCAAATTCAACCCCGAAGGGGTGTCATCGCTCGTAAAATCAATATCATCCCTTCGGGATTTTGGAATTCTTTCATGCCATTTTCTATAATCCTGCCATCCCTTCGGGATTGAACTGCGTAAGATGAATATTAGGACTTACGCAAGACCACAAGAACTGCCGCTAATTTCGCGAATTCGCACGAATTATTCAAAAAATTAGCGGGAATTCGCGGCTAAAGATTTTGAACTGCGTAAGTCCTAAATATATTATTTTCTTCCCAAAACCAACCCAGGGATCAACATCGGCGTTTTGCGTTTGTACTCGGCATACGCCTCGCCAAAATCACGCAGGAGTTTGCGCTCCTCAAAATATGCGCCGATTAAAGTGTAGAGCGTCGCGCCGAGATACACCGTTAACGAATTTTGCGAGACAGATGGCGAGAGCCAGATGAACAGCAAACCAAACGTATAAAGCGGATGACGCACCACGCGATACAACCCGCGTGTGACAAGCGCTCCCGTTTTCTCCTGCTCGAACAACTGACGCAACCCCACGAAAGACAGCGAATCCGTTTGCAGGAAAGCGGCAACCAGCATCAACACCGCAAACGCCTGCCCGCCCAGCATGAGCCAACTCCACGGCGCAGAGACTTGATAGACAGCTTGATCTGGCAAAGTTGCCATCAAATATAAAACGGGTAGAAAGCTGATGCCTGCAAAGATATTGTAGGCGAGGC
This sequence comes from Chloroflexota bacterium, assembly GCA_016235445.1. GTDB lineage: Bacteria > Chloroflexota > Anaerolineae > Anaerolineales > Villigracilaceae > Villigracilis. The sequence goes on along the minus strand of JACRLB010000015.1, from coordinate 327,265 downwards.
GGTAAAAATCCATGCCGCCTGCTTGCAGATGAAATAAATCTTTCGCCAAATGGGAAGCGAGGAAGGAGTGTACGATGCCCCAAATTGTGAGGGCAAGTAAAAGAATGAAAATGTTCATGATGATGGTTGTGTCCTATAAAGCATAGTGACGACCTGAGGCCGTCACTATATTACATTGCATTCATCCCGTCATTGCGAGGAGGGTGCTTTTCCCGACGACACTTGCGCCGCGCGCCAGTGCGGTGAGCAATCTCGAACATTGTAAACGAGATTGCTTCGGGCGAAGAACAAGTGCGCCCTCGCACATCGTCCCCGAATGGGGAATGACGTGAGTTTATTCTGCGCCAAATGCGGGCAGTTCCATCGTCTCATCGCCAGCCTGGATAACGTAATACGGCATCCACGCCACGCCGAAAATGTTGACGTACACATCCGTCTTCTTCGGGTTGATGGTCACTTCACTGCTTTCATTCACCACCCGCCCCCAGCGGTCATTGATCTCGGCGGTCACTTCATCGCGTTCACGCAGAAGGTTGTTCAAATCTTTTTTAAACTGCGCGATGGCTTCCTGCGATTCTTGAACTTCAGCCTTGGCATTTTGCGCGAGGCGGTGTTTGGTGAATTGAGTCGTTACGCTCTTCTTGCGCCCGAAGCCCACGAGACCCGCGCCCAACTCGAGCAGGTTTGCGCCTGATTCAATGTTGCGATTCTGAAGCTCTGATTCATCCTCGCGCAATTCGCGTTCTTCCCGCCCTAATTTATCTTCGAGAGACCTGATCTTCTTTTCGATGGCGGATGTCTTTTTGGATATTTCCGCATCGCGCCCCGCCCGGGCCTGCTCGGCACATGCCGTCATAAATTCGGCCTGGCTGACGTCTGGTCCGCCGTAGACTTTAAGCGCAAGATTTGCGCGCGCCGTGACGGATGAATTTCTGAAAGCCCAGTCTGTGAAATCTTTTTGCAAGGCACTCATCAACTTTGTGTCATTGAGCGGAGAGTCAATTGTGCCGAAGCGCGCGGATGGAGTTGGCATGGTCTCCACTTTATCGAGCGAGGGACCCGCGTAGGTGAACTCATCCCAGCGGACGATGCCGCGGCGATCCAGTGAATTCACGAGGGCGGCTTTGGTAACTTCGCTGTCCACGCCATACTTGCGATCCATGATGCGGACTTGGGCGGCGGCGAGCAAGGACGGACGATACATCACGCCCTGGATCATGGCTTGCGCGGGCATGGCGCGTCCCGCGGATTGGAAGGCTTCGGGCAGGCTGTAATTTTGCGGGAGATAATATTCGCGAATGCCTGCGGGGAGAGGAGGTTTGGTGAGACTGCCTTCGGATTTTGGATTTTGGGTTTGCGATTTACGATCGGTAATTGGTGATTGGTAATTGGTAACTGGCACACTGGTCACTGATGACTGATTACTGGCAACTGCAATAGGTTGCAGGCTTTCCACCGAAGGCTGGGGCTTGGGAACTGTTCTCGAAACCGAAGCAGTTATCGGCGGACGCGAAGCGGGAAGCGATGCCTGGGCGTTGGCGAGGTCGTTAAGGGCGGGAATCTGATTGCGTGTGAGCGGCCCGGCAAGGAAGTTCATCACCCAACGGGTTTGCATTAAGACGGGCATTTTCTCGTGGACATTGTGCATGACGAAGACGCGCTTGCCCAACGATGAAATGAGCTTGTCCATTGCGGCGCGGGGGATTCCGCCTGCCGCGCTTTCGAGACCGTCAAGCAGGCGATTCTTGTCGCGCTCGGTTTGCAGTTTGCCGATGAACCATGTGCCTGTGTTGGAGAGGGCTTTGTAATCGATGTCTACGGGGTTTTGGGTGGCGAGCAAAAGGCCGAGGCCAAAGGCGCGGGCTTGTTTCAACATGCGCAGGAGCGGGCCTTTTGAGGGCGGGACGGCGGTGGGCGGAAGGTAGCCGTAAATCTCGTCCATGTAAAGAAGGGCACGCAGGGAGGTTGAGCCGCTTTGGGTGCGCATCCATGTTTCGACGGCGGAAAGGAGGAGAGTGACGAAGAACATGCGCTCGCCATCAGAGAGATGCGCGAGGTAGAAAATGCTGTGACGCGGGCGGCCGTCTTCGGTGAAGAGCAGGGATTTGATATCAAGCGATTGGCCTTCGCGCCATGTTTCAAAGGCGGGCGCGGCGAGGATGTTGTTGAGAGACATCGCAAGTTCCATGCGGTCTTTGGCTGGGAAGAAAGTATCCACGGGAAATGCGCCGAGGTTTGCGAACGGCGGAGTTTGCGTTTGCAGGATCAACTCGGTGAGATCGAGATCGTTGCCTTCGCTCCAGTGAAATTCAAAAATATTGGAAAGCAGGATGTGCTCACGCGAACGGATGGGATCGAGATCGTTGAGGCCGACCAGGCCAAGCAGTGCGGTGACGGTGCTTGAAATTCGTTCACGCAGGACCTCGCGGTTGGTCTCCCAATCAAGGTCTGGTGCGGCGAGTGAAGAAAGCACGCTGACGGGAATGCCCGCATCCGAGCCTGGGGTGAAGATGGCAAACTGAGCGGCGTTCTGCAAGGCTTGCAAGCGGTCTGGGCCAATGCCCCATTCTTTGAGTCCACTGCGCCACGCGGAGGCGGCTTCGTCTGCGGCCTGATCGAGAGTCTTGCTTGCGCGGCGCGCCATTTCGGGATCAATCCACGGTTGGAAGTCTTGCGGGGCGAGTTCGGGGAAATGTAACAGTAAATTGGTGAGGTCGCCTTTTGGGTCTATGATGATGGCAGGCACGCCTTGCAAGGCGGCTTCTTCGAGCAGGGAAATGCACAAGCCTGTTTTGCCTGAGCCTGTCATCCCTGTGACGACGGCGTGCGTGGTCAGGTCGGCGGGGTTGTACTCAATGGGGGTTGCAGTTACTTTTGCGGTTTTCGAATCGAACAGGCGGCCAAGGTAGAAATTTGATTCGGGCATGAGGTCTCTCCATAAATTTACTTCATAGACCCTACAGGTCTTAAAGACCTGTAGGGTCTATCTTTAGAACGTGCGTGCTAGGCAGTTAATTTAATCGATTTTATGTCAAAAGGCAAATTAATTCTGCGGGGAATCAAAACTGCGAGGGGTCGCCTCGCAGTTTTGATTGTTAATCATTGTCGTTGTCGTTTCCCCCATTCCCGTTTTCGTTCTCATTTTCGTTCCCGTTTTCGTTCCCATTTTCGTTCCCGTTTTCGTTTCCGTTCGTATTCGTATTCGTATTTGTGTTCGTGTTCGTGTTCGTATTTGTGTTTGTGTTCGTGTTCGTGTTTGTATTTGTGTTTGTATTTGTGTTCGTGTTTGTATTTCCGTTTTCGTTTTCGTTGCCTTCATTTCCATTTTGCGGATTCGTATTAGTATTGGAGTTGGAATTTCCACCATTATCGATAAGGCATGAACCTTCCCCTTCCAGTTTTGCAACGATATACCTGCCGTTATCGGCGAAATATCCCTTAACCTCCACCTGCATTCCGGGGCAAATTTCGCCTTCGATCTGCGTATTTTCCAGGTACACCGTCAGCCCGTTGATGACGAGGGTGGTGGTTGAAATGGATTCAAGGGTTCCCTTCATCGCAAAATATTGGGGAGTGGGTTCGGTCGCCACTTCGCCGGGACCTGAACTTGATTCAGGTTCTGATTCCGCTTCCACTACGACGGGGCTTCCCAGCGGCACGATAGAGCCTTCGGGCAACCGATCCAGGTTCGTGATGACAACAAATCCCTGGTCATTGGTTTGCCCGCTGAGAATGACTGCATCGCCATTGACAGGCGTTTGCGCGCCAGCCGGTAAAATGACCTGAACACCTGAAACGTACGATACTTCATTTACCTGCATAAAAACGCCTACGAATTGGATCGTTTCATCGCGGCCTTCCGTGAGCAATTCAGCCACTTCATCCAGACGCTCATATTCGAACTCATCCTCCAACGCCTCGCGGGCGCCTTCATTGAATATGAGAAGCAGGCGCAGTCCCTCCCACGAGCGTTTGACAGGGTATAGTTTTTCGCCCGGCAATGCAGAGGCCGATGCGTTGAGCAAACCCGACCCGCTCATGAGGAACAAGGCGGCCAGTGCGAACGAAAAAGCCAGCCGCTGAAAAGCGGGGATGACGCGTTTGCGCGGCGCGGCCTTGGAAGATTCGCGCATTTCCGCGGCGCGCTGCATTAGGCGAGCGCGTCCGCGGCGAATAGCATCCTGTGAAGGCTCGGCGGCAAACGAGTTCATCGTCCGCGCTTTTGCAGAGGCTTTCAGGATGGGCCGTAATTCACTGGCATGGCTCGGAAAGCGGGCCAGCACGGCTTCCATATCTGCGCCATTGTCAAGTTCTTGCAGGCAAATTTCAAGTTCATCAAACATATTATTCATAATCCACCTCACCGAGCTCACGCTGAAGAGCAGCCAGCGCGCGGAACTGGAGAGCTTTGATTGCATTTATATTTTTATTCATGAAGGTTGCAGTTTCTTCGAGGGAATATCCCTGTCCAAACCGCAGAGCCAGTACATGTTGTTGTTCGGGCGTCAATTGCGTATACGCGCTTTGAACGACGCGGTTCTGTTCGCGTTGATCCACTTCGGCGGCGGGACCAGGCATCAGGTCTGGCAGTGAATCGGATATCTCTTCCTCGGGGCGGCGATATTTTTTTCGCATGTGGTCAGCCACAACATGAGAGGCGGTCCCGATCAACCATCCTTTGAGGTTGGTTTGGGGAGCACGTCCATCCTGCACCGCTTCCAGCAGGCGGATGAATACGTCGCTGGCAATATCTTCGGCGAGGGTCTGGTCGCCGATGCGATACAGCGCATAACGATAGACCTCGGAAAAATATTGGTCGTAGACTGCGCCGATCGTTTTTGAATCCAACCCGCGCAGGTTCTTTAGTTCTTGTTGTACATCCGCTACTGACATGGTTTTTATAGACATCCGTGGTTCAGAGTTTGCCATTCAAATTTATCGGGTACTATATTATCACGGTTCCAAAACTTCAAAAATGACGGCCTGATCATCGCGATACACTTCGATCATGTTGGGGTCGTCCGCGGCCTCGCGCAGGAAATTCCCATGATTCAAATCAGTGTGCACATAGCGGGCGGAGAATCGCTCCCAAATAATTTGGGATGGCTTCTCGACTTTGCCTTGTGTGATGTCCACCCACACATCGTACAAATCGCGGTCGTACAGTTGCAGGTAGGTGGGGTCGAGGCCGGCCAGGTAAGTATTGTGCGTGTTGTAGAAAAAGAGGCGCGGGAAGTCATCCCAATCGGTCTGGAAGACGCGTTCACCTGACGGGGTATTTTGCACCAGCCAGGCAGATGCGCCTGCGTACAAATCATAGGGTTTTGAATTCGAAATACTGCCTTGCGTTTCAGGGATCGATTTTATGATTCCAGCGGATACTGCCAAGACCAGTAAAATGATGTGCAGGTTGGCAAGCAGTTTCGAATCAGCGACAACGGTTTTCCGTCCCACAGGGAAAAATGGCGCCCAGGCAAATGCGGAAAAGATCAAGGCGAAAGGCGGGAAGTATTCCACAAACCTGCGGGCTTTGAACAACATCAACCCAAACAGGAGGGTGATCAGAAAGGAAAGCGTTGTCCGCAGATCCATTTTACGGCCTGCCATCCCCAGCGCAAATGTACCGCTGACGAAGGCAATCAGCGCAGGCAGGGAATTCCCCAGCAATTGATCTGTATCATACGGATACCACTCATTGCCAACGCTTACAGAGGTGGGGTCCAATAGTTTGGGCAAAAGATGGTGATAGGTAAATATCAGGTTGTTGGGGAAGTACGGGTTGATGATCAACCCTGCCACGACGCCGATCCCTGTCCACACCAGCAGGCGGAGTTCCAGCCTGCGTTCCATGATGAGGACAGCCAGCATATGCAGGCCGACAATTGCCAGGATCAACGGAAAGGCGTCATACATCCAGACATAGAGAAAAGACAGTACTGCCAGGTGTTTATATTTTCCTTCCAACACCCATGCAAGGCCGAGGGCCAACACCGCCAGAGACAGGGACTGTGCGCGGGTGACGGACATGCGATAAAGGAAGGCGTCTGAAATTCCGAGCAGGGCCAGCGCCCACAGCCAGGAGGCGGGTATCTTTTGGCGATGAAACAAATACCAAACGCTCAAAAAAGCGAGGGCCGAAAAAGCGACTGCCGCCCATTTTGCGCCGACTCGCAAATCGCCAAAGGTAAAGGGGATGAGCGCAACATGAAAAAGGAAGTGGTGATCGTAAAACTCACCTTCATTCAGGATGCTCAACGGGAGCCAGGGGAAATCGGGTTTCAGGCTTTCCGTTCGCATCAGCCAGGCCAGCTTGATATGATAGTACCCATCATTATCGGGCATATTGGGTGTGGCAAACTGGACAATTGCCATTCCCATAAAAAAGAGGATAAATAAAAGGGCAGGGATCAGGAAGCGTTTTGGCATCGGGTTTTCCATGTTGGTGCAAGAGGGTCGTCTGGGTCTTTTGAAAGCGCCCAGACGACCTTTTGAAACTACTTGTTCGTACTGAAGAGATGATTTTTAGCCGTTACTGTTCTCATTGCTATTGCCGTTCTCGTTCTCATTTTCGTTCTCATTTTCGTTCTCGTTCTCATTTTCGTTCTCATTGCTGTTTTCGTTGCTGTTTTCGTTGCTGTTTTCATTGCCGTTTTCATTGCCGTTGCTGTTACTGTTTTCGTTGCCATTGGTGTTGGTGTTGGTGTTACCGTTCTCATTGCCGTTGGTGTTGCCGTTCTCATTGCCGTTTTCGTTTTCGTTTTCATTGCCGTTTTCGTTCTCATTGCCGTTGGTATTGCCGTTCTCATTGCCGTTGGTGTTGCCGTTTTCATTGCCGTTCTCATTGCCGTTCTCATTGCCGTTTTCGTTGCCGTTTTCGTTGCCGTTTTCGTTACCGTTGGTATTATCATCGGCGGTTGACGCTTCGACACTTGTTACAGCAATGGTGCCATCAGAAAGAACTTCAGCCTGTACTTTGACGGTGTCGCCAACAGCGTAGGGACCATCGCGCACCACAGAGGCGTCAATTGTAATCACCTGCCCATTGATTGTCCATTGGGTACCATCAATCGCCTCGATCACACCTGTAAATTCGACGATGGAGGCCTGGCCTTTACCAGAGCCAGCAGAAGTGGCCGTGGCTGTGGCTGCTCCGCCACATGCGCTGATGAGCATGGCGGTAAGAGCCATTACAAATAAAAGAATACGAGACATTTTTTTCATTTCTTCACTCCTTTGAAATATTTGGATTGGTTACATCCTATTAGTCGCCTACATGGCGAAAAAGTTACGGCTTCTTTTCACATTTGCACCTGCTGTAACGCCCTCCATTGTGATGAAATTCCCATATCCTTGATTTTCAAGCATAAATCTGCCAGCGGCGGGCGCAGAATATAGGGTAGGAACAGGCGTCGTTGAGGAATATATAGGGTGACAAGGACGAGTAATATTAGTAGCTGTTTCATTTTTACCTCTATTTGATCGTCTATTAATTAGATAGTTGTCTTCGAGGCAAAAAAGTTACGGCCTTCCCAGGGAAATTTCCCTGGGAAGGCCGTAACTTTAACTAAAAACTACCAAAACCTACTGCGCCTGTCCGTACACTCTCTGGAATTCTGCGATGAACTGCGCGGCGATCTCTTCATTATAGATGACCAGCAGGGTTTCATCGTTCCTGGTTTCGGCGCTGTTGGTGAAGTTGTAGGAGCCAAAAATCACTATGCTTTCGTCAATGATCATAACCTTATGGTGCATTTGACCTTCGTTCCCGTCACGGTACACATCCAACCCTGCCTGATTGAACGGGTCGAACTCGGTGCCGACGTTTGAGTTGACCTGCTGGGTGTCCATCACCCCTGCCACAGTGACACCCCCCTCTGCGCGGGCGCGTACCGCCTCCCCTATCGGGTCTGCTGTGAAGGAAAAGGCCATGAAATAAATACTTTCCTGCGCGGTGTTGACAATATCCACAAAGCTGGCTTGCACACCGTCATCAGGCGAAAAATAGGTATCGATGGGCGTGCCGTCAATCGTCACACGTGGGTTCGGGGTTTCAGCGGCGACGTTATCACCAAACTTATCGTCTATGAACATCTCTTCGAATTCCTTGGTGAAATTCTCAGCCAGCTTCACCGAGCGGATGCGAATCATATTGTTGTTGTCTTCATACGCGCCAGAATCGGTGAAGTTCATCGAGCCTGTCCACACTTCGGAGTTATCAACGACAACAAATTTGTTGTGCATCAATCCCTCGCGGCGGTCGCCCAAAATGGGAATGCCTGCTTCGATCAACTTCTGCGGGTCGGCGCGATCCATGTTATCGCTTTCCATCACCATGCGGACTTGTACGCCGCGATCATGTGCGCGGAGCAAGGCATCGCGAACGCTGTTCAAACTTAAACTATAAACGGCAACGTCCACACTTAATATTGCAGAGTCGATTGCATCAACAAGAGGGACGTCGATGCCGCCTGTCTCTTGAGATGCGAGCGGACTTTCAGGGTTCGTAAAATATAACTGGAACCAGCCGCCATCCACGCCATAGCCCGCGGGCAGGGGAATCTCTGTCAGCGGGGTGGAAGGTTCTTCGGTAACCGAATCAACTGTCGGCGGGGTTTGAGGCGTTGCGGTTGGTGAGTCACATGCGGTTAATAAAATCAACATCACAAAAAGCAGTGTCAAATTTTTTTTCATGAAAATCTCCCGAAAGGATTATAACTTCATAGAGAGACCCTAAAGGTTTTTTAAAACCTTTAGGGTCTGTTTTCGTCAATGTTATAATCGCGCAACCCTATGACAGAAACAAATGCAAATCAACAGATCGCGCGCGCGGCTGGCACGGTGATGATCGCCATTGTGCTTGGGCAGATCACGGGCCTGGCGCGCAGTATTCTTGTGGCAGGCGCGTTCGGCGCTTCGCCGGAGTTGGATGCGTTCACCGCGGCGAACCGAGTGAGTGAAACGCTTTTTCTTTTGGTGGCGGGCGGCGCGCTGGGTTCCGCTTTTATTCCGACGTTTACTGGACTGCTTGCCAAAGATGAAAGGGACTCCGCGTGGCGGCTGGCTTCGTCGCTGGCAAATGCGGTCACGCTGACCCTCAGCCTGCTTGCTCTGCTATTTGCATTTTTCGCCCCGCAAGTGGTTCGCTACGCGCTGGCCCCGGGCTTTTCTGAAAAACCAGAACTCTTCGCGTTGACGGTTTCACTGTTGCGCATTCAACTCGTCTCGGCTGTGTTGTTTGGCCTGGGCGGATTAATCGTGGGGATATTGAACGCGCATAAAATTTTTCTTGTGCCTGCACTCACTCCCGCCATGTATCAATTGGGAATCATTTTCGGTGCGCTGGCGCTTTCGCCTTCGATGGGAATTTATGGCCTCGCGTGGGGCGTGGTGATTGGTTCGGGATTTTATTTGCTGGTGCAGATCCCAACATTGATCAAGCAAAGAGGTACGTACAGTTTTACTTTTGGGCTGGAGAATCCCGAAGTTCGCAAAGTGATTTTCTTAATGGGGCCGCGTCTGGTGGGCGTGGCGGTAGTACAGCTAAATTTCTGGGTGAATATTCGTCTCGCTTCTCAAATGGTGGAGGGAAGTGTGGCAAGCCTCGCGTATGGTTTTTCGTTGATGATCATGGCGCAGGCGGCGATTGCTCAATCAGTGGCGATTGCGGCGATGCCTACTTTTTCGGCGCAACATGCGCTCGGACAAATTGATGAAATGCGTGCGTCGCTGGCTTCGTCTTTGCGAGGGATTTTGTTCATGGCGATTCCCGCGAGTGTTGGGTTGATTCTTCTGCGCGTGCCGCTGGTTTCATTTTTATTTCAGCGCGGCAAATTTGATGAACACGATGTTCAGCTAACGGCCTGGGCATTGCTCTGGTACGCGGCTGGAATCGTGGGACATTCGGTGATGGAAATTTTGACCCGCGCGTTTTATGCCCAGCACGATACGAAAACCCCCGTCATCATCGGCACGGTTGCAATGGGGTTGAATGTTGTCTTCAGCATTGCTTTTGCGAAAGTATTTGAATCACTTGGCTGGTTCCCGCATGGCGGGCTGGCTCTCGCGAATTCATTTGCCACCGCACTCGAAGCAACAGCCTTATTTATTGTGATGCGCAAGCGTTTGAATGGAATTGAAGGCGGTCACATTTTGCGCGGCGTGATCCCCTCCGCTGTGGCGGCGCTTGTGATGGGGTTATGTATTTACGGCTGGTTATATTTTGGAAGTAATTTCAGCGCATGGATATTGACACTTGCGAGCGTGGTCATCGGCGGCGGGGTGTATGTGGCCGCGCTGTTCGTGATGCGCGTGCCTGAGTTGACGTATATTACGAATGGGGTTTTACGAAGATTGAAACGGAGTTAATCATTTCTTTCCTCTTTCTTCTTTCCAAATGAAAGAAGAAAGAGGAAAGAAAAACGGTTTACGTTGGCCTTGAGTTAAGGCCAGACCATCCATTGAACAGTCCCAACGATCAGCCCCAAAATAATTCCACCGACCACTTCCAGCGGAGTGTGGCCGATTACTTCTTTTAATTCGTTCTCGTCCCACATGTGGCCGTGCAGTAATTCATCGAACAGCACGTTGATTCGTTCCGCGTGCATACCGGCCTGCCTGCGGACGCCTGCCGCATCATGCACGACGATCATGGTGATGGCAACCGCCATTGCAAATACAGGAGTATCAAAGCCGTGATACAAGCCCGTGGCAAGCGTCCCTGAAACCATCAACGCGGAGTGGGAGGAGGGCATTCCGCCGGGGGCGAAGAACATGGCCCACATCCAGCGGCGGGAACGAAAATATTCGGTGGGAATTTTCAACGCCTGCGCGAGAAGCCAGCCCGTCATCACGGCGATTAAAACCTTATTTACAAGCAGTTGTTCAAATATCATTCAGGCTCTTCTTCAAAGGGGATAACCGACTCGCCAACCAATTTCTGGACTTTGAGTTGGGCAGACTCAAGTAAAACGCCGCAATACGCCGCCAGTACCTGCCCCCGCTCGAATAGCTTCATCGCATCTTCGAGCGGATTCTGCTCACCTTCCAGCGTTTCCACAGTCTGTTCCAGTTCGGCGAGGGCTTCTTCATAGGTTAATTCTTCGACAGGTTTTGGGGATGATTTTATTTTTGCCATGATTGCTCCACGATTTACGATTTACGATTTACGATTTACGATTTACGATTGCTTCAAACTCTCCATCACTCACGCGGACGTTCATTTCACCTTGCGCTTGTGAGACTTTGCCGACGACTCTGCCGTCTTCCTTGCGGGTGATGATAGCATATCCGCGGGCGAGAATGCCTTCGGGGTTCAAGGCTTGCAATCGTTTTGATATTCCGTCTACGCGGGAGGAATATAATTGGATGCGATGTGTCAGCGCAGAAAATGCGCGGCGGGAAAGTTCGTCGAGATGCTGATATTCGGATTGGATTCTTCGTTCGGGGGAGGCGTATTTGAGGCGGGATGCCAGGGATGAGGTCAATGCTTTTTGATCAGCGAGCAGGTCCAGGGTTAAAGAAAAGAGGCGGGAGTTGAAAGTTGAAAGTTGAAAGTGGAGGTCATCAATTGTCGTTTGAGTCGCAAGTTCGGCGGCGGCGGTGGGAGTCGGGGCGCGGAGGTCGGCGGCGAAGTCGCTAAGGGTGAAGTCTGTTTCGTGGCCGACGCCGCAGATGACAGGCGCTTTTGATTCTGCAACGGCACGGACAACGCGCTCGTCGTTGAATGCCCAGAGGTCTTCGATGGAGCCGCCGCCGCGCGCCAAAATAATAAGATCGGGAGACTGGAGGTCGAGGGATTGGATGGCTTTGACAAGTGCGGGAGGCGCATCCACGCCTTGCACGGGCGAGGGGGCAAGAATTACTTGAAGCATGGGTTGGCGGCGGAGGATGGTGTTGAGCATGTCGCGCAAGGCGGCGCCTGTGGCTGATGTGACGATGCCGATTTTTTGAGGAAGTTCGGGGATGGGCCGTTTGCGTTCGGGGTCGAAAAGCCCCTCCGCTTCGAGCATGGCTTTGAGACGCAGGAATTCCTGGAAAAGTGCGCCTTCGCCTTTGGGCTGGATGAGGCTGGCGATGAGTTGATATTGCCCTTGCGGCTCGTAGACGGCGATGCGTCCATGCGCTTCCACTGCCGCGCCTTCTTGAAGATTCGGGCGCGTGCGCGCGGCGTCTGCCTTCCACATTACGCACTTCAATGAAGCGTTCTTATCTTTGAGCGTGAAGTAGATGTGTCCCGAGGCGGGGCGTGAGAGGTTGGAGATTTCGCCTTCCACCCATACGTCCTGCAATTCCAGGTCACCTTCCAGCAATTTGCGGATGCGGAAAGTGAGCTGGGAAACAGTGAGGTGGTTGGAGGAAAAAAGGGTAGGTTGCATTGTGGGAGGATAATCGAAAAAAGAGGAAAGGGGAAGGATGGTAAGAAAGGATGAAGGCTAAAGGATGAGGGATGAATAAAAAAGTAACGAGTAAAGTGAAGTTGGGAATTTTCGCCTATAATTGAGGAAACATACTGTGCGCGGTTACAAACTGCGGTTTTCTGCCGCCCATTTCGCGGGGATAAATCCCCTGCTCAGTACATGGAAGTCCGCTAACCCACAGGGTGCTTCGCAAAGCGGACTCAACACCAGTCGGCTTCAGCCGACTTCAACGTACTGCCCACAGGGAGCTGTGCCAGGCAGGGCTGAGCAGAGCCCCCAGGGGTCAGCCGCCGAATCCCTGTTGAACAAAAGCGCAGTTCATGACCGCGCCCAGTATAAAAACAAGATTTTCATCCTTCATCCTTCATCTTTCATCCTTCATCCTTCACACTAGCCCCATCCCATGAATCATCTCTGGTCACCCTGGCGTATGACATACATTGAAAGCAACACAAAAGAAGACGGCTGTGTATTTTGCAGCGCACAAGCCAAAGCGGACAGCGCGGAGAATCTCATCGCCTTCCGTGGAAACCTCGCGTATGTAATCCTCAACCGCTACCCCTACACCAGCGGGCATTTGATGGTTGTCCCATTCGAGCATAAACCCAACCTCGAAGAATTACATTCCGAGACACGCGCCGAGATCATGGAGTTGACCGCGCACTGCATGACAGCCCTGCGTGAAATCTACAAGCCGCAGGGATTCAACATGGGCGCGAACATCGGCGAGGCGGCAGGCGCGGGCGTGCTGGGGCACGTTCACATTCACATCGTCCCGCGCTGGGCCGGGGATACGAATTTCATGTCCACACTGGGGGAGACGCGTGTTCTGCCTGAAGCGTTGGAGGATACGTACAAGCGGGTGAAGGATGCGTTCAATGTCGAACGTTGAACATTCTAAAGAATCGCTCTTCTTTCACGGAGATTTACGATGCACGCCTATTCTCTTGCGCTAAAATCCCTCTTCGAGAAAAACGCAAATCCCGCCCAGGCGGAGCCGATGAAAAAATATATGCGCGAACAGTTCGAATATCTGGGGATCAAAACACCAGAAAGGGCGGCGCTGCAAAATGAATTTATCAAGAAAAACGGACTGCCCCCGCTCGATAAACTCGATTCAATTTCACGTGATCTCTGGGGCCTGCCCCAACGGGAATTTCAATATACGTCAATAAGCCTGCTCGGAAAACTTGAAAACAAGCTTGAAGCGGAATTCATAACCACCATTGAATATCTGCTCATCACCAAATCCTGGTGGGATACGGTAGACACAATTGCTGGCAACACAGTCGGCGTGCATTTCAAACGATTCCCCAAAGTGCGCGAAAAATACCTGAAAAAATGGCGCAAGTCAGAAAACTTCTGGCTGCGCCGCACCACTTTGCTTTTCCAACTCGGCTATAAAACAGAAACAGACTTCGACCTGCTGTGCGAGATCATCCGCGAGAATTTTGGCTCGGACGAATTCTTCATCAACAAGGCCATTGGCTGGGCGTTACGCCAATACGCGCACACCAACCCCGCGCCTGTGAAAAAGTTCGTCAAAGCAACGAAGGAGCTGCATCCACTGAGTCGGCGTGAGGCGTTGAAGAATATTGGGGGGAGTTAAAGAAGTTACAAAGTAACGAGACAGAAAATAACAGGCAATTGCTGAATTGCGAACTCGCCAACTCAGCGTCCCGTCTCTCGTTACTCATCCCTTATTACTTTGACAATGTCACATTAAGACTGAAACCAAAGTACAAAACCACAAAGGCACGACACTTGCGCCGCACTGCGTTTGTTGCAGTGCAGGTGAGTATCACGAAGGAAACCTTCGTTTTTAGCCTTTTGCTCTCCTTTGTGCCCCTTTGTGGACTTTGTGGTAAAGGTTTTGAAATGTGACATTGTCAAATTACTTACCCTCCCTGATTCCTCATAAAATCTGCCACCTCAGAAAGGCGGGATTTCAAATGCTCCTTCACCGCAGGCAGGAAATCGCCTTCGTCAATGGCCTGCTTCATACACCACAGCCACTGATCGCGCTCGCGCTCACCGATGACGAAAGGCATGTGACGTCTGCGCAACTGCGGATGACCATATTTCTCGATATATAAAGAAGGCCCACCCGTCCAGCCAGAGAGAAACATAAACAGCTTCTCACGAGAAGATTTCAAACTGGCGGCGTGCAAGGCGCGGATATCCTTCGCTTCAGGCGAGGAGTCCATCAAATCATAGAAGCGTTCCACAAGGGTGCGGACACCCGTCTCGCCGCCCATCAAGTCATAGAGGGAATTTAGGTTTAAGTCATTCATGATCAAAATTTTACCTTATTGAAGAAAGAAAAAAGCGCACAGCATAGCATCCTTGAACCTGGGTTTTACAAAGTTGAGGCTTCGCTTATATCTGTCCTTCGACTGCGGACTTCGCGAAGAACGCTCAGTTCTCCGCTCAGGACGAAGGTATTTCGCGCTGAGCGGAGTGAGGACATGCTCCCTTCGACAAGCTCAGGGCAGGCTTTGTCCGAACGCAGTCGAAGCGTGCCGTCACGAGCGAAAATCCTGAAAGTGAAAAAAATTAACGTAACATTCGCTAAAGGAGCGAAAAAAGCGAAATTAATTTTATTTCGCGCAAATTCGCCCAATTTGCGCCTTTCGCGTTAAGACTGCGCCTCGTCTGTTGGATGCGACGCACCTATTCCCTCACAGGCCTTATAATAGCCGCATACCCACAGGAGAAACTCATGAGCAAAGAAAACGAAGCTGTCATCCTCAGCGCCGCGCGCACACCGATTGGAAAATTTCAAGGTTCGCTCAGCGGCATGAACGCCACCAACCTCGGAGCAATCGCCGTCAAAGCCGCAGTGGAACGCGCAGGTATTAACCCAAAAGATGTGGAAGAAGTTCTGATGGGCAATGTCGTGCAGGCGGGCGAGGGACAGGCTCCAGCGCGGCAGGCGGCGATCTTTGCAGGCGTGCCAGCCACCGTCAGCGCCACCACCGTCAACAAGGTTTGCGGCTCAGGCTTGAAAGCCGCCATGCTGTCTGCCCAGGCCGTCCGCGCGGGAGATGCGGAGCTTTTCATCGCAGGCGGCATGGAGTCGATGAGTCGCGCTCCGTACCTCATCAATGGGCGCATGGGCGAACTGAAATTCGGCAACGCCCAAATGACCGACGCCCTGCTCAATGACGGGCTGTGGGACCCGTTCGAGGATTGGGGCATGGGCATGGCCGCAGAATTCATTGCGGATGAATATGAAGTGACCCGCGCCGCGATGGATGAATTCGCGCTTCGCTCCCACCTGAAAGCTGTAGAGGCTCAAGAAGCGGGACGGTTCACGCTGGAAATTGTTCCCGTCCAAATTCCTGGCCGCAAAGGGGCAGTGACGGTCTTCGACAAAGACGAAGGCCCGCGCAAAGACTCCACAATTGAAGGACTCGCCAAACTCAAGCCCGCCTTCAAAGCCGATGGCAAAGTGACCGCTGGCAACGCCTCATCCATGAACGATGGCGCGGC
Source organism: Chloroflexota bacterium (assembly GCA_016235445.1). GTDB lineage: Bacteria > Chloroflexota > Anaerolineae > Anaerolineales > Villigracilaceae > Villigracilis. The sequence continues at coordinate 311,354 of JACRLB010000015.1, read as the reverse complement.
GGCGGTGGTGATCTCATCCCGCGCATATGCTGAAAAAAATAATCTCAAGCCCATCGCGTCAATTACTGGTTACACGCAGGCCGCTTTGGAGCCGAAGTATCTCTTCGCCGCGCCCGCTCATGCCATTCCCAAACTCTTGAAGAAAATTGGCTGGACGTTGAAAGATGTTGACCTGATCGAAGTCAACGAAGCCTTCGCCGCCCAAGTCCTCGCGGATGGCTACGCCCTCGCCGACCAGGGCTGGGACTGGGACAAAGTCAACGTGAACGGCGGCGCGATTGCCCTCGGTCACCCACTCGGCGCCAGCGGCGCTCGCGTGCTGACGACTCTCATTTATGCCTTGAAAGATCGCGGCCTGAAACGCGGCATCGCTTCGTTATGTCTCGGCGGCGGCGAGGCGGTGGCAATGGCGGTTGAAATCGAATAGAGAATGATCAAGGATGTTTACAACTCACACAAGCCCATGATACTTTCACCTTTTTTAATAGCAGGTTTTATTTATGAAAAAAACAAACAGACCCATCAGGCTAAACAAAGATACGGTGAAGCATCTCAATAAAAAGGATAATACAGGAATTTTGATCTTCCTTGTTGCAGGTGTTTTTGCGCTTGTGGCTGGCTTATTTGTTGCGATCAAATTCAACGATGTGACCATTAAAGAGAATGTTTCAGGGACATACACAATCAACCAGGATGGGACAAGATTCAACCGCGTCGTAATCGACGGTAAGGGCTTTACCGCCCAATGCCTAAAGGTAAAAGGGGATTACATCACGGTCAGGAATTTCATCGTCGAAGATTGTGAATCCCATGCCATTTTGATTCTTGGGAAGCACATCACCGTGGAAAACAACACCGTCCGATACAGCGTCACTGAAAATGGAAAAGTAAATTGCGACAATCCAGACGGCGGCTGGGGAAGCGGCATCAAAGCCGAAAGAGGCTCGCATGATGTGACCATCCGCGGGAATAAAGTGTATGAAAACTGCGGGGAGGGGATTGCCTCCACAATGTCTTACAACGTGCTGATCGAAAGCAATAGCGTCTGGGATAATTTTTCGGTCAATATCTATGTGGACAATTCCTATCATGTCATCGTCCAGAATAACGTGGTGTACTGCACCGGCGTCTATTTGAGAGAAGGAAAACAACCGACTGGCATTGCGTTCGCCGAGGAATCATATGAAGGCTGGGGGACGAAGAGGCATGACAATAGCGCAATCAACAACCAGGTCAATGGGTGCGATGCGGGTATTGTCTCGTGGATTTCCGAACTGCCAACGGGCAGGGAAGTCCGCTTGTTGATCGAGGGCAACCAGATTTTCAATACCGTCGGACGTTCCATCGAATTGAATACCGTGAACGAGGGTGTTGTAATCAGAAATAATATTTCCGACAAGCCCGTCTTTGTGCGCGAACCAGAAGGAGCGGAGGTGACGGAGAATATCGAAGCCACTGCGCCTGCTCCATAACATTGCCAAGGGAAAATAAAATGGACTTCTCTACCGTACAAATACGAGTGATTTCGTCATTTCCCGAAGCGGAGCGAGCGGGAGGGCAGGTGTGCCCGAAGCAATCCCGAACGCGAGGGAGATTGCTTCGCCGCCCAAGTACAAAAGCGGCGGCTCGCAATGACGGATGTACGGTAGAGAGAAATGGACATCAAAGAGTGAAGTGAAAAGCCAAACTGTACGGGAGTAGATTCGAGCTGTTGAAAGCGGCAACGGGTTGAGGTCCCGCAAGAGGCGTGGGTAATTGAAATCGAAAATCAAGTTGCCCGCCTTTAATCGACAATCGTCACCCATTTATAAGCAGGGAACCACATGAACAAACAAATTTTACAAATATTGGGCGCTTTGGTGATAGGCATTGGCGTAATCCTTGCAGTGATCGCGATCAATGATGTGTCTCAAGCTGCAAACGCGTGGACGCCTACCGCAAATCTTGTGCCTGCTACAGAGACTCGTGCGGCGCCTACGCTGACCATCGTGCCGCCAACGGCGAAGGAAGCGACGCCGAATGCCAACGACATGATGCTTTCTGAAAATGTCGCGGGGACATACCTGATCGAACAGAGCGGGACAAAATCAGACCCTGTTGTGATAGACGGGAACGGATTCACAGCCCAGTGTGTTAAAGTGACAGGCAGTCATGTTACGGTCAAAAATTTTATTGTCGAAGATTGCGAATCTCACGCCATTCTGATATTAGGAAATGATGTGACCGTGGAAAATAATACTGTCCGATACAGCGTTACTGAAAACGGAAAAGTAAATTGCGATAATCCAGACGGCGGCTGGGGAAGCGGCATCAAAGCCGAAAGAGGCTCGCATGATGTGACCATCCGCGGGAATAAAGTGTACGAGAATTGCGGGGAGGGGATTGCATCCACGATGTCTTACAATGTGCTGATCGAAGGTAATACCGTCTGGGATAATTTTTCGGTCAATATTTATGTGGATAATTCCTACAACGTGACGGTTCAAAACAATGTAGTTTATTGCAGTGGCATTTATCTAAGGGCAGGAAAGCGGCCCACTGGAATTTCGTTCGCCGAGGAATCGTACAAGGATTGGGGGACTCAAAGGCATGACAACAGCGCGATCAGCAACCAGGTCAATGGGTGCGATGCGGGTATTGTCTCGTGGATTTCCGAACTGCCAACGGGCAGGGAAGTCCGCTTGTTGATCGAAGGAAACCGCATCTTTCATACCATTGGGCGTTCGATTGAATTGAACACGGTGAATGTGGATGTGATCATCAGGGGCAATATCTCCGACAAGCCTGTTTTCGTGCGCGAGCCGGGCGGGTCGACTGTGACGGGAAATATTGAAATATCTGCCACTCCTTCCCCGCTGGCAACCGTGTCTGTCACTGTTACTTCAACCCTTACGACTGTCCCGTGAGTAGTTTGACAATGCGGCATTTCAAAACCTTTTACCACAAAGTCCACAAAGGGTCACAAAGGAGAGCAAAATGCTAAACCCAAAGGTTTCCTTCGTGTTACTTAGTGACCTTTGTGGTTAAGAACTTTGATTTCAGCTTTAATGTGACATTGTCAAAGTAGTTTGACAATGCGGCATTTCAAAATCTTTACCACAAAGAGGCACAGAGGAGAGCAAAATGCTAAACCCAAAGGTTTCCTTCGTGGTTTTGTATTTTAGTTTCCGTCTTAATCTGACTTTTTCGGAGCAGGAAAAAATAGCAAGGCAAAACATAAAAGCCAGAAGGATGCCATCCTCTACCCAAACACCAGGAGAAACAAAATGGATATGAAAGAACGCAGTGAAAAGATCGAACTGTACGGGCGTGGATTCAGCTTATTGAAAGCCGCTCTGGCGGAGGTCCCGCAGGAGGCGATGTTGTTCAAGCCCGAGCCGAGGGAGTGGAGCGTCCACGAGATTATCATCCACATTGCGGACAGTGAATCCAATGCGGCTTTGCGTGCGCGGAAGTTGATCGTGGAGCCAGGCGGCACGTTGATGGGCTACAACCAGGATCAATGGGCAATCGAGTTGAACTATCACGACCACAACTTTGAAGACGCCCTGGAAGTAACGAGGCTTGCAAGAAAAACAACCTACGAGTTATTGAAACGCCAGCCAGAGGAAGTATTCAGCCATTGGATCAAGCACCCCGAAATCGAGGGCGAGTATACCTTCGATAAGTGGGTTGATATTTATTCAAGGCATATTCCGGGGCACATCGAGCAGATACAAAATAATGTGTCAGTGTGGAAGAAAATTTAATTCGTCCTGAGCGCAGTCGAAGGACACTTTGCATAAGCGCTTCGACTACGCTCAGCGCGAAAAACAAGGAGATCACATGACCATCAAACACATCTTCATCATCGGCGCAGGGACAATGGGCAACGGCATCGCACAGGTTGCGGCGACATCGGGCTATCAAGTTTCGTGCATGGATGTGATACCAGCCGCGCTTGAAAAAGCCAAAGCGACGATTTCCAAATCCACGGGGAAACTTTTGGAAAAAGGGACGATCACAGCGGAGCAAAAATCCTCGGCAGATGCGATTCGATTCGTGAGCAATATGGACTCGATGAAAGATGCGGACCTCGTCATCGAAGCCGCCACTGAAAACCCCGAACTGAAATTCAAGATATTCAAGGACATGGACGCGAACGCGCGCGAAGGCGTGATTTTGGCAAGCAACACTTCGTCAATTTCGATCACCAAGATCGCCGCAGTGACCAGCCGTCCCGATAAAGTGATCGGGATGCATTTCATGAATCCCGTGCCGTTGATGAAGCTGGTCGAAGTCATCCGCGGATTAGGAACATCCGATGAAACAACAAAAACCATCGTGAACTTGTGCAAGGTCATGGGCAAGGAACCTGTCGAAGCCAACGACTCGCCTGGGTTCATCTCGAACAGAATCCTCTGCCCGATGATCAACGAAGCGATTTTTGCTTTGCAGGAAAATGTCGGCACGCCTGAGGCGATTGACCAGGTGATGAAGCTGGGGATGAATCATCCGATGGGGCCGTTGACCTTGGCCGACCTCATCGGCCTGGATGTTGTTCTATTTGTGATGGAAGTTTTACAAAGGGATTTGGGCGAGGATAAATATCGTCCCGCGTATTTGCTGAGGAAGATGGTGGATGCGGGGTATTTGGGAAGAAAGAGCGGGAGAGGGTTTTATAGGTATTAGGGAGCGGAGAGCAATGAGCAGTAATCAGTGGTCACTGGTGAGACCTGACAAGTTCTTGGATACACATTCACTGAAACCTGTCGGGTCTGCACTTGGGAAGTACAATTGAATTCAACGAGCAAACCCCTCCCCCGCCTCCCCGAGCGGGGAGGAGCTATAAGGCGTAATCCAAAATGAATAAAAATTTCTGGAACGCAACACAAAACGCAAACCAAACAAGTCAACTTGACTTAACCTATACAAGCCCTTCCCCCTTTAGGGGGAAGTTGGAAGGGGGTTTTTAACCATGCCTCATGACCAACCCTACTTCGAAGCCGAACAACGGAACTTGACCCCTCTCCCGTCTCCCCTAAAGGGGAGAAGCCAAAGGCAAGGCAAATTATGATTCACCCAACCTCTTGTTACAACAGCACAAGCCCTTCCCCCTTTAGGGGGAAGTTGGAAGGGGGTTTTTAACATGCCCCATGACCAACCCTACCTCGAAGCAGAACATAAACATCTTAACCATGATTACAAGGATTATAGGATTACCCTGATTTCAAAAATCAAGACAATCAAGCCAATCTATCATGGTAATCCATCATGGCAATCAGGTAAATCAGGAAAATCAAGGTCAGACCATGATTACAAGGATTACAGGATTATCATGATTTCAAAAATCGAGATAATCAAGCCAATCCATCATGGCAATCAAGTAAATCAAGCAAATCAAGGTTAAGACAATGAACCAAGCCGAACAAAAAATCCAACAAGCCCTGCAATCGGGCGCAACGGAACTTGATCTCCACGGCAGTAAGGATTCAAAACTTACTGAACTGCCAGATTCACTTTGGAAACTTACGAAGTTACAAAAATTAAACCTCTCCAACAACCAACTGACCACACTGCCACCCTCACTGGGACAACTCACGCGGTTGACAAAACTGGATCTCTCCAACAACCAACTGACCACCCTGCCAGACTCGCTGGGACAACTCACGCAGTTGACAGAACTGAATCTCTCCTCCAACCAACTGACGACCCTTCCAGACTCGCTGGGACAACTCACGCAGTTGCAGACGCTGAATCTCTCCAACAACCAACTGACCGCCCTGCCAGACTCGCTGGGACAACTCGCGCAGTTGACAGAACTGGATCTCTCCAGCAACCAACTGACCACCCTGCCAGACTCGCTCGCGCAAGCGCAACTCACGCAGTTGACAAACCTAGATCTCTCCAACAACCAACTGACAACCCTACCAGAGTGGCTGGGACAACTCACAAATCTGACATGGCTAAATCTCTACACCAACAATATAACAACCCTTTCAACAGCGATTGGTACTCTCTCTAATCTAAATTTGCTAAACATTGCTCAAAACAAAATAGATAATCTTCCAGACTCTATGGGCAGTCTTACAAAATTAGAAATGCTACGGCTTTATGGCAACAAACTAACAAAAATTCCAGATTGGATTAGTAATTTCACAAGGTTGAAAGAATTACATGTATTCAGTAATCAACTCACCGATCTTCCCCCATCTCTCGCCCAACTTGAGCATTTGACAAATCTCAAACTCGACGACAACCCCCTCAACCCCGCCCTGCAAAGCGTATACGACATATGTGAGCGTGGCAATTATGAACCACTCTTTGCCTACCTCCGCAGTCTCGAAAACGCCGAACCGCTCTACGAAGCCAAACTGGTGCTGGTCGGCGAAGGCAACGTCGGCAAGACCACCCTGCTCAAGGCGTTGAAGGGCAAGGCAGGCGAAGCCCCGCAGGAACACGAACCTACCACGCACGGCGTCGAAATTGACATTCACGGACTGCGCCTGCCGCACCCTGCCCAGGACGGCGTCGAGATCCAACTCAACGCCTGGGACTTCGGCGGGCAGGATGTCTACCGCGTCACGCACCAGTTCTTCTTCAGCCGCCGCTCGCTCTACCTGCTGGTCTGGGAACCGCGCCGCGGCGTCCAGCAGGGTCAGGTGGAAGACTGGCTGAACATGATCCGCCTGCGGGTCGGCGACGACGCGCGCGTCATTATCGTCTCCACGCACTGCAAAACGGGCGAGCGCATCGCGCGCATTGACCAGCCCGTCTTCAAACAGCAATACGGCGACATGATCGTCGGCTTTCACGAAGTGGACAGCCTCGTCCCCGATCCAACCACAGGCGAGATGATCGGCATCGCCGAATTGAAAAAAGTCATCGCTGTGTACGCCTCCAAACTCGAACAAATGGGGATGGGCTTCAACCGCGACTGGAAAGCCGCCCGCGACGAACTGCTCGTTTACCCCGAGCCACGCATCTCATTCTCGACTTTTAGCGGAGTCTGCGCCGCGCGCGGCTTGAGCGATATCGACACCGAGACCCTCGCCCATCTCATGCACGACCTCGGCTACATCGTCCACTACAGCGACGACGAAAAACTGCGCGACGACGTCATCCTCAAACCCGAATGGCTCACCAAAGCCATCGGCTTCGTGCTGGAAAATCGCGGCACAGCCGAACGCGAAGGGATTTTGCCCGACGACCAGTTGTACAAAGTCTGGCATGACCACGCCTTCCCCAACGAACCACGCTACACGCCTGATCTCTATCCCTTCTTCCTGCGCCTGATGGAAAAGTACGATGTTTGCTACCGCCTGCCCGATGACCGTAAAGCCAGTTTGGTCGCGCAACATGTCCCGCAGACACGCCCCGAACTGCCGTGGCTGCCAGAACAAGAGCCGCCAACAGACCAACGCCGCATCGCGATGGTCTGTTCAATGGAAGAAGACCCGCCTGGCTTGGTTCCGTGGATGATCGTCCGCACGCATGATTATTCTGTTGAGAAAGGCAATCATCATCTGCATTGGCAAAAAGGGATGTTCCTGGGTCATGGGACTCACGGTCAAGCCATGCTGGAACAGCGTGGACGCGATTTTCATGTTTATGCCCAGGCAACGTATCCTGAATACTTCATGAACGTTCTTCAGGAAACGCTTCAAAAATTGATAACAGACAATTGGCCTGGCCTGGAAGGACGTTATCGTTTTTCCGTTCCGTGTCCCACGCCGAATTGCAAAGGCCGATTCAGCATTCAAGCCCTGCGACAATTTATGTCGAATGGCATTCGAGAGTATCCCTGCCAGGAATGTTTCAAACCTCATCTCATTACCAAATTGCTTTTGGGCTTTGAAGAACGCCCAATTGAAATTCAACTGCGCGAGATCAATGAACGCCTTGCAGGGTTGGACAGTCGTATTGCCCATTACTTCTGGGCAACCATGCACGCCATCGCCGATGAAGCCAGGAACGGTCCGCGCCTCTTCACCTTCCGCTCGCGTGATGCCGGGCTTTCACCAAAACAAATCTTCACGCGTCCGATCTCTCTGCAACTCTGGTGCGAAGCGGAAGGTTGCCAGCATCCCATTATCGAGGACGGCAAAGGCTTGTATTCCATAGACCAGCCGCATGATTGGGTCATGCAGATCGCGCCGTATGCCAACATGGCTTTGGAAATTTTGAAAACGGTCGCGCCCATTGCCGCCCCTGCCATCAATGTTGCCTTCGGCGCGAAGACCACCGAGAAATGGGGCGTTGATAATCTGTTGAGTTTGGGAAATGCCGTCCTTGGCAAACTGCCCGATGAAATCAAAACTCCCGATCGCCCCATGCTTCAACGCGGCCTCGTCAGCGAACCCGAACGGTCTGGCATCCTTGCCCTTCACCGCCTGCTCAACGAACTCGATCCCACACAAGATAAGCTCGGCCTGCACCGCGTTGCCACCTACACTGGTGATTTCCGCTGGCTGTGCGACTATCACTACGACGCCTACCAGCCGAATATTCCTGATGTCATTTCATCACATGGTTAATCAATCCTAATTACTAACTTACCTTATACACCTGCCCTTCGACTACGAGCGGGAAAAGCACCCGCGCTTCGCTCAGGGCGAATTTCGTCCTCCCGAAGGACATCGGGACGATGTGAGCGGAGCGACGAGCGCAAGCCGAGGAGCGCAGTCGAAGGACATTGGGCATAAAATTCCCGTTCTGCGTAAGGTGAGTTACTATTTACCAATTACCAATCACTACACACTCCCCGCGCACCCATCCGCTCTCATATCGCTCCCCGCGCACAGCACACCAGATTTATCATCGCGCAGAATCACCTGTCCCCTGCCGAAGAGCGCACGCTCGTAGCCAGAAACTTCATACAATGGATGCCCCATCTTTTGCAGGGCATCCATTGTTTCTTTTGGCGTTCCTTCTTCGATGGCAACGCGCCCGCCTGCTTCGTCCACATCAATGCAGAAGCGCGGGAGGTCGAGCGCGGACTGCGGGTCGTGTCCATTATCAGCCAAGGCCGATAACACTTGCACATGTCCCTGCGGCTGCATGAATCCGCCCATCACGCCGTAGGAAGCGTAGAGCGATTCACCGATAACCTGCGCTTCGACTGCGCTAGCGCTCCGCTCAGCGCGAACGATAGGGCGAGTGACCATTGCGGGGATGATCGTGTGATACGGTCGTTTGCGCGGCGCGAGCGCGTTGGGATGATTCTCGTCGAGGTTGAAATTATGTCCACGGTTTTGCAGGGTGAAGCCCCAGCCCTTCGGCGCCATGCCCGTGCCAAAGCCCATGTAATTGCTGTTGATGAACGAGCACGCATTCCCGAAACCGTCCACCACGCTGAGGTACACTGTGTTGGAAGATGAAACGGGAGTACCGCGTAGAAAATCAAGTGTTGCGTGTTGCATGTTAATTAGTTTGCGGCGTTCGTTTGCATATTCCTTCGACAACAACTCGTCCATTGGTATCTTTGAAAACGCGGGGTCAGAGACATACCATTTCGCATCCGCAAAGGCGAGGCGCATGGCTTCGATCATCAAGTGCATTTTTTCAGGCGACAATGAATCAAGCTTGGCCAGATCAAAGCCTTCCAACAAATTCAACGCGATGAGCGCCGTGATGCCCTGTCCGTTCGGCGGACATTCATACACGCGCAGTCCGCGATAACCCACCGAAAGCGGAGTCTCCCATGTGGATACATGCGATGCGAGATCATCGGCGGACAAGCATCCGCCCGCCTCTTTTATCACGCCGACAATTGATTCTGCAATTTGACCCTGGTAAAACCCCTCAGCATTTTTCTCGGCAACAACGGACAGTGTCTTCGCCAGCCCAGGGTTACGGAAAATTTCTCCAGCCTTCGGCGCGCGCCCATCAATGGTTAATTCACTTCCATTCAACGCGGACTTCAATTGCCTATCCGCGCCGCGTGACCAAAAGTAGGATGTGAGCGGCGCAACGGGAAAGCCCTCGTCCGCGAGACGGATGGCAGGCGCAAGGATTTCAGACATCGAACGCGAGCCGTGTTTTTCGATCAGGTCACACCAGCCTGCACACGCCCCAGGGACAGTGACGGTGTGCGCGTGGAACGGCGGCAATGATTCAGCGAAGAGTCCCTCACTCTTTAGCCGATCAATTGTCAGCGCGGAAGGAGCGCGGCCCGATCCATTCAAGGCTGTGACTCCTTTTGTCCGCGAGTCAAAATACAAAGCGAACATGTCACCCCCAATCCCCGTGGAGGTTGGCTCGGTGACGTTGAGCGCGGCGGCGGCGGCCACGGCGGCATCTGCGGCATTGCCGCCCTTTGAAAGAATCTCGATGCCCGCGGCAGTTGCCAGCGGCTGGGATGTTGCGACAATTCCGCGGCGGCTGTACACGGGGGAACGGCGGGAGGTGAAGGTGGGAGTTTTCATGTGTGCCTTTATTAATGAAGCGCAGACTCTTGTGGTGAGCCTGTCGAAGCATTAGTCTGCTAATTTAGAGAAGTATAATTCAGACATCAAATCACGTTGACAGGAAAAATCATGAGCGAAAAAGTTTACGATTATGTCATCATCGGTTCGGGCTTCGGGGGAAGTGTTTCAGCGATGCGATTAACTGAAAAAGGCTATTCCGTTCTCGTGCTGGAAAAAGGCAAACGATTCAAAGACAGCGATTTCGCAAAGTCCAACTGGCAGTATTGGAAATATCTCTGGCTGCCTGCCCTGCGTGGACATGGAATTTTGCAGATCAGCCTGCTCAAAGGGGTGATGGTTCTGCATGGCGCGGGCGTGGGCGGCGGGAGTTTGGGATATGCCAACGTGCTCGAAGTTCCCACCGATGAAACCTTTGCCACCCCCGCGTGGAATCAAAATGTGAGATGGGGTAAGGCGTTGAAAAGTCATTACGAAACCGCCAAAAAAATGCTCGGCGTTTCGCGCAACCCCAAGCTGTGGAAGGCAGACCTTCTATTAAAAGAGATAGCCGAAGAACGCGGCATGGGCGGCACCTTCCGCGCGACGGATGTGGGCGCATTTTTCGGGGAGGAGGGTGTCACAGTTGCTGATCCATTTTTCGGCGGGGAAGGACCCGAGCGGGCGGGATGTCAACACTGCGGCGGGTGCATGGTGGGCTGTCGTCACAACGCGAAGAATACACTCCCGAAAAATTATTTATATTTTGCAGAGAAGCATGGGGCGAAGGTGCAAGCGGAAGTTGAGGTTATGGACGTAATTCCAGTCATTTCAAATTTCTGTCGCTATGAAGTTGTGTATCGTTCTTCGACATCGCTATTCAAAAGTGAGGAAAGCGTTTATGCAAAGAATGTCATCTTTTCGGCGGGCGTGCTGGGGACGATGAAATTATTGTTGAACCTGCGGGATGTGAAAAAGTCATTGCCAAAACTTTCGCGGCGGCTGGGTGATGTGGTGCGCACAAATTCCGAAGCCCTGCTTGGTTCGATTGCGCGCAAATCGGATTTCAATTATTCGGAGGGCGTTTCGATTTCATCCATTTTCAACGCAGACGAAGTCACGCGCATCGAACCTGTCCGCTACCCGGATGGTTCTTCGCTCATGCGTTTTCTCGGCGCGCCGCTCATTTCAGATGTGACGAGCGTCCCTGCGCGCATCTTCCGAACACTCACGTGGATCTTTCGCAACCCAATAGACTATCTGCGCGCAATGGCCCTGCCGGGCTGGGCGCACAATATGACTATTTTGCTGGTTATGCAAAATGTGGATAACTATATGAAGCTCCGCATTGGACGAAGCCCGCTCACACTCTTCCGCCGCGGGCTGGTTGCCGAACGAGAGACCGACCATGAGATCAGCGCGCGCGTGGATGCAGGCCATGATGTGACCCGCGAGTTTGCAAAACGAATCAATGGCGCGGCGCTTGGCTCCGTCACTGAAAATGTATTCAACCTGCCCACCACCGCGCACATTTTGGGCGGCGCGCCCATTGGACAAACCGCTGACAATGGCGTGGTGGACGAGAACTTTGCCGTACACAATTACGATGGCTTATTCATCATTGACGGTTCGATCATGCCTGCCAACCCGGGTGTGAATCCTTCGTTGACCATTACCGCACTGGCAGAATATGCCATGAGCAGGATTGAAAGAAAAAAGTCTTGAATTTCACCTGTGTTTATCATACAATGACACTACGTTGTACAGCCATTTTAGAGAGAGGTGAATCATGAAAAAAGTCGTTTCGTTTCTTATTGTTGTCATGATCTTCAATATGTTCCTGGCGGGATGTTCATCTACAGTTGCATCGTCTGCGCCAACACGCACACCCACCACTGAAAAACCAAAACCGACAGCAACCCCAACGATCACACCTGCAACTCGAAATTCCACTCCCACACTCACGGTTACACCCGCGCCGCCTGCGCTTCCACCCATTTTCGACATTACGCTCGCATTGACCAACCTGACCTGCGGGAGCGGCGGCACGACAGAACATCCCTACACATTTACAATCGATGAAACTTCGCTCTCCCTCTTGCAAGTGGATGCGGGTGTTACAACCACGGGAACGTATGAACCTGCCAGCGGCGCATTCGCCACATCGGCAGTGGTTGGGCCTGGCACAGAAAGCTATTCAGGCACAATCGCATTTGACGGCGCAACCATCACCGTCACTGGCGGGAATAGTTATGAACAAAGTGGTCAATGCACATTCACTGCCAGCCTGACGGGCACAACAACGGTCCCATAACAAAGGCGCAAAAAAAAATGCCCGCGTCATGACGCGGGCATTTTTTTACCGAATCGGTTCCAAAAAATAATTGGGGAAATTCAACGGCGCCTCGGCAGACCAGCCTTCGCGTCCATCCTTCATACGCAGTTTCCACCATAAATACGCCCTCGGAGGGTCACCCCCCTTGACTGTGCAAACAGGGCCATCAATCACTTCCAATTCTGTGCCGGGGCGGTTCGTGTGCTGGATCGTGTACTGCAAACCAGGTCCCGTGCGAAAGTTCAACCAGTCCAGCACGCGCACAGTCACGCCCACCTGAATGTGAGTTGGGTTTGCGGGGCATCCATTCGGATCGGGAACAGGCGGCGTTTCAGTGGCAGGTATTTCAGTGGGTGTAATTTCTGTAGCCTTCGTTTCGGTGACAATAATTTCAGGCGATGCAGTTGATGTGACAGTTGGGGTCAAAGTCGGCTCATGCGTCATCGTGGGCGTGGATGTAAATGTCGGCTGTATCGTCTTCGTCACCGTGGGCGTGGGGCTTGCCTCCAGCGTTGCAGGCCGCCCGCCACTCTCCCGCAGTAACAGCATAATCAAGACGACCGTCAGAATCACAGCAACGATCAGCTTGAAGAGATCATAGCCCGGAACGTATCTTGTTCCGCCGTTTTGTTTCATGCCAATTCCCCCTGCCGTTTTTTATCCGCCAGTTCGCGCGCGTGCCGCAAAATGGCGCGCTCATTGATGAAACGCTGTAACAGGTCGCCGAGCGCCTCTTCGAATTCATCCAGCGTCAAGTCTGCAAGTTGCTCATATTTATAAATGCCCGCCTGATTCAAACGCTTTGCAATGACAGGGCCAATGCCCTTGATCTTTTTGAGATCGTCCGCATCATCGGGCGGGGTCTTGTATCGAATTCTCTGCGTGGGCACAGCCATCGCCGCGGGCTGGCCTTGCTCCTGCCGCGGGCGCCGCCAATAGAACCAGTCGATCACCCATTCAATTAACCAACCGATCAACAAACCCAGGACGAGAGCAATGGCAATGTTCATGGCGATTCCTTTTACGAAAATAATCGGAGGGGACAACTTGCAGGAAAATTATACCCCTCCAAATCCCTTCGATAAAAGAAGAGACGCTTCATCGTCTCCCTGAAAGCTGGTCGGCAAAAATGAGCATTCGCGGCGCGAAAAGCAAATACATCTTCGCTACACCACCGAGTTGCGTGTGAGCTTGGCTTTGTACAACGCCACATCCGCAAATTTGTATATCTTTTCCAGGTTGTCGCAGTGATTCGAATGCGCCATTCCGATGCTTGCCGTCACCGAGATGAAATCATCCCCCACAGGAAACTGTCCATCGCCAATAACAGTCCGCAATCGTTCACCGATCTCCAGGGCTTCGCGCGGGCCGGTAACAGGCAGTAATACTAAAAACTCTTCGCCGCCCCAGCGAGAAATAAAATCCTGCGCGCGAAGCGAACCCCTTATGAGTTGGGCCACTTCATGCAAGACAATGTCCCCCGCCTTATGGCCGTATGAATCGTTAATCGATTTGAAATGGTCGAGGTCGATGAGCAGGATCGAAAAATCCATTCGTGTCCGCATCCTGCGTGAAAATTCCGCATCGAGCAATTGAGTCATTGCGCGGCGGTTGAGCACGCTGGTCAGGCTGTCCACCCTGGCAAGAGCGCCCAGGTCACTTTGCAGGCGCTGGCCGATCATCAGCAAAAATATTTGCGCAGATAAAAACGTATTCGCAAATACCACCAGCAAAATAACAGACAGGAACCCGTTGGGCTCGAAAACATCCCGAACCTGGTACCGAACCAACCCCACCGTACGAAGAATCAACGCCAGGGTCTGTATGATGTAGGTAACTCCCAATAAATTGGCCGTAAACCGATAGGCAGGCTGGCGCATTCGCAACAGGGAAAAAGCGGCCCCGCCGTAAAGCAGTGTGCCGCTAAAACCAATCAGCATGACGCGCGCTGTAATATTGTCATTGACATAGGTGAAATAAGGGAACAGGATGATCGCCGGCGCCACGGCGGCTGTAACTAAAATACGGTTATAGTTTTCTGAAACGAAGCGGCTAATTCCTACATAGTACAACGCCACGCCGATGACCAAAAAATAATTCGAGAAAATAATGGAAAGAAAGACTGGCAGGGAGCCCCGCAGGGCCGCCAGGAAAATGCCAAGCGCAATGCCCAGATACGCCATCGTTACAGTACGAATCCCCTGATATTCCCTGACAAGCACAAACTGAAGAAAAAAAGAGAAGGCCTGCACCAGCATGGCCAGGCTGAGTAGAACAGTTGCTGTTTGAAGATCGAACATTTGGAGAAGATCGAAAAGGGACGGCACGCCATGCCTCGTTGAACGTAACAGAATGAGGATCAGAATCTACAAAAACAGGTCTCGCGACCTGCCCCTGCTGGAAATTTATCTTCAATTGTTTCGGCCAGGCCGACTCATCGTTTCTAAAATCACGTACTGTTATTTTTGGAAAATTCAGTAACTCACCTTAGACAGCGTTTCTTAAGTCCGTACCGCTCTTCTTTTGGTACACGGATATCACGGAAAAGAACGGCTTTTTTATAGTTTCTTCCGTAGTAGGGGCAACCCGTCCAGGCATTACAAGAGGCTTATTCTCAAAGGGAGGGTGGCCCAGTGCATGAAGGCATCCCGTGGGAACAGGGCGACCCGCCTTTTGCGCAATCAGGTTTTCAAGAATATGGATGGGTACCACAAGGGTATGATATCGCTCCTACTGCGTAAGGTGAATTATTTATTTCTGAACATCGTCCATACGGATGTCCGTAATTTCAACATCCACACCCGCCAGAACCGGCAGGTCGTAGCCAATATAAAACACCTTTGCGCCATCAGGGATGGAGAGGCTTTCGCTTACTTTTAAGTCATTGATATAAATATCCATCAGACTGCCTGTCAATTCGAAGCGAATGGCATAGGTGCGGTTATATTCATAATGCTGGGTTCCAAGCTGTGTACCGCTTCGCTCCCCTGCATCGGCGAGTACAAAGAGAACAAAGGGGTTTTTCCCGCTGGATTGAACCTGGAGATTAAACCGCGCTGAATCCCTGGCCGAGGTTGGCGCGCCGGCCGGCGCCACCGCAAAAGTGACAAATACCGGGTTTTCAGGGTAAACAATGTACATCGAATTAACAAAAATTTTGAACTCGATGATGGAGTAGTTGGTATCGATAGGCGTGTACATCCCCAGCGCTTCACGTTGCCGCCTGTCCCTTTTATAAATATGCAAAGCGCCCTGCCTGTCGGCAAAGATACCCAACGCCTCCATGGAATGGCAGTTATTCGCGTCAGTCGAAACAGCATCCAGCATTGTTTGATCGGTGGAATCTGGCTTCCAATTTTGCGAAGATATACAACCATCCGCCAACATCTCTCCCTGTGAAAGCGAAGAACTTTCAGTCACCGGGGAAGGTATCGAAGTTGCCGGGGGCGGCGTCTCGGTTGGCAGAGAGCAGTCAATGTTCCTTGCAGATGAAGAAGCGAGTTCAAGCCCAACCCGATAGCTGTAATCGGCAAATTTTGCCTCCCCATCTTCCAGATATTCCACCGTGCCTTCCCGGCGGGTTTCCGTCCAGACAATTGTATATTCCTGGCGGGTATAAGCGGGAACCTGGATATTGATACTTTCCACATGCCCCGCCCCAATGGTTTCAGAGGAAGCGAAATGCTTCTCGATCGATCCCTGCAATTGTACTTTTGCCACGCTGGATACTCCCGCTTCTCCAGAGACACTGCCGCTTAAGACAAGCTCCTCCTGGCTGGATTCACTCGTGGTATCGCTGAATTGGACCTGCACATCGAGCGAACTGGCGGCGTCACATTGATCAAAGGTTTTGGTTTGAATAATTTCACCTGTGACAAGATCGTTTTCTTTAATTTCCTTCACTACAACTTCCCCCTGGGGCGCCCCAGGGGATGACTGCGGACCACAGCCAACAACCAGCACAAATATCATAACCAGCGAGAAAATCCAAGCGAATACTTTTCCTGTACTCATACGAATCCTCCTGACGAGCTTACACCCTTCAATAGACAACCGTCTTGTCAACTTCTGCTTCTATTTTAGTACTGTTCTTCAAACTGGCACAGATACGGGTACGGGGCAAACCATCAGAGCAACGCCCAAGCCACCGTCTTCGGCAGAGTTTTACAAGCAATCCTGCGTCGAGGAAGGCGCAGAGGGCGAACTCACTTACAAACGTTTAGGCAATCCCTTTCAAAACCGTGCGCCACTTCCCCGGGCTTGCAGGGTTATAATACGCGGCATTCAAAATTAATCGACAAGCCCTGAAGAGGAGAGAAGATGCTGAACAAGCTGTTATTCCACCGTTTTCCAAACCTTAAAAGCTGGCTTACCCGCCTGCAATATGAAATGATATCCTCCTTTGACAAGGACAAGAATGCCATCTTCATGAACTTTGGCTACACTGCCCATCACCAGGGAAATGCGCCCATCTCTCTTGAAAAGGATGAGGAGATTCACCGCTACCCGATGCAGCTTTATCATCATGTGGCAAAGCATATAGAGTGGCAAAATGCCGACGCACTGGAGGTCAGCTCCGGGCGGGGAGGAGGCGCATCCTTCATCGTGCGGCACTTCAAGCCCAAATCCTATACGGGTGTGGACTTTTCATCCCGCGCCATCGAATTTTGCCGCCAGCATTACAGCCATTTGGAGAGTCTTAAATTCCATCACGGCAATGCAGAGGCGCTGACCTTCCCCGACAATTCCTTCGATGTGGTGGTGAATGTGGAAGCGTCGCTCTACTACCCGAACATCACGAAATTCTACGAGCATGTCAAACGCGTGCTCAAGCCCAATGGATATTTTCTTTACACCGACTTGCGTTACGAAGAGAAAGTTGCCATCTGGCACGCTCAATTAAAGAACATGGGCTTGAAGCTTGTTCACGAGGAAGACATTACCGACAATGTGTTGAAAGCCATGGAGCTGGACCGTGAGCGCCGCATTGCGCTGGTTAACAAATATGTGCCAGCCATTTTACGCAAACAGTTTTATCACTTTGCAGGCCTCACCCCCAACTCACCCAACGCCCTGCCGCACCTGGATAACCGCAGGTATTGGTACTTCGTTCTGCAAAAGGTATAACGCGGAATTTATTCTGCGGCCAAAATGCGATATTGCGAAGCATATCGCGCTATAAAAAGATGCGCCTCACAGCGCATCTTTTTACTTAATAAAATCGCTTACAATAGCCGAAGAAATATCAGACAAGGAGCACATCATGCAAACCCTCAGCGAAGACATTCGCAAAAAAATCATCCTCTTTCAAGAGACGGAGATCACCGAATATCACATCTACAAAAGATTAGCCAAACGCATCAAATCCGAAGAAAACGCAAAAATTCTGGATCGGATCGCCGAGGATGAATTGCGCCACTACAATGGCTGGAAGCAATACAGCAAGGAAGAGATTCAACCACGCTGGGTGCATGTCTGGTTTTACTATCTCATCAGCATCCTGTTCGGTTTCACCTTTGGCGTCAAGCTCATGGAGCAGGGCGAGGAGAAGGCGCAGGCAAATTACGAATCTGTTTCCAAAGTCATTCCTGAAGCGGCCAAATATCAGGTGGAAGAAAACAAACACGAAGGACAACTCATCGACATGCTGGATGAGGAGCGATTGCAATATGCGGGATCAGTGGTGCTCGGACTCAACGACGCCCTCGTGGAGTTGACAGGCGCTCTGGCCGGGCTGACGCTTGCCCTGCAAGACGTAAAGTTGATCGCCCTTTCAGGACTCATCACCGGCATCGCCGCATCGCTTTCGATGGCCGCGAGCGAATATCTTTCGACCCGTTCCGAAAAAACAAGCAAGCATCCCGTGCGCGCCGCAGTGTACACGGGCATTGCATACATCACTACAGTCACTTTGCTCATCCTTCCATATCTGCTTTTTGAAAATTATTATCTCGACCTCGTCATTGCGCTCACCACCGCCGTTGTCATTATCGCAGTCTTCAATTATTACATCTCCGTCGCCAAAGGCGAATCCTTCCGCGAGCGGTTTGTGGAGATGGCAGGCTTGAGCCTGAGCGTGGCGGCCTTCTCATTTGTGATCGGATATTTCATCCGCACCTGGCTGGGGATAGAAATCTAACCCTCACCCTGCCCTCTCCCAAAAGGAGAGGGGAAATACGATATGAAAATATTAACAGTAGACATTGGCACAGGCACGCAGGATATTTTTCTTTACGATTCGAATCTCGACATCGAGAACGGATTCAAACTCGTTTTGCCTTCGCCTACCATGATGGTTCACCGCCGTCTCAAGCAGACGCTTCCGCGTCGCACCCCCATCCTGTTGACTGGACATCAGATGGGGGGCGGCCCCTCGGCATGGGCAATCGAAGAAGTTGCCCGCGCAGGGATTCCCGTGTATATGACGCCGTCTGCCGCGACGACGCTGAATGATGAGTTGGATAAGGTGGAGGCGTTGGGGATAAAGATAGTTTCGGAAGAGGAGGGTAACAAGTTACAAGTTACGAGATACGAGTTGAAGGATTTTGATTTTGAGTTAATCTCAAAAACATTTTTAGATTACGGCGTGTCATTGAATGATTTGTCGGCAATTGCTGTGGCGGTCTTCGATCATGGCAATGCGCCTGCGGGGGTTTCGGACAGGCAATTTCGTTTCGATTATCTGGATGAAAGAATCAAAGCGAAAAATTCACTTTCAGCTTTTGCCTATTTATCAAACGACATTCCAAAGATCATGACACGGCTTCAAGCGGTTGCTGATTCAGCAGATGATCTCGATTGCCCATTATTGGTGATGGATACTGCGCCCGCGGCTGTTCTCGGCGCAAACTTTGACCCGATGGTTGCGAGGTGCGAGCGCAAGATCATTGTCAATGTGGGGAATTTTCATACGCTGGCGTTTCGTTTGGGTGAAATGGGAATCGAGGGTGTCTTCGAGCATCACACGGGCGAAATTGATTTGCCCAAACTTGAAAAATATATCCGCGCGCTGGCGGATGGCTCTTTGAAACATCAGGACATTTTCGATGACATGGGTCACGGCGCGCTGGTGTATGGTGATCATCCGTTTGAGTTTGGGAAGGATGAGTTTGATGTTGTTGTAACTGGACCAAGACGTTCCTTGTTTCAACCAATTCATCCTTCATCCTTTAGCCTTCATCCTTATTTTGCAACTCCATTCGGTGACATGATGATCGCGGGGTGTTTCGGTCTGCTGGCGGCGACGGCGGAGGTGATGCCGAACGTGACTGAATCAATTGTCGGGGCGTTGAGAGGCGGGCGCGGTGTCGCGCCGTGGGATGCGGAATCCAGTTAGTTTGTTATCTCAGCCGCGAAGCCAACTGGCGTAGTTGTACGGGGCTGACGGGTTTCAGCAGAACATAATCGGCCTGCTCCTGAATGGCGTTTGCCTGGCGATTGTCTGCTGTGCAAAGAATGATTGTTGTTTCTTTCAATCGGGCGTCTGAGCGGATGGAGGCAAGGAGATCGGTTCCTGAAACGCCGGGCAGGTTCAGGTCGAGGAGAATGAGGCGGGGGATAACCTGGCTGAGGCGGATGAGGGCTTCTGTTCCGTCCAAAATGGGTTCAACGTGAAAGTCATTCTGGAGGGTCACGCAAAAGATATGGCTGAGTTGGGGATCGTCTTCGATGATGATTGCGAGGGGGTCGGTCATTTTGCCTCCCGGATTGTTTCTGCGATTTTCATCAGCCGCGCCACGCTGACGGGTTTGATGAGGATATGGTCGGCTTTTCCTTCGAAAGTTTTGGCTTTGATGAAATCGGCGGTGACGATTGCGATCATTGTTTTTGGTGATTTGGCGCGGATGGTGTTGAGGACTTCGGCGCTGTCTGCAAAGGGGAGGTGAAGATCGAGGATAACAAGATCAGGTTGGGCGGCGGAAAGAAGCGTGAGGTATTGGTCTCCGTTTATGTCGAGGGCGGCGTCGAATCCTGCCTGTTGCAGGGCGGTCATGTAAATCAGGGAAAGTTGGGGGTCGTCTTCGATGACGATGGCGTAGGGTTGATTCATACGGGTTCTCGCGGGTCGATCATGAGTGGAAGAAGGACGGTGAAGGCGCTTCCTTTTCCAATTTCGGTTTCGAGCGTGATGGTTCCGCCCATCAATTCCACCAGTTGCTTCGTGATGGACAGCCCCAGCCCGGCGCCGCGATTTTCGCGCGTGATGGAATTGTCCACCTGGCGAAAAGGGTCGAAGATGTAGGCGCGCGCTTCTTCGGGGATGCCCGCGCCGGTGTCGCTGACCTGCATGGCCCATTGATTATCGTATGCGCGGGTAAAGCGCGCGCATACTTCGCCTTCCCTGGTAAATTTGATTGCATTGCCAAGCAGGTTGAAGAGAATTTGCTGAAGGCGGCCTTCGTCGCCAGTGATTGAGTTGGGCAGGCCGGGGTCCAGTTCCATGCGTAACGAAAGCCCCTTGTTGTTTGCCATAATTGACATCGACGCCCCCGTCCGTTCAAGAAGTTTGGCGGGTGAAAAAGATTCATGATTGAGTCGGATCGATCTCGATTCGATCTGCGCTTCATCGAGCAAGTCGTTAACCAGAACGTCGAGATATCTTGCGCTTCCGACAATATTCTGCGCGGCGGCGCGTTGTTTTTCATTGAGTGCGCCGAAGGCGTCGAATTGCATCAATTCGGCGTAGCCAAGCACGCCGCTGAGGGGGGTGCGCAATTCGTGGCTGACGCGCGAGAGGAGCTGGCTTTTGAAGGCGCTGGCTTCGAGCGCCAGGTCGCGGGCGATGGCGAGGGCTTCGTCAGCCTGTTTATCGCGGATCATCGCAGACAGTGTGTTTGCCACTGCTTCCAAAAAATCAGCCTCATGCGGGTCGCGGGCGCGGCCATGATCGAGGTAAAGCACGAGGACACCCAACACCTCTTCGCGGAACAGGATGGGGATGTTGTAATGTCCGTGAGGCTGGATTCCGATGTAACGGTTGTCGTGCCGCTCATCCACACAGTCTGCAAATTCGATTTTGGCGTTGGCGGCGGCGCGTCCGCATAGGCAATGTCCAAAGGGGACGCGGGCACACAAGGTCAGGAGGGGCGCGCCGAGATTTTGCTGGGATTTCAAAACCAGGGTGTTCGGCTGGTCTTCCACCAGGAAGATGCCGCCCTTGGGTTGCGTGGGAAGCCAGGGGATGGTGAGAATAATATCGAGGGCGCGATCGAGCATTTGCTCCAATGTCTGGTCTTCGAGAGACAAGCTCAAGAGGGAGTTCAAAACGGATTGGGTTTGGTGGGTTTGGTGAAGCGCTTCTTCCATTTCCTTTTGGCGTGTGATGTCTTCTTTAACGGCCACGTAATTGGCGATCGCGCCATCCGGGTTCAGGATGGGGGCAATGGTCGCCGATTCCCAATACAGGGAGCCATCCTTGCGTTTGTTGTGGAATACCCCGCGCCAGGCCTGCTTCGCGGTGAGGGTCTTCCACAATTTTTCGTAGAACTCGCGCGATTGTTCGCCCGATTTCAGGAGGCGCGGGTTTTTTCCCAAGGCTTCTTCCAACGTGTAGCCCGTCGTTTTTGTGAATTGCGGATTGACGTATTCGATGCTTCCGTTGATATCCGTGATGACGATCGAACTGCCGCTCTGTTCCACCGCCTGCGAAAGTTTGCGGATTTGATCTTCGGCGCGCTTACGCACGGTGATGTCGTCACACGCAATAAACACAACATATTTGCCTTCCTGGTTTTGAACCGCCCAGGCTGTTTCTTTCACCCACAACATGCTTCCATCCTTACGAACTTTACGCAGTTCCCAATTTTGCAGTTGCCCCGCATGTTCAAGGCACTTTTTAACGTACAAAACGGCGGATTCTTTATCTGCTTCATAAAATACGCGCAATACTGATTGCCCGATCAATTCTTGAGGCGTATACCCCAACTGCGATGCCCCAAAAGTATTTACAGAAAGCGTTGTTCCATCTTCATCCACCGTAAAGTACATGGTCGGTGTGTTGTTATACAGGTCTGTGTATTTAGATTCGGAGCGGAGACGGCCTTCCTCCGCCCGTTTTTGCTCGGTAACATCCTGCAAAATGCCCTGCACATATTGGGGCTGGCCGCTTTCATCGCGGACAAGGACAGCGTCGTCGCGCACCCAGACGACGCGGCCATCGCGAGCCAATAGGCGATATTCCACCTTGAAACTTCCTCGCTCAAGAGTCTGACTAATGGCGTCGGCGACGCGCTCGCGATCTTCGGGATGAATGATCTTCCACCAATACAACGGATCATGTTCCCACTCAGCGATGGAGTATCCCAACATTTTTTCTGTTTGCGGGTTGATATAGATGCTCTTTCCCATCTCGTCCGCCGAGTCTCGATAGATGACCACAGGCAGGCCTTCAGCCAGGAGACGATATTTCGCCTCTGCCTGCGTGAGCTCGCGCGTGCGCGCTGTCACGCGTTGATCCAGCAGGTCGTGCTCCTGTTGCAGTAGGCTTAGCGCCTGAGTCTCCTTCTGCCAGGCGGCGTTCAGGTTCTCAAGCAGGATGACAATGGCTGACACCACCGCCAAGGCGCTGGCCGTAAACACCAACAGGCTGTTGACCCCAGCCTGTAAACTTTGAGGAGAGATAAAGTCATGGTCCAGAACATTCGAGAGCGGGATGAAGTTTTTGGAACCAATCAACACAGCGAATGCGCCCAGCGTAACGATCGTGATGGCCAGCGCGCGCATGGCGCCGCGCCGTGAAGTCATCACCGCCGCGATGACCGCGAAACTCATGAAAAAAACGAAGCACTCCACCGAAAAACCGAAGTTGACCGCCTCCACGAATCCAAGGCTGTAAACAAGGAACAGGAATGCCGTTACGCGGGTTTCATATTTGACGTTGCGCGCCAATCCCAACGCCCAGAGAAGGATAAGAATGACCGCAAACCCCAGGAGCGCGCCTGGCAAATGGAACATGTCCCGCGCAGATAAAGCCAGGCTTGTCGAACCAACAGCCGCCGCGACCCTCGCAACAACGGTGAAAATTCGTTCCCGCGTTCGATACCATGAAGGGTTATAGCCCTCCTGAATAACCAGGTTCATTTTAAGCGGCACGAAAAAGAATTTGACGAATGCCCCCCAAATCGGATTTTCCCCCGATGAAGCGCCGCCACTCTCCTCCGCCCGGACACTGCCACTTCGCTCAGCCCCAACCTTGGGCTGGTCACTGCTTCGGATGGCATCCCCTACCCCAGTCTGGAGCGGCGGCGTGCCTTCGCCCAATGCACGCATCATAATGAGGCGGCCGGCTGGTTGTCCCTGAACGCCTGCAAGGGGCGAGATACGCGCCTGAAACCGCCTTTGGGCGTTATTGCTTCCCACAGCAATTTCCTCATCCGCCTCCATGACATTGCCAAACCGTTCTATCAAATGGGGCCAGGGGGAAAACACGTCCCGCGCATCCCTGCCAACAGCATTCAAGGCAGAAACGCCGATCATGCGCGCCGCAGAAGGATTGATGTCCACGATCCATCCGCGCATGTCCAGCACGATCATGCCGTCCTGCATGGAATCAACGATATAGTCGCGCGCAAGCGGGGCGATATCCACCAGGTGAAAACCGAAAACTGCCCACGCCAACGCAGCAACCGTGACGGTAAATGCGAAGGGCGTTAAATCCAGGTAGGGAATGGGGCTGTTGCCCGTCAGGTACAGCGCGTTGCCGATCCACGGAGCGAAAAGGGCAACGAGCAGGGCAATCATCTGACTGCGAACCAGTCCCTGCCTGCGCCACAGGAGGCGGGCAAGGAGAATTGTTCCTGTCAGAAGAAGCAGATAGGAATAGGTAAAATGAATCCAGAACCAGGGTCCATGCGTCACATCCAGCGCGGAAAAACCGCCATCCCGGTTAATGTGATACTCGCTCCAAATCAGGCCGTGCCATTTTGTGGTGAACGCAAGCAAAACTGTAATGATCGGGACGGACCCGGTAAAGAGAAAAAAACTGCGCCGAATTACTTTTATTGGATCGCTGTACATGATGGAAAATATCAAGATGATATAAGGCACAAAGGCGATGCCAATGTATTGAATGACACCCCAAAAATATTTCGTGGCAAGGTCCGCGCCCGCAATCTCCAGGGAGTAACCGACCGCCCAAATTGCAATCGCCAGCGACAGGAGGGACAATGCCTTCGCGCCGCGCATCGAGCGGTGGGTCCAGGCGTAAACAGCCACAACCGCCGAAACCAGCGCGGCGGCGATCAAGGGAAGAATGTAGGGAGAGTATTGGAATTGCATGACGTTTCCTTTGCCTGAACAGTTCGTGAATTTTATAACACATTTACCATTTCGTTCGTTACGATTGAATTAAAGTCTGGCGCGCAAAAGATTTGGGCTCATGTGTAAGGAGTGTGCAAGCGATTGGCATCGTATCAAAATTCTTAATGCGAATTTTTCGCGCCGTTCGTTGAATTAGAAAAAACGTCCCGAAAGTTGCCCCCAGGCACACTATTTGCTTGAAAGAACCTCGCCGCACTCCCACTCGCTTCGCTTCGGGGACGATGTGGAGTGCGGCGCACACTTGCCCTGGTACGGCTTAAGCCGCACAGTGCCAGGGAGTGTCGGGACGGTGCATGTATGTTATTTCAGATAAAGTCTATTTTTTAATTTCACAGCAGTACATAAGATGAGTATATAATTCCCCTACTTCAACCCAGGAGATGAATTTTCATGTGCGGAATTTTCGGATACGTTTCAAATAAAGAAGAAGCATTGGGACCCATTTTGATCGCGGCGGCGGAAAGATTAACTTATCGCGGATATGATTCGGTCGGCGCGGCAACAATCAACAACGGGAAAATTGATTTGCGAAAAGACGTGGGCAAGGTGGATTCAGTGGCGGCGAAATATAACATCGCTGAAATGCGCGGACAACGCGGGATTACGCAATTGAGGTGGGCGACATTTGGCGAGCCTTCGCAAGTTAATTCACAGCCGCATTTGGATTCGAATGGCGATATGGTCGGCGCGCATAATGGCAACGTGGTCAACAATGTTGAGCTGCGTCTGGAATTTATGGCGGAGGGAATGACTGTCCGTTCGCAGAATGACGGTGAGACATGCGTCCATGCGGTAGAGAGATATATCAGCCGCGGATATGAATTCATTGACGCAATTCGTCTCGCGTACGGCGATCTTGAAGGCGATTATGCTTTTGTGATCGGGCGCGCGAATGACGATAAGTTGTACGCGTTCAAAAAAGGTTCAGGCATGGTGATCGGTATCGGCGATGGCTTCACTTGTCTTTCGTCTGACCTGCCTTCGATATTGCCGCTGACTCGCAATGTCATCCGCCCGCAGGATGGGGAGATCGTCACGCTGTGGGCAGACCGCGTGGAAGTGCGCTCTGTCAAAGATGGAAAAATAATTCAACGAATGCCAGAAACAGTTACGGAGTCGATGGACGCGGTGCAGAAGGGCGGGTATCCGCATTTTATGTTGAAAGAAATCCACGAGCAGGCACAGGTCGCCCGTGAGTTAATCCACTTATTGGATGGCAGTCCCGATGTCCAGCCGTTGGTCGAAAAGATGAAGAACGCGCGTCATCTGTATTTGATCGGATGCGGCACGAGTTATCACGCGGCGGCGGTGGGCTCGGTGTACATCGCGCAACTGGCGGGGCTGACAGCCATCCCTGTGCTTGCGCCGCAGTTCATCGCGCAATACGCGCCCGCAGTTGGATATGAAGACGTGGGGATTTTCGTCAGCCAATCGGGCGAGACCAAGGATGTGCTCAACGCGTTGGAAGCCGCTGAGAAGCGCGGCATGGCTTGTTTTGGATTGGCGAACGTTGTGGGCTCGACGTTGACGAAGGCGACTTCGTTCTGTCTACCCTTGTGCTGCGGATACGAAATCAGCGTGCCCGCCACGAAGACATTTACCAACCAGGTCGTGACGTTTTTGTATCTTGCGTATCGACTCGCTGGTCCTTCGACTGCGGGTTTCGACCCTTCGACTTCGCTCGACGACCCTTCGACTTCGCTCAGGGCGGACTCGCTCCGCTCAGGGCGTGCGATTGACCGTATCCCTGAATTGATGGAGCAGACGATTGAGATGGTCGGACCGCAGATCGAAGCGATCGCGAAAGACATCAACGAGTGGAACGACATGTACTGTCTCGGCTACGGCGCGACATACCCGATTGCTTTGGAAGGCGCGTTGAAATTAAAAGAAATCACGTATGCCCATTGCGAGGGCATGCTCTCAACTGAGTTCAAGCACGGACCGCTCTCCGCGGTGAGCAAGGGATTCCCGATCATCTTCTGCGCGGGACCGAACGATGTGCCGCTCATCATCAGCGGGATCAATGAAGTCAAAGTCCGCGGCGCACGCACGATCACCATCGCCGAAGAGGACGCCCGCCTGCGCGCCAACGGCGATGACCTGGTCGTTATCCCCAAATCGGATGCGCAGATCAGCGCGTTGTTGGGAGTCCTGCCGTTGCAGTTGCTTTCATATCACATGAGCGTGATGCGCGGGTTTGATCCCGATTTCCCGAGGAATTTGAGTAAAACCTTGACTGTTGACTAATTGGGTACGGTGCGGGATAAATCCCTGCCTCAGTTCGTGGAAGTCCGCTAAAGCGGACTCGACCATCAGCCCGAAGGGCTTCCATGTACTGAGGAAGGATTTCAATCCGAACGACCTGATTTTCCAAGGAATTTGTCCAAGACGCTGACGGTGGATTGAGGTAGAAAAACCGAATTTCTGTAAAATTTCATACTTTTATATATTGACTTACTTTTTGTTCTTTGGTATACTTTTACAAGATTTACTAAAGGAGAACAAAAATGGAAACTGTAGCCACTTCAAAGGGGCAGGTTGTCATCCCATCCAAAATTCGCAAGCAATTGGGAATCAAGGACGGAACATATCTTCAAATTGACGTGAATGCCGTAACCAGGCAGATCATCCTCACCCCCGTAACCCGTGAGTACATCCACAGCCTGCGTGGAAAGTATAAGGGCAAGGGACTGATGAAGGCGTTGATGGCGGACAAGAAACGCGAAAGGGAGTTGTAATA
Organism: Chloroflexota bacterium; assembly: GCA_016235445.1. Lineage (GTDB taxonomy): Bacteria > Chloroflexota > Anaerolineae > Anaerolineales > Villigracilaceae > Villigracilis. The sequence goes on along the minus strand of JACRLB010000015.1, from coordinate 283,573 downwards.
TGGCAAAGAAGGCAAAAGCATACGTGTTGGATACCTGGGCGGTGATTGCCTACCTTGAAGACGAACCTTCAGGGGAACAGGTGGAAGAATTGATCGCCACAGCGCATGAAGAACAAATTCCCATTTACATGAGCGTGGTGAATGTCGGAGAGGTTTGGTATACGCTGGCGCGGGAAGTCTCAGAAGAAGAAGCCAATGCTGGCGTAAAAATGCTCAGTGATTTGCGAATTCAATTCGAGAATGTGGATTGGGAATTAACAATGGAAGCGGCGCGTTTCAAATCGCAAAACAAGATGTCTTATGCAGATGCTTTTGCCGCCGCATTGGCAAAAGTCAAAAAAGCAGACTTGGTGACAGGGGATAATGAATTCAAGCCGTTGGATGGTCAGATTAAGATTTTGTGGGTATAGAAAATGGCTAATAAACTGGAATTGCCCAATGACTTATTCGAGAAATTTTCTGACGCAGTAATAAACAGCAATCCTGTAACTGGATTAACTCATAACTTTTATCGTTACCCAGCTCGCTTCTCCCCCGAATTTGCCAAACAAGCTATTCTATCTTTTAGCAAGCCTGAGGATTTAATTTTAGATCCTTTTATGGGTGGAGGCACCACTCTTGTAGAAGCATTGGCGAATGGTAGAAATGCAGTCGGTGTTGACCTTAGCCCACTAGCTACTTTTGTATCCAGCGTAAAAACTACACCTCTTGGAGAAAAGAGTTTAGACAAAATACTGTCTTGGGCAGAAAATGTTGTAAAAATAACCAAGTCTGAAAAAAAGGATATGCCATCCTTCTGGGCAGAATCTGGCTATCAAAAAGATGTCCCATGGACATTGCGGCGAATAATTGAATTAATATTGGCGCACATTCCAAATTTGCCAAGACTAGATCAAAGACGTTTTGCTCAATGTGTTTTATTGAAAACTTCTCAATGGGCAATTGATTGCAAAGAAGAGACCCCATCTGTTGAAAGATTTCGGAAAAAATTTATTGAATACACATACGAATCAATAGATGGTATGAATGAATTGAATGACTCCATGGAAGAGAAAGATCTACTTTGTTTATGCGTAAACAATTCATCTGTAGGGCTAGAAAAGTATAGTCAAATTAAATCATTGAAGAAAAAGCCAAAATTGATTCTAACTTCCCCCCCATACCCTGGCGTTCATATAATTTATCATCAATGGCAGGTACAGAGTCGAAAAAGAACATCAGCACCGTTCTGGATAATTGGTGAAACCAACGGGCACACAAGTTCTCATTACACCTTTGGCGATTACCGACAACAGCATCATAAAAAATATTTTGAAGTGGCTTTGCAATCTTTTTCTTCTATAAGAAAAATTGTTGACGATTCAACTACTGTAGTTCAATTAATTGGTTTTTCAGACCCGACGAGGCAATTACAAAAATACCTAGACATCATGGAAAGTGCAGGATTTAAGGAAGTTGCTTTAGACCATAACCGCAATGGAAACATAAAACGCCTTTGGCGTAATGTCCCTAATCGAAAATGGTATGTGGACGTAAATGGAAAATACCAGTCAAAAGAAGTTGTTCTAGTACACAAACCAGCATAATATCAGGAGGTACAAATGCCCATCAATACATTATCAGACTTGCTAACACGTTTTCTGTACGAATCATCATCGCCAGCTATAAAAGAGATTCTTGAAGAAGTAGGGGATTCTTCGGATATTGGTCTTGACACACCGTTTGGTCAACTCAACTTATTTTGGCATCCTTATGGGGGAAACAGTTCAAATTGGTCAACAATTGGATTAGCCACAAAATCTGGCAGGAGCTTGACTGAGAGAATCACAAATGCCATAGATGCGGTTCTTGAAGAGAGAGCAGCTACTAGCCCATCAAAGCCAACCTCACCTCAACGAGCAGCTAGTGAATGGTTCGGACGTCCAATTACTGGGGCGGACTCTGGATTGTATAACTGGGAGTATTCTGACGGTCAATATGACAGGAAAGTAGCTGTCGTACTTTTGCCAAGTGAAAATGAAAATGCGCCTACCGTTGACGTTTTGGATTATGGAATCGGTCTATCCGCAGAACAATTTCCTAAAACAATCCTGAGTCTTCAAAGCGGTAATAAGCTTGATAAAAAATATCTACTTGGTGCTTTTGGGCAAGGCGGTTCATCAACTCTGGCTTTTTCTGAATATGCTTTAATCCTTTCAAGATCAAAACAGCAGCCATCTAAACTGGCGTTTACATTAGTTCGAATATTAAGTTTGGGAGATGAGTATAAAGAAGATTGCTTTGCCTATCTTGCAGTAAAAGATGACAAAGAAAATGTTGTTGTTCCAAGCATTGAGTTTAATTCCGATGATTTATCTATATATCGGAATTTACCAAGTCGAATAAAACTTTCTAAATTCGACCATGGCACTCTTGTTCGCCATTACTCCTACAAGTTACAGGATTTGACTGGCACGCTTTCTCCTCAGCCAGGCAACCTTTATCATTTCCTGCATTTCTCTATGTTTGACACTTTGTTACCATTCCGTGTTATTGATTTGCGTGAAAACGGAAAAGAGAAAGTTGAGGTAGTTAAAGGCTCACGAAATCGCTTAATGACATACGCTGAAAGATCAAGTAATGAAGAAGAGGATAATACAGGCCGCACACAGTTAAAGCATTATCGTCCGATGGAGTATGTTGCTCCGATTGGGTACGAGCCTTGCGTAGGTATTGAGTATTGGGTTGTTTTTAATCACGAGAAGAAATCTAGCGGCGAGTATCGCTTAAGAAAAGACACAAGCGCTCTTTATGTTCAGAAAAAGTTTCCGATTGTGGCGACAATGAATGGTCAAACTCAAGGAGAGATGCCTGCTCACCTGTTGCGTGAAATGGGTCTAAGTTTAATTAGCCGCTATATTGTTATACATATTGATGCAACAAAGGTTCCTACAAAAATTCGTCGTGACCTTTTCGCAACAACACGGGAAGGATTCAAAGAAGGGCCTGTTTTGTCAAGCATTATGCAAGTTTTAGAAAAAATGTTGCGCGAAGATGACAAACTATTTGCTCTTGAAAAAGAGTTAACAGAAAAACTGACAAGCAAAGAGGCGGAAACTGCTAATGAAGAAGTTAGGAAACAAATAACAAAACTGCTTCTTGACGCTGGTTTTACCGCAAGAACTGAAGGTCAAGCCCTGTCAGAAGGAAAGGGCGAGATGTTGCGAATTCCTCGTGAAAAACCCAAAGCCCCTAGAGTGGTTGAACCACTGCCAACTCTGCCTTTTCCGCAGGTCACAAGATTTGCAATTGTCACACCTAAGCCAATAATGAAAATTCACCTGAGCGATTCTGAGACAATTCTTGTAGAGACCGATGCTGATGCAGAATTTGATAAAAGAAGTTTAATAGGGATTCGATTTGATCCGAGTTTGTTGGAAATCGCCTCTAAATCCCCTTTGCGTGGTGGAAGGATTAGATGGAGGTTAAGAGCGGTTGATGGAGCGCAACCTGGTGCTACAGGAAAAATTTATGTGACCATTACTCGATTAGATGGCACTCAAATTGTTGACGATATTGACTATGAAATTTTGCCTGAAGTAGAAAAACGGACGAAGCACAACAAAGGTTCTGTGCCTCCCTTTGACGTCAAACCTGTCTCCCCTGACGAAGAAACTTGGTCTTTGCTTGTGTGGTCAGACTTAGAGGAGACGGATGAGAAAATTAAATCGGTTGCATACAAACCTATTACCCAAAATGATGGAGCTATTATCGTCTATTACTCTACGGTGTTTCCACCATTCAATTACCAAGTTGAAAAACTTAAACTGCAAAGTGAAGCGTTGTTCAATCTATTTGAAACTAACTACAAGGTTTGGATAGGTTACCATGCTATTCTTCAACAAAATGAAAACCAAAATTCCTCAAGCGGTTTAGAAGAAGATGTGCAAGATAAGCTGTTTGAAGAAGAACGCGCAAGAGTTGCACAGATACAAGTTAAGCAAGCAATGAAATCTGCTGAATTGATGCACCGTCTAAGTAAAGAGCAAAACGCAGCAGGGATTGATTAAATCAAGGTGCGGATATTCAGCAAAAAGGACATAGAAAACTATGTTCTTTTTGCTTTTAGTTTTGCACATGTCATCAATCCAAACGGGTGAGGGAAAGAGAAAGAGAAAGGAGATGAGGAAGGGATGTGACCTATCCCCCCGCCCTTCCCTAAAGGGAAGGGAGCTTGTTGCGTGATGGGTTTGGTGATTGTCCATTCGGCGAGGCGGGCTTGATGCGTGATGCGATTGTTGATTTTCCATGTCAAAGCAACTTTTGTTTCAAGTGGCATTAGCCTCTCCCCTTTAGGGGAGACGGGAGAGGGGTTTTTCCGTTTTGCATTAGAATCCTGCAATGCCAATTAAAAACATCGTTCATGGTCAAACCGTCACCAAAGAAAAACTTCAACGCGCAAAAGAACTGCGGCGTGACATGACTCCCGCCGAGAAAATCCTTTGGCAGGAATTGCGCGGGAATAAGTTGGGAGTCCATTTCAGGAGACAGCAAGTCATCGCTGGATTCATCGTTGACTTTTACTGTCACAAGGCGGCGTTGGTTGTTGAAGTGGATGGAGACATCCATGATCTACAGCAGGAAGAAGATGCGAGACGGGAAAAGGTTTTGAGTGAGATGGGGCTGAGGATTGTCCGCTTTCGGAATGAAGAGGTGGAGAAAGATTTGGCGGGCGTTTTAGCGAAAATCCATAATTTCGTGGTGATATAATTTCCAAAAGGAACAGAACATGACACTACACTCTTCTCCAAATTCAGTGTTGAATAAAGTGGCGGCTTCACTTGTCGCTGCAAAACGCTATTCCACGACGGAAGAAGCCTTGTGGGATATGGCGCTGTCCACGGTGCGCGGCAAAGTGGCATATTATCGCCGCCGAATCCGTAGGATGGAGAATAAACATGGGATGGACTTCGATAAGTTCACGACGCGCCTGAAAGGGAAAGCCACGCCTACACAAGAAGACGACTGGCTGGCATGGAAATCCGCCCGTTCTATGTTAATGGACTGGCAAAAAACCTATCAGGATTTGCGTAGTGAATACGCTCGTTAATGAAATTTTGGAAATGCTGGAAACACACGCGTTGGTCAAATCCACGCGTGTTGTTAATTATGACGAAACTCCCTCTGGGAAACTGGAGGTCAAAATCCGTTGCGACCTTCCCAAAAGCCATCAATTGCAAATCTGGATTCATACCGAGCCAGAGTCGTTGGATTATGCGTATCAATTATTTACAACTGTCCCGCTGTTGCGTTGGGATAACGCGCCGCACTACGAACATCTTTCCACTGCTCCACATCATTTCCACGATGAACATGGCAAGGTTTATGAATCTCCATTGACAGGAAACATCAAACGAGATTTGAGAATGGTCTTAAACGAAATTGCTGAATGGATGAAAGCGCAAGATTAAAAAATGATTTTCAATTCCAAGCAGAATTTGAGGCAAGATGGGGTTGGAAAAGAGAATGGGGACGATGTGGGAAGGGGGCTGGGCGCGTGATGGCTGTGGTGATTTTCCAAAGCAAAGTAACTTTTGTTTCAGGTGGTATTAGCTTCTCCCCTTTAGGGGAGAAGGGAGAGGGGTTTTCCTGTTTTGCATTACAATCCCGCCATGCCAGTCAAAAACATCATCCCAGGTCAAACTGGCACCAAAGAAAAGCTTCAACGCGCCCGAGAACTGCGGCATGACATGACTCCCGCTGAGAAAATCCTTTGGCAGGAAGTACGCGGGAATAAGTTGGGAGTCCATTTTAGGAGACAGCAGGTCACACCTGCACTTGCGTGCTGGTGCAAGTGTTGCAGGATTCATCGTTGACTTTTATTGTCACAAGGCGGGATTGGTCATTGAAGTGGATGGAGACATCCACGATTTACAGCAGGAAGAAGATGCGAGACGAGAGAAGGTTTTGAGTGAGATGGGGCTGAGGATTGCCGTTTTAGGGCTTTGGGAATGAAGAGGTTGTGAGGGAATTGTTCGCTGTGGTGGGTAAAATCAATGAACTTGTTGAGTGTTGAGTTTGGCAACTGAGGATAGCTACGGTGGGGTAAAATAAGGGCAGGATATTTTCATGACTGATAACAAAGATGTCTTATTTGAAGTGATGACCCCGCTTGGGTTTCGTGTCCGTGTAATGCATGGATATTGGGATCTGATAGTCAGCGTAAAACATCCGGTGATGGCTGGGCGCGAAGATGATGTCCGAAGTGCGCTGGAAAACCCAGATGAAATTCGTCAAAGCAAGTCAGATACGGATGTTTATCTATTTTATAAAGCAGAACGTGAAAAGAGATGGATTTGCGCAGTTTCCAGGCAAACAGGCGAAGCAGGTTTTTTGATCACGACTTATCCAACAGACGCGATCAAAGAAGGAGTACAGATATGGCACAAGTAAAAGTTTATTACGATAGAGAAGGAAATACACTTACTGTCTGGTTTGGCAATCCCGCCGATGAATATGTCGCGGAAGAAACAGGCGAAGAGATTGTGCTCATGAAAGACCGTGAGGGCAAGGTTATCGGGTTTGAGAAGTTGAATTTCACGGGACAAATGGGAGATGCAATCAAGGTTGCATTTGAGACAGTCGCTGTGTAGATAAAAGTAGTGAAGATAAGCCATGAAAGTAAATTACGATAGCAAAACCGATATTCTTACCATCATCTTCGCTGAAACTCCCGTTGCCGAGAGCGATGAGGATAAGCCTGGTGTGATTCTTGATTACGATGATAAAGGCAACCTTATGTCGCTTGAAATTTTGGACGTGTCGCGGCGTGTCAACTTACCAAGCAAGATTGAATATCAAGTCTCGCCTGTAACGGGATAGATTAAAACGAACTCCGAGGAAACTCGGAGTTTTGTTTTGATCATGTTGAGTCAAGGCATGGAAGGGGTAAAATGACGAGGTTATGCCAGTCAAAAAAACCATTCGACGCCGCTCAGGGCAGGCATCATCCCAGGTCAAACCGTCACCAAAGAAAAACTCCAACGCGCAAAAGAACTGCGGCGTGACATGACTCCTGCAGAGAAAATCCTCTGGCAGGAATTACGCGGGAATAAGTTGGGAGTCCATTTCAGGAGGCAGCAGGTCATCGCGGGTTTCATCGTTGACTTTTATTGTCACAAGGCGGCGTTGGTCATTGAAGTGGATGGAGATGTCCATGATTTACAGCAGGAAGAAGATGCGAGGCGGGAGAAGGTTTTGAGAGAGATGGGGCTGAGGGTTGTTCGATTGAGGAATGAAGAGGTTGTGAAGAATTTGTCCGCTGTGGTGGGGAAAATTCGCAAATTGGTTATCGTTGTATAATAACAAGCAAGGAGCGCCATGCAGACCTTTCCGTGTCCCTACTTGAAAAGCGAGGTTGAATTAACGGATGAGCGTGAAGCGCATATTGCTGAAACGCATCCAGACCTGTTGCCAGAATATCTTCCGCAGGTAAAGCAAACACTGGCTGATCCCGATCAAGTACGGCGCAGTATTCGCATGAGCGGCGCTCGAATTTTTTATCGTTGGTTCGATGATGTTCGTCAAGGCAAGTACGTAGTAGTGGTGGTCGTAAGCGAAGCCGCTCCCACCGAGCGGAACTGGATCATCACCGCCTATGTCACCCGCCGTTTAATCGATGGAGAAATAGAATGGCAGAAAAATTAACTTTCCAATATGACCGTGAGGCAGACATCCTGTATATCAATACCGTCACTCCCTACGCCGAACAGGAATCTGAAGAGTTAGCCGATGAGATTATTGCGCGTCTCAACCCGAAAACAGGCAAGATCGAGAATTTTGAAGTGTTGTTCTTTACCAGCCGCCTGCTAAGAAGGGAACTCTTCTCCCTGCCTGTTATTGCAGACTTGCGCCAGGTTACGACAGCGTAAAACGACCACCGCCAAAAAGACTGCGAAGCGTCTGGCAGGAATTACGTGCGAATAAATTGGGAGTCCATTTTAGGAGGCAGCAAGTCACACCTGCACTTGCGTGCTGGTGCAAGTGTCGCAGGGTTCATCATTGACTTTTATTGTCACAAGGCGGGATTAGTTGTTGAAGTGGGTGGAGACATTCACGATTTACAGCAGGAAGAAGATGCAAGACGGGAGAAAGTTTTGAGGGAAATGGGCTGCGGATTGCCGTTTTAGGGCTTTGGGAATGAAGAGGTTATGAGGGAATTGTCCGCTGTTTTGGGGAAAATACACGAGTTGGTTGGGAAGTGAGGTTTTCGCCTTGCCCAATATCTCAAATTGAGATACAATCTCATCCATGCACATCATCACCCGCAAAACGCTGATCCAGTTTTGGGAGAAACATCCTGACATCCAAACGGGGTTAATGCGCTGGTTCAAGATCGTGCAAAAAACTGATTTCAACAGTTTTGCCGAATTGAGACAAGTATTCCCCTCCGCCGATAAGTTAGATCATTGGATCATTTTCAATATTGGCGGCAACAAATACAGGTTGATCACATCCATCCATTTCAATCGCGGCAAAGTTTATATCCGTTATGTTCTGACCCATGCAGAATATGATCGAGGAGATTGGAAAAATGACACTCCTAAATGAAGAACTCCAAATCCACTGGATGAACATCGCTCCCCTGCTCACCATCCGCAACGAGCGCGAATACAACGCGGCAGTGAAACGACTCAACGAATTGCTGGATGAAATTGGGGATAACGAGAAACATCCGCTTTATGGTTTACTGGATACGCTCGGCACATTAGTCCATGCTTATGAAGAAGAGCACTATCCGATTCCAGATGTCAGTGGCGCGGAAGTATTGCGCTTCCTTATGGATGAATATGGATTAACTCAATCTGATTTGCCAGAAGTGGGCTCACAAGGTGTAGTCTCTGAAATATTGAATGGAAAACGTGAGTTGAACGTTCGCCAAGTCCGCTCTTTGGCGGAGAAGTTCAAAGTTTCAAGCGCAGTGTTTGTATAACCGTAAAATTCATCGAACCAATATGAAGAAGAAACCGATTTCAAAGAAATCTCAGACTGACTTTACCCGTCTCGACAAAATTAAAGATGAAGACATCGATTATTCCGATGCTCCAGCAATCACGCCCGAAATGTTCGCAAAGTCCATTGTACGGCGCGGTCTAAAGCCGCGCACCAAAACTCAATTGACTTTGCGCGTGGATAGCGATGTGCTGGAATGGTACAAAAAACAGGGGCGTGGCTACCAAACAAAAATCAATATGTTGTTACGCGCTTATATGCAGGAACATCAAAGATAACAAATTGGGGAGGAGATGAGGATGGGATGTGACCTATCCCCCCGCCCTTCCCACCCTTCGACAGGCTCAGGGCAGGCATGGGAAGGGGGCTAGGCGCGTGATGGCTGTGGTGATTGTCCATTCGGTGAGGCGGGTTTGATGCATGATGAGATTGTTGATTTTCCATACCAAAGCAATTTTTTTTGAAGAAGCATTAGCCTCTCCCCCTTGGGGGAGACGGGAGAGGGGTAAAATTCCAATCATGCCAGTCAAAAACATCATCCCAGGTCAAACCGTCACCAAAGAAAAACTTCAACGCGACCCCTCTGTCCTTCGGACATCTCCCCATTTTCACCCCGCAAAGAACAGCGGGGCAGGCAAAACGAAAATGGAGAGAGTCGCCGCGACATGACTCCTGCTGAGAAAATCCTTTGGCAGGAATTGCGGGCGAATAGGTTGAGTGAAAAGACCATCCACGAATACTTCGACAAGCTCAGTACAAGTTTTTCACGAATAAACGAATGACGGAGACCAATTCGTGAATTCGTTTTCTATTCGCGGACGGTAATTCATCCTTCATCATTCATAATTCATCCTTGCTCTTTCGGCAGGAATTGCGCGCGAATAAGCTGAGTGAAAAGACCATCCACGAATACTTCGACAAGCTCAGTACAAGTTTTTCACGAATAAACGAATGACGGAGTCCAATTCGTGAATTCGTTTTTCATTCGCGGACGGTAATTCATCCTTCATCATTCATAATTCATCCTTGCTCTTTCGGCAGGAACTGCGTGCGAATAAGTTGGGAGTCCATTTAAGAAATTTCCATATCCCGCCTCAAGGCAGGGGACGATATCCCAGCCGCTTCGACAAGAATTTTCCACCCAAGCCAACCGAATCAAAAAGAGCCTGACGCTTTCGCGCCAGGCTCTTTTAAAACTAGCTCAGAACAGTAACGTTCGTAGCCTGGGGGCCCTTGGGGCCTTTCTCGACAGTGAATTCGACCTTCTGGCCTTCTTGCAGGTTACGGAAACCGTCACCCTGAATGGCAGAGAAATGGACGAACACGTCCGCGCCGCCTTCGCGCTCGATGAAGCCGAAGCCCTTATCACCGTTGAACCACTTCACTGTACCAATTATACGATCAGACATTTTTGCCTCCTTATGGCAACTAAAAAATTGTTTTAGGTAAATCTGTTTGTTCCATCGGAGGGTAAAACAAAACAGCCCACGGTTAAACCGTGAGCTGTGGCTGTTCTTCAAACCAACGTAACTTACCGTTTTCCTATTAAATGCAAGAATAACATACTACCCATTGCAAGTCAATCGAAAGGCGGCACGAAAATATAACGAGTATAATCCCCAGCCTATGAACTTTTTAATCACCGGAGCCGCGGGATTCCTCGGCTCTTCGCTTGCCAACCACCTCGCCCGCGAGGGACATCAAGTCCGCGGGCTGGATGACCTCTCCACAGGCGACCCCAAAGCGCTCGCGCCCGATGTTCACTTCACACGCGGGGATGTGAGCGACCGCCCCAAACTGTGGACTCTCCTTCAAGATGTGGATGTCGTCTATCACCTCGCGGCGCGTGTTTCGGTGCAGGAATCCATTTTATATCCACGCGACTATAACTCCGTCAACGTGAGCGGAACGGTGGCTTTGATGGAAGCCATGCGCGACGTGGGAGTCAAACGCGTCGTTCTTGCTTCGTCCGGGGCTGTATACGGCGACCTGGGAGACTCAACACTGACAGAGTCCGCCACCCCAAACCCGCGTTCTCCGTATGCCGTCTCCAAACTCGCCGCAGAATATTACGTGCGCACCATTGGCGGGTTATGGAATATAGAAACCGTCAGCCTGAGAATCTTCAACGCCTATGGGCCAGGCCAACACCTGCCGCCCTCCCACCCGCCTGTTGTACCGCATTACCTTCGCCAGGCCCTGCGCGGCGGGACGTTGGTGGCACACGGCGACGGAAGCCAGACCCGCGACTATATTTATGTGGACGACGTGGTCAGCGCAATGGTGGCCTCGTCCACGGCGCCCAATATCAATGGGCTGGTTATCAACATCGGCTCAGGCGTGGAAACCGCCATCAAGGATTTGATCCGCATCGTTTTGGGTGTGACAGACAGCAAAGCCAACGTGGTCTACAACTCCCAAACCTCTGGCGGCGTCTCGCGCATGAGAGCAGATGTAAATCTCGCAAAAGAAAAATTGAGATTTGTACCTTCCATCAAATTAGAAGAAGGCCTACGATTGACGCTACAGCGCGACGCAAGGTTTAAATAATTTTCACCACAGAGAACACCGAGAGCACAGAGTTTTTAAAGAGTCCTTGGTGACCTTTGTGGTCTCCGTTGCAAATGGAGGAAAAATGAAACAACTGAGCATGGAAGAATTTAATAAGATTACAGAAGCAATTATCGGAGCGGCGATTGAAGTGCATCGTTATCTTGGGCCTGGTTTGCTCGAGTCTGCCTACCGTGAGTGCCTGCGATATGAATTGTTGCAACGCGGGTATGAAGCCTTGCAAGAGGTTCCACTTCCACTATCTTATAAGGAGATAAAACTTGATTGCGGCTATAGGCTTGACCTGCTTGTAAACGATGCTGTGATTGTCGAAATAAAATCAGTCGAGAGTTTAGCAGGAATCCACGAAGCACAGCTCCTCTCCTATCTGAAAATCTCTGGCGGCAAAGTTAGTTTGCTGTTAAATTTCAACGTCAAAATGCTCAAACACGGCGGCATCAAAAGGCTCGTCAACTAAACCTCAAAAGAATCTCTGTGCCCTCTGTGATCTCCGTGGTTAAATCTCTTCCTCTCCCTCGTAAATTCTACAACCGCCCAACATTGACCGTTGCGCGTGAATTACTTGGTGCGCGGCTGGTACATATTTCAAGTGGAGTCAAGCTGGTGGGACTCATCACCGAAACCGAGGCGTACATTGGCGGGGAAGACCTGGCCTGCCATGCCAAAGCAGGGCGGACGATTCGCACCGAGCCGATGTATGGCCCGCCCGGGCTGGCGTATATCTATTTCACCTACGGGAATCATTGGATGCTGAACGCGGTCACCGAGGTAGAAGGTTTCCCTGCGGCGGTGTTGATCCGCGCGATTCAGCCAATTGAAGGGATCGAGGTGATGATGGAGCGCCGTCAGGGGCGGGATACGTTCGGGCCGGGGAAACTGACTCAGGCGCTGGGGATCACCAAAAGCGAGAACTATGCCGATTTGACGGAACCAGCTTCCAGTTTAAGAATCGAGGCGGGGCAAGTCGTCCCAGATAAAAGCGTGACGATTGGCCCTCGTGTGGGTTTAAACAAAACACCAGAGCCGTGGCTGTCCATGCCGTGGCGGTTTTTGGTAAACAACTGGAGATTAGTCACTAGTCTCTAATAAAATTTTCGGAGGAACGATGGGTTTACTTGAAGGAAAGAATGCACTTATTTTTGGTCTTGCAAATGACAAATCCATTGCGTGGGGAATCACGCAGGCGTTCAAACGCGAGGGTGCGAACATCGGGATCAGTTATGCGGGGGAGATGCTCGAACGCCGCGTGAAGCCGCTTGCTGAAAAGGTGGATTGCAAATGGGTCGAAGAATGTGATGTGACCAGAGATGACCAGATCGCATTGACGGTCGAGAAGGCCGCGAAACATTTTGGAAAGATCGATGTGCTTGTTCATTCGATTGCGTATGCGGGCCGCGATGAGTTGAGCAAACCGTATCATGAAACCAGCCGCGAGGGATTCAAAACCGCGCTGGAGATCAGTGTTTTTTCGCTCGTGGCGTTGACCCATGCCTTCCTGCCAATCTTCAACCCTGGCGCCTCGGTCATGTGTATGACGTATTACGGTTCGGTAAAGGTTGCGCCGCGCTACAACGTGATGGGCGTTGCCAAGGCCGCGCTGGAATCATCGACCCGTTATCTGGCGTATGATCTCGGCCCGCAAAATATTCGCGTGAATGCAATTTCGGCGGGACCCATCCGCACGCTGGCGGCGGCTGGCGTGGGCGGCTTCCGCGACATGTACAAGCATTTCGCAGACATGGCCCCCATGCGCGAAAATGTGACCATCGAAGATGTGGGCAACTCGGCTGTGTTCCTGGCATCCGATCTTTCACGGCGTATCACAGGTGAAGTACTTTATGTAGACTCTGGCTTCAATACCATTGGCGTGCAGATTTCGGAACAGGAAGAGAAGGGCGAGTAGGAAGCAGGTTACGAGTTAGGAGTTGCAAGTTACAGGTTACGAGTTACAAGTTACAAGTTAGCAGATATGGACGTTGATTGGCAAAATCAACGTCCTTTTTCTTTTAGGGTAAAATAATCTCAACATGTTCAAACGCAACACAGCCCCCACTGAATCTCCACAACCTGTACAAGCTGTCGAACGCATCACTTCGGTGCTTGGTTCGGGCGTCATCTGGCACGGAAGTATCAACGGCTCAGGCGGCGTCCGTATTGAGGGCGCATTCGAGGGCGAGATCGCCCTGCGCGGGATGCTCGTCGTCGGCGAGACGGGGCGCGTCACCTGCCAAAACGTGCGTGCCAACACCGTCATTGTGGCGGGCGCGGTGCGCGGCAACATCACCACTCAAAAATTGGAAATCCGCGCTTCGGGCCGCGTTTGGGGAGACGTGATCACCACCGCGTTCGTGACCGAAGAAGGCGCCTTCCTGCGCGGCCAAATTCGGATGGAAGAAACGGTCGAACTGGACCTGGAACCTGCTCCCGAGTCCACGCCTTCGGAAGCCGCCCAGGCAGAGTCCATCGCGCAGACGCCGATCCAGATTCCCACAACAGAACCTGCCATCGAGTCCACACAGAAAATAGTGCGGAAAAAGAAAAGCGAAGCCTAATAAATTGTACGGGCGACCCTTGCGGTCGCCCTTTTGCAAACAAACTGGACCATTGGATAGGGGCAAACCCTATCCCTACAATATTAAATCCCATGAAATATACAGACCTCAAAATTCAAACCCAGCGTGAAGCCCCCAACAATGCACGGACAGAGGGATTCGCCTTCCTCGTCCGCGCCGGATATTTGACCCGCGAAAATGAAATACTGCCGCTCGGTCAGCAAGCCATTTTACGCCTGCAACATTTGTCAGAAGATGCTTCTTTCCTCTTTCATCTCTCGTTGCATCTTTTACTAAACGATCACGAAACCTTCTTCCCCCTCCCCACTGGGGATGTGGAAATCGCCCATTGCGAATCCTGCAAATATGCGGAGCGCATCGAGTTTGCTCAATTCAAAAAGAAAGCCCTGCCGCGTGAAGAAGAACTTCCGCTCGAAAAAGTGTCCACACCTGATTGCAACACCATCGAGTCGCTGGCAAATTTCCTCGGTGTGCCAAAAGAGAAAACAGCAAAAGCGCTGATGTACACCCGCGTCTCAGACGGGCAATTCATCTTCATCGTGGTGCGCGGAGATATGCAGTTGAGCGAAGCGAAACTGAAGAACATTGTCGGGGAGATAAAACTGGCAGATGCAGAATCAGTTCGCAGGGCGGGAGCAGAGGCGGGGTTTGCATCCCCCATTGGGCTGAGCAATGCGCTCATCGTCATGGATGAATTGATCCCCCGTTCGCAAAATCTTGTGGCGGGTGCAAATGAGGCGGGCTATCATCTCAAGAACACAAATTATCTGCGCGATTATTCCGCCGAAATTGTTGCAGATGTGACGCAAGCCAAAGCGGGCGATCTTTGTGTGAATTGTGGAAATCCGCTTTCGACGCTTGTGACCATTAGTTTGGCTTCAGGCTCCGGGTTCCAGTTTGAAAATATTTTGCTTGCGCTCGCTGAAACGCACCATGATGAAAAGGGACTGGCTTTCCCAAAATCTGCCGCGCCGTTCGATGTGTACCTGATGCATGTGCCCGGCAAGACCATCGACACATTGGAGAAAGCCGAAGAAATTTACAACGCATTGCAACGCGCAGGTATTTCCGTTTTGTTCGATCATCGCGATGAACGCGCAGGAGTCAAATTCAACGACGCGGATCTGATCGGCTGTCCCATCCGAATTACCGCAGGCGAAAAGGCGCTGAAAGACGAAATGGTGGAATTGAAAATCCGCACAGCCTCAGGTGCAAGTACTGTGCCTTTGGAAAAAATCCTGAATCTAAAAGATATTTCTGAAATTTTATAAACCATGAATGTTGGACATTACCCCCCACCCAAAAGACGCGGCCTGATCGTCCACAGCATCCTCCTGCTTGTGCTGGCGCTCATTGCAATCATTGGATTCTTCAATCTCTCCAGCGCAGAGGTCGGCCCCAGCTTTTTGATCTGGTTGTTGGTGGCGCTGGCTTCCTTTGCGCCGATTCCCTTCTTTGCGTATCGCGCCTACTCGCTCTGGCGCGCGGATTATCACATCGACCGCGACAGCCTCGCCATCAGTTGGGGACTGCGCGTCGAAGACATCCCCCTCTCCGACATCGAATGGATGCGCTCCGCCGACGACCTGATCGACCCGCTTGCCTTGCCTGCGCTTCCATTCCCCGGCGGATTGCTCGGCATTCGCCGTCACTCTGAACTCGGCATCGTCGAATTCCTCGCCTCAGACGCAAAAAAACTTCTGCTGATTGCCACTGCCAAACGCGTCTTCGTCATTTCGCCTGAAAATCCATCTGGCCTTTCACAGACCTTTGCCCGCGCAACAGAGATGGGCAGTTTGCAACCCGTCGAAGCAAAATCAATTTATCCATCCTTTGTCGTCACACAGGCATGGGAAAACGGCACAGCGCGTTATCTCTGGCTCAGCGCATTATTCCTGAACATCGGCCTGTTCATTTGGGCAAGCCTCATCATCCCATCCACGCCGCTTGTGGCAATCGGCCAACAATTTGCAGGCGCTACGCTTGATACTGTGCCATCCTCCCAGCTTCTCATTTTCCCTGTCGCAAGCCTTCTGCTCGCCGTCATCGGCTGGATCGCGGGGCTATATTACTATCGCTGGGAACGCGAACGCGTGCTCGCCTTCCTCATGTGGGGCTCCAGCACACTGACAAGCTTATTGTTCCTGCTCGCCGTACTTTTCATCATCACAACTCCTGTGTGATGTAAACAAGTAGACAGATGCACACGTAAACACACCACACGAACCGCTCCTTCACCCCTCATGCCCCTCCCCTGCCAACTTCTCCTCGGTTTCCTCCTTGCAATTCTCATCGCATTCCTCGCCTGCAAAGCCCACAGCTTAAACAAAAGCGGCGCGCTGGCCGCGGCCTTCACAGGCACGATCATCTTCGGCATCGGCGGCTGGGAGTGGGCAATTTTATTGCTCACGTTTTTTATCACCTCTTCCGCGCTGAGCCGCGCCTTCAAAAAACGAAAACAAGGTCTCGACGAAAAATTCTCGAAAGGCCACGAACGCGACGCGGGGCAGGTCTTCGGCAATGGCGGTATTGCAACTCTCTTCGCCGCGCTGCATTTTTTCTTTCCAAATGAACTCTGGCCCTGGCTTGGGTTCGCCGCCGCCCTCGCCGCCGTCAACGCCGATACCTGGGCCACCGAACTCGGTGTGCTAAACCCCCATCCCCCGCGCATGATCACCAACCTAAACAAAATTGTGGAAAAAGGCACCTCAGGCGGAATCTCATTAATGGGCACCCTCGCCTCGTTGACAGGCTCCGCCTTAATCGCATTCCTCGCCTCTTTCTTAACGGATAACTGGTCGCTCTTCCTGCTGGTCACTTTCTCAGGGTTGGCTGGTTCGCTTTTTGACTCGCTCCTCGGCGGAACCGTCCAAGCCATGTACTACTGCCCCGTTGATAAAAAGGAAACCGAGAAACATCCCCTCCACACCTGCGGCACACAGACCGTCCACATCCGCGGCTGGAAATGGCTGGACAACGACTGGGTCAACTTTGCGTGCGGCGCGTTTGGGGTTGTAGTGGCATTTATCGTCATGCTATACTTGTAACCAGGAAAGACAGGTATATATGGTAGTTACGACAATCACAGAAATCATCCCACTAAAAATGAACAAGGATGGCGTCATCCTTGTCAGCAAAACACGGGTAACGCTGGATACGCTCATCGCCGCATTTACCGAAGGCGCAACCGCAGAAGAAATCTCCTATCAATATCCATCCGTGCCACTGGCTGATATTTACTCTGTTATTGGCTACTACCTGCGCCAAAAAAAACAAGTAGACACATATCTAAAACGCCGCGAAAAACAAGCCCAGGAAGTTCGCAAAATCAACGAAGAAAGATTTAGTTCTTCTGGAATTCGAGAAAGACTTCTAGCCCGCCGTAAAAGCGGAAAAAAGTAAGATGCTCTTCCTCATTGCGGATGAAAACTTCAACAACACTATCGTTCGCGGCTTGTTGAGAATTGAACCTGATCTTGACATTGTCCGTGTACAGGATGTTGGATTATTTTCAGCAGACGATCCAACTGTATTGGAATGGGCCGCGAAAGAAGATCGCATCCTGTTAACACATGACGTAGCGACCATTACCAAATATGCCTACGAACGGGTGAATGTGGGGAAATATATGCCCGGGGTTATCGAAGTCAGCCGTAAAGTTCCCCTCGGAATTGCGATAGAAAATATTTTATTCATTGCGGAAACCTGCGAACACGGGGAATTGGAAGGGCAGATTCTGTATCTGCCATTATCAAAGTAAAACTCTATACCAGGAAAAACATCATGCCAACCTCCTCCCCCATCCTCATCACTGGCGCGAGCGGATTCGTCGCCATTCACACCATCATCCAACTGCTCGAGCAGGGATACAACGTCCGCGGCACGGTGCGGACTCTCTCACGCGAAGCCGAAATCCGCGAGACAATTTCGAAGCATGTCCAGATCAATGATCGGTTGGAGATTCTGTCTGCAAATTTGGAGCAGGAATCAGGGTGGGAAGAAGCGATGAACGGCGTCGAATATGTTTTGCACATCGCGTCGCCATTTCCATTGTTCGAACCAAAACACGAAGACGAGTTAATCATCCCCGCCGTGCAAGGGACTCTGCGAGTCCTGCGCGCGGCGCACAAGGCAAAAGTGAAGCGCGTGGTGCAGGTTTCATCCAATGCCGCCATTTCAGCGGGGCACAATGGCAGGAACAAAACATTTACCGAAGCAGACTGGTCGGTTGTGGAAAATAATATCGGCGCTTATTCAAAGAGCAAGACCCAGGCTGAACGCGCCGCATGGAGTTTTATCAACGGCGCGGAGAATGTGAATAAACTGGAACTCGTCACCATCAACCCGCCTTTGATCTTCGGGCCAATTCCCAACAAAGATTTCCCCACCTCCGCAGAGATGATTCGCACGTTCATGCTTGGGCAAGTCCCTGGCGTTGGGCGGATCAGAATGGGATTTGTAGATGTGCGTGATGTGGCATCTGCGATCATCCTGGGCATGGCCACGCCTGAGGCGGCTGGGAATCGCTTCGCCTGCCCTGCCGCCACGCTTTGGATAAATGAAATTGCAGATATTCTACGCAGGGAGTATGAGCCGCGTGGATATAAAAAAATTCCCTCGATTCAATTTCCAAGTTTCATCGTTCGCGCGCTGGCGTTATTCGATAAAAAGATCGCCCTCGTCGCCAACAGCCTCGATTGGGATTACGAACTCTCCAATGAAAAAGCAAAACGCATCCTCAAATGGACTCCGCGCTCGAAAGAGGAAGCCATCCTTTCGATGGCTGAAAGTTTGATCGAACAGGGATTTGTATAAATGCTAAAACGCCTTCCACCCTTCGCCATTCTAGTTGGCAACATCACCGCGTTTGCGGGGCTGGCCCTGCTGGCCTACCTCGGTTTTTACAACCGCTACTGGGCCGACGACTGGTGCTACAGCGCAGACGCGCGCCAGCTTGGAACCACGCAAGCCACCCTGCAATATTTCAACCCCGCAGGCACGGGCTATTCATCCAACCGCTACTCGCTGACCTTCTTCTCTGCCCTCACCGAAAACACGCTCGGCATGTTCGGCAACCAGGTCTTTGCCACGCTCACCATCGTTTTCTGGCTCATCGGCATCGCATGGACTCTTTACAACATTTCACGCCTCACGCATTCCGTTCCATTCGGCGCGCTTTTGTTCGCATCCGCATTTTTGCTTTTTTACAACCTGTACATTTCGCCCCAGCGTTTTCAAATTTTATACTGGCGTTCTGGCGTACTGCCATACAGCACGGCCATCGTGTTCTGGCTTATCATCCTCGGTTTCATCACCCATCAAATGATTCGCGCCACACCCGCAAAATGGATTCCCTACGGCATCGCGCCGCTCGCCTTCCTTGCGGCAGGGTTGGGCGAAATCAGTTGCGTGTTTCTGTTCAGCGGCGCAAGCCTTTTGCTCCTCGCGGCGTGGCTTGCAAGAAAACAGGATTGGGCAAAAAAATCCTTCCAGACCATTTTCACTGCATGGCTTTTTCTTCTCTTTGGAATGATCGCGCTCATCGTCTCTCCATCCAACGCGCGCATCGAAAACATGGGCGTACGGCGCAACAGCCTGCTCGCCATCCCCGCCCTGTCCATTCGCCACGCAATTGACTTCATCTTCATCTCATTACGGACATTGCCCATCCCGCACGCCATCTTCATCGGGACGTTATTCAGCTTCTCCATCATCGCGACAAAAAACACATCCGCCCCGCCCTTAACCTTCAAGCGGGTTCTGATTCTATTGGCATTCGCCACGCTGATCACCTTCCTGCTGGTCGTGTCCATTCAAGCGCCGAGCGCGTATTTCTACAGCGCCACCCCAGACCCGCGTGGAAAATCCCTCGCAAGGTTCACGCTTCTCGCAGGGCTGGGATTTATATCCTGGCTCGGCGGCACATGGACTGCGCAAAAGCTCGATAAAAACTGGCTCACCTTTGCTTCCGCAACCATCCTGCTTTTGGGGCTGGCATACACCGCCCGCAGTTTCACGATCATTTATGCCGAATTGCCAGGCTTCATCCACCGCGCCGAAATTTGGGATGAGAGGGATGCAATCATCGAATCCGCAAAAGAGCAGGGCATTCTGCTGGTCGAAGTCCCTGTGATTGACACGGCAGACATCGACACCCGCGACATGTTCGGCTCCCGCGGCAAAGGCTGGACTCAATTCTCCCTCAACTGCGCCGCCCGCTACTACGGCGTGGACGGTTTGAAAGTGCAGGCAGACCAGCAATAGATTGAAAAGACCTCCGAGATTTTTAAAGTCTCGGAGGTCTGCTTTTAACTCACCGTTTCCAGATATTGAAATCCTTCAAACTCGAG
Organism: Chloroflexota bacterium; assembly: GCA_016235445.1. Taxonomy (GTDB): domain Bacteria; phylum Chloroflexota; class Anaerolineae; order Anaerolineales; family Villigracilaceae; genus Villigracilis. Next base: position 263,088 of record JACRLB010000015.1, on the reverse strand, counting down.
CCGCCCAAAAACTCGCTGAAAAACGTATCTTCTCAAAAAAACGGGGAACCGTCCCGAAGGTTCAGGCAGATTGCCCTGTTGTTCGAGGAAACCTTCGGGACGGTGCGGTTTCACCCCAAAATATTGAGAAGATACGAAAAAACGTCAAAACAAGCCATGCTATAATGGCTGTAAAGGTATAGCCACATGAGAATTGCAGTTGACGCTTCCGCCATCATCGCAGTAATCGCCGACGAACCCGAAAAAGCCAGATTAATCGAGTTAACAAAAGAGGCGGTCATCGTTGCGCCGCCTTCCATCAAATGGGAAGTTGGGAACGCTTTTTCTGCAATGCTGAAAAAAGCTCGAATTAATCTCGAACAGGCAATCGAGGCAATTGAAATTTATCAGGAGATTTCACTGGAAATTATTGAGATCAATTTGAAAGATGCAATACAACTGGCAGGCAAGTATAATATTTATGCGTATGATACGTACATCCTTCAATGCGCAATCGAACAGGATACTCCGCTTATCTCGCTCGACAAAAACCTGATTGACATTGCAATCAAAGAAGGCGTTCAAGTAATAGAGGTATGACCATGATGATCTACACATCCATCGAAGTACAAAAACAATTTTCCACCCTGCTCAAGAAAGCGTTGAGCGAAGGACAGGTTATGTTTAAAACCAAAGACGGGCAAATCTTTGTCATCCGCCCTGAAATACCTGCGAGGAAATCCCCCTTTGAGATTCGAAGCATTAAGTTACCAATTACAAGAATGGATATTCTGGAAGCAATTCACGAAAGCAGAGCAAGGTATTCATAAATAAAAAATAAAAGACCTCCGAGTTCTTCGAGAACTCGGAGGTCTGCTTTTAACTCACCCTCTCCAAATCTTGAAATCCTTCAAACTCGAGCCGCCCAAAAATTCGCGGACGATGGAGTTGGCGGGGATGAGGTTGATATCCAGGGGCAGGAACCATTCGAGGAAGGCCAGCAGTCTGCGGGCTTCGATGTATTCTGGCGCGGTGTGCGGGACGAGGCGAAGCAGAGGCTCGGCGGCCTGTTTGAGCGCGGCGAGTTCAAAGACCAGGGCCGAGTTGAACATCACATCTGCGTTTTCCTGATAGGGGAAGATGTGCCGCTTCTCGCCGCGGCGCACAGACTCCCAGCGCGAGATCGTCCCCTGCGCGGAATACCCGCGCTCGCGCGCGTCGCGGACGATGCGGCGGATGAGGCGCGTGTCTGTCGTCGAGACGCGATTGTGGCGGTCGAGGTTGAGCTGTGTCAGCGCGGAGACATATAGCCGAAAAGCTGAATCAGCCCAACGGTCAGGAATGAGGCGGGGGTTCATCCCATGAATGCCTTCGAGGATGATCGGTTGTCCGTCCTGCAATTGGACAACGTCCCCCTCTTCGCTTCTTCCTTCCTTGAAGTTGAATCGCGGCAATTGAATTTTTTCTCCGCTGATTAATTTTTCCAAATCATTTGCAAGGCGCGTGAGGTTTAACGATTCGATGGTTTCAAAATCTGGCTGGCCGTTTTCGTCGAGCGGATTTTTATCGCGGTCTACAAAATAATGATCGAGTTCGAGCGGGAAAGGTGAAATGCCGCGCGCAAGCAGTTGAATGGCCAGGCGGCGCGAGGAAGTTGTTTTGCCCGAAGATGTGGGGCCTGCGATCAAAATGATGCGCGATTTTTTTTCGGCGATCTGCTGGGCCACGTCCGCAAAGTTTAATTCGTGGAGCGCCTCAGAGACGAGCACGATCTCATCGGCGCGGCCTGCGGCGATGGCGTCGTTGAGCGCGCCGACGTTATCGATGTTGAGGGTTTCGAGCCAGTCGCCATATTGACGAAATGTTTTAAGCAGTTTTGGATAATTCCCCATCGGCTCGAGGTGCGTTGGTGAATGACGGCGCGGGAATTGAATGAGAAATCCGCCGCTGATCAGTTTGAGGTCGAACCATTTCAAATATCCAGTGGATGGAACCATGTAGCCGTGCATGTAATCCATCTGGCCGTTGAAGCTGTACAGGGTGAGGTAATTTTTACTGCGGTGTTTCAGCAGGCGCAGTTTATCGTCGTAGTTATGTTTTTTAAAATATTCGACCGCCTCCTGAATGGGGACTTCCTTGCGAAGGAAGGCATGGTCTTCTTCGATCAGTTTTTGCATGTGAGTTTTCAGGGAATCAAGCTCTTCATTGGCAAGCGCATCCCGCCCTGTCACTTCGCAATAAAACCCGCCAGACGAAACGGAATGATCGATGTTCAATTTCCCTTTTGGAAAGAGTTTGGCAAAGACCATTTCCACCAAAAAGATCAGCGAGCGGCGATAGATGCGCGCGCCGTCGGCGGTATCCATGGTGACGGGCTGGCAGTGTGACTCAACCACAATGGGAAAATTCAGCTCGTGAATCTGGTTGTTGATGATGGCCGCCACAATCGGCGCGGAGAAATCATCTTTCACCTGGGCGAGAAACTCCCCCACCTGTGTGCCGCGTGGGCCGAAGAGGACTCGTCCATCGGGAAGATGGAGTTCGATATTTTTACTGGGTTGGGTGATTTGGATGGACATGGTTGTAAATTGGAGACTGGAGATTAATGGTGGAGAATTGGAGGAGTGGAGAATTGGAAACTTGTTTCCTTGTCTACTTATTTACTCTCCACTTTCCAATCTGCGCCAGCAATTTCTCAGGCTTTCCTGCAAATTCTTCGAGTGGGATTTCTTTTTTAGTTAGAGCCAAAAGCGTGTTCGTCAGCAATTCGTTGACGGGGGTTGGAATGCCGCGCGCTTTTCCTTCGCGGACGATTGCGCCGTGCAGGAATTCCACTTCGCTTTGTCCGCGGCCTGAGTACAGGTCAATGTGAAAGGAGGGCATTTTTGCGCCGCGTCCACTGCCTGCGGCGCGGGAGAGGAAAGGTTTGGATAGCCAGAGAGGTAATTTTGTGGCAAACGCCAATGCGCGGACGGGTGTGCCAGGCAGGTCATACACTTGGAGATTTTGGGCCTTCATCACTGCGAGGCATTCCTTCAACATTTCGATTTCCAGTTTATACAAATCCTTGTTGGCGAAGACCTGCGCCGCAGTCAAATTGAGAATGGCAGAGGTTGGGTTGGCGATGAGGTTGGTAAGCATCTTCGACCATTTCATGCTGTGCGCTTCGGGATACAGACGGCATTTCAAGAATGCCTTGTCCAACGCGGTGACGAGTTTTTCCGAAAGCGGATGCCCCGCCGCAATACCCACGCCGCGCAGTTTTTCGAGGACAATGTCACCCGCTCCACGGCGGCCTATTGCTGTGGTGACTGTGCCGTAGATGACTTTGTCCGCGCCGAGCACGCGCGCAATGGATTGTTCATTTTCCACACCGTTGGAGAGGCAGAGGATCGGGGGAAGTTTTTCGGCGAAGGATTTGAGTCCCTCCATGGCGGGGATGGTGTCGAAGGATTTCAGGGCGAAGATGGCAACGTCGAAGGGGCCAAATTTAAAGGCTTCTTCAAGCGACGGTTCGGTGCTGAAAGAACGCGGCTCAATCACAAACGCATCTTTCATCTTTCTTCTTTCATCTATTGTCAGGTCCAAACGCAGGCCTTTTTCACGCAACTGCTCTACCATTTTCGGCTGTTCCACGAACACAACCTGATTCCCTGCCAGCGCAAGCGAGCCGCCGATGTAGGTGCCAATGGCGCCAGCGCCGAAGATCAGAAATTTCATTTCAGATGAATTAGGGGAAATAGGTTGTACCATGAGGCTCCGAATTACGATTTACGATTTACGATTTACGATTTACGATTTACGATTTACGATTTACGATTTACGATTTACGATTTACGATTTACGATTTACGATTTTAGACTAGCGACTAGCGACTGGTGACTGGCGGTTTATTCCGCATCCAGCCAGTGGGCGTGGTCGTTGAGGGTGTCAATCGCCCAGCGATGCTGGTAGGGGGAATAGATCAACTGGGCAAAAGCTGTATTGCTAAAGCGGAATCGTGTGCCTGCATTGTTGGCCTGCGGAGCGACACCCACAACCGCATGCATCACCTGGTTCAACAAGCCGCCGTGAGAGACGATCAAATAACGGGCTGGCTCGTGTTTCAATAAGTCGTGCAATGCCTGTCCTGCGCGCAGGAATAATTCCCAATCCCCTTCCCCGTCAAAGCCGACGGGGTCGTACGGCGTGGTGAACGAGGGATGCGTAAAATTCTGGCGGACTTCGTGCGCGGTCAGGCCTGCGAATTCGCCGTTGTCACGTTCCAGCCAGAGCGGCTCGAATTCAATTTTCAAATCCAGCGCTGAGGCGATGATTTCCGCCGTCTCTTTTGCGCGGACGAGCGGGCTGGAGATCACATGGTCGAATTTTACGTTTTCCTTTTTCCAGCGTTCGGCCAGGGCGAAAGCCTGTGCGCGGCCCCGCTCAGTTAATGGAAAATCGGCCTGTCCCTGCCAGCGGGATTCAGCGTTGCCCACTGATTCTCCGTGACGCAGTAAGGTGATGAAGAAGGGTTTGGGTTTATTCTCTGTCATCTGGCAATTTCCCCTTTACTAAATAAATTGGGCGGCGTTTGACTTCCTGAAAAATGTAGCCGACATATACGCCAATGAAACCCAGCAGGATCATGATAATGCCGCTTGCGATTAGCAGGATGCCCATCAACGAACTCCAGCCTGGTTCCACCTGTTGCGTGTTACCCGTCAGCCAGAGGGAGAGAACGTAGATTAATTGCGCGCCTGCCAAAATGAAAAACGCGAGGCCGGCGCTCAGGCCAATATACAAAGGCGCAAGTGAAAATGAAAAAATGGCGTCTGAAGCAAGGCGCACCATTTTGCCGAGGGAGTATTTCGATTTTCCCGCAATGCGGGCGGGTTCATGATATGGAAGGATGACGCTCTTGTATCCCATCCACGAGATCATGCCGCGCAGGAAGCGATGATATTCGTGCATGGAGCGCACGCCATTCAAGGCATTGCGCGAAAGCGCGCGGAAATCTGCCGCGCCCTGCAAGACCTGTGTGCCGCTAATTTTATTGATCAGCCAATAGAAAAAATTAGAAGTCACTTTCTTGAATGAAACCGAGCGGCCATTCTCGATGCGTTGGGCTTGCACAATGTCGTAGCCCTGTTGGATGAGATGAATCATCTGCGGGATCATCTCAGGCGGATGCTGGCCATCGCCATCGAGCGAGATCATCACGTCGCCGGTGGATGCGTCCATGCCGGCCGTCAGCGCGGCTTGATGCCCAAAGTTGCGGCTGAGTTGGAGCAGGGAAATGCGCGGGTCGTCGTCCGCTGTTTTTCGGAGCGTATCAGCCGTCCCGTCGGAAGAGCCGTCATCCACGTAGATGAAATTAAAGTCAAAGGGCAGGGAATCCACCACGCGGCAAATATCCGCATAGGTTTGGCTTATCGCTTCGGATTCGTTGAAGATGGGGATGACGAGGTCTATTTTGAGTTTTTGTTTTTTGGGAGACATCGGGAAGATTTTACCATGCGCTTCATCCTTCGACTTCGCTCAGGACGGCTCGCTCAGGACAACCCCGTGCCTGTCAGCCAGTAGACGGAGGGTGCGCGCCGCCTCGGCAGTTTTCTGCTCGATGCTCCAGCCGAGAGCCGCGCCCATTGCATCGGCGATCTCTTCGATGCTGGCTTTTGTCAAACGTCCGAGCATGGCGAGCATGGTGCGGCGCAGAAGAATATCGTCGAGATGAATTGCCTTTTCACTTTGCGCGAGGAATGCGATCTCGCGGCGGGTGTATTCGGGCAGGGTCTTGAGCGGTTCGTCTGTTGTGCGGTTGATAAAGGTTGCAACGGCTTCGGTGCGCGAGCCGTAACGGTTGTATAAAGTTTGCAGGCGTTCCCTGCTCAAACCCGTCCACGCGGCAAAGCCTTCGATCTGGCGTTTCTGTTCGGCTTCGTCGGATGAATATCCGCGCCCGCCGCCGATGGGAAGTTCGCGCGTGCTTTTCTGACGGGGCTTTCCAAGATGAGCCAGCGCCTTGTCTGTCACCTGCTCTGCAAAGGCGCGGAAGGATGTCCACTTGCCGCCCACCAAAGAGAAGACTGGGAATTGCAGTTCCGTCCATTCGCCGCTCAGCACTTCGATGTGATGGTCGCGGCTGTATTGACCTGTGGTTTTTGCGCCGCTGTTTGCCAGCGGACGAACGCCCGTGAATTGAAAGACGATGTGCTCGCGAGTCACTTTGATGGAGGGGAACACATGCGCGATCATGCCGATGAAATAATCAATCTCTTCATCGGTGCAGTGCGCTTCGTCGGGGTGATCGATCTTGATATCGGATGTTCCCACGAGAACACGGTCAAAGAGCGGGAAGATGAGCACAATGCGGCCATCTTTATTTTCAAAGAAGAATTCATTGCCGCCGATGGCGGCGCGCAGTTCGGGATGATTCAAAACAAGGTGCGAGCCTTTGGTGCCGCCGATAAATCGCGTGGAAAAGCCGAGGCTGTGATTGGTGAAATCGATCCACGGGCCTGCGGCATTAATGACGAGGCTGGGACGAATCTCGTAGGTTTCATCGCTCAGTTCATCGCGGAGAATAACCGTGTCTTTTTGTCCACTGACCATGCTGACGTAATTCAACGCGTGTGCGTTTGGGGTATCGGCTTCCGCATCCAAAAGGATTTCAAGCGCGAGCCTTTCGGGGTTGGAGATCAGGCCGTCATAATAGGTGGCGGTGTTGGCAATTTCGGGGTTGAGTCGATTCCAGCGATTCAGCGATTCGGTGCGTGAAAGAAATTTATGGCGGGGAACGGTGCGCGCCTTGCCAGTGTAGGCATCGTACATGATCATGCCAAGTTTGATGATGATGGAGCCGCGCTCGGAGGGTCTTTCGAGCAGGCCCAAAAATTTCAGCGGCGCATTGAGCAAGCCCGAAAAATATTTGAACATGGGCACGGTCGTGGGCAGGGGTTTGACAATGTGCGGCGCATTCTGGATCATGCGGTTGCGTTCCCCCACCGCCTCGCGCACCAGACGAAACTCTCCATTTTCAAGATAGCGAATGCCGCCATGCGCCATGTGCGAGGATGCCGCGCTCGCGCCCGAACAAAAATCCGCGCGGTCTATGAGCAGAACATCCACGCCGTTCAGCGCAAGATCACGAAATGTGCCAATGCCATTGATCCCCGCGCCAACGATCAACACAGAGATTTCAGGTTTTGCTTTGAGAGAGGAGAGAATTTCGTTTCGATTCATGTTTTTGGTTCCAAAGAATTTTGGCCGCTAATTTCGCGAATTGACGCGAATTTTTGTTTTTGTGATTTAACGATACGGCGATGCTCCAGAGAGCTTGCGCCAAAATTTATGAGTAGAGCAAGTTGCAAGCCTGTTGCAGTCAGGTAATGAATGGCTTGCGCTTCATGAGCGGAATTAAATCGAGAAACTGATTTTAGTTCAACAACAATTTTCCCATCTACTACAAGGTCCGCTTCGTACTCTCCAATCAATTCGCCTTTATACGATACAGGCAACTTCACTTTGCGTTCAAAAAGAAGCCCGCGAAGAGTCAATTCTTTTTCAAGAGCCGTTTGATAAACGGCCTCAAGAAAACCAGAGCCAAGGACGTTGTACACTTCCATCGCCGCGCCGACAATATCGAAGGACAATTGTTTATAAAGCAGTTCAACCATAGTTCCTCCCAAATTAAGAATTCGCGAAAATTAGCGCAACACCTGCACTGCAACAAACGCTGTGCGGCGCAAGTGTTAGCGGCAAAGAATTATTCAACCCAATCAAACGTACGTGTTACTGCCTTCTTCCAACCTGAGTATAAACCCTCGCGTTGCTTCGCATCCATTTTGGGAGACCATTCCTTGTCACGTCCCCAATTCGCGCGCAATTCATCGTAATCTTTCCAGAAGCCCACTGCAAGTCCCGCCGCGTACGCCGCGCCGAGAGCCGTTGTCTCTGCAACTTTCGGACGCACCACAGGCACATCCAAAATATCGGATTGGAACTGCATCAGCAATTCGTTGAAGACCATGCCGCCATCCACTTTCAGAGCTTTGAGGTTGACGCCCGAATCCATCTCCATCGCGTCCAGCACTTCGCGGGTTTGATACGCCGTCGCTTCCAATGCCGCCCGCGCAATATGAGCTTTGGTGACATAGCGCGTCATGCCCGCGATCACGCCGCGCGCATCAGACTTCCAATACGGAGCATACAATCCGCTGAATGCTGGGACGAAATAAATGCCGCCGTTATCCTCGACAGATTTCGCCAACGCCTCCACCTCCGCCGACGATTGAATCAGTCCCAAGTTATCTCTCAGCCACTGGATCAACGCCCCCGCAATCGCAATCGACCCTTCCAATGCGTACACCGCTTTTTGGTCACCGATCTTGTACGCAAGCGTCGTCAACAAACCAGATTTGGAAGGCACGGGAATCTCACCCATGTTCATCAACATGAAACAGCCCGTTCCATAGGTGTTCTTCGCTTCACCCGCGCTGTAACAGGTTTGCCCAAAAAGCGCGGCCTGCTGATCGCCCAAATCCCCGGAGACGGGCACGCCTTCCAAAATTATTTTCGCCTTGCCATATTCCTCAGATGAAGATCGAATTTCTGGCAGCATCACGCGCGGGATGTTCAGCAACTGCAAAATTTCATCGTCCCAATCGAGGGAATTCAAATCCATCAACAAAGTGCGGGATGCATTGGTTACATCGGTGACGTGCGCGCCCGTTAAATTCCAGATAACCCAGGTATCCATGTTGCCGAACAACAACTCCCCATTTTCGGCTTTGGCACGCGCGCCTTCCACATTATCCAGAATCCATTTTATTTTGGGACCAGAAAAATATGTGGCAAGCGGCAGACCTGTCTTTGAGCGCAGTCTGTCCTGGCCGCCGTCTTTGGCTAACTCGCTGCAAATGACATCCGTCCGCGTATCCTGCCAGACGATGGCGTTGTAAATTGGCTTGCCCGATTTCCTCTCCCACACCACCGTCGTCTCGCGTTGATTGGTCACGCCAATTGCCGCAATCTGATCACTGATAACTGAATACTGATTACTGCCAACTAATAACTGATCACTGGCTTTCTCCAACGCCCCCTTCATCACACCCTGCGTATTCGCCCAAATCTCCAGAGCGTCATGCTCCACCCAACCTGGCTTGGGATAAATTTGTTCATGTTCCTTTTGGTCAACGGCAATGATATTTCCCCCGTGGTCAAAAATAATACAACGAGCGCTGGTCGTACCCTGGTCAATTGCGGCAACGTATTTTGGCATAAGAACCTCCTGAGATAACCTGCTTCGTAATTGTAAAACAAAAAGCCATCCGAAGAAACCTATTTTCTGGATCAAACAACCAAATATCACCACAGAGCACACTGAGATCACTGAGGAAAAACTTTTAAATCTCTGTGCGCTCCGTGTTCTCAGTGGTTTAAGGTAGTACCGCATAACTTGCTATTGAGCAGTCTTATAGATTGACTTGAAGGCAAGGCTTTAACGCGAAATACGCGAATAGGGCGAAAAAGAGCGAATTTTTTGCGTCATTCGCTCCTTTCGCGGCATTCGCGTTAAGATTTTATGTTTTGAGAAAACCATGAATAGCAAGTTATGCTCCATTGCGGTTTAAGCCTTTGAACGATTTACAAGCACTCATTCAAGAAGGAGGTATAAAAAAAGCGGCGATTGAAATCAATCACCGCATTACTCTTAACTCTCGGATATTTCCACAAACTGCACATCGGGATTTTTATCAGCAAAATATTTCAGAAAGAAGGGCGTGCTAAAGAGCGCAACCCAACCGTCCCTTGAGTCCCGAGCGATAATGACCTCACTGCGGTTCGGCAATTCTTCAATCGCCTTGTCCGTTCCCTTAATCCAGCGCATGAGCACGTGCGGCAGGCGTTCCAACTCGGTCGGGACGTTGTACTCGGCTTTCAAACGCGCCTGCACCACATCAAACTGCAATTGACCCACCACCGCCAAAATCGGCTCACGCTTGAATGCGTTGATGTTGTACATCACCTGCACCGCGCCTTCGTTTTCCAACTGGGAAAGTCCCTTGGCAAATTGCTTCTGCTTGTTCAAGTCTGTGTTTCTCAGCAGGGCAAAATGCTCAGGCTGAAAGCGCGGCAATGACGCAAAGCGGATCGGCGCTCCCGCGCACAATGAATCGCCGATGGCGAAGTCACCGTTGTTTGGAATGCCCAGCACATCCCCTGCGAAGGCTTCGTCTATGATCTCGCGCTCATTTGCAAACGGCTTATACGGACGCAACAGCTTTATCATCTTTCCGCTTTGCGTATGAACCAAGTCCATGCCGCGCTCGAAGCGGCCCGAACAAATCCGCAGGAAGGCCACGCTGTCACGATGTTTGGGATTCATGTTGGCTTGGATTTTGAAAACAAAGCCTGAAAACTCCGGGGTTTCGGGCTCAACAATTCCCGTATTGCTCAAATAAGGCTGGGGAACTGGAGCATACTTTACGAAGGCATCCAAAAACAGACGCACGCCAAAGTTCGTGACCGCGCTTCCAAAGAAGACTGGGGTTTGCTCTTCCCTCAATACTTTCGCATGGTCAAAGACAACGCCCACTTCATCCAGCAGATGAATGCTCTCGGTCAATTCCTTGTGGCGCGTTTCATTCAGGATATTATTCTTGACCATGTCTTCCAAGGGCATAAAGACTTCGGGAGCCATGCGCTCGTTACGCTCGGTGCGTTCAAACACATAAACGCCTTTGGCTTCACGGTCATACACGCCCTGGAAATTTGGGCCATCCCCCACAGGCCAATTCATCGGGATGGGTTCCATGCCGAGCACTTTCTTGATCTCATCCAGCAGGTCCAACGGATCGCGGGCGGGTCGGTCCATTTTGTTGATAAATGTGAAAATGGGAATCCCACGCTTGCGGCAGACTTCGAACAACTTCAACGTCTGCGGCTCGATGCCCTTCGCCGCATCCATCACCATGACGGCGCAATCCACTGCGGATAAAGTCCGATACGTGTCTTCGGAAAAATCCTGATGGCCGGGCGTGTCCAACAAGTTGATAATATGGTTGTGATACGGAAACTGCAAAATCGTGGATGTGATCGAGATCCCGCGCTCGCGCTCCATCTCCATCCAATCGGAGGTAGTGGCACGCTGATTCTTGCGGGCGCGCACATTCCCCGCCAGCTCGATGGCATTTCCGTACAACAACAACTTCTCAGTTAAAGTAGTCTTCCCCGCATCCGGGTGAGAGATAATGGCAAAGGTACGGCGGGCGGCAATCGCCTCGCTCAGATTATTTTTATGATCGAGATTAACATTTGAAATTAGGTCTTGCATATTTTCTCCAGAAGCCAGCAAAGGCCGTACATTTTAACATGGATTTCTGGAATAAAAACAGTCCCCGCAAAATTTACGGAGACTGTAAGTGTAGAACTTGCAATCTAAAACTTATTTCTTCACAGCCTTGCGTGCCGCTGGTTTTCTAACCTTCTTTACAGGGGCTTCCTCAAAAACGGGTTCAAGTTCTTCAATCTCCTCCACTTCATCTTCAATACCATTGAGGAAGTTGTAAACCAAAACCGCCAGGGTGGCGCCGATCAGCGGGCCAAAAACATAGATCACATAGGTATAAACATTGGCATAACTTGGCGCAACAAAAATGGCAGGGCCTAATGTGCGCGCAGGATTCAAAGAAGCGCCGGTGAGCGCCCCGCCGCCCAGAATGGCAAAGGTCAACGTAGCGCCAATGGCCCAGCCCGCAAATTTACCGCCATTGCCAGCCACCGCCGTGTGCAAAATCGTGTTCACCAGAAAGAAAGTCAACACCGCTTCAACAACCATCGCAAAGATCGGCTGAGACTCTGTCAGCGCGCCGGTTGTCGCGGCGCCTTCGATCGTACTGCCAACCGAAGTGGCAATGGCCTGTAACAGCACTGCCGCAACAATCGCGCCCGCAAACTGCGCGATCCAATAAAAAACAGCCTGCCCCCATTTCACTGTTTGATTCAATGCAAGCGCAAAGGTCACCGCCGGGTTCACATGCGTGCCGGAGATGTGCCCGTAGGCATAGGCAAAAACCGCCAGCGTAAAGCCATGCGCGAAAGCCACACCCACCAGCCCCGCGCCCACCATACCAGCGCCAGCGCCAATGAACACCAGCGCGAACGTGCCAATAAATTCCGCAACGAACACTTTTGAATTAAACATTTTTTCTCCAATCGAACGATTTTCAAATATAACCCCTCGCGTCTCGATACGCTACGAGGATTCCCAATCCCGCGCGCCGGAGAGGAAAGACTTCCCCGGCATGATCTTCTTGCCCGCCGGTTGGACTTCATCCAAAATCAATGCCCCATCCGCAGACATGATTGCGGGTCTTCCTTCGACCGTGAACCTGCTTCCGATGCTCGAGCCTTTTTCCCCGCTGACAGATGCCCGCGCAACCTTGAGCACATTTCCATTCCACTCGAACCACGCCCCCGGCCACGGATTCATCGCCCGCACGCGCCGCTCCAACTCGATGGCGGAGCGGGTGAAATCCAGCAAGCCATCCTGTTTCTTGAGCATGGGCGCGTAGGTTGTGCCTTCATCGGGTTGGGGGGTTGGCGTCAGCTTGCCTGATAAATAATCGGGCAGGGTTTCGATGAGGAGATTCGCTCCCAGCTTGGATAATGCCTGAAAAACGGAACCAGCCGTATCGTCCCGGCGGATGCGGATGTTTTTCATCGCAAGCATGGGTCCGGTATCCAAGCCCACATCCATTTTCATAATCGTCACGCCGGTTGTTTCATCCCCTGCAAGAATGGCGGCGTTGATGGGAGCCGCGCCGCGCCAGCGTGGCAGAAGCGAAGCGTGGATGTTGATACAGCCATATTTGGGAAGATCCAAAACATCCTTTTTGAGTATCTGCCCAAATGCCGCAACAACGATGAGGTCGGGATTCCATTCTTGAAGTTTCTGCATGGCCGCTTCGCGAGGCTCGCTCAGTTTCTCCGGTTGAATGATTGGGATGTTCAACTCGAGCGCCAGGGTTTTGACGGGGGGCGCTTTCATTATTTCACGCCCGCGCCCGGAGGCGCGGTCTGGCTGGGTGACGACGCCAACGATAGTATGGTTGTGGGCAAGCAAACGCAGGGATTGCAGGGAAAAATCGGGAGACCCCATGAATACAATTTTGATGGACATATAAAAATTTTACTGCCTTTTACAAAAAATTGAAACCTGATTTCAAAAATGGGGCGTGGAATATTTTTTCGGCACTCCGCGTGGGACAAATCTCTGACTTGCCTCGCATAGTTAGAGACTTGCGCCACATTTCCGAAACTTTAGTCCAGACCCTCCAAAACGCTGGTACTAAAGTATGAAATAACTGGTTTGCGTTTTGTGTTGAAAGGCTGTAAAATACTGCCAATTCAAACCCAAATTATTCGGAGGAATAAATCATGTCTCAAGAATCGATGAACCCTGAAATCACCAGTGACGACAAACTGTGGGCAATGCTCAGCTACCTGATCCCCTTGATCGCCGTCGTCGTATTGTTCATGGAAGATAAGAAATCCCGCCCTTATGTGAAGTTTGCCGCCGTTCAATCCATCGTTGCTACTGTGGTTATTTCGATCATTGCCACCGTCACTTTCGGCTGTGGCACCATCCTGATCTTCGCGCAGTTGTACTGGGCTTACCTCGCTTATCAGGGACAGGATATCAAGATCCCGATGATCAGCGATTTCATTCGCAATCAAGGCTGGGCGTAACCTTCCTGCCTTACAAAAAAACATCCCCTCCACAAAATGGAGGGGATGTTTTTTGTTGAAATTCACAAGTTACGGAATGCTTCCCGAAATATCCGAGCCGAGCCGTATCTCGATATCCACAGTGGAGGCCGGGTCTGGGTTAAAGACAACCCGTCGGTTGGCGATGCCAAAGATGCTTTGCATCCATCGGATGGTGTATAGCTTGGGGCCGTACACAATGATGACGGTCTGGCCATACACTTCCGGGGAAGCGGCCACCTCGGTCACATTCATGCCGTAGGACTGGAAGAACAGGCCTGCGCGCTGGTCCAGGCCGGGGGTGAAGGTGCCATCCATAATGCGGACTCGTGCGCCTTCGTCGCGCATGGCTTGTGTAATCAGATTAACATCGGCATTGCCGAATGGAACTGCCATGGGGCTGAGCGGCCCAGTGGAGGTGAATATCTCGTCCCGCAGTACACGGATTTTGTCTGCAATCGGCTTCATCACGCTGGCGGCTTGACCGTTGAGGGTTGTATTATCGAATGTCACCATGCTGGTATCGATCACGCCCGTTTTGATGCTCTCGCGTGAAATATCCCTGCCGAGCACGGCCAGTTTAAGGGCATCTTCCAAAGGCATGTTGGTATGAATGCCATTGGAAAGCTGTTCATAAAGCATTGGAGCCTGCGCAACCAGGGTTGGAAAAATCTCAGGGTCGAATATTTTTTCCTGCAAGGCAAAGATCACCTGCTGTTGGCGGCGGGAGCGGTCAGAGTCACCGCCTTCCGTTTTACGAGTGCGGGCATAGGCAAGCACCTTCCAGCCGCACAATTTACGTTCGCCGCCGGGCGTAACCACAACATGATCTTCCCCGGAACCAATCGGGTCGAGCACAAGGCGCTCTTCTGGAACAACATTGATACAGCCCAGAATATTCACCATATCAATAAAGGTCAGAAAATCGATCTGGGCATAATAATGCACAGGCACGCCCAGCAATTGCTCCACAGTTCTCATTGCAAGGCCGGGACCGCCGCCGGGAAGCTGTGCGCCCTCCCCACTGGAATACGCGGTGTTGATGCGGCTGTACCCAAAGCCAGGGATATTCACCCACAGATCACGCGGAATGGACAACATCCCAGCCGTCTTTGTGATCGGGTCCACCGTGAAAAGGATCATCGTGTCCGAGCGCGGCGGGCCTTCATTCTCCGCCCAGTCACGCGCATCCAAACCGATGAAGAGGATGTTGATGCGGCTGGCTCCATCCCACGAGGGAAGTTCCACTTCGGGAAGGACAACGGGGGTCGGGGGCAAATCCACAATCGGCGTACCTTCAGGATTAAATAGCTCACTGGCCTGCTCGACGCCGCAACTGGCGGGGGGGTCGCCTGGCAAATCGGCCAGGGTAAAACATTGAGTAAAGTTGTTCGCAAAAATGTAAACAGCAATGCTCAACGCGGCTGTCACACCCCAAAAGATGATCTGCCCCACGGAGGGACGGCCAACTTTTGGGAATTTTATTTTTTTCAGAAATTCAAATCTATTCATTTTTTTCAAAAACCTCAGGGCTTAATATATACCATATCCAGCCCAAGTTTCTCCAAACCTTCCTGCGCCCAATACTGCAAAAGCGCAGATTCCTCGCCCAGGCATTTCATCATCATTGGGATGGCGCGATGATCGCGAATCTCGGAAAGGGTGCGCAACACCAGCGCGCGGATGCCTGTCGGCGCCTCTTCCATGACCTTGAGCAGGTGCGGCACCGAAGGGCTTCCTATCTTCACGAGAGCATTGCCTGCCAACCCCGCTGTAAGAGCGTCTTCGTCTGCAAGGGCGTGGATCAACGCGCCCACTGCATCTTCGTGCGGATGGTGGCACAACGCCAGGGCGGTTGCGGCACGCACCTCGGGGGCTGAGTCGCTGAGGAGCGGAATCAGGTCAACGGTCCGCGTGTGAGGCGAGGCGGCCAGTGCGCGCACCGCCCACCAGCGGGCGTCTACATCTTCTGAGCGGGTTAATTCCAGCAGGAGGGGAATGGCCGCCGATCCCATTTTTGAAATTACAGGGATGGCGTTTTCGGCGCGTTCATCGTCTCCGCTGGTGAGGTCAGCCGGAAGATCGTTCATTTTTTATTTGGCAGGCGGGGGAACGGGAAGCGCATCCTGCGCGGTGTTGATCCACTTATCGCCTTCGTCGATGAGCATGACGGGGATGTCATCCACGATGGGGTATTTGCGCCCGCAATCCTGGCAGATGAGCCAGGCATCTTTGTGAAGGGTTAGCAGTCCCTCCTTTTCACGAACGCAATTGGGACAGCGTAAAATTTCAAGCAGTTCAGAACTAACCATGGTGTCTCCTTTTTACAGGCAGAGATTGTACCATGTGGGAATATTTATTTTAGGGCCTCATTCACTGCCGAGTGTAGCGCAAAAGTATCGGTAAAATTTCACGAAACACCTTGCAGTATTTAACGCAAAGGCGCAGAGGCGCAAAAGAATTAATTCCTGGCGGCTTTGCGGCTTTGCGTTAAGAATCCCGAAAGTTTTGCGCTATATCCGATGCAATTTCACTGCCATACTCACGCTGTTATTTCCAAAAACCCCGCCATTTGGAACGTGTTATAATCCCGCCCAGTCAAAAAAATCCATCATCATTGTTGAAGGAGAAATTATGGAAATCACCACCCAGGAATTCAAACATTGTGATTTGGTCAAAGTAAAAGGCCGTGTGGATAGCGCCACTGCTCCTGATTTTTCAAAAGCTCTTGAAAAAGCAAACAATGATGGGAAATTCAAAATCGTGGTGGATATGAGTGAACTGGAATACATGTCCAGCGCGGGGTTTCGTGCCCTGCTTGCCACCCAAAGAAACTGCAAACGCTACAATCGCGGCGAACTGGTGCTGGTGAGCGTTCCTCAACGCATCCACGAAGCCCTGGAACTGGCAGGGTTTACCGAGCTTTTCAAAACCTTCGATGATGCCATCGAAGCCGTTGGCAGTTTCTAAAGAACGCCATGTGTGTTCTGGAAGGATAAAACAAACATGCCGCTTCGTCTTTTATGATGGAGGCGGCATACAATTTTATTTATGGCCCATTCAACATTTCCAGCCAGGTTTGAATTTCTGGATGAGATTCGCAGCCTCGTTGCGCAGGTTGCCCGCGAGGGCGGTTTTTCGGAAAAGGATATTTACTCCCTTCAGCTTGCCGCAGACGAAGCCGCCTCCAACATCATCGAACATGCCTACGCCGGCATCTCTGATGCAACCCTTGAAATCACATGCAACATGCAGGGCAGTGAACTGATCATCACCATGCGCGACACAGGCAAACCATTCGACCCTTCCAAAGTCAAACAACCCAACTTAAAAGCAGACCTTTCAGAACGCCAGATCGGCGGGCTTGGCTTGTATCTCATGCGAAAATTAATGGATGAAGTCCGCTACGAAACCAACGCAAGAACAGGCAACCTGCTGACAATGATCAAGCGGAGGGGATAAATCCCATGAACGCCGCACACCGAGATGCATGGGACTGGCGCCAGCTTGCCAGCCTGGGGGAAGATCTTCGCAACAAAAACTCACTCAGCGCACAACGGGATGAAATCTTCGCCATGACCAGCCGCCTCATCGAAGGCACGGTGGATGTTTGGCTGAATGAAAAAGTCTTCCGCCTGCCGGATTGGAAGAACGCCCCCGCATTTTCACCCCAGCCAGCGCATGAGGGAATGAAACAGGCCCTCAAAACAAAAAAGCCATTCATCAAACTGGATAAGAAAAAAAACGCCTCTTTCGTAACCGTGGCCTCGGTGCCGCTCGAAGATCATGGGATTACGCTGGGAGCGCTCCAACTCACCCGCCCCAATGGCCCCGCTTTCTCCGCCGAAGAATTAAACCTGCTCCAGGCTCTCGCCCAGATCGTGGCCGTCAGCTTAATTGCATCCCACCGCGCCGAAGTGGAGCAGTTCCGTTTGCGCCAGCTTAATCTCGTGCGCGAAGTCAGCGCCCAGATCGCAAATGTCCTGGACCTGGATGAACTCTCTGCGCGCGTCACAGAATTAATCCAAAAGACATTCAACTTTTATTACGTTGCCATTTTCACCCTCGACCCAAATTCCAACGCGCTTCGTTTTCGTTCCAGCGCAGTTGCCCCGCGCAAGGGAAAGAAGAAAGCATCCATCGCGCTGGAAGTGGACATGGGGCAGGGATTGATCGGCGAATCTGCCAGGCTCGGCGAACAAATCGTCTGCGACGATGTTCAGGCAGACCCGCGCTACCGCTTCATTGACAGCCTGCCCGAAACCAAATCTGAAATCGTCATCCCGCTAAAAATCGAAGACCGTGTGCTCGGCGTGTTGGATGTGCAAAGCAACCACAAAAAAGCCTTCCACCCAAATGACCTGCTCATCCTCCACGCGCTTGCGGATAACATTGCCCGCGCCGTGGAAGGCGCGCGCTTGTTCAGTTCCCTGCACCGCCGCGCCGACCAACTTACGCTGGTTTCTGAAGTCAGCAAAAGCGTGACGTCCACACTCGATCTCTCGCAGTTAATGCGCGACGCCGCTTCATTGATCCACGAGAAATTTGGCTACCCCCATGTTTCCCTGTTCACCGTCCATCACAACCGACGGTTGATCGTGTATGAAGCAGGCAGTGGCAGGCGCAGTAAAAAGCTGGAAGGCTTTTCCATTCATCTGGATGATGCGAAAGGCATCATGCTCTGGGTGGCGCGAAATGGAACGACCGTGCTTGCAAACGATGTTTCAAAGGATGACCGTTATATTCATTCGCCATTGCCGCCCAAAAATACACAGTCTGAACTGTGCGTGCCGCTGATCTTCAACGAGAATGTGATCGGCCTGCTGGATATTCAATCGGACAAATTAAATGCGTTCACCGAAGATGACAGAATCATGTTTGAGGCTGTGGCAGATACGATGGCCGCCGCCATCCGCAACGCAGACTTATACCGCTCCGAGCAATGGCGGCGGCAAATAGCTGACAGCCTGCGCGAAGTGGCTGGCCTTGTTTCAGACAACGTGGGCGTGGACGAGGTGCTCGAAACCATCCTCGCCGAATTGGACCGCAACCTGCCCATCGATGTTTCAGCCATTTGGCTCTTGCAGGATGGCGAGCTTTGTCTCTCTGCCGTGCATGGAATTGATGCAGGTCAGTTGGAGAGCGTGTGCATCAGCAACCCTGACGCAACCTACGCAATGGCTGAAGCATTGGTCTCTGACGTTCCCATCATCCGCCGTGTGGATGAACCGATCTGGCCTGCGGGGCTGGCGGCTGGCTACGATGGGAATTATTCATCCATTGCCGCGCCGTTGCGTGTGGGAGACCGTCCGCTGGGGGTGCTGGCTCTTGCTCATCACACCTCCGGGCGGTACGGACATGAAGCTCAGAGCATCACCACCACTTTTGCGAGCTATGCCGCCGTCGCCATCGAGAACGCCCGCCTGTATGACTCGGCGCAGGAGCAGGCGTACGCTTCTGCGGCATTGTTGCAGGTGGCGCAGGCTGTTGTCAGCTTGAGCGACCTCGAAGAGATATTAAGTTCCGTCACGCGCATCATGCCGATCCTCGTGGGCGTGAAGCGGGTGGCTTTATATCGTTGGGATGCAAAGCGGTTGTCTTTCACGGCTTCACACGCGCACGCGTATGGCTTTTCAGAAAACGAAGAAGCGATCATGACCGAAAGGGAATTTCCAGAGGGCGTGTTCCCTTTGCTGGATTGTGCAAAAGAAGAAAATCATCTCATCACACATGCACTAAAACCAAAAGCGTTGCCGAATGCCTGGTTGGGAATCAGGCCGGAGGTTAAGAATGAAGCGGATGTAATGAGCGCAGATCGTTTGCTGATGGCGGTTCCGCTATCCATCAAGAATGACCTGTTCGGCGTCATGTTAATCGAAGAGACGGAGAATGGACGCCGCTTCCGCTCGCGGCGCATCGAGATTATCAATGGCATTGCACAGCAGGCCGCGCTTGCGATTCAGAATGATCTTTTACAGCAGGAGATGGTGGTGCGCGAACGCCTCCAAACGGAAGTTCAGCTTGCGCGCCAAATTCAGCAGACGTTTATCCCGCAGGTTTTGCCTGAGCACCCCGCCTGGCAATTTGCGGCGCGCTGGCGCACGGCGCGTCAGGTGGGCGGTGATTTTTATGATGTGATCGAACTGCCGAATAAAAAGCTGGGCATCTTCATTGCGGATGTGGCTGACAAGGGCATGCCTGCCGCTTTGTTCATGGCGCTCACGCGGACATTGATGCGCGCGGCCGTGATCGAAACCAACTCACCCGCCGAGGCAATGCGCCGCGTGAATGACCTGTTACTGCCCGATACTCAGCAAGGCATGTTCGTGACCGCCGTTTATGGCGAGCTGGATCTGGAGCATGGAAAATTTACGTATGTGAACGCGGGGCATAACCCGCCGTTTTGGGTGAAGAAAAATGGGGAGATCGAAAAACTCACGCGCACTGCCGTTGCGCTGGGTGTGATGGAACAGCTCAACATTCAGGAGCGCGCGATTTCACTTTCATTTGGGGATAAATTACTGCTGTATACCGATGGCCTGACGGAAGCATTTTCTGCGGAAGGCGATCTCTTTGGCGATGGGCGATTAATGGAAGCGTTGGCATCCACCCAGTCTCACACTTCAGATGAAGTCCTTGTTGCGGTGGAAGAGCATTTGAATGAATTTATCGGCCTCGTTCCATTGGGCGATGACCTTACCATGCTGGCGATTCGGAAGGTGGAATAATAAAAAAGGGGGTGGCGGCATTGAGTAAATGACGTAGCGCGAGATAATATCTCGCGCTACGGTTGTCAACATTTATTTCGACCCACCATCAAAAAAGGTTATGCTTTGTTGGGTCGCCCCTCGGAATATCGCGTAAGGTGAATTATTAAGGTTCCGAAATCTTGAACCAATCCACTTCGATCAATACGGGGATTGCCCGAAGCGATGAAATCGAAAAGCCGACATTTCCGCCACGCAGGGCATATTGACGATCTATATAAGGACTGCCTTTGGGTTCTTCACCGTTGACAAAGAAGGAAATTTCATTATCGACACAGCTCATCGCGTATTCGTTCACATCCTTGCCCTGTTTGATGAAATTGGAAGCGCCGTTGTGCATTCGATGATATCCATCGCTGACGGCGAACAACTCCCACCTTCCGTCGCTTTGCACTGCCCATTCATACCAGGCGTTATCCCCAAAGTTGCAGATCAAGCTGACTTGCTGGCTGTTGACGCCGCGATTCTCCACTTTGATGTCCAGGCGGACGTTCTCATAGGTTTGGCCTTCGTAAATATAATACACAAAAAGCGCTTCCTCTGGAATCTCGACGATCATGCGGCTGGAGTCAAATTTATACGACACAGACTCAGGGTCGGATTTATCATTGCCCTTGATAATTTCATAATGCCACTGTGGGTCAGAGTCGAATTCTTCGGTGAAGTAGGGGCCTGCCGAAACAACAGGCGCTTCAGTCGGCGGAATTGGGGTCGGCTGGTCTGGCTGTACAATCGGTTCCTGGGGAGCAACGGTTGGCTCGTTCGACACGGTGCCGCCGCAGGCTAAACTAACAACCAAAAGCAATCCTGCCAAAAAAATAAAGGGACGTAAAATTTTCATGGTTCTCTCCTTTTTGAAATAATTATCAAATAAATTTTAGCACAGAGTTACTGTCAGCGCAAAACACTAGTACAGGCGGGCATAAATTCGTCTTGATTTCGTAGTAACGACTTCAGTCGTTTTTAGGCTTGGTAAGCGACTGAAGTCGCTACTACAACCACCGACTTATTTATGCCAAAGAGTACTAGTCAGCGTCGGGTGTGGAATATTTTTTCGGCACTCCGCGTGGGACAAATCTCTGATTTGCCTCGCAAGTCAGAGACTTGCGCCACATTTCCAAAACTTTAATCCACACAGTCAGGGTCTGCGCCTTCCTGGCATGGAAAGTGGAAAGTGAACAGGCAGAAATGTCCGCGTTATTCTTTCCTCTTTTTTCTTGTGTGCAAGCAAAGGTTGTCAGCCTTCCCCTTTTCCCTCACCCCAAGTATGAAGACTTTTCGCCGTGTCGACTCCCCCCTCTCCCTGAGGGACGTGTGCCCGTAAGGGTAGAGGGCAGGGTGAGGGGTGTTCACAGCCCAGCGAACAATCTACCTCCCCTGACTACCTTTGCTTGCACACTTTTTCTTTCTTCATTTCTTCATCCTTTGTTCTTCCGTTATAATCCCACCCAACTAAAACTCAGGAGAGAGAGTTCATGCCCAGGAAAAAGGGTTCTATTGCGTTGCCCCTCGAGAAAGATGAAATCATAAAAGATTACCGCCTTGCCTATCAAAGCAGGCAGGCTTCGCTTATCGGCAGAAGGGAAGTCCTCAGCGGCAAGGCAAAGTTCGGGATTTTCGGCGACGGCAAGGAAATTGCCCAGCTTGCCATCGCCCGCGCCTTCCGCAAAGGCGACTGGCGTTCGGGATATTACCGCGACCAGACCTGGATGTTCATGCTTGGCGTGATGAGCATCCAGGAATTTTTTGCGCAGTTGTACTCCCATGCCGATGTCACCTACGACCCCGCCAGCGGCGGCAGACAAATGAACGCGCATTTTGCCTCGCGCAATTTATATCCCAACGGCTCATGGCGTCCGCAAACGCAGATGTACAACACCGCATCGGATATTTCCCCAACCGCCGCGCAAATGCCGCGCGCCGTGGGGCTGGCGTACGCATCCGTTTTGTATCGCAAGTTAAAAGAATTAAATGAATTCAAGGATTTTTCAAATAACGGGGATGAAGTTGCATTTGCAACCATCGGCAATGCTTCCACTGCCGAAGGTCTGTTTTGGGAATCGGTCAATGCCATTGGCGTGCTCAAAGCGCCAGCCATCCTTACCATTTATGATGACGGCTACGGCATCTCCGTCCCCAATCAATTTCAAATGGTCAAAGAAAATATCGGCTCACTGCTCAAAGGCTTCGAGCGCGACCCGCTTGCAACGCCCGATCAAGTCCAAAACGGATACGACCATTACACCGTCCGCGCATGGGATTATCCCGCGCTCATCGAGACCTATCTCAGCGCCGCCGAGATCGCGCGCGAATATCACATCCCCGCGCTCATTCATGTCATTGACGTGACACAGCCGCAAGGCCACAGCACCAGCGGATCACACGAACGCTACAAGACTCCCGAACGACTCAAATGGGAAGAAGAATTTGATGGACTTAAAAAAATGCGCGCGTGGATGTTGGAACACCGCGTCATTTCTGCACCCGAGCTTGATTCTGTTGAAAAGGCAGATTACGCCGCTGTGGAAGGATTCCGCAAAGCCGCGTGGGATGCGTACCTCGCCCCCATCACCGACGAGCGCAACCAGGTGATGGACATGTTCGACGAGATCGCAAGCTCGTCGAGCCATGCGTCAGAGTTGCGAATGCTCAAAGATCGGCTGGCAGGCCTCCCGTCGTATACGAGGCGCGACATTCACACGATCACGCATGAGGCGTTGCGAATCCTCAGGGATGAGTCGAATCCCGTCAAGCAGGTTTTAATCGCATGGAAAAATAACGACGACAAAGTTAATCTGGAACGATACGGCTCGCATTTGTATTCGGGCACGGCGTTGAAGGTGGACGAAGTAAAACCTGCATATTCCGATTCGTCGCCGACCATGTTCGGCTTTGAAGTGGTCAATGCCGCCTTCGATGCCGCACTGGCGCGTGAGCCGCGGTTGATTGCGTTTGGCGAAGACGTTGGCAAACTTGGCGACGTGAACCAGGGCTTCAAAGGGATGCAGGAAAAATATGGCGAGTTCCGCGTGACGGATACGGGCATTCGCGAAGCGACGATCATGGGGCAGGCTATTGGCATGGCCTTGCGCGGACTGCGCCCGATTGCCGAGATTCAATATCTTGATTATGTTTTGTACGCGATCCAAACGATGAGCGATGACCTGGCATCTCTGCACTGGCGCACCGCAGGCGGACAAAAAGCGCCCGTCATCATCCGCACGCGTGGGCATCGCCTCGAAGGGATTTGGCATTCGGGTTCGCCCATGTCTGGCATTTTGAATTTTGTGCGCGGCATTTATTTGTTGGTTCCGCGTGACATGACCCGCGCCGCAGGTTTTTACAACACGTTGTTGAAAGCCGATGAACCCGCGATTGTGGTGGAAGTGTTGAACGGCTATCGCGTCAAAGAACGCCTGCCTGATAACATCGCCGAAATGACTTTGCCGTTGGGCGTCCCTGAAACCATCCGCGCAGGGAAGGATGTCACCATTGTCACCTACGGCGCGTGCTGTCGTGTCGTTCTTGAAGCGGCAGACAAGCTAAGCAAAGTCGGCATCGAAGTTGAAGTGATCGATGTGCAATCGCTGATGCCGTTTGATATTCACCACGAGATCGTTGAGTCACTCAAAAAGACTTCGCGCGTTTTATTTGTGGATGAAGATGTGCCAGGCGGAACAACGGCCTACATGATGCAGGAAGTCATCGAAAAGCAAGGCGGCTACTTCCATTTAGACTCCCCCGCGCGGACGCTCTCTGCAAAAGCCCATCGTCCCGCGTATGGAAGTGATGGCGATTACTGGTCCAAGCCAAATGTGGAGACGGTGTTCGATGCTGTGTATGAAATGATGAATGAGGTTGATCCGGGGAAGTATCCAGTATTTCAGTGAACAGTTATCAGTTATCAGTTATCAGTCATCAGTTATCAGTCATCAGTCATCAGTCATCAGTTATCAGTTATCAGTCATCAGTTATCAGTCATCAGTCATCAGTTATCAGTTATCAGTCATCAGTTATCAGTTATCAGTGGACGAACAAGGAGCAGAAATGAGTGGATTACAGCACGCACAGAGTTTTCGTGATTTGATTGTTTATAAGAAGAGTCGTCAGTTACAGCAGGAAATCTTTAAACTTACGAGGTCATTTCCAAAAGATGAGACTTATTCCCTGACAGATCAAATTCGCCGCTCGTCCCGCTCGATAGGCGCAAATCTTGCAGAGGCATGGGCAAAACGCAGGTATGAAAAGCACTTTATCAGCAAACTCACTGATTCGGATGGCGAACAAATGGAAACGCAACATTGGATCGAAACCGCTCTGGATTGTGAATACATTGACCAGAAAACCAGCGCTCAACTGCTCGAAAAATGCCTCGAAATCGGACGCATGTTGGGCGGCATGATCGAAAAAGCCGAACTATTCTGCGGCGACCCCTCACGCACCATCCGCGAAGAAGCCCCTGAATACATCGTCACAACCAACAACTGATCACTGTTCACTGTTCACTGACCACTGTTTACTGAAAACTGGAGAAATTATGGCAACTAAAGTTTTAGTACCAAGACTCGGCGAAGGCGTTGATGAAGTCACCGTCACAAAATGGCTCAAGCAGGTTGGCGACACGATCAACGAGCTGGAGCCCCTGCTCGAAGTGAATACCGACAAAGTGGATACCGAAATCCCAGCGCCTGCTTCGGGTGTGATCCTGAGAATCGATATGCAGGAAGGTCAGGCCGCGAAGGTTGGGGAATTACTGGCAATTATCGGAGTGGCCGGGGAAGCAGTGGACAGTGTCACGCCTGCGCAAAAACCTGCCTCCTCCCAATTACCAATTACCAATCTCCAATCACCAATTACGAATCACGCACCACGCAACACGGACTTGGGCTTCATCTCCCCCGTCGTTGCAAAGATCGCCGCCGAGCATGGCGTGGACTTGTCCCAAGTGAGCGGCACAGGCATGAGCGGACGCATCACGAAGAATGATGTGTTGGCGTTTGTTGAAAGCGGGAAAAAGACGACAGACTATAGACCACAGACCGTGGTTAGTCGTCCATCGTCCGTGGTCACGCCCGTGGCTGGCGATCAATTGATCAAACACAGCACCATGCGAAAATCCATTGCGCATCACATGGTCGAATCCAAACATACCTCCCCGCATGTGTTGACCGTGATGGAAGCGGATATGTCTCGCGTGGCGAAACATCGCGCCGCGAACAAAGCCGCATTTGAGCGGGACGGAGTCAACCTCACTTTCACGGCATATTTTATGACCGCCATTGTTGCGGGGCTGAAAGCCTACCCAATTGTCAATTCTTCGTGGAGCGATGAAGGCGTTCTTGTTCACAAGAATATCAACCTCGGCATGGCAACTTCACTTGGCGAGGAAGGTTTGATCGTGCCTGTCATCAAAGGCGCGGACAATCACTCCCTGCTGGCGATGGCGCGCTCGGTCAACGATTTGGCGGCACGCGCCCGCTCGAAGAAACTGCAACCCGATGAAGTGAGAGGCGGCACGTTCACGTTGACCAATCACGGAATCAGCGGCTCTTTATTCGCATTCCCCGTCATCAACCAGCCGCAGTGTGGGATTCTCGGAATCGGCGCAATGCAAAAACGTGTGATCGTTGTGGATGACGCAATTGCCATCCGCCCGATGGTGTACATGTCCTTCGTGTTCGATCACCGCATTCTCGATGGCGCATCTGCGGATTGGTTTTTGGCGAAGGTCAAAGAGACGTTGGAAAACTGGAGTTAATCAGATGAGCGAAAAACAAAAAGACAGCCCGAACATCAACAAGAACATTCACCCGCCGTTTGTCGCGTTATTTTATCTCGTCGTGGCGATGGTGTTGCAAAGATTTTTCCCCATTCCATTTGAAGTCCCTGCGATTGGAAGAACCATCGGCCTCGGCTTAACCTTCATTGGCTTTATGCTCGGCGTGGGCGCATTCATCGAATTTCGCAAGGCGCGCACAACCCTCGACCCGCATGGATCGGTCAAGATGCTGGTGACGGGCGGCATTTACCGCCTCACACGCAACCCGATCTATCTGGGATTTTTCCTGATGGTGATTGGCTTCCCGTTGAATTACGGTTCTCTGTGGGGCTTCGTTGCCGCGCCGTTTTTTGCCACCACCATGAGTCGGCTGGTGATCGAGAAGGAAGAAGCCTATCTGGAGAAAAAATTCAAAGAGCAGTACACAGGCTACAGTTCAAGGGTGAGGCGCTGGGTTTAGATCCAAAGGAGATTTGCCATGTCCATTCAAACTTCTGAAATCCAATTAAGTGTGAACGATAAAAAAGTCAACGCCTATCTTGCAAACGGCGGCGGACCTGGCGTGTTATTGCTTCATGCCTGGTGGGGCTTGAAGCCGTTCTTCAAGCAGGTATGCGACCGCCTCGCCGAGCAGGGATTTACCGTCCTCGCGCCAGACATGCGTAACGGGCAGATCGCAAAGACCATTGACGAAGCCAAAGAGTTGATGGAAAAAAGTGACAGTCAACTTGTGGGCGATACGGTGATGGCGGCAAAAGAATATTTGCGAAGCATGGTGAAAGGAAAGATTGGATTGGTCGGTTTCTCGATGGGCGCAGGCTGGGCGCTGATCGTCGCATCCACCACCCCGGAGCAGGTCGGGGCGACGGTTCTTTTCTACGGCAATGAATACGCGGATTATGGAAAGGTCACATCCAAAGTGATGGGGCATTACAGCGATAACGACGAATGGGAGCCGAACGAATATGTGGAAAAAACGTTCGCGGAATTTAAATCCGCGGGCGTGGATGCGACGCTTCACACCTACCCCGGAGTTGGTCACTGGTTCGTTGAGTCTGACCGCCCCGAATATGACTCCGCATCCGCGCAATTGGCATGGGATCGGACAATTGAATTTTTGCGCGCAACCCTGTAAAACAAGTCTATAGACTTGTTTTACAGGACTTGTTTTACGAAAGACAAAAAAGGTTAAGGGTATAATCCCCTTAACCTTTTATATTTAGGAGAGTATTTTCAATGGCAGAAAATTTTGATGTCGTTGTGATCGGCGCGGGCCCCGCGGGATATGTGGCCGCAATCCGTGCCGCGCAATTGAAACAGAAAGTCGCAATCGTGGACAAGCAATGGATGGGCGGAGTATGTTTAAACGTAGGCTGTATCCCATCCAAGTCCTTGCTCAAAAATGCGGAAGTGGCTCACACCCTGCGCGAACGCGGCAAGGACTTTGGCTTCTCCTTCGATAACCTGAAACTGGATTACAGCGTAGCCGTCAAACGCTCGCGCCAGAATTCAGACCGATTGACCAAAGGCGTCGGCTTTTTGATGAAGAAGAACAACATCGCCGTCTTCATGGGCGAGGCGAAGTTCAAGGCCAAAGACACGCTCAACGTGACGGACAAAGATGGAAAGATCACAGAACTCAAAGCAAAGAACATCATCGTTGCCACGGGCGCGAGCGCCATGGTCCCGCCCGTGTGGAAAGTGGACGGCGACAAGGTCGTCACCTATTGGGAAGCCATCCTGCAAGACAAACTCCCCAAATCCGTTGTGGTCATCGGCTCTGGCGCCATCGGCGTGGAATTTTCCACCATCTGGAGCGCGTACGGCGTGGATGTGACCATCGTTGAAATGTTGCCGCGCGTTGTGCCGCTGGAAGATGAAGAAGTCTCGAAGGAACTCGAAAAGGAATTCAAGAAGCGCGGCATTAAGATCATGACGAGCCATAAAGTTGAATCTGTGGAAGCAACCAAAACAGGCGTGCAGGTTAAAGTGTCAGCGGGGGGAAAAGAAACAGTACTGGAAGCAGACCAGGCTTTAGTCGCGATCGGTTTCCGTCCCAATTCAAAGGGACTTGGCCTCGAAGAAGTCGGCGTGCAGATCAACGAGCGCGGCTTTGTCGAAGTGAATGAAAAGATGCAGACGAACGTGCCTGGCATTTGGGCGGTCGGGGATGTGACGGGCAAACTCATGCTGGCGCATGTCGGCTCGGCGATGGGCATTGTCGCCGCCGAACACATTGGCGGACATGAAACCGTGACGCTCGATTATGAAATGATGCCGCGCGCCACATATTCCTATCCGCAGGTGGCTTCGTTCGGACTGACCGAAGCGCAGGCAAAAGAGAAGGGCTACAATATTAAGATTGGCCGCTTTCCCTTCCAGGCCAATGGCAAGGCGCTTGGGCTTGGCGATTATGCGGGCTTCGTGAAGATCGTGGTGGACGAAAAATATGGCGAGATTCTCGGCGCCCACATGATCGGCCCCGAAGTGACCGAACTACTCCCCGAACTTACCCTGGCTCGCATGATGGAACTCACCCCGCACGAGATCGCAAGGAACGTTCATGCGCACCCAACACTGAGTGAAACGCTCATGGAAGCGGCGCACGGCGCAAGCGGAACGCCAATACATATTTAGTCATCAGCAGACCTCGGGAGTCTTAGAGACCCCGAGGTTTTTTTTTGTCCCTCAAATTTGTCTAGTCAACTTGAAATTTATGCTATAGTGTGCTATTAACAATAGTAATATTTACGCGGTTCAAAATCATTTCGCCGCGAATTACGAGAATTTCTAAATAATTCGTGCCAATTCGCAACATCGTACCCGTAGTTAAATTTGCGAAAGTTCTTTGAGGTCCCGCGTAAGCACTACTTTGACAATGTCACATTAAGACTGAAACCAAAGTACAAAACCACAAAGGCACGACACTTGCGCCGTGCGCCAGTTCAGGTGAGTGTCACGAAGGAAACCTTCGTTTTTAGCCTTTTGCTCTCCTCACCTGCACTGCAACAAACGCAGTGCGGCGCAAGTGTTGTGCCCCTTTGTGGACTTTGCGGTAAAGGTTTTGAAATGTGCCATTGTCAAACTATACTGTGCGCGGTTACAAATTGCGGTTTTCTGCCGCCCGTTTCGCGGGGATAAATCCCCTGCTCAGTACATGCAAGTCCGCTAAAGCGGACTCAAACCAGTCGGCTTCAGCCGACTTCAACGTACTGAGGCAGGGCTTTGCGAAGCACCCTGTGGGTCAGCCCGCCGAATCCCTGTTGAATAAAAGCGCAGTTCCTGACCGCGCCCAGTATACTTAGAATAAATTTTGCTACCGTACATTTTCCTCGTAAAAAACCCTAAAGGTCTTTCTTGCCAATCAGGAATTTGCGAAGGGAATGGAGACCTTTAGGGTTTGGATGTACGGTAGAGAAGAATAAATTTGATTAAGAAGGTTGTGAGTATGCACCGAGAACGAGTATCAGAAAATGTGTTTTGGTTCCAAAGTGAAGTCTACGCCCAGGTAACGGCTGGCGTCATCGTCGGCCCGCAATGGGCAGTGGTAATAGACACCCTCGCCCTCCCCGAAGAAACCCTTGGAATGCGCGAGTTCATCGAACATGAGCTGGGCGTGCAGGTTCGTTATGTCATCAATACGCACTATCATGCCGATCACACCTGGGGCAACTGCTTCTTCCCCGGCGCAACGATTATCGGCCATGCAAAATGCAGGGAATATTTGATCGAAAACGGGATTCCCTCCCTGGAAGGTTCGCGCAAACAGAATGCAAACCTTCGGCAGGTAAAGATCGTTCCTCCCCACCTGACGTTTGCCTCCGGTGAAATGGCCATGCGCGTCGGGAAAAAGAATCTCATCCTCGCCCCCGCCTTCGGCCACAGCGACGACGGCATCTCTGTACTGGTGGAGGAAGACCGCGTGCTCTTCGCCGGCGACGCCTTCATGCCCCTCCCCTACATCGTAGACGGCGACGTGGACGATCTGCTGGCCTCCATCAAAAAGATCGGGCGCATGGGGCTTGAAAACATCATCCAGGGACACGGCGACATCATCCTGCGCGGCGAAATAGACGCGGCTGTAAAAGAAAATTTGAATTACCTCAACAACATCAAGAAGGCCGCCAAATCTGCGGGCAAGCGCAAAAACGTGGATGAATTCCTCGATGAGATCACCATTGAAAGTTGCGGCAAGAGCCGCGTCTACCTCGGCGGCCTCGCAGAGACTCTGCATCGGCGCAACATGCGGGCTTTGCACCAGCAAATCCACAGCGAATAACCACAAGATGTTGCAGATGAATGAAAAGTCTGCGGCTCATGTATAAAGAGTGTGCAGGCTGAATGCTCGGACTTTCAAAGAGCAAAAAACTTAACGCGAATTTTCCGAATGAGGCGAATGACGCAAAAAAATTCGCGTTACACTGCGCTGGCGCGCAGCGCAAGTGTTCGCCCAATTTGCGTAGCTCGCGTTAAAAGGTTTTGATCAATTGTACAGAGTCTACACATGAGCCAAGTCTGCAACATCTTGTATTTTGGCAAAAGGATTAAACCAGATTCTCCATGCGCAGGTATTATCAAACCTCATCAGGAATGCCCCCCTACCAACAAGGCGGCCTGGATTCGCTCTGCGGCTTATACAGCATCATCAACGCCGAGCGCATCGTCAACCATTCCAGCGACGAAGAAACCCAGCAATTATTCGACGGCCTGATCCATTACCTCTCCCGCCGCGGCTTATTAACCAAGTTCCTGATCGGCGGCATCATCCACACCGAAATGCTCGTCATCCTGAAAAAAGTGGTGGGCCGCAAACGCATCTCGAATGTGGAAATCCCCTGGCGCGGCGTACCAAACCCAGACCTGACAGCCTTCTGGAAATCCATGCAAACCTTTCTAAATGGAACCCCCGGACGCTCCATCATTTTGGGTTTGCAGGGCTATCACGATCATTGGACCGTCATCGAAAGCATCACCAGCCGTTCCATTCTGTTATACGACTCAGCGCTAATCAAACGCCTGCCGCGCTCCCGCTGTACCACCGTCTACGCCACAGGCAAACGCTGGCACCTGCTCCTCCCCGCGCAAACCTATTTCCTCTCCAATGAGCGATTGAATGCGGGCGACACATAAAAAAGCCCCCCGCTTCAAACTACGGGAGGCTTGATTCCAACCATCAGGCTGATTCTACCGCCAGAAATTTTGTGTGAATGGCAGTATCCTGAGAACAATATCCAACAGCAAACCGACCATGAAATACATGCCAAAGCCGCGGTTATTGTAGAAAGCATAGCCCACAAAATACAGCGGCCAGCCAGGCTGACCTTCAGGTTTGGTCTCAGGCTTGGGCTTGAGGAAAACAGGGTACATACGCAAAAAGGTGGGAGCCGCCAAAAACACAACCGCCATGATCGGGGTGAAGAATTTGATGGCAATCAAGTACATAGTCAGAAAATACGGAATGATCATCATCGCCAGCACGGTAAAGCGGGAGGCCTTTTCACCAATCACCACCGGCAGGGTGTTGATTTTCTTTTCCCTGTCTTTATCCAGTTTATCAATGTGCTTGCCGAAGATCACGGTGGTTACGCCAAGCGCATAAGGCAGGCAGGCGAGAACCACATTCCAATTCCATTGATGTGCCAGCACATAATATCCGCCGCCGATCATCAACGGTCCCCACACCAACAGAACGGCTACTTCACCGAGAGCAATGTATTTGAGAGGCCAGGTGTAAAAGAGGACAAAGAAAGCGCCCAGACCAAGCAACACCCAAATCACCGGGTCGTTGGAATTGACGAAGATCAGGTACAGCCCGGCAACAAAGGCAAGCAGGCCCGTCACCGCAAAATAAGTCAGATGCTGGCGTTTGGTCATCAACCCTTTGGCAATGGGCTGTGCGCCATAGATGTTGCGGTAGTAATTGTCCTTATCCACCCCGCGGACGAAGTCTGTGTAATCGTTGAAGATGTTGTTCGAGGCGTGGGCCATGATCAGGCCAAACACCAGAGCCAGCCAGGGGAGTAAGTCAAACGACCCGTCACGCCAGGCGAACAAACCTGCCAGCGCGGCGGAAATAAATGTCATAACAAGAACTGCGGCGCGAGTGGAGATCAGCCATTTGGATATCACATCCAATCCATCCCACTCCTCTTTCGACACATCAGGGATAACTTGTAATGCTTTCTTCCACATCGCAAAATTCATATTAAACTCTCCTCACAGAAAATTTGGACAATTATACTCAAACCACGCCGAATAACTGATGTTACGCAGTTTAGGGAGTGGCTAAAAGAATGGGCTAAAAAAACCTCTCACCACAGAGATCACAGAGTACACAGAGATTTCTAAGAGTTTTTCTCCGTGACCTCCGTGTGCTCCGTAGTTAAATCTTTTGGCAAGCCCACTACATTAGCCACTCCCGCAATTTATTCAGTACCGTGGCTTTCCTCAAACCACGCGCAACATGAAAGCCTGCCCTGAACCAGCCGAAGGGTTGCGGCGCCGAGGCGGCTGATTACACAAACGAGAGTCGGATTTGCAATCCGACTCTCGTATTTTTTAACCCTCGCACTAAAATCTACAACTCGCTGGTCATGATGAACAGCGGCTTCATCTCGAAATTTTCATACTTGGGGCGGTAGCGGTCGGTGTCGTAAAAACGGCTTACATCCACAAGCTTCTTCGTGGATGTGACAATATCCAACGGCATATTATCGTAGCGGCCATTCTTCAAAACCACCAGCCTGCCGTGGATGCCGCCCAACACCAGGTCGAGCGCGAGGTTGCCAAACGCCATTGGGACAATCGAGTCGATTGCATCCGGGTCACCGCCGCGCACCATGTAGCCCAGTTTCTGGTTGATCACATCCACCGTCTTGCCATTATTGTGATTCGGCGAAAGTTCCTTGATCCGCTCGGAAACCAGGTCGCCAATGCCCCCCAATTTGGCATGACCGTACGCATCAGTGGAGCGGTCTTTGAACACCATTTCACCGCCTTCGTACATGGCCCCTTCTGAAATCAACAACACCGAATAATGACTGGGGTTGGCATCGCGGTCTTTTATCAGCAGTTCCGTCAGGTGGTCAATATTAAATTTATATTCCGGTATCACACAGCGGTTTGCGGCCCCGGCCATGGTGGGCAGCATGGCGGTAAACCCGGCATAACGCCCAAACACTTCAAGAATCATGGGGCGTTCATGCGACCCGGCAATCGTCCGCAGGCTGTTGGTCAATGAAATGGTGCGGGTGACACAGGTGCTAAAGCCGATGCAATAATCCGTGCCTGGCACATCGTTATCCATCGTCTTTGGGATGGCGACGACTTTGAATCCCTCCTGATAGAGCCGCACTCCATAGCTGAGCGTATCGTCGCCCCCAATCGGGATCATATAATCTATGCCGAGAAAATCAAGATTTTTGAGAACTTCGGCTGTCAGGTCATTTTTCTCTTCAGCATACTTGCCCTGCAAATGTTCAGGGACATCCGCCTTCCTAACCTTGCCTGGGTTTGTGCGCGAGGTGTGCAGGAATGTGCCGCCTGTGCGCCCTGCGCGGTTGACGATCTCCTCGCTGAGCACTTGAAAATTATTGCTGTTATCGGCATCCTTCTCGCGGATAATATCCACCAGCCCGCCCCAGCCGCGGCGGATGCCAATTACTTGATAGCCCTCACGCAAAGCGCGGATCGTTACCGCCCGAATAGCTGGGTTCAAGCCCGGCACATCGCCGCCCCCGGTTAGAATGCCAATCACACCTTTCTTTTTATCCATCATCGCAACCTCGTTTACTGAATTTATACCCATGGCGGGAATTTTATGGAATAGCTTTTTCGTATGCTTCGATAATTTTATCCCAAAGTTGATTGGATTCGCCGTCTATCGTTTGGAATTGCGGATGCGCCTCGAACCACGCCAGCGAGCGGCGCAGGCCTTCGCTCCATTTCACTTTGCAGTTGTATTCGGGCACGAAGCGTTTGATCTTGCTGTTGTCGAACACCACGCTGTTGGATTTGTCGCCGATGAGACTGCCCACTGCATGTTCATCGAACCGCGCAATAAAATCGCTGGGGATGTGAACCACGTTCGGCGCCTGACCGAGGACCTGATACGCTTCGAGGTAGATTTGATTCCAACTGAGAACTTCGTCTGATGTAACGTGGAAGGCCTCGCCGATGGCTTTTTTATTTCCGAGCAGGCCAAGCAAACCGACTGCGAAATCTTCGTTCCACGTTAAAACCCAAAGAGATGTGCCATCCCCAGGGACGATGACGGGCTTACCCTGCTTCATGCGGTTGACCAAAGTCCACGGGTTCAGCCAGCTCCCCACTGCAAATGGAATCTGCGAAGGGCCGTAAGTGTGGGAAGGCCGAATGATGGTGACGGGGAATCCGCTGGCGCGATACTCGTTCATCAACTTTTCTTCGCAGGCAATCTTGTTTCGCGAATATTCCCAAAATGGATTCTCCAGCGGTGTCTCTTCGGTGATGAGATAATTTTTAACTGGCTTTTGGTAGGCGCTGGCAGACGAGATGAATACGAATTGATCGGTCTTGCCGCGAAAGAGGGAGATATCGCGTTCGATGTCTTGCGGGGAAAATGCAATGAAGTCGACCACTGCGTCGAAACGATGACCAGCTAACAGGGCGGAAAGAGGCGATGAATCAGCGTGGATATCTGCCTGTAAAGTAGTCGCATGTTTGGGCGCGGGGTATTTTGCCGAAGAGGAGCGATTCAAAAGAAAAAGCTCGTGGCCTTGTTGAACTGCAAGCTCCGCACATGCGGAGCTGATGAGGCCCGTGCCGCCGATAAAAAGCAGTTTCATCAGCCTTCGCCCAATTCAGGGATGGGTTGAACGGGTGCGCGATGCGCGATGAGATTTTCAACCCAGAAGATGACGAGCGCGAGCCAGACGATGCTGAAGCCGATCAGGCGCGTGGTGTCGAAAGGTTCCTTGTAAACAAATACGCCGATGAGAAATTGAATGGTGGGCGCAAAATATTGCAGGACGCCGATCATGTTCAATGGGATTTGTTTTGCGGCGGAGGCGAACATGAGCAATGGAATGGTGGTGACGATGCCTGCGCCAACGAGGAGGACATCCACCGTCAAGCCGCCGTGCAGAAATGCGCCCGTGCCGTTGGACTGGATCACTGTAAGATAGATCAGCGCGATTGGAAAGACGATGCCTGTTTCGAGGGTGAGGCCATAGACCGAACCCAGCGGGGAGAGTTTTTTGACGAGGCCGTACAAGCCGAAAGTTACTGCAAGCGAGAGCGCGATCCACGGCAGACTGCCGTAGGTGACGGTGAGGTAGATGACGCCAATGGCGGCAATTACCACGGGAACCCATTGCATGGGGCGCAGTCTTTCGCGCAGAAATAAAACTCCAAACAAAACGCTGAGGAGGGGGTTGATGAAATAGCCGAGGCTCGTCTCGATGATGAAGCCAGCGTTGACGCCCCACACATATACCAGCCAGTTCAAGGAAAGCAAGACGCCCGCCACGGCGTATATGCCAATGGTTTTCCGATGGAAGGCCAGGGTGCGGAAATCGTTCCATTGTTTGGTGAGCAGAATGTAAAGCATCAACAGGCCAAACGACCAGCCGATGCGGTGTCCGAGCAGTTGCAGGGCGGGCACATCATGTAATAATTTCCAATAAATCGGGAAAAATCCCCACAGTGCATAGGCGGCAATGCCGCTGAGAATACCTTTGTTCATTCTTCTCCTTGGATGGTTTGGCAGGCAGGTAAACAGGTAAAAAAAAGGCGGTGGTTGAAAAGTAAGTGATAATTCTCAACGCGAATTTCGCGAAATGAGCGAATGCCGCGAATTTTTTAAAATTTTGGCGAAATTCGCCAAATTCGCGCCACACCGCACTGGCACGCGGCGCAAGTGTTCGCGTTAAAAAAGTTCGCTTGGAGGCTCAACATTGTCATCACTTACAAAGTAACCGCTACTAAAAAAAAATAAGACCTTGTCCCAATGGCAACAAGGTCTTTGATGAGCATGGAGCGTTGTCTCTTACAGCTTTCTCAAATACCACTTGCCTGAAACCACTTCGGTTACATCGCGGGCAAAATCGCTTGCGGCGGCGTAGCGGTCATTGGGGTCTTTGGCCATCGCTTTCGCGACAACCTCCTGCCACACGGCAGGGACGTTGGCCTTTACCTGCCGAATATCGGGAATGGGAAGTTCGACATGCATGTTGATCAACGCCGTGGTGGATTCGGAGGCGAAGGGCAGTTTGCCTGAGAGCAGTCGATACAGTACAACACCGAGGGCATAGATATCGGAACGGCCATCCACGCGATTCCCTTTCACTTGTTCAGGACTCATGTACGCGGGCGTGCCCACCAGCCACTCCCCTTCATCATCAGAAATGGCTTTGGATTTCGCAATGCCGAAATCGGAGAGGAAGGCCTCGCCTGTTGAATCAAAAAGGATGTTGGATGGTTTAACGTCACGATGGATGATGTTGCCCGCGTGGGCGGCGTCCAGCGCTTCGGACACACGTTTGAGGATATGCGCCATTTCAGTGAGTTTGATTTCCCCTTTTTTGAGTCTGTCGTCCAAACTGCCTGCGGCCATGTAGCGCATGACGATGTAAGGCTGTTGCCCATGCCAGCCGAAATCATAGATCGGCACAATGCAGGGGTGCTCCAGCGCGGCGATCACTTCCGCTTCACGCTGGAAGAACTCGCGATAGAGATCGTCTAATGTATGTTTGTACATCAAAACTTTGACAACGACCTGACGCTGAATGTAGGGGTCACGCGCCAAAAAAATAACGCCCATGCCGCCCTGCGTCAACTCAGCTTCTACTTCATACCGTCCAATGGTGGATAGGGTCATTGATTTTCTGCCAGTGTAATTTGGATGCGCGGAAGTATAAACGATTCGAGGGATATAACAATGACCTATTCCCAGTCAATTAACTGGCGGCCCGCAAACCCCGCTTCGATCTCGTGCCAGTACCTGATACTCCCCTCCCCGCATTGCCAACACAGATAGATTTCCCTGCCATCGCGCAAGGCGACGAAGTCGATCAACCCGATGGTCAAATCCTTGACCTCGACCCCCATCCCCAGGACTTGATGCAAAATTTCATGCAGTCTGTCAAAATCGGGGAGGAGCTTGCTAAGGGCGGGACTGCCGCCATTCCCTGCCGCTTTCTGCGCCACAGCCCATAGCTCAGGCTGGTGTGCGCGAATTCTCTCGCTGATTGCCATCATCTCCTCCACCAGCGGGCGGACGATGGTCAATGATTCATTTGCTTCTTTTGGGGTGTAGTATTTGGGCATGGGGCCAGTATACACCAGCATGTTGAATGTTTCGCCATACGAAGCAAGTAATAAGAACTTGTAATTCAACATAATCTATTGTATAGTATTTTTAACAAGCACACGTGGATATAGATGTAGAGTATCTGGTACCGTTTTTCAATATTCGGACAAACAAAAAATAGATATATTTCTCTGTCAAGACAAAACAAGAAGTCAACAGGCCTTGTGATGATAAGGTTGTTTTTGTAGCTCGATTACGATCCGTGATTAAGGAGTAATTATGCCCGATTCAACGAACGAGATCATCAGAACGCTGATTACCACCATCATTACAACAACGGGGGGCATTATAAGTGCGTACCTGATTAACAGGAAAAGGAGTGACAAACAAACAAATCGTTCAATTAGCATAGGCGCTTCTGTCGGGATTCTAATTGGGGTAATCGTGGGGATTACTCTGGCAATCTTTTGGCCTACCGGTGATCCATGCTTAAAAGCAAAGATTTCCGCGCCAACGGTCACAAAGGAAAAGGCACATGCGGCGGCCTTTCAAGTTAATAATGAGATTCCCGTTTCGTGGACGCCGCCAAGCGGGGAGCGCTGCGTGATGACCGTCCAGACCTACCAAAAAGCAAATCCGGTCCCCGTGAGAGAGTATAAAAACGTTGTTTCTGGAACAATACTTGATATCGGTGATCCCGGCTCCGGGGAAACAGAAATTAAAATATGGGTGGAAGGATACAACACTCCCGTTGATGAGTATCTATGGGTCTGGATAAAGTAAGGAGGCAGAGATGATAAACCGACGTGATTTTCTCAAATTTGGCGGAGCGTTACTGGCCGGAGGAATTGCAGCAACGAAATTCAACCCTGTGCAGGCCAGGGAAGCAGAAAGCCCTACATTAATTAAGGGAACGAATTTGAATGGATGGATTGTCAAAAGGGGGGATGCGGAATATCCGGAAGGGGGCGTAAATGACAACGACATCAAAACCATTCACCAAGCGGGATACAGTGAAGTGAGAGCGAATGTATTGAAACGCGTTATCATGGCACACAATATAACCTACAAAAAAGTAGTGAATCCTGCGTTATTAAATTATTTTCATATTTGCAGTTTTTTATTTCGACTCCCCTATTTACCCGAGCAGAACATAAATTTAACCCTCAATGGGCAGACGGTGGAATGCGGCATTTTTATTTGGGACGGCGCCGCCACACGGCAAGACTATGGAATGGCATTTCAATGGCTGATTAACCCATGGGGCGATCAAGAAGACCCACAGGGTACCTTGCGAGCCTGGAACGGCAATCGATGGGTTCATGTTGGTCAGAAAAACGTTGACACGAAATGGCATACCGCAAAAATGGCTGTGGATTTCTCGCGAAAAACCACACAACTGGTAATTGACAATAAATATTACCCCTCCCAATATTCCATCACAACCAAACCACCTACGTGGGGAAACACAGTTGATGCCCGATTTCAGCTTGAAGCAGTAAGCATTGACCCCCAGCCGGACGATGTTATCCAAGCAATGCACAGGGTTCAGTATAAGAATTGGAAGTGGCTTTGGGCAGCCGCATGAAAATAGTTTCTATATTATTTCCGCCTGATAACCTTTTTTTCTCACCGCCGCTACGATCTGTTCATCGTTCAATTTCGATTCGTCATATTCGATGACCATTTCCAACCTGTGATAGCTGGCGTTGATTTCCTTCACGCCGTCCAATGAATCTTCGAGGGATTCGAGTTTCATGGCGCAGTTGGAGCAGGTCATGTCGGGGATTTTGAAGGTTTTTTTGATCATGAAGTTTTCTTTCTTCTTTCTTCTTTCCTCCTCAAGAAAGAGGAAAGAAGAAAGAAAGGTTTTTATTCAAAAACGATCTGCCCGGTGTACATGCCCATGGAGCAGGTGAAGAAGAGCGTGGAGCCAGCTTTTTGAGCGGGGATATTAACTTGAACGGTTCCAGTATCGGGAAGTAGTTCGTAAAAATTCAAGGCAGGGATGACAAAGTCTCTGGCGCAGGAGTAGGTTTGGTTGGTGACGAGATTCAAAGTGAAGTCTTTGTCAGCGGGGGCTTTGAGGGTGGTGGGGAAATATCCGCTGTTTTGGACTTGGAGGGTGATGGAGCCGTCTGCGGAGGGTTGGGAGGAATCTGTTTGGGCGGAGGCAATGCTTTCGGACGGGAACCAGTTGCGGGCGGCGCCCTGAGCGGTTAGTCGAAGGGTTAAGTTTTGAAGCGAGAAGGGGGAGCCCATCAAATTGAGTCCGCCGTCGAGAGTCACAAATCCCAAAATCAGAACCAGCACGGCTACGAATCGCATGAAGAATTTTTCAAGGCGTGAACCAAGCTCGGTTGTCAAATAGGCGATGATGAAAAAGACGGGGCTGGTGCCGAGGGTGAAGGCGAACATGAGGGCGGCGCCCATGGCGATACTGCCTGTGCCGAGGGCGGTTGCCATCATGGCTTGTGTGACGCCGCAAGGAATGAAGACGGTGAGCAAGCCGAGAAAAATTGGCGTGGCGGTGTCTGTCCCTTTGGCGGTGCGGCGAATGTAGCGCGTGATGAATTTCGGCGGCTCGATGGAGAAATAGCGAAAGATGGGATGGACGTTGAACATGCGCAGGGCGTTGCCGATCATGAAGATGCCGATGGCGATCATGAGGAAGGCGCGGGTGAGCGGGCTGAGGGTGAGGTACGAACCCAGCCAGCCGAGGAGCGCGCCGAGCAATGTGTACGCGACCAGTTTTGCAAGCAGAAACAATGCGATAGGCAAAGCGGAGTTGGAACGCGGGGCTGTTTTTACTTTTTTATTTTTCGCCGCGTGTTCGACGTAGTCCTGCTCGATCTGATGAGCGAGGGAACTTGCCAGCAAACCACCCTGCACGGCGAGACAGCTTAATCCGCCTGTGGTGATGCCAGTGACAAATGCAACGAGAAGCTGGCTCAGCGTGCCTGCGCCTGCGGCGATGTTGATGGAATTTGAATTAGGTTGAAATGCGATCATTGCGACTGCGATTGCAACGAACACAACGCCGAGCATGACGATTACAACGGGGTCAATGGGTTTGTTTTTTTGTTTCTGCATTTGGCCTCGGAAGAAGTAGACGGGGGAACGGGAAACAAGTAAACAAGTAAACAGGGAAACAAGTAAATAGGGAAACAGGTGTCTACGTGTCTACCTGTTTACCTGACTACCTGACTATACTGAACACGGGAACAAATTGCGCTTTGGGAACAAATTGCGCTTTTGTCGAATGAAATTCTTAACGCCAAGTCGCAAAGGCGCGAAGGAAAAGCCCTTGAATCTTTGCGACTTTGTGACTTTGCGTTAAAAAGGAAAACCGCAATTCATGGCCGCGCCCAGTATACCTATCCACGTGCTTTTATATTTTCTGTCCGCGCAGGCGCAAACTATTCGTAACTACGAACACACTGCTAAACGCCATTGCGCCAGCGGCAAGCATGGGGTTCAAATATCCCAACATGGCCGCAGGGATCAGAATCACGTTGTAGATAAACGCCCAGAATAGATTCTGCTTGATGGTGGAAAGCGTTTTGCGTGAGAGCATAATTGCGCGCGCAACACCGCGCAGATCGCCGCTCATCAAGGTCACGGGAGCGGCGGCCATTGCCACATCTGTTCCCGTCCCAATCGCGAGTCCTACATCGGCTTGCGCGAGCGCGGGCGCGTCGTTGACGCCGTCGCCAACCATGGCGACGACATTGGGGAGTTGAGAACTGGAGATTGGAGATTGAAGTTTTTTGACCTCAGATGATTTGCCTTCAGGCAATACTTCGGCAAGCACCGTATCCACGCCAACCTGTTTGGCAATTGCTTCGGCGGTTTTTTGGTTATCGCCTGTGATCATCGCAACTTTCAAACCCATTTTGTGCAGGACGGCAATCGCATCTTTCGAGCTGTCCTTGATCGTATCCGCCACCGCGATAATTCCCGCGGCCTGGTTATCAATTGCAACCAGCATGGCTGTTTTTGCTTCGGATTGAAGACGCGACACTTCGGATTCAAGATTCCCTAACTGGATTCCGCGCGCCTCGAACATTCGCTTGTTCCCGACAATGACGCTTCTTCCTTCGACCTCGGCCTGAACGCCATGCCCAGCCTCTGCTTTAAAACCAGTGGGTTCTACTAAAGTCAACCCGCGAGTCGTTGCCTCCGCCCAAATGGATTCGCCTAATGGATGTTCGGAGCCGCGCTCAACACTTGCAGCAAGCCGTAGTAATTCCTCATTCGTAATTCGTAATTCGTGATTCGTAATTACATCCGTCACCGCAGGCTGGCCTTTTGTAATTGTCCCTGTTTTATCGAGAACAACCACTGAGACCTTCCCCGCGCGTTCCAGCGCTTCGCTGTTGCGGAAGAGAATTCCCGCCTCGGCGCCTTTGCCTGTTCCAACCATGATGGCGGTCGGTGTGGCAAGCCCCATCGCACATGGACAGGCAATCACCAGCACGGCCACCATGTTGATGAGAGCGCGCGTGAAGTTGTCCACATCCGCGTTGATCGGGAGAGTGGGGCCAAAGAAATACCAGCCGAAAAATGTCAGTGCGGCAATTGCAATCACAATTGGCACGAACACCGCCGAGACCTGATCCGCGATCTTTTGGATGGGAGCCTTGCTTCCTTGCGCATCTTCCACCAATTTGATGATCTGCGCGAGCGCAGTTTCCTTGCCAACTTTAGTAGCCTCAAATTTCAACATTCCCAGCTTATTCAGCGTCGCGCCGATGACAGGGTCGCCAGGCTTCTTTTCCACTGGCAGGGATTCACCCGTCAGCATAGATTCGTCAATGGCGCTGCGGCCATCCACCACCACGCCGTCCACGGGAATCTTCTCGCCAGGTTTGACGAGAACCATGTCTCCGACGCGCACATCGTCTATCGAGACTTCAGCCTCCACCCCGTCGCGAATGACGCGGGCGGTTTTGGCGCGCAATCCCATCAATTTTTTGATCGCCTCTGAAGTGCGTCCTTTTGCGCGCGCCTCCAGGAATTTTCCAAGTTTGATCAGCGTGATGATGACCGCCGCCGTCTCGTAATAGACGTGTCCCATCAACAAGCCGAAGGTGATCGGCAGGGAATAGAAAAATGCGGCGGATGAACCCATCACGATCAGCACATCCATATTTGCGGATTTGTTTCGCAATGCCTTGTACGCGCCGACATAATACTGCCAGCCAACATAAAATTGAACGGGCAACGCCAACGCGAGCATCAACCAGCCAAACCACGGCTGGGCTTCGACCATCCCCTCCATTGCATTGCCCGTATAAAAGAAAGCGGGGAGCAGGTTTAAATCTTTCCCCATCGAAAGCAGGAAAAGCGGAACTGTGAAAATCAAACCAATGATGAGCAGGCGGCGTTGTTCGTTGATCTCATGCTCGCGCGCCATCGCTTCGGCGTCTTCCGCTTCGCCGCCGAGTTCCATGGCTTCAAATCCCGCAGAGGAGACGGCGCGGCGCAGTTCGGCTTGTGTGACAATGGTGGGCACATACTTGACACGCGCTTTTTCAGTGGTGAAAGTAACCTGCGCCTCCAACACGCCTTCGAGCTTGGTGAGCGCCTTCTCCAAACGGCGCGCGTCGTTATCGTCCGAAAGCCGCTTGATGACCAGGTCTGCTTCGCCTGTGGCAACGCCATAGCCTGCGCGGTTGACGCGCGCAATGACATCGGTCAGCCCAAGCTTGGCGGCGTCAAAGTCCACGGTGGCGCGCTCAGAAGAAAGATTCACAACCGCGCTTTGCACACCGTCCATTTTCTTTAAGTTGCGTTCCACTGTGGCAACACAGTTCGCGCAAGTCATGCCAGTGATGGGGAGGGTTAATTGCTTTGTATCAGCCATTTCAATTCCTTACAAACGGAACACACTGCACGGAATTTGTTACGTACAGCGTGTTCCGTCATCAACTACAGTGTGATTAATCCTTCAGCGGGGTAATTGATCTCCGCCAGCAAAGCCTTGATTGTCTGCTCGCTCGCGGGCGCATCAAAAGTGATTTCCACTTTCTTCGTGTCAATGGCCGCCTTCACGGATTGGACACCCTGCAATTCGCCCACTTCGCTTTCGATGGTGTGGGTGCAATGTCCGCAGGAAATGGCGGGGACGGTATATGTAACTGTGGTCATGGGTTATTTCTCCTTGGGTTGTATGATTTTTATTTTTGATATTTTCTTCGCGCTGAGCGGAGTCGAAGCGCATGTCACGAATGTCCTTCAACTTCGCTCAGGACGTAGATTACACTTTCGTAGACATCTCGAACACTTCGGTGATTTCCTTCAACACACGCTCGCGTTCCTTTTTATCGTTACCCTGAATGGCGGTCGTGACACAGGAATTAAGATGCCCCTCCAAAATCTGGGCGCTGACCTTATTCAACGCGGCTTCAACAGCCTGAATCTGACGGATAACATCAATACAGTATGTATCCTCCTCCACCATGCGGATGACGCCGCGCAGGTGGCCTTCCACGGTTTTCAATCGTCGGATCGTGTTTTCGTTTTCCATGGGTACCTCTCGCTTCCAGATAAGGCCTGTCTCTTCCATCTTACCCCCCCCCAGGGGGGTAGGCATCCCGATAATAACACTCTCGCCAGAAAATCGTCAACCGATAAATGTAATGTGACAAAAGTTACAGAAATTATCCTTTAAAAAAGATATATTGTTGTTAAATGTGCTGTTTTTCACAAGGCTTACAACACATCCCTGTTTCATCAACCATGAAACAGCGCAAATATAAACCCTTTGAGGAGAATAAAAATAAAATGAAAAAGTTCGTGAAGTTCCTTCCCATAGCTGTGTTATTCGCTATATTTATCGCCGCTTGTGGAGCAAAAGCCGCCAGCGACAAAACCTACTCCGAAGCTGAGACCCTCGCCGCATTCGAAAAAGGCGCCTGCGGAACCTGCCACGCCATCCCCGGTGTACCAAACGCGGCCGGCGTAATTGCCCCCAGCCTGGCGGATGTGAGCATGATGGCCAAAGACCACTTCAATAGCGGCTCATACAGCGGCAAAGCGGCCACCGCCGAAGAATACATCCGCGAATCCATTCTCGACCCCAATTTGTTCATCGCG
Source organism: Chloroflexota bacterium (assembly GCA_016235445.1). GTDB lineage: Bacteria > Chloroflexota > Anaerolineae > Anaerolineales > Villigracilaceae > Villigracilis. The sequence continues at coordinate 218,420 of JACRLB010000015.1, read as the reverse complement.
CCTGAATGCCCCACCGGCGCATGTACCTCCAACGTAATGCCTGCCGCATTGAAAGACACACTCACCACCGACGAAGTCAACGCCATGGTCAACTATCTCAATGGATTGCCCGCTGGCGCATACGGCGAATCATCCGCAGCCGCCGTTCCTCAGGAGCCCACCACTGGCGCAGACGTTGTCCGCGACCCAACCGACCTGCCCGCCCCTCTCGCAGTGCGCGAACCAACAACCGTTGTTGTCAACCTTGAAGCCATCGAAGTCGAAGGCCAGCTCGCCGACGGAACCACCTTCACCTACTGGACCTTCAACGGCGCAGTCCCCGGCCCCTTCGTCCGCGTGCGCGTGGGCGACACCATCGAAGTCCACATGAAGAACAGCACCACCAGCACCATGAATCACTCCGTTGACTTCCACGCAGTTACAGGTCCCGGCGGAGGCGCAGTAATGACCCAAACCGAACCAGGCAAAGAAACCATGTTCACCGCCAAAGCCATCAACGTCGGTCTCTTCGTCTACCACTGCGCCACCCCGATGGTCGCCAACCATATCTCCAACGGCATGTACGGACTCATCCTCGTCGAGCCTGAAGAAGGCCTGGCCCCCGTTGACCGCGAATTCTACGTCATGCAAGGCGACATCTACACCACCGGCGCATTCGGCGACAAAGGCAAACAAACCACCGACGTGACCAAACTCCTCGACGAAGACCCCGAATACATCGTCTTCAACGGCGCAGTCGGCGCACTCACCGACCAGAAACCGCTCAAAGCCAATGTCGGCGAAACCGTACGCATCTTCTTCGGCGTCGGCGGCCCCAACCTAACCTCCTCCTTCCACGTTATCGGCGAAATCTTCGACCGCGTCTACGATCAAGCCTCCCTCACCGCCGCCCCCCTCACCGACGTGCAAACCACCCTCGTCCCGCCCGGCGGCGCAACCGTGGTCGAATTCCATCTCGAAGTGCCTGGCCGCTACATCCTCGTAGACCACGCCCTCTCAAGATTACAACGCGGTCTCGCAGGCTTCATGATCGTTGAAGGCCCCGACAATCTCGAAATCTTCAACGGCACACCCGGCCCAAGCGGGCACTAAAAATAAGCGACCATCACAACATAAAGCCCCGTCAACTTGACGGGGCTTTTCCATTATAATTTTAGGATGAAAAGACAAACGCTTCATTTCTTAACCCTCAGCCTGATTCTGTTTCTATCAGCATCCTGCTCCCCGAAAACGCCCCCAGACCCCAACCAACAGATCCGCCAATCCGTTGCCGCAACATTGGCCGCAATCCCAACTGCCACACCCATCCCCCCATCCACACCCTATCCATCCCCCACGCCCTTCAATCTCGCAGGGTTATTCTGCGAATATTCCTTCTGCATCGGCCACCCCACAGACATGGCCTTCTTCGACGTCAGCGCCCAGCAAAACCCCGCCGCCCCCAGCACATTCAGCCAGGGATTGCTCGCCGCATTCAACGGCAACCTCTTCATCCAAGTCATGTGGCAGACCGCCCCCGGCGCCTCCGACCCAAAATTCCTGCTAGACACCATCATCGACACTGCCATCGATACCCGCGACGGCAACATGGATGTCATGCTCATCCGCAACATGAACGTGATGTACACCCAGATCACCTCCACCGCCACCCCCCTCCTACCCTTCGGTGGCTCCGGCGCATGGACCTGCGGCGACCGCGTCTTTGCATGGAAAGCCTACACCCCGCAAGCAGAAGCATCCCGTCCGCTTTTTGAAGAAGCGTTAAGACGGTTTACCTGCGATCAATAATTATTTCAGTCACCGCGTAGAAAAAACAATTTCTCTGTTTCATGTCCAATTGTTGCGAGCATTGCCAGCGCGGCATAAAACATCGCATAATAGGCACGGTTGACAACGCTGGCCGGGTCTTCATTTTGGCTATGTAAAGCTTGGGCGGCATGTAAAGTTTGAAGGGCGCGATCCATGCGGTAATTTACCAAAGCTTGTTTCGAAGCATCGTCTTTCATGCAACCACCCCTTCCTTCTTGACATTCTTATAAAGAGGGAGGAAGTGGTATTTCTTTATTTTTTCCTCAGTGGCGGGAATTGCTGAAATTATTTTTTCCGCTTCAAAACCTATTTCCCAGGTAATTTCCGAGATTGTTTTCCGAGTCCTATCGTCAAGGGACGGGACAATGATAAATAGATCAATATCCGAATATTTCGTTGCATCACCGCGCGCCTGCGAACCGAACATGATGACCTTAACTGGTTGTCTTAATTCGGCGGCAAGCCGCTCACGAACTTTAGCGGCAAGTTTCAGCGCGCGGACCCTGGGCCGAAGTTTCATACTTTAATTATAACTCGCAAGCTTATTATTTTCGTACCCACCCGGGTTCGACTGATGCCACTCCCACGCGCTGGAGAGGATTTCCTGCATGTTCGTGCGGGACGGCTTCCAGCCCAGTTCGCTGATAATTTTATTCGGCGAGGCAACCAGGCGGGCCGAGTCCCCCGCCCGGCGCGGAGACTCAACTACGGGGATGGCATGGCCTGTCACCTTGCGGGCTGTCTCGATCACTTCCCGCACCGAAAAACCATTTCCACTGCCCACGTTAAAGATCAGTTTATCGCGTGTGTCCAGCGCATCCAAAGCCAGAATGTGCGCGGACACCAAATCCCCAATGTGGATGTAGTCGCGGATGCAAGTGCCGTCTGGCGTGGGATAGTCCGTGCCATAAATGGTTGCAGACTCAGCCTGCCCCAGCGCAATCTGCAACACGCGCGGGATGAGATGCGACTCAGGCTGGTGCGCTTCACCGCGCCCGGGCAAAGCTCCGCAGGCATTGAAATAACGCAGTGCGGCAAAATGCAAGCCGTAAATACTGCGATACCACTCAAGAGCCTGCTCGGTCATCAACTTTGTGTGTCCGTAAACGTTGGTTGGCCCTAGCGGCGACTCCTCCGTCAACGGCTCTTCGCTCGATTGATACACCGCCGCAGTGGAGGAAAAGACAATTTTCTTCACGCCCGCCTGAACAGCGGTTTCCATCAACCGCAGGGAATTGGTAAAGTTATTACGAAAAAACTTGCCGGGGTCTTTCATGCTTTCACCCGCTTCGATGAACGCGGCGAAATGCATGATCGCATCATACTTTGTGGAGGTTAGCGCTTCAGCAAGCGCGTGGCTGTCGTCCAATGAAGCGTGGATGAATCTTGCTCCCTCAGGCACTGCGGCGCGATGCCCGGTAACCAGCGAATCGAAGACAGTAACGGAATGCCCTGCTTGTATCAACGCCTCGGCAGTAGCCGAACCGATATACCCCGCCCCGCCTGTAACAAAGATGTTCATTTATGCTCCTGAAAAATGGTGTTCCAAAATTATATCTTATTGCTCCGCTGGTTCTTCCCGCCAGGCCTGCGCATACCAGCGGAGATATTCCCCCACGTGCATACTCCAATAATCCTCTGCGTGGAAGCCGGTATAAAAGTGGTATTCATGAAAGTAATTATTGCGGGTCAGCATCTCTTCAAAGAGCAGGATGCTTGGCAGTTCACGGTCTGCATCGCCCACATCCAGCCACAACAGCGGGCGGGACTCTTCGGGAATTTCTTTTATTATTTTTTCCACGTACGGCGCGTTATTCTTGAAGACCGCCGGGGAATGTAACCCAAGCGCGCCAAATAATTCGGGATGTTCAAAGCCAAGTTTCACCGTCCAGCCGCCGCCGCGGGAAAGGCCGCCGAGGGAGCGATGGTCACGGTCTGGAATGGTGCGGTAGGTTTTGTCCATGAATGGGATGATTTCCAAAATGAGGCGGTCGCCAAACCCTGCCCCGGGCGAGGCATTCCAGTAATGGTCATCGGGAAAGACGATAATAAATGGAACTGCCTTTCTCGAATGAATAAGCCGGTCTGCGATCTGCGGAGCGCCAAGCCTCACCCACTGATCTTGTGTGTAGGTTTGCCCATGCAACAGGTACAGCACGGGATAATGAAGTTCCGTCATTTCGTTGTAGCATGGCGGAGTATAAACAAGAAATTCCTGTTTCAGGTTATTACCAAAGGGAATGGCTTCCTGTTTGATTTTCCCCGGCTGGGTGAGACAAGCCAAAGGTGTGAGTGTTGCTGTCAATGGGATGGGGCTGGGAGTGAAAGTGACTGTGGCGGTGGGCGGTGGCGGCGTCACTGTTTGGGCGGGGATTCTTTCATTTGGTGTGGAGCAGGCTGAAAGTCCGATGAGAAGCGTGAGGGTTGTAATCCAGATTGTTGCTTGACGGGTATTCATCCTTCGCATTATACTCGGCAGGTTCATTTGATCGGGGCGTGGCGCAGTCCGGCTAGCGCGCTTGCTTTGGGAGCAAGAGGTCGGAGGTTCGAATCCTCTCGCCCCGACAATTTTTTGGAGAGATGAGTAGGCGCAGGTTTCCCCTCTTGGGGACGATGCGAATCCTCTCGCCCCGACAATTCACAGAGAGACGCGGAGACACGGAGGTACATTCTCTGTGAACCGTGTCTCAATTGTTTAACCGTGTGTGTTAAAATTATCAGTAGTACACGATTCTGGAGTCGATCAGCAAGCTGATCGGTATTTCAGGCAGCAGGCTGATCGACTCCAGAGTCTTTCGTGAAGTACTGATTATCAGCGTGAGGAAAAATATGGCAAAAAAGATAGATGGTGTCATCGAAGCAGTACGCTACAAAAATGGACAGATCGCAATGGCGCGGGTTTATGAAAAGCGCGGGGCTACATTTTCAGACCGCGTTATCGTGGATCGAAAGATTCTTTTGGAACGGCTTCAAAAAGGCCAGCAATATATCACCGGCTCGCGTGAAGACCTGCTTGCCAGCACCTTCACTGTTGGAAAATCTGTATTGCTGGTGAAAAAGAATGACCGTGAATTTCTTGCGACCCACGCAAACGCAAACAACGACGAACTTGAAGGTGTGCCGCTCTTCTAAGTAAATTGCCATGAAAATTATCGACAAGACTTCACTTCAAGATGAAAGCGGAAATATCAACATCATTGCCCGTGTTCAGGGGACATTGAAATACGGGCTGAACTGGTATGCCGAGTTGGAAGCCCAAAAAACGGTCATCGCTCAAATGGACCGCATCCTGGAAAAAGGCTTTGTGCTCATCCGCAATTTTACCCTGCCAAACAGCGAGATCGTGATTCCGCTCATTTTGGTGGGCGCCGGCGGTATTTCTGTCATCTTCGTAACCCAGGCAAAGGGGCACTTTGAAGCAAAGGGTGATGAGTGGAACACGGTAATGAGCAACGGCCTTTCAGTGCCTGCCAGAAGAAACCTGGTTGACCTGATCTCAAAACTGGCGCGCGCATTTCAAAAATACCTGGAAAGCCAAAAGATCAACCTGCAAGTGCCAGTGGAAGCCGTACTGATCGCAAGCGACCCCGGCGCAGAGATCGAATCCCTGCGCCCGGCTGTGCGCGTGCTCCGCAGTGATGCGATCAAACAATTTGCTGGCTCCCTGTTACAAGCGCGCCCCATTTTGCGCACAGACTCTATTTACGCGCTTGCCGACCGCATCATCACCCCCCGCACCCCGGAAGAGCTATTGTTAACCCCGCAAACAGATGTGGGCGGAACAGCCGAAAAATCCGTTTCACGCGCACAGGCTATTTTCAATGCATCCGACCCCGATGACCTGGGGTTCGCATTTGACGATGGCAGTGAACCCGAAAATTCAGGGTTTCCAAACCTACACGAGCCTAACCCCGCCCGCCCGCTCCCGCGCCGCAAAGCCGCACCCGCACAAAAGAAAACCCTGGGCATGACCAATACCCAATTGGCCCTGCTAATTGGCATGTTCATCATCGAATGCTGTATCGTCATTGGGATTGGCATTTTCTATCTATCAACTCTATAACCAGCATTGAAAAACCCATTCCTGTCCATCGTCATACCGGCTCACAACGAAGAGAGCCGCCTGCCTCGCACCCTCGGGCAAATTTTTGATTTCCTGAAAAAACAGTCCCTTTCCTTCGAGATCATCATCGTGGAAAACGGCAGTACAGACCGCACCCTCCAACTGGCGCGCGAATTCGCTTTACAAAACCCCAACGTAACCGTCTACCAGGAAGAACAGCGCGGCAAAGGCAATGCTGTGCGGCACGGCATGTTGCAAGCCCGCGGCGAATATCGCTTCATTTGCGATGCCGACCTCTCCATGCCCATCGAAGAAATTCAAAAATTCATCCCCCCCGCCCTTGCCGATTTCGATATCGCCATCGGTTCGCGGGAAGCGCCCGGCGCCATCCGCTACAACGAACCCTCCTACCGTCATTTGGGCGGGCGCGCCATCAACTTCGCCATTCGCTTGTTGATCCTGCCAGGCTTAAACGATACCCAATGCGGCTTCAAATGTTTCAGCGCAAAAGCCGCAGAGAAAATTTTTAGTCAGCAAACCCTTTTGGGCTGGTCCTTCGACATCGAAAATCTTTACATCGCCCGACGAAAAAAATTAAGAATCAAGGAAATCCCCATCCAATGGCATTACGACCCGGACAGCAAAGTCAACGCCATTCGAGACGCCCTGCAAATGCTCGGCGATATTTTCCGCATCCACCTCAACGCCCAGCGCGGCAAATATGATCTTTCCTGATTTATCCCACGAACAGGAACTCTGGAACAGCTATCAACACATTGCAGGGATGGATGAAGCCGGACGCGGCGCCCTGGCCGGCCCCGTTTGTGTAGGAGCGGTCATCCTGCCAAACGACAACCCGCTTCTTTCCCAAACCCTGGGCGGGGTGCGCGACTCCAAACAGTTGACTCCCCGTAAGCGCCTCCGCTTTAGCCCCCTCATCAAAGAGACCGCCCTCACCTGGGGCATTGGCTTCGCCTCCGCAAAAGAGATCGACGCACTGGGCATTGTCCCCGCCACACGCCTCGCCGCAAGCCGCGCCCTCGAAATGCTCGCCATCCTCCCCAATTATTTACTGACAGATTTCCGCCTCGAACTCCCCGAACTGGATATTTCCCAAACCGCCCTCGTCAAAGGTGACCAGCGCTCATTAAGCATCGCAAGCGCATCCATCCTCGCCAAAACCACCCGCGACGAGAAAATGATGGAGTTGGACACCACCTATCCAGAGTATGGGTTTTCACATCACAAAGGCTATGGCACAAGCCTGCACTGTAAGCGCATCCGTCAAATCGGCCACACCCCCATCCATCGAAAAACCTTTAAATTAAAAAAGTAACGCGTGATTTTCGTACCGCACACTTGCCCTGGCGCTTGAATGCCAGGGAGATCAATCTTGCGTCACTTCTTCAAAAACCCGCCGCCCGAAAGTTTGCTTTCCGGCTTGCCGGAGCGCCAGGCATAATATCCCAGCCCCGCCCCACCCAGCAGGAACAACGCCCCAAAAATCCCAAGGATCGTAGACTTGCCGCCGCCGCTCTCTTCAGCCGCGCCTGGGTCTACCACCACATCCTGAGATTGGATTCCAAAACCCACCTCGGCGCGATCGCCAGCGTTTACATCCAAAGAATGATTCAATTGCATGGTCGGGTTGTAATTATCAGGGATACCCACCGTAATGTTGTAATTCCCTTCTGGAATATCCGTAAAACAAATCCCCTGATACGCCTCCGGGTCGGCAGGGATGGTGGTATCCAGCGTGGCTGAATATTTCCCATTATTCTCGGTCACACTGACCGCGCCGCCCGCAACCGCAGGTTCCGTCTCTTCGCGCAGTGCATTGCCGTTGACATCGTCAAACAGCAAAACGCACACTTCGGTCGTGCCAGATAAAGGCGTCGGAGTGACCGTCGGCGTGCCGGGGATGGCAGACGGCCCCGCAGTGGGAGTCAACACAACGGAGACAATGCCGATCAGCAATTCCTGCCCTTCGATCAGAGTGCAGTTCTCATCCAAATTTGAATTCAACTGGCGCAATTGCTCCTGCGTAATTCCATGAATGGCCGCCACCACAAAACAATTTTCCCCCGGCTTCACAATGTAGATAATGCGTCCATCCGCGCCAGGCGTGGGCGTGGAAATCACCTGCCCCAGCGGCGCAGCATGGGCCGGCAGCCATAGCCCAAGCAAAAGCAAACTGACAAGCAGAAGCAAAATAAGAAAACGTTTTGGGTTCATTCGAAAAATTATATCAGATTCAAATTGGTATAAAATAAAGAGAAACAGGAACCCCCATGAAAACATTGATAAAGAACGGCACGTTGATCACCGCCTCGGATACGTTTCAATCAGACATCCTGATCGAAGATGAAAAGATCACCCGCATCGGACTTAATCTGGAAGTTGATTCTAACCATCAAGTGGATGCCACCAACAAGCTGATTCTGCCCGGCGGCATAGACCCGCACGTCCATTTGGACCTGCCCATGTTTGGCACTGTCTCATCGGACGACCATTACACGGGTCACAAGGCCGCCGCGTTTGGCGGGACAACCACCGCAATGGATTTCGTTGTTCTTGAACCCTCTCCCTCCGGGAGAGGGCAGGGTGAGGGTGATTTCAACCACTCCGTCGATTTGTGGATGAAGAAAGCCGGGAAAGCCGCCATTGACTATTCCTTCCACATGAACCTCACCCAGTTCAATGACAGGATCGCCAAAGAGATTCCATCGTTGATGAAAATGGGCATTCAAACTCTCAAAGTCTTCACCGCCTACAACGGGCGTCTCCGCATCGATGATGGCAGTATTTTCAAGGCAATGCGAATTGCCAAAGACAACGGAATGCTCGTCATGGCGCATTGTGAAAACGGGGATATCATCGAAACCCTGGTTGCCGAAGCGCTGGCTTGCGGGCATACAACTCCCGAATGGCACGCATGGACCAGGCCCGGCTGGGGGGCAGTAGATGCCACTTTACGAGTGGCAGGCATGGCAGCGGAAAGCGAAGCGTCGGTCTACATCGTCCACATGAATATGGGCGGCGAAGTGGACATGCTTCAATATGCCCGTGAACGCGGAGTCAAAGTGATGGGCGAAACCTGCCCGCAATATCTATTTTTTACAATCGATAATTTGCGTCAGCCTGATGGCGCCAAGTGGATTTGCTCTCCGCCCATGCGGACGAAACAGGATAACGCGCGATTATGGGAGGGACTCACGAACGGCATTTTGCAAACCATCGGCACGGATCATTGCCCGTTTTATTTTGACGGCGCAAAACCGATGATGTATGAAGGCAAAGAAATTGCGATTGCAGGCAAGGAACTTGGACGGGACGATTTTACAAAAATCCCCAACGGCTTGCCAGGCATTCAAGACCGCCTGCCTGTTTTGTGGACGCAGGGTGTGCGCGCAGGAAGAATTAGCGCGAATCAATTTGTGGCGTACACGTCCACGAACCCCGCGAAGATATTTGGCCTGTACCCGCGCAAGGGAGCCTTGCTCGAAGGCTCAGATGCCGATATTACCATTTGGGATCCTGAAAAAAAAGTAAACTACGGCCTTGCCCATTCCCACCAGCGCACCGATTACAACCTGTACGAAGGCTGGGAATTGACGGGCTATCCTGAAAAAGTTTTCCTGCGCGGCAAACTCATTGTGGACGGCGAACGATGGCTCGGCAAAAGCGGCGATGGACAATTTTTGAAGAGAAGCGAAGGCGAAGTTTTATAAAAATCAAATGGGTGTGTTTCATTTCAGTTGAAACAACCGTCCCGAAGGTTTAGAAAACGGCCAAAGTCTTCGAGAAAACCTTCGGGACGTTCCATATCTTCAACTCATTTGAAACACACCCAAATCAAATATGCCAGCTAAAAAACCCATCATCCACTGCGATGCACTTGTCGTCCATTGCATGGACTACCGCCTGCAAAAATTCATCCAACCGTGGATCACCGTCCGCTTCGGGTACGACAACTTTGACATCATCTCTCTGGCGGGCGGCGTGCATGATTATGAGATGGTTCTGAAATACGTTGAGCTTGCTGTGAAAATCCATACCATTGAAACCGTCTGCCTCATCAATCACGAAGATTGCCGCGCCTACGGACGCGCAGGAACCTATAAACGCCACAAGCGCGATTTGAAAGATGCGCAAGCCAAGATCAACGCCCTGTTCCACAAATTAAAAGTTGAAACGTTCTATCTTCATTTGGAAGGAACGTTCGAATCCATTTCATAAAAAGGAAACCTCATGACCCACAAATGTGAAGCCATCGTCGTCCACTGCATGGACTTTCGCCTGCAATCCTTCATCAACCAATGGCTCGAAGCCAACCTCGGCAAAGCCAGCTACGACCGCGCCGTGATGGCTGGCGGCGTCTATGACGTGTACGATGTCATCCGTCAGGTGGATATCTCTGCCCGCCTGCACGGCATATCCCGAGTCATCCTCATCAACCACGAAGATTGCGGCATGTACGGCCCCGGCGGAACCGAGGAACACCATGAAGAAGATTTATTCGAAGCCGAAGACAAGATCCGCCGCATCTTCCCCCACCTCGATGTGGATACTTATTATTTAAATCTGGATGGGACTTTCGAGCAGAAGTCGTAGTCTGCTTTTCGATGAATAATCCCGAAGGGATGACATTATGACACCCCTTCGGGGTTCAAACACAATATTATTTTGTTCTATAATTATTTCATCCCTTCGGGATTGAGCAACAAATTTATACCTACTATTTTGGAGGAGACATGGCAGATACATTTTCCCAAATATATATTCAAATTGTCTTTGCCGTACAAGGAAGGCAAAACCTGCTTGTCAAAGAATGCAAGAATCGCTTCACTATCGGGATTTCATCAGTGATAAAATCCCTGCACTAAACAAAGGACGCACTGGGGGAGCACGTGTGCCGAGCGACTGCCTCGGCGCGAGTCTTTGTAAAACTATTTATTTCGGAGAACAACTTATGCCACGTCGTTCGCTCGCTCGCCTGTACAAAGACGAGTTCTCAAACTATTCGCTTGTCAAATTTCAACAAGACCTGCTCGCAGGGCTCACTGTTGCCGCGGTTGCGCTTCCGCTTGCGTTGGCGTTCGGCGTTGCATCGGGCGCAAGCGCGGCGGCGGGGTTGGTGACTGCCGTGCTTGCAGGCATCATCATGGGCTTGCTCGGCGGCGCGCCGTATCAGATCAGCGGGCCAACTGGCGCAATGTCTGCGCTGTTGATCGTGCTTGTGCAACGCTACGGGCTGGAGGGGATTTGGGTTGCGGGTCTGCTTTCAGGCGCGATCCTGCTTGTGGTTGGCATCCTGCGCCTTGGCCGCTTCATCGCCTTCATTCCCGCGCCCGTCATCAGCGGCTTCACATCGGGCATTGCGCTCATCATCTTCATCGGTCAAATTGATAATTTTTTAGGGATTAAAACTCCAGCCACAGAGACCGCCGCGCAAAAAATTCTCGGATATTTCGATGGCAGATTCACCCCCAATCTCCAATCTCTACTCCTCGGGCTTGTTGTTGTAGGAACGATGCTGTTCATGCCCAAAAAATGGAACGCGCGATTCCCTGCTTCGCTTTTGGGAATTATCCTCGCCACGCTTCTTAACTGGACTTTGAACTGGTCGGCCCCAATGATCGGACCCATCCCCCAAACATTGTTCCTCACCGATCACCTCAGCATTTCCAACATTCCTTTCAGCAACCTCTCCGATTTTGTCGCCCCCACGCTTACCATCACCGCCCTCGGCGCAGTGGAGTCATTGCTCTGCGGTGCGGTTGGTTCAAACATGACGGGTGTGCGCCTGCAAGCGAATCAAGAGCTCATCGCGCAAGGCATTGGCAACATGGTCATCCCCTTCTTCGGCGGAGTCCCTGCCACGGCGGCGATTGCGCGCTCCAGCGTGGGTATCAAATCAGGCGGACAGACTCGCATGGTCAGCATTATCCACGCGGTTGGAATATTGCTTTCCATGTTCCTGCTTGCGCCTCTCATGGCGCGAATTCCCCTGGCTGCGCTGGCAGGTGTGCTCATGGTCACTGCCGTCCGCATGAATGAGTGGGATGCGATCAAATTCATCTTCGGCAAACGCTTCAAAACCGACATGATCGCTTTCACCATCACGATGGTCGCGACCATCGTGCTCGACCTGACCCAGGCCATCCTGATCGGCTCGTTCCTCGCGGGTGCGGTCTTCCTCAACAAAATCGCCAGCATCGACATCACCGTGCAGGATGTGGACATCAAGCGATTGAGACAAAAGGGAATCGAAACCGAGGGAAAATGCAAACACGTGCGGGTGGCGTTTCTGACTGGCCCGCTCTTCTTCGCGGCAACGGGTCAATTCAACGAAGCCTTTGCCGACCTGAAAGAAACGCACGCCCTCATTCTCTCCATGCGCGGGGTGTCATTGATTGACACAGCGGGTATCGAAGCCATTCACCGCCTGCACGAGCGGCTCCACAAACAGGGCGGCACGCTCATGTTCGCGGGTGTTCATGAGAATGCAAAGCAAATGATGGAGCGCGGCGGACTGGTGGAAACCATCAGCGAGAAAAATTTCTTTTGGTCCAGCGATCAGGCCATCGTCGAAGCAGAGAGGCGGGGTTGTAAGTTCTGTCGGAAGATCGAGAAAGTCAAAAGTTAAGTTTCCCCTGTAATAATTCCTTCACTCTCGGAAAATCCCTGTAATACCCGCGATACCTTTCAGGGAGCATGGAAGCAATTCGGCACATGATCTCGCTTGTGGCCTGACGCATGGCTTCTTCGCGCCCTTTGCCCCTGGGGATTTCGATATAAAACGGTTCACCTGCCACCGCCCTTATTTTCGAGCGGCGAAATCTTTTTAAGTTGGCGATCACGCCGCGGTCTTCGGTGCCTGTTAATGCAACGGGCAAAACAGGGTAGCCGCTTTTGCTGGCCAGAAATGCCGCGCCCATCTTTGCTTCCTGCAAGGCTTCGGCCTTCGAGCGTGTGCCTTCAGGGGCAATGACCATCAAGCCGCCTTTTTGCATCCGCGTTAGAATTTCGCGCAATGCGGCAAAGTCTGCTTCGAATCGGTTAAGCCAGATCGCGTCCACGGCGCGGCCAATGGCTCCGAAGAAGGGATGGTCCCTGTATTTTTCAGCGACCGCCATGATGATGTCTTCCCGGTCGAATGCGCAAAGCAGGACGGCGGTATCCAAACGCCCCAAATGATTCGCGGCAAGCAGTACATTGCCAGCGGGTAATTTTTCCATGCCGACGAATTCCACGTCGGCGATCAGGCTCATGATAAATCGAACGATGGTTCTCACAATTTTATATTTCATGGATTCTATTTATGTCCTTCAATAATTCTCTCAAGCGCGGATGCTCCGCGTAATATCCGCGATTCTTTTCAGGGAGCATGACTGCAATGCGGCACATGATTTCATCCGTGTATTCCTGAAGCTTTTCATCGCGATTCTCTTTTGGGAAGGGCGGCAGGGTAAAGGCTTTGCCCGCCACCAGGCGGACCGGCGCGCGCTTAAATTTTTTGAGGCTGTTTTTTACGAGCCTATCCTCCGTGCCAGCGATGGCAACGGGCACGATAGGCCATTGCATTTTGGAAGCGAGGTACGCCACGCCAGGTTTTCCCTGCGCCATCTTTTCGTCACGGGCGCGCGTGCCCTCGGGGGCAATGATGAGATTTTGCCCATTTTCCATTCTCTTGATCATTTCACGCATGGCTTTGAGGTCGGGGTTGAAACGGTCGACAAATATGGCATCGAGATGTTTGCCCAGCCATTTGAGGATTGGGTTTTCCGCCCATTTTTCAGCGACGGGAATAAATATGTTCAAGTCGTCGAGGGCATAAAAGGCCATCGGCGCATCGAGAAAGCCCAGGTGATTCACTGCAATAACAAAACCGCCTTTTTCAGGCAGGTTTTCGTAGCCGATGGCTTCCACTTTCACAAGGAGTTTTAGTACGGCATGGATAAGCCAGCCCAGGAATTTTTTCATGGCATTAATTTTACACGGTTTTATATCCCTGCGAAATGTTTTTGGTTAATTGAGAACTAAATAAAAACGCCCTGCTCCATCGAACAGGGCGTTCATCATCGAATAGCGTTATCCCCACTGATAATCCGAATTGCTTTTGTGATGGGCTTGTCTTTGCGCCGCGTATTCATTGAACATTTTGACGAAGACATCATAGTCGGCTGGGGTCATATCCACAAGTTGAAAGCCGACGTTGTAGATGGTTGGGTCGTAGGGGTCGAGCTGGCACCATCTAACCCGCGCAGTAAAAGACAGGTAACTTTTATTTGAAATTTCGCGTGTCTGGTCAATGCGAAGTTGGAAGCTTGTGCCAATCGCAATCGATTGGCTACTCTCGATTCTAAACCCGCCAGTGCTGATGTCCGAAAGTTGGCCGACGAGTTCGCCAGTCGTCTCATCGAGGACACGCATGTAATAGGAAAAATTCTTGCGCGATAGCTTTCTGCGTTCTGATGCCATGGCAGTCTCCTTGCATAAATGAAAGGTAGGCTGAGTATATTGCATACTTTTTATATTGGATGAATTTAGGTCAAAAAACACAGTTTCACAATGAAATTGCAATAATCGAAACGTTCCGTCATTCTTCCTGCTTCAAAATATGGGTGAGGATGGTGGCTCCCGATCCGCCGATATTCTGTGCCATGCCAATCCTCGCGCCATCCACTTGCGTCTGGCCGCACTCCCCTCTCAATTGCTGGACAACCTCCACAATTTGATACATGCCTGTTGCGCCGACTGGGTGCCCCCGGGCTTTTAATCCTCCGCGAGTGCAGACGGGCACATCGCCCTGTGGGCTGATTCTGTTTTCGAGAGCGAGTCTTACGCCCTGGCCTCTTTCGGCAAACCCGCTCGCTTCGAGGGAGAGCGCCGCCATAATCGAAAAGGCATCATGCAATTCAAAGAGATCAATATCCGCAGGAGTGACTCCCGCCATGTCATACGCACGCCTGGAAGATAAGTAGGCCGCCTGCAAAAACAGCGGATCTTTGCGTGAATGAACGGCAATCGTATCTGTGGCTGAGGCAGAGGCGGCAACGACGATCTTTGGTTTTCGCGTCACCGTCTCGGCAGGGACGATGATCGCCGCCGCGGCGCCATCGCCAATGGGCGAGGCATCCATCAGGTTGATGGGGGTTGCCACCATCGAGGAATTCTCAAATTTTTCAAGGTTTATTTTTTCATGCAGGCGCGCATACGGGTTGTGCATGGCGTTGGCATGGGCATTGATGCTGAACGGGGCGAAGTCTTTGTGCTTCCAGCCAAATTCGTGCATGTACCTTCGCATGACGAGGGCATTCAAGCCTACAAATGTAACCCCCTGCTCTACTTCGTAATCGGCGTCGGCGGCTGTGGCTAAGGCGGCGGTGATTTCATGCCCCGCTTTGTCTGTCATTTTTTCGACACCCACCACCAGCGCAGAGTCTGTGTCGCCGGAGGCAACAGCCATCAGCGCGGAACGAAACGCAGCGGCTCCTGATCCGCAGGCGGCCTCTATCTTCACGGCTTCCTGTTTCCACAGCCCGATCCAATCCGAAAAAAAAGTCCCGAGCTGGTTTTGCCCGCTGACGATGGACGAAAGCATGTTGCCGATGAAAAGCGAGTCAACTTTTTCGATGCCTGCATCTTGCATGGCGGCAAAGGCGGCGTCCCCGCCGATCTCGCGCAGGGATTTGTCCCATTGCTCATCTATTTTTGTTTGGCCAATTCCAATGATGGCGACTTGTCTCATAAACTACCTCGGCTAAATTCTACCGCAGGATGCCATCAGGAACTATCATAAAAAACGGAGGAATACGGCTTTCTCAAAGTCTGAAAATCTTGGCTCATGTGTAAAGAGTGTGCAGGCTGAACACTCGGACTTTCAAAGAGAAAAAAACTTAACGCGAATTTTTCGAATGAGACGAATGACGCGAAAAAAATTCGCGTTACACTGCGCTGGCGCGCAGCGCAAGTGTTCGCCCAATTTGCGTAATTCGCGTTAAGCCTTTGCCATAAAATTGTAAAATGGTCAAGCTACTTTAAGAAAGCCGTAACGGAGGAACAAAACTGTTGCGGGTTCGTCTATTTCTTGCTATGCTTAACATATTCAAAGGAGTGAAAATGCTGAGAACTGTTTTTCTTTCGATATTGATATCTGCCTTTCTCGTTGCGGGTTGCGCGTCGTCACCAGAGGTGACGGATGCCAGCACGCCCGCGCCCACCGCGGTGCTTTTATCCACGCCGACATTACCTGTGGTGGATGAATGGACAATAAAAATGACACACTCTGGCGGCATCATGGGGTTGATGCGTTCCCTGGAAGTTTCATCGGATGGAAAGTACTCCGCCGTTGATGAACGCGCCAATAAAACCGTTTCAGGCGAGCTTTCCTTTAATGAACTGGCGACGTTAAACGAAATGATCTCCATCCTTGACGGCGCCGATGTAAAACAGCCCGGCCCAGGCAACTGTGCAGATTGTTTTATTTATGATCTTGAGATTCACAGCGGTAAAAACAATCTTGCCATTCAATTGGATGATATTTCCCTGCCAGACTCGGGCATGGTCGAACTAGTCTCATTCCTCCGTGGAATCACTGACTCTGCTTTGAAATAATCATGCAGAATTCCGAATGGCTTGAAAAATATTTCGAGAAGGTGGCCCAATCTTCGGCTGAGGGAAGGGATGCAGTGGAGTACGTCCGCGCGCGAAACATAAAAGTTGGGATGAGGCGGGCAAGAAAAAGCGTGGGCGCGTTCTGGACGCTTGGAGGAAAGTTCTTTTTGAATTCGGTTCACCACAGCCAGCAATCTGTTTTGGAAAACCCGCGCGCGTGGACGTTGTTCGTGCATGAAGTGCGCCATTTGCAACAGGGGGCGCTCACGGCCCTGTCCATTTACGGGGAATTGGATGCCTGGCAGGTTGAATTCAACCTGTATAAAAAACTGACGGGGAAACCTTTACATGCGGTTTTGGAGGAGTTGTTATCCCTGCCCTTGAATATGGACAGAGACAATCTTCGACACGCCCGCAAGTTAATGATGCAATATGCAGGCAAGGGATATGGCGCAAATTTTTTGCCGTTGTATCCCATTCATCGAGAGATCAAATATTGGGGTATGCGCAGGTAATTAATGTTACAGCGCAAGGCAAGCCGCCAATCAGACCCTAAAGGTTTTCTCCGTTAATTTTCGTTACCGTTGGCAGGAATCCATTGTCTTTCAGGAAAAGGATGGTAAAGGAAACCTTTAGGGTCTACCGACGAGATGGAAAACGCAACCTTGCGTTGTATGTTAATCTATACGCCGATTTACAAAACTAACAGGTTTTTTTAATGTAAGCTGTTTTTTTCGTTGTATGATGATGTCAAGAATAAGAAAGGAGGTTGCGATAGAAGTACCACCTGAAAGACATTATGACGGGAAGGCCGAAACGCACCAACCTGGTTAAAGCCCAGCTTTAGCGCCAGACGTTCCCCAAACGAAATGAAGGCTGCAATTCGCCTCCTTCCCCGATATAGCAAGTCCGACGGATGGGTAAACTCCCATCCGTCTTTTTGTTTAACAGGAGTTACGCAAGACGACTCGTCCTCACCCCAGCCCTCTACCCTTACGGGCACACGTCCCGAAGGGAGAGGGGACTCCCTTCCCCCGCAAAGCGGAGGGGAAGGGTTGGGGAAAGTGCCCGTTAGGGTATGAGGGAGCGTCTTGCGTAACTCCTATTTAAATAGAATCCAATGCCTTCCGCATTTTATCCAACCCCTCTTTCAGCAGTTTCCGTGAAGTGCCAAAGTTGATTCGCACATGCCCCTCCCCTTCCCTGCCGAAAATCCCCCCGTCACTTAAAGCCACTTTTGCATTTTTGAGGAAGAAATCGTAAGGCGAGCCTTCAATGCCTGCTTGTGTGAAATCCAGCCAGCCCAAATAGGTTGCCTCTGGAACCGTAGTGCGGACGTTGGGCATGTACTTCGTGACGTAGTCCACGAGAAAATCACGGTTGCCTGTGAGGTAGCGGCGAAGTTCGTTGAGCCAGCCGTCACACTGACCAGAAAACGCAGCATTCGCGGCGTGCAGTCCCATACTGCCAACGTGCAGGCACAGATGATTCATTTCTTTTTCAAAAGGTTCGCGCAAATCCTTGTTGGGGATGATTGCAAATCCACAAAACAGCCCGGGGACATTGAAAGTCTTGGACGGCGCAATCAGCGTGATGACATGCTTTTCGATCTCACGGGAAATCCTGGCCATCGGTGTGAATTTATTACCACCCAGCAATAACTCGGAATGAATCTCATCGGAGACGATCAAGACATTATGCTTGATGCAGATCTCCGCCATGCGGGTCAATTCCTTGCGCGAGAAAATAATGCCCAGCGGGTTGTGTGGATTGCACAACAAAAACATCCGCACCTTTTTGACCTGCTTCTCGAACACATCCCAATCAATTTCATACGAAATGATATTCCCCTTCACACTCTTCACCAGCGGAATATCCACCTGCGGAATGCCGACATTATTTTTCACTTCATGGAATTCGTTATACACGGGCGTCTGAATCGCCACACCTTTTTTCGGCAAACAGAAAGCACGCGCGGCAACGGTATATCCACTCACAATGCCAGTGACAGCCAGCACAGCCTCGGGGCTCACTTTCCATTTATACAAACGCTCCATCCGCAAGGCAACAGTCTCTTGTAATGCAGGGGTTGCGAATTCATATCCCAACACCCCATGATCCACAGCCTGTTGAAGCCTTTTCAAGATCGGCCTGGGAGCTGGGAAATCCATATCCGCCAGCCACATTGGAAAAATATCTTTTGAATACCTCGTCCACTTGCGCGAATTGCTGGCATTACGACGATTTGGAGTTACGGTGAAATTAGTCATGTATCCTCTTTATAAGAGACCCTAAAGGTTTTAAAAACCGTTAGGGTCTTGTATTATTTTTTATACGCCACGATCATCCCATCGCGCATCGGCGCAAGGGATACGACCCAGTCTGGGTCGGTGGTAATTTGCTTTGTAAATTCATGCACGCCCAGCGTCGCAGGAGACAGGTCTGTTTTATCGAAGAGGCGCCCATGCCAGAGCATGTTGTCGATAATGAGCAACCCGCCTCTGCGGAGTTTGTCTTTGATGACGGACAGGGATGCAGGGTAGGCCTGCTTGTCAATATCGTTGAAGATGATGTCGAACGGGCCGTCCGTTTTGCGAAGCGCTTCGACCGCCTCCGACACATGATACTGGACGAGAGCATCGCTTCCCAACCTAACCAGATGCCTGCGTGCGCTCTTTGACAGTTCCTCATCCCAGACAGTGTGATGCACCACGCCGCCGCCATTTTCTTTCAGAGCTTTGGCAAACCAGGCCGTGGAATATCCGTAGCCCGAACCCAGCTCAAAAATGGATTGGGCCTTTATCATCCGCGCCAGTTGATAGCAGTAATATCCGCAGACCGGGCCGATGATGGGAAAGTCATTCTTTTCGGCGTAGGCTTCCATCTCCTGCATCTCCTTTTCACGCGGTGGGACGAGGGTTGCAAGATAATCCTGTGCGGCTTGATAGGTCAATAAATCATCGCTCATGGTACCTCCAAAGAAGTTATGGTTTTGAGAATTGAATTTTACTCCCATTACAACAGACTGCATCTGTACCGCAAGATTTATCTTGCGTGAGACGAGTCTGTACCGCAAAACGGGCGCAACATGAATCCCCATTCGGGGACGATGTGTTGCGGTACGAAGAGGGATGATGATTCAGAAAACCGAACCAGCTTTCAGGGCGGAAAGAGGCGATGTTTTTCATCCAAATATTTTCACAAAGCGTTAATCAAAAAATGTCATTTGCTGATAGAATATCGAAAGGAAATCGAAATGCAAGGATCCCGCCCTGAATGAGATATAACTTCCGCCTGTTTTGGCGCACTTTCTACCGCTC
Organism: Chloroflexota bacterium; assembly: GCA_016235445.1. GTDB lineage: Bacteria > Chloroflexota > Anaerolineae > Anaerolineales > Villigracilaceae > Villigracilis. Next base: position 198,608 of record JACRLB010000015.1, on the reverse strand, counting down.
GTTTTTTAAATCCAAAAACACCACTGCCCAGCTTACCCGCAAACGCTTTCTCTTTCTTGCTCTTTTCTATCTGGTCTGGCCTGTCGGCACACTCATCCACTGGTTTTTTTTCTGGCTGGATGACATCCTCTTCCCCGCTCACAAAAATTATCAAATCGAAAAGCCGTTGTTCATCCTCGGCAACCTGCGCAGTGGATCGACCTTCCTGCACCGCCTGCTTTCACGCGATGCGGAGACCTTCACCAGCCTGACCACCTGGGATATTTACCTGACGCCCTCGGTGACGCAAAAGAAGATCACGCAGTTTTTCTCGCGGCTCGATAAAAAATATTTCAATAATTTTCTGCATCGCGCGCTGTATGCCATCGACCGCCGCACGCTCGGCAAAATAAAAATTCATCCCATTTCATTTTTCCAGCCCGAAGAGGATGAAAACATCCACCTGCATATTTGGGATGGCTACTTCGTCAGTTTCCTCTTCCCGTTCATGGATGAGATGCCGAACTATCAACACTTTGATGAGGCGCTTTCGCCCAAACACAAAAAGCGCATCATGACGTTTTACAAATCCATGTTACAGCGGCATTTGTATGCAACGGGTAAAAAATATTTCGTGGCGAAGAACCCCGCCTTCAGCGCGAAGATCGCAACGCTGGCAGAGTTCTTCCCCGATGCGCGCATTATTTATCTGGCGCGCAATCCACTGGATATGCTGCCCTCCACCATTTCGTGGATCAACTATGCCCGCCGCCAATTCACCGAGCCAAGCGATGGCTACCACTACATCGAAGAAATCCTCGACATGACCCAGCACTGGTACAGGCACCCGCTGGCCTATCTGGATGCGCATCCCTCTCCCCGACACCTGATTCTAAATTACGACGATTTGATCCTGCGCCCGGAGGCGGTCATTCGCGGGTTCTATGAGCAGTTTGGCTACCCCGATAAACCCGGCCTGCCCGTCATTATTGACCAGGCCGTAAAAGAAACGCTGGCCTTCAAAAGCGACCATTCGTATTCGTTGGAAAAAATGGGCTTCTCCCGCGAGCAGATCGTAAAAATCTACGCCGATATTTTCAAGCGTTTTGAGTTCGAAACCCGCGAAGACCTGGTCCACGTAAAAAGCATCGAACTGGATATGTAAACAGACAAAAACATAATTAACTCCAAATTTAAATTGGATGCAGATGAACGCTGATTTTCGCTGATCAAAAGCAAAATCAGCGTTTTCCCCTGGCACCGCCCGCCAGGGCAGGTGTGCGTTTTTCAGCATCCTATTTTGTCTTTAAAAACAAACTCACCCACGAAAAGCTATTTTTGTGGGTGAGTCATGTTGTTATTCCAGGACTTACGCAAAACCTTGATAGAGTCCTCTCATCTCCACGAATGTACGCTAATCCTTTTAAAAATTCGCGTGGATTGGCGTAGATTAGCGGACAAAAAAGCGTTCTGCGTAAGTCCTATATTCTTTACTTTTCAACCTTGCGCTTCGGCGCTGGTTTTTTGGCGGCAGGCGCCTTCTTCCCTTTCGAGGGCGCTGTTGCGGCCGTTTTCTTTGTGGATGTCTTCGCCACAGTCTTTCTTTTTACAGGCGCGGAAACCGCCATGCCATTATCCATATCTGACACATCTTCAGCGTACGCTCTCACACGCGGACGGGGCTTCTGCTCCACCTGCTTAACTTGATACTCCTCCTCCCAGCCTTCAGCCATCGCAAGCTGTACCTTCCCAAAACGGACAAGCAACATGATCGCGCCCACAACTGCCATGCCGAAGGAAACCGCCATCGTGTAACTGACGAAGGTATCGCCGATCCGCGCCTGATCGGGGCGGAAGAATTCAATGAAAGTGCGTGAAAGACCAGCCATCAATAACCACGCGCTGAACAATGCGCCCGGCTTCAACTCATCCTCGTAGCGGCGGGAAAGCCACCACAGCAACAAAACAATGAGGATATTTAGAATCATCTCGTAGGCAAAGGTTGGGTGAAAGCGGGTCGTCTCCACCGGGAACTGGCTCAAGTCCGCGAATTGAGCGAGGCGGTGATTCGCCTCAATCGAAATCCCCCACGGAAGTTGAGTCGGCTGGCCGTACAATTCCTGGTTGATGAAATTCGCAGGGCGGGCAAGAGCCTGCCCAAGCAAGGTGGCTGGCGCAAGCGCATCCAGAAAAAGCCAGACATCCATGCCATTCTTTTTTAAGAAAAAGAACAGCACAACCCCGCCAAATAACAGTCCACCAAAAAAATGCAGCCCGCCTTCCCAAACCGCCAAAACAGTTGGAAAGGCTATCTCCCAGGTGAAGAGAGTAATTTGAGTGAAGGGATTATCAATAAAATAGCGACTGCCGCTAAAAATATTGTTGACCACATACCACAACCGCGCGCCGAGGATGCCAATGGGCAGAACCCAAATCATCGCATCCCAAATCACCTCACCGTTCTCACCGCGCCGTTTAATTTCCCTTTCGGCCCACACTGCGCCAGCCACTGCGCCAAGCATCACCAGCACGCCATACCAGCGCAACACAATTTCCAAATTAAACAACTTGAACGAAAAAATTACAGGGTCTATCATGGATTACCTCTGAGTTGAGTTTTTCGGCGATTATATCTCATCTCACACATCAAAAAAATCTGGATTCTCTACCGTACACCCAAACCCTAAAGGTCTCCTTTCCCTTCGCAAATTCCTGATTGGCAAGAAAGACCTTTAGGGTTTTTGGTAGTGGCATTGCGTAAATGCCGTAGCGCGAGATAATATCTCGCGCTACGGTTGCCAACATTTATTTCGACCCACTACCGGGTTTATTACGAGGAAAATGTACGGTAGCAAAAATCTGGATAAACTTTGTAATAAATATCTCATAGAGTGTCATAAAGAAAAGACATTTGTCATAGTACAATGTGATAAATAGCACATCCAAAAGGAAAGATAAATTCTTACAATAGCCGTAAACATTGACTCCCGTCCTCAACATTAGAATGGAAAAGGCGATGCTCCGAATCAACCGACAAACCGATTATGCCGTGCGAGTAATTCTGGCTCTCTCCAAAAAAGAGGCCGGCAAACGCGTTTTCACATCCGAGATCGGGCGGGAAATGTTGATTCCCCCCTCCCTCTTACAGCGCATCGTGGCCGAACTGGCAGGCGGCGGATACATCCACACCCAGGCAGGCCGCGATGGCGGCATCTCCCTGGCACACGCGCCCAAAGACATCAGCCTCCTGCAAATCGTGGAGCATTTCGAGGGCCAGCTTTACCTTTCCGATTGCGTGCTCAAACCCGGCGAATGCCCGTTCGACAAAAAATGCCCCGTGCATTGCCAATGGGTTCGATTAAAGAACCTCCTGCGCGACGAAATGGCGCGCGTCTCCTTTCAACAACTTGTCGAAGAAGGCAACCTGATCGAAACCAACCTGAAAAAAGACGCCTCACACCCCCTGAAAATTGATTCGGTCACGAACAACATTTTCATCCCCGAGAAAGTTACCGCATGAACAAATACCTTTTAAACGGCGTTTACAGCCTGCTGGCCCTTATCGTTATCTCCGCCTTTGCTTTCAAGATTTTTCAACCCATCCAGGTATTACCGCGCATCCGCCTCTCCCCCGCCTTTGACATGCTCGACCAGGACTGGATGCGCCTGACCAACGAAGATGTACGCGGGCAAATGGTTCTCTACACCTTCACCTACACCCATTGTCCCAGCCCCTGCCACGATATAGACAAAACCATGCAGGAAATCCAGTCACGGCTGAGCGAAGCCGACCTCGGCGAAACAAAGATGAGCTTCATCACCATATCCTTTGACCCGCAAATCGACTCTCCGCTTGTGTTACGCGCCCACGCCGAAAGCATCGACGCAGACACCGATCAATGGAAATTTGTCACCTCGCCAAATGAAACCCTGCTAAAAACGATCATCGGCTCGGGCTTTCATGCCTACTACGAAAAAAACCCCGACAACAGCTTCACATTCGACCCGTCCTTCGTTTTGGTGGATGGATGGGGCATTATCCGCGGCGAATATAAATACCAGACCGAAGTCTCCACCGCTGACCGCATCCTGCGTCACATCAGCGTACTGGCAGATGAAGTTCAAAACTCCAGCGGCCCTCAAAAAGTGGCCTACGAAGCCGCGCATTTATTCCTTTGTTACGCGCCGTAACCCCATAAAAAAATAAACCATGAAAACAAAAATCCTACTCAGCATTCTCGTTATAATCTTGGGACTGGCCGCAGGCTATTACTTCTTCCGCCAGCCGGCCCTGCATGGGACGATCATCCAGTCACCTGAACCGTCTTTCGATTTCACCCTCACCAGCGTCAACGGCGACGTTTCATTGAGTGATTTTCGCGGCAGGTATGTTTTGATCTATTTTGGCTACATCTTCTGCCCGGATATCTGCCCCGCCACATTGGCAAATGTCGGCCAGGCTTTGCGCAGTATGAGCGACAGCCAGGCAGAGGATATCCAACTTCTGATGATCTCCCTCGACCCCGAACGCGACACTCCCGAAAAGCTGGCTGAATATGTGGCTCACTTTCACCCTTCGTTTATTGGTATCACCGGCTCGCAGGAACAACTGGCGGCAGTTACATCCCTGTACGGCATCTTTTATGAAAAGCACGTGGGTAGTGCGGCCTCCGGTTACTTGATAGACCATACCGCCACTTTACTGGTAATCGACCGTGAGGGTTACTTGAAACTGGTATTTCCATTCGGCGTGACCTCCAAAGATATCGCCGATGATCTGAAGTACATGCTAAAGCAATAAGGAGGTGGAACTGAATCAGCGAAGGAAAAAGCCCATTTCCGCCCCGCAATTTGCGGCGCCGCAAGAAGCGGCATAATATCCCAAATCCATTTCAAGAGGAGAATGAAACATGGCGAAAAAAGATAAAGACGACGATGATGAGTTTCGCCCGACTGGCACGATCGCGGTTTTGACGATCTTTGTCATCACACTCATCGCAATCTGGGCAACGATCTATTGGATCCTTGTCGGACGTGGAGGCACACTATGAGCGCCAAAAACATGCACATCGACAGATACGAGCGCAACTGGATGATCTTCAGCGCCATCATGCTCGTGTTATTTGCGACGGCGGTCAGCGTGGCGGCGTTTGGCATGGGAATTCAAGTCCCTGCGCCCGAACAGCGCGTTGACCCAAATACCGTGGCAACCGACCCCAACAGCCCCTGGTCGAACCCTGGTTTGCGTGAAGTTTCGCCCGGCGTATACGATGCCTATATTTTGGCTCATGCGATTCCGAACTGGGAATTTCTACCCAAGGAAATCACAGTGCCTGTCGGTTCCCGCGTGTCCTTCTATGTGACTTCATCTGATGTACAGCATGGGTTCAATATCCAGAATACAAATGCGAACTTCATGGTTCTGCCCGGGCAGGTTTCCAAGTTGACCATCACATTCAAGAACCCCGGCACCTATAACTACATTTGCACGGAATACTGCGGCGTTGGGCACGGCGTTATGTACGGCGCAGTCGTTGTTACGCCATAGGCCGCAAAGAGAGACACCATGAAACAATATCAATTATCCACTGGCGAAAAGAAATTCATCGGCTCACACCTTTTGGTGGCCATCCTGGCGCTTGCCGTCGGCAGTTTGTTTGGCCCCCTGCAAGCCTTTGAACATGCAGGCTGGGATTTTTATCCCTACCTCAAGCCTTTCATCAAATCCTACTATCAGGGTCTTACCGTTCACGGCGTTTTGAATGCCCTGGTTTGGACAACCTTCTTCATCATGGGCTTCCTGACCTTCAATGTGACCTTCGCCTTGAAGCGTCCGCTCAAGAACCCCACCTTGAACAAGGTCGGCTTCTGGCTCATGGTCGTTGGCGTTGTCGCCGCCGCGATCCCGATCCTTGCCAACGAAGCCACCGTGCTTTTCACCTTCTATCCCCCGCTCAAAGCGAACTGGGCTTTCTACGTAGGACTCACCCTTGTCGTGGTCGGGAGTTGGGTGGAAGGCTGGGGGCTGTTCATGACCTTCGCCGCATGGCGCAAGGAAAACCCCAACGTACGCTCCCCCTTCGTTGCTTTTGCGAGCGTATTAACCGCTTTGCTTTGGCAAATTTGTACGCTTGGCGTGGCGGTTGAAATTCTCACCATGCTGTTGCCCTGGTCGCTTGGGCTGATCGAAGGCGTGGATCCGCAACTGGCCCGCACCTACTTCTGGTTCACGGGTCATCCGCTCGTGTATTTCTGGCTTCTGCCTGCCTACATCTCCTGGTATGCCATGCTCCCCAAACAGGCTGGCAACGGCAAGATGTTCAGCGATTCACTCGCCCGCCTTTCCTTCTGGATCTTCCTTGTGCTCTCCACACCGCTTGGTTTCCATCACCAGTATGTGGACCCCGGCGTTCCGCCCGTGTGGAAGTTCATCCACTCCATGCTCACCTTTGGCGTCTTCTTCCCGTCCATGATGACCGCCTTCACCGTGGTCGCTTCCCTCGAACACGCGGGACGCAAACAAGGTGGCAAAGGCGCCCTCGCCTGGATCGGCAAATTGAACTGGAGTGACCCCTCCGTTGCCGCCCAGCTTCTCGCTGGCATCCTGTTCTTCTTCGGCGGCATCGGCGGTTTGACAAATGCTTCCTACAACGTCAACCTCGTTTTGCACAATACCGCCTTCATCCCCGGTCACTTCCACCTCACCGTGGCCACAGCCGTCACCCTCAGCTTCATGGGCATTTCCTACTGGCTGTTGCCCTATCTCACCGGCAGAAAACTGTGGAATCCCAAGTGGGCTGTTGCGCAAGCCTGGACCTGGTTCATCGGCATGATCATCTTCTCCAATGCCATGCACATTGTCGGCCTGCAAGGCGCTCCCCGCCGCGTACCGCTCGGCCTGGCTCCCTACGTTCCTGCTGAATGGAACAGCCGCCTCTTCCAGGTCGGCGTGGGCGGCGCGATCCTCTTCATCAGCGGCGCGCTCTACCTCACCGTCATGCTCAAGACCGCCTTGAACAAGGAAAAGGTCACGGAAGAAGTGGAAGTCCCCATGGCCGAAGCCATGCAAGACCCCGCCCTCACCCCAGATTGGCTCGACCGCTGGGCTCCGTGGATCTACGGCTCGCTTGCTTTGATCGTTCTCGTTTACGGACCCGTCCTCTTCGACATGATCAAGAACATCGCCCTCACCTCCCCCGGCTTCCGAGTCTGGTAGTTTGAAACACAGGAGACAGTCACTCCCCGCGTGGCTGTCTCCTTCTTCTTTTTTTTATTTCGCAGTCTTTAGTATTGGCTATTATTTTTATACATTATCATTCACGCGAAATTATTTGTAACTACCTGCCAAACACATGACATCATCCCCCGAAAAAAAACAACTGACCGATATCCTCTCCGAACGCAACCCCAGCGTGGATTGGAAAACCCGCCTCAACACCCCAAGCCGACGCCTGCTCAATGCCTTCGAGAGCATTTCCCTGCGCCTCGAAGCCCCCGTCAACTGGCTTATCCAAGACCCGCGCTTCAACCCGCTCTATCACACGGGCACGATCACCATCTTCCTGCTGGTCGTCATCCTGCTGACAGGCATCTACCTGACCATGTTCTACCCGTTCGGATTCGCAATCTCCTATCAGGCTGTATCCGAAATCGAAGCCAACTTCATTGGGCGCATCATCCGCGCCATGCACCGCTACGCATCCGACGCGGCGGTCATCTTCGCACTCCTGCATGGATGGCGCACCTTCTTCCAGGACCGCTTCCGCGGCCCGCGCTGGCTGGCCTGGGTCACTGGCGTTGGCATGGCTGTGGTTGTGTGGTTCATCGGCATCACAGGCTACTGGCTGATCTGGGATGACCGCACACAGATCCTGAACCAAAGCCTCTTCAATATCCTGGACGGTTTCCAAAGCGGACAAACCTTCATCGTAGACTTTATCGTCGGCGAAGCGGCAGGCAATGGCTGGGGCTTCATGCTGACCGTCATCCTCCTTCACGTTGGCCTCTCCGCGCTAACCGCCTACTTCCTCTGGCTGCACCTCAAACGCATGAGCCGCGCAAAATGGATGCCCCCCAAATACTGGATGCTCATCTCCGTTTTTGTGCTTCTGCTTTCCGCCGCACTCTTCCCGCTTGGCATGTTGCCGCCGCTCAACGCCACGCAACTGCCCAGCCAGGCCCCCATTGACTTATTCTATTTATTCTACCTGCCCACCTTTCTGCGCGGGCCGCAAACCCTTTTTTGGAGCGTCCTGCTTTTCAGCGTTGGCATCGTCACCGCCGCGCCCTGGCTCATGCCCCAGGCCAAAAAACTCGCACCCGTCAAAGTGGATTTAGCCAACTGCGACGGCTGTACCCTCTGCGAAAGGGATTGCCCCTACCTCGCCATCAAAATGATTCCGCGCACCGACGGCGCGCGTCCCAAATTCCAGGCGGAGATTGATTCAAATTTATGCGTTGCGTGCGGCGTCTGCATCGGAAGCTGTCCCGACAACGCCCTCACCTTTGGCGACATTCCCCTCGACCCGCTTTGGAAAACTACTCTCAACGAAGTCGCTGAAAAGAAAAATGTAAAAGTCGTTTTCACCTGCGAACGCCACGCCTTGCACGGCGCGGCAAAATACTTCGACGACCCCAACATCCACATCGTCCCGCTCACCTGCATTGCGATGGCGAATCCCAACCTCGCGGCGCAAGCCCTCGAAGCAGGCGCAAGCGGCGTTCAATTCATCGGCTGTCCGCCCGAAGATTGCGCCAACCGCGAAGGCAACACATGGCTAAATGAGCGCGTCACTGGCGAGCGGCTTCCAAAGCTCAAGCAAAATTTCATTTCGCGCGTTCACACAGCCTGGGCGGCGCCGAATGATTTTGGCAAGGCAATCAACTCACAGATTAAGTCTGAGGCGAATGCTTTTGCGTTCACGCCGAACAAATCGCATCTTCGTTTTATCGTCCCCTTGCTCGGCGTCATGGCAATCGTCACCGCATTTCAAATCTGGCTGAGCGATATGCCGACTCGATTCTTCAATGCAGATTCAGCCACGCTGGCGATTCAGATGACTCATCACAGCGGCTACGCCATCCATGACGTGACGCCTCTCACCCCGCCCGAACCTGATCTTACCCATCCCACCCGCCTCACGCTGACGGTAAACGGCGAACTCGTTTTCGATGAAACCTACGCCGCCACGGATAATCACATCAATCAGGGGGCGCGCATCTTCGAGCAAATTCAACTGCCTGTTGGCAGGCATCACATCACCATCAAAATGTACGACCGCGCGGATGAAAGCATCGAACAAATTCTGTTCGACGAAACCATCACCCTCGAACCGCGCCAATCATTGACGATCAATTTCCGCGACATGCACATCCCCGACCCTGTGGCAGGCGAACAGCTTTACTACGAAACTGCTTCAGGGGTGAACGCAGGCTGTCGTATTTGCCACTCGCTTGAAAAAAATGAGAAGATCATCGGCCCATCCTTTTACGGAATTGCCACCCGCGCGGCAGAGCGCATCCCCGGCATGACGGCAGAAGAATACCTGCGTCAGTCCATCGTTGAACCCAACGCCTTCGTTGTCCCTGACTACCCCGAAGGACAGATGATCCAAAACTTTGGCAGTATCCTCACCGAAGAACAGATCAACGACTTGATCGCGTTCCTGATGACGATGGAAGAAGAATAAAAAAATAAAGGTGACAGTCACTTTTAAAGTGACTGTCACCTGAAAAGAGGAATCATGAAACGAATCAATATCTTAATTTTATTACTCGCCCTCACTCTCTCGGCTTGCGGACGCAACAAACCCGGCCCGCTTGGCGCAGACGCCCCCGCGGACAATGTGCCGAACATCATCGGCTCTTACGCGCTCAACGCATTTGACCCAACGGGTGAACAATACGGCGGCACGCTCACCATCACGGAAGGCGGACAGCCAAATGAATACGAACTGCAATGGCTGATCTCGGGCGGCATTCATGTGGGCACAGGCACGCTCGAAGGAAATCAATTAGCAGTGTCTTGGCATAGCGTTTCGGGGACAGATCAGAACGTCTCTGGAATAGCGAGCTACACCGTTACTGTCAACGGAGAGTTATACGGCACACGCTCCATTGACGGGGTTGACACCCCCGGCACAGAGACTGCATACCCAAATCCAAAGTAAATCAATCTTCGTTGGCGCTGGCAGAGAATTTACGCAAAAATTTTCGCGGCTTTCGTACCTTTCGCTTAATTCGCGTTGAGTTTTTTGATCGGTTTAATTGTTAATTTGCAAAAGTCCGCGCTCCTGATCGAATTAGATAATGTTTATCCAGTAACGTCAGATTCTCCCCCTCCTGGGGGAGAAAAAAATCCTCCGCCAATGGGATAAAAATGATGCGGCTATAGTGCTATGATTTCCTCATTACATTTATCCGTCCGTGGCTCATGAAAGGGCTTCGTAGTGGCGGCTTTTGCACCTTTCCAAATTAATCGAGCAATCCCGGTTTTCGGCTTTTTTTAACGCGAATGGCGCTAACTGGGCGAATTTACGCGAAAATTTTCGCGGCTTTTCGTACCTTTCGCTTAATTCGCGTTGAGTTTTTTGCTCGGTTTAATTGTTAATTTGCAAAAGTCGCTTCTGACTCTAACGACTAAAGTCGTTGCTACGCTTTCGTGATCTACTCATACTATAAACCCAAGGAGAAAATGATCTATGGCAAAAGTTGTTGTAATTGGCGCGGGGTTTGCCGGGCATACTGCGGCATTGTATCTCGGAAGCAAACTCGGCAAAAAACATGAGATCACGGTCATCAGCAATCGCGACGTGTTTAGTTATCTTCCCTCCTGGGTATGGCTGGGCGTGGGGCACATGAAGCCAGAGCAGACCATCTTCAAACTCAAACCAGTATACGACCGCAAAAATGTGCGGTTCGTCCACGCCGCCGCAAAGGAAATTCACCCCGATGCCGGCGACCAATACGTGCTGGGCGAGGAAGTCGGCACGGGCAATGAAATCCGCCTGGACTATGACTACCTTGTGATCGCGCCCGGGCCACTCCTAAACTTTGCCGGCACGCCCGGCCTCGGCCCCGAAAACGGATTCACCCACTCGATCTGCTCCCTGCCGCACGCCGTCAAAACGCGGGATTCCTACCTCGCAATGTGTGAGCGCATGAAAAAAGGCGAGACCGTGAAGATGGTTATTGGCACCGGTCACCCCGGCGCCACCTGTCAGGGCGCGGCATTCGAGTACATCGTCAACGTACACAAGGACCTGGTCAAAAAGGGACTGCGCGACAAAGCGGATATCCTCTGGCTTTCCAACGAACCGTTGCTCGGAGATTTCGGCGTCAACGGCGTGCAGATCAAACGCAACGGCCACGTGATGCGAAGCGAAGAATTTATCCAATCCGTGTTCAACGATCACGGCATTCGCTATCAAGTTCAAACCGGGGTTACAAAAGTGGAGGAAGGCAAAATCCACTGGCAGAACTACGAGGGAGACGAAGGCACAACCGATTTCGATTTTGCCATGCTCATCCCCGCGTTCAAGGGACAGCCCTTCAAGTACGTCAACAAAAACGGCGAGGATATCACCTCCAAAATGACCAACCCCGCAGGCTTCGTTCTGGTGGACGGTAAATACGGTCTTCCCTACCCCGAGCTTGCTCAAACGCCTGAGGCATGGCCCTCCACCTATCAGACTCCCGCCTACCCAAACGTCTTCGCGGCGGGCATTGCATTTGCGCCGCCCGGGCCCATCTCCAAGCCGTTCACCAACAAGAACAACCTGCTCATTGCCCCAGCTCCGCCGCGCACCGGCATGGTCAGCGGCGTAATCGGACGATTGGTGGCCCTGAACATCGCCGACCTGATCGAAACCGGCAAGACCACCCACAGCGAACCCATGACCGAAATGGTAGCCGCCTGCATCGCCAGCATGGGCGACTCACTTTGGGATGGCAACGCCGTCACCATCGTGATGCGCCCCGTGGTGCCTGACCGTAAAAAATACCAAAACGAATTCGGGCGCGACCTTTTCACATCCCACCTCGAGATGGGCGTCAGCGGCGCGTGGATGAAATTCATGCTCCATCACACCTTTATGTGGAAGTTCAAAGCCCGCCCCGGCTGGACACTCATCCCTGAATAGGAGCAACTCAATGAATACCCAACAGGAATTCTCACGCGCTGAAAAATTTTGGATGAACTTCAAACTGTACCAGGCATGGCGTTTTATCGTCCTGAACATCAAGATATTGATGGCGGTGTATCAGAGCAAGCGTTCGTAACGAAGCGGCGCATATCCCCGCGTTCTCAAAACACATCGAGTACTGCGTACTCGATGTGTTTTTAATCTGCCTTACTGTCTTTGGATTTGCAAAACCGTATACACGACGGGGAAAATTTAATATGAGATGCCTTGCATCGCTCTGGTGTCAGTGCTATAATCCGAAACATCTCCCCTGATGATTGCCAACAAAACTTTGTAGAACGCCATGCGCAGATCAATTGTGCCTGGAAATTGTAACGAGAACCTTGACTGAACTCCCACTTTCACAAACATCCTAAGGAAAATCGCCAGCCCACCACCACAGGGGGAGCTGGTTAGTTTGCTTTCATATCCCAAATTCCCCAAGAGAATAAAACATGAAAATACTTGAACTAGAGAACGAACCCCTTTCCAAACTGCGCGCAATGGCGAAGAGTTTCAATATCCCCAACTTTAATCGCCTGAAAAAAGAAACCCTCGCCATGCTGATCCGCGAGGCCGAAGCGCAAAAGGAGGGCATTGAACTGCGCGGCGGCATCCTCGAGATCATGAGCGAAGGGATCGGCTTCCTGCGAGCCACCAATTATCGAATTAGCGACCAGGATGTGTACGTTTCGCAGGCGCAATTAAGAAAATACGACCTTCGCGCAGGCGATCTCGTCATTGGGCAGGTGCGCCCGCCCCGTGAAAGTGAACGGCATTTCGGCCTGCTCAAAGTAGAATCGATCAACGGGCTGGAACCAGAGACTGGCGCACGCAGGGTTGTTTTTGAAAACCTCACTCCTATTTTTCCAGAAGTTCGTTTTGACCTTGAAACCGACCACAGCACGTTAGCGCCCCGCTTGATTAACCTGATTGCACCCATAGGCAGGGGCCAGCGCGGATTGATCGTTTCTCCTCCCAAGGCGGGCAAGACTACAATTCTCAAGCAAATTGCAAACTCCATTTCAACCAAATACCCAGACGTACACCTGATCATTGCATTGATCGGTGAACGCCCCGAGGAAGTGACCGATATGGACCGCTCGGTGGATGCGGAAGTGGTCGCCTCGACATTCGATGAACCCGTCACCTCCCACGTCCGCACAGCGGAATTGGCCTTAGAGCGCGCTAAGCGTTTGGTGGAGATCGGACGCCATGTGGTAATCTTAATGGACTCGATCACCCGCCTCGCCCGTGCCTATAACCTGGTTGTCAACCCATCGGGCCGTACCCTCTCCGGCGGTATGGACCCCTCCGCGCTGTACCCGCCCAAGCGATTCTTCGGCGCGGCGCGCAACGTGGAAGACGGCGGCTCGCTCACCATCATTGCCACCTGCCTCGTGGACACTGGCTCCCGTTTGGATGACGTTGTGTACGAGGAATTCAAAGGCACCGGCAACATGGAGTTGATCCTCTCCCGCAAGTTGCAGGAACGCCGTACCTTCCCCGCAGTGGATATCGAACGCTCGTCCACCCGCCGCGAAGACCTGTTGCTCGGCCCCGACCTGCTCCAGCGCGTCTGGCTGATGCGACGTATGTTCATTCAGATGACCTCCCCCCCGCCCCAGGGCGCGGGCATGGATAATTCTGTGGCAACCGAAGCCATCATCACCCGCATGGAAAAATCCAGAAATAATTTAGAGTTTCTTGAAAACCTCACCAGAGATGCCTAGTTCAAAGCCGCTTTTGCGGGGCATCCCCAAAAGAGCCGCATATCAAAATGAAATCTTTCTTCGAGAACATTCGATCTTTCTTCCAAAAATTTAAGCGCAAGCCAATACCCCAGGCAGATGTGCCTGCCATAAACGAACCGCCAACTTCGCCGCGCGCTTCTGGCGCGCTTCGCGCAAAACCCAAAGTGGATCGTTTTTCGATCATCAGTTGGGCGGTGACGATTTTCATTGTGGCGGCTTTGCTGGGTTCCACGCTTTATTATAAAAGCACGCTCCCAGCCGCCGTGGACATCCCTGCCGCACAGCCAACCAGCGAATCGAATACTGGCAGTGTAGGTCAGCCTCAGGCCGGCGAACCCATTGTCGGCGGGGAAGGAAGCGGGGTTCCATCCATCCTGCGCAAATTGCAGTTGATCACCAACATCCCCGAAAGGCCCCGTTACGAATCCGTCATCTATCGCGTTTCGCGCGGCGATGCCATGCTTGCGATTGCGGATGAATTCAAGCTGAAATCGGAATCCATTTTATATGTCAATACGCAGTTGGAAGATAACCCGCACAATTTGAAGCCCGGCATGGAGCTTACCATCCCGCCGGTGGATGGGTTGTATTACGAATGGAAAGATGGCGATACATTTGAAATGGTCGCTGAAAAATTCGATGCGGATGCGGAGGAGATTATTAATTTCCCTGGCAACAATATTGACCTGACCAACCCCAATGTGGAACCCGGTACGCTGGTGATGATTCCCGGCGGCGCGCGCGATCTGCGTGCCTGGGAACAGGATTTGCAAACCGCGGGGCGCGGCGCAAACACCGGCACGGGCGGCTCAAATGCAACCAACAGTTGCGGCGGCGGGCCTGTGGCAAGCGGCTTTGGCTGGCCTGCAAGTTCGCACGCCATTTCGGGCAGTGGGTACGGCCCGGGCCACCTAGGTTTGGATATTCAGGCGAGTGAAGGCGAGCCTGTGTATGCGGCTGGAAACGGCATTGTGACGATGGCGCAGGGCGGCTGGAATTACGGCTATGGCAATGTGGTGCAAATCGATCACGGCAATGGGTATGTGACGGTCTATGCCCACTTGAGCACGATCAATGTCAGCCAGTGTACTCCGGTTGGGCAAGGCTCGGTCATTGGCGCGGCGGGCAACACCGGCAATTCATTCGGCGCGCATTTGCATTTTGAAGTTCGCATCGGCGGTTCGAATATTAACCCGTACGATATTGTTCAGTAGACAGGTAGATACGTAGACAGGTAGACAGGTAAACACGTAGACACGTAGACACGTACTGACTTGTATACCTGTTTACTTCTTTCCCCGCTACTTCTCCCCCATGAACGAATCCACTCTCAAAAAATCCCTTTCCAAATTAAATCTCGGCGGCTTGCGCTGGTTTGATTCCATCGGCTCCACCAACGATGAAGCATTGGCCTGGGCGACTGAGGGCGCAAAGGATTTATCCATTGTGGCGGCGGATGAACAAACGCAGGGACGCGGCAGACTTAACCGAAGATGGTTCACCCCAAAAGGCAGCGCCCTCGCTTTTAGTTTGATCCTGCGCCCTCCCCTGCGCCCGCATCTCTCGCGGACCGTGGGGCTGGCTGCGCTTTCAATAGCAGAATCATTCGCTCAAAGCGGACTCAGCCCACAGATCAAATGGCCGAACGATATTTTATTGAACGGCAAAAAAACGGCGGGCATTCTGGTTGAATCCGTTTGGTCTGGCGAGGATGTGGATTCGCTGGTGATTGGCATGGGGATCAATATTTACAAGTCATCTGTGCCGCCTGCTGACATACTGCAATTTCCCGCGACCAGCCTTGAAGAGATACTTGGAAGCAAACCGCCCAAACGCGAAGAGATTTTGCTCGGCATTTTGACTTCGTTCATCCACTGGCGCGAACGGCTCGGCACGGATGAGTTGATTCATGCCTGGGAGGAGGCGCTTGCTTTTCGTGGCGAGCAGGTTGAAGTTAAGGGAGGAGGCGAGATTCCCATCTCAGGCAAAGTGGATGGGCTTGAGTCTGATGGAAGTTTGAGGTTGAAAGACCTGCATGACAATTCCGTAATCGTCCGCTTTGGGGATGTGAGTCTGCGCCCGGCGGCATGATATACTCGTGAAAAATCGAGGTGACCATGTTTGATAATCTTCGTGAACAAGTTTCAGCCAAACCATTCAGCGATGAAGAAGAAGCCAAGTTCCAGCCCGCCGCAGGGACAGAATACTCGAGCAGACGATCAACCCGCATTTTGGGGATGACGCCCATTCAGCGTTTTGTGATTGTTGTGATGTTGTTTATGGCTGTGTGCGTGATCGGCGCGTTGACCCTGCTGGTGACTGGCAAGATTGGGTTTTAATTTCTGGAGTCGGGCAGCTTGCTGCCCGAAATTTCCATCAGCAAGCTGATGGAGTCCAGAGTCATAATCGAAGAAAATAAAAAAAGGACGAGGCTTTGAGCCTCGTCCTTTTTGATTTAAACCAGCTTCGGTTGTTCTTCCACTTTTTCGTTTTCGGCAATCTGCGCGCCAGCCTTTTTCAGATCTTCGGCAGAGATGCGCGCCACCGAAGCGACTGCATCATTCTCCTGCGGCTTGATGAGATGCACGCCCCTGGTTGCGCGGCCCGATTGTTTGACGTCTTTCACTTTCAAACGCAGGGTCACGCCGTTGGAGGTCATGATCGTCAGGTCGTCCGCTTTTTGAACCACGCGCGCGGCGGCGATCTTGCCAATTTCTTTCAAGGCCTTGGGGTCAATTGTAAAGTTGCCGCTCGTTGCACGTCCCTTGGCGGTGTAATCAGTTAACGGGGTTTGCTTGCCGAATCCCTTGGTGGTGATGACCAGCAACGCGCCGTCTTTCTCAACTACGTCCATGCTGGTGACAGCATCATCCTTCTTGAGCTTGATGCCCTGCACGCCAGCGGCTTGTCGCCCCATCGAACGGACTTTGGTTTCACTAAAGCGCAGCGCCTGCCCATTTTCGGTGACGATGATGATCTCATCCTTGCCAGAAGTGAGACGCGCCCATCCCAACTGGTCGCCCTCTTCCAAAGACATGGCAATCAAGCCCGAGGGTCGGACTGATGCGAATTCTTCCATCGTCACGCGTTTGATCTTGCCGCGTCCCGTCATCAACATGCAGAAGCTATTTGCAGAAAACTCTCCAACAGCCATGGCGGCGGTCACTTTTTCGTTCGGGTCAAGCGACAAGACATTGACCAATGGAATGCCCTTGGTGGCGCGCTCCGAGTCAGGGATTTGATAGACCTTCTCTGAATACACCTTGCCCTTATCCGAGAAGAATAACATCGTGTTCAAGGTGCGCGCAGGGATGAGCATGACCACTTCGTCTTCATCCTTGGTGGTGTGCCCCATCACGCCGCGCCCGCCGCGGCTTTGCGAGCGGAAGGCAGATGCCGCCACGCGTTTGATATATCCGCGCTCGGTGAGGCTGATGAGCACAGACTCGTCCGCCACCAGGTCTTCATCGTGGATATCTTCCTTTGCGTCCGCGGCAATGCGCGTGCGGCGGTCGTCGCCGTATTTTTCAGTCAACTCGATCAATTCAGATTTTATGAGTTCGAGCACTTTCTTCGGATGGGCAAGCAGGTCTTCAAGATATTCAATCGTCGCTTGAACCTGCTTGTGTTCTTCTTCGATCTTCCAGCGTTCCAGGGCGGCAAGGCGGCGCAACTGCATATCCAAAATCGCCTGCGCCTGCAACTCGCTGAGCTTGAAGCGGGTCATCAAGTTGGTCTTGGCTACATCTGCATCTTCGGCCTCGCGGATGGTTTTGATGACCGCTTCAATATTGTTCAGCGCAATCAAATATCCGTCCAAAATATGCTGGCGGGCGCGCGCCTTCGCCAATTCAAAATTCGTGCGGCGGACAATGACCACCTGGCGGTGCTCGATGAAGATATGCAACATGCGTTTGAGCGGCAGGGTGCGTGGTTCCCCGTCCACGAGCGAAAGCATTTGCACGCCAAACGTGGACTGCAACGCCGTATATTTATAAAGCTGATTCAACACCTTCTTGGGTTGCGCGCCGCGCTTCAACTCGATGATGATGCTCATACCGCGCTGGTCAGACTCATCGCGCAAGTCTGATATCTGGTCTACCTTGCCATCACGGACCAATTCAGCAATGCGCTCGATCAACGTGGATTTATTGACCTGGTACGGGATTTCCGTAATGTTGATGTAATACCGCCCAGCCTTGGTCTCTTCGATGTGAGCGACACCGCGCATCACGATTCGACCTCGGCCTGTTCCGTACGCCGAGTGAATTCCCTCTGTTCCGACAATGATTCCGCCCGTGGGGAAATCAGGCCCGATCACAAATTTCATCAAGTCGTCAACAGTGACATCTTCGATCTTGTCGTAATTATCGATCAGGTGATTGATCGCGCCTGTCAACTCGCGCAGATTCTGCGGCGGGATGTTGGTCGCCATACCCACAGCGATACCCGATGCCCCATTGAGCAGAAGATTCGGCAACCGCGCGGGAAGAACGAGCGGCTCTTCGAGCGAATCGTCAAAGTTGGGGCCAAAATCCACCGTATCTTTTTCAAGGTCAGCCAGCAGTTCCTCGGCCATTTTTTGCAGGCGGGCCTCGGTATAACGCATGGCCGCAGGAGCGTCACCATCCACCGAGCCGAAGTTACCCTGACCATCCACCAGCAGATACCGCAGGGAGAAATCCTGCGCCATACGCGCCATGGACTCATAGACTGCCGAGTCACCATGCGGATGGTATTTACCGAGCACCTCACCCACGATACGAGCAGACTTCTTGTAGGAAGAGTTCGCGCGGATGCCCAACTCGTGCATGGCATACAAAATACGCCTGTGAACAGGTTTTAAGCCATCACGGGCGTCTGGAAGGGCGCGCGCCACGATCACGCTCATGGCGTAATCGAGATAGGCAGAGCGCATCTGGGCGTCAATATCAACTGACTCGATATTTCCTGCGATCAAATTTTCTTCAGCCATACAGTATCCTTCAATGTGGAAAAAATCGTCAAATTGGCATAAAAAGACACGAAGATGGGGGAAAACTTCGTGTCCGCATTAGATGAAAGAAGCTCGTATTTATAGTGCAATTATACCACCCATGTCCCTTTTCTGTGCCGTTGAAGAGTTGCGATGACAAACAAAAAGAGACCTGCATAAACAGGTCCCGTTTGTGGTGCCGAAGGAGGGACTTGAACCCTCATGAACGTAAGTTCACTACGCCCTGAACGTAGCGCGTCTGCCAATTCCGCCACTTCGGCATGTCGTTTTGTTGGCGGGTTGTATTTTATCTCAAATGATTGGAATGTCAATAAGGCCGGGAACAAAAATTATCACCCAATCGTTAGCCTTTCATCCCTTTCATAATTGTATTGTGATTCCATTACAGTACTGATAGGGGATGTATCTTTTGTCTCCAAAAATCGTTATAGTGTTCATCAAAGAAAGGAGTTGCATCATGTTCGTACTTGCAGTAGTGGTCACCATAGTATTGCTCGCCCTGGCTGGTTCAGACTTGTTCATTGCCCAATACAGCCCGGATGAACTCAGCAACATGGGAGTTCAAGAGAAATGACGGACGATCACCCCATCCCCTAGCCCGACGCACATCGAAAGACGCGTCGGGTTTTTTTATTTAAGAGCTCTCCAAATCTCCCTACCGAGCGGTAGGTTTGCAAGTATTGCGATATAATACGCAAAGTCTGATTGAACAATTTATTCATGGCATCTCCCCTTGCAGGGCACAATCTCAAAGGTGAGGCCATCGATAAGGATAAACGAATGGCAATTCAACCTCTTTTTACACAGATCGAGAAAACGATCCAGACAAACAATGGGAATGTTGTGCTTGAAAACCACACTGGGTTTCCGTTCAAAGAGTCTAATTTGTATCTCGTCAACCCCAACGGAGAGATCCTTTGGAAGGCGGAAAAACCCGAAGCGCGGTCACTGTATACGCGCATCAAACTAAATGAGGATTTTACGCTCTCCACCTTCACAACCGATGGACTGTTCTGCGAAATCGAACTGAAAACCGGGAAGATCATCAGCAAATCAAGTTTCAAATAATGCTCCCCATTCAACCACCACCCCTCGGATTTGTACTCGCCTTCCTTCTATTCAGCCTGATCTTTCTCTCGAATACATTCAGGCTGTGGTTCAACACGGAAAAGTATTATCAAGACCTTTACAACAGCCTCACCCGCTCCCCTATGCCGTTCAAGGAGTTCTTCCTCATGCGATTGAAAAATCGCAAACGCTGGGAAGTGGAGCAAAAGATTTTCAGCATGATTGGGATTGTGGCAGTTGTGGGAATGGATGTGTTTGTGGTGATGGCGTATTTAGGATAAAAAATAAAACCACAAAGTGTCACAAAGGTACACTAAGGAAAAATATTAAACCTTCGTGACCCGTTGTGACCCTTCGTGGTAAAAAGAATCTCAACAAGGAGCCATCTTGAAAATCATCGCATGTATCAAGCAAGTACCCGACTCGGAGGCGAAAGTCAAAGCCGAGAGTGGGCAGGTCTCGTGGGGGGACGCGCCGCTGGTCATCAACCCATTCGACGAGTACGCAGTCGAAGGCGCGCTTCAGCAGAAGGAAGCCTCTGGCGGAGCTTCGTCTTCGCTCAGCACGGTCACCGCATTGTGCGTGGGGCCTGAGTCTGCGAGAGAGGCGCTCAAGCACGCGCTCGCCATGGGCGCGGATGAAGCCGTCCTCGTTTCTGATGCGGCTCTCGAAAACCTCGACACCGTCGGCGCGGCCAGGGTGCTCGCGGCCGCCATCCAAAAAATCGGCGGCGCGGATATGGTCGTCTTCGGTCGGCAAACCCTCGACAATGGCGCGGGGCTGACGCCCGCTCAAACAGCCAGAGTCCTCGGGTGGCCAATGCTTGGGTTGGCAGGCCAGATCAAAGTCGAAGGCGGAAGCGTGACCGTTGAACGAGTCCTCGATGAAGGCAGACAATCCATGAAGGCAAATCTGCCTGCGGTGTTGAGCGTCGTACAAAGCATTGGCGAACCGCGCTACCCGTCGTTCATGGGAATTCGCAAAGCGTCAAAAGCAACCATTCCAGTTTGGTCACTCGATGATTTAGGCATCGCCGCACCCACCGCCATCGTGACCCGCACCGAGTTGATGAACCCGCCCGCGCAGGAATTGGCAACCGAAATGATCACAGGCGAAACCCCCGCCGAGATCGCCGAAAAACTTGCAGAGAAAATTCTCGCGGAGAAAGTGCTATGAAAACTTTTGTGTATATCGATCACTTCAACGGCGAAGTACAGCCCGCATCGTGGGAAGCGCTTGGCCTCGCAAAAAGTTTCGGCTCTGCAATTGCATTGGTGTTTGGCTCGAATGTAGATGCTGTGGCAAAAGCCGCTGTGGAATATGGCGCGGATGAAGTTCTCGTTGCGGATGATGCCTCGCTGACAGATTACCGCGCTGAGACGTATGCCTCCACCCTCGCTTCGCTCGCCGCAGCCGCCTCTCCTCTTAACCCGAACCTGATCCTGTTTCCGACGACTGCTCGTACCCGTGAAATGTCTGCGATGTCGGCCGTGGATTTGAACACAGGCGTGCTGACCGATGTTTCAGCTCTCGAAGTGAACAGCGATTCATTTATTGCCACCCGCCCCATTTACGAAGGCAAAGTTTTGGAAAAGACCGTGTGCTCTGGCAAGCCTGTGATGGCAACCATCCGCGGACGTGCTTTCCCGAAACCGAATCGTGAAGAAGGCAAGAGCGGCACGATCACGAAAGTTGCCGCCGCTGGCGAAGCAAAATCCACCGTGGAAGGCTACTCTGCATCTGAAAGCGCGGTGAACCTCGGCGATGCAGGCGTCATCGTCTCTGGCGGGCGCGGCGTTTCCAACAACCCATCCCTCACCCCGCCCGCAGGCATGGACGAAAAGCAAGCCGAAGTCTGGCGCGCCCAGCAGGGCTTTGCATTGGTCACTGAATTGGCTCAATTACTCGGCGGCGCAATCGGCGCAAGCCGCGCGGCTGTAGATGGCGGTTACATCACCTACTCTCATCAAGTCGGTCAGACGGGCAAAGTCGTTGCGCCTGACTTGTACATCGCCTGCGGTATCTCTGGTGCAATTCAACATCTCGTCGGTATGCGCAATGCCAAAGTGATTGTGGCAATCAACAAGGATGCAGATGCTCCCATCTTTAAGCAAGCCCGCTACGGCGTGGTCGGCGACCTGTTCCAGATTGTCCCTGCGTTGACGGAGGCGATGAAGAAGAAGTTGGGGAAGTAAATCGAGTAACGAGTAATAAGTTATGAACAAAGGCCTGCGAGTTTTGAAAACTCGCAGGCCTTTGAATATCCCCCTGGCTCAGAATTAGATGTTCACCAGATCATGAATCCACTTTTTTGACCTGAACCGCCATGTGCTGACAAAGGCCTTGGCAATTTCCTCCAATATCACAAAGAGGTAGACGTAATAAACGGGCAGGCGCAGTACGAAGGCGGCAAAATATGCCGCGGGGACGCCGATCAGCCAGATGGAGCAGATTTCCATGACGAGGGCAAAGCGGGTATCGCCGCCTGCGCGCAGTGCGCCAATGAAGGTGGAAAAGTTGAACATGCGAATCCACAGAGTACAGGCCATCATCAACATCAACATGCGGACGTTGGTTACGCCGCTCGGGGACAAATCGTATAACCCGACAACGGTATCCCGCAGTAAAAGGACGATCAGGCCGACGATCCACGCGGCGGAGACGCTGAGAATGATCACACGGCGGACGGTTTCGTAGGCTTCATCCTTTTTTCCTGCGCCGATGCGATTGCCCACCATCACTGCACAGGCATTGCCGAGTCCCATGAAGACGACGAAGCCAAGTTCTTCCATCGTGGCGTTGACGTTGATCGCGGCAATCGAGTCTGTGCCGATATGGGCGTAGATGGCGTTGTAAGTGGTGATGCCCACCGACCAGAATAATTCATTTGCCATGGCGGGCAGGGTAGTCCGCAAGACGCGGGTGAAGAAGGATAGGTCGAAGGAGAATAATGTCTGCATGCTGGCGGCGAGCGGAGTCCTTTGGGCGTAGATAAAGCCGATGAGCAGAATCAGTTCCAGGGTCCAGCCTGAGGCGGTGCCAATCGCCGCGCCGCGAACCCCAAGCGGGGGAAATATCCAAATGCCGAAGATGAGCATGTAGCCGAGAATCGTTTTGAATACCAGGGCGCTGACCGTTGCGACCACCGTCAGGCGCACGAGTTGAATACTGCGCATGACGGCAATGTAGGAAGTGGCGATGGCAACGGGGATATAACTGAAACCAACGATGCGAAGATATTGCGCGCCGATTTCGATGACTTCTGTGTCGTTCGTGTAAAAACCAAGAACGGTGCGCGGCATGATCGTAGCCGCGAGCGTAAAGAGGAGCGCAATGGAGGATGTGGTGACGATGCTCATGCCCAACACTTTGCGAATGGGTTCGATCTCCTGCTTGCCCCAAAACTGTGCGGTAAAGATGGCCATGCCGCTGGTTGTGCCGAACATTAAAAGGATAAGAACGAAGAAAACCTGGTTGGATAAACCCAGCGCGGCAATGGAGGCTTCGCCCAACTGCCCGACCATGATGACGTCGATCATGTTGAGGGAGGCGTTGATGAGTTGTTGAAATGAAATGGGGACGGCGATCACCAGCATTTCTTTGAGGAAGGAACGGTCACGCAGGAAGGAGAGGGACATGGGGAGGGATTGGGGGTGAGGGATTAGAGATTGGGGATGAGGGATGAAAAAGTCGTTGAACGTTTAACGTTAAACGTTCAACGACTGCTCACTGATAACTGATAACTGCCTACTGCTCTTCCGGTGCATCGCGGACAATATAAAGCGGCCTGCCTTTGGCTTCGTCATAGAGACGACCGATATATTCGCCGAGTATGCCCAGCGAGATCAATTGCACGCCGCCGAGGAAGAGCACCGCAATCAATGTGGTAGCCTGGCCGGTGAACGCGCCCGACCCCATGATGCGCATGTAAATGACAACGGGAATGGCAAGTATGGCAACGCCCGCGGAGACAAAACCAAAAAATGTGGCAACCTGCAATGGGAAATACGAAAAACTCGTAATGGCATTCAACGCAAGTTTGATCATTTTACTGAAAGGATACTTCGTGACACCTGCCACGCGGGCGGCGCGTTTGTATTCCACGCCGATCTGACGGAAGCCCACCCAGGCAGACATGCCGCGTGGGAAGCGATGGCGTTCCTTCATCTGCTTGAGCACGTTGACCACTTTGCGATCCATCAGGCGGAAGTCGCCGGTGTCGACGGGGATTTTCACATCGGTGATGCTGTAGATCAAACGATAGAAAGCGGCGGCGGTGAATTTTTTGAACCACGATTCGCCTTCGCGTTCGGCCCGCACGGCATAGACCACCTCATAGCCTTCCTTCCATTTTTTAGCAAGTTCGAGCATGACCTCAGGCGGGTCTTGCAAGTCGGCGTCGATGATGATGACCGCGTCTCCGCGTGCGTAGTCCCAGCCTGCGGTGATGGCAGGCTGATGCCCAAAGTTGCGTGCAAAGATGACGGGGCGGACAGTTTTATCCGCTTCTGCGAGTTCGCGGATCTTTTCGGTGGAACCGTCTGTGGAGCCATCGTCCACGAGGATGAGTTCCCATGATTCCCCGGACGAGTCCATCACCTCCTTCACCCTGCGGTGGAGTTCGGGGAGGTTGTCAATTTCGTTATAGATCGGGGCAATGATCGAGTATGTGGTTTTCATGAATTCTTTTTCTTTTCACGGGTGGAAATACGGGCGCGCGGTTTTATCTTGTGGGCAGGCGCGCTGAATTGTTGAGTATCGTTCTCTTCAAATGGAGGCAAACCTAAAACACGGCGGTTCAAATATTTAAAGATCACGATCGCCGAAGCCAGCACAGGCACAACCAGCAAAGCGCCCATAATGCCCTCCAGGATCGTCGCGATCATGATCGAAATAAAGATCAGACCTTCGTTCATATGCAAACTGCGCCCCATGATATACGGGCGCAGGAGAAAATTCTTCAAGTTGATCAACACGAGATACACAACGAAAACGATCACAGCCACCCAGGTATTCGAGAGCGGAATCCAGCTTGAACCTTCCAACAGTGCAACTGCAAAAGCCACAGCCACCGCCAGAAACGGGCCAACATCCGGGATCAGCGTGAAAAATCCCGCCAGCACCCCCAGCACCAAAGCCCCGGGGATTCCCATAATGATCCATGCAATCGTGAAGACCACCCCCACCACCACCATCAACACGATCTGTCCGCGCAGGTATGCCATCCACACTTCGCGCAAGCGGGCGTACAACTCGTGCATATCATCCTGGTATTCCATAGGCACAAGGCTGATAATCGCCTCTTTCATGCGCGGCCACTCGCTCATGAACAAATGCACACTCACAATAATCACCAGAGACCACAACACGCTGACGGAGGTTGTCTCCAGCAAAGCCAGCGCCTCTTCAGGCAGTGGAGTCAGCACGGCATCCTGCACATGCGCCAGGCTCTCACCTAACTGTTCAAAATGAAAAACCATTCCGCCAAAATGGACAGGCCGTGAAAGCGTCCTGCTCATTTCAGTCGAAAGATCGAGCAAATCCTGCGCGACGATCTTGATCTCATCAAAAAAGATCGGCGTCAATGTGGCAGGCGCGCCTACCAAAAAAATCAGCGCCGAAAAATAAATAGTATTCACAGCCGCAGTACGCGATAATTTCATCCTCGCCATCAAATACGTCACTGCCGGGCTGATCAAATAGGCAATGAAGGCCGCAATGATCAGGGCTTTCACGGCTTCATGCGCATAAAACAACAGCGCCACAAAAGCAAAAAAAATGATCAAGGCCACTGTGTAACGAAAAGTAAGACTCCAGGTTTTTTGTTTGTCGCTCATAATAATTTTTTCACCGCATCCAATGTGGGTTCAATGATCGGCGCAGACGGAACCGCCTGCATCGCGGCGCGGACATCTTTGAGTCCACTGCCGGTATTCAATACCAGGATGGGATCATCGCCTCCCACCGCGCCCGAGCCTGTTGCCTTGACCAGACCAGCATACGCCGCCGCCCCGGCAGGTTCGGCAAAGACTCCCATCCTGCCCAGTTCCGCAATGGACTGGATGATCTCGTCATCGGTCACTGTGATATATGTGCCGTTCGTTTCCCTCGCCGCCCGCACCGCACGGACGCCGTCACGCGGCAGGTCAACAGAAATACTATCTGCAACCGTCGTGGCAGAGACAGGCGTGATCACTTCGGTATTTGCATGGAAGGCGTTTGCAATTGCCGCAGAACCTTCGGCCTGCACCCCAATGATGCGCGGCATGTTTGGAATCCAACCCAATGCCAGTAAATCCTTGAAACCTTTGTGAATGCCGGAGATGATGTTGCCATCCCCCACAGAAACAAAAATGGACAATGGCGGATGATCATCCAACGCGATGTCTTTTTTATGCCATTCACGATGCGCTTCGATCCACCATTCCCAAATTTCAAAGGCGGCGGTTTTCTTGCCTTCCACTGTAAACGGATTGTAGCCTGTGTTTCGGCAATACCAGCCAAATTCCTGCGCGGCTTTCACGGTCAGGTCGAAGGCATCGTCGTAGGTGCCATCCACCAAAATGACTTTGGCGCCGAAGATGAGCAGTTGCGCCACTTTTGCCTGCGGCGCAGATTTGGGCGCGAAGATCACGGCTTTCTGTCCCACTGCGGCAGACATGCCCGCCAGCGCCGCGCCCGCGTTACCCGTGGAGGCCGTCACCACGATTTCAGATTTCAATTCTCGCGCGCGAGTCACCACCACTGCGCTGGCACGGTCTTTGAAGGATGCCGTGGGGTTGCGCGACTCGTCTTTCAGCCAGAGGTGTTTGAGGCGTAGTTTCTCTGCCAATCGTGGCAGGGCAAATACCGGCGTCCAGCCTGCGGCGTGCAAGGGAGTAGAGTCACCTGCGGGTTCAGAGACAGGCAAAAGAGGCAGGTATCTCCACAGCGAGGATTCAGTCCGCGAGGTGATGTCTTCGGGTTGGAATTTTTTTTTGATGGTATCGTAATCAAGAATGATGTCCAGATTCCCGCCATCATTTGGGCAGGTGTATGTGACCTGTCCTTGCAGATATTCTGCGCCGCAAAGTGAACATTTGTAGCCAGAGAAATTTTTCATAATGAGTAATTTTACCCGATATGGGAGCAGACCAAGAATATAGAAATAGCCTCTCTTGGAGTTGCCGTGACGCCTCCGTACATGTAGGTCAAATTGGCAATTTGACACCGTGCCGCAAGATGTGCTGGTTGATCACGGCGATTCCCAACGAACCTTTTATATTGCCGCGTTTTTTGACCCAATAGTGTGTTACAGTAATATTGGTTAGGACTTACATAAACAATGTGTTTATCATTTTGGGGGAAACGGAGGATGTTCCATAGGGACCATCCATACTTGAAAAGACAAAAGTAACCGTTAAAGAGAACAAGATCACCTTATGGGTGGTCCACCCAACCGACGGCGCAGGCCTGAAGGCGATCCTTGGGCAACTTGGCGTCAAGTCTTAAATTGAACGAAGCTGTTGAGAGTTGAATAACTGGATTTGCACGGTGGTACAGCCGTCAGCCCTGTTATAGGGTTGACGGCAATTCTTGTTTTTAGCGGTACTGCGGCGCGGTAAGGAGAAAGCCGAATGATCAATTTGAATATAAGTACGATGATTTACAGGCCTGTCACACAGATATTCGATTTTATGAGTACGCCGGAAAACGATTTTCAATGGCAATACGAAACATTGGCGTCAAACAGGCTTTCCAGGGATGTCAGCGCCAAGGGATCCTTTTTTCGAAGCGTTGGTCATTTGATGGGTCACAGGGTTATAAGTTCTTTTGAAGTGACCGAATACGAGCCAAACAGAAAATACGCGTTCAAATCCCTCTCTGGCCCGTTAAATTCACACACTTCCTACACCTTCGAAATGGTTGGTAGAAGTACAAAAGTTGAGATCTCTGCACAGATGAATACAGTCAATTCGTTGCAATTTAGCGAAAGTATTCTCGAAAAAAAGATGAGAAAGCAACTCAAGGAAAACCTGGCGCTACTCAAGGAAATTCTGGAAACAAAACGAACACAGCCGGTTGGCGGCGCAATTCTGGCTGTCAATTAAACTGAATAATTGTAACTGCTCAGGCAAGAGCCTGCGCGTTCCCTGCCCGCCTGGACGTAAACATCCAGGCTATGTTACAAAGTCCGCTAAAGCGGACTATACTACCCACGGTCACAAATTGCGCTTTTGCGCAATGGGGATTCGGCGGGCTTAAGCCCTGCCTCAGTTCGTTGAAGTCCGCTAAAGCGGACTAGCCCGAAGGGCTTCCATGTACTGAGCAGGGGATTTATCCCCGTGGAACAGGTGCAAGAAAACCGCAGTTTGTAACCGCGCAAGGTATAGTCGCCTAAAGGCGACTTTGTAAACATAGCCGCGGGCTTTAGCCCACGGCGGAGCAAGGTGACTGAGTAGTTACGAATAATTTATCAACAGGGGTGGCTGAAAGGAAAGTACTATGGAAAAATCAACCCATTCGATCATCAAGCGTATTGCCTTTATTGGCAACTATCTGCCGCGTCAATGCGGTATTGCCACATTTACCACCGATCTGTGCGAAGCCATTGCCGATGTGTACAAAGGCACGGCTTGCATTGCTCTGCCTGTCAACGATACCGAAGCGGGTTATGAATATCCGTCGCGAGTTCGCTTCGAACTAACCGAGAAGGATATTGAATCCTACCGCCGTGCCGCAGATTTTCTGAACATCAATAATGTGGACATGGTTTCTTTACAACATGAATACGGAATTTTCGGCGGGAAGGCAGGCGGCTACATTTTGACTCTCTTGCGCGAACTGCGTATGCCGATTGTCACGACCTTGCATACAGTTTTGAAGGAGCCCAATTCCGATCAACGCCGGGTATTGGAAGAGATCATTTCTCTTTCAGACCGTGTGGTGGTCATGAGCGAACGAGGCGCGGAATTTCTGCGGGATATTTATCACGCTCCTGAAGAAAAGATCGATATCATCCCGCACGGTATTCCCGATGTGCCATTCGTAGACCCAAGTTTTCACAAGGATCTGTTTGGGGTCGAAGGGAAAAGCGTTTTGCTTAGTTTTGGTTTGCTTTCGGCAAACAAAGGCATTGAGAATGTTATCGCGGCGCTACCAGCCATCTTGGAGAAACATCCCAACGTAGTCTATATCGTCGTTGGTGCAACCCACCCACACGTAATACAGAACGAAGGGGAAACCTATCGCCTTTCCCTGCAATGGCTGGCTCATGAAAAGGGCGTGGAGGGAAATGTGATTTTTTATAACCGTTTCGTCAGCCTGGAGGAATTGATCCAGTTCATCAGCGCTTCGGACATCTATATCACGCCGTATCTCGATGCGGCACAGATCACATCAGGAACGCTAGCCTACACTCTCGGGGCAGGAAAGGCAGTCATCTCCACACCGTACTGGTATGCGGAAGAAATGCTGGCAGATGACCGTGGAGCATTGGTGCCGTTTAGTGATCCACAAGCTTTGGCCGAGCAGGTGATCGACCTGCTTGGAAATGAGTCAAAACGCCATGCCATGCGTAAGCGCGCCTATATTTTTGGCCGCGATATGATCTGGCCGCAGGTTTCACGCCGTTACATGCAAACCTTTGAACGCGCCCGTGCCGAGCGGCGTCATTTTGCCCAGGCAGAATTTGCAGTCAAGGCCTTGGATAAACGCGCAGGTGAACTACCTCCCCTTAAATTGGAACATTTGCATCATCTCACGGATGATACCGGCATATTCCAACATGCCATTTTTACAACGCCCAATTATAGTGAAGGTTATACAACCGATGACAATGCCCGCGCCTTGCTGGTCAGCGCGCTTTTGGAGGAGCTGGGAAATAAGGAAGCCACAGAATTAGCGACCCGCTATCTCGCTTTCACCTGGCATGCCTTCAATGCCAAAACGAGACGTTTTCGAAACTTCATGGATTATCAGCGAAACTGGCTCGAAGAGACTGGTTCGGATGACAGTCATGGCCGCGCATTGTGGGCGCTGGGCGTTGTATTGGGACATTCGAATACGCCAACATTGCACAACATGGCAGGACGTGTATTTCAGCAATCCCTGCTCTCCATTCTCGAAACGACCAGCCCGCGCGCCTGGGCTTTTGCATTGATCGGTATCCATGAATACTTACAGTTGTTCGCCGGTGACCGCCGCGTTGGGCAGGTGCAGGAGGAATTGGCAGGCCGGCTGTTGTCACTGTACAGGGATAACAAGTCTGTTGGATGGAACTGGTTTGAAGATAAGCTGACGTATTGCAATGCCGCCCTGTCACATGCCATGCTGGTAAGCGGACAATCCATACCAAACCCTGAAATGACCGCGGTGGGTTTGGAGTCTCTCAATTGGCTTGCCGAATTACAGCACGCAGACACGGAAAATAAACATTTCGTACCCATCGGCTCCAATGGATTTTATCCAAGAGGCGGCGAACGCGCCCGCTTTGATCAACAACCTGTTGAGGCGCAGGCGATGGTCTCTGCCTGTCTTGAAGGGTATCGAATCACAGCTGAAAAAAGCTGGTACACAGAAGCCCGCAGCGCCTTCGAATGGTTCCTCGGGCGAAACGATTTACACCTCCCAGTCTACGACCCCACCACAGGAGGCTGCCGCGACGGTTTGCATCCTGATCGGCCGAATGAAAACCAGGGTGCAGAGTCCACGCTTGCCTTTCTCCAATCGCTTTTGGAATTAAAGCTGGCAGAAAATATTGATCAACCCAATGAGCATATTCACAATGAACAATCATCCATCGGATTTATTTCAACGCCACAAACTCAACCCGATCCTGACAGCCGCAAACTGGCCATATCAAGCCCACAGCATATTTAACCCTGGCGCCACTTTACTGGCTGACGGCGCCACCCTGCTCTTATGCCGCGTGGAGGATCGTCGCGGCCATTCCCATTTATGCGCCGCGCGTTCTGTGAATGGCATTGACAACTGGCAGATCGACGCCATGCCAACTTTCATGGCTGACCCGGAACATTACCCCGATGAATTGTGGGGCATCGAAGATCCGCGCATTACGTATGTCCCTGAATTGGGGCAGTATGCCATCGTATATACCGCCTACGCAAGCGGCGGACCGGGCGTGGCTTTGGCGCTCACAAAAGATTTCCGCTCCTTCGAGCGC
Source organism: Chloroflexota bacterium (assembly GCA_016235445.1). GTDB lineage: Bacteria > Chloroflexota > Anaerolineae > Anaerolineales > Villigracilaceae > Villigracilis. Next base: position 167,465 of record JACRLB010000015.1, on the reverse strand, counting down.
TTCGGTGTGATCATGCAGCCCGAAGATAAAGATGCGGCGCTCCTGCCGCGTAAAATCAATGATCAATGGGCTTTGATCCATCGTCCAGTGGGGCCAACGAGCGCGCATATTTGGATATCCTACTCTTCGGATTTACGCAACTGGGGCGGGCATAAAAAAATTCTAGAAGCGCGCCTGGGCGGTTGGTGGGATGCAAACAAGATCGGTCTTTCCCCGCCGCTAATTGAGACGCCGCAGGGCTGGCTGATGATTTATCATGGCGTAAAGCAAAATGCGTCTGGCTCCATATACAGGCTCGGCCTTGCGTTGTTCGATCTGAATAACCCAGAGCTTTGTTTGAAGCGCGGCAACGAGTGGGTGTTTGGCCCTGAAGAGCCATATGAATTACATGGGGATGTGGACAAAGTTGTCTTCCCGTGTGGCTACACCCTTGCGCCTGACGGCGATACAATCCGCATCTATTATGGCGCCGCGGATACCAGCATTGGCATGGCCACAGGGAGCGTTCGTGCAATGCTTCAATGGTTGGATGAACAAGTTTAAAGGATGATCAGATTTTATTCTTTAGGCTGGTGTTTTTTGCTTTTTCGCTCAATTGTTATAGGAGGTACTCATGGATTTTCACAAAGGTGACCCAGTGATGCACTGGACGTATGGATTTGGACAGATCGTCAGTATGGAGGAGCAGGATTTATCCGGCTCAAATGTCCTATATTATGCAGTCCAGATACGGGACATGATCGTCTGGGTCCCGGCAGACAAGAAATTGGGAAGCCGACTCCGATCCCCCACTCCACAATCCGGGTTCAAGAAACTGATTGCCATTTTATCCGCTCCGGGAGAGCCCTTGCCAGAGGATCGACAGGAACGCCGAACCTACCTGCTGGATTTGCAAAAAGACGGCCGCGCCGAATCTCTTTGCCAGATCATCCGCGACCTCTCAGCCGCCCAAAAAATCAAGTCGCTGAATGATAATGAGCAAACGCTCCTGGAACAGGTACGGAACGCTTTGCTCGGAGAGTGGGGATTTGCGTTATCCATTACTCATGCACAAGCCAACCTCGAATTACATCGCCTGCTGGCGTGATAACCTCATCTTCACCTGAGCAACCATGCTTCTCTTCCAGTCGGAGGAGTGGGTTGACAAATGGTGCAAGCGAAATCATCTCGAACGCGGAGAAGTTCTCACCATTGAACAAGTTTGGAAACTTTCCAAGCTTTGGTACGGGGAGCGAATGTCCGTGGATTTTCATGGACGAAGCAGTGAGCAGGTTGCAGAGGTTTTTAGGCAGGCTGGGTTGAGGTCAGTGTTTTGGTATGCGTAGAAACTTGACAGAACCGAAATTAAGTATATACTATAAATATATACTTAAGGAGATAAAATGGAAACTGCAAAATTATTTCAGAATGGCAAAAGCCAAGCAGTGCGCCTTCCAAAAGAATTTCGCTTTGGAAGTGACCGTGTTTACATCAAGCGGGTCGGCAATGCGGTTGTACTTCTTCCCTACCAAACACCATGGAATACTTTGCTGGATAGCCTCTCGCTTTTCTCAACAGACTTTATGAATGAACGAAATCAACTGCTTGCGCAAAATCGGGGTGAGGCGTTTTTATGAAATATATGTTGGATACAAATATCTGCATTAGCTTGATTCGTTATCAACCCCAACCTCTTATTGACAGATTGACCGCTTGTGCCCCAGGTGAAGTTGGTGTTTCATCCATCACAATTGCGGAGTTGACCCATGGCGCAAACAAGAGCAACCAGGTTGAGAGAAATTTATCCGCTCTGGAGCAATTTCTTCTGCCCATCGAAATTGCCGACTTCGATCAACAAGCGTCAGCCGCCTATGGTTTTGTAAGAGCCTATCTGGAGCGGGAGGGCAGAGTGATTGGCTCAATGGACATGTTAATCGGCGCGCACGCTTTGAGCCTTGGCGTTGTTTTGGTTACGAATAATACGAGCGAGTTTCAACGCATCCCAAAATTGAAAATTGAAGATTGGATGGTGTGATTTTCATGAACGAGCATGGAGCAGGTTGCAGAGGTTTTTAGGCAGGCTGGGTTGAGGTCAGTGTTTTGGTATATTCAAGGATAATTATGACTGAAAAACATATTCTTACGTCAGAAGAAATTTCCGCCATCGTGGATGGACTCAATCCAATTGATTGGAGACAAATGGAATTGCTGGCAAAAATGCCGCCTGGGAAAAGAATTTACCCGAGCCTGCAAGCCAGTTCCATGATACGCGCTGGTTTGCGTACGGCATTCAAGAGAAAGTTTCCACAACTTTCCATACCAGAGATCAATATGAAAATTCTGGATTATTTGATATTCATGGACAAAAATTATGAACATGCTTGATTTTTATATTCGTGTTGTAAAAGCATTAGACGAAATCGGCGCGCCTTATATGATCGTCGGCGCTTTTGGGGGCACGATTTTTGGAATTACACGCGCCACCCATGATATTGACATCATTGTGGATTTACGCAAAACAGATTTTGAAGCCTTATCTCAAAAATTTCCCCTCCCGCGTTATTATGCCGATCCTGAGATGATAAAAAATTCTGTTGAAATGGGAATTATGTTCAACATCATTGATTCAAGTGAAGGTTACAAAGCTGACCTCGTCCCCTTGAAGCGCGAACCTAATTACCAAATTGCCTTTGACCGCCGCATACGCGAGACCTTCACCGATGAAAACGATGAACCCTTTGAAGCGTGGGTCGCCCAACCTACCGACATCATTATCGGGAAGTTACAGGCATGGAATGAAGGCAGGTCAAACAAACATCCAGACGATATTTTTGCCATTTTATTTTTCTGTCTGCGCGGCTTTAGTAATTACCAGGTTGACATTGAAGAAATTGCCAAATATGCCGCCCGCATTGGACCAGAAACTCTCGATATGTGGCTCAAAACGCTTGCGAAGGTGAAAGACGTAATTGAAAAGGGAGATACACCGCGCAAGTGGTAAATCTGCTCGCCGAGTCCCTCTCCCTGCGGGAGAGGGCCAGGGGAATGGCGAGATTTTCAAGCAGACAGGGTTGAAGCCAGTGTTTTGGTATGTGTGAAAGGTACACAAGGAAACAGTACCAAAAATGCAAGCCGTAATATTTTGCCACAAGTAAATCAACTCAGACTCAAAGAAAGTTTATAACATTCATGAATATAACCATCTTAAGCATAGTACTGGGAATGGGCGGCATGTTGGGGTGGGGAATTTATGATTTTCTGGGGGCATCTTTTCAAAACAGATCAGTTCTTTCAAGTCTTTGTTTTGGTCGCAATTGGCAGGCTTGGGTTCCATTTTTCTGCTTGCCTTTGCCTTCAAAACAGATATTAACCTTTCCATTTGGGCAATCATTTTGTCTCCCATTGCCGCAACCGTCTACTCTGCCGGGTATTTGTTCTTTTTCAAAGGCTTTGAGAAAGGCAATATTTCGATCATCGCCGCGACGATGAACCTGTGGGCTGTTTTCACCATGTTATTCGCTTTTCTTTTTATGGGACAACGACTCAGCGCAACACAAACCATCGGCGTTTTGATGATCCTCTCTGGCGCAACACTCGCCGCGATTGATTGGGACAGCATTGCAAATCAAAGGTTTCAACTTTCATTGGGCGTCAAAAAGGCGATTTTAGGCGCTTTCTTCTTTGGAGTCTTTTGGAATATCAGCGAAATCATTTCTGAAGAACTCGGGTGGTTCTTAACAACCTTGCTTGTAAAATTTGGAATTGCCATATTCTTACTGCTCTTCTCCTTTTCTGCAAAACAAGAAATTGGATTGACAAATAGTTCGACAAAAACAAAATACATGATCTTGCTGATGGGCATTATCGAAGTAAGCGCCGTGGCGCTCGTAAATTATGGATTGACCATTGGAGACGCCATCTTAATCACACCCATCGCCTCCGCTTTGTCAATTGTGACGATCATGCTGGCTGTTCTTTTCTTGAAAGACAATGTCTCAAAAGTTCAAGGACTTGGAATCGTCATGGCGATCGTCGGTATCATTGCAACCGCGTTCTAGTTCGAAACGGAAACCCTTTTCATGGCATTGATCATCTTTGATGATGACGGCGTACTCGCAGATACGCTTGATGACCTGCTTCTATTTGGCCAGGAAGCCTGGGCGTAAAACATTTAGTTAACGCCAAATGAACAAGATAGCTTTTGAAAGCCCGTTCCCTCTAAAATCCTCCTACCTATTTCGACAATGTCACATTAAGACTGAAACCAAAGTGCAAAACCACAAAGGATACCAAGTAACACGAAGGAAACCTTGATTTTTAGCATTTTGCTCTCCTTTGTGCCCCTTTGTGGACTTTGTGGTAAAGGTTTTGAAATGTGACATTGTCAAACTATTCAGGAAACCAAATGACAACCCCCCTCCCTCACTCCCCCACCCTCCTCAAACCCATCAAGCCCGTCGGCATTGTTGGCTACGGCGCGTATGTGCCGCGCTACCGCCTGCCTGCGAAGGAAGTCGCACGCGTATGGACGGGCAAGACCAGCGGACTTCCCATCAAAGAGAAAGCCGTGCCCGGGCTGGATGAAGACGTGATCACCATGTCCATTGAAGCGGCGCGTAATGCTATGCTCCGCGCACAGATTGACCCGACAGAACTGCGCGCAGTCTGGGTCGGGTCAGAGTCGCATCCGTATGCCGTCAAACCAACTTCAACGTTAGTCGCAGAGGCGATTGGAGCCGTCCCCAACACCCAGGCCGCAGATTGGGAATTCGCATGCAAAGCCGGCACCGAAGCCCTCGTCGCCGCAATGGGATTGGTCGGCTCGGGCATGGGACATTACGCCATGGCCATCGGCATGGACACCGCCCAAGGCAAACCCGGCGACGCTCTCGAATACACCGCGGGCGCGGGCGGCGGCGCATACATCCTCGGCCCTGCCGAAGAGTCGCTGGCAATTATCAACGCCTCGTATTCCTATGTCACCGACACCCCCGATTTCTGGCGGCGCGAATATCAAAAATATCCCGAGCACGGAATGCGCTTCACGGGCGAGCCTGCCTACTTCAAACACGTCAGCGAAGCCGCCACGCATTTGATGGAAGCCTCGGGCACCACCGCAAAAGATTACAAGTGGGCGGTCTTCCACCAACCCAACACAAAATTCCCACAGCGCGTCGCGGGACAGCTTGGTTTTTCAATGGAACAGATCGAACCTGGTTTGCTCGTGCCAGTGATCGGAAACACCTACGCAGGCGCCGCCATGATCGGCCTGACCGCGACTCTCGACATCGCCCAACCCGGCGATAGAATTCTCGTCGTCTCTTTCGGCTCTGGGGCAGGGTCAGACGCCTTCGACATTCTCGTCACTGACAAAGTCACCGCGCGCCAAAGCCTCGCCACAAAAACACAGGAATACATCGCCCGCCGCAGTGAAATTGACTACGCCACCTATGTGCGCTATCGCGGCAAGTTAGCAATGAAGTAAAAACGTAGACAAGTAAACAAGTAAACACGGGCTTGCAAAACGTGTATACCTGTATACCTCCCTTGGAGAACACATGACAGACGTAGTTATCGCAGGAATCGGACAAACAGAAGTCGGCGAACATTGGGATATTGGCCTGCGCGATCTCGCGTACGCGGCCATTCACGATGCGCTTCACGACGCGGGCGGGTTGAAACCGCAGGCGCTTTTCGTGGGCAACATGCTCGCGCCAAATCTTTCACGGCAGGCGCATCTCGGGGCGCTCATCGCAGACTATGCCGGCCTCACTGGCATCGAAGCCGTCACCGTCGAGGCCGCGGGCGCATCGGGCGGGGCGGCGTTGCGGCAAGGCTATCTCGCCATTGCCAGCGGCATGGTGGATGTGGCGCTCATCGTCGGCGTGGAAAAATTTACAGACAAGATCGGTTCGGGCGTGGACGAGGCTCTCGCCACCACTTCCGATTCCGATTTTGAAGCCGTGCAGGGCATCACCCCCACTTCACAAGCCGCGCTGTTGATGAAGCGATACATGCACGAATATGCTGTCCCCGCAAATGGCTTTGCCAACTTTGCATTAACCGCCCATGCCAATGGCGTCGCAAATAAAAATGCGATGTTCAGAAAAGCCATCAAACCCGAAACCTATTCAAAAGCAGAAATGGTCAGCGACCCGCTCAACATGTTTGACATAGCCCCCAACGCGGATGGCGCGGCCGCGCTCGTTCTGACTCGCCGCGAGCTGGTCCCGTCCAATTGGCAAAGTCCACTCGTGAAGATCGCAGGCTCCGCCGCCTCGTCTGACACGCTGGCATTGCACGACAGAAAAGACATTTTATACTTTGACACCGCGCAAATCTCGGCAGGCAAAGCCATGAAGCAGGCGGGCGTCATTTTGGATCAAATTAATTTCTTTGAATATCACGACGCATTCAGCATCTATGCCGCCCTGCAACTCGAAGCCGTTGGGTTTGCAATCAAAGGAAAAGGCTGGCGTCTCGCCGCGGATGGCGCGATAAGCAGAACGGGCAAACTCCCCTGCGCCACGATGGGCGGCATGAAAGCGCGTGGATTCCCCGGGGGCGCATCAGGCGTGTATCAAGCCGTCGAAGCAGTCACCCAACTGCGGGGGCGGGCAGAGGCGAACCAGATTGCGGGCGCAAAGACTGCGCTGATCCAATCCCTTGGCGGGCCGGCCTCCACGGCGGTCAGTCACATCCTGCAAAGATTGGATTAAGAAATTTCCAGCCACATGCTTTGATAAGGCCGAAGAATAATTTTAGAATTTTGGAAACGGTTCGTGAGCAGATCACGAGCCGTTTTATTTATTAGGTTTTCGATGCGCTGTTCCTGCGCTGTGACATTTTGCAGACACAAAATATTTTTTGCTCCATCGGGGGAGATTCGTGACAGGGCGAAAACTCCACTTCCGATATCCAAAATCTTTTGCCTCCCATGCGGATGAAACGCCGCAGAGGATGAACGCGCGAAAAGCAATTGACGAAGGCGGGCGAAGACCTGAAACCTGAGAGAGGCGGGGTTGGCAAGTTGTTCTTCCAAATCGGCGCGCTCCAGTTTTTGACGGTTGATCGCGCGGTTATGGTTTGTGACCCGCGCACCTTCGTTCCAGCTACGCGAGCCAAATAAACTGTGAAAATAAATTCCGGGCAGGCCGATCAGCGAAAGCATGATGGTGTGCGCGGCGATAAAACGATTTATTTGCATTTCAAGCGGTTCATTACCAAATGGGTTCGAGAGCGCATCGAAATAATTGATGTTCATCTCATACGGGCTTTGCGTGCCATCGGAATTTTGTTTGTACGAGACCAGCCCGCCGTGCGCGAGCGTTTGCTCCACTAGCGAATCAATATCAGCGGCGGATAAAATCCCTCGCGCAGGATTCAGCCCAATGCCGTCGTGTGAAGCGAGGAAGTTGAAAAATGTCGTTTGATCGGATGGTAATTTCAAATCCGAAGCCCATTGACTCAGAATATCCGCATCTCCCGTGCGGAAGGTATGCAAGGCAAGCGGCGGGAGCGCGAAGTTATAAACGAGTTGAGCTTCATTCCTGCCATCGCCAAAATAGGAAATATTATCCGCGTGCGGCACGTTGGTCTCGGTGACGAGGCGCACATGCGGGGCGGCATCATCCAGCACGGCGCGCAGAAGTTGGACCACCGCATGGGTTTGCGGAAGATGAATGCAGGCTGTGCCGATCTCTTTCCATAAATAGGCGATTGCATCGAGGCGGATAAATTGCGCGCCGCGCCCGGCATACATGAGCAGAACATCGAACATCTCGATCAAAACATCAGGATTGCGAAAATCCAGGTCGGCCTGATCGGCGCTGAAAGTCGTCCACACATGGCGCACGCCAGATGCAGTTTCAAATTCCGTGAGCAGGGGCAAAGCGCGCGGACGCACGATCTTTGACAGGTCAGGGTCGCCATCCACGGTAACGAAATAATCGCGATACGGTTTTTCATCACGGAGAAATTTCTGAAACCATTCTCCCTGCGCCGAAGCGTGGTTGATGACGCCGTCGAACATCAAGCGAAACGATTTGCCTATTTTTTCAATGTCGGCCCAATCGCCCAGCGCAGAATCCACGGCGCGATAATCCTTCACCGAAAAGCCGTCATCCGACGACCAGGGATAGAACGGCAAAATATGAATCCCGCTGACAATTCCCGATAAATGATTTTTACAGAAATCTCCCAAAGTCTGTACATGGGGTTTTCCTGTTTCCTGCACCTGATCGCCATAGGTAATCAACAGCGCATCGCGTTCACTCAGGGATGGTTCAAGGCTGGGTATTCGTCCGCGGTATGTTTCGACGAGATTCCGCAAACGGGTTTCTATTTCAGGCGCGAGCCCCCCGCCATAAAGCAGGTTCAGTTGTATGGTATAAAAAGTATTCATCACAAATCCTTCGAAGAATTGTACCGTCAAAAAATTGAAAGGCATCGGAAGTCTGAATAGCGTTTTTTTAGGGTTTACGCAAAACGCGAAAAGAATCCGCTACTCTACGCCTAGCCACCTGACACTTTGTTTTTTGGACGCAGATGAACGCTGAAAACGCTGATTCAAACCGTTTTGCTCTTGGTTTTCAAAAAATCTGCGTTTATCTGCGTCCCATTTTTAAAACTGTCAGGTGGGTAGCTCTACGCTAATCTTTTTAAATTCGCGCAGATTGGCGTAGATTACGCGGATAAAAAAATCATTTGCGTAAGTACTATTTTAAAGAATGAGACTTCCGAAGCCCGCAGCACAAGGAGCAGGCATGAAAACATCACGGCGTATCGGATTTATCTCCACCCGTTTTGCAGGCACAGACGGCGTCTCGCTTGAAACCGCCAAATGGTCAGCCGTGCTGGAAGGATTGGGACATCAATGTTTTTATTTTAGCGGTGAAAATGACCGTCCCGCTGAAAAAAGCTACGTTATCCCCGAAGCCTTTTATCGCCACCCCACCCTCCACGCAATCAACCAGGTCGCATACCAGGGAACCTGGGGAGACCTGCACGAAGGACGCAAGAGACACCCAGAGATCAGGGATTTTCACCAGGATTTTTTCTCGGTGTACATTCGTCCCGCGCACATCACCCAGCAAATTCACGAACTTAGGTTTTACCTCAAGGAACAGCTTTACAAATTCGCACAGCGCTTCAGCCTCGAACTGCTCATCATCGAAAACGCGCTCGCCATTCCGCTGAACCTTCCGCTTGGGCTTGCCATTACCGAGTTCATTGCCGAAACAGGTTTTCCCGTCATCGCGCATCATCATGATTTTCATTGGGAGCGCCAGCGCTTCATGAACAACTCGGTGCATGATTATCTCGCCGCCGCGTTTCCGCCCAATTTGCCGTCCATTCGACATGTGGTCATCAACTCTGTGCAGGCGCATCAACTCGCCTCGCGGATCGGAGCCGCCGCGATGGTCATTCCCAACGTGATGGATTTCGACTCTCCCCCGCCAGAGTTGGATGAATACACAAACACGGTTCGCGCCGACCTTGGGCTTGCTCCCGGACAATATTTAATTCTCCAGCCGACGAGGATCATTCAACGCAAAGGCATCGAACACGCCATCGAATTAACCCGCCGCCTCGGCCTGCCCGCCGAACTGGTCATCTCCCATGCTTCGGGCGATGAAGGCACGGAATACGAAAAACGAGTGCGCGAATTCGCCGCCCTTCTGGGGGTCACTGTCAATTTTGAGTCGGCAATTGTCGGCGACGAAAGAGGCGTTACTCCCGAAGGTAGAAAAATCTACACGCTGGGAGATGTCTATCCGTATGCCGACCTGGTCACGTACCCTTCATCCATCGAAGGATTTGGAAATGCCTTCCTTGAAGCCATCTATTACAAGCGTCCGCTGGTGGTAAATAATTATTCCATTTACGAAGCGGATATCAAGCCCAAGGGATTTAAAGTGGTCGAGTTCAACGGCTTCATCAGTGAAGCCACGTTGGAAGAGGCGCGGTATGTAGTGAGTCATCCGCGTGAAAATGCCGAACACGCCGAACAGAATTACGAACTGGCGCGCCGTTATTATTCATTTGCCATGCTCGAGCGAAGATTGAATCTATTACTGTCCGATTGTTTTGGAGAGGACGTATGAACATCGCGTTACTGCATTATTCATCCCCCCCGGTGGTGGGCGGCGTGGAAAGTGTGTTGGCGCATCACGCGCGCCTGTTGACAAACGCAGGCCACCGCGTCGTCATCCTGAGCGGGCGCGGCGAAGTTTTCGATGAACGAATTCCCGTCCGTATTTTGCCGCGGCTGGATTCGCGTCACGCAGAAGTCATCGAGGTCAAAACAGCGCTCGATGGCGGAATCTGCACGCCCGAATTCGACAACCTCAAAAATCGAATCAAATCCGAATTGCTGAATGAATTGGATACATTCGATGTGCTGGCCGCTCACAATGTTGCATCCCTGCATAAAAACCTGCCCCTGACAGCCGCGCTTCACGAAGCCATGAAGCTTCCCAATTTTCCGCGCGTGATCCTGTGGCATCACGACCTGGCATGGACAACGCCACGCTACCGCGCTGAATTGTACAAAGGCCATCCCTGGAATCTACTGCGTTCAAACTGGAAGGGCGCAACCCAGGTTGTGGTCTCGGAATTAAGGCGGCGGGAACTTGCAGAATTGATCGGCATTCCAAAGGAATCCATCCATGTCATCCCGAACGGAGTGGACCTCGATGCTTTCTATAAATTCGAAAAACGCACAACTCAACTGGTGGAAGAATTAAATCTTAAAAGCGCAGACCCGTTATTCCTCCTGCCGGTGCGCCTGACCCCGCGAAAAAATATCGAACAGGCATTGCGCATCCTGGCCGAACTGCGAAATCATTTCCTTCACGCCATGCTGTTGGTGACGGGGCCGCAAGGGCCGCATAACCCTGCCAACCTGCTGTACAAGAATAATCTATTCGAACTGCGCAACCAGTTGAATCTGCAAGGCTCTGCCCACTTCCTTGCCGAATCAACCTCCGAGTTCCTGCCCGATGCGGTGATCGCGGACTTTTATCGTCTCGCAGACGCATTACTGCTCCCAAGCCGTGAGGAGGGATTTGGCATTCCCATGATCGAGGCCGCGTTCAGCCACATCCCCATCTTTTGCGCGGATATTCCAGCCCTGCGCGAATTAGGCAACGATGACGTGAATTACTTCGACCCGGATGAAGCCCCGCAAATGGTGGCAAAGCAGATCATACAAAAGTTGGAAACAGAAGCCGCCTCGCGCTGGGCACGCCGCGCCAGACACAGCTACACCTGGGAACAGGTCCATGCCCTGCACATCGCGCCATTAATCCAGGAGATGCTCGCGTGAATGCCAAAACCCGTCCGCTAAAAACTGCGCTTGTGCCAATTGGGCTGGGCGCGGATGGCGCTCAAGCCCTTGCCATTGCAAGAGCCATTGCATCAGAAGTGATTCTCGTCGGCGTCGTCCCAATTGCCGGGGAGCAGGCAGTCAGTTCAGGCGTCAATGCGGCGCGCGAAATTCGGAAACGCCTGCTCTCATTGAGCGATGAAGCCACACGTTTCAAATCAACGGTTATCGCGTCCTCGACCCCCTGGAAAGATATTCAAAGTGTGATCGCCGATGAAAAGCCAGATATGCTGATTCTCGAATGGAAGGATGGACAAACAAAATGGGGAGTGTCCGTTTCCGAAACGCTGATCAACTCCCAATGCAATATCGCCATCGTCCGCGGAGAATTACCGTCCGCTCAGCATCCAACCCTGGTGGCCGTGCGCGGCGGCCCTTATGCAGAACTGGCCCTGCAAATTGGCATGTCCCTGCCATCCGCACAACTGGATGTCTTGCACATCGCACTGACCGGAGCCGCCACCGATGCGCCCTTCAAAGGCCTGAAGCATATTCTCCGTCACATGCCCGAAGTAAACCTGCGCTCCATCACCACCGATGATTCGGTGCGCGCCATCTTCGAAGAATCGCAAACCTATGGCGCCGTGGTGCTGGGCGCAACCGCCAAACAATCCACGGGCGTATCGAGCATCGGGCCAGTTGCCGAGAAACTTCTGCGTGAATCGCCTGCCACCGTTATCATCGTAAAAACGCGCCGCCCCATGTCCGAATCCACGTTGGATGAAAGCGTCGGCGCGCAGGCAATCTCGATCCTCGTGGATAAATGGTTCGCCGAAAACACCTTCCATGCCGATGAGTTCTCCAACCTGAAACAACTCATGGCGCTCAAGGAAAAACAAGGTTCAACCATCAGCCTGGCCCTGCCCGCATTGAATGAGGAGGAAACGGTGGGCAGGGTCATCCGCACCATCAAAAAAGCCTTGATGGATAAAGTCCCGTTAATTGACGAGATCGTTCTCGTCGATTCAAACTCCACAGACCGCACCCGCCAGATCGCGGAAAAGCTCGGCATCCCTGTTTACGTCCACCAGGATCTATTACCAGAAATGGGAGCAAGACCGGGCAAGGGCGAAGCGCTTTGGAAAAGCCTGCTCGTCACCAAAGGCGACATCATCGCATGGATAGACACCGACATCGTCAACATTCATCCGCGCTTTGTGTACGGCATCCTTGGCCCTTTACTGCTCAATCGAAATATTCAATTCGTAAAAGGGTTTTATCGCCGCCCCTTGAGAGTGGGCGGAAAAACGCAGGCGGGCGGCGGTGGGCGCGTCACCGAGTTGACGGCGCGCCCCCTGCTCAATCTTTTTTATCCCGAACTTTCAGGCGTTGTCCAGCCGCTTTCGGGCGAATATGCCGGCCGCCGCGAGTCATTGGAAAAAGCAACTTTCTATTCGGGCTACGGCGTGGAGACAGGCCTGCTTATCGATGTTTTCGAACAACACAACCTGCGCGCAATCGCACAGGTTGACCTGCTCGAGCGCATTCATCACAACCAGGACCTTGAAGCATTGGGGAAGATGTCATTTGCGATCATTCAAACCGTGCTTCACAAATTGGAAAAAAGATACGAACGCGCCATCATCGAAGACGTCAACAAAACCATGAAGATGATCCGCTATGCAAACGGCGATTATTTTCTGGAAGTGGAAGAGATCGCCGAACTTGAACGCCCGCCCATGATCAGCATCCCTGAATATCAAAAGCGCGGCAGGATGTAACCCCCGCTCAGACTCCCCCCTACCTGCTCCTGTCCAATCGGCAGGATTCACCCTGCAAGATTTATCTCCCTGCGCCAGCGCTCTGTGGAGATATTTATTAAATTTCCATGCGTCTCGATTGAATCATTCCCCAACCCAAAGAAGGTCCAGAAAATGGCATGGGCTTGATCCGCTTCGAGCAGGAGCGAGACCGCAGGCTCTTTGTGACCGTAATATCGCGAGCGCCATCCACGCGTAGAGTTGGGGTCGGCGCGGACGGTGGAGAATTTCGCTTCACCGCCAAGCAAACCTGTTTGGACTTTGTACACGCTCGATTCATACTTTAGGTGAATTGAGTTTTTATTTTCTGTGAAAGGCGCATCACTCAAAAGCCAGTGAAGTATGTATTGATGCGGCTCGTTTGCATCGAGGTGATCGATCACCAACCAGCGATCCCCTTCGAGCGCCATCACCATGCGCTTGTGAGTGACGGGTTTATAGCCATCATGCTCCCCCACCCAAATATTTTCACCTTGCTGTAAAACTTTGCCCTTCGCCCAATCCGTCCACGTGAAGCGGCTGGCGAGAGTCATTTGATCTTTGCCATCCACCGTCACCGTGTTGTGAGCGGATGTGCGCGCAAGTCCGTTGCGCCAGATGCCTTCGCCGCTGTAGAGATACGTCCCTGCGTCGCAGGCAATGTTGTGACCGTGAATCAACAAATCCACGTGAAGTTGGTCGGCATGCGAGGGACGGGAGCGATAGTCTGTGCAGTGGATGATGGCGCGGCTGTTTGTGGCGCGGAGGATGTAGGTGCCGCCATCGGGAAAGGATGCTTCACCGCCACCCTCATAATGAGGGCTTATCACGCGAAGGTCGCCAAGATTCTTTCCTCTTTCTTCTTTCTTCGCATCTTTCGCAGTAAATTCCTCCCCACACAACCAAAACACATCTTCATCCCATTCGCCTGACTCGAACATCCGCTCACCTGTGGTGATGACGGAGCCAAGTTGCAACAGCGGACGATAATCGGTGAAGTCGCAGTTGCTCAGGGGGAGGACGAGTGCGCCGTCATTTGAGCCGTAGACGGGCATTTGGCCTGTGGATGGGTCAATGAGGCGGGAGAGGTATTGGATGGAATTGGAGATGGAGGTCTTTAAGTAATTGGTAAATGGTAATTGGTTAAGCTCCCCGAGTTGGATAGCATAAAGATAAAGATGCAAAATGAAGCGATGATAGTTGAGCGAGTACATCGCATAACTGCCATCGGGGAAGATCTGTTTGGCGGCTTCTTCTTCGAGTAATTTTTTGCCGAGGTAAAAATATTTTTCAGAGTCGTTGAGTTCGGGGAAGAGCAAGCCGACCATCCACAGGCCGAAGGCTTCGCTGATGGTGTGGTTACTGCGGGTGGAAATGGCGTAGCCGATATTTTTGTAGATGCGCTCGGCCTGGGCGGCAAGGTAATTGGTAAATTGGGTAATTTGTAATTGGGTTGTGGAAGGGGAATGGATGAATGCGTAGAAGCCGAATATCCACGCCATGAGACGGAGGGCGATCTCTTGTCCGTCTTTCCAATTGGCGCCTGTGTTGGGTGGGTTGTGCTCGGCCCAATCTGAGATCAATGCCCAGAAGGCTTGGGGGTATTTTTCATCTTTCGTGGCGGCGTAGGCGCGGACGAGGGTGTAGACGAAGGCGAAGCGATTCGGTTCCCAGATGAATTTGATGTCCACTTCCCCATCGTCAGAAATTTGTGACCAGTGTTTAACCTTGCTCAAGCCGCTGTCCCCGGCGGCGCGTTTGACGTTTACATCCGACGCCGAGGATGGCATCGGAAGCGAAGCAGAGATTTGATGCCAATTAGGCGGGAAACTTACTTGATGGTATTCGTGGGAGAAGAATTTGATTTCGCCGTTGAGGATGCGGTCAGCTTCGGTGATGATAGTTTGCGTATTCCATCGTCCTTCGACTGCGCGACGAGAAGAGCGCTCGTCGCTCCGCTCAGGACGAAGTGAATCAAAAAAGAATTTAGGCGCGTTGGCTTTGCGCCATTCGGCGTAGGCGGTTGATTCGGTGGGGATGTTTTTCTTTAGCCATGCCGCCAGCGGACGGTCTGTCCATTTGTAGAGCGGCATTTGCAGGCGGATGAGTCCGCTGTGGAGGCGAAATGCGTAGGCGAGGCGAAAGGCTGACCAACGCAGACCAAGTTCGAGGGAGAGTGAGGCGAGGGTCTTTATCCGATTGAGCATAAAAAGGTGTTTCGTAATGCGTAATTAGTAATTGGTAATTGAATCACTTTGTGTCCGTTGTATCCTTCGCGTTTAAAGAATTTAATTGCTCAGCATGGCGATAAAGAACAACCCAAATGGCGGGCAATCCAAAGATGATAAGAACGGGGGCGATGACTGCGCCTTGCGACCATGCGAGGGTGAGCCTGACGGCGACGAAGGTGAGTACGATGAACATGAAGCTGACGGCGGCATGGGGATAGCCGCCTGCCACGAGTCGTTGATAGACGTGCGTGCGGTGCGCGGCGAGGATATTCTCACGTCGAAGCGCACGCTGAATGAATGTGACGCCCGCGTCCATGATGATAGTCCACATCAAAAGCGTGCCGAGCATGAGCGCGTCGCCGCCTTCGTCTGCGGCAAGCAACGGCAGAACGGCGAAGGTGTAACCGAGGAATGTGCTGGAGACATCGCCCATAAAAATTTTCGCGGGCGACCAATTATGCAAAAGAAAGCCGAGACTGCTGGCAGAGATGGCGAGCGCGACCCAAAACGCGAAGGTGTTTTCCATGTTCACCGAAAGCAGTATCCAGCCGATGCCGCCCGCAAAAGCCACGCCGCCCGCAAGGCCGTCGATGCCGTCCATGAAGTTGTAGGCGTTGGTCAGGCCGACGATCCACAAAAATGTGATGACGAAGCCCACCGCGCCAAGCGGCAATTCTCCGAACAAGGGAATGGTGACCGATTTGAAATATCCCAGCCCAAGCACGGATGCCAGCGCAACCAGGCTTTGCACGCCAAACCGCAAGCGCGGCGAAAGCGAGTGGAGGTCGTCGCGCCAGCCCAGCCATGCAATGACCAGCCCGCAGACGAGGTAGATCAATCCACGGGTGAAGCCCGCATTGTACACAGCCCACAAGCCAGCGGCGGTGACGAGCAACACGATCATCAACCCTCCGCCGCGCGGCGTGGGCGTGGAATGTAAACTGCGTTCGTTGGGATGATCTAAAACTGTGTAACGGCGGATGATCCACACGCCAAGATAGGAGAGGACAAAGATGAGGGGATATGCGAGGGTCGGTGTCATTGGGGATGATTTTACCGCTTCTTGCTTAACTGGAAGTTGATCCCCCATACGGGGGCATTGTCTGTTTCGATGAACAGTTCTCTCACCGCTTGCCCGCCCGACGATGAACCGTCGGGCTATTCCTACAAAGCCCGCTCAAGCGGACTGTACACACTGCGCTGGCTGGGGCAGTGATACTTCGCTGCGCTCAGCATGACATGATGACTCCGGGTGTGGGGCAAGTCTCCGACTTGCGAGGCAAATCAGCGATTTGCCCCACGCGGAGCGCGGAAAAAATATTCCACACCCAGGCGTAATTTGATTCTTGTATTTCCTTCACCCGTGAGTATACTGTTGATATACATCCCAAGGAGGTTGTAATGAAGAAATTTCCACGATTGTTTCTTTTTATCAGCTTATTAATCATCGTCGGTCTGGCTTGCAGTGTGAGCGGAGGCGGTGACGCGCCTGTTGTACCGCCAGCGCAAGAACAACAGGAACAACCGCCCGAGGCAACAGCCGCGCCCACAGAGATTCCGCCCACCCTGGCTCCCTCTCCCACCCCACAACCTACGGAGCCTCCCGTTCTCCAATACTTTAAGGAGGAATTCGACCAGGATCCAAAGTGGAAATACTTCCTGACTCATGGAGATGAGAATGAAGCGAAAGTCGAATTCGTTGACGGCTTGATGAGTTTCAACCTGACAGACACGGGTATTTTTGCCTACTACCTATATGAAGGCTTTGAATACGAGGATGTTCGGCTCGATATTCGCGCCGAAAATCGAGGCAAAAACAACAACAACGTCAGCCTGGTCTGCCGTCATAGTGACGAAGGCTGGTACGAATTCAGCACCGAAGGCGGCGGCGTATGGTATTTGCTGGCCGGCAGTATTGGCGGCAACGGAAATGCCAATTACGACACCCTCGTAAGCGGCGGCGCGCTGGCGCTCAAACAAGGCAAGGAAGTCAATGAATACACCATGATCTGCCAGGGAAACGAAATCCGTCTTTACATCAACGATAAAGAGATCAAGGTTTTTAAAGAAACCAAATACGCCTTCCGAAAAGGCAAGGCGGGTTTCAATATTTCATCCCTGAATGTGTACCCCATCATCGTCGAAGTGGAGTGGTTCGAGATCAGCGAACCGTAGTTCGCAAACACGATTGATTGCATCACCCCGCAGGCTGAATGCCTGCGGGGTGATTTTATTTAAGATCAAATGGATGCTCCGCTTCTTGCTTAACTGAAAGTTGATCCTGTTTCGATGGGCAGTTGTTTCCCCGATATACCCGCCCGACGATGAACCGTCGGGCTATTCCTACAAAGCCCGCTAAAGTGGACTGTACACACTGCGCTGGCTGTGGCAGTGATACTTCGCTATGCTCAGCATGACATGATGACTCCGGATGTGGCGCAAATCAGAGATTTGCCCCACGCGGAGCGCCGAAAAAATATTCCACTAAAAAGCAGGGGGGTCTGGCAACAAAACCTTGCTTTGATTCACCCCAAGGCCCAGGTTAGATCAGTCGTTCAAACAATCGGCAAACTGTGAATTCTTCAAACACTGTGACACTTCATCAAAATTAATGATCAACTGATCGAGTTTTTCCGTATTTTGCTTGACAATCTTGATCTTCGTGAGATCAATATCATCAACGCCTAAAAATCCCCCGACGCCCTGGAATACAGACTTGGGATCTCGGACCAATTCTTCATAAACCACTTCAATTATCGGCCTGCCTTTAAATCTTTCCCTTGCAAAAGACTCTTCGGATTGAATTTTCTCGAGCCGTCCAATCAATCTGGATGTGTCCAGGGTGATTCGTTTCTCCACCAATTGCCTGCCCTTGGAGTAGGAAGAGCGGGTCCATTCGTCGGTCTTGAAAGCAATATCCAGCGAAGTTATGGTGCGCAGGCGATTGGCACGCGTCAGGTGAATTATTTTAAATTCATCATGCTGTAAAAACCTGCCCCACTCTTCTTCAGTCAAGTGGTTATAAAAAAGCTTGAATCCGACAAGCCTGGTATCCCTGCTTTCTTTTCGATAAACCTGTGAAAGGACTTTATCAAAATCCTCGCCTATTGTGCGGTTATGATCGGCAAAGATTTCGTGATATCCTGTTGTCGATTTCGAGCTTATCAAACCGTCAAACAGGTAGTTGGATCCTGTCCGTGCGTGCCCCAAAATCACAAATCTATTGTTTACCTGCCGCCCAAACAAGTTGTAATAAGTGCGCAAAATTATGTCTTCATGAAATGAAGCCGGCATCGAGCGCAGCCTGACTAGCACGTTTTTCATTTCCATCATGAATAATCCTTTTTAAAAATAACAACACTATCAGTTGGGAGTTTAACTGGTAGCGCGCGGACTGCAATAACCTTTGTAACACGAAAACTGCAACGGTCCAGATTATACACTTTCTACCCTTAAAACAATGAGAGGTAGTGATGCTTCGCCGAATAGCGGCTCAGCATGGCATGATTGGGCGATCTGTTATTTGATAAAACTTGCTTCCACCCCAATCCCCTCCCCAAACGCCCGTGGACTAAACCCAAAATCCCGTTGAGCTTCTTCATACGAAAAATCTTTGTTTTCGTTCAATCTCAGTACCTGCTCGGCTTTGATAGGCAGACGAATGCGCAGGCGTTCGGTAAATTGCAAAGCACGGACAATGGGCATGAAGGGCAGGTGAAGTTTCCAGATGCGTTTGCCGAGGGCGGTGGCGACTGTGTCGATGACCTGGTTGTAGGTCAGCGGGGCTTTGCCTGCGATGTTGTAACTTTTGCCGATGGTTGCGTCGGTTTGCAGGGCAAGGAGGACGGCTTGGGCAACATCGTCCACGAAGATAGGCTGTTGCAGGGAATTGCCATCCCCGAAGATGGGCATGACGGGGGAAATGCGCAGGAGACGGATGAGCCGCCACATGTTGCGGTCTCGCGGACTGCCGTAGATCATGGTCGGGCGCAGGATGGTGAAGTCCAGTCCGCTGGAGTGGATGGCGTCCTCTGCGGCGAGGCGGACGGATTTGCTGTCCGCGTTCAACTGCGTGAAGATGGCTGTGGTGCTGATGAAGATCGCGCGTTTGATGCCTGCTGTTTTTGCGGCGCTGATGATAATGTCCGCGTGGCCAAAGCCGAGGGAGGCAATGTTGACGAGGGCATCGGTCCCTTTCATGGCGGAGGTCAATGACTCAGCGTTGGATAAATCTCCAGTAGCCCACTCAACTGTCAGTTGGGAAAGAGGCGTGCGGTCGCTAGTCAAGCGGCTGAGGCAGCGGACATTAAATCCATTTTGTATTAATAAGGGGACGACGCGTGAGCCAGTGAAACCTGTTGCGCCAGTGACGAGAATTTTCATAAAAGATTCAACCACGAAGGGTCACGAAGTAACACGAAGGAAAATCTTTTAAACCTTTGTGACCCTTTGTGCTCCTTTGTGGTTATGTTTTTTTGACCAATGTTTCAAGCAAGCCAAGCGTTTCATTCAACTTATCGCGGCGGTCGAGGTGCTTGACCAAATAGGCGCGGGCATCTGCTCCCATCTGTTTAACGCGGGCGGGGTCGTTGGAAAGCGCAAGGATGCTTTGCGCGAAGGCGGCATCGTCATTCGGCTGGATGTACACTCCCCCATTCGAAGACTCGATCAACTCACGCGAAACCCCGTCAATGACGAGCACGGTGGCGCGGCCCGCGGCCATGTAATCAAAAACCTTGTTGGGATAGGTGGTGCGAAACATGGGAATGTCTTGAAGAATCGCGAGGCACAAGTCGGCGGAAGCGACGATGAGCGGCATATCTTTTTTAGGGCGTGTGCCTGCGAAGATGACGTTATGCAAATTTTTGATTTTCGCCTCAGACTCCAATCGGGCACGTTCTTTGCCATCCCCAAATAATACAAAGCTGATTCTTTCTTCTTTCTTCAATCTTTCTGCCGCACGGAGGAGCGTATCAAGATCATTCGCCTGCCCAAGCGCGCCCGCGTACAACACGATGAATTTATCTTCCAGATTTAATTCTTTGCGAATGGACGAACCATCAATGGACGGATTGAACATGTCCACGTCTGTGCCGTAGGCAATGTAAGTGACCTTGCTTTCGGGTACGCCTTTGGCGATCATGTAATCACGGTAGGCGGGCGAGTTCACCAGAATATGCGTGGCGCGTTTGTACAAAAACATTTCCAGCCAGCGCGCGAGCGCAATGATGACGGGATTTTTCAACACGCCCATGCTCACGCCGAACTCAGGCCACAGGTCGCGCACTTCGAGCAGGAAGGGCTTGCGCCGAACGAGCGCAACAAACCAGGCAGAGACCGCCTGAAAAATGGGCGGCGTGGTTCCCATGATGAGATCGGCGTCTTTGACTTGCAGAGCCGTCCACACCGAGCTGAACATAAAACTGAAAAAGGAAATGATGCGCCAGAAATAACTGCGATGCAGGGCGGGATAAATATACGAACGCAGCACGCGCACACCGTCAAAATTCTGCTCGGCGTAAATGCCGCTGTGTTCGACGGTGCGTTTGCCTGTCTGGTAATTCAAGTCGCTGGCTACAATGACCAGTTCATGTCCGCGAGTTTGCAAAAATTTCGCCATCTCAAAATGGCGTGTATGCCCCGGTTCATCAGGTGAGACGAAGGCCTGGTTGAGTAAAAGGATTTTCATGTGGGGGGATTATAGCATTTGGGTGGTAGACGATGGACGCTAGACCACGAGTGTGCAAGCAAAGGTTGTCGGGGGAAGTAGATTGTTCGCTGGGCTGTGAAAACCCCTCACCCTGCCCTCTACCCTTCTGGGCTGTGAAAACCCCTCACCCTGCCCTCTACCCTTACGGGCACACGTCCCTCAGGGAGAGGGGGGAGTCGACACGGCGAAAAGTCTTCATACTTGGGGTGAGGGAAAAGGGGAATGCTGACTACCTTTGCTTGCACACAACCACAAACGATAGACCACAGACCACAAGCAGCCATCAGTCGTCTATCGTCCGTGGTCAATTCCCAAAATCAATCCTCATAAACATCTTGACAATATAGAACAGTTGTTCTAAAATCCCTCCATTATTACTCGACAAGGAGGTCGAAATGACTACATACCGTCGCAATCCGCTTGGAGATAACCTGAGAATTCTCTGGAACAGCCTCGTCCACAACCGTAAATTTAACCGTGGCGCGGCCTGGGGCGCAATGATCCTCGGCGCCCTGCTCGCTTTCGAGGTCTTCAACTTTAGCACCACCCAATATGCTCTGCACGATATGCTCGGTGACTTGAAATTCGCAGGGATGCGCTGGTCTACTGTACTAGCCATCGCCTTCTGCGGCATTGACTTTGCAGGCATCGCCCGCATCTTCACCCCTGAACAGGGCCGTGACGAACCCGCCGAAGTTTACTATCTCTTTGGCGCGTGGGTGTTGGCCGCTGGCTTCAATGCCACCCTCACCTGGTGGGGCGTGTCTGTTGCCATCCTCAACAACGGCAACCTGCAATCCAGCGCAGTGCTGAGCACAGCCACCCTCACCAAGGCTGTCCCCGTCTTCGTGGCGGTCATGGTCTGGCTCGTGCGCCTGCTCATCATCGGCACCTTCTCCCTCGCGGGTGACCGTCTCTTCACCACCGCGCAGACATCCCAAAGCCAGTCGTATCAGAAGCCGCAACAACAATATCAAGCTCCGCGCCCAACCTACAACAACAACCCGCAACCGCGCCCTGCTTCATCCTATCAGGCTCAATCTCAGCGACAGTCGGTGAATCAACCTGTGAACCAGCCCATTCTGCGGCCCGCTTCCCAGATCAGCCGTCCCGCAAACGCTCCAACCACAACAAACTTCCGCCCTGCGCCCAAACCTGTTTCCTCACAACAGTCTTCGTTCGTTCCTCCTGAACCAACCTACCACCCCGTCTCCTACGAAGCGCGCACTAATTCCGAAAGCGGAGAAAGACGCTACGACGCGTAAAAACTTTCCTCGCTGAGCGGAGTGAGGAAACGACCTTCTTCCGAACGTAGACGAAGCGCAAATGTCCTTCGCAAAGTACGCTCAGTCCTCTGCTCAGGATGGAAAAATTAAATAAACACATTTCGAGCCCGGGTCCTTTAGCCGACCCAGAAAAGAGAAAATTAGTATGCCCCGCGCTCGCTCCACAAAAAAATATCAACAAACAACCGCTCCCTCGTATGAAGAACAAGGGAGCGGTTGTTTGTCTGGTTTTACCCTTGTGCCGCTCGCCGTCATCTTCATCAGCGCAGTTCTCGCTTCTCTTGCATGGAAAACAAACCCCATCGCCACAAATCAAATTCTCGAAACAGGATCAACTGTCCCGATGGATGAGCCGCCCGATTCCAACTCAACGGGCATTTCTCCCATCTTTCGGATTGAAGTCCAATACTGGGCTGACTCTATCGTCGAGTGGGCGTCCGCATCGAGTCTTAACCCGAATTTGGTTGCCACCATTATGCAGATCGAATCCTGTGGGGACCCGCGCGCGGTATCCAGCGCTGGCGCCATGGGACTCTTTCAGGTGATGCCGTTTCATTTCACCGAGAGAGATAATTCCTATGACCCAGAGACCAACGCCGCCCGTGGACTCGACTACCTCACTCGTTCACTGTCCGCCGCGAATGGAGACGCACGCCTCGCGATGGCTGGCTATAACGGCGGCATCGGCGTCATCAACCGTGGCGAATGGACGTGGTCTGCGCAGACAAAGAGATACGTCCAATACGGCGCGCCGATTTATTATGATGCGGTCAATGGCCTTGAAACCAGCGATGCATTAAATGATTGGTATTCCAGTTATGGGGTTGGTTTATGCAGGCAGGCGCATCAAAGGCTGGGTCTGCCGTAACCACGGTCTATAGTCCACCGTCTACGGTCTACATCACTTCAAAATATGGTAGTGGTTAAATTGTAAGTGATGGCAATTTTCAAATCTGCAACCGAACTGCTTTTTTAACACGAATGGCGCGAATTTGGCGAATTTCGCCAATATTTTTTGAAAATTCGCGTTATTCGCCCATTAGCGAAATTCGCGTTAAGAACTATCACTTGCTTTTTAACCACTACCCAAAATTCCCAACCAGATCACAAACGTCGTCCCTTTCCCCTCTTTTGACTCAACCTTGATCTGTCCGCCATGGTGTTCTACGATCCAATGCGCAATGGACAGGCCCAGCCCGAACCCGCTGGCTTTTGAACGCGTGCGTGATTTCTCTGCGCGATAGAAACGGTCGAAGATGTGGGGCAAATCCTCGGCAGGGATGCCCGGCCCCGTGTCCCGCACGATGACACGCGCCTGATCGCCGAGCTTGCGAATGCTCAGGAAAATCTCCCCGCCTGAAGGCGTGTATTGAATGGCATTTGAAATCAGGTTTAGGAAAACCTGTTTCAACCTGTCACGATCTCCATTGACCATCACCTGGTCAATATCATTGAGATGCACTTTCACTTTACTGCCTGCCAACACGCGCATTTCGGTAAAGACTTCCGTCAATAAAAGGTCCAATTCCACGGGCGCAAAGTTGAGGGCCAGCTTGCCTGACTCGGCCTGTGCCAGCATGAGCAGACCACCCACCAAACGAGTGAGCCTGCCTGCTTCCTGGTCAATACTGCTGAGGGATTCTTCGTCCGCTTCCTTGATGCGGCGCATCAAATCCACGTTGCCTTTGATGACCGTCAACGGTGTGCGCAGTTCGTGACTCACATCCGCAAGAAAGCGCTGTTGAGAAGTAAAGAGGGATTCGAGACGCTCCAGGGTTTGATTGAACGAAACCACCATCTCACCGATCTCATCATCCGTCTCATCCTGGTACGGGATGCGGCGCGAAAGATCGTCGGCGCGGTTGATCTGGTCAACTGCCTCCGTGATCAATTCGAGCGGAGAGAGTGCGCGTCCCAGCACAGCCCAGGAACCCATTGCCGCCAGCAAAACTGCCAGCACTGAAATTACAACCATGGTCGAGAGCAGGTTGGCGCGTGTCGCATCCACAACGGTGAGGCTTGCGCCTACTTGCAGAGTTCCGATCACACGCTCTCCCAAGGCAAGGGGAACACTCAAGACCCGCAGGTGCGCTCCGTCCAGGTAGGAATCTTCATATAGTGGAGAGCCAGCTTTCAGGCCGAGGGGATCGAGGGGTTTAATCAATGCTCCAATACTGGGGGATGTCGCCACGATCCGTCCATCCGTCCCCCAGACTTGAACATAGGCATTCGAGGTCATATCCAATGGCGGCAGGCTGATCAGGCTCAACTCTCCCACTGAGTTGACCTTGGTCACCTGGGTAATATCGTTCACCACGCTTTCCAGCATGGTATCCACTTGATTAAGCAAAATGACATTGACGAGAATATAAACCGCCGCGCCGAAGATAAGCAAAATCCCGCCCATGAACGTTGTGTACAGCAAAGTAAGGCGCAGACGGAGAGACATTCGATTTACGATTTACGGATTTTCCCTCATCACATATCCAACACCGCGCACGGTATGGATCAGGCGTACTTCACCATCGCCTTCCAACTTCTGGCGCAAATAACGGATGTACACTTCCAACACATTGCTCTCGCCGCCAAAGTCATAGCCCCATACGCGGTCAAAAATCACTTCGCGGGTCAGCACCTGCTTGGGGTGACGCAGGAATAACTCGAGCAATTCATATTCTTTTGCGGTCAACGCCACCACGCGAGCGCCGCGGGAAGCCTGGCGTGAACCTGTGTCCAGCGAAAGGTCTGCAAATTTCAAAACGGGGATTCGTTCAGGCTGGGTACGGCGCAGTAAAGCGCGCACACGCGCCAGCAGTTCGTCCAGATTAAATGGCTTCACCATGTAATCGTCCGCGCCCGCATCCAAACCCTGAATGCGATCCTGCACGGTGTCTTTCGCTGTCAACATCAAAATCGGAATCGAGCCGCCCGTCCGCAAACGGTGGCACACTTCCAAACCATCCATGCCTGGCAGCATCCAATCCAAAACCACAAGGTCGGGGGTATGGTCACGCGCCGCAATCAACCCCATGCGCCCATCGATGGCAGTGTCCACCGTATAGCCTTCATAAGCCAGCCCGCGCTGTAACAACTTCAAAATTGCCTGGTCGTCTTCGATAATAAGGATTCGCTCATTCATGGCATTGCTCCTGTTCAAAATATACCATAATTTAGGATTGCTTATTTCTCTCTCAGCATCTTCACAGCCGTCTTAAAATCACTCGGATACTCTGCTTGAAAACTCATCGCCTCATTTGTTGTCGGGTGCGTGAAGTTTAGCGAATAAGCATGCAAAGCGGGGCGCGGAATAATATTCGTTTCAGGCGCGCTGTAAAGGATGTCTCCCAGCAGTGGATATCCCAACGCATACGCATGGACTCTGATCTGATGCGTTCTCCCCGTCATCGGCATCGCCTCGACCAAAGCTGTTGTTTGATAGCGTTTCAGAATCTTGAATCTCGTCTCAGAGCGGACTCCGTTTTTGTCGTCCACCATTGTACGGTGTTTGTGACCGACGTTCACCCGCAGTGGGAATTTCGTGGTCTTCTCATCCCATTTCGGCAGGCCGTTAAGAATGGCATGATAGGTCTTTTCCACTTGATGCTTTTCGAATTGAATATTCAACGAGCGGTGTGCTTCGGCTGTCAGTGCGAAGATGATAATTCCGCTGGTGACCTTGTCAATGCGATGCACGACCCAGACTCGCCCTGAGCCTGTCGAAGGGTTTCCGTATTGCTCTTCCAGCGTTTTGACAAGATAGGCCGCTTCCTTGTCCCAGCCCTCAGGCAGGACGGAAAGTCCCGCGGGTTTGTTGATGATCAATATCTGTTCGTCTTTGTAGATGATATCCATAGCAAAGATTAAACCACAGAAATTCATTAATCACTCACCTTACGCGATTTGTGTGTATGCAAAGGTTGTCAGGATTCCCCTTTTCCCTCACCCCAAGTATGAAGACTTTTCGCCGTGTCGACTCCCCCCTCTCCCTGAGGGACGTGTGCCCGTAAGGGTAGAGGGCAGGGTGAGGGGTTCACCGCGCAGCATTCAATCTGCCTCCCCTGACAACCTTTGCTTGCACACGCGATTTACTCGAAGACCCCGAAGGGGTCAAATGATTATAGATTTTGGGAAGCAGGCAATTCAACCCCGAAGAGGTGTCATAGGCTTGTAAAATCAATATCATCCCTTCGGGATTTGGAATCCTTTCACGCAATTTTCTATCATCCTGCCATCCCTTCGGGATTGAACTGCGTACGGTGAGTTAATAAGAGGCGGGGAACATTTTTTTTGATTTTTCGTTGATGATAGTGAAACATTATTCTGGAGATAAAACATGAAAAAGACTTCCCTGTTTTTGATTGCGTTTTTCGCGCTTTCGGTATTAATTCTGTCCGCCTGCGCTAGTGGCGGAGCGTCCGCCTCGTTGGGTGGGGAGTGGACATTGATTTCCTACGGAGACCCGTCCAACCTGACCCCTGCCCTGCCAGGCGTGGAGACATCCATCACATTCGAAAATGATCAAGTGGGCGGGACGGTTGGATGCAATAATTTTGGCGGTGAGTACAATGCCCGCAGTGACCAGATCACTTTTGGCTCGATGGCTTCGACATTGATGTTCTGCGAGGGAACGTCCGAGCAGGAGGGTGTTGTGCTTGGTATCCTTTCGGATAAAACGATGAGTTTCACCCTGAGCGGAGATCAATTGACCCTCTCTTCGGCGGATGGGGCGGCGGTTGTTATTTTGAAGAAGAAATAAGCATAAAGGATAATTACGTCACCACAAGTTTTTGTTTTGGATAGTTCTCGTATCGCTTCTCTTCCATCACGCGGCGGATTCTTTCGAAGCCTTCCCAGACATCGGCGAAGGAGAGGTAGAGCGGGGCAAAGCCGAGGCGCAGGTTGTCGGGGGCGCGGAAGTCGGGGATGACGTTCATCTCTTCGATGAGGGCGCGGTTGATGCGGTAGCCTTCTACGTGGCGGATGGAAATGTGCGAGCCGCGAATGGCAGAGTCAACTGGAGAGCCGAGGGAAAAGCCGAAGGGGACGAGCCAGCTTTCGGTTAAGAAAGAGGCGTAGTCTGTCATCAAAATGGATTTTTCGCGGAGTGAGTCCATGCCTGCTTGAATCGTCGGTTCGAGGGCGGCTTCCATGGTGAGCAGGGAAATCATGGGTTGTGTGCCGACGAGGAAGCGTTGCGCGCCAGGGGCGGGGGTGTATTCGAGGTCGAAGTCGAAGGGATTTTTTTGACCCCACCAGCCCCAGATGGGCGATGATAGTTTTTCTTGAATGGCTTTGTTGACGTATAAAAATGCGGGCGCGCCCGGGCCGCCGTTGAGATATTTGTAGGTACAGCCGATGGCGAAGTCTGCGTTGCAATCGTCGAGGTGGACGGGGACGGAGCCGACGGAGTGAGATAAATCCCAAAGCACGAGCGCGCCTTTTTTGTGGGCAAGGTCGGTGATGCGCCGCATGTCGTACATGTAGCCGCTTTTGAAGACGACGTGCGAGAGCGTGACGAGCGCGGTGTTTTCGTCGATAGCGGCTTCGAGCGCGGCGAGGTCGGGGGTGAGATCATTATCGTTGGAGCCGATACGAATAACCTCGTGTTGCGCGTTGCGTTGACCCTCGGACAGGAGGTTTTTGATTCCTTGAAGAATGTACAGGTCAGAGGGAAAGTTGAAAGTATCCGTGATGATGCGGGTTTTATTTGGTTGCAGTGTGAGCGCGGATGTGGCGAGTTTGAAGAGGTTTACTGAGACCGTGTCGCCGACGAGGGTTTGATCTTTTGCTGAGCCGATGAGTTGACCGATTTTATCCCCCACACGAGAAGGCGCGTCCCACCAGCCTTTGTTCCAGCCGCGGATGAGGTCTCTGCCCCATTGCTCATCCACAATTTGGCGGGACGCGTCCTGCGCGGCTTTGGGCATCATGCCGAGCGAGTTGCCGTCAAAGTAGACGAGGCTGGGATCAGAAATGACAAACGCCTCTTTGAAAGAGGCGAGTTTGTCTTGTGCGTCGAGTTGCAGGGCGAAATCGTGGGAGGGGGAGAAGGTCATGTTTTTATCCTGGGAAAAATGTAACTACTCAATCACCTTGCTCCGCCGTAGGCTAAAGCCTACGGCTATCTTTACAAAGTCCGCTAAAGCGGACTAGTCGCCTTTAGAGACTGTTTCTTAAAGGCTTTTTTACCACAGAGAGCACAGAGAGCACGGAGAAAAACCTTAAAAGCCTCTGTGGACTCCGTGTTCTCTGTGGTTAATGCTCTTTTCTTTCTCAATATTCGGACTTAAGAAACGCTCTCTTAGGCGACTTTGTAACATAGCCTGGACGTTTACGTCCAGGCGGGCAGGGAACGCGCAGGCGCTTGCCTGAGCAGTTACGAAAAAGCGACACAGTGGGACTGTGTCGCTTTATTTTATTCGCCAAACTCTTCCTTGCGAAGAGCAGGGAACAAGAGCACTTCGCGGATGGAATGTTTATCCGTCAGCACCATGGCGAGGCGATCCACACCCATGCCGAAGCCGCCGTTGGGGGGCATTCCGTAGCGCATGGCGCGCAGGTAATCTTCATCGAGCGGGTGCTTCTCTTCGTCGTCGGCTTCGTAGTCGCGGCCCATTTCGAGGAAGCGTTGTTCCTGATCGAGCGGGTCGTTCAACTCGGTGAAGGCGTTGCATAGCTCAAAGCCTGCTACATAGCCTTCAAAACGCTCCACGGTCAGCGGATCGCCTGGCATGGATTTTGCGAGCGGAGAAATATCTCGCGGATAGTTATAAAGGAAGGTCGGCTGGATGAGGGTAGGCTCGAGGAATTCACCCAGCAGGAAGTCAATCAACTTGCCGCGAGTGGACTTCGGGTCAGGCGCCGCCCCGGGCTGTTTCTGTTTAATGGCATTGAACAACGCCTCGGCAGTTTTGTGCTCGGCGATGTCTATGCCGCTGGTTTCGAGAATGCCCACCCGCATTTCCAGACGCTTCCACGGCGGTTTGAATTCCAGTTCGTGCTCGCCAAATTTGACCTTAGTGGAACCTGTCACCTGCTCGGCGGCGTAGGAGACCATTTGCTCGGTGAGTTCCATTACTTGCAAGTAATCTGCGTAGGCCCAGTAAAACTCAAGCTGGGTGAATTCAGGGTTGTGCTTGAAAGAAACGCCTTCGTTGCGAAAGTCACGCCCAATTTCGTAAACACGCTCCAGATTGCCGACCAGCAATCGCTTGAGATATAGCTCGAAGGAAATACGTAGGTACATGTCCTGTTCGAGTTCGTTGTGATGTGTCGTGAACGGACGAGCCGCCGCGCCGCCATACAACGGCTGAAGGATGGGCGTTTCCACTTCGAGAAAATCATGGTCGTCGAGGAAAGTCCGCAACGACTTGACCAGTTTCGCGCGCTTGCGGAAAGTCTCGCGCACATCGGGATTGACGGCAAGATCGGCGTAGCGCTGACGGGCGCGGATTTCGGGATCGTCCAATGTAGCGTAGCGGACGACTGTGCCGTCTTCCTGAGTCACATCTTTGTCAGCGGGGAGAGGGGTGATTGATTTTGCAAGCAGTTTGAAGTCGTGGACGTGAAGCGATACTTCCCCGGCTTTTGTGCGCATCATGACGCCCGTCACTTCGATGAAATCGCCGAGGTCGAACATCTTGTTGAAGAATGCCAGGCGGTCTTCGCCCACTTCGTTGATACGCAGAAATAGCTGTATCTTGCCGTCGCCATCTTCAATATGAACGAAGGCAAGTTTTCCCTTGGGGCGCATCGAGCGGATGCGCCCTGCAAGCGTGGCTTTCACTTCCACGGTGTTGGCCTCGCCCGCTTCAAATGCGGCAATGGCTTGCGCGCTGGTATGCGTGCGCGCGGCGCGGGTGGGGTAGGCTTCCACGCCCTCGGCACGAAGCTCTTCCAATTTCTGTAATCTGATTTTTTCAAGGGAGTTGTATTCTGCCATGATAACGTTTTCTTCTTTCATCTTTCATCTTTCCTCCCGCTGAAAGACGAAAGATGAAAGAAAGGGTTTAAGGCCAAAATAAAAAAACCCCGCGTCCAATACAAATTGGACGCGGGGCAAAAGATGCGCGTCCTGTTTTTAGCCGACTTTGATGATCTTAACGTTGTAGGTGCCGCCGGGGGTTTCCACCTTTACGCTCTCGCCCACTTTATGCCCCAAAATGGATTTGCCAATCGGAGACTCGTTGGAGATTTTGCCCTCGCGCGGGTTGGCTTCCGCCGCGCCCACGATGATGAAGGTCTCCGCCTCAAAGTTGCCTTCTTTGATGGTCACTTTGGTGCCGACCTGAATGGCATCCGTCTTTTTGCCCTTGCCGTTCTCTTCGATAATTTGCGCGGTGGCGAGCAGAAGATCCAATTCCTGAATGCGTCCTTCCACGAAAGCCTGCTCGTTCTTGGCGGCCTCGTATTCCGCATTTTCGATCAACTCCCCGCCTTCCATCGCCTCATGCAGCCTTGCGGCCACTTCCATGCGTTTGGTTGTACGTAGATGATCCAGTTCCTCTTGAAGCTTCTGAAAGCCCTCTTTGGTAAGGAAATTGGTTGTCATTGTATTGTCCTGCTCTAATAGTATTTTGCATCTCTGGATCAGAGATGCAAGTGATTAAAAATTTCCGGTGGTATGGTCCGGAAAGTCGCGCTTACTATATCATGATTCAAAAGCAGATTCAAGTGGCAAATTTATTGTTCTATTGTAATTAGGAATTACACAAGACCACAAGAATTGCCGCGAATTTCGCGAATTCGCACGAATTATTTAAGAAATTCGCGAAAATTCGTGTAATTCGCGGCTAAAAGATTTTGAACTGCGCAAGTCTTATGTAATTATTTGTCTAGGCAGAAGACCACAGGTGAATTCCGCCATTTTCGAACCAATATTTCTGGATTTTGGAACGCATATCCTCTGGACTATCAAACAGGCTGGAGATTTGGGATTCGTAAACCGCCACCGCCTCCTGCCATGACTTTAGGCCTGCTTCGCCCACCGAATGGGCATTCGCCTTCATCCCAGCCGTGTGCGGACTCAGCTCCTCGGGGGCTTTGAAGAGATAGGGGATGTCGGCGTAATACAGCAGTGGACGCTGGAGCAATTCCACGGCCTGGCGGACGAGGATATGGTCAACGTGGGAACCAAGCCCCAGTTGGCAGACCAGTTGGTCGGTCGGGTGGAGGCGGGCGGAAATGGATTCTGCGATTCGAGCGGGCAAGTCCGCTTCGTCGTCATGCGGGGGCACGAAGATATAGCCGTAGAGCCAGTCATCATTTTTGCCGCGGCGGTAGATGCAATCGAGATAATCAAAATAGACTGGCTTTGCGCCGAGGATTTGGCAGGCGCGTTCATCCTCTGCACGGCGGGCGCGGATGAGTTCATCTGCCGAGGCAATCCCCCACCCGTGATGGAGCAATTGAGCGTAGGGAGAAAGCTCTTCGTTTGGGGGAAAACCGCAGAGGAGGGTCCAGATTTCAACTTGAATGCCTGAGCGCGTTTGTTCGTAAATCAAACCGCCTGCGGAGAGTGCGGCGTCGTCGAGATGAGGGGAAATATATATCCAGCGCATCGGGCATTTTTACCACAAAACGGTAATGAAGTTTCGACGGGAGTTCATGTAAACTGGATGGATACACGCGAGGGCTGATGAAAGAAAGAAGAAAAGAAGAACGTAAAAATTTGATGGCATACACACAGGTCTTTGACTTGTATGGAGGCTTTTTGCTCGGCTATCTGGGAGACATGAATTTGCATGGCGCAATGGTGATTGGGGAGCGGACTATGACGGAAAACACGGAGCTTACAATTTCCATGGAACTGCCTGACCTGCCAAACACTCAGGCCGCGCGCATGACCATCCCTGTGCGGGTGGTGTGGTGCCAGCAGGACCTCAGCCCGCAATTTTTCAATATCGGGTTCGAGTTCAAGGAAATAAGCCCTGAACAAAAGACGATGATCGAAGAGATCCTCAAGAATTACGAGTTTCGCCGCGATACGCCGAATTATCCACCCAAGCCGGGGATGAAGTTATAGGTTTCAGGTTTCAGGCAGGAATAAAGGCGGCTGTTGCAAGCAAAGGTTGTCAGGGGAGGTAGATTGTTCGCTGGGCTGTGAACACCCCTCACCCTGCCCTCTCCCTCAGGGAGAGGGGGGAGTCGACACGGCGAAAAGTCTTCATACTTGGGGTGAGGGAAAAGGGAAATGCTAACAACCTTTGCTTGCACACAGGCGGCCGTTGCAAAAGCAACAGCCGCCTTTTATGTTAAACTTCGTGCCATGCAAAAAGCCAGAACCTTATTTTTTACCGCACCAAAACAGGTTGAGATTCGAGAAACGATTCTCCCTCCATTGAAAGATGATGAAATCCTCGTGGAGACCATCTGTTCCGCCATCAGCGCAGGGACGGAGATGCTGGTGTATCGCGGACAGTTCCCGCACCTGGCAGATTCTCACGATGCTT
The DNA here is from genome assembly GCA_016235445.1 of Chloroflexota bacterium. Taxonomy (GTDB): domain Bacteria; phylum Chloroflexota; class Anaerolineae; order Anaerolineales; family Villigracilaceae; genus Villigracilis. The sequence continues at coordinate 134,680 of JACRLB010000015.1, read as the reverse complement.
TTAGCAGTGACTTGAACTATCCGCTGGCGTATGGGTATGCGTGTGTGGGGCGAGTGGTGGAACTGGGGAAAATGGTTAATGGAGGATGGTTGAATGAACTTGTTTTTGCATTTCAACCGCACACATCACACTTCATCCTTCATCATTCATCCCTCATCCTTTTGCCCGAAGGGCTTGCCCCCGAAAACGCCTGCTTCCTCCCAAACATGGAAACCGCCGTGAATCTGGTGCAGGATGGCGCTCCCATTTTAGGTGAGCGCGTTTTGGTTTTGGGGCAGGGAGTGGTGGGCTTATTGACCGCCTCATTATTAAGTGAATTTCCGCTGGAAAATTTGGTGACGGTGGATCGGTTTGAGTTGAGACAAAAGGCGTTGCAAGTTGAAGGTGAAAGGTCAAAGGTCAAAAGTCTTTTAGTTCAAGACCTTCAACCTTCAACCTTTGACCTGGTCTTCGAACTCAGCGGCTCCCCTTCCGCGTTGAACGATGCCATTGAATTAACTGCCTTCAGCGGACGGGTTGTCATCGGCTCCTGGTACGGACAGAAACGCGCCGAGATCGATCTCGGCGGCGCATTCCACCGCTCGCGCATCAGGTTGATCTCATCTCAAGTGAGCACGATCTCGCCAGAGTTAAGTGGAAGATGGGACAAACCCCGCAGGTTCGAGGTTGCCTGGGAGGCGTTGAAACGCATCCAACCTGAAAAATGGATCACACATCACTTTCCGATTGAGGAAGCAAGCAAAGCCTATCAACTGCTGGACGAAAATCCACAGGAGACGATACAGGTTGTTTTTAATTTTGCAGGCCGTCAAACCCCCACCTGACACCTGACACTTTTACACAGGAGCGCCGCATGTACACCCTTGCAGTACGCAGAGAATTCATTGCCCGTCACTTTTTGATCGGCGGAGACTGGGGGCCAGAGAACTTCCCGAACTCCCATCATTACATCCTTGAACTGCAACTCAAAGGCAATGACCTCGACCAGCACGGCTACCTCGTGGACATTGTGGATGTGGAAAAACATCTCGACGAAGTGGTTGGCTATTACAAAGAACAGATGTTAAATGAAAAGCCCGAGTTCGCAGGCTTGAATCCATCCATTGAACATTTTTCCCGAATTCTGGCTATGACCTTGAACGAACGCATCCAAGCTAAAAATATCTCCAGGCTCAAGGTCGTATTGTGGGAGCACGAGAATGCCTGGGCGGCATATTCTGTTGAAAGGTTTACAAGTTGAAAGTTTAAACCTTACAACTTTCAACTTTCAACATGAAATTAGGATTCGTGATTTACGGCTCGCTTGACACCCTCAGCGGCGGATACATGTACGACCGCCTGCTGGTGGAATATCTCCGCGCGCAAGGCGATACGGTGGAGATCATCTCACTGCCCTGGCGGAATTACGCCGCGCATCTCACAGATAATTTTTCGTTTAAGTTGCCGCCCAATTTAGACATCCTGATTCAAGACGAATTGAATCATCCCTCGCTCATTGGCGCAAATCTTGGGAAACACCCCTGCCCTGTCATCAGCCTCGTCCATCATTTGCGCTGTTCCGAACTGCGCCCCAAATGGCAGAACGATCTTTACCGCATCGTGGAAAAAAAATATTTAAATAGCGCAGACGGATTCATTTTCAATTCGCAAACAACCAAAAGCGTGGTGAATGGATTAATGATTAATATGAAACCGTCCGTGGTGGCATATCCGCCCACAGATCGGTTTGGGAATGCAATCTCAGAAGGGGCGATGGAAGAAAGAGGAAAGAAGAAAGAATTGAGAATTCTCTTCCTCGGCAACATCATGGAACGCAAAGGACTTCATACGTTACTCCATGCGCTCCTCATCCTTCATCCTTCATCCATCATCCTCGACATCGTCGGCTCCCCCGCCATCGAACCCAACTACGCCAAACAAATGCAGAAGTTCGTCACAGACAACCACCTCTCATCACACGTCACATTTCACTCTTCACTCAATAACCAGCCCCTCAAACAAAAACTTCAGCAAGCCCACATCCTCGTCGTCCCATCCTCGTATGAAGGCTTTGGCATCGTCTACCTCGAAGGCATGGGCTTTGGCCTGCCCGCCATTGGCACAACCGCAGGCGCGGCGCGCGAAATCATCGAACATGGAAAGACAGGCTATCTCATCGAACCAAATGACTCAACCACCCTCGCGCAACACATCGCCGCCCTCGCGCAAGATCGAAACCTGCTCACGCAACTTTCCATCAACGCGCGCAAGCGTTACACCCAACAACCCTCGTGGAACGAAACCGCGCATCAAATCCGCAAATTTCTTTTGGACATGAAATGAATCGACTCAGCGGCATCCTGCTCATCGCCATCTCCGCCGCCTTCTTTGGGACTCTCGCCATCTTCGGCAAATTCGCCTACAACGACGGCATGGATATTTACACCGTCCTCTTTTTACGATTTGGAATCTCCGCCTCATTCATGACCGTCATCCTGCTTCTGCGCAAAGAGCATTTCCCCCGCCGAAGCATTCTCGCGCAACTCATCGGCATGGGTGCGCTGGGATACGTCGGCCAATCCTTCCTCTACCTGACAGCCATCAACTACGCCTCCGCAGGACTGGTGGCATTACTGCTCTATCTCTATCCATTCTTCGTTTCCATCCTCTCGGTCATCTTCCTGCGCGAAAAAATAACCTCCATAAAAATCATTGCCCTCCTCCTCGCGCTGACAGGCACAGCCCTCACCGTCGGCCCCGTCAGCGGAATGTTGATCGGCGCGCTCATGGCGATTGCCGCCGCGTTGATCTACTCCATCTACATCATCGTCGGCACGAACGTGATGAAGCATGTCACGGCGGTGCAATCGTCCACGGTGATCTTCGCCTCCGCTGGCGCAGTCTATGGGCTGTTGACCTTCGTCAACGGCGCGCACTTGCCTGCGAGCAACTCAGGCTGGCTCGCCATGCTGGGAATCATCGTCGTCTCCACCATCATTCCCGTGGTCACATTTCTGGCAGGGCTGGAGCGGGTCGGCCCCACCAACGCGGCCATGCTCTCCACACTGGAACCCATCGTCACCGTCCTGCTCGCCGCGTGGCTTTTTGGCGACAGACTCCTCCCCATCGTCCTGCTCGGCGGCGGGTTGATTTTGGCCGCGGTCATTTTGTTGACGAGGGCGGAATTGAAGAAAAGGGAGTAGTAATTGGTGATAGAATCAAAATATGCCGAATTGGAGTCGCTTCGTCCCCATGGACTTCGAGTACGATTTTGAAAATGACGAATTGGACGCTCATCGTGTCACTTTCAACGAAGCTATGGAATGTTTCTTTTCAAACTTTGAAATCAGGCGTAACAAATCATTCAAGGATCGTTTTCAATTAATCGGCAAAACCATCGGCGGACGACGATTGAAGATCATTTTTCAACTAAAACCAGGAGACGTTGTCCGTATTATTACGGGATGGCAGATATGAATACCAAAAGAAAAAAGAAACTAACTGAAAAGGAGATCGACCGTTTAGTCATTACCCAGGCCAATGATGATTCCGCGTGGGACAACCCCATCCGTGTTCGCAAGGCAAGACCTGCATCCCTTTCCATACCCCCGGAACTTGCCGCGCGCGCCGCGTTTCTCGCCCAGTTGCACCGAACCAAAAACATGGAAGAATGGCTAAGACATGTAATTGAAGAGCGGATTGAATTGGAAGAGGCCGCTTTTATGGGAGTCAAACAGGATTTGACAAACAAGGTTGGATAAATTATTAACTCACCTTACGCGATTTACTCGAAGACCCCGCAGGGGTCAAATGATTATAGATTTTGGCAAGCAGGCGATTCAACCCCGAAGGGGTGTCATCGTTCGTCAATCAATATCATCCCTTCGGGATTAAACCGCGTAAGGTGAGTTAATATGTCAAAACAAAGCCTGTGAAGTGGAGTTTGTTACAAGCTAAGGAAAGATCGTCGCCGTTGTAACCCTCGCGACCCATGATATTCGCCCGATGGAGCGGCAGGAAATTCTCCATATCCGCTCCTACGCAGTTGCATAGCAAACGGCGAATCAACCGCCGTTTTTTTATCTTCACAAAGGAAATTTATGAACTTTACACAATTCAATCTCGACCCCCGCCTTATGGTGGGCATCAAAAAATCAGGCTATGACACGGCCACCCCCATTCAGGAAGCCGCCATCCCCGCCGCCCTGCGCGGACGGGATATCATCGGCACGGCGCAAACAGGCACAGGCAAAACCGCCGCCTTTGTTTTGCCGATTTTAAATAAACTGCTCGATGGCCAGCACAACGTGGCGCGCGCGCTCATCGTTACGCCAACCCGCGAACTCGCCGAGCAAATTCACGATGTCGTGAAGATTCTATCCGCTGGGACAAAGCTGAAGAGCGCAACCATTTACGGCGGAGTCGGAGCGGGTTCTCAAATCCAGGCATTGCGTAACGGCGCGGAAATCCTCGTGGCCTGCCCAGGACGTTTGCTGGACCTCATCAACCAGGGACATGCAAAAATGGGGAACATCGAAGTGCTTGTGCTCGATGAAGCCGACAGGATGTTCGACATGGGTTTTCTGCCCGATGTGAAACGCATTGTGAAAGCCGTGCCAGAGAAACGGCAGACGATGTTGTTCTCGGCTACGTTCCCTTCCGAGGTGGAACTTCTTGCTTCGACCACATTGAAACAGCCGCAAAAAATTGCGATGGGCATCAGCCGCCCCGCGTACACGGTGACGCACGCGCTGTATCCGGTGCCGCCGCATTTGAAGACCCCGCTTTTGCTGGAACTGCTCAAACGCACCGATACAAATTCGGTATTGGTTTTCACGCGCACAAAATATCGCGCGCAAAAAGTATCACAGCAAATTTTGCGCGCTGGCTTCAAGGTGACAAGTTTGCACGGCGACCGTTCGCAGGGGCAGAGGCAGGCCGCGCTCAAAGGATTCAAGAGCGGGCATCACGACATCATGGTCGCCACCGACATCGCCGCGCGCGGCCTCGACATCGAAACCATTTCGCACGTCATCAACTACGACATGCCCGACACCGCCGATGCCTACATCCACCGCATTGGCAGAACAGGCCGCGCCCAACGCACCGGCGACGCGTTCACATTGGTCACAGAGGAAGACAAGGATATCATTCGGATTCTCGAACGCATCATGGGACAGGCGCTCAAACGCGAGACCCTCGAAGGATTCGATTACACGCCTCCCGCCCCGCCGAGAACTGACACTGGACGAGGAAGAGGCGCCCCCCGTAACGACTCCCGCCGCCCGCCGAAACCCGCTCCGACGCCGAAGAGTTATGGAAGAAATCGACTCGCGCCGAGGAAGAGCAAGTAGTCGGTTATCGGTTATCAGTAAACAGTTATCAGTAAACAGTTATCAGTAAACAGGAAACCCGTCTCATGTGAGGCGGGTTTGTTTGTTGGTTATGGCTGACGTAGAGTTGACAGAAATTGAAGCGGGGGAGTTATTTTAATATCTGATCCATCATTGATGCAACAGCCTGATAGACTGGCGAGCCATCGCCAAGTTCCACCAGCGGTTTGCCTGAAAACTCATATTGAGCCAGGTCATCATCCGCGGGGATGACGCCAAGCAGGGGCACATCCATTTTGTCGGTGAAGGCTTCGAGTTCGGCGGGCATTTCACTCCGCAAACGATTAAGGATGAGCCAGGCGTTTTCGATATTGACGCCGAGTTCCCTGCGCATATCGGCGATGCGCTGGGCAGTGACCAACCCGCGCTGGGTCGGGTCGCTGACGATGAGCAGGTGTTGCACATCGCGCGTGGTGCGGCGCGAGAGATGTTCCATGCCCGCTTCATTATCGATTATCACAAAAGCGTAGTGACGACTTAAGTCGTCAATCACTTCGCGCAAATTATGGTTGACGGCGCAATAACAACCCTGCCCTTCTCCGCGTCCCATGGCGATGAGATCGAAGCGCGAACCTTCCGCCAGCGAGGTGCGGATGTGGTAATCGAGGTACTCGCGTTTGCTGGCCCCGCCCGGCATGACGCCCATGGCCGCGCCGCCATTGATCAACGATGATTTGACCTGTTCCAACATGCCTTCGCGAATGTCACCGACTGTCCATTCGAGGTCGAGGCCGAGCACCATGTTTAGGTTGGATGCGGGGTCGGCGTCGATGGCGAGAATACTGCCCGTTTGATTTTGGGCAAGATATTTGATGACCATGCCCGCGATGGTGGTTTTGCCCACGCCGCCTTTGCCTGCGAGTGCGATTGTGGTTGTCATAGAATTACCTCGTCATCGTCGGTCAGTTGGTTTATTTTTTGAATGACCGCCTGCGCGAATTCACGCAGCGCTGGCACATGATCGTAAACGGGGATGTTGAGTCTGTCGGCTTCCTGTACTTTGAGATCGGCGGGCAGGAATCCCAGCAAAGGGATGTCGGGCGTTTCGGTTTCAAGGAATTTTGCTTCATCGTCATTACGCACTTTATTCCCCACAAGATACAAACGAGATAGGCCAATATCGTTGGCGAGTTTTTTGATCTGCGCGGCGGTGCCAAGACTGCGGCGCGTGGGTTCGACGACGACCAGCATGGCATCCACAAAGTCTACGGTGGCGCGGCCAAGGTGTTCGACGCCGGCGTACATGTCGAGCAGGAGAATTTCGTCGTTGCGGAAAAGCAGGTGGGTAAATAATGTTTTCAGCATGGCCGCTTCGGGACAGATACAGCCAGAGCCGCCAAGTTCCACACTGCCCATTTCGAGCAGGCGCACACCGCGGTGGACGATGCTGAAGCGTTCGGGGATGTCATCCACGCGCGGGTTGAGGGTGAAGAATCCGCCGACTGTGCCGGGCTTCGCGCCGGTGCGTTCTTCGATGAGCGCGTCCATTTCGGCGATGGGGTGAAGTTGGGCGCGCAACTCGGCGGGGAAGCCTAATGCTCCAGCGAGGCAGGGGCTTGGGTCGGCGTCCACAGCTAAAACGTCACGGCCTTGATGCGCAAATGTTTGGGCGAGGAGCGCTGTCAGCGTAGTCTTCCCCACGCCGCCTTTTCCTGTAATGGCAAGTTTCATATCCACATCTTACAACTTTATGAAGCAAATGAAATCAGTTATTCCTCCTCAATTTGGATGACAGTAATAACATTTATCATGTTTTTCCGTGACAATCTGCACAATTTGATTGTGTAGTCAAAAATGCTAAACTGATATTCAGGAAGAGTTTATATCTTTAGCGGTGCCTTCGCGCATGTCATCATCCTGTTTGCGGAGGTATTTGTATGGAGACGAAAACGTTCGAAACGCCCGCGCTTTTCGGAGACCATCATGTTTCTGAGGTGCGGCGAATATTACTTGAGACAGTGGGAGTGACTGAAGTTTATGCCAGTAGCGCTTTTCAGATCGTTGAAGTGACATACGACGAGACAAAGATCAACGATTTGCAAATTGCGGCCAGGCTGGATGAAGCTGGATATTTGGGGGAGTGGAACATACCGATTGAACTGGGGAGTGCGGCTCAACAAGGGGATGGGTCGAAACCCTATTTCCGACATACCGCCACGTACGAGACAACCAAACAAACTGTCAGTTTTGCACAGAGAGTGAACTATCAGGGACGCGCGCTCTGGCCCTGCCCGGGCCTGGGGATGGTGAAGGTGGATGAAGAATAATTACCAATTGCCAATTGCCAATTACCAATTACACAATGGTAATTGGTAATTGGCGAAAAGAGAGGTCATCATGCCAAAGAAACGCGAAATTAAAGATTTTTCAACCGACCCTGCCGCGCAGCAGATGTTGATCCGCGCGGAGGAGTTGGGGATTGGGACGGCGTTCACGCGCGCCGATAATATGGCTCCATGCAACATCGGCGCGATGGGGATGTGCTGTAAGCAATGCGGCATGGGTCCCTGCCGTTTGACGAGGAGCGGCGAAGTAGGCGTGTGCGGCGCGACGCTGGATACGATTCAGGCGCGCAACCTGACGCGCGCCATTGCGGCAGGCGGCGCGGCGCACTCCGACCACGGGCGGGACATGGCTTTCCTTTTGAAGGCAACTGCAAACAAGGAGGCCGAAGGATATTCCATCCGCGACGTTGCCAAACTGCGGATTGTCGCCTCAAAGTATGACATCAAAATCGAAGGGCGCGCGCCGGAAGAGATTGCAAATGATCTGGCGGATTTGTACATCGCGCAATTTGGTCAACAGCGCGGGGAAATCGTGCCAGCCATCCGCGCGCCGAAAAAGAGACAGCAAATCTGGCGCGAGCAAAACGTCTGGCCGCGCGGCGTGGATCGCGAGGTGGTGGAGGCGTTGCATCGCACGCACATCGGCGATGACCAGGAGCCGACGCATATTTTGAATCACGCGGTTCGGACTGCGCTGGCAGATGGCTGGGGCGGCTCGATGATCGCCACAGACGTTTCGGATATTTTGTTTGGCACGCCCGCGCCCATTTTAGGACAAGCCAACCTCGGCGTGATCAAAGAGGATATGGTCAACGTGGTGGTGCATGGACACGAACCGTCCATGAGCGAGATGCTTGTGGCGGCGTCGCAAGACCCTGAGATTATTGCCTATGCCAAAGCGGCGGGCGCGCAGGGAGTCAACCTTTCGGGGATTTGTTGCACGGCCAATGAAATTTTGATGAGGCAGGGTATCCCTGCGGCGGGAAACTTCCTGCATCAAGAACTTGCCATTTTGACGGGCGCGGTCGAAGCGATGGTTGTGGATGTGCAGTGCATCATGCAGGCGCTGGTTGGGCTGGCGCAGAATTTCCACACGGCCATCATCACCACTTCGCCGAAGGTCAAGATCAAAGGGGCGACTCATATCGAGTTCGATGAACATCACGCCTTGACGATTGCAAAGCAAATCTTGAAAGTAGCGATTGATAATTTCAAGAATCGCGATAACGACAAGACGCGCATTCCGCAGATCAAGGAAGATTTAATCCCTGGCTTCTCGCATGAATATATCAACTACATGCTGGGAGGTTCCTACCGCGCATCCTTCCGCCCGTTGAATGACGCGATCATATCGGGACGCATCCGCGGTGTGGCGGCGATTGTGGGGTGCAACAATCCGCGCTCGTCACAGGATTATCTGCATAATTTGGTTGTAAAGGCATTGCTCAAGAAGGATGTGCTCGTTGTGCAAACGGGTTGCGGCGCAATTGCCGCAGGGAAGCTGGGGCTGATGTTGGGCGAAGCAGGCCTCAGCGAAGTCGGAAGCGGATTGAGAGAAATCTGCGAGACGGTGGGAATCCCTCCCGTCCTCCACATGGGTTCATGCGTGGACAATACCCGCATCCTGACCGTGCTGACTCAAATCGTGGAAGAGGGCGGGCTTGGCGATGACATTGACCAAATCCCTGCGGTGGGGCTTGCGCCCGAATGGATGAGCGAGAAGGCGCTGGCGATTGCAACGTATTGTGTTGCGTCTGGCGCGTATGTGATTTTTGGCGGCGCGTCACCTGTCAGCGGGATGCCTGATCGTGTTTCAGACAGCGATGTGGTGCTGAAATATATCAGCGAAGGCTGGGAAAAAATTTACGGCGGCAAACTGGAATTTATCCCCGACCCACAAAAGATGATCGAAGCCACGCTCGCACACATTGACAAAAAACGCGCCGCGTTGGGATTGCCCGCATGGGAGGAAAATAAATTCGGCAGAAGCGGCGATGCGAAGATGAATGAACTTGAAGCGTTGCCGCTCGCACAAAGGCGCGAAGCGATTTACGGATTGGCGGCTGATTAGTAATTGGTAAATAGTAATTACCAATCACCATTTACCAATTACGAGGAGATTAACGATGTCAAAATATATTGCCACCCGTGCCATGCGCGGCGCGAACGCGCTTGTAGCGGAAGCCGAGATCATGCTCCACATGGCGATCACTGAAAAAGGCGCAGACACTCCCGTCTCGTTCCCCAACACGGCGTACTACCTCCCCACCATTCTCGGCATGACGGGCAAGTCTGTTGAAAAACTCGGCGACTTGAAACCCGTATTGAAACAGGCGCGCGATATGCTTCATCCGATTCCCGCCTTTTCAAAATGGACTCCCTACCTGGGCGAGACTCTCGATTCAGGAATGGCAACGCTTCTTGCCGCTGAGACGATTGAAGCGGTGCGCTTCGCTTATGGGCTTCAACCTGAACCTATGCAGGGATTCCACCTCGCGGGCGGCACGTCATTCACCAGCCCCGATAATGCCCTCACCCCCAGCCCCTCTCCCGAAGGGAGAGGAGGGAACGACGGGCATCTCAACGGCCCGATTGACGATATTCAACTGCGCTCGTGGGGCATTCAACTTGTGGATGGACGTATGCCTGGATTCGCCGCAATCGTTGGATGCGCAAAATCGAATGAAGTCGCGGTCAAGATCGTGCGCGAATTGCAACGCCGCAACATATTGACCTTCCTCTCTGGCAATGTCAATGGGCGAAGCATCATCCATCAATTGCAGGAAGAAGGCGTTGAACTTGGTTACGACACCTACACCGTCCCGTTTGGCACGGATACCATCTCTGCGATTTACGCGCTGGGCTTTGCCACCCGCTCCGCATTAACTTTCGGCGGAATGAAACCCGGCATGTCCCGCGAAATTTTGCTGTACAACAAAGAGCGCGTCTTCGCGTTTGTGCTGGCTCTCGGCGAAGTGGATGATTTGAAATATGCCGCCGCCGCTGGCGCGATCAACTTTGGTTTCCCTGTGATTGCGGATACGGTCATCCCCGAGATTTTGCCGACAGGCGTGACGACTTATGAACACGTTGTCTCCATGCCGTTTAGCGCAATTGACGGCAAAGATGATTTGGAAAGAGCCGAAAGACTCGTTCAGAAATGTATCGAGATTCGCGGCGTCAAAGTCAAAGTCTCAAACGTGGATGTGCCTGTGCCGTACGGCTCCGCGTTTGAAGGTGAAGTTGTCCGCAAGGCAGATTTGCGCGTGGAATTCGGCGGCAAACACAGCCGCGCATTTGAATATTTGCACAGCGCAAAACTGGATGAAGTCACCGATGGCAAGATCGAAGTCATCGGCCCCGATTTCTCGAAAGTTGAATCACAAGGCTCGATGGACATGGGCATCATTATCAAAGTGGCGGGGCGGCAAATGCAGCAGGACTTTGAGCCTGTGCTGGAAAGACAAGTCCATTATTTTGTGAACGGCGCAAGCGGAATTCAACACGTCGGCCAGCGTGACATCGCGTGGATTCGCATCTCGAATGCCGCGGCAGATAAAGGCTTTAGCCTTGAATCGTTTGGCAAAATTCTGCACGCACGATTCCATGAAGACTTCGGCGCAATCGTGGACAAGGTTCAAGTGACCATTGTCACCGAACCTGCGCTCCATGCCGAATGGCTGGAGAAAGCGCGCGTCTCGTACGATTTCCGCAACAAGCGTCTTGCCGATTTGACGGATGACAAAGTGGACGAATTCTATTCCTGCACACTCTGTCAGTCATTTGCACCGAATCATGTCTGCGTGGTTTCGCCTGAGCGACTCGGCTTGTGCGGCGCCTACAACTGGCTGGACTGCAAAGCCTCGTTCAGCATCAACCCAACAGGGCCGAATCAACCGATCAAACTCGGCAAGTCTGTGGACATGAAAAAAGGCTATTGGGAAGGCACGAACGATTACGCCAAAATGGGGTCGCATGGCGTGGTCAACGAGGTTGCCATGTACTCGATCATGGAGAATCCAATGACGGCTTGCGGATGTTTCGAGTGCATCGTCATGCTCATCCCCGAAGCCAACGGCGTGATGGTGCTCAGCCGCGAAGATACTGCCATGACTCCCGCAGGCATGACCTTCTCCACTCTGGCGGGCATTGCAGGCGGCGGGATGCAAACCCCTGGCGTGAAAGCCGTCTGCGAACGCGAAGGCGACCCTGATTTCATGGACAAGATCGCCGATGAAAGGAATGTAAATTCAGTTGAAGATTTGCTCGCCTGGCTCGAAGCGCACAATCATCCCGCCATGGCGATGGAAGCGATGTTCTAGTGAAGGTAGACAGGTACACAAGTTTTGTCGTTGATTGTGTGCCTGGTTATTTTTTTCTGTTTACTTGTCTACGTGTCTACTTGTTTACATAAACAATGAAACTCGTCCGTGACCTGATGACCGTCGGAGTCCCAACCTGCAAATGGGACTCTCCCATCGTGGACATTGCCCGCTTCCTTCTGGAAAAGAATGTCGAAGCGATGTGCGTGCTCGATGCGGAAGGCCACGGCATTGGCGTGGTCGGTGTGGACGAGTTGGTTTGTGCCTATGCCCGCGAAGGATATGAAACGCTGACCGCCGAAGACATCATGAGCGAAGGCGTGCCCGAATTACCCGCAGATATTTCCCTGGAGTTCGCCGCGCTGATGATGAAAGACAAAGGCATTCGCATCGCATACATGCTTCACAACTCGGCAGGGATTATTTATCCTGCCGCATATATTTCGTATCGTCATATTTTGCGTCACATGGCGGCGAAGGATGAAAAAGACTTGAAGGATTTGGGACTCGCGGCGGAGAGAAAAACGCCAATCGAGCAGTTTATCGAGAGAAGAGATGAAGCGAGAAGAAAAGCAGGATTAATGTAAACAGTTTGACAATGTCACATTAAAGCTGAAATCAAGGTTCTTAACCACAAAGGTCACTAAGTAACACGTGGGTTTAGCATTTTGCTCTCCTCACCTGCACTGCAACACACCTGCCCTGGCGGGCGGTGCCAGGGAACGCAGTGCGGCGCAAGTGTTGTGACCCTTTGTGGACTTTGTGGTAAAAGGTTTTGAAATGTGACATTGTCAAAATAGGTAGACAGGTAAACAAGTAACCTGTCCACCTGTTTACCTGTTTACCTGTTTACTTGTGTACATGTCTACATCAAACAAGGAGAAACAATGCCCATCGAAATTCCAAAAGACAAATGGACTGGAAGCATTCGCGCGGTCACCATTGGAGCGACAAGCGCCGAGGGCGGCACGCGCACAAAGACTGTGACGGTCGGCGGACAAACCACCATGCCCTATTTGCAATACGAAGCGATGCCAAGCGGAGACGAAGCGCCGAACAAACCCGTTATCGCAATCGAGATCAAATCGCGCAAGCCTGAAGACTGGTCTCCGCTTCTGGCGGATGTCTGGGGCGAGGCGATGGCGGACCCCGCTCAATGGGCGAAAAAAGCCGAAGAAGCAGGAGCAGACCTGCTCGTCCTGGCGTTGACCGTTGAAGATACTCCTGAAGACGCGGTACGAATCGTCAAATCCGTATTAAGCGCGACGGGACTCCCGCTCATCGTCTGGGGGCCGGGGCAGGCGGAAAAAGATAATGAATTGCTTGTGCCTGTCTCCGAAGCAACCAATGGCGAGAAGATCGTGCTTGGCATCTGCGAGGATAAAAACTATCGCACCATTGTCGCCACCGCAATGGCGAACGGGCATCTTGTGCAGGCGCGCGCGCCGATGGATGTAAATCTCTCTAAGCAGTTGAACATTCTCGTCAGCGACATGGGCATTCCCAAAGACCGCATCCTGATGGACCCGACCACGGGCGCGCTCGGCTATGGCATCGAGTATGGCTACTCGGTGATGGAGCGTTTGCGCCTCGCCGCATTGCAGGGCGACGCGATGACTCAACTTCCGATGATCGTCACGCCTGGCTTCGAAGCATGGAAGACAAAAGAAGCCAAGGTTGGCGAAGGCGTGCCCGAAGCATGGGGCGACTGGAAAGCCCGCGCTATTAATTGGGAAACTCTCACCGCGATGTCGCTCGTTGAATCGGGCGCGGATATTGTTGTGCTGAGGCATCCTGAATCGGTGAAACGAGTTAAGGACGCGATTGAAGAACTCGTTACTGTGTGATTAGTGATTGGTGATTGGTAATTAGTAATTGGTAATTGGTAATTGGTGATTGGTAATTGGTAATTACCAATCACCAATTACCAATTACAAAGGAGACACCATGGCTTTGTCAGGAATCCAAATTTACAAAATGCTCCCGCAGACCAACTGCAAGGAATGCGGCTTTCCCACCTGCCTCGCCTTCGCGATGAAACTCGCCGCCAAACAAGTTGAACTCGGCGTGTGTCCCTACGTCAGCGAAGAATCGAAAAAACAACTCGCCGAATCATCCGCGCCGCCCATTCGGCTCGTCACGTTGAAAGCGGGCAGTGAAATCAAAGCGGGCAACGAAGTCTGCATGTTCCGCCACGAAAAAACTTTTTACAACAAGCCTGGCCTCTTCATCCGCGTCAAAGCCAGCGACCCCGACCTCGCCGCGAAAGTTGCGAAAGCCGAAGCGTACAAAGTTAATTATGTTGGCATGGATTTTTCGATTGACGGTTTCGCTGTGGAAGCGGATGGCGACCTTACAGCGGCGGTAAAAGCCGTTCGGGATGTGACCAAGCGTCCCTTAATTTTGATCGCAAACGACGTCACGCATCTTGACTCAAGCCTCAGCCTGCTCGCTGGCGAATCAGCATTGATCTACGCCGCAGACGCGCAGCGGTCCGACTATGAACCGTTGGCGGATCTTGCAAAGAAGCACAAAGCCGCGCTCGTGGTGAGAGCGGATTCGCTCGATGCGCTCGCAGAGTTGACTCAAAAAGTCCAGGCCAAAGGTGTCGAAGATATTGTGCTCGACCCTGCCGCGGCGACATTGGGCGCGTCATTAACACGCCATACCCAATTGCGAAAACTTGCGCTCAAGAATGTGCGCTCGCTTGGCTATCCCATCATCGCTTTCCCATGTGACGCAAAAGATGAAGGCATCGCCGCCGCGCAAGCCATTGCAAAATACGCGGGCTTCGTTGTACTGAGCGAGTTCAAACCTGAATTGCTTTATCCATTGCTCGTCCTGCGCGAAAACATTTACACCGACCCGCAAAAACCGATTCAAGTTCAGCCAGGAATTTACGAGATCAACTCGCCGAAACCTGAAAGCCCTGTGCTGGTGACGACAAATTTCAGCATCACATACTTTGCGGTTGCAAACGAAGTGGAAGGCAGTGGCCTGCCCGCTTGGCTGGTTGTCACAGACGCGGAAGGCATGTCGGTGCTGACGGCATGGGCGGCGGGCAAATTCGACGCGGAACGAATTGCCAAAGCCATCAAAGGATTTAACGTTGCGGATAAGATCAGCAGGAAGCGGATTGTTTTACCTGGGCATGTGGCGGTGCTTTCAGGTGAAGTGGAAGAAGAATTGCCTGGCTGGGAAATCCGCGTTGGTCCGCGTGAGGCTGTGGATCTGCCCGCGTTTATGAAACAGGTTCTTAATTAGTAATTGGCGATTGGTAATTGGTAATTACTAATTACCAATTACCAATTACTTATCCCATGCAACATACCATCTCCTTCACCCACAACGATAAGCAAGTCTCCGTGGAAATTCCCACAGGGGCTTTGCTCTCCGATGCCGCGCATCTCGCGGGCATTGACATCGGTCAGCCGTGCGGCGGACAGGGGCGTTGCGGGCGTTGCGCGGTGCAGGTGACGGAGGGGAATGTCCGCCGCAGAAGCACATTGCGGCTATCCCCCGATGATGTGGAACAGGGCTATGCGCTCGCTTGTCAGACTGTCATCGAGGGAAATGTTTCGATCTACATTCCGCCGCAGGAGAAGATCGAGCGGCGGCTGACGACAGACCGCGTCGTTGCGGAAGTCACTGTCCCTGAAGGGTATGAATACCTGCAAGATCAAACGGTGCGGCGCATTCATTTGGAACTGACCCCGCCCAGTATGGACGATCAAACGGATGACTGGTCACGACTGCAAACGGCGTTCCGACAGCAACATAAGATGGAGCATCCCTTCGGCTCCGCTCAGGGCGGGGTTACATGTTCCGTGAGTTTGTTGCGGGAGATGGGAGAGGTATTGCGCGAAGGTGATTGGAATGTCACTGCCACCATTGAAACTAGCCGACGAGCCGACGAGCAGACTAGCAGACTAATCCAACTGCAACCCAATCACATTGATGAATATTCACCGCTCTGGGGAACTGCAATTGACATTGGCACAACCACTGTTTCCGTCTGGCTGGTGGACCTTGTCAGCGGGCAGGTGCGGGCGCAGGTTGCAGAATACAACGGACAGATCGCACGCGGCGAGGATGTCATTTCCCGCATTATGTACGCCAGCAAAAATGGCGGCGGGGAGGAACTCCGTCAGCGTGTGCTGGATACGATCAATGAATTGATCAAGACAGCCTGCAAGCGAGTCAACGCCAAACCTGAGGAAGTGGTCAAAGCCACGATTGCGGGCAACAGCACAATGATCCATTTACTGCTCGGCATCCCCGCATCCAATATTCGGCTTTCACCTTTCATCACCGCAGTCGGTCATCCGCCATTGATGACGGCGCGCGAAGTCGGGTTGAAGACTCATCCCGAAGCCAGCGTGGATTGTCTGCCTGGAGTTGCTTCGTACGTTGGCGCGGATATTACTGCGGGCGTGCTTTCGTCCGGGCTTGATACTGCTGAAGATGTGACGCTCTTTCTGGATGTCGGCACAAACGGCGAGACCGTGTTGGGCAACCGCGATTGGCTGGTCACTTGCGCGTGCTCGGCGGGGCCAGCCTTTGAAGGCGCGGGCGTGGTCAATGGGATGCGGGCGACGCAAGGCGCAATCGAAGAGGTGTGGATCAACAGCGAAACGTTCGAGCCGACCTATCGAGTCATCGGCGGAGTCAAGCCGAAGGGCATCTGCGGAAGCGGCTTGATATCCCTGCTTTCGGAGGCTTTTATAACGGGGATCATTGATAAGGCTGGGAATGTTAATTTAATGGCGATCAGCCCAAGGGTCAGGGATGGGGCGCATGGCGGGGAGTATGTGGTGGCCTGGGGCGCGGAATCCGAATCAGGCGAGGATATCGTCATATCCAGAGTCGATGTGGATAATTTACTGCGCGCCAAAGCCGCCATTTATGCAGGCTTCACAGTGTTGGCTGATACGGTGGGCATCCCTCTGGATAGCGTTTCAAAGGTGTTGATCGGCGGTTCGTTCGGAAAATATATCAACGTGGAGAAGGCTGTGCAAATTGGATTACTGCCCGACATGGACTGGCCGCGTTTTGAGTTTCTTGGCAACACGGCGGTGAAGGGCGCGTATTATGCCCTGCTCGACTGGCGCAAGCGCAAACAAATTACCGAGATCGCAAAGCGCATGACTTACATCGAGCTTTCAGCAGATAACAGTTTTTACGATGCATTCACTTCGGCATTATTTTTGCCGCACACGGACATGAGCAAGTTTCCGAGTGTGGCGGAGGCGTTGAGTAGGAGTAATTAGTAATTGGGTAATTACGAATTACCAATTACCGATTACGCAAGATAAGGCAATCTATAAACGGAGGTCGTTATGTACATCATCGGCGAAAATATTCACATCATTTCGGAGAAGGTGAAAGAAGCGTTGGCCGCAAGAGATCGCGAGTTCTTCATGGATTTGGCGGTCAAGCAAGTGGAAGCGGGCGCGAAGGCGATTGACATCAATCTCGGCCCGCGCAAGAAGGATTGGGCGGAGGTCTTCCCGTGGATCGTGGAAACGGTGGAGGCGGTGGTGGATGTGCCGCTTTCGATTGACACGACCAATGTGGATGGGATGGAAGCGGCGCTGAAAACCATCAAGAAGGCGCAACCGATTCTTAATTCGACCTCGGCTGAACCTGAACGATTGGAGAAGATTCCGCTGTTGGCGAAGAAGTACAACGCAAAGGTGATCGCATTGACCATGAAAACCGAGGGTATCCCCGTCGAAGCGGATGCGCGCGTGAATATCGCTGTGGAAGCGTTAATCCCGCGCATGATGGAGGTTGAGCTGCCGATGGAGAATCTCATCATTGATCCGCTCGTGCTGACCTGTTCGGGATGTCAGCAATACTGCCCGCATCTGATCGAGACGGTTCGCACATTGCAATTTGCCTGGGACCCTGCCCCCAATATTTCGGTTGGGTTGTCAAACGTGTCGAATGCGGTGCCAAATGAAAACCGTCCGCTCATCAACCGTGTGTATCTGGCAATGTTAATGGGCGTTGGTTTGCAGATGATGATCGCCAACCCGTTCGATCAATTGCAAAACGATGTCATCCGCTGGATAGAGACAAAAGATACCAGCCATCCGCTGGCCGCGGTCTACAATAAAATTGCAGACCGAATCACAGCAGGCGAAGAGCCGCAAATGGAAGACTTCAACCTGTCTGATTCCGAACAAGCCGCGATTTGGAAGACAACCCAGATTCTGTTGAACAAGGTCATTTATGCGGATTCGTATTTGATGAATTAGCCCTCATCCCCAACCCTTCCCCCGAAGGGGAAGGGCTAGGGTGAGGGAAAAGGAGGCACACCATGCCCGGATTTACCCCTGGCCGTCGTTGGCAACCGCCGTACCTGCCCTTCAAGCGTGAACCGTTTAATCGCCGCGCACTGGCGGCATTCGAGAAAGCAATCAAAGGCCCGCTGTTTGGATGCCGCATGTGCGGCAACTGCCTGCTTCAAGAGACAGCCTTCATCTGCCCGATGGAATGTCCCAAAGGGGAGCGCAATGGACCGTGCGGCGGCTCCACGAAGGAACATTGCTACGTGGATGAAACCCGTCCCTGCATCTGGTACAAAATCTACGAGCGTTCGTTCAAGCTGGGGCGCGAGGAGCACCTGCTCGAAGTCCTGCCGCCGCTGGATTGGGACAAGGTCGGCACGGAACAATGGAGCGGGGTATTGAATCGGGTCAAGGAAATCGGCACGGGCAAAGTTGTCAGCGGATTGATGTTCAAGCCTGCCGAAGTCCGCTACCAGACCTGGGACGCGATCTTTGAACCCATCCGCGAGCCTGATTGGTGGCAGGGAGATAATCAATATCACGCGCCGAAATATGAGAAGCCCGTCTCTGAATTGGAACGCAGACTCAAGGCAGGCGAATTCGTCATCACTGCCGAGGTCGCGCCGCCTGTCTCATGCAAGACCGACAAGATGTGCCAGCACATCGAGAACATCAAGCCATATGTGGCGGCGATCAACTTCACGGATAATCCATCCGCCACACCACGCACGGCATCCTGGGCTTGCTCGAAGATGGCGCTCGAACGCGGCGCGGAACCCGTCATGCAAATTGCGGCGCGTGACCGCACGCGGGTTGGGTTGCAATCCGAAGTGATGGGCGCATCTGACCTCGGCATCCGCAACATTCTTTGCATCTCCGGCGATTCGATGAAGATGGCTCCCTCTCCGCGCGGGCGCATGGATGTGATTGACATCGACTCCATTCAAATGCTGTGGATTCTGCGCCGAATGCGAGACGAGGGCAAATACATGGACGGGCGCGAGATCAAAACCCCGCCTCAATTCTTCCTTGGCGCGGCGGCTTCACCGTTTGCATCTGAGCCGAAGTTCCAGGCGTTGCGCGAGCATAAGAAGATCAACGCAGGCGCGCAGTTCTTCCAGACCAATTTGGTCTATGACGTGGCGCACATGGAAATCTGGCTCAACGAACTTGCCAAACGAAACATCCTCGACAAGGTTTTTATTTTGATCGGCATTACGCCGCTCAAGACCTTCAAGATGGCGAAGTACATGAATGACGAGGTGCCGGGCGTGTCCATCCCGTTCAACCTGCTCGTCAGAATGGAACGCGCCGAAAAGGCGGGCAATGCCCAGCAGGAAGGCGTGACGATTGCGCTCGAACTCATCGAGAAGATCAAGAAGTTCGAAGGTCAGGGCGTTCACGGCTTGCATATCATGGCGGTGGGCTGGGAGGATATTGTGCCGCGCATTGTCAGCGAGGCGAATCTTGCGAGGACAGAGTCAACCGTCCCTGAGAGCGATGCGGAGAAAGTCATCGCATAAATTAAACAAGCACACACGTAACTTTCCAGCGGAGGGAACATGCTTCCTGAACAAATCAAGAACTTTCGTGAAATGGTCACGCTCAAAGACGGGACGTATGTTTTACTGCGGCCCATGAATTCGGAGGACGAAAAACTTCTCGTCGAATTTTATTCCGCTGTCAGCGATGACGATATGCGTTTTTTCCGTCACCATGTCAAAGACCCCAGCCTCATTCATGATTGGTGTAAAAACCTGGACTACAGCAAGGTGATGCCCATTCTTGCCATCGTGAAGGATCATGTTGTGGGCAGCGCTTCGCTCCACTTCTGCGAAGGACCCAAGCGGCATGTCGGCGAAGTGCGGCTCTTCCTCGCAAAGGATTTTCGCAAACGCGGCCTGGGCATGAAAATGATTCGCGCCATGATCGACCTTGCGCGCAGGCAGGGCTTGGGCATCCTGACGGCTGAGGTCATCGCCGACTTTACAAAATTCGTCAAAGCCTTCGAACTGCTGGGCTTCAAATCCATGTGCATATTGGATGACTATTTTATGTTCCCAGACGGCGACTTTTGCGACATCGTTTTAATGACGATGCCTTTGCGTTCCAGGACGGATGAATTTTAAGTATGTCACTGCGCAGTGTCGTCAAAAAAAACAGCGGGCAGGACGTCCACCTTTGCCATGCCTGCAATGACTGTGACATCGAGGCCCGCGATGAAATGGATATTCCATTGTCGAGCCTGGTTCAATTGATTCTGTTGAACGATGAAGAAGCGCTTCAATGCCGCACCCTCTGGTCTGATTCTGTTTTAGAGGCTTCTCGCGGCGTCTGCAAGCGCGGACTCGACATCCACGCGGTACTGATCGCGCTTCGTGAAGAATCAATTCGAAAAGCAGGGGACGACTCGCCCTCATCCCCACCCTTCCCCCGAAGGGGAAGGGAGTCCCCTCTCCCTTCGGGAGAGGGCTAGGGTGAGGGAGCGTCATGAGTAAGCCCGAGAAACAACAAAAGAAGGAGAAAGATATGAATACTGAAGAGCTGCTTGCAAAAGCAAAAAAGCCTTCGGCAGATGCAATGAGACTGCATCCGTTCTATCGGGGGAAGATCGAAACCACACTTAAATGCACCGTTCACAGTTTCGATGACTTCGCCATCTGGTATACCCCCGGCGTGGCCGCGCCCTGCAAAGCCATTCAAGCCGACCCTGAACTTGCCTACGAATACACCAACAAATGGAACACCGTGGCAGTGATCAGCGATGGGACTCGCGTGCTGGGGCTGGGCGACATCGGCCCGAAAGCCGGCCTGCCCGTGATGGAAGGCAAAGCCCTGCTCTACAAATATTTGGGCGGCGTGGATGGCGTGCCCCTGATGCTCGACACCAAAGACCCCGACGCCATCATCAACACCGTGCTCATGCTCCAGCCCGGTCTTGGCGGGGTCAACCTCGAAGATATTTCACAGCCCAAGTGTTTTTACATTCTCGATACCCTGCGCGAAAAAGCGGAGATTCCCATCTGGCATGACGACCAGCAAGGCACGGCCACCGTCACGCTCGCGGGACTCATCAACGCCTTGAAAGTCGTCGGCAAAAAAATGGAGGATGTCAGCATTGCCTTTGTCGGCAGTGGCGCATCCAACGTGGCCTGCTCGCGCCTGATCTTCGGCTGGGGCGCAGACCCCGCCAAATGTTACATGGTGGATAGCAAGGGCATTTTGGGCAAGCACCGCAAAGACCTCGAAAACGGGAACAAATTGCGCTTTTGTCGAATGAAATTCTTAACGCCAAGTCGCAAAGGCGCGAAGGAAAAGCCCTTGAATCTTTGCGACTTTGTGACTTTGCGTTAAAAAGGAAAACCGCAATTCATGGCCGCGCCCAGTATAGTCATCGCTCTTTCCAAGCCCGGGCCTGGTGTGCTCCTCCCGGAGTGGATCAAGGCTATGGCAAAAGACCCAATCGTGTTCGCGTGCGCCAACCCCGTTCCGGAGATCTGGCCCTGGGATGCGAAAGAAGCGGGCGCAGCCATCGTCGCAACAGGCCGCTCCGACTTCCCGAATCAGGTCAACAACTCGTTGGGGTTCCCCGGCATCTTCCGCGGCACGCTGGATGTCCGCGCCCGCACGATCACCGACGAAATGTGTTTCGCCGCGGCGCAGGCCATGGCCAATCACGTTGGCGACCGCCTCGCCCCAGACTTCATCCTCCCCAACATGGATGACTGGGAAGTCTTCCCGAAAGAGGCCGCGTCTGTTGCCATGAAAGCCATCGAGCAGGGACTGGCGCGCATCGAGACCACCTATGATGAAGAATTCCAACGAGCATCTCAAATCATCAAACGCTCGCGGACTATGACCAAACGCCTGATGGAAGAAGGCTTCATCCCCGAACCGCCAGAGGATGACGGCAGTCATCCCGAAGTGGATATGGACACCGTCAATGCCGCTTATTAATTCAGTGTCTTCGCGATTCTGGAGTCGATCAGCTCACTTGCCCTGTGGGCGCTGATCGGCATTTCAGGCAGGAAGCTGCCTGACTCCAGATTAAGTGAAAGGAGAAAAATCATGTATGACTTGATCATCATCGGCGGCGGCCCCGCAGGCCTGACCGCCGCAATCTACGCCATCCGCAAACGCTTGAACGTTCTGCTCGTATCAAAAGACCTTGGCGGAAAAACCAATTACCGTCTCGCCCTGCCCTGGGTCGAGGATTATCAGGTAATCAAAGGGCTGGAGGTGGTCAACAAATTCCGCAACGAACTGGAATACCTCGATTTTGCCCGCCATATCGAGCCTGTTGAAAAAGTTGAAAAGAAAGGGGAACACTTCATCGTCACAACCAAAAACGGCGCCACGCTGGAATCCAGGGCGGTGATCCTTTGCACGGGAACCCGTCAACAACGCATGAATGTGCCGGGCGAAAAAGAATTCACAATGAAAGGCCTGTGCTATTCCGCCCTTTCGTATGCGCCGTTGTTCATTGATAAATCGGTGATTGTGATCGGCGATGAGGAACTGGCATTGCGCTCGGCGGGCGAGCTTTCCACCATCGCCAGAGAAGTGACCATGGTCTGCGCCAACGACAAAATGCTCGGGTCGGCGCTCGGAAAAAAACTGCAACTGGCCGGGAACGTCAAGATCATGAAAGACTGCGAGATCATGGAAGTGCAGGGCGATGAATACGCCCGCACACTGATCTTAAAAGATAAATCGGGCAAACTCAATGAATATTTCGCCGATGGCATGTTCGTGGAAAAAGCGCTTACCCCAAACACAGACATGGTCAAAGCCCTGGTTGAATTGGATCAACAGGGGCGCATCGTCATAGACAGCGGATGCAAGACCAATATCCCCGGCCTGTTTGCGGCGGGCGATGTCACGAACAGCTACGCAGAACAGGTGCTCATTGCAGTCGGCGAAGGCGCAAAAGCCGCATTGAGCGCGTACGAATACTTACTGCCGTCCCTATAGCAAACCGCCTCATCATCATCGGCGGCCCAACGCAAGTGACGGGTGTGCGGGACTGAGCATTTCGAAGGGATAAAAACGTAGGTCACGTTTGCAACGTGATAGTCACTGCAAGCGTGGCCTACAGAAGGGGCATATTTATTTGGGTGTGTTTCATTTCAGTTGAAACAACCGTCCCGAAGGTTTAGAAAACGGCCAAAGTCTTCGAGAAAACCTTCGGGACGTTCCATATCTTCAACTCATTTGAAACACACCCTATTCATTTTCATATCATATCAACACTTCGCAGAAGTCAGGCAGGATAAACCCCTAAGGTACAATCCCTGCCATGCTCTCCCCCATCGAACAAACCATCCGAAAAAATTTAGAACACAATACAACCGTCAACCTGTGGGATGGCAGTCTGTTTGGCGTGGCGCTTGGCTTTGCCTCCTTCAGCGCCGTGCTCCCGCTCTTCGTCACCTCCATGACAGACTCCGCCACCCTCATCGGGCTTGTGCCTGCCATCCATTCGGCGGGCTGGTTGTTCCCGCAACTATTCACCGCCAGTCACGTGTCCCGTTTGCGCCAGTACAAACACACCGTCTTGATGACAACCATCCACGAACGCGCCCCGTTTTTTGGTTTCGCCATCGTTGCCCTGCTCCTCCCGTTTATCGGCTTGAACGCCGGGCTTATCCTCACCATGCTATTGCTCACCTGGCAGGGGCTGGGCGGCGGATTCACCGCCAACGCCTGGACCTCCATGATCTCCAAGATCATCCCACCCGAAACACGCGGCACATTTTTTGGATTGCAAGCCGGGCTTGCCAACCTCTTCATCAGCATATCCGCCATTGGAGCGGGATACCTGCTCGACTACCTCGCCTCTCCCTGGGACTTTGCGGCCTGCTTCTTCCTTGCAGGCATTTTCTTCGCCTTATCATGGTTCGCCCTCGCACAAACGCGCGAACCGCAAGACACCGAAAAAATAATCCCCGAAGAAAAATCCCACTTCTGGGACGATGCCAAAAAAGTCCTGCGCCGTGATAAAAATTTCAACTGGTTTCTGGTTATGCGCGCCCTCTCCCAATTCGCCACCATGGGCTTCTCGTTCTACATCATCTACGCCCTGCGCGAATTCGACATGGATACCGTCACCGCAGGGTTTCTCACCGCGGCGCTCTCCATCTCTCAAACCGTTGCCAATATCGCCATGGGCTGGGGCGGAGACAAATGGGGGCATCGCGCCATGCTCATCCTTGGGGGCATTGCCGCATTCCTGAGCGCATTGCTGGCCTGGAGAGCCGAATCCATCGCATGGTTCTATCCCATCTTCATTTTGACGGGCATGGCAAACGTCTCGCTATGGACGATCAGCATGACCATGACGGTGGATTTCAGCAACGAAGCGGAACGCCCCATTTACATCGGTCTCTCGCAAACCTCCACCGCCCCCGCCACCATCCTCGCCCCCATCCTCGGCGGCTGGATCGTGGACTCGGCTGGATTCGTGCCTACGTTTTCAATTTCAGCAACATTGTCTGTTGCGGTGATCGCGATACTTATATTTTTAGTGAAAGATCCGCTAAAACATTTTATTGCAGACGATAGACGATAGACGCGTTGTCTATCTTCTTTTTATGAAGAATCAACTCAAAGGTAGGCAATGCCCATTAACCAGAATCAACTATCAGCAAAATAAGAAGCGCATTATCCTATGTGTGCATGCAAAGGTTGTCAGCATTACCCTTCTCCCTCACCCCAAGTATGAAGACTTTTCGCCGTGTCGACTTCCCCCTCTCCCACAGGGAGAGGGCAGGGTGAGGGGTTCACAGCGTAGCGAACAATCTGCCTCCCCCGACAACCTTTGCGTGCGCATTATCCTATTTCCCGTGTGACCTCCATCACTGGTTATAATTTCTTCGAATGATATACTCCTACTTGTGAAATTTATCACCATAGAGGAATTCCCATGACACAAGAAGACCCCAGAATTTTGGAATTGAGAAAGATGCGCGCCAAAGCCCTTGAAGGCGGCGGCGAGGAACGCAACGCAAAACAGCGAGCCAAAGGAAAATTGACGGCGCGCGAACGGGTTGAGTTGTTGCTGGACCCAGGCACGTTCAACGAGATCGAGCCGTTCATCACACATCAAGGTGATGAGTTGAATTTGCTGAAGGAAAAGTTTTATGGGGATGGCGTCATCACAGGCTACGGGCAGATCCACGGGCGGACGGTTTATCTATATTCACAGGATTTCACAATTTACGGCGGCACACTCAGCGAAATGCAAAGCCACAAAATTTGCCGTGTGATGGACTTGGCTGTTCGCAACGGTGTGCCTTTTATTTCACTCATAGATTCGGGTGGCGCTCGCATTCAAGAAGGCGTGCGTTCGATGGGCGGTTACGCTGAAATTTTCAGACGCAATGCACAATACTCTGGCGTGGTTCCGCAAGTGAGCGTAATGCTTGGGCCATGCGCGGGCGGCGCGGCCTACTCCCCCGCTCTGACGGATATGGTCATCATGGTGGAGAAATCATCGTTCATGTTTCTCACTGGGCCTGACGTGATCAAAGCCGTAACAGGTGAAGTGATTGATTCAGAATCGCTGGGCGGCGCGAGCGTACATACATCCGTCAGCGGCGTGGCGCATGTGAGCGTGCAAAGTGAAAATGCCGCGCTGGAAATGGCGCGGCATTTCCTTTCGTATCTGCCATCCAACAACGTGGAGAATCCGCCGTATGCCCAGCCAGGCGATGAACTCTCGCGCATGGATGAAGAATTGAATCACATGATTCCCTTGGATGCAACGGAACCATACGTGATGCATCAGGTGATCGAAAAAATCATCGACACAGATTCCTTTCTTGAAATTCAACCCGATTGGGCACGCAATGCCATTGTTGGTCTTGCTCGCATCGGCGGGCACAGCGTTGGCATTGTCGGTCAGGAGCCTGCCATTATGGCGGGCGTCATCGACATTGACGCCGCCGATAAAATGACGCGCTTCGTGCGCATGTGCGACTGCTTCAATATTCCGCTCGTCACCTTCGTGGACTCGCCCGGCTTCCTGCCTGGCATCGCGCAGGAACATGGCGGCATCATTCGTCACGGCGCGAAATTACTTTACGCCTATTCAGAAGCAACCGTGCCAAAGATTTGCATCATCACTCGCAAGGCGTACGGCGGCGCGTATGTCGTCATGTCCAGCAAGTATCTTGGCACCGATGTCACTTACGCGTGGCCTTCGGCTGAGATCGCAGTCCTCGGCGCGGAAGGTGCGGCAAATATTTTGTTCAAGAAACAAATTGAAACTGCCGAAGACCCCGCCGCAGAACGCAAAAAACTTGCGGCAGAATATCGCGAGAAATTCAACAATCCATATTACGCCGCTTCCACAGGCTATGTGGACGACATCATCGAGCCGCGTGAATCAAGACCAAAGATCATCGCGTCTCTGTCGGCACTCCGGGATAAGTACGCGCCCGCGCCGCCGCGCAAGCATGGGAATATCCCTGTGTGATTCGTGTTGCGTGTTCCGTTGACGCAACACGCAACAAAATTGGAACAAACATGAATGAATTTCTTCTCTCCTTACAAATCACCACCCTGGGCATGGGGCTTGTCTTTGGCGCGATTCTTTTGCTGTGGTTGATGATGGTGTTATTGACATTATTTACCGCTGAGAAAGACGCTTCGACCCTTCGACAAGCTCAGGACGGCGCTTCGCTCAGCGTAAACATCGCTTCTGACTCCCCCGCAATTGATTCTGTTCCTGAAACAGGATACAAACTGCAAGCCGCCGCAATCGCTGTGGCAGTGGCGCTTGCGGAGCAGGAGATATCGTCTGCGCACCCGTTGCCTGAGCCGCCCACGGCCATCGTCTCTGCATGGCAGTTGGGTATGCGGACGAGTCAACGCTCGCAAAAAGGGAATTTTAGAAGGCATTAGGAACGCGCCAGACCTGACAGGTTTTAATAACCTGTCAGGTCTTTGGAGATTATATGAAATATAAAATCACAGTCAACAACCAAACGTATGAAGTTGAGATAGAAAATATCAACGCAAGACCCGTCATCGCGCACGTGGATGGGGATCGGTTTGAGATTCTGCCTGGGGACGTGAATCAGGTTGAAACAAAGAAGGAAGCGGGCAGGATGATGGAGAAAAAATCTTTTAATCCGAATCCTGTTTCAGTTGCCGCACAATCTCCCAATCCTGCTTTAAGCGGCAATGTCTTAACCGCTCCACTGCCTGGAACGGTCATCGAAGTTTTTGTGAAGCCCGGCGAAAAAGTGGAAGCGGGACAGGTGGTGCTGATCATCGAAGCGATGAAGATGAAGAACAGCATCCGCTCGGTGTATAGCGGAACGGTAAGCGAAGCGCTCGTGAGCGCGGGACAAAGCGTGGCGCACAAACAGGCGCTGGTGAAGTTCGCGGACTTGGGCGAGGCTTCGTGGATGTAAAACGAGTTTCAGGTTACAAGTTACAAGTTACAGGTATCTTATGGATTTAATTTCTCTTTTACCCGAGTTGCTAAAAGGCTTCACCCATTTCACTCCCGGCAATGCGGTGATGATATTGGCCGCGTTGATCTTGATCTATCTTGCGGTGTTCAAAGAGATCGAACCTGTGTTGTTATTGCCTATCGGCTTTGGATGTTTGCTGGCGAATATTCCGCTGGCAGGCATGACCGCCGCCGAGGGCATGTCCAAAGTTTTGTACGATGCGGGGATCAAAACAGAATTATTCCCGTTGTTGATTTTTATCGGCGTGGGCGCGATGATTGATTTCTCGCCGTTGCTTGCACAGCCGCGCATGGTACTGCTCGGCGCGGCGGGACAATTTGGAATCTTCGGCACATTGATATTGGCGATTCTTTTGGGCTTTCCATTGAATCAGGCCGCTTCGATTGGCGTAATCGGCGCAATTGACGGGCCGACTTCGATCTTCGTTGCAACCAAGCTCGCGCCTGAATTGCTTGCGCCAATTGCGGTGGCGGCATATTCGTACATGAGTCTGATTCCCATCATCCAGCCGCCATTGATGAAATTGCTCACCACAAAAAAAGAGCGCATGATCCAAATGGACTATGCGCCGAAACCGATTTCAAAAAAGACGTTGATCTTATTTCCAGTTATATTGACATTGGTCGTCGGCTTGCTCGTCCCTGAAGCCACGCCTTTGATCTCCATGCTCATGCTTGGCAATCTTCTCAAAATGTCTGGCGTGGTGGATAGACTCAGCAGGGCCGCAGAGAATGAGATCATCAATATCTCCACGCTGTTTTTAGGGCTGGCAATTGGCTCCACCATGAGCGCCGCCGCGTTTCTCAATTTGGACACAGGCAAAATCATGGTGCTGGGGTTGTTTGCCTTCGTACTCGATACGGTTGCTGGGTTGCTGTTCGGCAAATTAATGTGCTTCCTTTCAGGCGGCAAGATCAATCCGCTGATTGGCGCGGCGGGCATTTCGGCGTTCCCGATGGCAGGGCGGCTGGCGGCAAAAACCGCCAACGACGAAGACCCGAATAACTTTATCTTGATGCACGCCATGGGAGCGAACACCGCAGGTCAATTGGGGAGCGTGATCGCGGGCGGTATTTTGCTTTCGGTTGTGAGCAAGATGTTGGGGATTTTGTAATAAAAAAATCAAAGCTGCGGGTGGTAAATCCGTGGCTTTGATTTTAGTCTTAAGGCAGTAACAGCAACTTATACCAGCTTACAAAACGCCATCCAACAATTCCTTCCAAACAGCTCCCAGCCCCAATTGAGCAACCCACTTTTCGATATATCCAAAATCAATCTGATCTTTTTTCGCCCGAAGAATTGCGGCAATATCGCGGGCATGTTTTGGCTGTCCGCTTAATCCCAAATACATAAGTTTGTAAAGGATCAAATCTTCTGCGGAATGGACATAAACCTTTCCAATTGGCGGACCGTAATCCACTAGCTGCCTGCGTTGAAACGCGCTCTGGCGCAGCGTGTCGCCTTCCCGCATTAAGTACAAGTCCGCTTTGAGGCCGCTGTATATGTGGATCGCATTTAGCGGAATATCAGCACGATCTTCCATCATCGTGTCCAAAATGATATCAGTTGGAACGAGCATGTTTCTTTTCTCAAGTTCCCTGGAAAACCTGCCGACGGCTTTGACAGGAAGGTTAATGACAATGTCCAAATCCTGAGTTGCCCGCGGCTCTCCCCAAGCCCATTCCGCAATCGCGCCCCCAATCAAGTATTCGACCCCCGCAGATTCTAGGGCTTCAAGAACTAGCTTGAGGAAATCGGTGATGTCCAACGGTTGTTCATTCATGGCATGTATGCTCTCTGCAAAGCCATTCGATTGGCTTCTTGCGGAGTAAGTTCAGGGTTTTCCTGGCGGATGCGATACGCCACCACGTTCCGCGCCGTGTCGCTGATGGCGCTTCCCTGCCGAAAGCGCGAAGCGGGCGATAACTGGCGATAAATATCAATCTGGCGCTGATCCACCTCAGCGGCGCTGGCTTTCACTAATTGCTTGAATTCGAGTGACAAGGCGGGTTGTCCACGCAGGTAGTAACCAGCCTCTCCCTTGTTCCGGCTGTATTCCAACAGGGAATCGGCAACTTGAAATGCCTGCTTAACCACACGCATGTCACGATAAAAAGTATCCTCCCAGGCAAATGTTCCAAAGCAGTTCCTTCCCAACCTGTATTCAACCCTGGTTATTAATTGAGCGCGAGTGAGGTAGCGTTCATTCCACAGAATTTGAAGGAGAGCGGCGCGACGGGCAGTGGTGATGTCGCGCCGTATGGCATCGTGGAGTATGATTTCAACAGACTTGCGGGACAAAGAGGTGATTACCATTCCCTCCATTATACCTGATTTAAAAATCAGGTATTCTTACAGGCTGTCAATACCGCAGGTCAATTGGGGAGCGTGATTGCGGGCGGAATTTTGCTTTCGGTTGTGAGCAAGATGTTGGGGATTGGTTAATTCTTGTCTAATTCTTCGTCGTAGATTGTCACGCGGTTTTTCCCCCCCGCTTTGGATTCATACAATGCTTTGTCAGCGGCTTCCAATACCTTTTGTCCATCCGGCCCATGCTGGGGGTAGGATGCGATTCCAATGGAAAGTGTGACTTGTAAGGTCTGCCCGTTAAAGCTTTTTTGCAGCATTTGGAATGCCCGCCGCCATTGATGTGCCCGCTTCATGGCGCCTTCAATGGTTGCATTCGATAATAGTACGGCAAACTCATCCCCTCCATAACGACAGCTCACATCTCCCTGGCGAATGTTATGAATCAGGATCGCGGCAAGCGACTTCAAGACCATATCCCCGGCGGGGTGTCCGTGACGGTCGTTGAGCGCTTTGAAATTATCAACATCGATCATAGCAATGCAAAAATTGGAGTCATTCCGTTTGGCCTGCGCCGCCTCACGCTCCAGCGCCTCTTCGAGGATGCGGCGGTTGTACAACCCGGTCAGCGGGTCGCGGATGGCTTGTTCGCGCAATTGATCTTGCAGGGAGATGATCTCCTGCATTTGGGTTTGCAGGCGCAGGTTTGCATCCTGCAATTCCTTTTCCATGCGTTTCCGTTTGGTAATATCCTGTTTAATGGCGATGTAATTCGTCATTTCCTTTTTTTCGTTGTAGACCGGCGCGATGGTCATTTCCTCCACAATGAGATGCCCATGCTTGTGGCGGTTGACGATCTCACCCTGCCAGACCTGCCCGGAGAGGATGGTGTTCCACAGCTTTTCATAAAATGATTTGTCCTGCGCGCCCGATTTCAAAAAGGACAGGTTTTTACCCGACGCCTCATCGAATGAATAGCCTGATATTTCTGTGAAGGCGCGGTTGACCCAAATGCACTTCCCGCCCAGGTCGGTGATCACCACGGCGTTGACGGCGGCATTCAGCGCCGCGCTTTGCAGGTTAATCATTTCATTGCGCTGGTTGATGAGCCTGTCGGCCTGGTTTCTGCTGGTTACATCACGCGCAAGAATGACGCGCCCGGCAAACTCTCCCTGCGGATCTGTCAGGGGTGTAATGACCAGCTCCAGGTCGAGAGGCGAAGCGGCATTGATCTTAATCGTCTCGTTGATATTCATGGCGTCTCCATAATTCCCGAGCAGTTCAGGCAATTCCTTCAACAACGCAGAGATGGGCTGGCCTGTAATTTGGGAATGCTTCACATTCAACCAATCCTGCCCGACGTGGTTAATATCCACTACGCGGTTTTCAACATCCAGCACCAAAACCATTTCTGGAATTTTTTCGAAAATGATCTCGCGCGCAATCGGCGCAAGATCCAAAAACTTGAGGCGGAAAACGCCAAAGCTGTACAACACCCCGGTAAACATAAAGGCAACGGGGGTAAAGTCCACGGGGATGTAGGTCTGCGGAAAAAGATATTTTCCAAACAGGTAATATAAATTGACAAAAATGGGAATCAAAATCCCCAGCAAAAGCATGGCGCTTTGCCGGCGGTAAATGCCGGGGGAGCGCACAACCGTCCGTAAAATCACAAAAGAGCCAAGCGTCAACAAAAAATAATTCTGCATCATCTGCACCCAATACCAAACGCCGCCCCGCAGGCTGACGGGGCCCATATTGACATCGTATCCAAGCGACGCATAATGGAGGTAGCTGAACGGCGAAGCCAGCAGGATCAGGGTAATGGTTGGGATGATGAAAATTAAAACAACATGTCTTCTCGAAAACCAGCGCGCCTGCTGGGTGTACACGAACGAGAACATGAACCACAACGCCGGCATGGTGACAATGCTGATGTTTTCGAGTTTCAACCAGAATATCTTCAGCGGGATCGAAGTTGTAATGATTTCCAACCCATACGTTAGCGAGAAAAAACCTGCCAAAAACATGAGCAAGGCAAAATAGCCCTGCCCGCCCTGCGCACTTTTTTTACCACTGCGCCAGGCCAGCCACAGGCCGATAAAAAAATTCAGGAATAAAATTCCCGAAATGAGCGGGTACATTTCCATTGCCCCATTATATAATACCCACGGTCACAAATTGCGCTTTCCCCCTTTTGAAAAAGCGCAACAGCGTGCCCGAACTTGGGCATTTGTGACCGCGCTGGGTATAAAGAAAAAAACAGGATTGTGCGCTATAATTAAGTTGTCTGACAACTACCCTCAGGAGAAACCCATGACCACGATTGACCTGACCCTGCATAAAGACCGCCGCGCCCGCGCCATTCAACGCGCGAAAGAGCGCAACATCATCATCCCCACCTACGCTCAAATGAAAGACCCTTCCAAAATTCCCGCCAAAGTTAAAGAGGATTTGAAGAACATCGGCCTCTGGGATATTCATCCGCGCAACCTCTTTCGAATCAACTGGCACAACCAACCCAGCGCATCAGACGGGGCTCCTTCGACTTCGCTCAGGACAGGTTTTGGCGGGGTCAATTTTCTCGAGCTTCCCTCTTCGCTGACGGGGGTCAAAGCGCGCATCATTGCCATCGTTGGCAAGTGGTTTCCCACGGGAGCGCACAAAGTGGGCGCGGCATTTTCCTGTCTCGTGCCGAGGCTGGTCACCGGTCAATTTGACCCGACCACGCAAAAAGCCGTCTGGCCTTCCACGGGAAATTACTGCCGCGGCGGCGCGTACGACTCTGCCCTGCTCGGCTGTGAATCGATTGCCATTTTGCCCGAAGGCATGTCAAAGGAACGCTTTGAATGGCTGGAAAAAGTGGCAGGCGAAACGATCAAGACCCCTGGCTCTGAATCCAACGTGAAAGAAATTTTTGACAAATGCTGGGAATTAAAGAAGTCAGGTCAAGACTTGATGATCTTCAATCAATTTGAAGAATTCGGCAATTACCTCTGGCACTTTGAAGTGACAGGCCACGCCATGGAAGAAGTGTTCAAACAAGTGGCTGGGAAAAATGGAAGGTATCGCGGGATGGCATCCGCCACGGGTTCGGCAGGCACAATTGCCAGCGGCGATTATATGAAGAAGCTCTTCCCCGACAGCAAGATCGTGGCGAGTGAAGCCTTGCAATGTCCCACACTTTTGGAGAACGGATTCGGCGCACACCGCATCGAAGGCATCGGCGATAAACATGTGCCCTGGGTTCACAACACCAAAAACACCGACCTCGTCACCGCCATTGACGATAACGCCGTGGTCAACATCTCCCGCCTGTTCAACGAAGAAAACGGACGCGCCTGCCTCGCTGAAAAAGGCGTCCCCGAATCTCTAATCTCCAATCTCGATCTGCTTGGCTTCTCTGGCATTTCCAACGTGCTCTCCTGCATCAAAACCGCCAAGTATTACGAAATGGACGAGAACGATATCATGATCACCGTCCTGACTGACTCGATGGAACTGTATCGCTCCCGCCTGCATGAAATGCACCAGGAATTCGGCGAATACAGCGAGCGTGACGCGGCCGCTGATTTTGCCCGCTACCTGCACGGCCAATCCACCGATAACATGCTCGAACTGACGTACCCCGAACGCCGCCGAATCCACAACCTGAAATACTACACCTGGGTCGAGCAACAAGGCAGAACCTATGAAGAGATTCAACAGCAATGGTATCAGCCTGATTATTGGACAAGCGTCCAAACCCAGGCCGATGAAATTGACGAATTGATCGTCGAGTTCAACAAGGAAGTTGGGTTGTCCTGAAATGAAAACCTCCGAGGTCTTGAAGACCTCGGAGGTTTTGTATTACAACGAAGTCATCAACCCCGCCAGCAGTAAAACAATCCCCGGCATTTGGATCAAATGAAAGACTCCATTGTTATCGAAATACCAAACGATGGATTTCCCCGTCTTCCCAACGGCCTGAACCACGGCAGCCATAATCGTCACAAAGACTCCTGCCAGCATCCAGCCTGCCCCGGGCAATGTTTCATTGAAAAACAGAAAAGCATACACCCCCAGCGAGAACAACATGGCAACGGCTTCATAGGCAATGAAGATCATAAACGTGCCCGGGCGTAGTACCGTGACAACGAAAAACAGGAAACCAACTGTCAGCGCGGAGGGAAGCGCGCTCTTTGCAAGCGTCTCTCCGCTCAAGTCCATCAAAGCGCCGATCACGAACAGCGCAAGCGTCCATCCCAAAGACAAATTGACCGGCATCCAGATGCGCTCGTTTGTTTTTTGTGTCATCTCGAAGCTATGAGAGAGCGCCGCGCATAACGCAGAAAAAGCCAACAGCCCAAACGCCCATCCCCACACCATGAATTTAAACCCTGAAATTTGCAAAACCTGAAATGCCGCGTACCCTGCCAGAATCCCAAGCGTCACATCGGTCAACGCAGTCATCTGCTCAAAACGGGATGGATGAATCTTCATTCCAAACTCCTCATGAAGTTATAATTAACTCGATGATTAAACCCACCGATCTCGTTCTGGTTGCCCTGTTGCCCTCCCCGCGTGACCTGGAAATCGCGCGGCTGTTGGGATGGTACCGCATTCCGCTTCGCACCGCGCCGAAAGTTGTAGCCGTGGACTATCTGGCTTTTTACCAGCCCTCGGCATTCGGCGAGCGCGGCGGACAAATCGAATTCATTGCCCAGGTCTACGGGCACGAACTCACCACCCGCGGTGAACTGCTCAAAGATGAAGCCGACCACCCGCGCGCAAACGAGGAATATTATAAAATCCAGCTTGGCGGGTTGGAGAAATTAAAGGAACCCATCAGGGCGGATAAATGGAAGCGGTTGACCTTCCTCTATTCCACTGGCGAATACCTGCTCAACGCAAAGTTATTGAACGAGCTGGTTGTGCAAAGCCAGGAACGTGAACTTTTATGGAAAAATCTGCGCGAACGAGCCGAAAACGGCCAGCTTTACAAAACTGACATGCCCGAAACGAATATTCCGCCTGAAGTGTTAATGCTGTTATTAGGCATCCAGGGCTTACAGGCAGATTACGATGCCCCCCAATAGTCCGCGGGCGGCTTGATTCTGCCTGTAGTCAGTGATAAACTTCATTCAAATGCCCGCCGATCTTCTAATTGTTACCCCTTCAACCAGCCTCGGTGAATCCATTCGCCATATTTTGGATGAAACCAAGCTATATCGAAGCCATATTGTCAACAACAAGGCTTCTGCCGTGGTACGGGCTGATGAAATTGGTCTGCCCCTCGCCATGCTGGACTCTGCCCTTGGCGATGAATGGGTGCTCGAGATCGGAAAAGCGCTGCGTACTGTGCGCCCCGGGCTAAATCTCATTATTCTTTGTGACGAAAACGTCAATCCTCCCGCCTTCAATACATTGCGCCCATGGATTCTCGTCCGTAAGCCTTTTAGGATGTCAGATTTTATGACCGCAATCAGCCAACCCCAACCAGCCGCACCTGCCTCTCAAATGAGCGGCACAGCGCCTTTGCCCTGGCTCAACGACCAGACCAAAGCCGCCCAGCACCTCACGCGCCTCACTTTAGAATCCTCTGCCCAGGCCGCATTGATCACTCTTAAAAATGATTTATGGGCGTATGCCGGAGGCCTCTCACAAAATGCCGCCAAAGAAGTGGCGCAAACCGTCACCCGCAATTGGGACGGACAAAAAGGCTCCGATCTTCTGCGGTTCATCCGCCTTGAAAGCACCAAAGCCGAGCACATGCTCTACGCCACGCGCCTCACTTCCGAGACCGTGCTTGCATTTGTCTTCGATGCTGAAACCCCGTTCAGCACCATCCGCGCACAGGCCAGCCAACTCGTCAATGACTTTGGCAGTGACAGGCCCGAATCACAAAAGCAGATGAAATCTGCTCGCAAACAGGTCAACGATTTTCCCGATGATCTGGAAGAGAACGAAGCGCTGGATATCGCCCCGATCTCGAACATCCTCACCGACATTCCCGCGCCCAACCCCAGCCCCGCCTCTGTGCGTGACGTTGGCATGGCGCGCCAAAAAGAAAAGTTCGACCCCAACCAGACGCGAGTCTCCGAATCGCTTTCAAACGCATCGGTTTTCAATCGAGAGGCTTCTCCTTCTGTGCAGTTGGGGCGAATGATGATGACAGACCAGGCCCAAAGCCCGCAAATGAGCGTTGATTCTCAAACTGCCTTTGACGAAGTGGAAGTCACAGCGCCATCGCGTCTACGGCAGAGAGCGGAGACGCCGATCTCCAAACCCGCTGGCGAAACGGATGTCACCCGCGAAGGCCCATCCACCGAAGCGGCGCGAAAGCTGGTGGTGGAACCAACCACGGCGGGCTTGTATCATCTCACGTATGCCTGCCTGCTGGTGCCGAGATTTTCATCCCACTACATCACTGGTGATCTCGCCGATCATCTCGGCGAATGGCTGCCGAATATTTGCATTGCCTTCGGCTGGCGGCTGGAATATCTGGCCGTGCGCCCCGAATATTTGCAATGGGTCGTGAACGTTCAACCGAACACATCGCCTGGCTATCTCATGCGCATCATGCGCCAGCAGACTTCGGAAAAGGTTTTTGGCGAATTCAATCGAATAAAGAAGGAAAACCCGTCCGGAGATTTCTGGGCGCCGGGCTATCTCATCATGGGCGGCACACAGCCGCACCCGCCGCAACTGGTGAGAGACTATATCCGCCAGACCCGTCAGCGCCAGGGACAGGAAGCCGCCGCCCCCCCACCGCGCGGACGTCAATAAAAAATTAAGCGCAGAGTATAATAACTCTGCGCTTCTTGTTTAACATTCCATACATCCGTCACACCTGCACTGGCGTGCGGCGCTAGTGTTGCGAGGGCGTTCTTGTTTTTCCCTGGCACCGCCCGCCAGGGCAGGTGTGCCCGAAGCAATCGCGCACAGTGAGAAGATTGCTTCGTCGGGAAGAGCAAGCGCCCTCCTTGCAATGACGAAAGAAGAAACCATGCCCCCTACCCTTTATCTAATTGATGGACACGCTCTTGCCTACCGCATGTATTTTGCCCTGACCGCGGGCGGCGGTGGAAGCTCACGCTGGCAAACCTCCAAAGGTGAACCCACCGCGGGAGTGTACGGCTTCGCGCGCGAACTCGTCCGCGTGCTGGAGCAGGAAAAGCCCGAATATCTGGCGGTGGCTTTCGATGTGGGCAAAACCTTCCGCGATGACATCTTCCCCGAATACAAAGGCACACGCGAAAAAATGCCCGATGACCTGCGCCCGCAGATCGACCGCATCCGCGAGATGGTGGATGCCTTCAACATTCCGCGCCTCGAAATGGAAGGCTACGAAGCGGACGATGTTCTTGGGAGCGTCGCCAAAATAGCGGCGGAACAAGGCCTGGGGGTAAAAATCATTACAGGTGACAGAGACCTGCTTCAGTTAGTGAATGAGCGAACGGCTGTCTATCTCGCAGGCGATGACCAGACCTACCTCTCCGATGCGGACGTCATCAAAAAATTAGGCGTGCGGGCGAATCAGGTTGTGGATTACAAAGCCATCGTAGGCGATACTTCCGATAACATTCCAGGAATCAAAGGGGTCGGTGAAAAAACTGCGATCTCTTTGCTCGAAAAATTTGATACGCTGGATGCGATCTACGCAAATTTGGAGCAGGTTGAAAACCGCTGGAAGGGCAAGTTCGAGGCGGGCAGGGATGCGGCCTACATGAGCCGCGACCTCGCGCGCATCGAAGTCAACCTCAAGATCAGCCTTGATCTCGAACATGCCGCGGTAAAACCATTTGACCCAGCCAAACTTGAGACCTTCTTCAAAGAAATGGAATTCAAGACCTTGCTGAGCAAAGTCCCTGCGATCAGTGGAAACGCGCTTGCCACGGAAGTTATTGCCAGGCCAAAGAAAGGCAAGGCAGGCGAGCAGATTTCGATGTTCCAAAACCAGCCGCAGGTGGTCACTTTTTCACAGCCTTCGAGCATCGAAGTGATCATCGTTGATTCGGATGCAAAACTCGATGCGTTGACAAAAGAACTGGCTAAAGCAAAAGTCATTTCATTCGATACGGAAACAACCTCCACCGAAGAGATGAAAGCGGAGATCGTCGGCATTTCGCTGGCGGTCAAAGACGGGCAGGGATATTACATTCCCGTTGGTCATTCGGCTGGCGATAACCTGCCCATCGAAAAAGTGATCGCAGCGCTCACGCCATCCATGACGGACGCGAAGATCGGCAAGCTGGCGCACAATGCAAAATATGATTACATCGTGCTCGCGCGCCATGGGCTGGCTGTCTCGCCCTTAACCTTCGACACGATGCTGGCTGAATTCATCGTTGACCCATCTTCGCGAAATTTCGGGTTGAAGAATCTCGCATCTGCCCGCCTCGGCGAAGAGATGACCCACATCGAAGAACTCATCGGCAAAGGCAAAAAGCAAATCAGCATGGCAGACGTTGCCATCGAGTCTGTTGCCGCGTATGCCGCCGCCGATGCGGAAAACACCCTGCGCCTGATGCCGATTCTGGAAAAAGAATTGAAGCGCGTGAACGGCACAAAATTGCTCGATGAAATTGACATGCCGCTCAGCGCCGTGCTGGCAGGCATGGAAATGACAGGCGCGTTGATCGACATAAAATTCTTCGCCGTCATGTCTACTGAATTGGAAAAACGCCTGGCTGAAATCGAAAAGGAAGTATTCGCGCTGGCTGGCAAGACGTTTAACATCAACTCGCCCCAGCAACTTTCGGATGTGTTATTCAATCACCTGCGCCTCGAACCACCCGACAAAGGCCGCAAAACAGCGACGGGCTTTTACTCCACCTCGGCAGACGTGCTGGATGCCATGCGCGATAAACACCCCATCCTCGAATGGATTCTCGAACAACGCGAACTGTCCAAACTCAAATCCACCTACGTGGATGCGCTCCCCGCCGCCGTGGACGAAAACACGGGCCGCGTGCATACCTCCTACAGCCAGATCGGCGCAGTGACGGGGCGTCTCTCGTCCAATAACCCGAACTTGCAGAATATCCCCATCCGCACCGAAACGGGACGCCGCGTGCGCAATGGATTCATCGCCGACAAAGGCAACGTCCTGCTCTCCGTGGATTATTCGCAGATCGAATTACGTATCGTCGCGCACATGGCAAATGACGAAGCCATGATCGCGGCCTTCCGCGCGGGAGAGGATATCCACGCCACCACCGCCGCCGCCATCTACGACATCGAGTTGGAGAAAGTCACCAAAGACATGCGCCGCCATGCCAAAGCCATCAACTTCGGCTTGATCTACGGCATGTCTGCCTTCGGCCTCACCCGCTCTACAGAGTTGACATTGGCCGAAGCGGAGGATTTCGTGAAAGCCTATTTCAAGAAATTCCCCGGCGTGAAAAAATATCTCGACGGGATGCGAAGGCAGGCCGCAGAGATTGGCTATGTGGAAACCCTGCTCGGACGCAAACGCTACTTCCCCGCTTTGCAGGGCAAGGTCAATGTGCAGATGAAGAACCGCGAAGAACGCGAAGCCATCAACGCGCCCATTCAAGGCACCGCCGCAGATATTATGAAGATCGCCATGCTGAAAATTCCGTCCGCGTTGAAAGATGCCGGGCTGAAAGGCAAAATGCTTTTGCAGGTGCATGATGAACTTGTGTTGGAATGCCCGAAAAGCGAAATGCAAAAGACGGCGCAAGTCGTTCAGGACACGATGGCGAATGCCTACCCGATGAGCATCCCTCTCGAAACAGAAGCAAGAGCGGGCGCGAGT
This sequence comes from Chloroflexota bacterium, assembly GCA_016235445.1. Lineage (GTDB taxonomy): Bacteria > Chloroflexota > Anaerolineae > Anaerolineales > Villigracilaceae > Villigracilis. The sequence goes on along the minus strand of JACRLB010000015.1, from coordinate 94,850 downwards.
TGGGGCGAGATGTCGGTATTAAAATCCGAATAAACATTTATCCACCAATCCGCGCCAATCTCTACGAAGTTCTAAAGATTAGCGGATTCCAAAGAGATTGGGAATGGCGCAAAATTGTCAGGATTCTTAACGGAAAGCCGCCAGGAATTTAATTCCTTCGCGCCTTTGCGTTAAATACTGCAATTGCCTGGCGAAATTTTACCGATACTTTTGCGCTATACCCAAAGAGATTTTGCGTAAGCCAAGTAAATCAGTCAAGGTTATAATTCCGTATTCATAAATCAATCCTCGCAGATGCGAAAGTAGAAAATCAACCATGCCCGGACGAGACGACATTTTCCAAAAAGCAATGAACGAAGGCCACTCTGCCGCCTGGGACCAGGAATGGGACAAGGCCGTCAGCGCCTATCGGCGCGCCTTGCAGGAAATGCCCGATAACCCCAAAGCGCTCAGCAGTCTCGCGCTTGCGTTGTATCAGTCCGGCGCCATCGAAGAAGCGTTGCAGATTTACATGAACGTGGCAAAGCTCTCGCCCGATGACCCCGTGCCCATGGAAAAAGTGGCACAACTCTCCGAACGGCTTGGCAATCTAAAAAACGCAATGGACGCCGCCCTGCGCGCGGGCGATCTTTTTTTGCAACAGCGCGATACCGAAAAGGCGCTCGAGAACTGGGTGCGCGTCACGAACTTGAATCCCGAACATGCCATCGCGCGTTCCCGTCTCGCGCAGGTGCATGAAAAACTCGGCCACGCCCAACAATCTGTGACGGAATATCTCGCGCTCGCCAGCATCATTCAACGCGCAGGCAATGCCGAGAAATCCAAAGAGATGGTGGACAAAGCCCAGTCCATTTCACCGAACAGCGTCGAAGTAAAGCAGGCGCAGACCCTGCTCAAAACGGGACAACTGCTCCCCAAACCGATTCGCGGCAAAGGCGGCACGGGACCGATCCGCATGTCGCAGGTCAAACAATTGCAGGAGCCGCACGCTTCACGAGCCTCCTCCGGGCTGGACCCAATCACCGAAGCCCGCCAAAAAGCATTGACCCAGCTCGCAGAACTGCTCTTCGAATTCTCCGACGAAAGTCCAGCCGCACAGGAACGCCGCGGCCTTTCCGCCATCATGAAAGGCACCGGCGGAATCTCCATGCAGAACGCCGAACAGACCACGGTTGTGCTTCATCTCGGTCAGGCCATCGACGCGCAAAGCAAAGGTAAAGAATCACAGGCCGCCGAAGAAATGGAAGCCGCGCTCGAAGCCAACTTCAAACATCCCGCCCTGTATTTCAACCTCGGCCTATTGCGCTACAAAGGCGAACGCTACGAAAGCGCGCAACGCTTTTTACAGAACGCCATCAAACATCACGATTACGCCCTCGGCACCCGCCTGCTATTGGGGCAAATGCTCGCCAAGAAATCCGACTTCCACGCCGCCGCATTGGAATATCTTGAAGCCCTCAAACTGGCCGACTCAATGACCGTTCCATCCGACCAGGCAGACGATATCCGCCAGCAATATGAGCCATTCATCGAAGCTCAAAAAAATCAAAAAGATGAATCAGCCCTGCAAAAAATTTGCGAGAACATCAACGGTTTACTCACCCGCCCCGACTGGCGCGAACAAATGCACAAAACCCGCGACCAAATGCCAAAGCAGGATGGCGAAATGCTCGCCCCGCTGGCAGATGTCATCTTGCAGGCGCAATCCAGTTCAGTGCTCGAATCCATGAACCGCATCAATCAACTGGCGCGCATGGGCAGTCTGCGCTCCGCCATGGACGAAGCCTTCGACGCCGTCCTGCACGCCCCCACCTACCTGCCCCTCCACACCCTCATGGGCGATCTCCTGGTTCAGGAAGGCCGCCCCACCGAAGCCATTGCAAAATACGGCGTGGTGGCCCAATCCTACAGCGCACGCGGAGAAGTATTACAAGCCACAAAACTACTGCGCCGCATCATCCAACTCTCCCCCATGGACCTCGGCTCACGCAACCGCCTCATCGACCAACTCATCGCCCGCGGACAGATCGACGACGCCATCCACGAATATCTCGAACTCGCCGCCATCCACTACCGCCTCGCCGAATTGGATATGGCGCGCAAAACCTTCACCATCGCCCTGCGCCTCGTTCAACAAGGCAACGCCAGCCGCGACTGGAACACCCACATCCTCCAGCGCATGGCCGACATCGACCTGCAACGCCTGGACTGGAAACAAGCCCTGCGCGTCTACGAACAAATCCGCACCCTGGCCCCCGACGATGATTCAGCCCGCAAACAGATCATCGAACTCAACCTGCGCATGGCCCAACCCGACAAGGCTCTGAGCGAACTCGAGAATTACATCAATCACCTTGAAAGCCAGAACAAAAACGAACTCGCCATCACCTTCCTCGAAGAACTCGTCAAAGATCACGAAGACCAGCCCCTGCTCAAGCGCACCCTCGCCGCACAACTCCATCACACAGGCCGCACCACCGAAGCCGTAACCCTGCTCGACGTTCTCGGCGAAGTTCTCATGGAAAAGGGAGACCGAGAGGGCGCAATAGACGCCATCAACCAAATCGTTTTGATGAACCCGCCCACCGTCGAAGAGTATCGTCAACTGCTCAATCAAATGAGAAACAAGCTGTAGAAAGACTGGATGTCCATCACAAAAACGTGGTGGACATTTTATTTCCCGCCTCTTTCTTAATCTACAGCCTGATTCTGTTATTCTGGAATCCATCAGCTCGCTGATGGATTTTCTCGCCAGACACGAAACATAAACATGACAATCATTCACCCCAACCCATGACAAATGTTTTCACAGCCATTAAACACCCACATGCTATAATCCCAACGACTTCAAAATTGTAGGGCTTACGCAAGACCCCAAGAACTGCCGCCAATTTACCCTACGGGCACAATGTCGCGAATTCGCACGAATTATTCAAAAAATTAGCGGAAATTCGCGCAATTCGCGGCTAAAGATTTGGAACTGCATAAGAGCTGAACTGGAGAAATAAAATGCCAAAAACTCAAAATACCGCCGTCATGAAATGGCTTTACCTGTTCGCCTTCGTCGTCGCCTTCCTCGTCGTCTTCGGCGGATTCGTCCGCCTCACCCGCTCAGGCCTATCCATCGTCGAATGGAATCCCATCAGCGGCGCCATGCCGCCCATCGGCCAGCAAGGCTGGGAAGAGGAATTCGCCAAATATCAACTCACACCCGAATACCTCAAAATCAACACAGGCATGACCCTCGAAAGATATAAATTCATCTTCTACATGGAATGGTTCCATCGCAACGTCGCCCGCCTCGCAGGTCTCTTCTACGCCTTCCCCGTCTTCTACTTCCTTTTCAAGAAAACCATCCCCTTCAAGGAATTCGGCGTCTACTTTGTAATGGGCATGCTCTTCATCTCCCAGGCATTCGCAGGCTGGATCATGGTCGCCAGCGGACTCGTAGACCGCCCAGCCGTCAGCCACTTCAACCTCACCATCCACCTCCTCCTCGCCCTGGCCTTATTCGGCCTCGCCATGTGGACAGCCCTCGGCCACAAATACGGCTTCCCCGACCCTGCCAAAAAAGCGGCATGGTCCCTGCCTTCCAAATTATCCGTGGCCTCTCTCGTTATTCTCGTTATCCAAATCTCCTACGGCGGATTCACAGCAGGCCTCAAAGCCGGCCACGTCTCAGACACCTGGCCGCTCATGCTCGGAAAATGGCTCCCCCCCAACCTCTTCGCCTCATGGATCAACATCTTCGAATCCCCCCAAACCATCGTGTTCATCCACCGCTGGTTCGCCTGGCTGGGACTCATCCTCGTGCCAGTGGTCTACTCCATCGTCAAAAAACAAAACTACCCCGCCGAAATCCAAAACGGATTGAAATGGCTGGTCGGCATCGTCGCCCTGCAAATCACCCTCGGCGTACTCACCATCCTCTCCTACGTCAACATCGTCATCGCCCTCATCCACCAGGCCAACGCCATCGTTCTGCTTGGCCTGGCCCTCTACTTTATCCACCGCTTCCGCGCATTGGATGAAAAATAAGGGAATAGGTCGAAATAAATGTTGGCAACCGTAGCGCGAGATAATATCTCGCGCTACGCCATTTACGCAATGCCACTACCAAAAATATCAGCTTTTGTCTAATAGTACAGCGCAAAGTCTGGAAAGGAATCTGCCACCCCCACAAACCATCCACGAATTTACACGAATAACAGTCACTTCAGTGGCTGTCACCTTTGTTCGTAGCGAGAACACCCACGCAAAGCATTTCAAAATTGCACTATACTAACCCTGCATGAAACTCCACCTCGGAACCCTCCTGATTTTCACCCTCGCAATCAGCCTATCCGCCTGCGCAGGAAACACACCTACAGCCGCATCACAGCCCCAATCCACCGCGCCTCCCCTACAGCCCGCCCAGCCCGCCACCCCCAACTTCAACCGCTCCATTCGCTTCGAACACATCAGCCTCGAACAGGGCCTCTCGCAAAGCGTCATCAACGTCATCTTTCAAGACAGCAAAGGCTTTCTCTGGTTCGGCACAGAGGATGGATTAAACCGATATGACGGATACAGCTTCAAAGTCTACAAACCGGAAGCGGAAAACGAAACCAGCCTCAGCAACCGCTGGATCACATCCATCGTCGAAGACCAGCAGGGATACATCTGGATCGGCACCCGTCAGGGCGGATTGAACCGCTTCGACCCCCGCTCCGGCCTGTTTGCTGTTTTCAAGCATGATCCAGCCGACGACAACTCCCTGAGCAACAATCGTGTGAACGCCCTCTTTATGGATAAAAACAACACCCTCTGGGTCGGCACCGACTCAGACCTCGACCGCTACGACGCGGCAGGCAACACCTTCATCCACTACCTCGGCGACGAAGACGGCCTCGAAAACCCCATCACCGCCCTCTTCCAGGATTCAACAAACCTGCTGTGGATCGGCGTACGAGACAACGGCTTATACCAACTGGACGAAAACACAAACTCGATCAAAGCCTTCACCACAAGCGACAATATCAACTCACTCAGCGATAACAACGTCACCTCCATCATCGAAGATTTCGAGGGCAATTTGTGGGTTGCCACCCAAAACGGCCTGAACCGTTTCAAGCCAAACACACAATCGTTTGCCCGTTACATCCACAACCCCGAAGACCCTGAAAGCGTCGCCAGCGATGCACTCAACCATTTATACGTGGACCACAACGGCGTCCTGTGGATAGCCGCCAACGACGGGCTGGATATTTACAACGCCCAACTCAACCAGTTTATTCATTATCGCCACGAGCCAGCCAACCCCGGCAGTGTCAGCAATGACCTCATCCTCTCCATCTTTGAAGACCGCGGCAACGTCCTGTGGATCGGCACAAACGGCGGCGGCCTGAACAAATACAACCGCAGGCAGGATGAATTCGCCTACTATCGAGGCGACCTCTCCAACCCAAACAGCCTGAGCGGAAACCTCATCTCCGCTATTTTTGTCGAACCCAACAGCACCGTCTGGATCGGCACCCTCGACAGCGGCCTCAACCGATTCAGCCCATCCACAGGTGAATTCAAACAATTCCATCACGACCCCTTCGACCCAGCCAGCCTGAGCAGTGACCAAATCTACTCCCTTCTCGTAGATCGGCACGGCGCGCTCTGGGTTGGCACATCGAATGCGCTCAACCTCTTCGACCCCAACACAGGCATCGCCAAACGCTTTGAACCGCTTGAAGATGGCAACAGCCTTTCAGGCCTGCCCGTCTACGCCATTTATGAAGACCGAAGCGGAAATATCTGGCTCGGCACAAGCGAAGGCCTCGATTTATTCAACCCCGTTGCAGAAACCTTCACCAATTTCAAGCACAACCCCCAGGACCCAAACAGCCTGAGCGACTCCCAGGTTGTTGCAATCAAAGAAGACCTGCAAGGCAATCTCTGGGTTGGCACATTGGATGGCGGGTTGAACCGCCTGCAATACGATGAAAATATTTTTATTCGCTATCAAAACCGCCGCGGCGACCCAAAAAGCCTCGGCAACGACTCCATCCTGTCCATTTATGAAAGCAAGAATGGCACATTATGGATCGGCACTGCAGGCGGAGGATTGAACCGCTACGACCTGAAAACAGACTCGTTTACATCTTTTACCGAAAAAGACGGCCTGCCCAACAACATCATCAACGGCATCCTCGAAGACCGCGAGAACAATCTATGGCTCAGCACCAACTATGGGCTGTCCCGCTTCAATCCATTTATCAACACATTTCGCAACTACACCGTCAGCGACGGACTGCAAAGCAACGAATTCAATTCCAACGCCCACGCCGTCACCATCCACGGAGAATTGTACTTCGGCGGCATCAACGGGCTGAATTTTTTCAACCCGCTTTCCATTTCAACAGACACCTACGTACCTCCCATTGTCCTCACCTCCCTCACTCAAAACGGCGAACCCATAGCAACCGACGTGCGCGTGGAATCACTGCAGGAACTTACCCTGCAATGGCCCAACAATTCATTCGAATTCGAGTTTGCCGCGCTTTCGTACAGCCAGCCGAACAAAAATCAATACGCCTACATGCTCGAAAACTTTGACGGCAGTTGGAACGACATTGGCATAAAACACAGCAGCCGCTACACCAACCTGCCCGGCGGAACCTACACCCTGAAACTACGCGGTTCAAACAGCGATGGCATCTGGAATGAAGCCGGGCATTCCATAAAGATCACCGTCATTCCACCGTTTTGGGGAACCTGGTGGTTTCGGGCGGCATCCGTGTTATTGCTTGGCGCCGTCATTGCAACAGGCTACCGCTGGCGGGTAAAAGCCATTGAAAGCCGCAACCGCCAGTTGGAAAGCCTCGTCCAAAGAAGAACATCAGACCTCGAAAAACGCACCCGTGATATCGAAGCCTTATACGAAGCGGATGAACGCATCATCCGAAACGTCACCCTCAACCAGGTCTTCCAAACCCTGGTGGATGTGTCCATCTCCGTGCTCAAAGCAGACCGCAGTGTAGTCTTCGTGTGGAACGAGGAAAAGAAAAAAATCCTGCCGCGCGTCAGCCGTGGATTTCAACCCGAAACCCTCTACGCGCTCAACTTTGAAGACGGCGAAGGCATGTTGGGTCACGCCATGTCCACGGGTGAATCCGTCATCATATCCGACCTGAAACTAAGCGCCCTGCGCGGCGACCTTCAAACCGTCATCCGCAATGAAGGCATTCAGTCCTATGCCCACTTCCCCATTGTGGTGGATGGAAAAGTGGTGGCGGTTTTCAACGTAGCCTACACCCGCCCCAACGCACTCCATGAAGACTCCATCCGCCTATTCACCGCCCTGGCCAACCGCGCATCCCTGGCGATTGCGAACATGGAATTATTCGAACAAACCAAAGACCTCGCGGTGATGGAGGAACGCAACCGCCTCGCCCGTGACCTGCATGATAGCGCCAAACAAAAGGCATTCGCCGCCCTCGCACAGTTGGGCACGGCCAATGGCATCTTCAAGACCAGGCCGGACGAAGTCTTCCCCCACTTGAGCGAAGCGGAAACGCTTGTCTATGAAGTGATCCAGGAGTTGACCTTCCTCATCCAGGAGATTTACCCGATTGCCCTGCAAGAGAAGGGACTGCCGACCACATTGCGGGAATATGTCTTCGAGTGGGAAAACCGCAACGACGCAGTGATCAGCCTCACAGTCCAGAATGAGCGGGCGCTGCCGCTGGAGATGGAACAGGCCGTGTATCGTTTCATCCAGGAGGCGCTGGCCAATATTTCCCGTCACAGCAAGGCAGGCCAGGTGGAGGTTTCATTGGTATATAATCCCGAGTCACTTCAGGTTATCATCGCAGACAATGGCCGCGGTTTCGACATGAACCAAAAAGCAAAGGGCATGGGCTTCCGTTCGATGCGTGAACGAATCAGCAGTATTCGCGGAACGGTTCAAATTCAAAGCGCGCCCGGGCAGGGCACGCGCCTGATCGCACAATTACCCATCAAGAGTTAATGGCAGGAGTTTTTTATGAAACATCATCGTACAACCATATTGATCGCGGATGATCACGAAATGGTGCGAAACGGGATTCGTTCCTACCTGGAAACGATCCCCGACTTCCAGGTGGTTGGGGAATCATCATCAGGCGAGGAGACGTTGAGCATGGTGGCCGAGTTGGTTCCCGACATTATCCTGCTGGATTTGATCATGCCGGGCATGGACGGTATCGAAACCACGCGGCGGGTCAAGCAGGTCAGTCCGCGCTCACAAGTGGTGGTGCTGACTTCGTATCATGAAGATGTGCATATTTTCCCCGCCTTGAAAGCAGGCGCAATTTCCTACATCCTGAAAGATATGAAAATGGAAAAACTGGTGGAGGTTCTGCACCGCGCGGTTCAAGGGGAGGTCACTTTGCACCCGCGGGTTGCCGCCCGTGTTCTGCAAAACATTCGCGGCGAAAGCAGTGGAGAACAGCCGCTGTTTACCGAGTTGACCGACCGCGAAACAGATGTATTGAAATTGATTGCCGCCGGGCTCACCAACAGCCAGATCGCCGAAAAACTGGTCATCAGTGAAAACACGGTAAAGGGGCACGTGAGCAACATCCTCAGCAAACTTCATCTTGCAGACCGCACGCAGGTGGCGGTGTACGCCTGGCAGCAGGGCATTGTGAACAGGAATAATACGTTGAAGGATTAAGCGAATATCAAGAAATCAACTTGACTTATGCAGTTTTGTCAGGTCTGCAAGATTTATCTTGCTTCTTGCATAAAAGCAACATGAATGTTGCTGTACCGAAAATCAAAAAGGACACTGCCTCCCGAGACAGTGTCCTTTTTGATTTTGAATCAGCTTCCTTATTGACCCATCTCCGCCAAGGCCGCATCGATCTGCTTCTGGAAAACCTCAAAGGGCTGTGCGCCTTCGATCAGCGCGGTTTTTTCCTCTCCATTTACGGTGTACGTCATAATGAATGAAGGAGTGCCTGTCACGCCTGCTTCAAGGGCTTCTTTACCATCCTGAAATACCTGGTCGTCGTATTTGTTGCTCGAATAACATTCATTAAACAGGGTCATATCCAACCCGGTTTTATTGGCAATATCGCTCAATCTACGATCTGTAAAGGAATCCACATCTTCACCTAAAACATTGGCAAAGATCATATCGTGCATTTCCCAGTACATATTCTGGTCGCCTGCGCAATATGCGGCCTTGGCGGCGTCCTCTGATTCGGTTTTTCCACCTCGGATATTATCGCTTACCCAGTTACCTGTTGAACGGTAGGTGAAATAAACCTTGCCAGTGGTGATATAAGCCTCAACCAGCAATGGCTCTGTGTTTTTATAAAAACGTTCGCAGAACGGGCATTGATAATCGGAAAATTCCACAATTTTGATTGGCGCATCCGGGTCGCCCATATGATTTGCCTCTGCCTGTGGACGGGCGTTGGGTTCAATGGTTGTAATCCCGGAAATCGGCTTGAAATTGGGCCAAATAATGAGAAAGGCAAAAACCAGCGCGCCGATGGAGATTAAACCGATTCCCAAAAGGCGCGAGCTCTGCTCTTTGCGCCTGATCTGTTCCTTGCGGACCTGCCGCTTGCTCGTTTCTTTATCTTTGTTGGACATGCTAACTCCTGTGTGTAAGGTGATTGTCTTTAAATTGTCCCATGTGAAAATGGTTTTGTCCAGTAAAGGGTTAATGGGTTCTTAAGTTATTCGCGCAGGCGTGCATCCATCCAGAGGGTCATGGTTTTGAAGACTTCCGCCTGCTCCGCTTCGTTGTGAAGTTCATGATATCCGCCTTCCCATAATACCAGAGTGCATTTTTCCTTCAAAGGTGCGGCGAATTCAGCGCTGCCGGTGAAGAAGGCGATCCTATCCGCCTTGCCATGCAGAAGGAGCAGGGGCAGGGGGAATTCGCTTGCGTGTTCAAGCGTCCACTTTGTAACGCCGAGCATCACCTTCCCAAATCCGAGTGAAATTTTATCGTGTACAAGCGGGTCATTCTGGTAGGCATCTACCACGGCTTTATTTCTTGATATCCCCGTAGAATCCAACCCACTGGGAAGGGTGGCTTTCGGCATCAGGGCGCCAAGTACTTTGGCGGCCATTATTTTGGCGGGCTGGTTTTCGAGCGCGGTGCGCAGGCCGGAACTGGTGGCAATGACACCTTTCACATTCGGCTTGCGAAGAAGCCCATAATGCAGAACCTGGATTCCACCAAGGCTATGCCCATACAAAAAGAGCGGCAGGCCCGGGTAGCGTGCGCGTGCCTGTTCCAACATCACATCGATATCCTGCATAAAATCTTCGATGGACGAGATGTGCCCGCGCGCTCCGCCGGAACGCCCATGTCCGCGCAGGTCGTAACTGAGCAGGATAAATCCATCTTTTCCAAACGCTTCAGCCACATGGGCATAGCGTGAACTATGTTCGCCCAGTCCATGCACCAGGCAGGCAACCGCCTTGGGCTGTACGACCGCTGGCTCCCAAACTTGCGCGAACATATCCAAACCATCATGAGATTTCCAATTCATTTCCTGATGAGTCATTTCACCCTCCAATGGTGATAATAAATTCACATTGATGTGCGCCCATTGCACGGCAAGCGCGTTCTTCAATATCATAAACCTGGCCGTCTGCCCAATACAGGCACTCGCGGATCAGCCCAAAGGTTACAAAACAGATCGGGGTTTCGTCGGTTTGATTCAAGGCGGTGGGAGATGCCTGATCGACGAGCAGCAGGTCAAGGTCGAGGGTATGAACCGTTATGTCGCCATTGCCACTGCCATTGCCAGCGCCTAGAATTCGGGCAAGCAGTTCAAGGGCGGGTTTGCGTCGCAGTGATTTGGGAAGCCCGCGAATGAGGGCCGCCTGGGCTTTGACGCCAAGCCTGGAATCATCCAGCAGGCTTTGCCAGAGTTTTGCGCCGATGCGTATCAATATGCCGCGCGCGCCGCGCCCATAATAGATGCGAATGGCCGACTGCAAGGTGGCATAGGCCTGGGCAACGCGCACGTCATCCAGCCCGAGAAAATGCGAGGCGAGCGCCCATTCCTTTGGCAGGCCTGCCTTGGAAAGGACTGCCCGCAATGTTTCGTGACCGATCTCCATCGAGAGCGTTTCGACAAATCCCTGCATGATGTGCGATGGAAAAGCGGGCTGGCTCATGCAATACCTGTTGGATAAACAAGCAGGGGAAAATATTCGCCCGTGCGGGTAAAACCGATTTTATGATATAGCGCCAGGGAAGCGGCATTGTCCGATTGAGTATTGACTGATAGCTTGCCAATGCGATTGGCGGTCAGATACTCGATCAGGTTGCTCATTAAAGCCGTGCCCATTCCCCTGCCCTGCGCTTCAGGCTGGACCCCGAGCCTGGCCAGGTGTGCCCCAAACGGATTCCCCGTGCTGATTTGATATCCGACCACACCCGATTCATTTTCCGCCACCGTTGCATAAAGCGCCTGGGCATACGCCCGTTGAAGCGAATCAAAGGTGTTATGCCAAAATTCGCCAAACGCGGCATTATCTAATTTTGTGACTGTGGGCAGGTCTGTCTCGAGCATCGTGCGGATTCGCATCCCCTGCGGCACGGGGGATAGTTTTGCATTTCCGATATTCAATTGCAGTAAAACGATATTCTGAGTCAATTCAAAGCCGCTGGAAAGCAGGATGTTCTGAAACCATTGCTTCACGACGATTGCCGCAATTTTAGCCTGCGGGTTGGACTGCATGGTCTCTTCGCGGGCTACTTCCCAAAGCGCAGACCAGGCCTCGATACCGGAAAAATTCTGATGATGAGAAAAAAGCCTGATCCAGGCCGCATGTTGTGGGTCTTCCGGGCAGGCCAGGGCGGCGATGATGCGGCGATTATCCTCCAGCACCCAGTAATTCGGCGAACCGACCCACTCCAGCGCGGAGCGCCAATCCAAATGGCGGTGTGTGTTGGCCTCATAAAAGATAAGGTTGGTGATCTGGTGGTGATCTTCAATGACCGCCCGGCGAACCTTTAAATTCAGATTGATCATTTGATATAACGAAGGAAGAATTTTAGAATACGCTCGAAAAATCCCGGGGTCTTTTTCGCATCCAGCGACCCCATCATCTTAAATGCCGATTCTGTGACCCTGCCTGTTTTCAACTTGATCGCAGCGGCGGATTTCATAACCATGGCGCGCAAGTCGCCTTCATTGACCTGCCCGAATAATTCAGCGGAGAGTTCATAGCTTTCGACGGCTTCATCGTAACGATTGAGTCCTTCCAGCGCGGCGGCGATATTACCCAATGCCATTGCCTGGCGTTTTATATCCCCCGCCCCTTCGAAAATTTTATCGGTGCCCAGCGCGGCCTCCAGCGATTCCTGCGGCCTTCCCGCCTGCAACAGCGCCACACTGGCATTATTCATCATCTCGGCGGCCATTAAGCCTGCGCGTCCCAGGGTATATCCTTCCGCGGCCTGGCGAAATGATCGAGCGGCTTCATCGAATTTTTTGTTTGCAAATGCGCTTTTACCCTGTGCTTCGAGTTCATGAGGTTCAGGTGTCATGGGAATACCGCGTTGTTAATTTGGAAAACTTAAAGTGTAATGTCGAGCAGGCCTTCGGCAACCGAGCGTAATTTTTCGCGGGACAGGTCGCTCAACTTCATTGCCAGTTCGATGTACGGACGGTTGACGGGCTGACAGACAAAATTTTGCATATCCGCCGATAGCTCGAGAAATTTTTGCATGGCGCGCTGGTTATTCAACCATTGCCCCACCGGCCCGCTTTGATCGAAGAAGGTATCGACACGACTGCCCATCACAGCGAGAATAGATTCAAGTTCGGGCACGGTGATTGCTTTTTCGCCCAATTCATAGGATTTAAGCTTGGGTTGTGATATTCCAGTTTCGGTTGAAATGTGGCGAATGGACATGTTCGCATTCGTGCGCTCCTGGCGAAGCAGGGCGCCGATCATGCGCTGCCGCAACGCAATCAATCGCGACATATCCACAGACTCCATTGGAGAGGAGGCGTCCGATTTCGTCTCGTTGCCCCAGAAATGCGAGATGGGCAATTTCAGAAAATAAACGAGAGTTTCAAGCTCCGGCAGGGATGGGGCGCGGCGGCCCTCTTCATACGCGCGAAACAAACCAGGCTTGATGCCGATCGCATCCGCACATTCTTTGATACTGCGCCGTTCCGCCATGCGGGCATCTCGAATCAGCAGGCCAAGTTTTTTTTCTCGTATCGTGATCTGGGCGTTATTCATAAGTCCTCATTAATGGTTGAATGCCTGGATTATAGCAGAGTGTTTCAACGACGGGCATTTGGATTGGAAGAAGCCTTCGGCGCGAAGATATCTGCGCTGAGTTTAAAACCAGCCGCTTCAAGCCTCGGTGTAAAGTTGGGACGAATGCCCGTGGCATTTACCTCGCCTAAAACTTTTCCATCCTCGGTTACCCCCGTCTGGTTGAATTTGAAGATGTCGGTCAGGACGATAATTTCGCCTTCCATGCCCGCCACCTCGGTCACGGCTGTCACTTTGCGCTGACCATCCTTCAAGCGGGTTTGCTGGACGATCAAATCGACCGCCGAGGATATTTGCTGGCGCACTACTTTGAGCGGCAAATCCATGCCTGCCATCAACACCAGGGTTTCGATGCGGGAGATCGCGTCCCGAGGCGCATTGGCATGGACAGTGGTCAACGAACCGTCATGCCCGGTATTCATGGCCTGGAGCATGTCCAGCGCCTCGCCGCCGCGCACCTCACCCACCACGATGCGGTCGGGCCGCATCCGCAGAGAATTTTTTACAAGGTCGCGGATCGAAACCGCATTATGGCCTTCCGAACTGGCGGGCTTGGTCTCCATCCGCATAACGTGATCCTGCTGAAGCTGTAACTCAGCCGCATCTTCAATGGTAATAATGCGCTCATTCTCAGGGATAAACCCAGACATGACGTTCAGGAGAGTGGTCTTGCCCGAACCCGTGCCGCCGGAAATGACGATATTAAAGCGCGCTTTTACACAGGCGTGTAAAAAGTCGGCCATCTGCCTGGTCATGGAGCCAAAATCGATCAGTTCCTCCACCTGCAATTTATCCTTGCGAAATTTGCGGATCGTGATGGAGGGGCCATCAATCGCAACCGGGCGTACCACGGCATTGACGCGCGAGCCGTCTGGAAGGCGCGCATCCACGGTTGGGGAATCAAAATCTACGCGCCGTCCGAGCGGGAGGATAATGCGTTCGATCACACGGATCACATGATCGTCGTCATCGAATGCAATATTGGTTTTGGAAAGCCGTCCCTTTTTTTCCACGAAGACTTTCTTTGGCCCGTTCACCATGATCTCCGAAACATCGGGGTCATCGAGCAGGGATTGAATCGGGCCATAGCCGAGCAGGTCATCCAGAACCTGATCGAAAATCTGCTTGCGGAGGTCTTCCGGCAGTTTTAGTTTTGTCTGCTCGTACACAGGAGCGATATTTTTTTGGAGAAAGGCGGCGCGCTCCCCGGCAGAGATTCCCTCCATTTCCAGGGCGCGCAATAGATTATCTGAAAGGTATTTTTTCAGGCGCAGAAGGTCCTGGCTGGTAAGGCCTTTTGGGACAGCGGGTGCGGAAGGGTTCATTCCTTTACTTCCTCTTGTTGTTCGCCGCCGGCGGGCATTACCCAAACGATCTGGGATCGTTGTACTGCCATGAATGGGGCGGTATAAAGAATCTCCCCCCCGCCTGCGCCCATAATACTCACATCCGTCACTGCAAGAAAAGCCTCTTCACGTTCCAGCTCATTTTTGAAGCGCTCTCCCTGGCGCACGTGTACAAATCCACGCATGAGGTGGGTTGTGGTTTGTATCAGGCAGGAAACAGGCAATTTCGTGACGATGTCTGTATAGTATTTGCCTTTCTCATCATATTCTATGGTCATGATAGGTCTCCAGTTTCTCTACAGTACGCGAAACCCTAAAGGTCTGTCTGTCCTTCGTAAATACCCGATGATCCAAAAAGACCTTTAGGGTTTTTTACAAAGGATTTGTACAGTAGAAAGTCTTCAGTTTGATGTGGGTAAAGCAAATATCCCGGGCGGGTAAAAATTTACCCCGACCTTAGTTTCTGCGCCAGAGCGGACATTTCTTTTGCGGTATCCTGAAAAATAATGGATGCGGTGTCTTTGGGGAATTTCAATGAAAACGGCTGGTGGTGGCTGTTGGCAAATGCAAAATTGGTGCCAAGATATGGAATGGACTTGTTGACCGTTATCCCCAACATGGATTCGGCATCCACCTTGCTCAAGCCTTCCAGCCCGACAGCGCGATTCAAGATCGTGTACAGGGCGTCTGAGTGAACGCCTTTGCTTTTCAAGTAATCCCATAAGGTCTTGGTCAGCGATACGGTGCTAATATCTGTGCCGACAACCAGGGTGACAATATCTGCATGTTGGATGAGCGGCAGGGTGATCTTGGAAAGGGAGCGGCCAATATCGATCAACACATAATCATACGAGGCTTTGACGGCGGTAACGATATCCCAGATGCGGCCAACTTTAAGCTGGTTACTGCTTTCGGGGTCCGGCGAACCTGCCAGCAAATTAAAGCGCCAGATGTTCATGTGAGGCAATTCATGGCGAAAGAATTCGGGTGTGGTATCGTCTGGGGACATGTCTGTTACAGTGACGATATTCTGTCCGCCCTGGTAACCAACTATCGGCGCGATGGAGCCGATGGGAAGTACAAAATCCAGCACTGCCACACGCATCTCCGGTTGATGTTGTGAAATGTTCATGGCAAAATTCGCGCACAATGAGGATGTGCCCGTCCCGCCTTTGGCGCTCAGGAAGATGATCAACAAGCCGCCCTGCTTCATGATCTCTTCGGTGATGCCGAACAGGCGGTTGATGGTTTCGTTGAGGGTGGCAACAGCCTGCCCTGATTTTATGATGTATTCATTGAAGCCCGCATCGAGACAGGATTTAAGCCGCAGGTGACTTTGATCTCCACTGAGGGCAATCAGCGGCACGTTGGTTGTGCGCGGGTCTTGTTTTAGTTTTATCGCGATTTCCTCCCCTTTGAGGTCTGCCATGACCGGGTCTACAATAATCAGGTCTGGATGGTCGCGCCATGCGTAAATCAGGCCTTCCTTGCCGGAGCCGCACTGAATCACCTCAAAATTCTGTTCCAGCAATTTGCGGGCGACGAAGTTACGGCTGGCGACATCTGCATCAACAATAAGGATTTTTTTTCCGGGCATGGCGTGAATTCCTGCGCGCGTGGCGAGGCGCGCTCCATTACGCTTCGGTCGGGGGCATTAGATATCCCAGGCCGGAGCGGGTGACAATGTGACGGGGGTTGTGAGCGTCCTCCTCCAGCTTTTGGCGAAGGCGGGCTATGCTCACCCACAATATTTCCTTATCACTTTTATATTCCACACCCCAAACGCTTGTGAGTAGTTCCTCCGAGGTGAGTATCTTGCCAATGTTATGCGCGAACTGGAGCAGGAGGCGGTATTCCGTTGCTGAAAGAGAAATGGCTTCCTCGGCGCGCCACACTTCTGCGCGGGCGAAGTCGATCTTTAAATCATCATGTGTAAAAAAGCGCGCCTGTCCTGATTCGGCGGGAGGCTGGGCGCGGCGTAAAACGGCTCTCACACGTGCCAGCAACTCAGTGGCGGAAAACGGTTTAACCAGGTAATCATCGGCGCCCAGATCCAGCCCGCGCACACGATCCTGCTCTTCACCCCGCGCAGTCAGGATCACAATGGGCACGTTGGAGAACTCGCGCAAACGCTGACAGGTGCCGAAGCCATCCAAACGCGGCATCATCACATCCAACAGCACCAGGTCTATGGGCTGTGCCGAGAAAACGTCCAATGCCTGAACGCCATCCTGGGCTGTGGCCACCTCATAACCTTCGGTGCGCAGGTTTGCTTCCAACAGGCGCAGGTAGCGGGGTTCATCGTCCACGATCAAAATTCGCTTTGCCATACCGATCTCCTTGATGACAAGATAATGAAAACGGTCAAAGCGTTGGGTCTGCGGGCAGTTCGATAAAAAAGGTGGTGCCCACATCCAACTCTGACTCTACCCAAATCTTACCATGATGTGCCATAACAATTTGCTTGCAAATATACAGGCCCAGCCCCGTGCCCGTGACCGTGCGCTCGCCCGGGACACGATAGAATCGCTCGAATAAAAAGGGTAAAAAATCTTCTGGAATGCCCTCTCCCTTATCCGCAAAGGAAAGACGAACCCGCTTGCCCAAAGACTTTGTTCCAATAGTCAACCTGGAGCCAGGGGCATACTTAATGGCATTGCTGAAAAGATTTTCGAAAACCTGCGAAAGACGCACGCCATCTCCCAATACGGGGGGCAAAGTTTCCAAATGGAATTCAATTTTCAATTCAGGGTGATGCGTATTCACCCGCGTGGCCACATCGCGCACAAGCGCATCGATGCGAACAGGCGAAAATTTGAATTGCAGGGTCTTGCTCTGCAAACGCGCAGACTCGAGCATATCCTCGATCAACCTCGTTAAACGGTCTGCCTCTTCGTCAATAATATTGAGGAACTCGCGCTGGGTGGCATCATCCCACTTTGTATCCTGCCTCAGCAGGCTGGTGCTGTAGCCTTTGATAAAACCAAGCGGGGTGCGAAGCTCGTGCGAGATCGTGGACACAAAATCATCCTGCAAACGCATTTGGCGTTGAACCGAATCTAATTCGGCGCGGGCTTCCTGCAACTCCCTGCGCTCGATCAATGCCGCCGCCCAAAAAGCCTGCAAGGATGCGATCTGAAAATGCAAATCCGAATACTCAGGCCCGCCAAAACGGACAAAGACAAGAGCGCCGCTCACCTTCGAGGCAATACTCAATGGCATTCCCAACAGGTGCGGCTGGGTCATGCGGTTCTGTTCGTGACTGCCCCGCCTCGGCTCCTTCATCACCATTTTTTTGGAAGACAGCACATCGCTCGCCACGCGTTCGCCCCAGGCGGCATCCGCCTCGGCGGCCTTTCCCCGCCCCATGGCGCGCGCATACGCAATATCCAGGCTTTTGGCGCGCGGGTCTTCAAGGTAAATGACAACATTATCGAAAACAAAAGAATCGCGCAGAGATACAAACAAAGTATCCAGCGCGGTTTTCCAATCCTGCTTGTGTTGAACTTCCTTGAAGACGTGATGCAAAAATGAAAGGGTTGAAATATCCATGGTTAATCCCACACGGCCAGCAATGGGAATTTGAACGTGGAACCCTTCCCTTCAACAGACTGCACATCCAACAGCGAGCCATGCGCCTCGATGATCTGGCGCACAAGGGAAAGCCCAAGCCCCGTGCCGCCATAATGGCGCGTGGACGAACCGTCCAATTGATGAAACGGCTCGAATATTTCCTTCAACCGCGCCTGCGGAATGCCGATGCCAGTATCGGTGACGGAAACCTGGACGAGATGATTCCCCTCTTCTTTAAGATGGATTGCCACGCTTCCTCCCGACGGGGTGAATTTGATTCCGTTATCGAGCAGTTGATTCACCACCCAGCCGATTTTTTCAGGGTCGGCCTGCACTGCGGGAATGGCATCGGTCGCAGTGAAAAGGACTTGCACCCCGCGCTCTTCGGCCTTGTTCAAAGCCGATTTTGCCGCCAGCGCGATGAGGCGGCGAATATCCACCTTGTCCAGTTTCATGCTCATTTCGCCGCGCGAAGCCAGAGAGAACATGATCAGGTCTTCGATCATGCCTTCCAGCCTGGTAGACGCGCGCTGGCTGACTTGCAAGGCGTGGTGTTGTTCCTCCGAAATTTTCCCCAAAGTTTCTGTGATCAATAATTCAAGATAGCCTTTGACATGCGTGAGCGGGGTTCGCAGTTCATGCGAAATATTCGCCACAAAATTGGCCTTCATCTGGCTGAGTTCGGAAAGCCGGGTGAGCGCTTCGTTCAAATCTGCTGTGCGGTCTTTGACCCTTTGCTCAAGGTTGCGGTTCGAGGCTTGCAATGCGGAACGAAGTTGGATGATCTGCTCGGTGACCACCTGGTCGAGGGCGTCGCGGTCGAGCAGTCCCAAATCCATCAGTGCCTGGCCGAGGAGATAATGAGTCCCCTTTGAGGCTTGCTCCTGCTGAAAGGCAAGGGCTTTCTGCAAGTCATCATCGCTGATCAATCCTTTTTGGACGATGTATTCGCCCATGCGGGGAATCAACATTTCAGGAGAAAGTTTGGGAAGGATTTGTGCCATGGTTATCTGCTCAGTTATTATAAATTATCAGTAGTTCGCTAAAGGTTTCGTAGTGGCGGCTTTAGTCGCCTGGCAATGGTTACGAGAATTTTGCTACCGTACATCTCTCTCGTAAAAACCCTAAAGGTCTTTTTGGATAATCGGGTATTTACCAAGGGCAAGCAGACCTTTAGGGTTTCGTATACGGTAGAGAAACGAGAATAAAAAATGTTGTATGGATTTGCCGCAAATTTGATGAAAAACGCGCAAACGACTAAAGTCGTTACTACGTTCTTATTGCAAAACCCATTCTCCGTTTATCATCGTGGCGTTTGCATTTAATGCCAGCAGGTCATCGGGTTTGATTTGGAAGGGGTCTTGATCCAACACGATTAGATCGGCGAGGTAATTTTCAGCGAGTTTGCCGAGGCGGTTCTCTGCGTTGGCGGCGTAGGCGGCGCCCAGGGTGTAGGCGGAGAATGCTTCAGCCAAAGTCAATTTTTGTGCGGGGTACCAGCCTTCGGCGGAGGGGGAGCCGTCTGCTCGTCGTCGCGTGACTGCGGAGTGCAATCCTAAAAATGGATTGGGCGATTCGACGGGCGCATCCGATCCGAAAGCGATGGGCGTGCCGTGATTAAGTTGAGTCCGCCAGGCGTAGGAAAAAGCGGAGCGGTCTCCCCAGAAGCGGTCTGCGGCGTACATATCGGAGGTGGCGTGGATGGGTTGCATGGAGGCGATGATGTTGAGCTTGGCGAGGCGCGGCGCGTCGTCGGGATGGATGATTTGCACATGCTCGATGCGGTGACGCAAATGCGGCAAGCCCTTTTCGGTTTCGTATTTGCGAAGCTGTTCGTACGCGTTGAGGACTTCGTGATTGGCGCGGTCGCCGATGGCATGGACGGTCATGCTCAGTCCAACATCGGCGGCTTTGCGGCAGTGTTCAAAAAGTTCCTCGCCATCCATGTTGAGAATGCCTTTGTTGTCGGGTTCGTTTTCATAGGGCTGGAACATGGCCGCGGTGTGCGGGCCAAGCGCGCCATCCATGAAGGCTTTGACAGAACCGATCCACAACCATTCATCGCCGAAGCCCGTGCGTAAGCCGAGTGCATTGGCCTGCTCCACACTTTCAACAGGGATGTTTTTATTGACGCGTAATTTTAGTTTACTGCTGGCGCGCAATGATTGCAATGCCATAAAAGAATCACGGCGGTCAAAATCATGAATGCCTGTGATGCCCATCTTCCATAAAATGGACTGGGCCTTTTGAATGGCTTGTTCGATATCGTTGATGCTCGATTCAGGAACCGCGCCTCCGACCAAGCCCATAGCTGTTTCGAGCAAAATTCCAGTTGCCTGCCCCTTTGCATCGCGTTGAATTGCGCCATCTTTTGGATTGGGGGTGTCGTTGGTGATGTTGGCCAAGTTCAATGCGGATGTATTTGCCCACGCGGCATGTAAAGATTTAGCTGTGAGATAAACGGGGTTGTTGGGAGCAATGGCATCAAGTTCGTTTGCGGTGGGCCAATTACCCTCACCCTGCCCTCTCCCCGCTTCGACTTCGCTAGCGCTCCGCTCAGCGCGAATGGGAGAGGGTAAAGACCATTCATTTTGATTCCAGCCGTGCCCCAGCACCCATTCGCCGGGCTTGGAATTTCTTGCACGCTCCGCCACGCGGCGCAGACATTCATCTTTTGTTTTTGTTTCGCAATCCACTTTAGCAAGACCAAGCGAATAATATTGCAGGTGAATGTGTGCGTCGGTAAGCCCAGGCAAAATGGTCTTGCCTTTCATATCCTGCTTTTCCAGTTTGCCGTGTGCGAGGGATTCGAGCTTGCCCTTCTCCCCCACAGCGATAATCCGTCCGCCTGCGATCAGGATCGTGGAGGCGGAAGGATGGTTTGAATCAAAGGTGTGTATGTTTGCGTTGTAAAAGAGTTTCATTATTCACCTATAATTTTCGATTCTATCATACGGGATTGCGAACAAACTACAGCGTAATATCTCACGGGGCAGGCAGACGTAGTTTAAGAGTAGGTCCGGGAATGTAGAATAACTCCAACGAACTCTCAAAAGTAATATCAATCAAATAGTATCCCCGCCGCCTCAATACCACAGCGCTTTCGTCGTAATACCACCCCTGGAAATCAGACATATCACGTTTTAAAACTACATTAAATGTTTGCGAAAGATAAATACCATTGTCCCAGACAATGTACTTGCCTGTAGGTGAAAGAAGGTCTGTATCATAGAAGTAGGGGTATGAAAAATCTACAATTTTGTATTTCACTCCAAGATCATTCATCAATTTCTCAAGTATTTTGCCATCCCCAAAAGCTCCACTCCCCGAAGGCAAGAAATAAATCACATTCCCATCAGGGTTTTGGCGGAAATCGGGAGATAAAGCAATCACCTTACCGGATTCCTGAAGGATAAAAACCTGTTCCGCAGATTGAAAGTATGCATAATACTTTGGGTCAAATTTATTACCTTCAAGCCGTGGCATTTGGTTTAAATTTATTAAATCGTAACGCTGTCCATCGTTCAAATCTATAATGTAATCAGGATCGCCCCACCACCAAAACAGTTCTGAACTTAGGAGTTCCCCTTGCCTCATCAAAAATGGATCCTCAACAGGGACATCTCTCTTTTCACCTGTACTTAAATCCAACAGATATACTTCTTCCAGCCGGTGCGAACTATCAGGACTTGCCTTAGTCACGAATAATGCCTTCCCGTCAGGGGTAACAGTTACACCCACGAGTCCTTTATCTTTATTACATGCAGAGATGAGAATTTTAGTATTGAATGGGCGAAAGATATCTTCTTTCAAACACAGCGACCAGAACAGCAATGTCGGCAGGTTGCAACACAGCAAGACCAGCAGAACAACCGCTAGTAGTTTTACGAGCAGGGGATTTTTTTCTTTGAGTTTTTGCATTAGTTGAAACCTCCCATTTAGGTTCAATTTGCAGTTTGCAAAAGCCAGTAGGGATACAGCGCCCTTCGACAAGCTCAGGGCAAGGCCGTGTCCCTACAAATATTACGTCAATTTATCCAGCAGGGCATCCAACTCTTCACCAGAATAATAATAGATGGTGACCGTACCGCCTTTTTTGCCGTGCTTCAATGCGACCTTTGTCCCCAAGCTGTGTTGCAGGCGTTTTTCCACGTCGCTCACGTCCGCACTGCGGAATGGTTTCTTGGCCTTGATTGGTTTCTGCCCCGCCAGCTTTCGCATCAATTCTTCCGCCTGACGGACACTCAATGAAAGATTTAGAACCGTCTGCAATGCCGAGGCCTGCGCCTTTTGCGTGGAGAGCATCAACAAGGCGCGGGCATGGCCTTCCGTGATCTTTCCATCCACCAACGCCTGTTTGACAACATCTGCAAGACCGAGCAGGCGCAGGGTATTTGTCACTGCCACGCGGCTTTTGCCCACGCGCTTGGCAACGGATTCATGCGAGAGACCAAAATCCTCCACCAGCTGACGGTAGGCTTCGGCTTCTTCCATCGCGTTCAAATCCGCGCGCTGAACGTTTTCGATCAACGCGAGTTCCAGCAATTCCTGATTATTCGCCTGACGGGTAATGACGGGCACGGTCTTCAAGCCTGCCCGCTGTGAAGCCTGCAAACGTCTCTCGCCTGCGATGAGGGTAAAAGAGCCGTCTGCTTTCGGTAAAACGATAAGCGGCTGGATCACTCCGTGCTCGCGAATGGAGGCGGCCAGTTCCAGCAGATCATCTTCCTTGAAATGAACACGCGGCTGACGCGGGTTGCGCTGGATCAACTCCACGGCCACCTGCTGAACGCCTCCGCCACTGCTCACAAACGCGGAAGTAGAACTGGTGGATTTTCCACCAGGGATTAACGCATCCAATCCTTTGCCAAGACCTTTTCGTTGAGCCATGTTAGTTTCCTTCTTTTACGGTTATTTCCTACCCTTGCTATCCCATTATTTCCACCACAATTTCATTATGCCGCCACTGCCAGTACACGATGATCAAGGCGACGAATGGCATAACGGGCCACCGCTTGAATATCTTCCAGGGTCAAGTCTGGCAACTCTTCCAAAATTTCATCAGGGCCAAGTCCTGCCGCCTGCAATTCCAAAACGTCAATGACGCGGATTCTCATCCCTCGAATGCAGGGACGTCCTCCGCATTGGTTTGGATTAACCGTGATTCTTTCGAAAAGATTTGTTGTCATCATGTTCTTTTACCTCTACGTCAGTAGTTTATCATAGTCATTCAGCAAGCTGATTGACTCCAGAATCATAGATCAAATCTTTGCATTATCGCCCTTCAACAATTCCTTTGCCAATGCTTCGTACGCCAGCGCACCCACAGAGGTTGGCGCGTATTCGGAGATCGGCAAGCCATACGATGGCGCTTCCGCAAGGCGGACACTGCGCGGAATGACACTCTTGAACACCTGATTCGGGAAATGCCTGTTCACTTCCGCAACCACATCTGTGGAAAGATTCGTGCGGTTGTCGAACATCGTCAGCGCCACGCCGCGCACGGCCAGGTCAGGGAAAAGAGCCGAGCGTACGCGCTCAATCGTTTGAGTCAACTGGCCGAGTCCCTCCAGCGCAAGGTATTCGCATTGCACAGGCACGATCACGCCGTCCACTGCGGCCATCAAACCGTTCACGGTCAACAGGCCAAGTGAAGGCGGGCAATCGATCAAGACATAATCGTAACGATCTGAAATCGAGAGAACAGCTTTACGCAAACGAGACTCGCGCGCCAACTCATCCACCAACTCCACTTCCGCGCCAGCCAGCGAAGGCGAAGAAGGCAATAAAGATAATCGCAATCGTTCGTTCAACAAGACGTACGGAAAAATATGGGTCTCACCCAGCAGAGCTTCATACGTGCCGCCCTGCACGCCCAGCTTATCCACACCCAAACAGGAAGTGGCATTGGCCTGCGGGTCAAGATCAACCACCAGCACGTGTTGACCGAGCCGCGCAAGATACGCCGCCATATTAATCGTGGAGGTCGTCTTGCCCACCCCGCCTTTTTGATTCACCAGCGTATAAATCTTCGTCAAGATAAAACCTCCATCAAGCAACTTTCGATTTCTTCCTTCGTCGGAATCCCATTCAACCCAACGCGCGTCACCGAATGAGATGCAAGGTTCGTCGCAAAACGCGCCGCCTCCCACGGGTCGCGCGTTTGATGCAAGCGCACAAAAAACGCCGCCGCAAAAATATCACCCGCGCCCGTCGCATCCACTTCTGTCACAGCGGGCGCACGGAAGCGGCGGCGATCCCCATTCCAATGCAAGACCGAACCCGCCTCCCCTTCGGTAAGACAAAGGACTCGCGTTTGATGCGCCATCGATTCGACAAGTTCCAGATCGCGGTTGATATCCTCCACGCTCATCACCACGCCTCCCACCTGACCGAGAACCTGATTGCTCGCATTCGCGTCCCAGGCAGTGGCGAACACTTTGCCATTTTCATCCCAGCCGCGCATCCATCCCTGCGGGGTGACTCCAACCAATGAAGCGGGGAATTGCTCCGCCAGTTTTGAATCCACCTCTTGAGCAATCGGCGCAAGATGCACAATGGACGCATTCCGCCAGACGTGCGGCACATGTTCAAAATCGATCAACGCGGCCTGGTGATGTAACGTTTGCCTGCGTCCATTTTCAGTTTTTATATTTTCAAAAATGGTGCTGTACTCTGTTGAGACATTAACGATCTGAATGCCATCCAATGCCTGCAAGGGAGCATCCTCCCCCACCGATGTAACGACCCCCACACTTACCCCCATCGCCCGCGCTGTCAACGCAGAGTATGAAACCGTCCCGCCAAGCTGTTTGCCAGACGGAGTTAAATCCACAGCCACATGGCCTATCACAAGATATTCCACAGGCTGAAGGGATACAAGTTCGGACATGCGCTGAATTATACCGTAGGGGTTAAAGAGTTCTTTCATCTTTCTTTGGTTTGCGAAAGAAGAAAGAAGAAAGAGGACTACCCACCTGACAGTTTTAAAAATGGGACGCAGATAAACGCAGATGAACACAGATTTTTTGAAAAACAAGAGCAAAACGGTTTGAATCAGCGTTTTCAGCGTTCATCTGCGTCCAAAAAAAACAAAGTGTCAGATGGCTAGAAAGAGGAAAGAAAAAAACCGCAAACAATTGTCTGCGGTCTGTAGTCGGCGGTTGAGGTTTTATTCCTTCGGCAAAATTACCACTTTGCGGTATGGGTCTTCGCCCGTGCTTTCGGTGATGACGGCTGGATGGCCGCGCAATTCGATATGCACCACGCGCCGTTCGTTGGAGGTCATCGGCTCCATGGTTACTTTGCGGCCTGTCTTGGTCACCTGGTCTGCCATGCGGTTGGCGAGCTGGCGGATCTGCTTTTCACGGCGGGAGCGGTAGCCTTCCACATCCACCGTCAACTGCACCCATTGCTGGGACTGTTTGCCGACGATGAGGGAGGCAATGTGCTGGAAGGCGGTCAAGGTCTCTGCGTGGCGGCCAATCAGGGCGCTGAGATCGTCGCCGCGCACGTCCACTTGAATGTTGCGGCGGTCGTCTGTGCTGGTGTCGTCATAATGGGCAGAGACTTGCGCCGTCATTCCCAGGTGGCCAACCAGCCTGGAGACAACTTCTTCGGTGGTGTCCAATAGCTGGTCGTGTTCGGGGCGTTCCGCTTTTTTGACGGGAGCGGGGGTTTCTGCCACGGGTTTCTTTTCAACCTGACGAGGCGCAGGCTCTTTCGCTTTCAGCGTGGATTCTGCCTTTTTTGCAGGAGCAGGCTTACGGTCCGAACGAGGCGAGGGTTTGGGTTGTTCTTTTGCGTCCTCGGTGAATGAATCCACAAGGGGCTTGTATTCCCCGGGCGGGGGATTCACGGTCAGGCGCACGCGCACCTGGCGGCCGCCGAGTCCGAACAGGCCTTTTGTGCCGGAATCCAGAACTTCCACAGAAACGGCGTCTGCCGTCAGGCCAAGTTGAGCCAGCCCTTGTTGCAGGGCTTCTTCAACGGTTGGGGCGATGATCTCAAGCGTAGTGCGCTCGTTCATGTTGCCTCCCTACTTTTTTTTCACAGGGGATGGTTTGCCGCCGCCAAAGAGATTGCTCCAATTGGCGCGGCCGGTGGCGGCGTATTGTGCAACGCCGAGAAGGTTGCTGATAATGAAATACACTGAAATGCCGGAGGCAAAGTTCAACGCGAACCAGCCCAGCATCAAGGGCATGTAGACGCTCATCATTTTTGTCATCTGGGCGCTTTGGTCGTTGGGGTTGCTCGATGCGGGCATGGTGAGTTTGGATTGCACCCAGGTGGTGAGCGCCACGATGACGGCCAGGGTGGGGATGGCAACGCCGAACATTTGGATCGATTCGGGGCGGCCCAGGTCCATCCACAGGAATGTGCTGTTGAGCGGGATGATGTTCTCGACATTCTGGAACGGATAGACGGTGCGGGCAAGTTGCAGCATATTAAACGGAGTGGCTGAAAGCGCGCGGGTGATGCTTTGATACAAGCCGATGATGATGGGGAACTGCACCAGCGTGGGCAGACAGGATGCGAAGGGGTTGATGCCGCGATCTTTGTAAATGCGCATTTGTTCCTGCGCGAGTTTCTCTTTGTCTTTCGCGTGTTTCTTTTGAATATCCTGCCATTCCTTGTCGTTCTGTAATTCCTGCATGGCTTGCGCGCCCTTTACCTGTGAGGCGTTCAGGGGCCAGGTGAGCAGTTTGATGAGGATGGTGAATAAAATGATCGCAAGGCCGAACATGTGCGGGCCATGGCCAAGGATGTCATAGATCCACAGCAAAAGGTTGGTCATCGGTTGAATAATAATAGTTTGCCACATGGGTTAATATCCTTATTTCTCGGGCGTGAACGTCCAGGCTTGTTTGCCTTCCGCGTCATAGGCAACGAGGGCAAACTCAGCTTGATAGGGCGCCACAAGAATCAGATCACCAGAAAGGACGGGCGATGTGTAGATCTTTCCGCCGGGGGTTTTTTCCCAGGCGATTTTTCCTTCGCGGTCGAGGGCGAAGAAGGAACCCGATTCAGTCGCAACGTATAGTTGGTCGGCCACTACAAGCAGGCTCGCCACGACGGGGCCGTCTGGCTGGACGCCGTCCCAGTTTTGGCGGCCGCTGTCGATGTCCAGCGAATATACAACGCCGTCGAGGTCGGCGTAGTAGAGTGTGTTCCCGTCAATAACAGGGGTTCCCCAAATCCAATTCCCTGCGGTGGTGATGACTTCATGATTGCCATTGGACTGAATGAACTCAATGGTGGAGGCAAATGAACCCACATACACACCGTCCGCGCCGACTGCCGGACTGCCGGGCGCCGCGCCGCCGAGGTCGATGGTTTCGTTGATCTGATTTGCGGCAGGGTCAATGACGTGGAAGTGATGGTCGAGGGAGGTTACATAAAGAAGAGTCCCGTCGGTGGAGGGGGTGGACCACAACGCGCCGCCTAATTCGATGGGGTCTGCGGCTTGTTTGCCTTCCATATCCAAAATGTAGAGAAAGCCGTCTGTGTTGGGGGCGTAGATTTTTTCATTGAAGACGAGCGGGGAGGCCATCCATGCGCCTTTTGCGCCAGTGAAATTTTCGGCCCAGTTTTCCTTGCCAGTCTCTGGGTTGAGACTGATCAAGGGGTGATCTGTGCCTGCACTGCCGATCAAAAGCTGGCCGTCTTGTGTAAGAACTGGGGCGGCGTAAAATATCCGCTTGGTATTCGCTTCGGCGGGATAACGCCAGGCTTCCCTGCCGCTTTGCACATCCACTGCATAGAGGAAGGCGCCGTTTGAAAGATAGGCGCGCTCAGCATCGGCGGCCAGTCCCGCCCAGTTGGTTGAGATCGGCGCGCGGCTGCAAGCGCTGAGGATGATCGCGCCAAGCGCAAGCAGGGAAATTAACAAAAATCTTTTTGTTTTCAAGTTCGTAGTACTCCTGACTTTTCGTAACCGCCATGCATATGACGATATTTTTTATTTAACAGGGTCGTACCCACCCGGGTTGAAGGGATTACAGCGCAGGACACGCCAGGCCGCCATCAACGAGCCTTTGAGCGCTCCATGTTTATAGATTGCCTGATACCCGTAATGGGAACAGGATGGATAAAAACGGCAGGTATTCGCGGGCAGGCCCGGGGAAACCACCTTTTGATATAAACGAATCAAGGCCAGCACAACAATGCGCGGCCAGTTTGCCAGCGTACGGGGCATATCCCGCAGGCGCGGCTCATGAGAATAATCATGCAGGTAAAAATGATCTTCAGGATTCATTCACGGGGAGGATTCTTGCGCGTTGTAAAAGGTTGAGGAGCGCGGAGCGGGTATCTGTCAGAGTGGCGGTCACAAGCGCGGGTCTGGCGATCAGGATCAAGTCCCAGCCTGAGGCGAGAGTGGGAAGCAAGGGCCGTATGGCTTCGCGTAAAAGTCGCTTGGCGCGGTTGCGGTGAACGGCTGTCCCTGTTGTTTTCCCTGCGGCTACGCCTACTCTGATAGGGTGGGATGGTTTCTCGCTGGCGTGCGCTACTAACACAACAAGCGGATGGGCATAGGACTTTCCTGTTCGCCGCACCCGCTTGAAATCTTCGGATCGGGACAGTCGAAATCTTCTCTGCACCCGCGCCTCAATCGTGATCTTCGCTCGTTGCTAATCCTACCAACGAGTCTTCTTAACGTGTTCGTTGGACTTGACAGTCAATCTATAGCGGCCACGTAAGCGGCGGCGCTTGAGCACATTACGGCCATCCGCTGTGGACATGCGTTTGCGGAATCCATGCACGCGCACGCGGCGGCGGATCTTGGGTTGGTATGTTCTTTTTACCATTCGAAATACTTCCTTATTATGTAAAGATGATTGCAAACCCCATAGCAGGGAGTTGGCTGTCAGTTAGTGGCGCAAAATTATACCTCAAGGGTTCTGATTCGGTCAATTTAGATTTGACGCCTCTTTAAAGTATGTATCCCATATTCTTTGCTTTGCAGACTCTTCAATAAATGAAGACTCAAAGGCAAAACGATTACAAAGGGCGATCTCTTCCATGCTCATGCCGAGGATTTCATGCGCAATGCGGTATTCGTTGTTGACATTCGTTTCCAGCACTTCGGGATCGTCTGAATTAATGGTTAGGCGCACGCCGAGGTCGAACAGCTTTTTGAGCGGATGCGCCTCGATCTTCGGGACGGAGTTGGTCAGGTAATTGGACCAGGGATTCACCTCGAGCGTGATCCCCTTCTCGATGAGCATCTCCACCGCCTTCATATCTTCGATGCTGTGAATGCCATGCCCGATGCGGTCTGGCTGAAAGTTCTCGATGGTTTCGATAACGTACTGCGCTGGCGTATCTTCGCCAGAATGAATGGTGACTTTCAAGCCTGCGTCTTTGGCTTTGAGAATCGGCTTGACAAAATCCTTTGCGGGGTAGAGCAGTTCGCCATCGGCAAGGTCAACGGCCTGGATGTGCTTTTTGTGGCGAATGGCCCAGTCCACGGTTTTGACACATGACTCTGCGCCCATGCCGCGGGAGGTGATGGCGATGATGCCAATCGCCATATCAAATTCTTTTTCGGCTTTTTCCTGCGCGCGGAGCAAACCTTCGAGGCAGGCGTCCCAATCCAGGTTATGCCCGTGGAAGGCCCAATCTGGCGAAAAGCGGACTTCAAACAGCTTGATATTTTGTTTCGCGCAATCTTCAAATAATTCCCACGAGATGCGCTCGAAGACAGCGGGCGAAGTGATGCTGTTCTGGAAAATCGCGAACGCATCCAGCACGGCTTGCAAATCCCGCAACTGCTCGTAGACTTTGACGCGCCCATCCAATTCACCAACTTCATACGAAGGCAGTTTCAAATTGTATTCACGCGCAATGTCAATAATGGTTTGCGTGCGAATTGCGCCTTCGAGATGGCAGTGAATTTCGGTCTTCGGGATGTTGTTGTATTTCGGGTCGAAGTTCTTCATGGGAATGCTATTTCTCCCCCGCAATTTTTAAAATCTGTTCAACCAAGTCGGTATGCAAATAAAGTCCCGCACCCTGGATTGCCTTTAACAAAGGAGAAACGGAAGAAATGATTTTCTCTTCCTTGGCAAGCAACAACACGCCAAGCGTCCCACTTAATGGCAACTTCAATCTTTCGGCATAACGTCTTGCTTTGCGCTCATCTATCAAGACAAGGGAAGCATCTTGCTCCTCAGCCAGCGCAAGAACCTGCGCCTCCCCATCGTCCAATCCCGCATACACAGCTGTTCGGTTTGGGTTTGCAAGAGCGACTACTCGAATCCATGATGCTTCTCGTAAAACCTGGCGACGCGACTCTTTTTCAGCGGATAAAAATTCCTCCCGAACAGCAGGAGGGATCACAATTTCACCAAATAAGCGGCGTAAGATGTCCAGCCGTCCAATGGACCAGAAAGCAACAAGCGGAGTGCTATTGACGACGATGGGCCTGGCGGGCATATTTCAAATCCTTTGATATGTCTTTTGCAGTTTCGCCAAACGGAGAGAGAGCATACTGGCTTAACAGGAAAATGAAAGTAACGCGCGGCACATCTGCAATTTTGGCGGCCAGCCCAGTGGTTAATTTTCCACTTTCATATAGTTTAACGGCCAGTAAAATCCGTGCTTCCCGCTCGAATTCTTTTGGTTCCTGCTGTAATGCCCATAGAATTTCGGGCGGATATTTGATATTCAATGTATTCATATCTGGCCTCACCATCAATTATACACCTTAGACTTTATCGGTAATAAGCCACAAGCTTTAATGGGACGCAGATGAACGCTGATTTTCGCTGATTTAAAAGAATTTATCCGCGTTTTTCTGCGTGAATCAGCGTCCCAATTTTATTTCCGATAACGTCTCTTGAAAACAAGGCCCATTCCCACATACTCTCGGTTTTATAGCGTTTTTGGAAACACCGCAAAGCCACATTCCCTACCCTGCCAGCCTCAACACCGCCTGCAACAACACATTCGCGCCATTGACGCAATCATCCCATTTGGTGAATTCGCGCGGCGAGTGACTGGCCCCATCCACAGATGGAACGAAAATCATGCCAACGGGACATAAATCCGCGAGCGATTGCCCATCGTGGCCTGCGCCCGATGAAAGCGAAACATGCGTCAATCCCAAGTCGTCACAAGCTGTTGCAAAAGCAGTTTGCATAGTTTCGTTCATCATGCTGGGCGAATGTTTTCCAAGAAATTCAATTCTCATTTCCAAACCAAAGCGCCCTGCTTCTTTTCGAGCAAGCTCAAGCAATGCCGCATCGAGCCGATTGAATTCATCTTCATCGGGTGAGCGAAATTCGAGTGCGAGGTCTGCACGCGCAGGGACGATGTTGAATGCGCCAGGCGCAAAGTCCATTTTGCCGACGTTCACCACGCAATCTGGAAAACCCATCATCACCATCTCACGCGCCGCAAGCGTGAACGCACTCGCGCCCAACGAAGCGTCGAGGCGGTCATCCATTGTGGTGGAGCCTGCATGGTCGGCGCGCCCAATAAAAGACAAACGGTACGACCAAATGCCAACGATGGCAGAGACAATGCCAATGTCAATTCCCGCGCGCTCCAACCTTTTTCCTTGCTCGATGTGCAGTTCCAAATATCCCGCCAGCGAATCCTTCGGGCGCGCCGCGCTCAACATGCTTGCATCGGATAAGCCCGCCCGCGCCATTCCTTCGACTAATTGATCGCGTCCGCCACGAGGGGAAGCCAGGTCTTTTTGACTGAGATGGCCAGCCAAAGCCGCGCTCCCAAGCAGGCCGACTAACGTGCCTTCTTCATCTGTGAAGTCAATCGCTTCAAGATTTACACTTCGACTCGGCTCAGTGCGAGACTTCAAGTTGATTCGGTTTTCTTTGACAGTTTTCAACACTTCGAGAGCCGCCATCACGCCAAGCGCGCCGTCGAAACGCCCGCCGTTGGGGACGGAATCCAAATGAGAGCCGAGGAGCAATGTCTTTGCGAGGGGCGCTTGCTGTCCCGAACCAATGACGGAAGCGGGGAGAAATGCCGAATGATTCCCTGCGCCGTCGGTGCGAAATTCCAGGCCAGATTTTTCGATCTCTTCCTTGAACCATTTGCGCGCGGCGAGATGGCCGTCGCTGAATGTTGGGCGGTTCACGCCGCCATCTGCTGTAGCGGCGATGAATGCCAGTTGGGTGAACGAATCAAGCATACGGTCGGGGTTGACGCGAAGCGGGAGGGTGGAAAATGATTCAGCCATGGAAATCCGTCTCCTCAATCCATTACAGGACTTACTCAAAACCTTGAAAGAGTCCACTAATCTCCACAAATTTACGCTAATCCTTTTAAAAATTCGCGTGGATTGGCGTAGATGAGTGTGGAATATTTTTTTGGCATTCCGCGTGAGGCAAATCTCTGATTTGCCTCGCAAGTCAAAGACTTGCGCCACATTTCCGAAACTTTAGACCACACCCGGCATAGAGTAGCGGACAAAAAGCGTTCTGCGTAAGTCCTACATTAAATAAAAACAGAGCCGAGCGTTGTCGACTCCGTTTTACAAATTTACGCCGTCAATAATTGGATCAGTGAAATGATGCCGTAGATTGCTCCGAAGCAGATCACACAAATGGCGATCATCTTTCCTGCTGTCAAAAATTTGTTGTCAGGTTTCTGCTCAGACATGGCTACTCCTTTGAGCGTTTGAAATCCACGAAGCGATAGCCCACGCCGCGCTCGGTAAGAATATACTGCGGGTCGGCGGGGTCTTTCTCGAGTTTCTGGCGCAGGTAGTTGATGTAGAGGCGGACGTAATGCGGTTCGTCGCGATATTCGTAGCCCCACACTTTTTGGAGCAGTTGATCGTGGGAGACGACCCAGCCTGCATTTTGCACGAGATGGAAGAGCAGGCGGTATTCGGTGGGGCGCAGTTTGACGAGTTTGCCTTCGAGCCATATCTCGCGGCGGTCAAAGTCAATTTTGAGGCGCTTGTCAATTTCGAGCAGGCCGTGCATGGAACCTGTTGCGCCTTCGGTGCGGCGAAGGACGGCTTTTGCGCGGCTGACCAGCTCACGCGGGCTGAAAGGTTTGGTGATGTAATCGTCTGCTCCATTTTCAAGGCCGCGAACGCGGTCGTCCTCCTCTCCTCTGGCTGTCAGCATGATGACGGGGACATTGCTGAACTCGCGGATGGTTTCCAGCACTTCAAAGCCATCGAGGTCGGGCATCATCACATCCAGCAATATGAGGTCTGGGGTAACGTCTCGTATTCTTTGAATGGCCTGCTTGCCATTGAATGCTTCGCTTACCTGAAAGCCGTCGTGTTCAAGGTTCATGCGGATGAAGCGCACCATGCGCTCTTCATCATCCACAACGAGGATGCGGCGGCGGTCGAAAGAATCGGACATTTTATTCCCTCACGAAGCCGATAATCTTTTCTTCATCTGTGCCTTCGAGAATTTCGATGAAGCTGACTTTGTTCAAAGGCCAGATTACCTTGGTTACATTATTGTCAATATAGTGTAAATCTTTGCCGTCTTTCTGGCGCGGATTCATGACTACGATGATCGTATCCGTGGGTTTGGGGAGATCGTCTATCTCTCCGGCCACCGAGGTTTCCCCGGAAATATGTAAAATAATCGAATACGCCATGTTTCACTCTCTTTTCTATTTATCGTGTTTGATCAAAATCTGTATTTTCATTTTCCCCAATGCAATAATATCGCCGTGATGGATCAGTTGCTCCGCGTTCGGGTTGAGTCTCTTCCCGTTGACATAGGTTCCGTTGGCAGAGCCCAGGTCCATGAAAATGAGGCGGCCGCCGTCCCGTTTGATGACCGCATGAAGACGCGATACCCCGGCGGCATAGGCCTGATAGGGCGAAAGGTCGATGTCGGGCATGATGGGTTGTCCTTCACTGATGCGCCCCATGGTGAATTCGTTGCGTGTGGTCAGCGGCAGAACCTGCCCGGTATCCAGTAAGTGGAGACTGCCCCAGGCGTCACTGCCGTCAAAGGGCTGGTACTCGTCATCGGAATAACTCTGGGCCACTTTTTTGAAATTACCGGTGTTGATGGTTTGGGTAGTGAGAGAGTCCTTGCCGACGAGTTGAGCGCCGCATTCCGCGCAGAACATTGCGCCTGCCATATTGGCATGTTTGCACGTTGAACAAACGATCATCTTGCCTTCTCCTTCACGCCGCTTAACAAAAGTGCGCGGGTTTGGTATTTGATATCCTTATTGCCGCTTGCGCTCCAGGCGTGCATTCTTTCCAGGTTATCCGCTTCGAACAATGCGGTTTTGGCGAGTGAGTGTTCGCCCTGCGACAGCAGATGTGTGGCAAGGTTGTGCAGGTGCCGCGCCGCCGCATCATATTGGCCTGAATCCGCCGCTGTCCGCGCCCGTTCCTGCATCCGATATAAAGTGAGGCGGGAAAGAGCGCTCAAGATTTGAGTCGGGGGAGGCTCAGCAGATGGGTTGGGGCGAATTTCGCGGGTGAGGTTCAGCCGTATGGGCGGCACGGGCATGGGGCGGGCTGTAATAGATGTTTTCAAAGAACCGCTTATCAAGGTTAATACATCGCCATTCAGGGCTTCCGGGCTGACAAGGAATTCAAATAACACCTGTAATGGAGCCTCGCGAAGGATTGGCCCAAGGTGCATGTGAGGCTCGATTTCCACCGAGCCGCCTTCCGGCTGGAGGCGGAATACGTAATTTATTTTGACATGTTCCTGTTCCTTGAGTTCAAGCAGTACATCGTCTGCATAGATGTTGATCAATGCCTTGAATTTTTCGACGAGCAGGCGTTCAATATCCTTTGGCTTTGAAATGTAAGCAGAAGAACCGCCCGTTCTGCTGGCTAGGGCATCCAGAAAAATATCATTCCACTCATTTCCGATCCCCATGCCGCTGATGCCAATGTTCAGCGCGGCGGCTTCCTCGGCGAGTTGCAGGCAGGACTGTTCGTCACCGTAGGTTTTTCCATCCGTCAACAGAATAATGTGGTTAACCCGCGAAGGGTCAAGAGTGCGGCGCACCTCCCGCATCCCGGCCTCGAGGCCATTAAAGATTTCAGTGGCGCCGGAGGCCTGCATCATTTGAATGCGGCCTTCCTGTTTTTTCTTGTCCGGGCTGATGGAAGCCGGGATGATGACTTCGGCGCGGTCGCTAAATGTGACCACGCTCAACACGTCTTCCGGGCGCAAACTTCTTAACAACTGAATGGCGGTTGCCTTGACAATATCCAGCTTCTCTCCCTGCATGGATGTGGAACGGTCCAGCACAAGGCAGATGTTTAAAGGAGGCGTGGGGAGAGTGGTTTTTTCTTCGCGTGAGCGGACTTCAAGCAGGGCATAGATCAACTGCGGTTCGCCCAGCCGCACCAGGTTGGGGCGGCTGAAATGAATTTCGTGTTTTACAGCCGTGTTAACGTCGATCTCGGGGGGAAGGGTGGCGTCATACATGCTGCGCCGCTTGGGGTTTGCAAGCACTTCATAGGCTTGCTGTATTTCTAAAAATAATTCCGTCTCTCCCGGGGCTGCATTTTTGTCCGGGTGCAGTTTTTGGGCTGAATCAAAGTAGGCGCGTTTAATGTCTTCCGCCGAAGCGTCACGGAAGACCCCCAGGATTGCATAATAATCTGGCTTGCCGGCTGCCATATTACCCAATCATCTGCGCTAATATGACTGTTATATTATCCGGGCCCCCGGCTGCGTTTGCAGCTTCCACCAAATTCTGACAGGCGCGATGCAGGTTGGGCGCATCGGTGATCATGCGGAAAATATCATTTTCATTCAAGACGCCCCAAAGCCCGTCACTGCAAATCATAAGGTAGCCAGACTGGGGAAATGGGATTGTAAAAATGTCCGCTTCAAGGGATTCGCCCTGGCCTAAAGCGCGAATCAACACATTTCGGTGGGGAAAGTTTTCGGCTTCATCTTTGCTGAGGTGTCCGAGTTCTTCCAGCCGTTTGACCAGGGAATGGTCGCGTGTGATCGTTTCCATCCTGCCATCGGGATAAACAGCATAGGCGCGGCTATCCCCCACATGAGCAAGGGTGACTTGCTGTCCCAGCACCAGCGCGGCTGTGACAGTGGTGCCACTGCCCGGCGCTTCACGCTGAACATATTGATGCGCTTCCATTATCGAGTTTTCCATCACCTCTTGCAGGGAATCCTGCAAGGTTTGTGTGGGCAGGTTATAAAGATAGGAGTGGAATTTCTTGGTGATGTTGCCGCCCATGATGCGAATGGCGGCATTGCTTGCCACTTCCCCAAATTGATGGCCGCCCATGCCGTCCGCGACAATATACAGCCCAAAGGGGATATTTTCCGTACTGCCGGAGATGGTGGAGGTCAGCGCGAGCACACTGTCTTCATTGTGGTCGCGTTGTTTGCCAACCGACTGGCCGACACTGGAAATGAGCTGTTTCATCTCATACTTTACGCTCTGGCCTGCAACAATGGAGTTTATTTGCTGGTCCGTAAGCGGCGCAGTGGTAGCCGTATCCAGCTTTTTCTGTTGTTTTACGGGTTCCTCTTTGGTACCAAACAATTTTCGAAAGAAATCAGCCACAAGAACTCCTTTTAGGCAAACAACGCATACATGTGATGGTCTGTTGAGCCAAAATAAACGATATCATCAAATACGACCGGCGAACCAGTGACCGCAGCCTGCGCTTCGAATTTCCAACGCAGGCGGCCGGTGCGATATTCAAGGCAATACATATTTCCATCCACAGAACCACAATAGACGGAATCCTTATACACGGTTGGCGAACTGCTAACCTGGTTTTCAGTGCGAAATCGCCATACTTCCTTTGCAGTGCGAACATCCACGCAATAGATGAAACCATCCGCCGCGCCAATGAAGATATAGTCATCGGCAATGGTCGGGGATGAAATCGACCCCTTGCCCAGGCGGAATTTCCAAATCGCCCAGCCATTCTTTGAATCCAATGAATAGAGCGTTCCATCCACCGAGGCCACATAAACAGCCTGCCCTTTATTGATCGGGGACGATGTGACCGCCCGTTTGGCCTGGAAACGCCATTTTAACTCACCGCGAAAATCAAGCGCATACACAGAGCCGGCTTCCGTGCCAAAATAGATCATTTCGTTCGCAAGCAGGGGTGTGGAATAAATGGGGCCGTCGGTTGAGAATTTCCAAATGGAACGTCCGCTGGTGGCGTTCACAGCATGAAGGTCCTGGTCTTCCGAGCCGAAAAATATATGTCCATCAGAAATTCGCGGGGAGGAATAAATTTTACCCTCGGTAAAATAAGTCCAGATCACTTTACCGCTCCGCATACTCACCACGTGCATACGCTGGTCTTCTGAACAAAAATACACATTATTATCGTAAACCAGCGGACGGGAGACGATCCCTCCATCCGTTGGGTATTTCCATTGGAATTGCCCGTCTGCGGCGTTTAGCGCATACAAGTTATTATCGTAACAGCCGATAAACAACATGCCTTGATGCAAAAACGGCGTGCCGCGAATTTCATCCTCGCATTTGAAAGACCAGAGTGGTTTTATCCCGCCGCTGGAAACCGGCAGTGCAGAGGTGATCTTGGAAAGCGCCCCTGTCTTGCGGGCCACATTCATCAGAGCGTCTTTCATTGATTCGGCGTTCTGAAAACGATCTGAGGGATTATATTGCAGGGCAGTATTGACCACCGCTTCGAACTCAATCGAAACATTGGTGTTGATGCGGCGAATGGGCCGCTCTCCAAAAGAGAAAGGCGGCTCAAGGCGCGGATCGCGGCGTGTGATTGCGTGGTGAAGGGCCGCGCCCAGCGAATAAATATCCGCAATTTGCGTGGCCTCACCGCGATACTGCTCGGGAGGTGAATATCCCTCCGTGCCGATCATGGTTCCCTTTTGCCCGGACTGAAACGCCTTTGCGATCCCAAAATCCACCAGCACCACATCCCCATTGTGGTTGATCATCACATTAGAAGGCTTCATATCACGGAAAATAATCGGGTCGGGCTTGTGGCTGTGCAAATACGCCAGCACATCGCAAAGCTGGATCGCCCAGCTAATTACCTGATCTTCGGGCAAAAATCCATTCGCATCCCCAATGACAGTTTCCAGGTCCTTGCCATGGATGAATTCCAATACCAGATAGGAATGTTCATTCTGCGTAAAGTAATCATAAATTCGCGGAATGGCAGGGTGATTGAGCGTGGCAAGCAGGTTTGCTTCCCGCTCGAAATTTTGCACAATCGTCTGGCGCACCAGCGGGTCCGGCGCCATGTTGATCATCTCTTTCACCGCCACCAGTTTCACCACATTCGGAAAGTGCAGGTCACGCGCGCGATACACCGACCCCATCCCACCAACCCCAATTACATCTTGAATGTTATAGCGGTTAACTAGCGTAATGCCAGACTGTAACTGCTGGCGGGGGCGTTCATCTCCCGATCCTGAACCCATGGGCGAAGTAATGTTTTTTGTTTCCAGATGAGACTCCTGTTCACGGCAGGGTGAATTAATGAATTATAGTGTGCAGTGATGGGAATTGCAAATACTTGCGGTTGCAATTTTGTAGGCGGGCGGGCTTGCGCAGAGGCAGTTTCTACGGCACAATAAGCGATGTGAAAATCCTAGCGGTAAGCGACCAGGTCATAGACCGCATGTACACACTGGCGCCCGGCGGCCACTTTCAAGGCGTGGAATTGACCCTCGGCTGTGGAGACCTGCCCTACACCTACCTCGAATACATCGTCACCATGTTGAATGTGCCGATGTATTATGTGCCAGGCAATCATGACCCGAAATTCGACATCAGCGACAAACTCTCGAAAGCCGAAGGCGGCTCGAATCTTGACCTGAAAACTGACTGCCACAAAAATGTTCTGGTCGGCGGCTTTGGGGGCTGTATCCGCTACCGCCCGGACGGCGTCAACCAATATACCCAGCAGGAAGCCTACGCAAGAGCATTTCAAATGCTCCCACAGCTTCTGGTAAACCGCATTCGGCATGGCCGCGCAATGGACATTCTCATCAGCCACTCGCCGCCCTACGGCATCCACGACGATTTCTACGACCCCGCTCACCACGGGCTGAAAGCCCTCAACTGGCTGGCGCGCATCGCCAAACCCCGTCATCACCTGCATGGTCATACCCATTTTTACAGGAACAACCTGGAACCCCAGGAGACCTTCATTGGCACAACCAAAGTAATGAATGTTTATCCATATAAAATATTGGAAGTGTAAATTAACAGCTCACCTTACGCAGTTTCTCTCCCTCATCCCCCGCCCTTCCCCTTCGAGGAAGGGCGGGGGATGAGGGAGAGGGTAGGACGAGGGCGCGTAAGGTGAATTAACAAAAGAGAGCCGAACATGTCAGACGAACTTAACGCACGCACACGCGCAGACTTTAGCAAGGCGCGCTTCAAATCCTTTATCAACCAGGTATTCTCCGTCGTCGCTGGAAAACACACCACCACGTTGCTATCCTATGACGAGATCAAGGAAAAACTGCGGATCGGCG
Organism: Chloroflexota bacterium; assembly: GCA_016235445.1. Taxonomy (GTDB): domain Bacteria; phylum Chloroflexota; class Anaerolineae; order Anaerolineales; family Villigracilaceae; genus Villigracilis. The sequence continues at coordinate 55,201 of JACRLB010000015.1, read as the reverse complement.
GACCCATTTATCGGGGAGTAAAAACCGTTCGTGTGGATCAGGTTGCAGGGAGTCTGAACCGCTATCATGAATTTGACCGCGCCTTCCTTCCGAAGGAAGATCAACTCGCCAGCCGCTGGCAAAAAGTCGACCGCGCCTTTTATCAGGAAATCAATCTCCCGCCTGTTGTCTTGTATAAAGTTGGCGACGTCTACTTTGTCGTGGACGGCCATCATCGCGTTTCCGTTGCCCGCGAGCAGGGACAGCTATACATCGAAGCCGAAGTGCGCGAATGCGCCACACGCGTCAACATCACAGCAAACATCAAACCCGAAGACCTTGAAATTCTCGGCTCAAAAGTTGATTTTCTCGAACGCACCGCATTGGACAGACTGCGCCCAAAAGCCAAAGTAAAATTAAATATCCCCGACGGTTTCGAGCGCATGCTCGAACATATTGCCGTGCATCGTTACTTCATGGGCATCGACCTCAAACGCGACATCACCGAAGAAGAAACCGTGGCGCACTGGTACGACACGGTTTATACGCCGATCATTAAAGTGATTCGAAAAAGCGGCATCTTAAAAGAATTCCCCGATAAAACCGAAGGCGACCTGTATTTGTGGACTCTCGACCATCAGCATTATCTTTCCAAAGAAGAAGGCCAGCCCCTTCAGCCGCCCGAAACCGCCGCCAAACAATTCATAAAAGAAAATTAGTAAACATGACTGACCTACATCCACTGGCAGGAGTCTACGCCGCGGCAGTGACTCCATTAAAAGCAGACGCCTCTTCCTTCGACTTTGAAGCTGTTCCTGCCCTTTTGCATTTTCTCGCCTCTCGCGGATGCCACGGCATATTGCTCTTCGGCACCACAGGTGAAGGGCCATCCTTCTCGCCAAAAGAACGCGAAGCCTTCATGCGCTCCGTGCGCGTGATTCGCAATCAACTGCGCGGATTCAAACTCCTCGCTGGCACAGGCACACCCAGCCTCACCGAAACCATCGAGTTGACCAAACTTGCCTTTGAACTCGATTACGATGGCGTGGTTGTATTGCCGCCGTATTATTTCCGCAAGGCTACAGATGACGGCCTGTTCAACTGGTTCAGCGAATTGATTCAAAAAGCCGTGCCGCCAAATAAATATCTCCTCGGCTATCACATCCCCGTGATGACAGGCATTGGCTTTTCACTGGATCTGCTCGAAAGACTCAAAACAAAATTCCCCGATCAATTCGCTGGCATCAAAGACTCATCCCACGATGAAGCCTTCGCAACCGCGCTCGGTCAACGCTTCGGCAATGACTTGCTCGTCTTGAACGGCACGGATTCCTATTTTCACCACGCATTGAAAAACAATGCCCAAGGTGCCATCACCGCCCCCGCAAATCTCATTTCCGACAACCTGCGCCAGGTTTGGGATTTGTATCAGGAAGGCAAAGACCCAACCGAGGTTCAGGCAAAGATCAGCGAACAGCGCCATTTTCTGGAGCACTACTCCCCCATCGCGCCTGTGCTCAAAGGCTTGCTTCATAAAATACACGGCCTCCCACACTGGACAGTCCGCCCGCCCTTGGAAGAGTTGAATGAAAAAACACTGGAAGATGCGGCGGAAGGGTTTTCAAAGATTTAACCACAGGGAAACGGGTGGCATGCAAAGGGTGTCAGGGGAGGCAGATTGAATGCTGCGCGGTGAACCCCTCACCCTGCCCTCTACCCTTACGGGCACACGTCCCTCAGGGAGAGGGGGAAGTCGACACGGCGAAAAGTCTTCATACTTGGGGTGAGGGAAAAGGGGAATGCTGACAACCCTTGCATACATACGACACGGCGGCGTGCCTCTACTTTTTTAACAGGTAAAATACCATCCATGACAAACTGGCGGCTTCTTTACACTCCCCCATCCACAGGCGCATGGAACATGGCCGTGGATGAATCCATTCTCGAGCACATCCATCGCGGGGAATCTCAACCGACCCTGCGTTTGTATTCATGGAATCCACCCTGCCTTTCATTGGGACATGCCCAATCCTTCAAAGATGTGGATGCGGAGCGACTTAAATCCCACGGTTGGGATGTTGTGCGCCGCCTCACGGGGGGACGGTCGATTCTGCATACGGACGAATTGACCTACTCTGTGACAGGTAACGCGGAAGAGCCTGTCCTTGCGGGCGGCATCTTGGAATCCTATAGCCGATTGTCAAAGGCATTGTTACATGCGGTGCGTGAGTTGGGGTTGCCTGTTGAGATAAAAGAAGACGCAATGCAAAATGGCATTTTGCGCCACAACCCCGTTTGCTTTGAAGTTCCATCCACGTATGAGATCACCGTGGATGGAAAAAAGTTGATCGGCTCGGCGCAGGCTCGCAAGAAGGAAGGCGTGTTGCAACACGGCTCTCTTCCATTAATAGGCGACCTGACCCGCATTTGCGACGCGCTGGTTTTTGAAAGCGAGTCTGCGCGGGGGATGGCGAAGGAAAGACTCCTCGCGCGCGCCACGACTGTCGAATCAGTTACCAGCGTGAAAACTGATTGGGAAACAACAGCCCAGGCCTTCGTTAAAGGGTTTGAGGCGGAGTTGGGAATCCACTTTCAGCGTGGCGAATTGTCTCCATCCGAAATCCAAAGAGCCGATGAATTAGTCAAAGAAAAATATGCGCACGCTTCGTGGACAGAGAGAACATGAAAAAAATTTTGGTGTATGGTTCGTATGGGTACACGGGGCAATTGATCGTCGAGCGGGCGGTGAAGGAAGGATTGTCTTTGATTCTCGCGGGACGCGATGAAAATCAATTGCGCGCGCAGGCTAAAAAATATAATTTGGAATACCACTCTTTTTCATTGGATGAGACCGCCGCATTGGACTCTGCGTTGCAGGAAGTGGATGCGGTTTTGCATTGCGCAGGCCCGTTCGTGTTGACCTTTCGCCAGATGGCGGAGGCGTGCATTCGCAACAAAAAACATTATGTGGATATCAGCGGCGAGATCGAAGGCTTTGAGGCGCTGGCCGCAATGGACGAAGATGCAAAACGCGCGGGCGTGATGCTTCTGCCCGGCGGCGGCTTCGATGTGGTTCCATCGGATTGTTTGATCGCATACACGGCGGGGAAACTCTCGAGCGCGACAAATTTAAATCTGTACATCAAAGGCATTGGCAGTGGAGTCTCGCGCGGCACGGCCCGTTCTGGAATCGAGAACAGCCACAGGCAGGGACGCATTCGCCGTGACGGAAAAATTGTGAGCGTGCCAAATTTATGGGGAGTCAAAGATATTGATTTTGGGCGCGGGCCTTCGCGGCTTGTTTCAATGGGCTGGGGTGATGTGAGCACGGCCTATCACAGCACGGGCATTCCCAATGTGACCGTGTACATGAATTTCCCAAAAGCGATGATTCAGTTAATGCGGCTCACGCGGGTTGCCGGCTCCCTGCTTTACACACGCGCCGCAAGAAATTTCATCAAATGGCTGATCGGTATATTTTTTGCAAAGGGTCCATCGCGCAAACAAAATGAGATGGGTTTTAGTTTGATCATCGCGGAAGTGAGCGACGGAACAAAAAACGTCCGCGCAAAACTGCGGACGCCTGAAGCGTATTATTTGACCGCACTCACATCTGTGGAAATCATGAAGCGCATTCTTTCGGATGATTACAAAACTGGATTCCAAACTCCGAGCAAAGTTTACGGCGCGGATTTTATTTTGCAGTTCGACGGGGTACAGCGCGAGGATTTATAACTTTCGCCGCGCTGTCTGCACATCAAAAATGGCATGGGGGATTATGATAGAATGCACCAGAAGATGCCAAGGAGTTTTATATGAAACCCGGTGATTATGTCGGTTTGTATATCGATGACAAGTTGATCTATACAGGCGTTTTGAAAGATGTTGGGAAAATGGAAAGCGGGCGGATGGTCTATCAAATCCTGCTGGTCAAGAACATCTTCCAGCGCAACTTCCCTGAAATCCACTTCGATCCTGACATTCGCCCTGCGACATTCGAGCAGTTGCAAGATGAGATCAAACGCCTCAAAATCAACCTGATGAAACACCTCGAAAAACTGGAGGGGGAGCATGTCGCAGAACTCCTCGAAGAAAAAGAACTCCATAACATCATTGGATGAATATTACCAATTATCCCAACTGTACTCCGACGCCTGGGATCGGGTCCAATCGGGCGGAACGGGAGCAGGGTACAGCGGCATCCATTATGAAGTCTTTAATGCAATCAGAAAATATGGCAGTGTCGCCAACGGACGGGATGAAGCGTTATCTGAATTAAAAAAACTGCTCCGCGAATACGAAACGAAACACCTGGGGGCAAAGGACCAGTCGGACGAGGAGTATTTGAGCAAGTTTGATGATGTTGAGTAAAAAGCTAACGTCGCAAAGAATCTGCAAAACTCCTCGCAAACTCCCTAGCCGCCTGCACTGGACTTTCACTTCCCCCAATTGCCTTCACACATGCCGAACCGACAATGACTCCATCCGCGAGTTGACCAACCTGCGCCGCTTGCTCAGGCGTGCTGATTCCAAATCCCACACACACAGGCGCGGACGTGTGTTCGCGGACACGGGCAATCAACGCACCGAGGTCGTTTGAAATTTCCCTGCGTTCGCCTGTCACTCCCGTAACTGAAACCAGATAAATAAATCCCTTCGCATTGCGGGCGATTGATTCCATGCGTTCATCAGACGATGTCGGCGCGAGCATTTGAATCAACGGCAGGTATTCGTCCTCCCGAAACTGCATCGGGACAATGTGAGCGAAGCGGAGCGCCGCCGAAGGACGGGTGTTCTGGGCAACTTGCGCTTCGACTTCGCTCCCCTGTTGGGTCGCTCCGCTCAGCGCGGATTCAAATTCCTCCGCCTCTTCCATCGGCAAATCAGGGATGATAAAACCATCTGCACCCGCATCCATTGCATCGCGAATAAATTTCTCCAGTCCATACGCCAGCATGGGATTGAAATAACCCATCAGAATCAGCGGAATGGTCACGCCGCGTCTGCGAAGTTCTTTCACGGCTTCGAGCGATTTCTTAACCGTAATTCCATTTTCCAAAGCAACCTGCGTAGCCTGCTGAATCACAGGTCCATCCGCCAGCGGATCGGAGAAGGACAGCCCCACTTCGATCAAGTCCGCGCCGTTCGTGGCGAGGGCTTCGATCACGTCGATGGAAGTCGCAAGGTCAGGATAGCCCAAAGGGAAATAGGGCATGAAAATCGGTTTCTTCTTGAACGCTTCATCAATTCTGTTTTTCATTCTGCATTCCTCATTCCGACTTCTGCATTTCTTTTATCACAGTATTCAAATCCTTATCCCCTCTACCAGACAGATTCACCAAAATCACCTGATCCTTCCGCATGGTCGGCGCGCGCTTGATAACCTCCGCCACAGCATGGGATGACTCCAGCGCAGGGATGATTCCTTCGGTGTGGCACAAAGTTTGAAATGCGCTCAACGCTTCTTCATCGGTTGCGGAGGTGTAGAAGGCGCGCTCGGTATCGCGCAGCATGGCGTGTTCGGGACCCACGGCGGCATAGTCCAATCCCGCAGAGACAGAATGAGTCTCAGCGATTTGCCCATCTTCATCTTGCAACACGTATGTGCGCGTGCCGTGAATAACTCCCACGCGCCCTCTCGTCAAATCGCCAAATCGCGCCGCGTGTTTTCCCGTTTCAATTCCGCTTCCGCCCGCTTCAACACCGATCAACTCCACATGCTCATCTTTGACAAATCCACTGAAGACGCCGATGGCATTTGAGCCGCCGCCCACACAGGCAATGACCGTATCGGGCAATCGCCCCGCGTCCATGAGCATTTGCTCACGCGCTTCGCGTCCGATCACTGACTGGAACTCGCGCACGATGGTCGGGTATGGATGCGGACCCAACGCCGAACCCAAAAGATAATGTGTGTCGCGCACATTCGTCACCCAATCGCGGATGGCTTCGTTTATGGCGTCCTTCAAGGTCTGCGTGCCCGACGACACAGGTCGCACCACCGCGCCGAGCAACTTCATGCGGAAGACATTTGGCTCCTGCCTAGCAATATCTATGGAACCCATGTACACGACACATTCGAGTCCAAGCAATGCCGCCACCGTTGCAGATGCGACTCCATGCTGACCTGCGCCCGTCTCTGCGACAATCCGTTTCTTGCCCATGCGCTTTACCAACAACGCCTGTCCCAGCGCGTTATTTATTTTGTGCGCGCCCGTATGCGCCAGGTCTTCGCGCTTCAAATAGATTTGCGCTCCGCCCAATTTTTCGGACAAGCGTTTGGCATAGGTCAACGGTGTGGGACGCCCAACAAATGAAGCCATCAACTTATCGAACTCCGCATTGAAGGCAGGGTCATTGCGCGCCGAAACGAACTCACGCTCCAATTCAATCAACGCAGGCATGAGCGTTTCGGGCACGAACTGTCCGCCGTAGGGACCGAATTTGTGGGGGAGTAGTGTTGTCATAAAACCTCTTGGTGGGTGGTAATTGGTAAATGGTAATTGGAAATTGGGGATTAGCGATTGGGGATTTACCAATTACTAATTACCAATCTCCAATCTCTTGACTTCTTTCACGAATTGCGCCATCTTCCCCGCATCCTTCTCACCCGCAGTTGATTCAACACCCGAAGCCACATCCACACCCCAGGGTTTGACTCTGCCAACCGCCTTCGCGACGTTTTCGGGGGTCAGTCCGCCCGCCAGCAACAGCGGATATTGCTTCGCCAGTTCAGCGGCGGCTGACCAATCCGCGGTGACTCCGCTACCACCGTAAACGCCTTTGACGGCGGCGTCAATCAACATAACAGGCGCTTCATTTCTTTCATACCCAGCGTTCGATTCTGGAATTCCGCGAAAGGCGCGGAAGACGTGCGGGGCAAGTTGGGCGAAGGTTTCTGGTGTTTCGTCACCGTGGAGTTGGGCGAGGTCGAGCGAGCATGTTGCAAGAATGTATTTGATCTCTTCAACGGTTGAATTCACAAACACGCCAACGAGTTTGATGTGATGATGTTTATGCTTCAACTCAGATGTGATTTCAGCGCAGGCGGATTTTTCAATAAAGCGGACGCTCTTGGGATAAAAATTAAAACCCAAATAATCGGCTCCCAAATCAATTGCCGCGAGCGCGTCTTTTAATGTTTTGATTCCGCAGATTTTTATCTTGGTCATAAGTGTCTCAATGCAGAATGAAGAATGCAGAGTGCAGAATATTCTGCATTCCTCATTCTGCATTCTGCATTCCAGATAATTCACGAACCTTCGCGGGGATGTCTTCCGAAGTCACCAACGCCTCCCCTACCAAGATGGCGTCTACGTCCGCTTTGGCGAGGCGTTCCACGTCGGCGGCTGTGAAAATTCCAGACTCGGCGACGACGGTGATATTGGAGGGAATCATCGGACGGAGGCGTTCGGTGGTTTCGAGAGTGACTTCAAATGTTGCAAGGTTGCGGTTGTTGATGCCGACGAGTTGGATGCTCGGAATTTTCAAGGCGCGTTCGGTTTCGGCTTCGTCGTGGACTTCGACAAGGGCGGTCAATCCCAAACTCAAAGCACAAGCGTGTAAATCAGCGAAGTGTTTGTCGTCGGTTAGCGCGGCGGCGATGAGGAGGATGGCGGCGGCTCCGTTGGCGCGGGCTTCGTAGATTTGGGATTCGTCGATGATGAAATCCTTACGCAAAAGAGGTAATTGGTAATTGGTAATTGAAGATTGGTGGTTGGAGATTGGAGATTGGTGATTGGAGATTGCTACTTGGTTCTGGCGGAGTTGGCGAAGCGTGGCAATGTTGCCCATGAAGAATTTTTCATCGGTCAATACAGAGATGGCTGATGCGCCGTTTTGGGCGTAGATGTCGGCGACTTGGAAGAGGTCGAGGTGCGGGGCGAGAATCCCTTTGGAGGGAGAGGCTCTCTTTAGTTCAGCGATCAAGCTCGGGCGGGGGGCGAAGCGGCGGCGTTTAATTGCGGAAAGAAAATCTCTGGGCGCAGGACTCTGCTCTGCGGCGCGGCGCAATGCAACAGCGTCGAGCGCCGCAATTTCCAATTTTTTTTGTTCAAGAATTTTTTCTAAAATATTCATGGGCGGGTAAATTCGACAAGGGCGTTGAGTTTTTCCAGGGCTTTGCCGTCATCGAGAGATGCTGTCGCTTCAACCAGCGCGGATTTGAAATCGCCTGTTTCAGCGGCGAGGGCGGCGGCGGTATTAAGGAGGACGGTCTCGCGTCTTGCGCCTTTCAAGTTGCCACTCAAAATCTGACGCATCATCTCCGCTGATTCATCGGGCGTGCCGCCGCGCAGGTCTGCGACGGTGCAGGGCGCGAGACCGAGGTCGGCGGGGTTGAGATCGTAGGTTTCGACTGCGCCGTTGCGAAGATGACTGACGCGATTGACGCCCGTGGGATTGAGTTCATCGAGACCGTTCGCGCCGCGGATGATGAGCGCGGCTTGACTGCCGAGTTCTTTGAGAACGTGCGCGAGCGGCTCGGTGAGTTTGGCGTCATAGACGCCCGTGAGTTGGATGCGCGCGCCCGCGGGATTGGTGAGCGGACCGAGGACGTTGAAGATGGTGCGCTGACCCATCTCTTTGCGCGGACCGACGGCGTATTTCATGGCGGGATGAAACTTGGGCGCGAACATGAAGCCAATGCCAACTTGTTCGATGGCTCTGGCAACTTGATCGGGCGTGAGGTCGAGGTTGACACCGAGGGCGGAGAGCACATCTGCACTGCCGCATTGCGAGGACGCGGCGCGATTTCCATGCTTGGCAACTTTGCGCCCTGTGCCTGCGAGGACAAATGCCGCGGCTGTCGAGATGTTGAAGGTGTGCGCGCCGTCGCCGCCTGTGCCGACGATGTCGTAGATGGGGTCGGTTGAATTGACATTGACCTTCACCGCGACATTACGCATGGCGCGGACGGAACCTGTAATCTCGGGAATGGTCTCACCCTTCATGCGGAGGGCAGTGAGATACGAGCCGATCTGCGCGGGGGTGGCTTGACCCGTCATAATGATATTCATCGCGTCTTCGGCTTCGAGATCGGTCAGGTCGGTGCGGTTGATGGCTTTGGCAATGAAGGGTTTGAGCATGTCCGTGTTGCTTGTAGCGTGTTGCGTGGCGGGCATTTTGATTTCGAGAAAATTCTTGAGCAGGTGCTTGCCGTGTTCGGTGAGAATCGACTCGGGATGGAACTGCACGCCGTAGGTTGGGTGCTGTTTGTGTTTGAGTCCCATGATCTCACCTTCGTCGGTTTGGGCAATGACTTCGAGTTCAGCAGGAATTGGTTCGTAGACGACGAGCGAGTGATAGCGCATGGCTTCGAAGGGAGTCGGGATGTCTTTGAAGATGCCCTGCTGGTTGTGTTTGACAGGCGAGGTCTTGCCGTGCATGAGGCGCGGAGCGCGATCCACTTTGCCGCCGTAGATGGCGCCGAGGCATTGATGCCCGAGGCAGACTCCGAGCACGGGGACTTTGCCCGTGAAGTATTTAACCGCTTCGGGCGAGACGCCGCCATCTTTGAGCGGCTCACCTGGACCTGGGGAGATAACGAGGTGGTCGGGTTTGAGGGCGATGAGTTCGTTCAGCGAGATCTGGTCGTTGCGATAAACGCGAATGTCCGCGCCAAGTTCGCCGAAGTATTGAACAAGGTTATAGGTAAAAGAATCGTAGTTATCAATTAGAACCAACATGTTGAAATCCTTTTTTATCCACGAAGGGCACGAAGATGCACGAAGTTTTTTCACCACAGAGAACACAGAGAGCACGGAGAAAAATCTTTTTAAATCTCTGTGGACTCAGTGGGCTCCGTGGTAAGTCGCTTTTTAGTCTTCGTTCCCGAAAATATCCAATTCATCTGCAAACAAATCGAGCGAATACGACAAGCCTGTTTTCTCGCGGACGAGTTCCATGGTCTGTTTGGCTTCGGCTTGCATACGGCGGATGCCGTTGGCTAAAACGTCGCGGGGAATCATGGGATGGGCAAGGAAGTAGGCGCGTTTTTCGCGGATGGGTTCGAGGAAGTTGTTGATGGCAAGCGCAAGTTTTTCTTTGACTTCCACGTCGCCGACTTTGCCTTGGCGATAGCGTTCCTTGAGATCGTCCACTTCAGCATAGGAGGGATTGAACGCGTCGTGGTAGATAAAGACGGGGTTGCCTGCGACCGTCCCAGGGTCGGTGGCGCGGAGGCGTTTGGGGTCGGTGTACATGTTCATCACCTTTTGCCTCACCGTCTCAGCGTCGTCGGAGAGGTAGATGGCGTTGTTGAGCGACTTGGACATTTTGTTTTGTCCGTCCGTGCCGACGAGGAGCGGGACATCACCGATGATGGATTCGGGTTCGGAGAAGACTTCGCCGTAGAGGTTGTTGAACTTGCGTGCCATTTCGCGGGCGAGTTCGACGTGTGATTGATTGTCGCGCCCGACAGGGACGGCTTGCGCGCGCGGGAGCAAAATATCTACTGCCTGCAACACGGGATAGCCGAGCAGACCGAACGGCATGGAGTCCATATTGGCGTCTCGCGCCATGTCTTTGAGCGTGGGCATACGTTCCAAACGCGGAACGGTGACCAGCATTTCAAAGAGCAGATTCAACTGATAGGTTTCAGGGATCGCCGATTGCACAAAAATCGTGCTGACGTTCGGGTCAATGCCGATGGCGAGATAGTCCAACACAATCTCTTTGATAAAAGTTGGAATTTCTCTGATGTATTGAGGTTCGGGCTTGGTGGTCAGCGTGTGCAAGTCCGCGATGATGAAGAAGGAGTCGTATTGATGTTGCAAGCGCACACGGTTCGAGAGCGAGCCGACGTAGTGTCCGAGGTGCAGGCGTCCTGTGGGGCGGTCGCCAGTGAGGAGGCGGGGTTTGGGGGTCATGGGTAATTCCTTTTGTAAGGATGAAGGATGAATTATGAAGGATGAAAAAAGGCAAAGGGCAAAGGCGAGGGCGAAGGTGAAATGGTTTTTCATTCATCCCTCATCCTTTATCCTTCATCCTTGATTTTCCGCTGCGTCAATCGCTCTCAACATGGCGGATGCTTTGTTTACGGTTTCCTGATATTCCGTCGTCGGATTCGAATCCGCGACGATGCCTGCGCCTGCTTGCACGCTGACGGTGTTGCCGCGCCCGACCATCGTGCGGATGGCGAGGCAGGTGTCCATCGCGCCGTCGAAACCGAAGTAGCCGACCATGCCTGCGTACGCGCCGCGCGCGTCGGGTTCGAGGTTGGCGATGATCTCCATCGCGCGAACTTTCGGCGCTCCGCTGACGGTGCCTGCGGGGAAGGCGGCGCGCACTAAATCAAACGCGGTCAGTTCAGGTTTCAACTTCCCTTCGACATGCGAGACGATGTGCATGACGTGTGAATATTTTTCAATGGTAAAAAAGTCGGAGACTTTCACTGTACCATATTCGCAGACGCGACCCAAATCATTGCGACCTAAATCAACCAGCATCACATGCTCGGCGCGTTCCTTCGGGTCAGCGAGCAGTTCTTTGGCAAGCAATTCATCAGCGGCGGCATCTGCTCCTCGGGGCCGCGTCCCAGCAATCGGGCGGAGAGAGGCGGTGTTCCCTTCGAGGCGCACAAACATCTCGGGCGATGATCCAACTAAATAAAGCGGTTCACCGTCCACGAGTCCGAAATCAAAAAAGAACATGTACGGCGACGGGTTGAGCCTGCGCACGGCGCGATAGACATCGAACGGCGCAACGTCCGTCTCGCGGGTGAAGCGCTGTGAAAGCACCACCTGAAAAATATCGCCCGCCAAAATATTTTCCTTCGCGGCGCGCGCCATGTCTTCGTACGTACCCTGCGTGTGATTCGACTTGACCTTCGACGGCGTGACGTTGATTTTCTGCGCGGGCGGCAAGGATTGATGAATGCGCGACTCAATCATATCCAATTTTTGATTTGCCGATTCAACATCACCATCCAAAACATTTGCGATGAGGAAAATACTGCGACGCGCATGATCGAAGGCGATGATGGTATCGGCGAGGAGGTAGATGCCGTCGGGGATGCTTCGACTGCGCTCAGCACGCTTCATTTTCGCGCTGAGAGTTGGTTCAAAAAATCTGACAGATTCGAACCCGAGAAAGCCCACCAACCCGCCCGTGAAGCGCGGCGCGTTCGGCACGCGGACGGCGGGGAAGCGGCTGAGTTCATTTTGTAAAAAGTGAGTGGGGTCGCCCTCGTGTTGCGTAGTGCGTGTTCCGTAATTGTCTTTGATTTCGATTTCAACGTCGCGCAAAATATATTCGGCTCTGGGTTGAACGCCGATGAACGAGTAACGCGCAATCCGCTCACCGCCTTCGACAGATTCCAGCAGGAACGATGCGCCGTCTCCGCGCAGTTTGAGATACAGGCTGACGGGAGTTTCGAGATCGGCGGAGATTTCCCTGATAATAGTTTGCACATTGGTTGATTCAAGTAACATAAAAACTCCTTGGTAAATGCAGAATGCAGATTGCAAAATGAAGAATATCTGACTTCTGCATTCCTCATTCTGCATTTAAAAGCAAAGCCCCTCCAGTCCATTGGGACGAGAGGGGAGTCTCGTGATGCCACCCAAGTTAAACGCGTTGCCTTAAACAAAATTCCCTGTGTGAGTACAGGGAAGATAAGCCAGTGTCACTTTTCAGGTACGATCACCGACCAACTGAAACCTGGTCACTGATTTATACCCTTGCCCTATAACGGGAGCGTCCCGACTTGAGCTACTCGACGATTTGACTACCGAACTATCAAACTGTTTTTGCTCTCGCAACTCGGAGGGCCATTCGACTTCTGCGCTTTTGCCTCGCTTTCAGAACTTCTGCTAGGCTCTCTGGTAATCGCTTTGAAGTGTACTCGTCCTCGTCAGCGTTTTATGTATGTTATTGGGCGGTATTCTATGCGAGAGATGCGGATGAGTCAAGAGGAAAACACCCAGAGGAAAACACCCGCGCTCGTCATATCATAATTTTCCTTGCTCACTACTACATTCATGGCAACCAGATTGGTGAAAAATCGTTGGTATCATTCTTCGTTAATCTAAACACATATTGATCATTTACATTCATGATGTAGATTTCATCATTGCCATCACGGTCTGAGACAAATGCAAGTTTCGTGCCATCCGGTGACCAAACAGGGTTACTGTCATCTGCAGGGTGTTTTGTCAGATTAATGGATTTACTACCGTCGGAGTCCGCTATAAATATTTCACTATTACCGTTTTCAACGGAAACATAAACTACTTTTTCACTATCGCGCGACCACACCATGCTATTCAATCCAAGTATCTGTGGCGTGAGTTTAATGGAGTTAGTACCATCAGCATTTGCAACATATAATTCGCACAAATTAACATCACATGAAGTAAAAGCAATCTTCTGGCTATCAGGCGACCAAACTGGTCCTTCGTTTTGCCCATTCACCAAGGTGGACGTAATGTTAATGGCGTTGGAAAAATCCTCATCCAATACAAATACATCCATATTTTTGCTGTTCCAAAATGCTGCAAAGGTTATCTTTTTCCCATCCGGCGACCAATACAGATTACTAGGAAATGTGACGCTATAAATACCCTTCAAGTCCACAGGTATCCCATCCGCAGTATTCATCACACATAACCAAAACCCTCCACACCGATCTGTCCCAATAACTCCAAATTTCGAACTATCTGAAGACCAAAAAATCCCAGCCCAACCGGCGGCTCGAAAATCAAACTTCTGATTATTGGTCAGATTTAGGATATGAATATGCCCAATACTTCCAAAGCGCCCCACGTCGCGAGAGGTCTTAAAAATAATTTTCTCGCCATCTGGAGACCAGACAGTGCAACAACTAATTCCAACCGTAGAATCCGGGCTGATTTGATCATACGCCCTAATTTCACTTGTATCCAACACCTTGACAAGGTTTGAACCATCGGCGTCGATAATGTAAAGACTGGCGGACTTTTCTGTAGCCGTGCTAAACGAAACTTTTGCGCCATCAAGAGTCCAGGCTGGATAAAACTTAGAGGGAATATCGCCTGCCAACTCAACCAAATTACTTCCATCTGTATTAATCACATAGATTCCCTGCTCTCCATCCCGCTCGGATGTGAAAGTAATTTTGCCCGATCCACCTCCAATTGGAGTTAATGTTGCGGCGGGCATCGTCGTTGGTATAGGTGTTAGAGTCGGCAGTGTTGCAGGAGGAGTGGAAGTTGTTTCAATATCATAACTTACTGTCGGTAAGACGGGCTGACTCGGCGAACATGCGATCAGAAACATAAACAAAAAGACAGCTTGGAATTTCTTCATGTCTTTTTCCTCCAGTTCCAGTTAATCTCGAAATCTTCAAAATGAAGACACTGTTATATGTGTTCCGATCTTGTTCGAGTATACAACAAAACAGGCGCGCATTCGCGAAAGGCTTGCGTTGCGAGTCATATGTCCACGCGAGGGGTGATTTATATCTCAACATCCCCAATCCAGACCGCCCAGTCAACGGCTTTTGCCAGCGGAGCATCCGCAGTGATTAAGGGCAAGCCGAGTTTTTGTGCAAGCACGGCATAACATGCGTCATACGCAGTCAATTTTTTCTCGCTTGCCAGTTGCAAAGCGTCTTCGATCAATTCCAAAGTTGAAGTTGTTTTGAGCGCCAGTTCCCCCAAGTCTTTTATATCTGCCAGTGAATCTTCCAACGGACGGTCAAATCGGCGGGTGTATTTCAACAAAATGTTCGCGCACTCAATATAAAACAAATCAGGGACATGGATTTCCGCTTGCGGATCTTCGGTCAGTCTGGCAAATAGCCTTTGAACCTTGTCGGAAAATTCTTCTTCAATAAACAGCTTAATGCCAACGCTGGCATCCATCACACAACGCAGGACAACTTCTGTCATCGTCCGCGATCCTCTCGTAACAATTCAAGAGAGGAAGGCGTATTTTTGGGAGCCTTGAAGCGTCTTCGCTGAATGGAAGTTAGGATTTTGGCTTGTTTTTTTCGGCGTTCTTCGTCTTCAACAGCCTGGGCAAGCATGGTAATCACCTGCGCGCTCAAAGAACGATTCCTTGCATGGGCTAATTGTTGAAGCCGTTCATATAAATCGTCTGGTACACTGCGGACATGTAAGGTATTCATAAGTTTATTCCTTTCCATGAAAATTATAGCACGAGCGGTTGCACTGTGCAACCAGAAAAATAAGACCTGACATATCTTCGCGAAAGGCTTGCATTGCGAGTCGCATGTCCGCAGGGGGGCGAATCTTCCAAAATCCCTATATCAACGCCAGCAATTCACTGGGTTGTATCACAGACAATGGCGCGGGGCGAAAATCTTTTACATTGCGCGTGACGAGATAATCCGCTTTGCATTGGAGAGCCGCCATCATTTGGACAGCATCCTCAAAATCCTTGTACGGCAGGCTTAATGCCTGCTCGATTGTGGATTGGTCAACGGCGGCGATTTTGAGAATTTGCAGGAGGTTGGTAATCGTCACCTTCGCATGTGCGGCAGATTGGTCTTTTTGAATCAGGTAAAACAGGGTGGTCAATGAATGGGGCGCAACAAAGCCTTGAAACTTCCCCGTCTCGGCATGGGCAAGCAATTGGGCAGAAATCTCGTAGAAGGGTTCTCGTTCCTGTAAAACATCCAGGATGATATTCAGATCGAACAGGACTTTAATTTTTTGCGCCATATTTTTCCGCTACATGTTGTTTGTAATCATCCACTGAAACATCCTGAGAAAGCGTTCCCGAAAGCCTGCGGACAATCGGCGCGTTTTCCAAGGCAGTCAGCGGCGCAGGAATTTGCACCAGGTATTCGCTGATTAGGTTGGTCAGGGTGGTATTTTGCTGGCGTGCATAGTGCTTGGCGTTTTCCAGTAATTTGCGCGGCAGGCGGATGGTTAATTTTGTCTCTTGCATGGCTTCCTCTTGCCGTACAGAATAACATGACTTTGTACGGCTGTCAACAAAGTAAAAACTCTTACTTTTTCGGAAAAGGCTGGCGCTCTTTCTGCACATTGACAAATCTCAATAATAAGTGTATATACACTCATTATGTTCAAAGAGATGCCAAAAGAAAGCCTTTACGAATTTGTCCGCCAGGCAGTTCCCTGCGTTGGATTCAATACCCGCCGCGCCACCCGGCTTGTCACCCAATATTATGACAAAACACTGGCTCCTTCTGGGCTGCGCTCCACGCAATATTCCCTGCTCAGTGCGTTGTCCATGATGGATGAAGCCTCCATGCAGGAGCTGGCACATATACTGGCAATGGATCGGACGACGCTGACTCGGAACTTGAGTCCGCTTCTGAGGAAGGGACTGGTCAAGGTCAAAGTGGGAAGCGACCGCCGTTCCCGTCCGCTGACGCTGACGCCCAAGGGGCAGTCCACGCTGGAGAAGGCGCTCCCCTATTGGGAGAAGGCGCAGTCGCGTATTGTGAATGAGATCGGCGCAGAGCAATGGGATTTGATGATGCGCGGGCTGCATCAAATTTCGATGATCGTTGAAGAAAATACCTAATCCGTCATTAGTTCGCTCGCTTGCAATGACAGAAATACAAACTGAGGAGAGAATATGAACAACAAAACAAGACCAAACTGGCTGGATGAAAAAGAATACCCCTTCAAATCCCATTACTTTTCAACGCCGCATGGTGACATGCATTACGTGGATGAAGGCGCCGGGGACCCAATCGTTTTTGTGCATGGAAATCTTTCCTGGTCGTTTGAAGCAAGGAACGTGATCAAAGCCCTTTCGAATCAGTATCGCTGTATTGCGGTGGACCATCTCGGTTTGGGGCTTTCTGACAAACCAGCGGATTATTCTTATCTGCCAGAAGACCTCGCAAAACATTTTGAAGCCCTGCTGGAATCCCTCCACCTGCAACGGATCACCATGGTCGTTGCCGATTGGGGCGGTCCCATTGGGTTATCCTACGCCATTCGCCACCCCGAAAAAATAAAATCCATTGTGATCACGAATAGCTGGCTCTGGTCGCTTAAGAAGGAACTCTATTACCAAATGTTCAGCGGATTCATGGGAGGCCCCATTGGGCGTTGGCTGAACGCCGAGAAAAACTTTTTCGCCAAAAACATGGGCCTCCTGCTTGGGGATAAATCAAAACTCACTCCGAATATCCACAAGCACTATGTTGAACAATTCCCCACACCTTCAGAACGAAAAAGCACCTGGGTTTTTCCCGAGCAGATCATTGGCGCTTCCGATTGGCTGGAATCGATGTGGAATCAACGGCATATCCTCAACGACAAGATTGCCCTGATTGCCTGGGGCGAAAAAGACATCGCCATGCGGGAGCCTCAGTTGCAAACCTGGATGAGGGAATATCCAAAAGCCAGAGTGATGCGTTTCCCCAACTCAGCGCATTACATTGTGGAAGAAAACCCCGCCGAACTGGCAGAGGCGATCAAAAATCTGAACGGTAATCAGTAATCAGTGAACAGTGATTAGTGATTAGTAATTAGTAATTAGTTGAAATAAAATCAGGAGCAAACATGAAAAACAGAACAAGACCCGAATGGCTGGATGAAAAGGAATATCCCTTCAAAGATCATTACTTTTCAACACCGTATGGAGACATGCATTACGTGGATGAAGGGGCGGGAGACCCGATTGTGTTCGTGCCTGGGAATCCTTCCTGGTCGTTTGAATCAAGGGAAATGATCAAAGCGCTTTCGGGTCAGTATCGCTGTATTGCCGTGGACCATATTGGATTTGGGTTGTCCGATAAACCCTCGGATTTTTCCTACCTGCCGCAAGACCAGGCCAGGAATTTGGAAGCGCTATTGGAATCCCTTAATCTGGAACAAATCACAATTGTCGTCGGCGATTGGGGCGGCCCGATTGGTTTATCCTACGCGATTCGCCATCCCGAAAAAATAAAATCCATCGCCATCACGAATACCTGGTTGTGGTCTGTGAAGAACGATCTGTACTACGTGGCATACAGCGCAATTGTGGGAGGCCCTATTGGGCGCTGGCTGATCCGAACTCAAAATTTTTTCGCCAAGAACGTTGTGTACGCGGCGTTTGGGGATAAATCAAAACTCACCCCGCACATCCACAAGCACTATATCGAGCAGTTTCCCAACCCTGAAGATCGAAAAGGCAATTGGGTTTTCCCAGCGCAAGTTGCAGGGGCTTCAGACTGGCTGGAATCGCTGTGGAATCAGCGTCAAGTTTTAAACGACAAAGTCGCCGTCATTGCCTGGGGAGGGAAAGATATTGCATTTCGGGAAAAAGAATTGCAAACATGGATCAAAGCTTTTCCACAAGCCAGGGTAATGCGTTTCCCGAATTCGGGACATTTCATTCCCGAAGAAAACCCCACGGAGCTGGCAGAGGCGATCCGAAATATTTAGCGAAGCGTTTGTTGAAGAGCGTTTCTTAAGTCTTTATCGCTTTCTTTTTGTACACAGACGCTTCGCGCACGGAAAAGGGCGGCTTTATATGGTTTTACCGTTATGGGGATGCTGTCAAGAAAACGAGAGACTTTAATTCCAGGCGGATGAGGGCGGTTCATTCATCGTAACAAGCTGGTGATCAGTTCTGCCAGTTTTTTCAAGCTGACGGGTTTTGACAAATATTCGGTGGCGCCTGCGGAGAGACAGCGTTCGCGGTCACCGGGCATGGCCAGGGCGGTGAGAGCGATGATCGGAACAGAATCAAATTCGGGCGCGGATCGGAGGCGGCGTGTGGCTTCGAGTCCATCTATGACGGGCAGTTGAATATCCATGAGAATGATGTCGGGATGATGCGTCTCTGCCTGTTGGAGGGCTTCCAGTCCATTTTCTGCTATGACTACTTTGTAGCCTTTGGTGGTCAAATAATCGTTCGTGACCATCATGTTGGTTGGGTTATCCTCGACGAGCAGGATGGAGGCGGCGGGTCGAGGGTGGGCGGCGGGCTGAGGGATTGTTTCTGAAATTTGGGTGGATTCTTGTTCCAGCACATTCCGCGCTGTAAGGGTGGGGATGATGAAGTAAAAGCGACTGCCTTCGCCTTCGACGCTTTCCAGGCCCACACTGCCATTGTGCATATCTGCCAGGCGGCGGACAAGCGCGAGGCCAAGCCCTGTGCCTTCGTATGGCCGGGCGAGGGAACTATCCAACTGGACAAAGGGGTTGAATAGTTTTTCAACTTGTGCGGCGGGGATGCCTATGCCTGTATCCCAAACGGTGAAGCGCAGGGCGTGTTCATGTTCCTGCAAAACTTCCAGTCCAATACTGCCGCCGGGCGGTGTGAATTTGACGGCATTGCCCAGCAGGTTGACCAGCATTTGTTTCAAGCGGCGGCCGTCGGCGTGGATGGTTTGTGGCTCGCTTGTGATGGAAGTGGATATCTTCAATTTCTTTTTGCGGGCGGTCTCGCTGACCATGCTCAGGGATGCTTCGCAGATGGCTTTGAGGTTGAGGGTTTCGTATTGCAGGGTTAATTTATCCGCTTCGATTTTGGAGAGGTCGAGGATGTCGTTGATCAACTCGAGCAGGTGGTGGCCGCTTTCGCCGATCACATCGAGAACCTTGTTCTGGCGCGGGGATATTTCGCCATAGGTGCCTTCGCGCAGGGATTCGCTCAAGCTGATGACTCCGTTGAGCGGGGTGCGGAGTTCATGGCTCATGCTGGCGAGGAATTCATCCTTTAGTTTGGAGGCTTTCTCGAGGGCGGTGTTGGCGGCGTGTAATTGGGCGGTGCGTTCCTTGACGCGCCGTTCGAGGTGTTCGTAGGCTTCCTGGAGGGCAATCTCTGCCTGTTTGCGTTCGGTGATGTCGCGCACGATTCCAAGCAGGCGCCCATCGGCGAGGGCTTTTGAGCTGATTTCCACCGGCAGAAGCGCGCCATCTTTGCGTTTGAGCATACGCTGGCTTATGACGGTTTTGCCGGCGCGCAGTTCATTGAGCCTGAGGGGTGTATTGGCGATTTCCTCGGCAGAAATCAGGTCTACGATGCTTAAGCGGAGCATTTCTTCGAGTGTGTACCCCAGCATGGTACAGCCGCTGGCGTTCACGTCTGTATAATGTCCCTGTGGGTCGGAAATAAATATGCCATCCGAGGCTTGGTCCACAAGGGCGCGGTAGCGTTCTTCGCTTTCGCGCACCAGCTCTTCCGCGCGTTTGCGCTTGGTAATATCGAGCACAATGCCAAGCAGATACAGCGGGTTTCCATTTTGGTCCAGCGCTCGCGTGGCCTCATCGCGAATCCATACTATCTTTCCTGATTTGTGTATGATGCGGTATTCTTCCGCGTATGATTCTCCGAAAGCCTGGGTCTGATACACTTTTTCGGTCATGCGCTCACGGTCATCAGGGTGAAGGAGTTTGTTCCACATATCGGGGTCGGCCTGCCATTCTTCAACGCTATAACCAAAAATTTCCTGAACCTGCGGGCTGATATATGTGGTGGCTGAAAATCGTTCCAAATTGGTGGTGTAGATAATGGCGGGTATCCATTCAACCAGCGAACGATATTTGGTTTCCGCCAATTGAAACTGCTCCTCAGCCTGCTTGCGCTTGGTAATATCGCGGGCTACACCCTGATAAGCGAACAGGCTGTCGTTTGCATCCAGCAGGGGGGTGATGTGGTCTTCGATCCAGAGGTATTCATTTGTGGTGGAATTTTTTATTCGGTACACCCGTGTATCCGCCTGGCGGCTGGTTAAGGCTTCTTGCGTGGACTGGAATAATTTTTGAAGATCGTCTGCGTGAACCAAACTTGCCCACAAGGCCGGGTTGTGTGTGAACTCATCCGCCTTGCGGCCTGTTAACATCTCAGCCTGCGGACTGACAAAAACAACCTGTCCTTCAAGCGAATTGTCTTTGAGGAGTACCTTGTAAAAAACTTCGGTTGCATTTTCCACCGTCAGGCGGTAGAGTTCTTCGCTTTTTTGAAGCGCGGTGTATATTTCCACGCGGTCGGTGATGTCTTGAAAATTAGCGATGATTCTGCCCACTGCGGGTTCGTGAAGCATACTTGCGCCCACCGCTTCAAGCCACCGCCAGGTTCCATTTTTATGCCGCACACGCAATTGGCTTTTACGAAATTCGGCAGGGTTCTTTATTATTTCTGCAAACACTGCCATATTGACGTTCAGGTCATCGGGATGGATGAGGGCGAACACATTCCTTCCTGAAAGCTCTTCCATGGGATACCCAAGCAGGCGGGTGATTGCGGGACTGCAATATTCTATTATTCCATTCTGGTCGAGTGTCAGGACACCATCCATGCTGTTTTCGAGGAGGGCGCGGAATTTTTTGTCGTTTGCCTCGCGGGCATTCTCTGCCAGCTTTCGGGCGGTGATATCCTGGTGAGAGACGACAACGCCCCCGCTTCCATCGGTCAACGGGACGACGCGCATAAAAAACCAGCGTTGTTCGTCGGGCGAGTGGCATGGATATTCCAGGGTAAACAGGGTTTCGAGTCCATCGCGCACTTTTTGGATCCCATCCATTGCCGCGCGGGCATATTCGTCATTCCCGCTGATGGCATTTTCGCAGGCTTCGATGTAATTCAAACCAACGCCGAGAGTGGTTTCCTGATTGGCGCGGTTGCCCAGCGCGAATTCCTCCCAGGCGCGATTCACGGCAATGATGACTCCCTGCGCATCCAGCACAACCACCTGGGAATACAGAGAATCGAGAATGCTCCGAGAGAAGGCTTCGCTGGCTTTGAGTCGTTCTTCGATTTTTTTACGCTCAGTGATATCGCGCAGGCTGGCAAAGAAGAAGTGTTTTTGTCCCACCTTAATTTTTGCGATGGTGGCATCGGCGGGAAAGACCTCCCCGTTTTTTCTTATTCCAGATATCTCCTGCCGATGCCCCATGTATCTTGCAGTTTCGGGCGTTTTGCTAAACTCCCGGATGTGGGAACGGTGTGCGGCAATGCTATCCTTCGGTAAAAGCAGGTCCAGGGGTTTTCCAATCAACTCCGAAGCTTTGTAACCGAATATTTGTTCCGTGCCCTGGTTGAGGCGGGTGATGAACTGGTCTTCATCTATGACGATCAGAGCGTCGACAGATACTTTGAACAGGGTGGAGCACATTTCGTAGAATTCTTCATCCATTAAGCCTGGGGAGTCAAATTTTGTCATACTCTCATTCCTATTCAACTGAGTAACTTATCTTAGTTCTTAAGACAGTGTTTCTTAAGTTCGTATCGCTCTTCTTTTGGTACACGGATGTTACGGAAAAGACGGAAAAGAACTACCCACCTGACGGTTTTAAAAATGGGACGCAGATAAACGCAGATTTTTTGGAAAACAAGAGCAAAACGGTTTGAATCAGCGTTTTCAGCGTTCATCTGCGTCCAAAAAAACAAAGTGTCAGGTGGCTAGGAAAAGAACGGCTTTTTTTTATAATTTCTTCCGTGAATTTCAACCTACTCCGTGCTGTCTGTGTCTAAAAAAGAGTTAAGAAACAGTCTCGAACGCGAATTTTCGTGCGCATACCATAGGGGCAACCCTCCCTTTGCATGTAATGATTCATGATGACAGGGAATAATGCTGGTTTCTCCAATTATAAGTTTATTTGGACAATAAATCACATCAGTACAATTGCAACGCGTAATTTTTATTACAGGTTAGCAGGTATACTCAGGCAACTTATGGCAAACTACATCACCACCAAATGGGACGTTATCGTGGCGGGCGGCGGGCCTGCGGGCTTCTTCGCCGCCATCCGCTGTGCAGAGTTGAACCCAAACCTGCGCATTTTAATTATCGAAAAATCCAGCCAGACGCTGGGCAAGGTGCTCATCTCTGGCGGCGGGCGCTGCAACGTAACCCACGCCTGCTTCGACCCTGCGCAACTCATCAGCTACTATCCACGCGGCGGCATGGCTTTGCGCGGCGCGTTCACCCGCTTTCAACCGTTGGACACGGTCAAATGGTTTGAAACGCATGGCGTAAAACTAAAAGCCGAAGCCGATAACCGCATGTTTCCCGTCACCGACTCGGCGAAGACCATCGCAGACATTCTGCTGTTCGAGGCGAAGAATGCCGGGGTGAAGGTGCATGTTGGCGCAACCCTGCAAAAGGTGGAAAAAAGTCCAAGGGGTGGGTTCAAGCTGGAGGTTAGGAATGAAGCGAACGTTCTTCCTCTCCAAACAAAAAAATTATTAATCGCCACAGGCAGTGATTCCAAAACGCGCGAGATCGTCAAATCGCTTGGGCATTCCATCGAAGAACCCGTGCCTTCCTTATTTACCTTCAACGTGAAAGACAAACGCATCGACGGGCTGGCGGGCGTGGCGGTTGAAAACGTAACCCTCAAAATGGATTCGATTACACAAAGCGGCGCGATGCTCATCACCCACTGGGGATTGAGCGGCCCCGTAGCGCTGAGACTTTCGGCCTGGGGCGCGCGCATTTTGTTCGACAAAAAATATCGCTCGTCCTTAACTGTCAACTGGCTCGGTGACTATAAGCTGGATGCCACGCTGGAAATTTTACAGCGCAACAAAGACTGGCACGAAAACGCGCGCAAGAAAATTTCAGCGCAACCCGCGTTCTCGCAGATTCCAATTCGCTTGTGGAAACAGTTGACTCAATTCATCGGCGATAAAAACTGGGGCGATATTTCAAAAACAGAAATGCGAAAACTTGCCGAGGAATTAACCGCAGGGCAATTTGAAATTTTAGGCAAGGGACAATTCAAAGAAGAGTTCGTCACCTGCGGCGGCGTGAATTTGGATGAAGTGGATTTCAAAACCATGCAAAGCCGCATCGTGGAAGATTTATTTTTTGCGGGCGAAGTGTTGGATATCGACGGCATCACGGGCGGCTTCAATTTTCAATCGTCATGGACGACGGGCTGGCTGGCGGGAAATGCTATGTCTTCGTCCTGAGCGGAGCCGCATGGTTTTTGCGGCGAAGTCGAAGGACTGGCTTCGAAGAGTGTAGTCACAGGACAAGACTTATATGATTTTTATTTCATAAAATACTGCGCTTCGACTTCGTTCGGACAAATGCATGTCCTCACTCCGCTCACATTGTCCCGACGCTTTTTCGGGAGCGAGAAATAATTATTCCATTGACCATCTGCCCATCATCCCGTAAAATCCCCTCTTGAAAATTATATATAATTTACAATCTCGTCCTCCTGAAAATACATCAGGATGATGTGAGCGAAGCCGCCGCGCTTGTCGGCGGCGTAGTCGAAGGACATACAAAAGGTGAATATGGCAAAATACCGCATCATCTACTGGAAGCACATTCCCCAATCTTTTACCGTCGAGGGCGATGGCCGCACAGTAAAAAAACAACTCTCCCAAAAAATTCAAGACAAAATTGACTCATACGCGATGGCAGTCGGCGCAACTTCCACAACGGACTATGCCAGGGAATACAAACGCGGCCAATGGATCGAACGCGAAGGCGCTCCCGAAGAAATTGCCGAGGCGCTTCTTTCTGAACTGGAAACTGAGTTTGCCAAAATTGAAATTCCCCGTCGGGAAAGCGTCCCCGAATAAAGACCATGGACGATAGACCGCAGACCGCCGTCAATCGTCAATCGTCAACCCTATGACAAAAAAACACACCATCATCTTGCAACCCTCGGGTAGCCGTGGACAAATAGAAGAAGGCATGTCCGTCCGTTCTGCCGCGCGCGAGCTTGGCGTGGAGATCGAATCGATTTGTGCCGAGAATGCCACCTGCGGCAAGTGCATGGTCTTAATTGAAGAAGGCCGCTTCGAGAAGTACAACATTGACTCAAGACGAGAGAACGTCTCCCCCGTTTCCACGGAAGAAGCCGCCTACTTTGCGCGCAGACCCAAGTTGCTGAAAGACAAAGGCTGGGAAGTGGGACAGGTGCGTCTTTCATGTCAGTGCAAAATTCACGGCGATGTGCTGGTCAATGTCCCAGAGGAAAGCCGTGGCAACAAGCAGATCATCCGCAAGAGCGCGACGGAGCGCGAGATCGAAGTCAAGCCTTCGGTACGCAAATATCTGGTGACGATGACCCCGCCCAATCTGGAACGTCCCATTGCAGATTGGGAACGTCTCGCCAAGGGACTCGAAACCTCGATGGCGTTGGTGCGCGGCGCAGATGAAAAACTCCCACGCTGGTATGAACTTGGAATTGATTATCAATGTCTGCGAACTCTCTCTGCCACCTTGCGAGCGGCAAAATGGAATGTGACCGTTTCCGTCTGGCAGGACAAGGAAGTCATCGAAGTGCAGGCTGGCTACGTGGAAGACAGCTACGGCGCGGCAGTGGATATTGGCTCGACGACGGTCGCGCTTTATCTCTGTAATTTGAGAACTGGGGAATTGCTGGCGGCTGAATCTGAAATGAATCCGCAAATTGTGTACGGTGAAGATGTCATGTCCCGTATTCAATATGCAATTGAAAACCCAGACGGTTTGGAGAAATTGCACAAGGCGATTATTTCCACGCTGAATAAATTGCTCAAGCAAGCCGCGCACGAAGCAAAGATCAAAATGAGTGAAATTCTGGAAATGGTGTTGGTCGGAAATTCCACCATGCACCATGTCTTGTTGAATCTTCACCCGAAAGACCTGGGGCTTGCGCCGTTCGTGCCTGCCATCCACAAATCTATGGATGTGAAGGCGCGTGAGCTTGGAATCCACATCAACCCATCGGGAAATATCCACGTACTCCCCACCATTGCATCCTTCGTGGGCGCGGACACCAGCGCGATGATCGTCGCCGAAGAGCCGCACAAGCAGGATGAGAACTGGCTGTTGATCGATGTGGGCACGAACGCAGAATTGATCCTCGGAAACCGCAAACGTTTGGTCTGCACATCCACACCCACGGGGCCTGCGCTCGAAGGCGCTCATGTGGAATATGGAATGCGCGCCGCGCCTGGAGCCATCGAACGAGTCCACATAGATGAAAAGACTCTCGAACCGAGATACAAAATTGTCGGGGAAGATGAATGGAACACGGGCAAGGCAAAAGGGATTTGCGGCTCCGCCATCATAGACGCAGTGGCAGAATTATTCCGGGCGGGGATCGTTGATTCTCGGGGAAAGTTCAAGCAAGGGCTGGAGTCGAGGCGTATTCGAAAGGGAGAAAGTGGCTGGGAGTATGTCATTGCCTGGGCCGAGGAAACCTCCATCGGGCGGGACATCCCCATGACCCAGCAGGATGTACGTCAAATCCAATTGGCGAAAGCGGCTCTATTCACTGCGGCGCGGACTTTGTTGAAACGCAGTGGTTTGGAATCTCCTGATAAAATTATTTTGGCTGGCGGTTTTGGAAGTTACATCGACAAGGAAAAAGCGATGCTGATCGGCTTGATTCCTGATTGTGAATTGGATAAAGTCTACGCGGTTGGGAATGCGGCGGGCGACGGCGCGCGCATTGCATTGTTGAATGTTGAAAAGCGCAACGAGATCGACGGCGTGACTCGCAAAGTGGAACGCTTTGAATTGCCCACCGATCCTGAATTTCAAAATCAGTTCATGCTGGCAACGAGCTTCCCGCACATGAGCGAGCCGTTTCCGCACATCGCGCATTTGATTCCGAATCGCAAAGCGGACCCGATGGCGAAGAATTTCATGAAATAAAAATATTAACCACGAAGGACACGAAGTGTCACGAAGGAAAACCTTAGTGTGCTTTGTGGTAAAAAAATAGGAGAGCAGGATGAACAAATTTTTGGAGCGTTTGAACGGCGGGGAAATTCTCGTTGCGGATGGGGCAACGGGTTCGAATTTGCAGAAGATGGGGCTCAAGCCAGGCAAGCCGCCCGAAGACCTCATCATCGACGACCCCGACACCATTTTGAATTTGGCAAGTTCCTTCGCCAAGGCAGGCTCGGATATTATTCTCACCTGCACTTTCGGCGGCACACGTATGCGGATGAAGGATTCAAAATATCAGGATCGGACTCCTGAAGTGAACATGCGCGCCGCGGAGATCGCCCGCAAAGCCGCTTCATTACGTAACGGAGGGCTGGTCGCTGGTTCTATGGGCCCCGTCGGCGCTTTGATAAAACCCTACGGCCCATTGGAAGCGGAAGAAGTTAAAGCAACTTTCGCCGAACAAGCCAAGGCCCTTGCCGAGGGCGGCGTGGACTTTTTGTTGATCGAAACCATGTTCGCATTTGAAGAGGCAACCGCCGCGTTCGAAGGCGCTCGTTCCGTTACAGACCTGCCCATCGTGATCTCATTCAGCTATGACCGCGGCACACGCACCATGATGGGCGTGAAGCCAAAGGATGTCATCAAACGATATAGCGAAATGGACGCAGTGATGGTCGGCGCAAACTGCGGAACGACGCTGGACAACATGGAATCCGTGGTTAAGGAATATGCGGCGACTGTGCCCAACTTCCCGCTGTGGGTCAAGCCGAATGCCGGCGTCCCGCACATGGACATCGAGACCGAGCAGGGCGTCTATGACATGGGTCCCGAAGACATGGGAAATTATGCGAAGAAGTATGTGGAGCTGGGCGCAAAGGTCGTGGGCGGCTGTTGTGGAAATACGCCCGAGCACATCGCGGCGATTGCGAAGGCTGTGAAAGAGTGATTGGGAATTGGTAATTGGTAAATTTGTTACGGGTTACAAGTTACATGACAAGTAATTTGTAACCCGTAACTTGTAACAGGATGTACCATGCGCGAAGAAATTTTAGAGTTATTGTCTGGTAAAAAAATACACACACAGCCTGCTTTTAGCGGATTGATCCATGTCACCGCAGAGGGGTTGGAGGGTGAGGGATTGATATTTCGCGAAATTCACAAGGATGCGGAAAAGATGGCGAAGGCGGCGGCGAGCACCTTCAAGTTGACGGGGATGCCGTCCGCGACACTGCCGTTGGATTTGTGCGTGCCTGCTGAAGCGTTGGGCGCGGAGTTGAATTTCTATGAGGGCGGGGAATTTCAATTTCCACAGGTGAGGGGGGCGTTGGTGGAGAGTGTTGAAGAGATTGGGAGATTGGAGATTAGAGATTGGGGGAGGGGGAGATTGCCGATTATCTGTGAAGCAATTGGGCTGGTGAAGGATGATATTGGCAAAGATGTTGTTATTTCGGGGATGATTCCGGGGCCGTACACTTTGCTTTTGTATCTTTGCAACCCGAAGAATTTATTTATCGAAATGAAGAAAGAGCCGCAGATGGTAATTGACGCGCTCTTTCATCTTTCCTCTTTCCTCTCCCGAATTGGTATTGCCTATAAAAAAGCAGGCGCAGACTTTATCACCGTCCACGAGATGGGCGGGTCGCCGGGGTTTATTGGGCCTGCGAAATTCGAGCAATTCGTTTTGCCTACGTTGAAAAGGTTAAATGTAGAAATCCCAGCGCCGCGTGTGTTGTCGGTGTGCGGGAATACGAACAAGTCCATGCAGTTGCTGGCGCAGTCTGGGGCGGATGCGATCTCGGTGGACCAGACGAATGATCTCGCGGGGTCGCGTGCGGTGTTGAAAGATACTTTGTTTTTTGGGAATATTGACCCCGTGCGGACTCTGTTTCGGGGAGAGTCTGCTCAGGTGGTTGAGGCAGTTGTCGGCGCGAAAGAGGCGGGGGTGGATGCAGTCTGGCCGGGCTGTGATGTAGTCATCCAAACCCCCATCGAAAATATCAAATTGATGACAGTCAGTCTATAACTGCCTGTTTTTTTACCTGCATTGCGGTGCGCGGCTTGACGCTTTAAAGGTGATGTGCTACCATCCTTTGTTGATTATGATGAATGAGGAGAATCTATGAATAAAAAACAACGCGGCATGACAGTGGTTTTCATTTTTGTGATATCAACCATGTTGGTGTCTGCCTGCACGCAATCTTTGTCTTCCGCCCCCGTTGCAACGCCGACATTAATTCCGGAAGGGCTGTTTGTTCAGCCGCTCTCTTCGGCGGAAAACCCAATGGCGATGATCGAGGAATTTGCCAAGCAGACCGCCGTAGCGCAAACTACTGTGGCTGGAGGCGGCACACCCAGCACGCCGAGTACACCCACCACGCCGCAGGCAGTCACAACGGGCACTGTCATCACTCCACAGAGCGGGGCAATTGCCAGCGCCACTTCGACCCCTGTTGTTATCAGCACACCCACCAATGCAAATACACAATCTGCCGCCACAGCCGTTCCAGCGGGTACGCGGCCTACAGAATGGTTTTTGCAAGCCGGTGAATGGCCCTATTGCATTGCCCGCCGTTTCGATGTAGACCCGGAAGCCTTGATCAGCGCAAGCGGACTCATCAGCCCGGATATATATTCTGTGGGTCAAAAGTTGATCATCCCACAAAGCGGCTCATTCCCCGGACCGCGCGTTTTGCTGGCGCACCCGACCACGTACACCGTGACTGCGGATGATACACTTTACAGCGTGTCTTGTAAATTTGGCGATCTTTATCCCGATGCGATTGCTTCTGCGAACGGCATCGCGGTCTCAGCAAAATTGACCGCCGGGCAACAGCTAAAGATACCGTAAATTTCAAACCAAAGCCCAGGCAGTTGACCTGGGCCTTTTTTTATTAACCAGCAAAGGAAACCGCCATGCCATTTGAATTGCTTCGTTCCGAAACCCTCATGCAGGGACGCGCCTTTAAAATCCGCCGTGATACGATGAAAACGCCCGATGGCCGCGAAACGAAATATGACATTGTAGAACATGGCGGGTCGGTCATCATCATCCCCATGGACAGTGAGGGCAACCTGCTTTTCGTCCGCCAATACCGCCACGCCGCAGGCATGGACTTGCTCGAACTGCCCGCTGGCACACGCGATGGCGACGAGCCGTTTGAAGTGTGCGCCGCGCGCGAGACCCGCGAAGAGACAGGCATGGAGGCAGGCACGTTGAAGCACATCGGCTCTTTCTACCTCGCGCCTGGCTACTCCACCGAATACATGGGCGTCTTCCTGGCCACAAACTTGAAACACAATCCCCTGGAAGCCGACGATGATGAATTTTTATCCGTGGAGAAAATCCCTGTGAAAGAAGCGATTGCCATGGCCGAACGCGGCGAGATGCCGGACGCCAAGTCGCTTGCGGCGTTGTTGATGGCGAGGCCGTATTTGGAAAAATAACTACCCACCTGACAGTTTTAAAAATGGGACGCAGATCAACGCAGATTTTTTGAAAACCAAGAGCAAAACGGTTTGAATCAGCGTTTTCAGCGTTCATCTGCGTCCAAAAAAACAAAGTGTCAGGTGGCTAGAAAAATAAGGCTCTCCCGTTTCTGGCGGGATTGAATTTCAAACAACAAACCTTTTGCCGCGAATTCCGCGAATTTTCGCAAATTGTGTAATAGCCAGCAATCGGTTGAACATTTTTTGAACCACGGAGGCACGAAGCCACTGAGAAAAATAAGGGAGAAACTCCGTGGCTCAGTGTCTCAGTGGTGAAAGTTTTTTGTTCAACCGTTATCTGACCAATACAAATTTTCGCAAATTGGTTTGAAAATTGGCGTAATTCGCGGCGGATTTTTTTGTTGGTGATAGTTTTCCCGTTAAAAGCGGTAGAGCCAAAAATAATCAACACCCGTTGGCCCCTTCCCAGCCTGCAAAAAGCCGAACATGTCAACCAGACAAATTCATTCAAAATGCCCCAGAAAATTTGGGGCATTTTTTATTTCCACCAATCCTATCCAATATGTGACAACAGGCATAAGGATTTAAGTCATATATAACTAACGTAATTCATCCTACGGGAATACACTTGCCCATTGAGGAAATTTCAGGCAAACCGCCTTTTACAGGAGTGAAGAATGAACAAGAACAGCATCATGATCGACGGCAATGAAGCAGCGGCAAGCGTTGCCCACCGTCTCAACGAGGTAATAGCCATTTACCCTATCACCCCATCTTCCGCGATGGGCGAATTCTCAGACGAATGGTCGGCCAAGGGAAAAAAGAATATCTGGGGCACCACTCCGCTGGTTGTGGAAATGCAATCCGAAGGCGGCGCGGCGGGAACCGTGCATGGCGCGCTTCAAACGGGCGCGCTCACCACCACCTTCACCGCATCGCAGGGCTTATTATTAATGATCCCCAACATGTACAAGATCGCGGGCGAACTCACCAGCACCGTCTTCCACGTAGCCGCGCGCGCCATCGCCGCCCACGCCCTTTCCATTTACGGCGACCATCAGGATGTAATGGCCGTCCGCCAGACGGGCTGGGCCATGCTCTCCTCTGGCTCGGTGCAAGAAGCGCAGGATTTCGCCGCCATCGCACAAGCCGCCACGCTCAAATCACGCATCCCCTTCCTTCACTTCTTTGATGGATTCAGAACCTCGCACGAAGTGACCAAGATCTTTCAACTGACGGATGAAGAACTCCGCCTCATGCTCGACGATGAGCTGGTGCGTGCCCATCGAGCAAGAGGACTCTCCCCTGAGAATCCCGTCCTGCGTGGCACAGCTCAGAATCCCGATGTGTACTTCCAGATGCGCGAAGCCTCCAACCCGTATTACGCCGCCACCCCCGCCATTGCGCAGGAGATGATGGATAAGTTCGCCAGGGTCGCTGGCCGCCACTACAACCTCTTCGATTACAGCGGACATCCCGAAGCCGAACGCGTGATCATCATCATGGGTTCCGGCGGCGAGGTTGTGGACGAGACCGTTGCCCATCTTGCGAAGAAGGGTGAAAAAGTAGGTTGCCTGCGCGTACGCCTGTACCGCCCGTTCTCTGTGGAGCATTTCATCAAGGCATTGCCCAAGAACGTGAAGTCCATTGCTGTTTTGGATCGAACCAAGGAACCCGGCTCGTTGGGCGAGCCGCTTTATATGGATATTGTGAGCGCCCTGGTCGAAGGTCAAAGGTTGCAGATCAAGGTTATCGGCGGGCGTTATGGACTTTCCTCCAAGGAATTCACGCCTGCCATGGCAAAGGCTGTCTTCGATGAATTATCCAAACCCGAACCCAAGAACCATTTCACCGTGGGCATCAACGACGATGTTTCCCACACCAGCCTCACAGTGGATTCATCCTTCTCGCTCGAATCCGAAGGCATGGTCAGTTGTGTGTTCTTCGGCCTCGGCTCGGATGGAACCGTGGGCGCGAACAAGAACTCGATCAAGATCATCGGCGAAGAGACGGAGAATTTTGCGCAAGGCTATTTCTATTACGACTCGAAGAAGTCCGGCACGGTGACCATGTCTCACTTGCGCTTTGGGCCGCAGACAATTCGCGCGCCGTATCTCATCGAAACCAACCAGGCGAATTTTGTGGCCTGCCATCAGTATTCCTTCCTCGAACGCGTGGATATGCTCAAGTATGCCAAAGAGGGCGGCATCTTCCTGCTGAACAGTTTGTACGGCCCCGATGAAGTGTGGGATCAACTTCCGCAGGAAGTGCAGAGGGATATCATCACGAAGAAACTCAAGTTCCATGTCATCAACGGTTATGAGGTGGCTACCAAAACAGGCATGGGCGGGCGCATGAACACCATCATGCAGACGGCTTTCTTCGCGATCAGCGGAGTCCTTCCGCGTGAGGCGGCGATTGCCGAGATCAAACATGCCATCGAAAAAAGCTATGGCAAGCGCGGTGAAGCGGTTGTGCAAATGAATTTCGAGGCTGTGGATGCAACCGTGGCGAATCTTTATGAGGTCAATGTTCCAGCGGAGGTAAGCTCAAAGACGAGGCGCAGGCTTCCAGTCCCGAAAGAGGCGCCTGAGTTCGTTCGCGATGTGCTCGGTCAAATCATCAATTCGGACGGCGATGCCATCCCCGTCTCTGCATTCCCAATCGATGGAACGTTCCCGACTGGCACAACGCAATGGGAGAAGCGTAATCTGTCGCTTGAAATCCCCGTGTGGGATGCGGATATTTGTATTCAATGCGGCAAGTGTGTGATGGTTTGTCCGCACGCGGTGATTCGTCATAAAGTGTACGATGAAAAATTGCTGGCTGGCGCGCCTGAGACGTTCAAGCACATGCCGTCGAAGTTCAAGGAATTTTCAAATGGCATGGCCTACACGGTGCAGATCGCGCCCGAGGATTGCACGGGTTGTACCCTGTGCGTGGAAGTTTGCCCCGTGAAGGATAAGCGCGCGGTGGGACGCAAGGCGATCAACATGGAAGCCCAGCCGCCCCTGCGCGAAGCCGAAGCAAAGAACTGGGATTTTTTCATGGAAATTCCAGACCTTGATCGAAAATTAATTAATCCTTCGACGATCAAGAATTCGCAATTACTGCGCCCATTGTTCGAGTTCAGCGGCGCGTGCGCGGGTTGCGGTGAGACGCCGTACGTGAAGTTGGTTTCGCAGTTGTTCGGCGACCGCGCCGTGATTGCAAACGCGACGGGCTGTTCCTCGATCTACGGCGGCAATCTGCCCACCACCCCCTGGGCTGTGGATGCGAACGGACGCGGGCCTGCATGGTCGAACTCTCTGTTTGAAGATAATGCCGAGTTTGGTTTGGGTATGCGCCTGACGATTGACAAGCAAAATGAATATGCGCGTGAATTGCTCAAATCGTTCGAGCAGACCGCAGGCACGGAAATGGTTGAATCCATTTTGAATGCGAACCAGGCTGACGATGCGGGAATCGGCGCCCAGCGTGAACGCGTTGTTGAATTGAAAGATAAACTCAGCAAGTCGAGTGACAGCCGCGCAAAAGATTTGATCAGCCTCGCTGATAACTTTGTCAAGAAATCGGTGTGGATCATCGGCGGCGATGGCTGGGCGTACGACATCGGCTACGGCGGTTTGGATCATGTGCTTGCCAGCGGGCGCAATGTGAACATTCTGGTTTTGGATACCGAAGTGTATTCAAACACGGGCGGGCAGGCGAGCAAATCCACACCGCGGGCGGCGGTTGCAAAATTTGCGATGAGCGGCAAGGGAATGCCGAAGAAGGATTTGGGTCTCATTGCCATGTCCTACGGCTATGTGTATGTCGCCCGCGTGGCCATGGGCGCGAACGACCAACAAACGCTCAAAGCCCTGCTCGAAGCAGAATCTTATGATGGGCCGTCTCTGGTCATTGCGTACAGTCCGTGCATTGCGCACGGCTACGATATGGCAAGAAGCCTCGATCAAACCAAACTTGCGGTGCAGTCAGGTCACTGGCCCATGTACCGCTACGATCCGCGCCTTGCCGAGCAGGGACATAACCCGCTTGTGATCGAATCGAAAGAGCCTACCATCCCGATCTCGCAATATGCTTATAATGAAACCCGTTACAAGATGCTCACTCAAATGGATGAAGAGCGCGCTGAAAAATTGATGAAGGAAGCCCAGCATGATGCGAAATCCCGCTGGACTTTGTACCAGCAGATGGCATCCATGCATTATGGAAATGGCGATGAAAGTAAACAGGTAAACAAGTAGACAAGGAAAATGACATGGCAAATTTATCTACTACCTATCTCGGATTGGACCTGAAAAATCCGCTCGTCGCCTCGGCATCTCCCCTCTCAAAAAAGCTCGAGAAGGCGCGGAAGCTGGAGGAGGCGGGGATTTCAGCCATCGTGATGTATTCGCTCTTCGAGGAGCAGATCATCCACGAATCGCTCGAACTGGACCATTACCTGACTCGCGGTTCTGACTCATTTGCCGAAGCCCTCACCTATCTCCCGGACGGCGGCATGTACGCGGTCAGCCCGGAGAAATATCTCACCCAGTTGACGGCGCTCAAGAAGGCATTGAGCATTCCCGTCATCGGCAGTTTGAACGGCGTCTCGAAAGGCGGCTGGACGAGCTACGCCAGGCGAATGCAGGAAGCAGGCGCGGATGCCCTCGAACTGAACCTGTACTACCTCCCCACCGACCCCGACCTTACCAGCAGTGAACTGGAAAATGCCCAGGTGGAATTGGTTGCAGAAGTAAAATCTGCCATTACCATTCCGCTGGCGGTGAAACTGAGTCCCTTCGTCACCTCTCTGCCGAACTTCGCCAAACGCATCGTGGAAGCGGGCGCAAATGGGCTTGTGCTGTTCAACCGCTTCTACCAGCCTGATATTGACCTGGATGAATTGGATATCATCCACAACCTGGATTTGAGCACTTCGTCAGACTTGCGTTTGCCTCTGCGCTGGGTTTCGATCTTGTACGGCAAGGTCCATGCAGATTTTGCGTTGACAAGCGGCGTACACACGGCGAAGGATGTCATCAAAGCGATGATGGCCGGGGCGAAGGTGGCGATGACAGCTTCGAATCTGCTCCATCGTGGCGAGCAGGCTGTCGGTCCGATCTTGAGCGAGATGGAGGAGTGGATGAAGGAACGGGAGTACGAGTCCATCGAGCAGATGCAGGGAAGTATGAGTCAGAAGAACGTCAAAGAACCTGCGGCGTTCGAGCGGGCAAATTATATGAAGGTGCTGGGGTCGTGGCGCGAGTTGTCATAAACGTATAAATCGAATCAAAAAAGGCTTCCATGTTGGAAGCCTTTTTCTTTTATGAAAATCAAAAGCTGGATGATTATTCCTGAACAGGGGCGGCGGCTTGCTTGCGTTGACGGAAGGTGATGCGTCCACGCGCCATATCATAAGGGGACATTTCAAGCGCTACGCGGTCGCCGAGCAAAATGCGGATGTAATGCTTGCGCATTTTACCAGAGAGGTACGCGAGCACCTCGTGGCCGTTATCCAACTTTACACGGAATTGAGTGCCCGGCAGCGCTTCGATCACCAGGCCATCCACTTTGATTTTGCCTTCTTCTTTTGTCATACACGCCTCTTGATCTATTCAGTATCCTTGAAGGAACGCCGCTTGATGCGGCGGATTGCCTTCTTCTTTTCCATTCGGCGGGTTTCGCTCTTCGAGACGAACCAGCGTTTGCGGCGAACAGTGCTTAAAACACCACTCTTCACGACCTTCTTGCGAAAGCGCTTGAGCAGGGAGTCCTGAGACTCACCATTTCGTAAATTTACAACTGCCACTGTATTCACCTCCTTTCCGTTTGGAAATAAAAAATCGGCTGTCACACAGACTCAGCCGAAGGCATCCATCAAAAACCTGAAACGAACTCAATGACCGTGCGATCAAAAACTACGCTTCAACTCTCCTTGATTTAGACCTGTGGATGAAAAATCCACGACCGAATTCTGCGAGCGGGATTATACATGATAAAAACGCGCCTGCAAAGGGATTTTGAAGCCAGTTATAGCGCCTGGGCAACCTAAAAAAACGGGCGAAACTGGGTACAATGAGGCAATATGAAAGAAGTCATCGAAAAAATCAAGGCGGATCCGCGCTATCAACGAAATATAGAATATGGTGAACCGCGCTCCGGGCACCCGGAAGGCAAGGTTAAATTCCACATAGCAGACCTGGAAGCCAACCTGGAATTGCTTCGGGAAAAGATGCCCGGGGAAGAGGAGTATTGGAAGCTCAAGTTCATGATCCATGTTCACGATGCGTTTAAGGCGGAGGCGGAAAAGAATTCGCCCACACTACATCCCCGCAACCATGCAACCCTGGCAAGGGAATATGCCAGTCAATTTACAGGCGACGCCGACCTGCTCAATATGATCCAATTCCACGATGAGAACTACAAACTATGGAAGGAATACTCGCAAACGGGCAGTTATGACAAGCAGGGATTCCAAAATCTACTGGAAGCGGTAAAAAATTGGGATCTGTTCCTGCTGTTTATGATCATCGACGGCTGCACCAGGGGAAAGGATTACTCGAAACTCGGCTGGTTTATCAATGAGGTAAAAAAATACAAGGAAACTATTGTGGAAACTTCCTGGGTTTTGCCTTCTGTGGAATAACCTGAAATTTGTCTTGACAATTTAGTGGGGAATTTTTTCTTGAGATTCCCATCGTCTTGCTTAAGCAACCATTAAGTTGTACACTTCTAAATGGAAAATTGATCCTGCCATAGCCGAGGGAAAATACGCATCCATCATTACAGCGGAGGGATTATGCTTCAACTGCTACGCCGTTTCATTTTGCGGATCATTGAACGATGGGGACGCAATCGCGGTTCGCCAACGGTCAAATTCGAGAATAGAAAGATTACTTTTGCCGGGGAGGATATGTACACCGGCGAATATTTATTTCTTAGGTTACTGCGGGCAAACGCTTTTTATTTACCCCTGCCTCCAAATGCCTATGGTGTCGTAATCTACCCAGATGGGACAACCCGCAACATGGCCGGGGGACTGCATGAAGCCCCGCCCGGCTGCTACAAACTGCAATATGTGGATAAGCACGAACGATTTGATATCACCGCGCCCATCTCAGAGATGGCGCTAGACGGGGAAAAACTTACACTTACCGTGATCGTCCGTTACCGCGTCTCCGACCCGCTGACGGCTTTCCGTATCGAAAAACCAATCGAAACCCTGATCGAACATCTTCAAACTGACCTGGCTCAATACATCCGCACCCACAACCACAACGACATTGCCGATCCACCCACATCGAACGACAGTAAAATCCTCGCGTTCTTTACCCAAAGACATGTAAACCGCCACCCCCTCTCGCGGGCCATCGCGCTCATCGGAATTGAACTCAAGGAATTTACGGGGGATAAGGATTACATCAGCATCCGCCGAAACGAGACGATTCAACGGCAACAGGACCAGATCGACCGGGAACAACTGGATCGCAAAAAAGAAATCGAAAAAATAAAAGCAGAGCATAAAACAGAGATCGAAAAGATCAACGCCAAGGCGGCGGCGGAACAGTCGGCGCTGAGGAGCGAGATATTGCATGAAAGCCAGAAGCGGGATATTTTGCTGGATGAACTGCGGCAGAAATCCCAGCGGCGGCATGAGCTTGTCGTCAAAGCCGTGGATGCCATCAGCCAGGCTTTGGAGCATTCCGGTTATTCGAGAAACACTGCCGAAATAAAAAGCGCCATCAGCGATTTGCTTTCCGCCATCCGTGAAGACCGCCCCGAAACGCCGCAGGAGCCTTCTAAAAACAACTCCGGCGGCGCGCGCCCAACGAACAACGACAAGATCGAAAACCTGACGAATACCCTGCTCAACCTGTTGAAGCCAAGAAAATGAACGCGCCCTATCTTGAAACGACACAAACCAAGGAGGGCTGGCAGGCAGTCTTTGCTTTTCAGGTTTTCCACCGTCCCGCGGCGGAATGGCTGGCCATGCGCTGGGGGTTCAATGCAGGCGCCCTCCTGGAGGAAGCGCTGGAACGATATAAACTTTTTATCGAATCTCAATCGCTGAGCGAGACTGCCTTCCTCGCAAACGACCAGCCAGACCGCACGCTGGCAATGCGCGGAATGAACCTGCCGGGGAAGGGTCTGCAAATGGCGCTGTTGGGCAAAGCAACCTCCGCCGAAAAATCACAGGCGGCGCTGGCGGCCAGGGACTATGCCCGCGAAATTTTTTCCGTTTTTCCCCACGATTTCATCCTTGTGCCTGCCGAATTAAAAACTGATTACGACCGTCTTTACGGAAAGGATTTCTTCGCAAGAAGCCCGCAGGCCGCATCCATTCAGCGCGAAGCCGCGTACATGCCGCCCATGCCGCATCAATACTTTACCGGGTTCTGGCAATCCGGCCCGCGCGCCAATGAGCAGGTCTGGCGCGCGCTTTCCAACATGCCGCAAACTGCCATGTTGAACATCGTCATTCAGCCATCCACTCTCTACGAAGGCGAAAAGGAAATGCTGTTGGAAGCCAAAAAAATACCCGCAAAAACAGGGCAGGCCGAGGATGAAGACGAAGCGGAACAGGAAGAGAAAAAACAGGAGGAAAGTATTTTTTCAGATTATATGACCTGGGCAGACGCTTATATTAAACGGCGGCTTACCCTGTGGAAAAAATTTTTTCTTTTGCAGGTTCATGTGCTGGTGGATGGCGCGGTGGATGAGAATTTACTGCGCTCCATTGGCTCCACCATCACCCGCGACTCAAAGGATACATCCATGCCGGGGTTTCAGATCGTGCGCCCAAATTCGGTGGATGAGGAAAGGGCATGGCGCGAGCAGATTCGTGCGCTGGATTTCCTGCCATCGTCCATGCACATTCATGACCTTGCGGATGTTGACGAAGCCTTCGCTGTCTTTCGCCTCCCCTACCGCCCCGATGCTGGTCTGCCAGGAGCGAATTTTATCTCCGCTGTGAAAGAGCCGCCCAAACCATTAGGATAATGACCGCATGGCCGCCAGGAAAAACAGAAATTTCGTTCACGTTCGTGTGATAAAGCATCTCCCACAGGGGTTGTCTGTTGTTTTGGATAGCGGAGAACGCGGGATGATTCGCGCGCGTGAGATTTCCTGGGAAAACGAGGATGCCGTAAACTGGAAAAAAAATTATCCAATCGGGTGGGATGGATACGCATTTTCGATCCCTGCCCAAAAGGGGGAGGTGCGCGAATTCAGCCTGCGGCTTACGGAGAAGGATCCGTGGGATGAGTTTGCCAAGGGATTCGATAAAAGCCGCGTCTTTGAAGGCGTGGTGACCGGGGCATTTGATTACGGGGCATTCATCGAGATCGCGCCGGGTCTTTCGGGGCTTTTGCATAAATCGCAAATTCCATCTTCGGCGCAGGCTTCGGTTTCCGAGCTGTTCTGGCATGGCGACAAGGCGCTGGTTGTGATCCGTGAGTTGGATTATGCGGAGAGATTGATAAAGCTGGGAATGGCTCCTGCTGGCGATCTGACAGGGGAGAATCTGCCGGGGGTGGAGAATCAGCCGTCGGTTAAGTTTGAGGCGGGCAACAGGGTTGAGAAATTACTCAGCGTAGACATCCCCCGCAGGCATATTCTGGTAGTGGAAAATGATGCGTCGCAATCTCAGGTGGTGTGCGGCTGGCTGCGCGAGTTGGGCCAAAGTGTGGATGCGGTGTTCAGCGCGGAAGAGGGGCTTGAGTTTCTGGAAAAATCCCAGCCTGATGTTGCGCTGGTGGATATTGGCCTGCCGGGCATGAGCGGCACTGACCTGGCGAAATATATTTTGGAGAAGCACCCGCAGGTTCAAGTTGCAAACGCGACGGACTGGGCGCACGCAAACGGCATTAAAGATACGCTCGATGAATTGCAGGCGTTGGGGGTGAAACTTTTATTCAAGCCATTACTGCCCGAAGATTTGATTTCCCTGCTTTCGCCTGAGCAGGGGCCGGAAGTTGTTTTGCCGCAGGAGGAGCAGAAGTTATCGCTTTCCAACATTCCGAAGCTGGATGCGAAAAAATCCATTCACATGCTGTTGGGGTTGTGCAGAAAACATTTGGGGGTGGAGCAGGTGTTTTTGTTTTCGCTCGACCCTGCCCAGCGCAGGGTGGGGATTGTGGAGCGTGCGGGGGATGGTTTTGTAAACAAGGGCGCGATCCCGCAGTTGATTTACAGCCCGGTGCGCGATGCGGCGGAGGATCGCGAACTGGTGACTGCAAATGAAATTACGGGGCGGGAACGCAAACGTTTTAGCCACCTTCTGGAGTTTTCTCCCGCGGCGGTTTCTTGCATTGGCGTGCCTGTGCCTTCGCAAACCAGTGTGAAGTACGCGCTCTTTGCGCTGGATCGGCGCGCAAAGTCATTTGGCGGCGAAAGCAAAATTTATGTGGAAGGGATGGCGCTGGCCATCGGCGCGGCGCTGGACCAGAACGACCTGAGGGAACGATCTGCTTTGATGCAGCGTTCGGCGTTGATCGGGAATGCGACCAGCGGGATGATGCACGAGATCAATAATTTGGTGGGGCCGCTTTTGTACGGCTCGAACAACCTGAAGAAGAAGCTTTCGCAGATCGAGAGGCAGACGGGGAAGCCGAATTATACGGAGATCAACGAGGAGATTACAAAGATTCAGCAGGATGTGCGCAAAATCATCAACACCACGAAGGCGTTCACCCGAATTGCGGCCAAGGGCAGGGATGAAATTCTGAGGGTGGATGAGATCATCGAGGAAACGCTTCTGCTTTTGCAGGATATCAGCA
Source organism: Chloroflexota bacterium (assembly GCA_016235445.1). GTDB lineage: Bacteria > Chloroflexota > Anaerolineae > Anaerolineales > Villigracilaceae > Villigracilis. The sequence continues at coordinate 14,461 of JACRLB010000015.1, read as the reverse complement.
AGGGCGCGAAGGTGTCGATTCATTTCAGTCCCCCGAATGAACTGCTGATCGTGCGCAGTCAGTCGGTTGTTTTGGAGCAGATCATTTTGAATGTGATCTTGAATGCCATTCAGCAGATCGCGGAATTGCGCCCGAACATCGGGGGGTGGATCAAGATAAATATGGGACTGGTGAAAGAAGCGCAAAGCGGGCCGCGCTGTCGGATTTTTATCGAAGACAACGGGCCTGGCATCCACACACGGTTGTGGGAAAAGGTTTTCGATGCAGGCTACACCACCCGCCGCGAGGGAAGCGGCATTGGGTTGTACATCTCCCGCAATTTGATGCAGGATATTGGCGGCGAAATCTATATTTCAGAGAGCCGCATTTTGAGCGGAACCACGTTCGCGCTGGAATTTCCAGTCCATTTATGAGGGCATCCCTATGTGCCGTGTATTAATTCTCGACGATGACAAACGCTATGCCGAATCGCTAAAACCTGTGGTGGATGAATTCGAAGGCAACGGGACGGTGACAGACACCGCTTCGACACTTAACGAGGCGCTTGGTTGCGCTCAACAGGCAGTTCTCTGCGGACAGCCTTACACGGTCTTCATCATAGACCAGCGTCTCGGCCCCGGCAAGGACGGCATCGAAGCCATGCAGGATTTGCAGAATGCCAGCCCCGATTCTGATGCGATCATACTTACGGGAATCGGCGATCATGAAGTTGGGAAACGAGCCTACCAGGCGGGAGCTTTTCGCTACCTTGCAAAACCCGTCGAAGAGGAGGAGTTGACCTTCGTACTGAATTCGCTGATGCAATCCCGAAGGGAAAAGCTGGTGAATAAATGGCGAAAGGTCTTCAGCGAAATGATGGAAACCGCACTGCACAAAACCAGTTTTAGCGAAGTTGCGAAAGTGGTTGTGGAGTATTCGCTTCAATTGGGGTTCTCGCGGGCGCACATTTTCTGGTTTCCCAAAGGGGAAAAAACAAGCCTGCGCGAGGCGCTGACAGGCATTGAATGCGCAGGCGGTGATTCTGTTTCGGGGTTTTCCAATAAAAAGTTTACGGTTTCTCCTGCGAAGGAACTTTGGCGGTATTTACAAACACGCGATACTTCCTTCATTTCCCCTGAGGATGTGGGTAAAAAATTACGTTCTGAACTGGCAGTCATTGATTTTCCCTTTCCAGCAAGCGGATTGTGGCTGTTACCCCTGTGGAGCGGCACAGAGTTGCTGGGGGCATTAACTCTCGATTTTTGGCAAACACAACGCCTGCTTGGCGCACAGGAACGGTCTCTGCTTAATTTCTTTGCGCGCCAGGTGGCAGTCACCCTTGAACATGCAGAGTTGTACGATGCGGAGAAACGCTCCACACAGGAAGCCGCGATGTTCAGCCATATTGGGCGGCAGGTAGGCACAAGGGCGGCTACGAAAAACCTCACCAACCTGCTCGAACAGATCCGCGTGGAAGTGGGCAAGCTATTCGATGTCTCCGATTTTTCGATATTTCTCCATGACGAACAGGAGAACACGCTTAATTTTGAATTACTCTATGAAAATGGAACAAGGCAAAATAAGCCGCCCCGCCTTGTCGGGAACGGGCTGGAAGAGTATATGCTTGCCCAAAAACAGGCAACACGGCTCAACGATGTACGCAGTTTCATAAAGAAAAATGGAATCAAAGTACAGGGCGCCGCTCCATTGGCCTGGCTGGGAGCGCCTCTGCAAGTGGGCGATAAAATTATCGGCGGGGTGTGTATTCAAAGATGGGAGAAGGGAATCACCTTTTCAGAACATGAAAAACAGCTCTTGCGCTCGGTAGCAGACCAGGTGGCGGGCGCGGTGCAGATCAGCGAACTTAAGAAGGAGGAGGATGAAGACAGGGAACGAATGCAACTCCTCCAGCGCGCCAGCATGGAAATGCTGTGGATCGCGCGACGGAGCGAGGATGATTTCTGGCTGACTGTGTTGACCATTGCCACCGCCAATTTCGGGATGGGATTCAACCGCGCCCTGCTTTTTCTTTCAAAGGAAAACCGCGAAATCCTGCAAGGCAGGGCGGGTGTGGGCACAAATAATACCCAGGAAGCGCTTCGTCATTGGAAGCGCGACGAAAAACTAAAAAAAGACCTCACCTCCTTCCTGAGCGCGGTGGAAGCAGGCGAAGTTCGTTTTACCCCCTTCCACAAGCTGGCCCGCGGCGTGGATATTTCACTGGGCGAACTAGGAAATGAAACGCGCGAGAAACTGGAAACCAGCAGGATCATAAAGATAAAAAGCGCAGACCTGCCGAAGCACCTGCCTGCATCCATCATTCAAAAATTTGAATTATCCGATTGTGCCCTGCTCTCCATCGGAACGGGCAATTACATCTCAGGGTTGGTGATCGTAGATAACAAGCACAACCAAAAGCCGCTCAACGACAAATCATTGGGCAGTCTGCAAAGCCTGCTCGCCAATGCCGGGCTGGTTTGGGAGACCCTGCGTCAGCGCGAAAAGAGCGAAGACCTGCTGGATGCAAACCTTGAAATTCTCGGGTGGGCCAGCCATCAATCCCTCAAGAAGACCCTCGACCGCATCTGCAAAACCGCCCACGTAATCAGCCGCGCCGATTGGACGATCATTCACCCCTTCCGCGCGGGGAAAAACCCCCTCGAAATAGAAGTGGAAAATGTGGGACATTACGGGGAATTGAAATCTTCGATCCTGGACCTGACCAAAAGCAACCCACGCATTGGAGGCATATCCAGGCATGTATTAAAAAAAGGCGAGCTCGTTGTGAGCAATATTGACAAACGAACGTCAGGGGTCGGCAGGCTGAAACTGTCGGAGAGTCATTTTATTCAAAGTGAAGGCGTTAAAGCCCTGATCGGGGTTGCGGTTAAAGATCAATATACACAGAAAGCTCTGGGCATCCTATACCTGGATTACCGCCAGCCGCGTGAATTTTCGGAGAGCGACATTCATCACGCGGAATCCCTTGCGAGCCTGGCGGCGGTGGCCATCTCCAACACACATGAAATAGAGGAAATCAAGCAGAGGCGACAATTCAAACTTGCCAAGGATATTGCAGAAGCAGTGGGCGCCAGCCTGAATCTCGAAACAACGATGGATGCAATTTTGAGCAGGCTGTATGATACTTTTGGGAAAACCCGTCTGTGCGTTTTGTTATACGACAAACCCATGGAAGCGTTGAAATTCGCGCCAGGAACGTCGAAATTCTACAAGATCAACAACCCAAAATATTCCCGGCAGAACTCCTTTCCTTTGAACGGGGGAACCATCGCATGTCGGGTGGCGAGACGAACCTTGGTTGCAAAAAAAGTTCAATTGGATAATGTTAAAGACGTGGGCAAGGACAGGGATTACCTGGTGCTTAACCCCAAAGTCAAATCGGAATTTTGCATCAGCCTGCTGAGCACAAAAAATGAATTGCTCGGGGTGATGGCCCTCGAGAGGGGGCAGGTCAATGGATTTGGCGGCGATGATATCGAGACGATCAAGGCCGTTGCCCTGCACATCAGCATTGCCATCGAACGCGCCCAGCAAAGCGAGGAATTGGAATACAACTCCACTGTGGCGGCGCAGACTTCGTGGGCGGCAAACATAGCGCATGAGGTAAACAACGAAGTGGGGAAAATCCTCAACTGGACCTACTTCATCCGAAAGATTGCCGTCGAGAACCCGCAAATACAGGAATATGCAAAAAGCATCGAAGAAAGCGCCTCCCAGTTATCCAGCGCCAACCCCTGGACGAGCAAACCCCCGCAGGAGGTGGAAATCGACTCCATGTTGAAATCACACCTGCAGAATAGTACCCTGCTCAGAAACATGGAAGTTGATTTTGATCTGAATGCGCCCGAAGCGCTGGTGATGATAAAAGTCGCCCAGTTTCAACACATATTAAGGCATCTCGTAAATAACGCGGCAAGGGCAATGAAGGAGTTGGAGAAAAAAAGGATTTTTGTATCCACTCGATTGGCAGGGAATAAAAATACGGTTGAAATCCTTTTTCAGGATTCCGGCCCCGGCATCAGCGAAGAAAAACACACCTCAGCCTTCCGCAGGCGGTTTACCACCAAAGAGACCGGAGGGTATGGGCTGTTGTTCATTCGCCTGATGGTGGAAGACATGCAGGGTGAAATTATGCTGATGCCTTACCAAAAGGGAAAGGGAGCAACATTTTCGATCCGTTTGCCCATTGCAAATTCAACGATATATCCAGGTGATTAAGCATGTACTACAATTTTTCAAATCCTCAAAAGAATAAGCCGCGCATCCTTTTCGTCGAGAATGACCCGGCAGCCCGCATCTCTTATCAGACCCTGTTTATGTATTGGGATTATGAGCCCATCCTGGCAATGGGGGCAGGCGCAACCCTGCTGGCTGACGCAAAGAAAAAAGCGCGGGAAAATGCCTGCTCCCTTGCCTTGATAGACCTGCGTTTGTTCGACGACTACGATGAGCAAGACCTCAGCGGCTTGGACCTCGCAAGCGAATTTCGAAATACCGTGCGCCCCATCATCCTGAGCGGGCATGAAAACTCCAATTTCCTGCGAACGATACACCAAAAATATCCAGAGCTGACATTCATCAGCAAAAACGATAGCCGCGATTCCTTTCAAGAAACGCTGGATGCAGAAGCCGCAAAGGTCACCGCGGCCAAAAGAAAACTTGTATTCGAAAACCCCGAAACGCTGGAGGAAATCGCCAACTCATCCTTCGGAAAAAACGCAGGCGACTACCCCGACCAGATCGCAGATGTGTTCGTACAATTATTCCCCAAGGCAGAAAGACTCCGTTTTGAAAAGCTGGAACTGCGCCCCGCTTCATCGAATATTTCCACAGTGCCGCGTCCCAACTCGGTGGTGCTGAAGGTGTACGAGGGGAATTTCGAGCCGGTTGTGGTCAAACTTGCGCGCGCCGAAAAGATCAAAAAGGAAGTCGAGAATTACAATAATCACATCCATAAGAGGTTGACCGGCAATTTCACCGCCAGGCTGGAGCGAAGCGCCACCCTCTGGGATATAGGCGGCGCGTCATATTCCTATGTGGGTGAATTTGACGTGAAGACCTTCTCCCGCTACTACGAGGAAAAATCCGCCGCAGACATCGAAGAATGCTTATCGCTGTTCTTCGGCAGGGTATGGGGGCGGCATTACGAACAGGCATGGGACAAGGATAACGTCTCCCTCTTCCAGCTCTATTCACAAGTCTGGGATGATTGGTATGAAAAGAGAAAGGATGATTTCTTTGTCGGGCGCTTCAACGGCTCCGACATGCTCAGCAAAAAGCTAAACATCCCGGAGCCCATCAAATGGTTCAGAGAGAAAATCGCCGAATCTCCAAACGATCTCAGCCTTGTCACGAAAACACGCATGGCCATCACCCACGGGGACCTGCACGGCGACAACCTGCTGGTGGATAATAAAAAGAACGTCTGGGTCATCGACTTCGAACGCTGTGGAGAAGGACACATCTTACAGGATTTCGTCGAACTGGAGGCGGATATTTTCAACCGCCTGGAGGAGCACAATGATAATTTCCCCGCCTACTTTAAAATGTGCTTTACTGTATTGAAACAAAAAAACATACATGGGTTCGAACCGTCTGAAATTACGTCCGAAGATCCGCGCATCGAAAAGGCTTTGCAAACCATCTCGGCCCTGCGGGCGCTTGCCGCTCAATATACGAAGATCACAGACGCTCGTGAATATTTATTTGGCATCCTGTTCAACATGATGTTCCGCGCCGCCATGATTCACAAAACAGACCTCCCTCAAAAAAATCAACGCTCGCTATTGCTCGCCAGCCTGATTTGCGACCGCCTCGACCACTGGGACAATCCCTGGTCCCTTGCTGAAATGAATATACCCTAACCACAGGAGAACACCATGAGTTCAACCCCCTCCCATTATCGCGAAGAAGTATTAAAACCATTTTTCAAGTACGTGAAGAGCGGCGAGTCATTTTATGTAGTTGGCGCGCCCAGCGTGGGAAAAACAAGACTGATGGATTTCATCATGGGCGACGACCCGGATGCCCTATGGGCAGGCGAAGAAGTGGATCGTGACTGGGTGAAAAGCCAATACCTCGGCGAAGACATCGCCTCAAAAATATGGCTGGCACGCGTAGACATGAATCGCATGAGGCATGAAAACGATTGGGGATTTCAATTTTATGAATTACTCCTGCACACCCTCCTGCTGACATGCAACCGATGCCCAACCCTGGAAAAAATCGAAACCTTAAAGGGCGATCTGGCCGCGCTCGATTCACAAGTCATTCAAAGCAAGGATGCGCTCATGGCGCACCGCCTGTTCGAAATGTCAGTGAACATGATCTGCCAATCCTACAACATTCAGATCTGTTTTCTCTTCGATGAATTTGACGAGACCTACAAATCCATGCCAAAGGAGGTGTTTTCCCAACTGCGCGCCATACGCGACGCCAATAAATACCGCCTCTCGTATATATTATTCCTGCGCAACCTTCCTGAAAATCTACGCTCCCCAAAAGAAAACGAAAGTTTCTATGAATTGATTTCACGCAACATGCTTGGGCTTGGCCCTTACTCCGCGATGGATACCTTCCACATCATTGGGCAGTTGGAAAAACGCCGCGACCATGAATTGAGCAAGGAAAACCGCGAATGGGTGTGGGCAAACAGCGGGGGCCACCCCGGGCTACTCCAGGCCTTGTTTTCGTTAATTAAAGACAAAATCCTTTCCGCCGCGCAAATGCAAAACCTGGAATGGCTGGCAAAACAGGAACTGGTGAGCGAGGAATTTCGAAAGATTTCGGAAGGTTTGCTGGATGAGGAGCAGGATGCGCTCAAAAAAATTGCGCATGGCGATCAAAATTCCGTCTCTCCCTTAACGGGCAAACTGCTCCTCGCCAAAGGCATGGTCAAACCTTTGAGCGGACGCATGACCTTTTTCAGCCCGCTGTTTGGATACTGGCTAAAGTGATTTGTTTGCGTACTTCAAAATACGCAGGCCTTCCAACCTCAACGCTTCAGGAAAAACGGCTTTATAGATATTGCAATTTGGCGATTTCACATCATACCGCCCGCTTGCGCGATACGTGGCCAGCGAACAGCCGCCCGCGCACCAGTGTTTCCATTCGCAGGTTTTACAGCCTTCCTTTTCCACAACTGGGAGATTTTGAAGCCCCGTTTTGTCCATGCGAATAATGCTCAAGGGGTCTTGATCGTGGATACTTGCACTTGGTTTCCGCATTAGCATCTGGCACTTGGCGATCTGCCCGTTCTGGTCGAAGACCAGGTAATTCTCGCCAACATCGCAAGTGCGCAGATGCGAGCTTTGCAGATTTGCCCGGTCAATCATACTTCCCAACCCATTGTGGCGCGGCAGGTTGAACTCGATCACTTTAAAGGCTTTCAATAAGCCCGCAATCATCTTCTCATTGTTGTATTGCAAACCATTTTGTTGCATTGAAAGTTCATTTTCACGATAGAAATTCAAATTAAAGGGCAGGTCTTTTCTTAATACCCATTCCAGCAAATCGGGCAGGCCGTCAATCGTTTTTGCGCTGACGGTGACAGATATGTTAGGAACAAGCCCGCTGGAAAGTGCGCAGTCGATGCCTGCTGAAACTTCGGCAAAGGAGCCTTTCCCGCTTGCATGGGGGCGTTGGCTGTCGTGAGCATCCCCCAACCCATCGAGCGAGATCATCAAGCGGATATTCAATGAAGCAAGGGTCTGGGCAATCTCATCGGTGAGGAGGGTTCCATTGCTAAGTAAAACTGCTTCGAGATTCAATTCAGCTTCTGCGAACCGTACTTTTGCATACTCGTGCAACTGAAGAATGAATGGAAAACGAATGAGAGGCTCGCCCCCTGCATATTTCAATTTGACGCGATGATATGAATGTGCTTTCGCAGATCGAACAACGGCTTGAATTGCCGCCTGCGCAGTTTCGATGGACATGTCTTCGCGCACGTGGGGCAGGTAGCAGTAGGAGCAGAGTAAATTACATCGGTCTGTGATGTGAAGCCAGGCGGTGAGTGTGTCAGAATATGAAGCTGGTTGAGGCGCATCTGTTTCCAATAAGCCTTGGGAAAGAAAACCATCTAGCAGAGCGAGCTTCTGTTGGTTTTTGGGGTGAGAATGCCAGGGGCTGAGGTCAAAACTATTTAGTACGGAAACAGCTTCCCGATTAAGAAGAGAGGCGCCGCGCTGTCCATGAGGGGGAAGGTAAATTTGAAAGTCGTCATCGAGCGGCAGGTGGATCATTCCATCGGGAATGCGGAGCGAATCCAAATTTAGTGAAGCGGGGCGGGGAATTTCAAGGGAGGATGAACAGGCGCAATCCCCTTCCATCACTTGGCGCGATTCAGGGCTGGTTAATAAGAGGGGGATATTTTGAGGCGTCATGTCGTCTCCGTGTTGTTGTTATTTGGTGAGGCTTGTGGTTTCGAGGGTTGCCTTGAGGGTTTTACGTGTTTTTGAAAGGGCGGCTTTTTCCGCTGGTGGGAGGCGGTCTATTTTTGCGAGTAATCTTTTTACATAGATCATGGTTTTATCGATTCCTTCTGCGCCTTCGAATATGTGCAGGCGTTCCTGCATACGGTCGAGGCTTTCTTCGTAGCGGCGTTGATAAAAGCCTGAGGCTTTGTTGCGGGAAGCCCATGCGGTTGCCATGCGGCTGGTTGCTTCGAAATAATGTTTGAAGGCGGTGTTGTACTCTGTCTGTAAATAGGCTATGTCGCCGAGGGCGATATCTGCCTTGGCGATGAAGAAATCTATGCCTTCGGTTTGGGCAAGTTTTTGCGACCGGGCCGCATGTGCGGCGGCTTTTTTGAGATTTTCCTTTTGTTCCTTTCCGCTTGTTTGCAGGGCCATTTTATAGTAGGTGACGGCGATATCGTCGAGGGTGTCTGCCTGCTGGTGTTTTTTGCCGAGGTCGAAGCTCAACTGAAATGATTCGTTCAGATATTTCAAGGCATTTGGGAAAACTCCTTTTTCGCGGTATGTGGAACCGATTTCATTTTTCACGACGATTAAATAGTCGCGGTCGCGCAGGCGTTGAAATGTATGTTCGGCATCGTATAACTCTGCGAGGGCGGCGTCGAAATCATTCATAAATCGTTTCATTCTGCCGAGGCTGATGCGGGCCAATGCCTGCCCGCGGTTGCTGTGTGCGGCTTCAAAAGCCTGGTATGCTTTTGTGAATAAATCCACTGCAACTGGAATGCGCCCGCTATCTTCCATGATCAATCCGAAGGTGTTGTAGCTCAACCCAAGTTCGTAGGGAATATCGAGGGTGCGCCTGATGTTCAACCCGCGGCCAATAAAGGTTTTGGCGCGCTCCATATCTCCCAACAGGAAATAAATGTAGCCCATGTTATTCAGAACCCTGGCTTTGTGTTTCTTTGCCTCAAGGGCTTTTGGTGGTATTTTGAGCGCCTTTTTATAATAGAGCAGCGATTTATCGTATTCATCGCGCACGCGGTAGGCATAGCCCCAATTGTTATATACCTGGCCAAGTTGTTTTTGCAGGTGAATACGTTGGGAGCCTGGCGGAGTTTTATTGATGAGCCGCTGGTAAATGGATTCGGCTTCTTTTGCGTGTTTGATGGCTTCCTTTGGGTTTCCTGTGTAGCTGTCCAATTCGACCAGGAGCATTAAGGTGGTGGCGCGCAGGGCGGGTTCCACGTTGGGTCTTCTGACAAATGCGTGCCAAATTCCCCCGGCTTTGGTGTAATCATCCCGGCGGAAGGCGGTTAATGCAACCCGGAAGTCGTAGTTATCGCGTTCACGTTTTGATATGCCGCTCTTGACCCCGTCCACTTCGCGGTTTAGCAATTCACAATAAGCCAGGTCGTTATAATGAACGGCGTTTATAAAACGAGTTTCGTAATATTTCAATCCGTTGTCCAAATCCAATCTCAAGCGGTAATATAATTCCTCTGCCAGCAGTGCGCGCTCGCGGTCATTTTTGGGTATGTATCCGCCTTCGAGCAGTTTTTGGTTATCAATCTCTCTCCGATACCAATCAAGAACCAGGGCATACGGTTTTTCTTTTTCAGCGGAGTTTTCAGCAGGCCAGACGTGGTCATTGACCAATTTTCGCATTTCGTCATGCAAGTTGACAGTCAGGCGGCCATCTTCAATTTCGCGGTATTTGATAAAGCTAAACCTCATTAATTCATCCAGGAGGGGTTTTACTTCGTCCATGGATAGGCCCAACAGGGCGCTTAAGAGTGAGGCTTCCATTCGGCGCCATGCAAATGCCATGAAAAGGATTGCCATTTTTTTGTGCGCTTCGAGGCGGCGCACCCAGCCCACCAATTCTGCGGCAAAAGAGCCGGGGGAGTCGAGCAGTTCATCCAGTGAACCGACATTATTGGCAAGCCAATCGTATACCAGCGCAACATACAGGGGGCGGCCTGCGGTCCGTTCATAGATTTGTTGATATTTTTCCTCTTCAATTGAAACAGCCAGGTCAAAGTTTGTTGAAAAATATTGTTTGATCTCATCCAGCCCGAGGAGCGGGAGGCGGCGCGTCCAAACGGCCCCGCCGAACCTGGTTAAATCCATTTCCTTGCGCCCTGCAAGAACAACCACCGTCTTGTGTTTCCATTCCTCGCTGCCCTCCGCCATTTCCCGTTCCAGGCGGTCAATATCATTCAATAAGTTTTCGAGTATCCATTCCTCCACCCCGCGCATTTCCTCGCATGTATCAAACAGGATCAACACTTTCTTTCTGCTGTTCAATACTTCCCTATATTCATCAAGGAATTTTTCGTATGCGTGTTCAAAGCGATCCTGGTGATCTGCGCCTGATATTTCAGCATCTTCATGCAATTCTCGTATCTCCCTTTGAAAAGGCCCCTGGGGGTCAAACCTCAATCGAACTGCCAGTTCATCCAACAGGCCAAAGTTGGTCTGGTTGCTGGTATCGTAAAAATCAATTATTCCAGTGGCGGCAAGAGAATCGCCATATTCGGCATGGGACATTTTTTCGTATTGTTCAAGCAGGCATGTTTTTCCAATACCGCCATCGCCTGGAATATGCAATATCCACTCGGTACTTTCCCCTCTTAGAATGGAGTGGAATATTTGAATCTGCTCCTCCCTGCCGACAAAGATTGACTTGCTAAGTGATGGTGAAAACGCGAGGGTCATTTTAGCCTCCAGAAACATGGAAAATCACAAATAGTGGGATGGGTCGCCGTATAACACCCATCCCGCCCAAAAGTCATCCGGCTTGTTTCGCATGGCCAGCCTGGATTGTCTTACAGATTCACCAATCGTTTCCCCTGCCAATGCGTGCCTGTAAAATGTCAACGCAAATTCACGCGCCCAATCATCCCTCACTCCCCACAGCGGACCCAGGCAACCCTTCGCTCCCCCCCTTAAAGTTGAAATTGCCACACCTTCCATAAATTCACCCCTGGGTGATTGCGCATTATTCGTTGTTTGGGTTTGTGCAGATTTACAAGCGCTCAAATAAATAAACGCTGAACTGCTTAGCTGGCGCTCAAACTCCTCGGCAAGCCACGGATAATCCTTCAATACCAAACTACTCTTTTGAGGAACATCCACATTAAAGCGGCCATGCCCGGCATAATGAATGAGCCGATAGGAAGTATTACTTAACTTTAAAGCCATGGCATTTACAGTGGCCTTTTCATGAATCAATACATCAACCTGCCATTTTTTCTTTTCCAACAGGCTGGCCACTTCCTGCGCCTCCTGCTCTGCCTCAGGCAGGTCACCCGTCGGATTCCCAATAACAAGGGCGTGCATCGAGTTTTCCGGGAGGGTGGGGTGAACAATATATCTGTCTCTGATTTGCGGTTTGCGCGCCATGGCATGGCGCAAGCAGAGATATTCCGAACCATCATGAAATAATTCCCAGGGGATGTCGCTGTAATTAGCCACCAACTGGAAATTAGCATCCTTGTATCGGGCAATAAAGTCACGCGCCTCCCACGGAAGGTATGCAGCAAAAGCGGCAACGCCCGTCTGCTTCATGTTGCTTCGCCAGTCATCCCAACTATAATGCTGATGGGTATAGATACGTTCGGCAGGCCACATGGATTGCCCAACCTCACCCGACAAATACCAGGTTGTATGATACTCAGACGGGGACGAGAACAGGCTTATAAAATTTATATTCTCGGATGGTTTTGTTGAATACTCATCAATAATTTTTACAAGGCTGGCGGCATTATCCTGGCCTACCAACTCCAAGAGTTCCACGTCAGAATCCAGGGCAAGTCTTAATTCCACGAGTTTCTGTAAATCGCCTTCGCGATTGGCGGGGTCAAATCGGTTGATTTGCCTTCTTAACTCATCCTCAACGTACTTTAACGCATCCTTTTGCATCGACACAGCAATGATGGCGGCATGGAATAAAATTTCACGAACAATCGTCGAATCAAAACTGTCAAATTCAGCATACAAATCTTTAATGATCTGATGCAAGCGGATGTTCTCCTGCGTATGAAGAATGGACAAAACCTTCTGAAGCAATTTCCGCAGGGAAGGCTCCACTTCATACGCATTCGGCGTCATACGGATAAGATTTAATGGGGGATTTCGCAACTCCATAGTTTTGTGGGTAACCCAGGCCGAGTCTGCAGAACGAAAATCCTCAGGCAGGTCATCCACAGCGTTAAAAAGCCTTTTCAAGATATCCGGTTTGAACCAGCGCGGAACAGAAGCAACCTCAACAAACCTTTTTACCCAATCATCCGTATCCACCAAAATGTGCCGCCGAATAACTTCATCATATAATTTTTCAGCAAGCTGGATGCGATGCTCCTCCACCGCGTCCGCTTTTACCCCCAGCCTGTCCAGTTCATATACGATCATCTCCGTGCTATAGGGATGCCCATTTGAAAGGTCATATATAAACCTTGTTGCAGGACGGTAATAGCCATCCAGCGTCAAAGCGCTGACATGATCGCCCGTATATTCAAAATTAAAAGGATCCATGGGATATGCAAAAGTGACTCGTTTGAAATGGCTGGGCCAACTGCTTTCACGAATGCGCCTGCCTCTTCCAGCAAGAAATAAAGCCACCCCCGGAGAGCGCTCCGCCTCCAAAAAAAGGCGTAAAAAATCCGTGCCCAGCCAATTAAACAATCCCTGCGGGCAATATTCAGTCTTATCGAGCATCAAAACAAATGGAGAATGAATACGCGTTTGGATCGAAACCAAAACACCAACAAACTCTTTTACTAAAGGCATCGTCTCAACGCCCTGTTCCTTTCCCCGTTGAATATCCTCTAAAATGGAACTGGCAAGCGCCGCAAGGCTGGCAACCTCCGATCTCCGGCTCAATTGTTCGCAAATGGAACGCAAAACCTCCGAGATCAATCCAATTTGATCCTGTCTATCCAGCCAGTGATAAGACGACTCGATGATAACAAACGGCAATTGCCTCGTTTCACAAAATTCCTTAACCACATTCAGGATACGGGTTTTTCCAATTCCCTCGATACCGTAAAACTCAAGAGCGCCAAATGGCAGGCTCGTGTCCGGCCTGAACCCGCTGGCCTCAATTTTCACCAGCATATCCTCTGTTAACTTCCGCTGGTCTTCGCGATCGATGGGTCTATCAGTGGTTGGATAATTTGACATTGTTCTCTTCCATGCCTGTCAGATAGAAGGAACTGCAACCTTATTTCTTCCACAACAGAACTCCGGTGTGGAAGATACAACTTCCTTCTGGAATATTCCGCGAAACCCTGCCATCGAAACAAACGCAATAAAATAAAATTATCCCAAGGTGATACGTAAACATTATAGCAAAAACTCATACCTGAAATCAAGAAACTGAAAATCGAACGAATTTTCCATAACTGGATAATTTTTATAAAAAATGGGGTGTTGATGGACAGGAACAAGGAGAATAAACGCGCCATGATTCTAGCAAACCCGCCTCTTTTCAGACTTTGAATTGGCCTCTGTTTCGAAATAAATTTTCAAGCTGAAAATTAAAAAGAAAAGCCACCCCAAAAATGGGTGGCACAAAAGAAAAAGAAAAGCCCCTTGGCAATGACCTACTCTCCCAGGAGGTCGCCCTCCAAGTACCATCGGCGCTGACATGCTTAACTTCCGGGTTCGGTATGGGACCGGGTGTACCCACGTCGCTCAAATCACCAAGGGACAATTTCACAAAATTGTCACTAAATAGCAGATTGATGTTGATGTAGTTTTTGAAAAGTACCAAGTTCTCCGCATCACGGAAGGAAGCCCTCGACCATTAGTACAGCTTAGCTTAACACATTACTGCGCTTACACATGCTGCCTATTAAGCAGGTAGTCTACCTGCGGTCTTACTCCATTAACTGGATTACAGGGATCTAATCTTAGGGCGAGTTTCCCACTTAGATGCTTTCAGCGGTTATCTCTGCCAGACATGGCTACCCAGCGATGCTCCTGGCGGAACAACTGGCACACTAGAGGTCTGTCCACTCCGGTCCTCTCGTACTAGG
>JACRLB010000026.1 GCA_016235445.1 Chloroflexota bacterium | reverse complement strand
CGGTTACTGCAAGACTATATAGCAACATTGATCATTTCAATCGCCAAAATGTATACGATGTACTGTCGGTTGTTAAGGTACGAATCTATACGATGATCTGTCGGTTAAATCTTATACGATGTACTGTCGGTTCGCAATTAGTCTTCAAAGAGAGTTACGAAATGCTGGTGGACAGATTAGCTGTTGGGGGAAAGAAAAAGTTTTTATTGATTACGCCTCCTCCTTTGATGTTTGAAGAAATTAGATCAGGGAATTATCTAGATGATTATTGGTATTGGATACCTGCCGAGTACGAAAAATATGTCCAAGCAGTAAGAGAGTGTTTCTTAAGTAGTCGGGTAAGCTTGGAGAATGACTAAATTCGCGCAAACCTACCCGACCGACCTCAAGTATACCGAATGGCAGCTAATCGAGAACTTCTTTCCGAGCACCCACATGGGACGCCCGCGCAAATGGGAAATGTGGCAAATTATCAATGCGATATTATATGTAGTCCGCACAGGTTGCCAGTGGCGCATGTTGCCAAAAGACTTCGCGCCTTGGCAAACCGTGTACGGTTACTTTCGACGCTGGAAGAAGCAAGGTCTGTGGGAGCGCATCAATGGAGCGCTGGTAATGAAAGTGCGTGTAAAAGCAGGTCGTAAAGCAGAGCCGAGCGCTGCGATTATAGATAGTCAGAGCGTGAAAACGTCAGAAGGCGGCGAAGAACGCGGTGTAGATGTCCATAAACAGACGCCAGGGCGCAAACGCCACATTGTGGTCGAGACTTTGGGCTTACTTTTGATAGTGCTTGTCCATAGTGCCAGCATTCAAGATGGAAAAGGCGGCTTCCAAACCTTGCAGAAATTGTTCGATAAAATCAAGCGCAGTATTTATAATGGACACTGCCGTTTGAAACTGATCTGGGCAGATGCCGCTTATGCTTATATTGTGGAAGAAGTCCGTAAACATTTTGGTTGGAAATTGGACATTGTACGTAGATCAGATAAGGCGAAAGGATTTGAACTTTTGCCACACCGCTGGATTGTCGAGCGAACCTTTGGTTGGCTGGGTCGTTATCGGCGGCTCTCGCGTGATTTTGAACACACTGTTTCATCTAGCGAGTCAGTCGTTTATATCGCCAGCATTCGCCGTATGCTTAAATTGGCTACCAATTGACTTAAGAAACACTCTCTAAGGGACATTGCATCTGATAGAAAATTATTCCTTGCAGATGTTTACGACGCATTTAAGGTGAATAAGAAAAAAAACAGGTTGTTTTACGAAGATGGTGTGCATCCCAATATATATGGGCATAAGATAATTGCAAGCGAAATAGTCAAATCGTTATCACAATAAAATAGACATATTGACTAAATTTGCAACATTGAATTTTCATTCGCCTTGGAATTTACAGAAACCAAGGTCCAAACAAATTGAATCTCATCAATTTGAAAGAGTTCTATATCGACGGTGTGGGATTTAAGAACCCAAAAATTCACAGTCGTATTCTCGCTTTGAATGATGCAATGGGAATATCTTGGCTATAAAACATTAGGCAATATATTTATTGGAGACAAGCATGATTAGGTGGAGTATTTTTCGGTGCCCTTTGCTCGGCTCATTAAAGGAGCAAATTGCGGAGGATATTTCTCACAAACCAGAACCTTGGCTTAGCCATGCAATTTCATGCTTACATAAACAAACGATCTCTCCAAACGCTACAATGATAATCATTGGCTTGTCTGAAAAAGATGGAACCATCGGATTTGTTTGGCTAAGCTTGCCCGATTCTGAATTATTAGCAGGCTGGAAATCCTATTCATACTTGTTTCACGTGTTTATTAAAGAAGATTTTCGCGGTATGGGATATGGAAAAATTGGAACTAAGATAGCATGCGATTTTTCTAAATCACTGGGAGTAAATGGTGTGCTTCTCGCTACTGACAACGAAGGCTTGAGAACCAAATTTTATCCTTCCTTTGGTTTCCGTCCATTAAGTTCAGATCCGTGGTTGATGAAAAAAATATACAGAATTCCTGAAAACAAAAAATCCCGTTCAATAGCATTACTCCGATCTGTTAGCCACCACGATTTATCAACCATCCAATCGATATGCGGACAGCCACATTGGCAACATCAGATGTTCACCCCAGCAAGAAAAAAAGAAGAGGAGGTTGAGGAGGAATTCGAGAGTGTTTCTTAAGTCTTATCGCTCTTCTTTTTTGTACACGGAATTCACGGAAAAGAGAGGCTTTTTATGGTTTCTTCCGTGAACTTCAGTCTACTCTGTGCTGTCCGTGTCCCAAAAAAGAGTTAAGAAACAGTCTCTTATCAAAGGTACGCTCAATGACGTTCCCTTTGTTTCTTGGTTTTATAGAAAAAACGAAGAAGAACAAAATCAGCGCATCCTGTTTTCAGGATCAAATAGAGAAGTAGGAACGATCGCAGATGAAGTTGTCAATGTGCTCTACCAAATTCGCGACCTTCCAAATTCTCAACTAGACCAAAAAAATAAAATTATCA
Source organism: Chloroflexota bacterium (assembly GCA_016235445.1). Taxonomy (GTDB): domain Bacteria; phylum Chloroflexota; class Anaerolineae; order Anaerolineales; family Villigracilaceae; genus Villigracilis. Next base: position 45,317 of record JACRLB010000026.1, on the reverse strand, counting down.
ACCGCTTATGTATAACGAGGTAAAAATATGAAAGTTTCCTTTATTCATTTCTTGAATGGAGTTATGCCCTCGTATTCACACGCTATCGCATCCTTGGCAGCATCCTTAATTGATCACGATGTCAAAGTGGTCACGATAAGAGATAGTGATATTAATAAAAACGCATCGGATATTCTTGCCGACAACCCTGATGTCGTATTAATGTCAATCATGAGTAATCAATATAGGATTGCCGAAAATTTGTGTAAAGCACTTAAGGAGTCGAGAGAAATTAAAGTATGGGTTGGGGGCAGTCATATTAATGCAGCACCACATAGTTTTTATCATTCGAGTTTCGATGCAGCTTGTTATGGCGAAGGGGAAGGTGTGCTACCGGAAGCACTTTATGCATACGAGAGAGGATTAATATATGACCAACCCTCCTGGATAACAAAAAACAAAACAACACCGCTAGAGCCGGCAGTTGTAGAAAATTTAGATGCTTTACCCTTGCCAAGGATCGATTTGTTTGAGCGAAGTGATATTTTGACATATCCAAGTGTGATGTTTTCTCGGGGATGTCCCTACGGATGCACATATTGCTTGAGTAGACGTGGAGGCATAGGTGGACAAGTTAGGTGGAAGAGTGTCGAGAAGGCAATAAGCGAGACAAGCTCCCTCGTCGAATTTGCAAAGCCAGCTGAGATATATTTTGATGATGATACTTTTCTAAAAAACCCTAAGTGGGTAAAAGAATATCTTGGACGTTATCGAGATGAAATAGGGTTGCCTTTTTATTGTAATAGTCGCCCAGAAGCGATATCTAAGGAAATTTGTGACATACTAGCAAAAAGTGGTTGTGCCGCAATTGGAATCGGTGTGGAGAGTGGAAGTGAGAAAATAAGAAAAGAAATATTAAATAGGAATCTCACAGACGAGCAAATTATAAAGTCCTTTGGCATTGCAAAAGCTGCTGGACTTCAAACGTGGTCATTCAACATGATTGGAATTCCCGGCGAGAATTTAGAACACCTAAAATCTACGATTCACTTAAACGAGGCTGCAAAAGTAGATTTTGTCAGAGTTTCTGTCTACACACCATATCCCGGCACTTTATTAGATGGTAACGTAGATATTAACAACATCCCCACATCATATTTTGATGCACTAAATCTATTGACAGATGATATGAGGGAATTAGCATCTAGCTGGGTCTCATCTCTTAAGGAAAATGGTCAATTGTGGAATGATGATATATAAATGAGTTACTAGGAGAATACTTATGGCTTCAGGAAATGCTCCATTAACATGGGTGGATATTTCTTCCCTTCCATCTCAACGCTTGCTTCTCTCCGTAGATGAGATTTATGTACATAAAAAAACAAAATATCAAGATGTTTGGATCGTAGAGTGCCGTGATTACGGAAAATCATTGTTTCTTGATGGCGAATGGCAATCATCTGTAAATAACGAATTTTATTATCACGAATCCCTTGTTCATCCAGCGTGCGTTCTCCATAAAACCCCTCGTTCCGTACTAGTATTGGGGGGTGGGGAAGGTGCAACCATTCGAGAAATCCTCAAATGGAAAACCATTGAAAAAGTGACAATGGTAGATATTGATGGAGAGCTAGTTGCGGAGTGTCGAAAGCATTTACCGGAAATGCATCAAGGGGCATTTGATGATCCAAGGGTGGAATTGATTATTGAAGATGCTGTAGAGTTTCTTGATAAAACACAATCCAGTTGGGATATCATCATTTCAGATTTAACCAGCCCTGTAGAGTCTGGTCCTTCCGACAGATTATATTCAAGTGAATATTTAGGAAAATGTATGAAGATTTTAAATCCTGATGGACTTTTTGTTATTCAATCGGGTTCATCTTTAATATTTAGTCTACCAGGACACGCAAAATTAGCAAAAAATATCCGAGGTGTATTTCCGTATTCAATTTCATATGCCAATATAGACGGCTGGACATTTGTAGCTGCAAGTAAGAAAGAAATAGAAAAACGTATTGTTATAGAGGATTTTGATTTAACAATTTCTAATACGTTAAGCAGCGATTTGAAAGCTTTAGACGGCTTTGTCTTTGTCCAAAAATAAGTTGGTCAATTCAGATTTGGTCGAATGGTGTAGTTCCATTCAGGAAACAATTTGTGTGGATGTAAATTAACATTTGTTTTTTCTTCTGGCGCAACCTTGCGCTTAGTTTGGTAGTGCTTTCTGTTGAAATACGCCAAACAATGAAAACCTGTTGAGGTCTTACTTGTTCGAATGAACTTTAACACTGTTTCAAAACTGACCAAAGGCTGCCCAGCCCAGTTTTGACTGATGACGCTGAACATGCGATGTTCAATCAAATTCCATTTTGATGCGCCAGGCGGATAATGCGTTACCGTAATAGCAAGTTGAAACTCGTCCGCTAACTTTTGAAGTTCAACTTTCCACAGCCAACTATCACAGGCATTGGCTCCACCTGAATCGGCTTGAATAAGCAGGCAAGAACATTTCTTGTAATGAACACTTCCGATTTCCAATAACCAGTGCCGAATAGCGATAGAAGCAAACTCGGCGGTTTCGTGTGACACACCCACTTCCATGAAACCTTTATTCTGTTGGATATCATAGATGCCGTATAAAGAGGCTTTGCCAATTGCGTCCGTTAGAAAGTCGGTTGCCAAAACATCCAAAGGCTCTTTGCGTAACGTGCGTCCTGCATTCCGAAATTGTCCGATTTTCTCTTTTTTCTTGCCGTCTACGCTAATTTCAGGCTGTTTTTTGCGTGCAAATCGCTTTCTCTGCTTTTCAATATAGCGCATTTGCTGATCCCGACGGTCATCCTGCTTGCGGCTGAGACGCTTGCGATTGCCTCGCAAGGTATATCCTAAAAGCCGCGCCAAACGCGGGATCGTACTATGTTCAACTTGGAAATCTTTTCGCTTCAACTCATTAGCAAGTTTGCGGCAAGTTTTTCTTGTCCATTTCAAGCCTGTAATTGGATCGCCAGCAGTTGCATCTTTCAACAAGGTATCGAGTGAATTCAAAATTCCTGGTTGTTTTTTTCGACCAAAACACGTCCTGCTCCCGCACGACGAATTCCTGACGGTAGTTTCTTGTTCGAATGTTCAATCTCTTTACGACCTCGAACAATCGTTGTTCGGCTTAATCCTGTTATCTCGGCTAATTGTGATGTGCCGCCTCGACCTTGTTCATTTGCCAGGACGCCAACAAAACGTCTTCTGTTTTTCTCGTTCAAGTCCAAGAGCACGCGATTGATTGCCTGATGTTGTTGAGCAGTTTTTCCTACGGATGTTTTGCGCAACTTTTACAAGTGCATCTATGAATTTTTCGCTTGGTTTCCTTCTTCATTCTGCTTGTCCTGATTTTCCTTTTTCAAGACAAGATTATCATATTTCGAATTGTTCAAGTTATTTTTGGACAAACCCTTTGCGATATTTGGAATGTTTAAGATTCCAAAACACATGCGCAGCATTATGGATGAGTATGCATAACGCTGTTTCAAGCATCTTTCGGATATGCTAAATTAATTATCTTTGAGTAAACGTGATTTTTTTCCTTAATATATTTCTGTTCACTCATATTCAAATCAAACATTCTGGTATGCGATTGAAGGATTGAGCACCCAGCGGGTCAATCCTTCAATCGCATTTTGATCCAGATACCGAATCCGCAACCCAAAGCCGGCACATAATCCCACGAGTCCTTCCCACCAGGCAATGCCTTCCTCGCCGGGTAATACAAATTCCAATACTGTCCGCCGCACAAAAGGGAGTGGATACTCCTGTACTGCCAAGATCAGTCCCTGATGCAATATATCCAAGCCTTCCACTTCAGGTCGCTTCCATTGACTTGCCTGTTTCTGGAACTCCAACCTCGGTTCAGGATCGGGCCAGAACAATTGTAGAAGGCGCAATGTCCAACCCGGTTGCATGGAAGACAGGATCGCCTTGTATGCCTCCTGCAGTCGCACATCGGGGCGATCCGGGTCGGCATACACTTCAGCAAATAATCGCTTGGTATCATCTTCACCCATCAAAGCCGAGTGATTGCCGACCTGTATAAAGCCCTTTGCCAATACAAAGGTTCTCGTCGAACCAATGGTTTGCTCTGCCATTACAACCCTGCCTTGAAAATGGACTCAGGGATGTTCAAGTCATTGGCACGAAAGCCCGGTCGCATGGGACGGTTGCCTGTTGGCATCAACCCCTTGCCGGCTTCATACTTGAACAACGGCGAAAACGAAGGACGTGCGGCGGTGCGCTCCACAATGGTGGAGACCTCCACGATCTCACGCACGATCTGACCATGTTGCGGATTGCGTTCGATATGCACTGCCGCCGTGATCGCCTCGGCAAAAGACTGTGCGATCTGGATCTCCGACATGCGCGCCGCATCGGGATGCGCCTGCACCACCTGCAGGAAACGCGGCCAGACATGCTCGGCGCTGGTGGCATGGATGGTGAAGGCACTGTGTCCATGACCCGTGGCTGCCGCACGAATGAGTTCCCAGGCTTCCGCGCCGCGCGCTTCGCCAATCACCACTCCATGAGGACGGGAACGCAACGCCGAACGGATCAGGTCATACATGGTGACCGGTGGTGGTCCACCACGAATTTCTGGACGGGTTACGGTGTAAATGATGTTGCCCGTGTCTGCTTTCCCATCGCCATTCCAGCCGTTCAGGACGATCTCATTGCTGTCTTCCACAATGAACAAACGGATCGCGCCACGCGGGTAGTAGTCCAACATCTCTTGAAGAATTCGCTGTCCCACAAAGGTCTTGCCTGAACCGGTTGTACCGGCGATGACCAGTGTGCCACCATGCACCATGACGCTCAACAAGTAATTGGCAGCTTCCGGTGTGAGGATGCCATTGCCGCGTGGAAAATCCTTTGGATCGAATTTGGGACGCGGGACAGGTGGGAGTCTGTTCTGGCAAAGTAAAGCCAGGCTGCCATGTGTGAGGTCAGATGCTGTTCGGTAATTCGAGATACGCAACGTGATCGTATCGCCATAGGGTGAAGCAGGAGGCATAACGTAATTGATACGCACGCCCTTTCTTCGCACGGTTCCATCCACCAACGGGACCATGACCTGCAACATCGCATCGGCAATCGGATAATCAGGAGTCGGCGCGCGTTGCCCGGCACGGTCGATCATGACTCTGAGTGCATCGCCAATCCCATCCGGTGCAGCTCCGGCATGTTCCCAACCGTTTGTGGTCGTGTACACATAAATATGTCCCAGGTTGATGGCGATGTCTTCAATGTCCGAACGGGCGATGAGTTCCAGCAACGGTCCCATGCCGGAGAGTTCACCGATCAAACGCAGGATGTATTCCTTGGGTAGTGAGACTCCTGCGTCTACCGCGCTTGAACTGACCTCTTCAAAGACCTGACGAGCCAGGTCTTCGATCTCGGTGGAGGTCATGCTTTTTTGTAAAGACTCAATCGCTTTCTTTGCACGTCCCTCCTCAGCAAGAATATTCCACCAGCGTTCCATCTCATCCGAGGAACGCGCTTCCGAAACAGGCTTCAGGGTTTTGCCGGTAATGTCAAACATGGCTTAGCCCTTCCCGAACCAGCCGCGCTTTTTGTTCGGACTGGGAAGCAATCCAATCCGGGAAGCACCTTCACGCACAGCCGGCACAAAGTGGGAGGCGAAGCCAAGTAATGAATCCGCAAACGGTCCGAGTTCCTCCAACTTCTCCTTCTTGTAACGCCAGATCAGGATATCCTCGCGACGATCCGAGTTCACAGCCTGTGCAGCCAGACGCGGATCCACGATGGGGATGATGCCATTAGGGATCAGTGCCAGGTCGATCTTGTCTTCACTCAGCGCCTGTTGCAACATCTTGTGTGCCGCCTTGAAACCATCGCCCACAACCTGGTTGTAGCAAAGCTTGACACGACTGCCAATAAATTCATGCGCACTGCTCTTGCCAACCACACTTGCCAATGAATTGATCATCCTCGCGATCCAACGACGAGTTTCCGCGAGATCCGGGATCTCCGGCTTGATCACAATCGCAATGCCTTCTGCGGCTTTCAAGGCGGCACGATGAACGACATGTGCCGGATTGATGCCGACATCCATGATGACCACACCACCGGCGGCGACACCTGCCTCATATAACCCATGAATGACCTCTGCAACTTTACCTTCCTGTTGCAGGACTTCATCTCCAAGATCATCAGTGATGAGACCCGGCAGGACTCTCAAGGTCGGTAAATTTTCCAACGGCGTAAAGGCATTCAGATACGCTGCTCCCGATGCGACATCACTCATCACGCCTTTGTTGGCTTTGGCGATCTCACGCCGCAACAAACCGATCATGGTCGTGTTCACTCGTTCCATGCGCATGTGATACTGCAACGCGCCGGCATTGCCATCGGCATCCACCAAGTATGTTGTGATACCTGACAAGGCAAGAGCCACCGCCAAATTAACCGCCACGGTGGTCTTGCCCGTTCCACCTTTGGGCGATGTGATCGCGATCTTGCGAACTGCCATGCCGGATTGAATGCGTGCCGACATATCACTGCCAAGCACCGCTCTGCGATACTGATCATCCGCCGCCAGATTGCCGGCGTCAGCACGGCGCATCTCTTCATACAATTTATTGATGTCAACATCCGAGGGTGGATAGGCAATGGAAGGAACGCCGACGCCATTCGCCCAGGATGCCATGCCATCGCCGACGCCGGCAATCACGAAAATCAGCTTGCCACGCTCCGCCGCCTTGACCAGACTCTCCGGGGAGACCGACGACTCTGGTGACACAACAACTAGAGCGCGGAAATCAAACAGATCGATGTGCTGCGGAGTAAAGGCTGCGATCTGGGCAATGACCGAATGACCCTGTTCCGCGAGTTGCATATTCAGGCGGGAAGTCACGGTTCCCGCACCCAATAACAATACCTGCATTACTGCCCTCCTTCCAAGACTTCTTCACGGTCCTGCTTGAACAAGTCTTCGAAGTCCCAATAGGTAAAGCCGGCAGAGGGTGCTTCATCACCGCGTGCCATGAGCGAGACCACCAAACGATCTCCCTGCTGCAAGGCCAGCGACAACACTTCGCGGCTTTGATTAGGGACAAGCAGGATCAACATCTTCGGCTGAGTATCCAGGTTGAATGAGCCACTGTCTTCAGATGACTCTGTTTGTTGAGGCAGCCCCTGTACCGCAATCACACGCACACCCATCGGGAACAAATCCTTGGCAAGCGGTGGAAAGGAACGGTTGATGGCATCTGCCTGTTCCAGTTCAAGCGGCGAGGGTTGAGCGGTCGGTTCCACATACCCAGGATCGATCACGAGTTCCGGCATCGGAGTGGGTGTGCTCATCTGTTGTGGTCGGGTGCTGATCACGACCGTCACGCCGATCAGGTCGCCAGGCAGGAAGGCTTCTGCGTCGGGCGATACCAGGTTCATCGCATCCAACGGCAGGGGGAACAAACTATGACCGGGGAATTTCGCGAGCACAGCCGAGAGTCTGGTGCCTTCCGCCGCCTGCGCCAAAATCGCCGAACGAAAGATGGGCTGCCCATTGAAGATGGGTTGCGCCACCACACCGCCGACCACACCGGTCACTTCCTCACCGGGGATATACAGACTGGCGTTGTCATCCTGAAAGACGGTCTTGACCGCCATGTCATTTGCCGTAATGACATCGCCGATGTTCAAGTCACGTGCGGCGGACAACACAGAAATGGTGGGCGGCTTCTGTGCTGCACCGAGGGCATTGAGGGCAATGAACGCCACCAGAAAGATTCCAACCGATACCCCCAGCACCACTAGGTTCACGCCGGTTGAGGCAATACGTTTCAACATGTTTCTTCTTTTCTCCATTCGTTGTTTTTTTCAAAAGCCTGCCGTAGGGCAGGGGTTTCTTCAATCATCTCTTCAAGCCGTTCCAGTGTTTGGCGTACCAATCCATACATAGTCAGCATGACGAAATCCGTTTTGATGTGATTGGATTTGAATACCTGCTGATGGGTCTCTGCAACGGACCGCACGACCTGCATGACATCCGCATTCGCCAGCGCCTCCGCCGACACGCGCGGCATATCCGGAAAGCACTCCTGGATCAGATCCGCCACTGCCTGTCCAATGGGTGAAGAGTCGCTCTGTGCAGGCAGTTCGGTTTCAGGTTGTGCAGGAGGAGCGAGCAGGTCTGCAACAGAAGTCTGCGGGTCGGCGCGTAATTGTTCAATGGCACGCGGCAATCGTTTGAGCCCGGCTTGAACGGCTTCCAGCAAACGAGTCTGTGCCTGTGTTGAAAGCGCTACCACGGCTTCGATGTTGCGGACGGAGACGTGCGGACGAAGTCCCTCGGGCAGTGACTCCAACAACCGTTGCCGGCGTTCCTGTTTGGACTGGTACGACTCACTCATGGGCGTGACTATACTTTTCAGGAGGACAAGGTGGGTTGTAAGTGTCGCTTACCGTTTTCAAAAAACTACGCCCGGTTCACGACCGGGCGTAGTTTTCATTGTGTGCTTATTCCTGAACTTCCTCAAAGATACGAATGTCATCCAGATGAAACTCCTTGTTCCCACCATCCTGGAAACCCAACTCAAGGATCGGTGCGATCTGCCACCATCGTTGCGGCTGGGTGCTCACCAGATAATTATCGCTCCAGACCTGGATCTCCACCGGTCCAAACGCCGGCATCGGCATCCGACACAGTTCCGACCCGTCCACCGACACGGTTCCCATCCATTCGATTCTGTTGACTTGATGCAGACGGATTTGGTAGGTGTGCCACAGTTCCGGGTTCACGTCCAAGGCTTCGACTTCGGCGGGAATCCAATTCAATGCCAGATAACAAATCGGACCATTGATCCCATTGACTGCGGACTCGTTGCCGATAACAGAGAAACCGAACATATCGAATGGCAGGGCAAACATTCCATCTGCCTGAAGTGTTCCGACCGGCTGTAGAATGACACCTGCCGTTCCATAAAAATTCTCATCCACCCGGCTTTTGAACTCCACAACCACATCGCTCGAAGGAGTGGGTTGAAACCCGCTGCCGCCAATCAACGTGACATTGTTGTATTGCCCGCTGGAAGGTTCCTGCCATTTCGGGCTTTCGGTCTCAAACTTCGGATCCTGCATATGCCGAAGGATGAGTTGATAATCGATCACCATTTCCGCTGCGTGCCAGGCGGTTTCATTGGAGACCTGCCCGGCGCCGTTGATGATCGTGAAATCCCAAAATGCTGTGGAAAGTCCATCTTCAAAATCCTCTGTGAGTGGCGCAGGATTTTCAAAATCATCCAGTGCATCTCCCGCCAGCTTCGCAAGCCGCTGGGTTTCGCTCCCGACTGTCCAGGCGGAATACAACTGCTGAAAGTTAAGTCCCGCGAACAATACAGCCAGTGCCAAAACCGAAAGCGCGATCTTTACAACTTGTTTTTTCCATTTTTGTTTGGTATCCATCTCGTATCCTTTTCGTTTTTTTGCACGATGATACGAAAGGCAGTAAAGGGGTATGAGAAGCGTTTCGCCACTATTTCCCCGCAGTGTAATTCTCGAAATTGGCATATTCGATAAATCCGATGGCATCCAATGTTCACAATTTCCAGTTCTCAAACGCAAGTTCGCCCGTAGGGAATAGGGGCGTGTTTTCAGGTCGCATAAGGATATCCAAGGGGAATATCTGCCGCCTACGTACTTTGACAGTTTTCTCAAACTCCATATAATCCGCACTGTTCCTATTTTCCACAATCCATCCCTCTCTTCAAGAAGCCTGGCAAATCGCCGGGCTTCTGCTGTTCTACCTAATTCCCAACTTCAACTCAACGAAAGGAAACCATAATCACCATCACCAAGTCAATTCATCCGTATCATCCACTTCCCCATGTAAGAAACAGGCTTGTTTGGAAATTTGCATGAACTCACTGAAAGAAATCTCGAACGTTTGGGAAATGGGAACCACACAGAACGGTTCAAGCATCCCAAACAAGCCCAACGTCGGAACCGACACACTTCATGATTTTCATGGGTGTGTCGGTGAAAAAATATTTCCTTGAAACCCACACAGGAGGCAATCTGAATTCGATCCAATAACTACATATCCCCACACAGGCCAAACGGGCGTTGTGCATGGACTTCCCATGCCAACTCCCGTTTTCGTTTTCCACAGTGAGGACTTGCCGGGGTGAGAGGCCCTGCAGATAAAAAAGTGAAACCGCCCAGGTGCAACTGGACGGTTTCGAGGTGTAACAATGTACAAGCCCGATCATATCACAACCGTAAAAACCGTCAAGATTTACGCGCCCTTTCCACTCAAAGCCAACGAACGCATGGTGATCGTGAACGGCAAGGCGATCAATGTCGCCGCCTCCGCCGGACGACAGCAAGGGGACTACCTGTACACCGCCGACGTTACACTGCTGCGCGAAGATGCAGCCGTGTATACCACCGCGCCCAGCTGGGCAAGCGTGGAGGTGGAATGAGCCGACACACTGGACTGCGCGGATGCGTGATCATGCCTTCTCCCTGGGACTATTTAATCCATCCAAACAAGGAGATAGATCATGAGAACTTTCGCAATGCTTCTCATCCTGGTCGCCATTGCCGCCAGCCAGCCCCATCACTGGCTGTCGGCCATCATGGTTGCCATCGCACGCTGTATCGGCAGATAGCCATACGAAAAGGAGGTCGCAGAAAAGCACATGGAAAACATCTTATCCGCCGCCGAAGAAATTTTGGGAACGGCGGTTCGTGTGGAGGATCATCGCAATTGGGCCATCTTCTGGTGTCCCTTCCATAACGACGCGAGTCGGGAGGGAGAGGGTGGTCAGCCCAACTTCGGCGTCAATCTTGTCAACGGCTACTGGAAGTGCTTGCGCTGTGGCGCCAGTGGCGGTTCATTGAAGTCATTACAAAAAAAGCTGGGTCAGGATTGGAAGCCAAGTGTATCGGCGACTACACCGACACGCCCCAAACGACCACCGACACAGGTGCAACTGCTTGATGAAGCTGTGTCGGAAGCGCGTTCCATCGTCCAACGTTCGCCTGCCTGGAATTATCTGGCAGGACGCGGTGTGACACCTTATACCGCACTGGTCTATGGACTTGGCTATGGCATTCCCGCTCCACAAGTCCATCGTGAAATCATCGATGCGGCACGACAATCCATGATGGTGCGGCGTGATGGCATCTGGCTGTGGGCGGGCGGTGTGGTGTATGCCGACCCGCCGACACACCCGGCAGTGATGAACGTGCGCTACATTCCGGAGGAACAATTGCCCAAAGGCACACGCATTCGACATGCTCATCACCGCCCAGAAGATTCATCAACTGGGACGCGAAGCCGACACGGTCGCGGTCTACACCAACGGCGCCAGTCCGAGCGCAAAAATGCACCAGTGGTTGCGCGAACATCCGCAGTACGAGTACCTGCTGTTGCGCGACCCGGACAAAGCCGGCGTCGAATGGGCGCAAAGTGTGTCGGCATCCATCCGACACGGTGGCGCGAAAGTGCGCACCCTGCGACCTCCCGACGAGCTCGATCCGGACGAAGCCATCCTGAGTGGATGGTGGCCGTCGATTCTATAAATTCAAATCCAACCCATTCCCTGAATCGGGGAGCGATGTTTCATCGCTCCCCGATTTTCATTTTTCAAGGAGAAAACAAAATGTCTACTCTCATCATCTTCGCTTCCATCATCGCCACCCTGTTCCTGATCTGGGCGGTCTGGTTCATCATCAGCATGACCCTCTACATCCGTTCCGGTCAATACGATACGGATAAACGCCTCCGCGAGATCTGCAAGTAATTTCAAACCCAAAACAAGGAGACTCTGATGTCCAAACAATACAACAAATTAACTTTTGTCGGTCACCTCGGTGGTGAACCGGAAATGCGCTATACCCCGGCAGGCAAAGCCGTGACGACCTTCAATGTCGCCACCAATGACCAGTACAACAATGAGAAGGGCGAGACGGTCAAGGTTACCACCTGGTTCCGCTGCACCGCCTGGGGCAAGTTGGGCGAGGTCTGCAACCAGTACCTGAAAAAGGGCAGCAAGGTGTTGATCGAAGGCAGGCTGACGCCGGATAAAGCCACAGGTCGCCCGCGCATCTGGGTTCGTCAGGACGGCACAGCTGCGGCGGATTACGAACTCAAAGTATTGGAGATCCATTTTCTGGACAGCAAGAACAACGAACCTTCCATCGCCCAGGCCGATCCGGTTGAGGATGACATTCCGTATTAGCCCCTACATCACGAGCGGCAGTCCTGATGGACTGCCGCTCGTTTTTGGAGATCACTCAATGAACGCTGAACAAATCCGTTCGCTACAAAGAGTCCTGGACTATCTCGCGCAGGACGAACGATCCCACTTTGAAAGCGCCTCGCCTGAGGAGCGCACGAACCATATTTATCTGGATGTCCTGATCCTGCAGGAGTATCTGGAACAACAAAAAGGAGAATCCAACTCATGATCACCCTTCAACAAGATCTGCTTCACTCGGCATTGAATGCCGTCACACGAGCCAGTACGAAAAGCACCCTGATGGCAGCCTTTTCCCTTGTTCGCCTGGATGTCCATACGGACGGCATCCTGCACCTGTCCTGCTTCAACGGCGAGACCGCCGCGCGTTCCACCGTGAATGTGGATTGCAGTGAAGACCTTTCCGTCTGTGTGGATGCCGCCACCTTGAAAGCGGTGGTGGAGACCATGGCTGGGCAGATCCGACTGCATGTGGATGGGACCGCGCTGGTCATTCAACAGGGAACCTCCAACCGTACTAGCCTGCGCATTGTGGATGAACCTCTGCCGGTGATCGGCGAGGAAAGCATTCAAACGGTTGCCACGTTCTCTGGAACCATCTTCCGCAGTTTGATGCGCGCCCTGCCCTTCGCCTCCACGGATGATTCACGCGCAGTCCTGCAGGTCGTTCACCTGATCCTCAATTCCGACACGGTGATGGCACAGACCGCTGATGGATATTCTGCCGGGCTCGTGATGGAAAGCATCGAGGGTCCCGCTGAACCAACCTCCGTATCGCTCCCGTTGAGCAGCGCACGACTGCTGTCCACACTGGTCGAGGACCGGGACACCGTGCGCATGGGGACAGCAGGTGAGAACCGTTACATCTTTCAGATCACCAACCCTGATGACTCCAAAAACCTGACTCTGGCAACCGTCACGGCGGACGGCAATTTCCCATCGGCACAGATCAAGACCCTGATCGATGAAGCGCGGCAGAACGCGGTTGCCATCCTTCAAATCCAGCAATCCAGTCTGATGCAATCCATCCGCATGGTGAATGCGATGGGCACGCAAAGTACCTTCCTCAAAGCCGTGAACGGCGTTGCAAAGATCGCGTCAGCGGAAACCGAAACCGGACAAGGTCGCAACATTCTGGAAGGGACTGCCAGCGGTGAGAATGCCCAAGCCTGGTTATCTGCTGCTTTCCTGAAACGCGCGGCGGAAGCCTGCAAGGGCGAACTGGTCATGCGCATCACGAATAACACAAAGCCGATCCTGATCGAGGCCGGGAGTTTCACAGCGGTCATCATGCCGATGATGGTGGAGGGCAGCAAGGATCCCTTCCCGGAGGATGAAGCCATCGCCATCTCTCTGCCCGAAATGGCAATGGCATAACCAGTAAACCATATTCACAAAGACGGCATGGAGTCATTGGCCCCATGCCGTCTTTCATTTCCCAAGGAGTCCCATGAACGACAACAATTCCCTGTTGCTCCAATCCCCGTCCACCTATGAACAACCCATCCTCAAAACCATGCCCCTGCGCGAACAACCCGCATACCGCATTACTCAAAATGCAAATGCCTGCAACATCACCGAACTCATGGCAGCGGTGATCGGCGGGCAGAAACAGATCGAACTCTCGCAGTCCCTGCTGGCGCGTTTCGATGGTGATATTCGCCGCTTGTATCAGGCGCATCCCTCCGAACTCGCCAAAGTAAAAGGCATCAATCAGGCAACCGCCATCCGCATCAAGGCGGCGCTCAATCTGGGGTTGCGTTTGAGTATGCCGGGCGATGAACGCACGGCGATCAACTCACCAGCCGATGCCGCCGCTTTGGTTCAGGCTGAAATGTCACTGCTCGAAAAGGAACATTTGAGAACGATCCTGTTGGACCGGCGCAACCGCGTACTGGAGATCGTGGAGGTGTATCAAGGTTCGGTTAATTCCTCCCAGGTGCGGGTGGGCGAGATCTTTCAAGCCGCAATCAGCCGCCACGCCTCCGCCTTGATTTTGATTCATAACCACCCCTCGGGTGACCCCACGCCTTCGCCGGATGATGTGGCGGTGACACGCGCCATCGTGCAGGCCGGCAAATTGCTTGACATCGACCTGCTGGATCATCTCGTGATCGGGCAGGGCAAATGGGTCAGCCTCAAGGAACGCGGGTTGGGCTTCAACTAGGAGGCGGGATGAAACAACTGACTCTCAATCTCACCTTTGCTGTTGCACCCGCTGTAAAAAGTATCTTCAAAAACACCACCTGGTTGAACGCAGGCTGGGCAACGCCCTGTCTGGGTTTCACCAAAAAGGTGGAGATCAGCCAATCGTTGAGCGATGCCTTGATGCCCATTCACGAGGATGACCACGACCAGCAACTCTATGATGCACTCTGGATGGCGCATCACCATCTGGTGCTGGATCAGCGTCCGTCCTTCTCCTTCACGTTCGACTTCCTGCGCGACGACAAGATCAGCGGCCGTTTCATCGAGACCAGCCTGCGCCTGCACGTCGAGGAAAAGGAGCAACTGATCCTGCTGGGACTGATCCAGGATTTTTAGGAGGGAACATGCCATTCTATCTCGGCAAGCGTGAAGAGGATGATCTGATCCTGTTTCACTCTGCCATGCCACCCACAAAACAGACTCACGGACATTTGTACAAGGCTGTGATCGGACCCTTCAAAAGCAAAGTCGGGGCAGGTTACTTCGCACGCTATGGAAGAAAAAATCCAGAAATCCGCACAGCCGCCGATGCCGAACGCCTGGCACGCGCCGACCCGCGCATGGAACAGCTCATCGTCGAGGAAAACATGACGACTGAGGAACTCTCCATTGCGTTGGAATGCGATGTGCATGACCAGGCTGAATATTCACCACTATACACCCTGCCGGTTGAAAACCGGCAGGAACTATTTCAAACACAAGGAGCAATCCCATGCCTAATTGGAATGAAAACGAACTGACCATCATCGGTCCCGATGTAAACAAGGTGCTCGAAACCATCCGTTCCCAATCCGGGGAGGATGAAGATGTCCGCATCCTGGACTTCAACACGATCATCCCCTATCCGCAGATGTATCGCGATATGGATAAACGTGCGGAAGAGTATCGGGAAAAACTGAACGCAATCGCAAACGATGACCCGGAACGCAAACAAAAACTCGAAGCGCTCGGCGCGGAATATGGTGTGGAACCCGGCACGCCGTGGATCAAGGATGGCTTCAACTCAGGCGGCTATGAATGGACCTGCGAGAACTGGGCGACGAAGTGGAACGCATG
This sequence comes from Chloroflexota bacterium, assembly GCA_016235445.1. Classification (GTDB taxonomy): domain Bacteria; phylum Chloroflexota; class Anaerolineae; order Anaerolineales; family Villigracilaceae; genus Villigracilis. The sequence goes on along the minus strand of JACRLB010000026.1, from coordinate 29,802 downwards.
TCATGTTCATCTCACTACACGCGCCGACTCCTCCAAGCCTCTCCGCAAGACATCCAAGTGCGCCTACTGCCAGACGGTTCATAAGACTGAAACGATGGTCATCCTGACCTGCCAGCAGTGCGGCAGTCCCCTGCCAGATGCCGAACCCATCCAGGCTTTCCTGGAATTCGATACCGCCTGGAGTCCACCCATCCCCGTAATCGAAAAACTTGCTTCGATGTTCCCCGATCACACCTTCGAGTTTAAATACTTTGAAGGCGGTATCGGCTTCAGCGGACATGCCCGCTGGTCTGAGGGGATCGAGGAATTTCATCATCAATACGAATACGATGGTCCGCGCGGCGGATAGATCCAAATCACAACTACAAGGAGCAAATCATGTCCCACCATTCTGAACATCAAAAAATGAAACCCGTACTTGACCTGGCGCGCAAACTCGACATCGCCACCAATCCCCATGCTGCCGCGATCTTCGAAGCGGGTAGCGGTGGCTTTCAGGTGTGGTGTACACCCAAAGACCATCCCAAAGGCTGGGATGGCATCGTGATGAATCCCGGCGCGTTTTCCAAGCCCTGTGAGTATGTCGGCAGTGTGCATTGGAAATGGGAGGAAGACATCATTGTCGGACTGGAGATCGAAACCTCCGCATATGCCCTGGCAGAGCAGAAACCGGATGAGTTCTGCAACCTGACCGACATCCCCCGTGATTTCCAGCGCCGCACGATCTTCAATCGCGATGCCGACATCGAGTGGCTCAAGGAAAAGATCACCTGGCTGTTTGGCGAAGCCGGTGTGCCATTACCGCCTTTTGAATACAAACAAGCTGCGCTCTCCGAGATCGGACCGTACATGTTGGCACACTACACCTCCGATTCCGATGAATACGTGGTGATCGTTTCACCGGAACTCGACCCACAGGAATTCTGCAAGCCTGGTTATGAAGTCGCGCGTACCCTGGAGATTTGGAAGGCAGGGGATTTCCCGGCCGATGTCATCCTGCGTCCTGATCACGAATACTAGGAGGCGGAAATTGAGCCCGATGAAGGTCCACTTGTTGAACAGTACGAGAATGCCTCCCGTCTTGGTGATGATGGTTGGCTGGAAGCCGCATACGAAGACAGCATCAGCGGCTGGGACGAATAGATCAAATACCTTTTGGAGGGCGACCACGTCGCCCTCCAATCTTTTCATGGAGAAACCAAAATGACCACACTCTTTCAAGAAACCATCGAACATCTGTTGAGGTCTCACAACCTGTTGGAGGATTTCCAGAACAAAGACTCCTTCCATGTGCGTTTTGAGAAGAAAGGTTATCAACCGCTGGTGATCGAACGACACGGCGAGATGATCAGCGTCGCGCACTACTTCGAGCAGAACAGCGACCTGATCGCCGACCCGGATGTGGAATTGCATTATCCCTCATGGGTGCCGACCGGCATCACCCAAGCCTTCTTCGGGTATCACTCGAAGTTCATCGAACGGGACGGCAAGACCTTCATCGACACCCGCTTCCACAAGCAGGTCTCCTCCTTCCTGAGCATGTGGGCGCGCAATATCAAGGCACAAGGCTGGGCGGAGGGAGGCAGGGTGTCCGATGACTAACATCCGCTTTGTCTACATGTACCGCGATGCCAGCAATTACAAGCAGCATGGCGAAGTCATCCTCCCAAGCCCTGCCTCAGTACGTTGAAGTCGGCTGAAGCCGACTGGTCTCAGTCCGCTTTAGCGGACTTGCATGTACTGAGCAGGGGATTTATCCCCGCGAAACGGGCAACAGAAAACCGCAGTTTGTAACCGCGCACAGTATACACAAATACGTTCCCTTCTCTCCGATGGATTGTTCTTCATCGCCCGGCAGGTGCAGGTCGAGGAACGCTTCTTCGATGTCGTGAGCGAGGACGATCATCCCTGGCATGAGTTTGTCTCCGTGGAGGCGACCACCGATCCCACCTTTGATCCTGTCCCTGAGGAAAAGCGCGACATAAGCACCTTCCTGAAGGAACTGGATCAGGCACATCGCTCTGGCTGGGATGAGAAGCAGGTGCGTGAGGATCTCATCCATCAGATCGAGAAGGAAAGGCAGGAATTGAAACGATGGCTTAATGAGCAAAGGGATGGAACGCCATGATGCCGACCAAACCGGACCTGGTCATCCTGCCCTTCAAGGCAACTCTGCCGGAGGCAGCGCTTCCGCTGACTCTGGAGCAGACCCTGTCCTTGTTGCGGAGCGGTGTACACGTCCAGATCGAACGCAGTCAACCTGGTGCGCCGGATGCCATCGGCTGGACGATCTTTCGCCGCACACCCAGGAAGTATCTGTACGAAAACGAACCCCTCTTCCGCTTCGAACGCGGCGCACGCCGCTACATCCGAAAAGCTTATGCCATTCATTACTCGCTACTTGGTGATGATGGCATGACCTATTCCCATTTACACCTGTAAAGGAATAAACCATGAACGACCATGTCATTGAAGAAATGGCTGACGCCATTTCAACCGAACTGCACGTTCCAAACGAGGACGTGCTGCGCATTCTACACCGCTACTGGCAGGACAAGATCGCCCCTCTCTGGCAGGTGGACGACCTGCTGGAATCTGCCCTGAACATAGGCAAACCCATCACTAAGGAGGATGCCATTGAAGTTCTGAAGGATCTCTTTGAAGGGCATGACCCTGAACTGGGCATCACCTGGATCACGCTGGAGGTCGCCCTGCAGGAATATCACCTAGACTGGAAGCGCCTGCCCGAAGATCGTTATCCGGACGTACAAGGTGTCTTCAAGGTCTGGCGCAAGGGTAACCTAATCGCCCATCAGGTCGGGTTATTCCCGGACCACATTCACGGCAATCTGCCGAAGGCGCTCGCGCTCGCCAAATCGCTGGCGGATGAAACGCCGAACGTGCCGATCCTGATCGGCTGTGAGCCGCGCCACTCGGAGGAAGTCGAGCCGAGGCTGTCGGTCATCCGCGAGGAGGACTGCATCCATGTGGAGGAAAGTGAGGAAACATGCACGCCGTAAAACCCAATCAGCCGGTTCGCATCCTGACCATCCAGATCGCAGTCGCCGCCGATGACGACCCCGACTCCGTCGCCGATGAAATGTCTGCACTGCTGTCTGAGAGCGGCATCTGCTCGGATGACAGTCACATCCTGGACTGGCGGTATCTCACCGAATACCAGCCCACGGTCACAGCCGGTGACGACCCCGAGGAAGGGGAGGTCTTCGGGCTGCTGGATTTCCATCTCACCATCACTACTCCGGAGGAATAATGTTTGCATGGACTGAACCGTATGAAGACGAATACATCAAGGAACGCATTGAAGAATTGAGGATTGCTCAAAAGGAGGCAGCCGCGAATGGCAAGATCCTCGTGTCCTCCTATGAACAATTCTGGCTGCCAGCATTGAACGACCTGCCCGATGTCGAGTTTCAGGGCAGGGATCGGTATACCGCGCCGTATGGGAAATTCGAGTCTGTTCCCAATGTCCCGTTTCATGGTGCGTTGTGGTTCACACCATTGCCTGGCACAGAACTGCCGCCTGTTTTGAAGAATATCAAGGAATGGCTGCCAGCAAGTGCGACTGTGGACATGAACGCACGCACGGTCCGCATTCAGGTGGAGGAGATCGAGATCACCTTCACCGCCATCAACGTGGGATTGAATGCACACGAACTCCTGCGGGACATCAACCAGGAATTGGTGCGGGTCAATGCCGGCGTGTATGTCTATAGGGTTGAACCAGTGGAGGATGCGTCGCCTGTTCGACATCTTTATCCGGAGGGACGTATCCCCGCCCTGACCAATGCCCACACCCGTGCCGATGTCACCGGCTTTGCGGTGCTTCAAGACAGACCCTACCAGCATACGTTGGTGTATGTCGGCATCGCCGCCCACAAAACCAGCGTGGAGAGTCTCTGGGCGTCACTGATCCGCGGCAAGGGCAGTTGCTCCATGCGCGGCACTTCTGTTCTGGCTGATGGCGAAGTAAAGATGCTGACACAGCCATTGCCAGAGTTCAATGTCCTGCACGCCGGGATCGTCTGCCGCAAGGCGCTGCCTGGCAAGTGGGAGGCAAAGGACGATGCCGCTTATGCCCTGGTCTTTGAAGGCAGAGATGTTGAAGCGCAATTGCAGGCGCTGACTTTGAAACGCCTGCAAGAGACGCTTGCCTTTCCCATCCCGGACGCGTGGGCAAAGACGCTCTGGGAGTATGCGCTGGATGCGGAATACATCCAGCGGCTTGTTACGGGCGGGGATTGCCGTGGCGGAGTCAGGCTCGATCTGTCCAAACCCTGGCAGGACCTGGTGCAGAACCTGCTGGAGCAGGAAGTTTTGAAGGTATAGGAGGCAACCCATGTTACGTTCCATTCCCGCAGAGGAGATCTTCGATATGAACAAAGCCTTGAATTCGAACGATCCCCTGGCATACTGGCTGGCGCAAATGCGCAAAGCCGACTGGCAGCATCTGCTGAAGTTCGTGGATGTGAAAATTCCAGTGAAGACAAAGAAACAAGTTATGGCAGAAGCAGCCCTCCAGCGCTTCGAATTCACCATCTGTGATGGACGTGGAGAGGTCTGGCAGTTGTGGACCGATCTCCGCAAGGAACATCGCACGCTGGTGATCCAGTTCCGTCATTCAGAGTCGGACTGGTCTCGCGGATTGCCGGAGTTCGTTGACCTGGAAAAGAATGAACCGCTCGGCTTTGTGAACATCGCCGGGCGGTTGTTCTGTAAAGTTAAGTAAGTAAACAAAATTCAACTTGATCCCCCATGCCATTTGGTGTGGGGGATTTTATTTTCAAAAGGAGATTTGATATGCGTCCTCCCGCTTTGGAGAAGATGGGCTATTACCAGACGTCAATGACTGTAGCCCAATTACTCAAAACCTATTTCCAACCTGCCGATACTGGAAGATTACTCGATCCCTGCGCCGGTGAAGGCACTGCTGCTTCCATCCTGGCAAAAGCATTGAACTGCCAGAGCTGGGGTGCAGAACTTTCCCCAGCTCGTGCCGCACTCGCTGCTGAAAAAATGGACCGCCTGTTCAATACACCCTGGGGTTCCTGTCATCTGACCAGTGAGTCGATAACGCTGTTGTTTCTCAACCCACCCTATAGCCATGATCGTCTGGGTGATCAAAAGCGCCTGGAGTTGGAGTTCCTGAAATCCACCACACCCAAATTGATGCGCGGTGGTGTATTGATCTACATCGTCCCGCATCAGCTTCTACATGATCTGGATGTGGCGTCTCATCTGGCTGGGTATTACGAAAACATCCGCATCTACCGCTATCCTGAAACGGGATTCAACCAAGTCGTCGTGCTGGCGACCAAGCGGGTGAAGTACAAGATCCCATCCCATGAAGAAGTCCATCAGGTGCAAGCATGGGCAGATGTGGAACCGCCCATGTTGGTGGAAGCGGAAGAACCGTTGTATGAATTACTTCCTGCCATCGACAAGGGATCGGGAGGGCAACCCATCCGCTTCTCCCGCCTGGACTGGCAGCCGGAAGAGATTGTGGATGCGACACAAAAACGTGGATTGCATTCTTCAAAGGAATGGCTGGACCTGCTCAATCCTTCGCGCGGCTTGGGTGAGTTGAAGCAACCGGTCATGCCCTTAAAGAAGGGTCACATCGCGATGTTGATGGCATCCGGCATGATGGGAACGCTACGACTGATGGATGAAGACGGCAAACCCATGCTGGTAAAAGGTCGGGTCGTGAAAGTCACGGAGAAGGTCGAGGAAAACACGGACAAGAAAGGGAATGTGACTTCCGAAATCTTCCGTGACCGCTTCGTGTCCACGGTTGCCATCTTGCGCCAAAGCGGGATCGAGATCATTGATACCGTTGATCCGCTCTCCAAGTTCATGCACAAGTATGGAGATCAGATTGGAGCACACATCCTGTCCACATATCGACCGTTGTACAACTTCGATCCGACATCAGAGGAAACTGCGATCCTTGATACGCTTGGAACAAATCGTAAGCCATTGCCTGGGCAGGAGAAACCAGGATTACTGCCAACACAACGTCATATCGCAGCCGGTGTTGCCAGGGCGATAAAGAAACACGGCGTTGGAAATGTGCAAGGCGAAATGGGCGTAGGGAAAAGCTCAGTGGGTTCAGCGGTCATGGAACTTCTGAATGCCTATCCTGCCATTGTGGTATGTCCACCTCATCTTGTGCCCAAATGGATCAGGGAAATCGAAGAGACCATCCCAGGTGCAAGAGCTATGGAATTGAAGCGGATTGGTCGCAATGTAGATGATCCAGGCGATGTAAATGATGTGAGCAGGTTCCTAAAACTTTATGAAGCAGGCGAACTGGGGCAAAGGGCAGTTGCCGTGATTGCCCATACCTCCGCAAAATATGGCGCAGGTTGGGAACATGCCGTGATGCGTAAAAGGTTTGTGGATGATGAAGATGGGCGGGTGTTTGAAGCCCTGACATGCCCAACATGCGGCTCGCCAATTCAGATCAATCTACCAGGTGGTTTTACCAAGGTGGCAACCAGTCTGGATGACCTTGGTGACAAACGCCGATTTTGTGAGGCTGAAATCAGCGGATATGAACTCGATGATAAAGGCAGGCTTGTACAAGATGAAAACAGGAAGCCGGTTTGGGGAAAACGGATTTGCGGCACTCCGTTGTTCCAGTTCACTGGACGCCGCTGGGCAATCGCCGAATATATTGCGAAACAAGCCAGAGGCGCATTCAAGCTGCTGATCGCAGATGAGTGCCACGAACTTGCAGCCAAGGCATCGGATCGGGGGATCGCTTTTCATCAACTGGTTGCCTCAACCAAATACACCCTGACCTTGACCGGAACCTTCTTTGGCGGTCGAAGCACATCCATCTTTTGGCTGCTCCATCGCCTGAATGCCAGTGTGCGAAAAGACTTTGCCTTCAACGATGAAAAACGCTGGGCAAGATTGTATGGTGTGTTGGAGATGACCCGCAAGAGCAAGCGCGCCACGGAAGATGGGGATGAGGATGGTTTCACTGGAAATCGGCGATACCAGAATCAGGCAAAGGAGCAACCCGGGATTTCGCCCGCCATTGTAAACCGCCTGCTCGATACAACTGTATTCCTGTCCCTGAAAGATCTAGGTCTCGCTCTGCCTCATTACGCAGAAGAGGTAGTGACACTCACGATGACGGATGAGCAGGGTGGGCAATATCGTTCGATGGCAAAGAAGTTGCGTGACCTGGCGATCAAGAACAGACGCTATCTTTCCACCTGGTTGCAATGGACTTTGGCACGCCCAAATTCCGCCTTCCGAAATGAAGTGGTGGAGGTGGATGAAGTTAATCAGAAAGGAGAAGTAATTCGACGAAAGGAATTGATGGAACTGCCGGCTGTGGTCGATGACGAAACCATGCCCAAAGAGTCCTGGCTTGTGGATTTCTGTCGTGCTGAACGCCAGCAGGGACGCAAGGTGTTGATCTACCTGCGCCAGACGGGAACGCGGGACATTCAGGATCGTATCTTGAAAATCTTGCGGGATGGCGGGGTGCGCGCCGAGGTTCTGTCAAGCGGCGTCAATCCACGAAAACGTGAGGAATGGATCGCGAGGCGTGTCATCGGGTTGGATGCTCTGGTGGTGAATCCCAAACTCGTGGCAACCGGGTTGGATCTGATCGCCTTCTCGTCAGTTGTGTTTCTTGAGATTGAATACTCGCTCTATGTGCTTTGGCAAAGCCTCAGGCGGGTTTGGCGCTTGGGGCAGACGAAACCGGTCAAGGCAATCTTCTCGGTCTACAACGACACAATGGAGTCGCGAGCCTTGGCGCTCATCGGTGCGAAAATGAAAGCAGCCCAGTTGTTGTATGGTGATAATGTGGGCGGCGCCATTGTACCTGAGGAGGAAGGAGACATCCTTATGAAGTTGGCGCGTGAAGCATTGGATTCAGCTGATCTTCCAGACCTACAATCGCTGTTTGCCGATGAAGTGGTTGTCTCGAATTCTCCAATGGGATGTCCAACGGCTCCAAGTGCGCCGTTGCCTGTCCCGGAAATGCCCAAGACAGTTTCCTGGTCTGACTGGATGACACAAAGAGGCGTCGCGGGGAAATCGGTAGGCAGACCCCGTTCCAAACAGGCAACGCAAAATCAAGTATCGCTTTTCTAAACGACAGCAGTCCGGGTGTGCAGCCCGGACTGCGCTATCCTTTGATGGAGGTTATGATGGAAAAACAACCAAAATGCAAGAAATGCGGTCGGCGGTTGAAATCCTCCCTGAGCATTGCAATCGGGATGGGTCCCAAGTGTTCGGGGATTAAATCCACCTCTGGGAGAAGTATTCGTGTTCAGAGCAAACCGATTTCTCGTGCGGCTTATTCTGACAAGACTCCAGACCAAGTGCAAGCCCTCATTTTCGCGGGTGAATTGCCAAAGAAACAGCTGAGCAAGAGAGAGTTGTTTCACAGACGCAGGGAGGAACGCCGACGATTGTTTGAGACCCGATTGCCATTCCAATGCGGATTGGTGTTGCCAGCGAGAAAGCCGCTGGTGTACATCCCTTTGGAAGATGGCTCATGGCGGGAGGGCTACAGCGGAAGGGTGATTTCACATGAAAGGCTGCAACAATACTTGATAAGGTTCAGGTTTATATAGACAGCAAGCCCCTGATTAGTTGAAAATCAGGGGCTTTTTTGATTCTTGGGAGGACAATCTTTTAAGATAAGAGCCCCTTGTGGTTTCTGAACATGCGTGCTATAAACAATCAAAGAGCCATATATATGGGTCAACAATCGATTTGACCAGTATATGTGGCGGCAACATTTGTTCTAAATTGGCTTTACGAGCAAGGAAAGGCATAATGGCTAAGAAAGGCAATATCTGGATCGTTCCACACAAGGGTGGATGGGCTGTCAAGCGAGAAAAGGCTCAACGAAGCATTGTTGTAACACCTACAAAAGCCGAGGCTGAGGAAAAAGGACGTCAGGTTGGGAAAAACAACAAAGTAAATGTTATTACTCAACGCAAGGACGGAACAATCCAAAGCCATGATTCATATGGCAACGACCCCAATCCCCCTCAAGACAAAGAGCATTAGGAGGCTCAAATGACGTTTAAAATTACAGGTCTTAAAGAGTTTCAACAAAAGTTTGAAGATTTGGAAAGAAAAGCTGAAGTGCTTCACGGAGAACATGAGGTTCCCTTTTCCGAATTGTTCAATTCATATTTCATGCAAAAATACACAAACTTTTCCACTTTGGAAGAACTGATTGAGGCAGGTGGTTTCAAAGTCGATTCGGAAGAAGATTTCAAAGCCATACCAGACCAAGAATGGGATGTCCATATTGCCAAAACAACAAAATTTGCCAACTGGCAGGAAATGATGGAGAAAGCAGGGGCGGAGTGGGCAAAGAAACAATTGGGGCTTTAGAGAGAGAAAATGAACAGCCTGCGAGATTACTTTCTGACTTTGCTCACAAGGATTCAACCCAAAGAAGATCGGACATCATTGGCAGTCGAGCTGCCAGCGAAAGTTCGGGATTTCCTGAAGGAGTGCGACAAAATTATCACGGTCGATCCTCATACGCGACTATCTGGTTCGTATGCTCGTGATACTGCCATAAAGCAAATTAAAGATGTTGATATTCTCTTATTTGTTGATCCAAAATACAAAGAAAAAGATGATAGTGCAAAAGCCACGATTAACCTATTAGTGAATGCACTGGATGGTTTGCCAAAAGCTCTCGGAGACGAGAATGGGAAAGTAGATGCAGAACTCAGTTTAAAACGGCAACGTAGATCCGTATTAGTTCACGTCACTATTGACGAAAAAGAATTTGATATGGATATTGTTCCATCCATTTATGAAGGTGACTCTCCAATGCCTTTGGATGTTCCTGACAGAGATTTGTCAAAATGGGTGTCATCCAATCCACTTGGCTACCGCCAAGTGCTAAGTAACCTTAATCAAGACCAGCAAGGGAAAATAGTGCCATTAAATAAGATGTTCAAACATTGGCGTGATGTCCAAATGAAATATCGCAGACCGAAAAGTTACTGGCTCGAATGTATGGTGTATAAACATGCCGATGCGAAAAAACTTAAGATCGAAGACTCGTCCTATGGAGAACTGTTCAATAGTCTTCTTGTTTCTGTTTACGAGGACTACATTGGCGTATTTAAAAAGGATGGCGCTGTGCCGCTTATCAAAGATCCAATGTTAGGTAATAACGTAGCCAAATCCTGGACAAGGGCTGAGTTTGAGACCTTCATGCGTCGGATTGAGGAATCGAAAAATTGGGCAACAAGGGCATTAGAAACGGAAGATGAGGAAAAAGCAATTGAACTTTGGCAGAATGTTTTCAATGAGGATGGAGGCGAAGAATACTTCCCAACAACCGTGGATGAAGCCCTGAAATCTATCCTGGCTAGAGGATCCATCTTTGTATCAAAGACAGGAAATGTTTCTGGACAGAAGCCAGCGTCGGAAAAAGCCTGGGAATCGCCTAAACACCGCTATTTTGGAAGATGATGTCAATTCCTAGAAACAGCCATCATGTTTCTTTAGTTGTTCAGAAACAATTAATGCAGGTGTCATTCCCGCACTTTCAATTTTTCAAGAAAGGGAATTATTGGCTTGGGAAATTAAAGCCGACAACGCAATCGCCAGAATACTTAATCAAGGTAAGTTATCAGGAATATACTGCTCCAAAAGTCGAGGTGATTTCGCCTAAATTACATCCTAACGCCAAGCATCTTTATCCTGATGGATCTCTGTGTTTATATCATCCACAAGATTATCCTTGGCGTGGGGTAAATATTTTAGCATCCACTCTCGTTGTCTGGACAGCGGAATGGTTGTTTTGTTACGAGTTCTGGCGGGCAACAGGCGAATGGATTGGCGAGGAAGCACCACATAGCGTTGACAAGTCGCCAGTCTAAGGAATGTTGCCTCCAATCGCGTTAATATATTGTTTGTAATCAATCGCGGAAACTGTCCCTAAATTTTGAAGTTTGGCAAGCAACCGAAAAAAGAAATTTACAAGTGAGACAGAGGCATCACTTTTCGCCAATAGCGTTTTTTTACCAAGGTACTCGACCTCAAACGCGCCTTCTGTGATGGTGCAGCCTATGTCTAATTTTTGGTTAACAGCAAGTTCATCAAGCGTGCGCAAAAGGGAATCGCCAAGACCAGGCTTCCACTCACTGTCATAAGTTAAAATACCGCCCAAGATTGGGAATAATGACCGTGGTTCAAATTTTCCTCCTGCATGAGTGATTTGTGCGCTTGTTCGTAGTAATTTCCGAACGGAAGCGACCTTTTCACCAGCGTAAATAACATATTCACGATTGAGGCTCGGTTTTACCTCAAAGACTGCATAGACGCTTTCAGCAGGAATAAAAGGCTGACGATCCTGATTATATAAGACAGGTGTATATTGTCTGTCATAGACTACTATATCTATTTGGTCGCTTATGCCTCCCATTGAATCCATGACAAAAGCCTTCGATGCTTCGTAACGTCTGGGCAAATGGCTTTGAAGCAATTTGAGCCAATTCTCTTCCGTAGCATCGCCTTTTGACACAGAATGAACATGGGCATTATTGCTTGCTCGAAGACTGGCTTCCAGAGTTTCTTGTAACGCATGGGCGATTTTATGCAATTGATTTTCCATAAGAATTATCCTTACCTGGCTTGCCAGTCGGTGATGATCTCAGATCCGAATTCAGATATTTACCCCAACTCCCCTGATTGGTTAGAATCAAAGGCTTTTTTAAATCAAGCACTCGAATTTAATAACGCCAGCTTATATACTCCATATTTCCGCCGTCCCTTTCAATCTTTACTTTCTTTGATGAGTTCGCTATATGGGCAACATCACCGTTGAATTCAAAGGCAAATAGCTCAGGTAGTTTATAAAAGCTATTAAGAGGTATTCTCTTTTGCTGAGTAGAATACACCATTAATTCTAGTAGCCACCTTTTTACACGATCATCGGCGGTCTTGTGATGTTGACTGCTTAAATTTCTAGCAGAAACTTTTTCGAGTAATTTCCAATCTACAAGACTTTGTAATATTCGATCTATTGATCTTGGAACAGTTCCTTGGTTGCTATATTTTTCTGCCATTCGAACATGAATTTCTTGGCGCGTAAAAGATGTTTGTAGTGAATGCAAACGCCCGACCTGAAAACAAGCTTCGTGAAAAAAAGGAAAGGTTAATATTGCCATTCCCCAATGGAATATGACATTATCGGACTTCTTGGCAACTTGGTTTATGTGATGAGCTTCTGTTCTAAAGTAACCCTTTTCTTCATTTGCATCAAACCACAATCTTCCAAGAACGTTTGATGTTTTACGAATAGCATCGTTTCCAGAAACTCGCGAGGATAACCATGATTTCAGTTGAGAGACTGAGGAATCTTTGTTCTCAGAATGCAAAGACAACTCCAGCGCGTAATTCGCCCAATCAAGGGCGATGAACCGATCAAAACCTACAAGATATGTGAACATCTATTTATTCAACATCACTTCCAGTAATTTAATCGCCATACCGCGCTGTAAATCGTCGTGATAGAACTGATTCCGGTAGTTACGAAGGCAATTATAACAACTTGTATCCTCGCCACATTCGCAATTGGAAACCTTTTTCAGTGCAGACTCTGCTACCTGGAATAATTTGTTATTAATCCGTTCCACATGGCCAGCGCCTCCAGGGACTGTGTCGTAAAGGATCAGGTGAGGCGGCTTGCGAAAATCCTTATAGAAGAGAGTACCATCCACATCGTCACGACGAATTCCCAAAGCGTCGCTAGCGCCGTCTAGTAAAGCATACATCAAAGACATCATCGAAGAACGCCGATATAAGAATTTTTCTTTTCCATCAAGGCTGATTTCAAGCACATCAGTCATAAATCTATGCCCCAAGTGATATGGTTTGGCGCCTCCATTACAAGGCTTTCCTGTCAAAGGATTATTATGTTTATTCGTATCTTTTATTCCAGACGTTAATGGAACTGGTTCTGCCCAGCCGCACCAATTACAAATCCTAAAGCCGCGACCGAAACCATTATTAACCAAGGCAAGCCAACCATGATTGGAATGACCGGTAAATACAGTGAGGTTTGAAGAGGTTAATTTCTCGTCAATAATTAATTCTTTTTCTTCATCTTGATCATCTTTCGAAGATCTATACTCGGTAAAATATACTTGACTAGCATATGTTCTTTGAGGAGCAGTTTCACCTGGAGTTTCAGTTTCGCTCGCTGCTACAAATCCTTGTTCTGGGACAATAAACTTTCCTTTCATTTCAGTGTTTCCAGAAAGCGTTTCCCCACAGGACGCGCATATTGGAGGCACATCCGTTTCGGCATATCCCCAATGAAATCTCTTACATTGTTTACAAACTGCATAATGGATTTCTTCCCAAACCTTGTTAGGCAGCAATCGAACTCCACGACTACGCCAGATTCTTTTTGCGGCAACAACTTCACTTCCAGGTGCAAACTCAGATATCGCCATTCGTAAATCGCGCTCCAGTTGAACTTTTGAAGCCTCTTTAGTCGTAAGATGATTTGTTTTTAATTCAACAACATCTGTGGGAAAGCCGTATTTAGGGAGAACATTTCTTGCTCCAAGGAAGCCAAGCAATTTTCTCTCTTTGATTTGCTTAACAATGTCTAGTAGCCTGACAGCTTCCAATAGCCCTTTTTTATCTTTTTTAGACTGAGCTTCGTCACTCAGTTCGATCAACTTATTGACTTCACTCAAAAAATCTTGTGCTGCCAAATCAAGAGACTTTGGCTTAGCGCCAGTTGGCGCTGTTAACTCGTTTATCCAGGTCCAGTCTTTTGCTCCGAGATTATCCACTAGCCCGCCTGGAATAACCCTAACAAGAGCTTCCTGAAGTTCTATCGGTCTTTGTTCCAGGAATTTATTAAGTAGGTCAATCCCTTTCTCACCGTTTTCATCCAGTAGGAAATCTCCAACATTATCGAATTTTCGTCCGTAATTCTCAAATACCCAGCGGAAAAATGCGGAAAAGACTATAGAATGGAGGTGCCTACGAACAATTTTTTCATTTGAAAGAACCGCTATCGGGGGTTTAATTTTTCCCGAAACCATACTTTCGGGCTGAGTAAAATAATTTAGATCGTGAGAGCGTCTTTGAGCAAAAGTCAACACGTATGCCGCAGAATCTGTGCGACGACCTGCACGCCCTGCTCGTTGTATGTAATTCGCAGTCGTGGGGGGCATATTCCGCATGACAACTGCTTGCAAGTCACCAACGTCAACACCTAATTCAAAGGTGGTGGAGCAGCTCAAAACATTCACATTGCCTTGAATAAATTGGTTCTGGACATTTGCTGCTTCGCGCGAAGTCCATTGTGCAGTGTGTTCATTTGCAAGGAGAACGGTAGGCTGGTTATTGGGGTCGCTGTTTACATATTCATCACGATACAAATTATCTTTAAATCCAATAGATTTCTCTGTTAATTGTTCAAGATGACCTGAGCAGCCATAAGTAGCGCAAACTTTTTCAACATCTCCAAATGTAATATTCTGGCATTTATCGCAAATCTTCCAACCAGAATAATCATCATTCGTTGGAACAACCTTCCATACTTTATGCGATAGTTGTTGGACAGTTCCTATCCCTGGTATGTCTCTACTCTCAAAGCAGCTACGCCAAGGGCTAGATGGTGAAGTTAAGTATTTCCAAATTTCAGCTAGTAAATCTTTGGCGACGTCATTGGCATTTAATTCTGGATACTTTTTTTCAGCAAGAATCCGTTTCAAGTAATTGAGGCGTGCATTGGCATGAGCCGCGGGCGTCCAACTAAAAATTCCTTTCTTTGCTACGCTGTCAGCTCCTCTAACATAATATTCTTTTTCTCGCGGCGCAAAAGGGGACCCTTTGTCTTTGGAGTCATGAAGTAAATCCGTTTTTTCGTTTAACAAATAAGTAATAGCGCCTTGATATCGCAATGTATTCAGTAAATTCACGATTAGGCGGAAGGCTTGTTCACGATCAAAGTTCCACGGGCCTGATTGAAGGAAATCAGGCATATCCCAGCTTTCAGGGATATCAGGTTCAAATCGCAGCAAGCCGAGTCCTTCCAGGCTAATTCGGCGATCCAAAGGAGAAAATTCCTGCATCATCCACACTGCAGCGCGATGTTCTTTATCATTAAAGGTTTCGTTTGATGGATATACATTTTCCTGATCAATCCGATATCTCAAACGCTCCATAACCGTATGCAAACGGAGTTGCCCCTTATTTGCTTCTGGGTCTTTTTTGAGAGCAATCATGATTAACCTGCGGCGCAGATTTCGCTCATGGGCGCGTTCAAGGTAGGGCGCAAAGAAGGCGGCGTTTTGCCGGCTGTCCGTAAAGTTCAACATCTTTCGACCATGACCAGGTAGATCATCTTTGTCTTTTGCTTTTGAGGCAGGGATATGCTGATATAAAGCATCCGCTAGAACACTGACCGGGGCATCCTGTCCTGTAAGGAAGCGATAAACGACTCCACCGCTGGATCTTGTAGAGCAACTAATGCATCGGTGCAAGGTTTGTTTTCGACCCAGTTCCACCTCATTTATTTTTATAAGCGAGTCTTTGCAATCACAAATACGCTTACCATGAGGTTGGATTTGTCCACACGAACAGCATAATTGAAGTTCGTTAGGCTGTAAATTCTCATTTAGATCGTCAGGAGTGGCGTCTTGATCCGCGATAATCTCATCTTCATCTATTTCAGAAAACTTGGAAATAACTGTGTAGTAGTGCGTTTTCTTTGCCACCGCCGTGCTGTAAATTGCGCTATTTTGGAGCAAATAATTTGCGCTCTGGATTGGCACAAAACCATCTTTATCGCTTTCCATCTCACTACCGGGCTTTTCCTCTCCGATCAAATAGGCAGTGCCGCAACGAGTACAGGTTGCTAATTCAAAAACACGGCTTTTGCAGTGAGGACAATATTTTTGTCTGTGCAGGAACAACCGTTCGCGTTTTTCGGCAGGAAGATCTTTGTGAGCGTCTTCATTCAAGCAGACAAAAGCGCCTTCCAGCGCGCGGGCAAAGACATGATAACGGGCGGGCAGAAGCGGCATACTCTCCAAATCTGCGCGTGCAAAGACAGATAAGGTGACGAGGTTAATCAACGCCTCGGGGGCGTCAGAGGCATTGGGGAATACATCCCTTGCAATATCTTCCAGTTGACGGGCGTTCTTTTCTTTGAGGGAATTTAATACTGCATGAACATTCTTGTCGCCACGCAGGATTTCATAAAGATAACGCTGTAATGCGGCAGATATTTCTTTTTTTGCTTCATCATTAGCGCTTTGAAGAGGAGCGGGTATTTTATGCTTTTGAAACAACGCATCAAATTTGGCGAGATAGCCAATGACCGCTGTGTTGTCGGACGGACGTTTTTCTACCAGCTCTGCCAATTCTGCATAGAGAGCAGGATTTCCTGCGCCCCAGATTTCGCCAAGATTCTCAATTGGTACACGATCTGCTTCCACAATATCCTGCAAGTTGGGATCATCATCCACCCAGGCAAAATCCTTGTTGAAAAGATTAATGGCAAATTGTATAACCTCTGGAAAATCCTTCCTGCCGCCCCCAAGAGTCGCACTGGTGGCAATGACTTGCAACTTACCCAGTTGAGCGCCAACAACACGATCAACAACGCGACGTAGAAGCATTGCCATTTCAGTGGCATTGGCTCCATCGTAGACATGTGCTTCATCAAGCGCGATAAAATGCCAGGATTTCCCTGTAGGACCATCAAACAACGATGAATCTGCTGGACGCAAAAGCAAATATTCCAACATGGCATAGTTGGTCAATAGTATGTGAGGCGGGTTTTCCTGCATTTCCTTGCGGGTAAATAACTCATTATCTAAAGTCTTTTCCTGCGGGTAAATATCCTTGAAAGACTTTAGTGCTTTTTCTCTATCACCAGAAGTATCTGTTTCTCCGATATAGCGACCGAAGGTGATTTTTTTATAGTTTTCCAAAAGCCGGCGCAAACGTTTCATTTGATCGTTCGCTAGCGCGTTCATTGGATAGAGCAACATGGCACGGACACCAGGTTGGCTCAACGTTCCCGCTTCCTCTTCCCTGAAAAGGTAATTCAAAATGGGAACTAGGAAGGTCTCTGTTTTTCCAGAGCCAGTACCTGTTGCGACAACTAAATTCCTGCCCGCAACAGCCTTTCTGATTGCCTTAACTTGGTGGGAATAAAGCGGACGATCATAAGGTAGATCAGGTGAATTTAATTCGGCGAATTTTGGCGATAGGACACCTTCTTCCACCAAACCCTTAATGCTTTTACCTTTTCTGTATGGTAAAGCAATCTCAACTAACGGACCTTTTACCAATAAATTTGGTACGTCAATAGCATCTGCGAAGGCTTTACGAAAACCTTCATCTTGAAATGGCTTGATCGTTTTTAAATAGCGTAGATAGGTTTGGCGGATATGATTGGTGGTATCAAGCGGGTGGATTGCCATAGGATCCTCTTATTTTTAAGGGTTTGATTTGCTGAATTGCAATTCACCGCGAACAGCCATTCGGGATGAAACTGGCTTGAACGAAGGGCTTACGCCAGAATGTTTCTCTTTTGTATGTTGGCTTACTATAATCTTTTGATCGTAGGATATAAAAGTACAACTTCCACATTGGAAATAATTGCCTGCATTAAGCATTTTAAAACTTTCATCTTTAACATCAATAATCGCTTTTAACTGATGTTCCGTGTTCTCATACAGGACGACATGGTACTTGATATGCACATCGTCTTTTGAAGCAATTTTCACTTCAGATCCAGCCGCATCTACTATCAGATAAATTCTCCCCCAGCCTGCTGGCGTTTTAACAAACATATCTTTCGACACATGTCCCGTTTCAAATGAGAATCTTAGCGCTATTTCGGATAATTGAATTGAATTCGCATGTGTCTGCGGCGCATGCGATAGAACACGGGTCGAGAATTTGGGATTTCTACATAACAATTCAGTCACTTCTTCGCCGAGCAAACGCCCGTTTTGAAAAAGTTCCATAATGTATTCCAAGCCATGCTTATCCTCGCGCTCAATCAAAATACCGAGATATTTCTTGATTGACTGTGTATCCAGCTCTGCTTTTGCGAGGCCGAATATTTTCTCGTTGGAAAGCGTATCAAGTAATTTATCTTTATCGCGCAACAAGCCAGACAATAATCGTAAATTAATTCCGACAGGTTGGCTGGAGTTCAATGCTGAGACAAAATGTTCTTCTTCCAGCCTGAGTAATTCTATGGCATCTGCATCTGACAGGCGTCCAGCCTCTAGCATTTTTGCAATCACATCCAGAAAACGATGATCTCTTTTCTTTGCCAATTCGCGCAGGGCATGAAAAACAATAGGTGGGTCGTTTTCATTTTCAACCAGTAAAATAGCGCTTTCAGGCTTGATATTCGTTTCAGGAATATAACTTTGGTACTTTTGACGGAATTCACTTCCAGGTTTGTGCATGGAAAACAACCGCCGAAGTTGTTCAAGATTGTACATCTTCATTCGGACTGCGCGTCTAGTAGTTGGTTCGTGTTTTTCAAGCCATTCGTGGAACGCAAATAGGTCTCTCGGTTTTGCCTGTTCAATGTGAGTATAGCAAAACTGAACTTCCTGTTTACATCTACTCACATCTAATGTGTTGACATAAACGCAGGCGCGTTCAAAGTGATTGACAAAAGAATTTTCGGGGCGCTTTTCAAGATTTCCTTCCAACCATGCAATTTGTTCTTCAGGCGAGATCATCTTCACCACAAAGGTTGAATGCTCAGGTGCGGAAGTAATATCCTTTTCCCAGGATGGCGCAACATAAAAATGGATTTCATACCAAGATGGCGGTAAGCCATATCCTGCGGCAAGCAAGTCGAATTTCCCCCGCGCATCATCAGGGATTTTGATATTCCAGGCATCTGCCCAGGGCTTCCAGATGGAGCGAATGAACACGCGCCGATTTCGCAGTGGGGAAGATTCATCCCACAACAGGAATAAGCCTTCATCTGTTTCCTTAATATGGACATTCGATACATCTATGTCGCGCGTAAGAGAGAGCAGGGTAACGGACTGGTAAAGACCTTCCGCGTTTGGAATCAACAATTGAAATTCAAAAACAGATATATCTGTGTGCTGGCGGATTGTATCTTTTGCGCTGAGCGCAAAGCGGACATGATCGCTTCCCAAAACACTGGGTTGCACTGGAAATTCCTGCAAAAAATCTTTTGGCTTTTCGGGATCAATTAAGCGCACAATCATTTGTCTGGTGTGCTTTTCAATTCCTGGCATACGAACAAGCAGCGCCGCGGTTTGATTGGATTGCAGGAAGGCGTCCACAGGTTTGCGGATCGGACGATTTGACCATTCGAATTTGTCTTCTTCACCCAATACGAAACGCCATTCAATGCGTGGAACGGGGAGAGAAAATGGCACATGGATTGCCGAAGTCTCCAGAGACCAGACCAAATTTAGGTCAAGGCGCGAAGCGGTTTCATCCAACTCCACAGTGTATTGCCCATATTGTCCCGTCACATTGACGCCTGTGACACTCGCTTGTGTCTCCAGAGAAGCGTGAACGGGTACGGCAAAATGCAAGGTCACATTTTTATCTTCTGGAGGCAGGATAAATTCGGGTAAATCCTTTATATGTAATGAAGGCCATACACGAAAGGGGATTTCGACGTCGGTTTCCAAGGGACCGCGCACGTGTAATGTATAAGTCCCTTTGGGTTCGCTGCCTAATATGGCCGTAAGATTTAATTCGATTGCAGATTCGTCTTCTGTGATGGCTTCAGGCTTTTCAATTAACTTGAAACTCTGGCGACAATGCGGCTCTGCTTCCCATGCGGAATTGATCTCAACATGCCAGCGTTTTAGTTCATTCTCAACTGTCGTGCCTGGGCGAAGAGGAATTCGCAACGCGGGTGGATTGCCAACATATAGCGGTTTAGAATCAAGATTGGGTGTGAAAAGATTTCCAGTAAGGCGAGGTAATTCCAGTTGCTTTTGAATTGGAATGACTGCGAGCGTTTCGCCGTTCTTAACCAAAGACAGGGAAAAAGCGCCTTCGAACGAGCGATGCTCCGCCTTCCAGTTATGCCAGCCTTCTGCGTAAATATCGGGCGTGTAAATGAGGCGCGCGTCGCCTTCAAATTCAAGAGAAATATCTTTGGGGTGAACTAGTAAAAAATTCTGAGCAGGAAGCGCTTGTGACCAGCGCAGGAGACTTGCATCTTCTGTGCGGAACGCCAACAGATCAGGAGCGTCCTGCGAGCGGAGTTCAAACGTCCATTCGCGGAGCAGGTTGAATTCGCCATCCTGTTTGGGAACGCTGAATGTGACTTGAAACGGCTCGATCATATAACCAAGCGGAATTATTTGCTGTTCTGTATGAATATCTCTGCCGCTGCGGATAATCCGCGCGCGCAGTTCTTTCAACTGTTTTTGATTTTGACTTACCTGCCAGCGGACTTGATTCCCTCGCACATCTGAGCCGCTCAACGGTTCTTCTGGCAATTCCAGGAGGAGACCTTCCCCATCAGCATCGAACTTGATTCGTGGACGCCGAAGTCCATGCACTTCATCTTCCTGATATTCAAGAAAACTGACCAGTTTTTGAACGACATATTCGGGGAGAGCATGGTCTGGAAGAATTTGTCTTTTGGAACGATACGCAAGCGCAACACGACGGCTTGACTCTAAAAACTCCAAGCCAATATCGCCGCTGAATTCAAAAAAATTGCGGATGGTAGAGTCGGTAAATAATTGAACTACCGAACGCCTCAACAACGCATCCAGTAATTCTTTGCCTTTCAACTCAATGTATTCGGATTTTTCAATTGTAGGCATGAGCATGTTCGCGAAAAAGTCCCTCAAAGAGTAGGAAGGGATCCCGCCGTGAATGCGCATATTGCCTACGTATAAATGACCGACATTTTCAAAGGTTGGCTTTTTATTGTTTTTCAGAATTTCAATAAATGGTTTTCGCCAATTTGCATTGTTTAGGTCGCTGCCGCTGACATCTAGCAGTCTTCCAAGCGCGTCCCAAAATTCACGTTCAGTGTTTTGGGCTGCAAATGCCGCTAAAAAAGCGACAAAAGTGCATGGAAAATTACCAACTAAATATGTAGTGGTTTGACGAAGACTGGAGCGTTTGGCATTCTCACCTTTGATGAGATTTGCGATCTCCAACATATCCTCGTAATTGAGCCCAAGCTCACTCAACAACTGAATACGTGGCATTGCCCCGACTAAATATGCTTCCCATTGTTTGAGTGTTCGTGACATAATTTTCCGCCCTATTGATTAGAGTAGTTTTTCTTGTCTCGGCTCACTGGACTGACGCAGCCCAGCGTTGTGATAGTACATCAGCAACTGTTGATCTTCCTGTAGCACAGACTCGGGCATACGCTCGGCGATCTCGACAATGACATCGTACTCACGCTCACGCCAGGCGTTGCTAAAACCTGCGCGGACGGCTTCACTGCGGAAGACTTTCAGGCGACCTTTGCCTTTACGATATTCGTTGAACTCGCGCAATAATGCGTTTTGACGTAATTTTTCAAGGTCTGCGGCGCGCTCTGGGTCTGGGACATACCAATGTCCTTTTTCATCTTGCAAGAAGGCTTGTTCCAAAATGACCTTGAGTTCGGGCAGGTCTTCATACTTGGACTGGTGTAACTGTTGGACAAATTTCGGCTGGAGATCGCCGTATGTTTTCGGCTCATGCTCCAATTCCTGACGCAGCCATTGACGGGCGGAACTTTCATCCGTGACAAACAACGCCAACTGCTCGACGCGTTCGGCTTGCAGACGTAACTTATCATAGGCGGCGGCTTGTGCGGCGGTAAAGACCATGCCTTCACGTTCCAAAAACCGTTGACTCAAACCTTGATAAAACTCAGGCGATGAAAGCGGAACGGTTAAGCCACGCTGGATATGAAACGCCACCATGCGATCATAAAGTAAATAAGGAAGGCGCTCCTGTAAAGTTTCTAATGCACCGTCTTTGATGTTTGGCAACGGTAGTTGTTCCAGATGTTGCCTCATAAAATCCCAAGCACCCTGCTCTGTTCCTGCTTCAGAGATAAAGCGTTTTTCAAATTCATCTGTTGGCTTGTAAGCAGAAATAATCAAATCTTGCTTGACAGCAGTAGAGGTTGTAACTTGTTTGAAAGTCCCTTGTTGTTTATCTAGGGTACGCACATCTGCTACAACGAACCCAGCCTGCATAATAGCCTCTTGGATCGCATTCCAGACAGAATTTTGAGAATTATGAAACTCGACGGTCATCCATCTTCCAGGCTTTAGTGCTTGGAACATTTCGACAAAACCATTTGCCATAATGTTACGATAACCATCAAGCGTTGTTGCGTCTTTCTTTTTTCTCCGATGAATGACTGCTTCTTTTGCTGCGTTTGTTGATAAATTTAGCCACGACTCCCAAATCATGCTTAAGTCTGAGTAAATGATATTGCTACCAAAAGGAGGGTCAGTGAAAATGTAGTCTATTGAATTTTTGGACAATATGGCTGTGTTACTAGACAGAGAACGAGTTGTTATCACTGTATTATTCTGGCTTAATTTCAAGGGTGCAACTATCTTCACCAATCTTTTTGCTTTATTGGCAATACCAGTAAAAACATTTGCTTCAGATTGCAAACCTGCTACATAAAGCGTGCCGCTCAATGGGTTGTAAGGAAAAGAAACATTTGCACGCCAACGATTCATGCGGCTTAAGTTGACTTGCATTCCAGTTAATGTAAAACGCAAGAAATTTGCCAAGCGGCGATCGGCTATATCTGCGCATTTACCCCAAAGAGAGGCTAGTAACCATAAGTTGCGCTTTGTATAAAAAGCATCAATTGTATAAATCCCTAAAGTTCTATAGTCACGCTCGTACCAAAGATCAATATCACGATCAATTCTTGTAACTGGACACCAGTAAGGACAATCCAGTTCATTTATTTTCTGAATAGAAATAATGTCATTTTGATCGGGTTTCCTTTCAAAACGAGTATTACCTACCGAGTAATTCAATAGAACGGGCACTTGCTTTGCACGCTTTGCGGGCTTCCCAATTACTCTATCAAAATAAGTTTCTTGTGCCCTTTCCACTATTTGAGCACCTATATTTTTTCCGCGGCGTTTAGAAAGTAAAGAGGAACATCCAGTACAATTCCACACGTCTAAAACTTCCCCCGTTTCTTTATTAACAGCAACATCCCAAAAAACCATTTCATGTCCACAAGTAGGACAAATAAACACGTCAGACCAAATCGTGAAATTTATTTTTCCTATGGTCTTTTGGTCTTCATGGTTGGTTTCATACATCCAACCATGCTCATCTGTAGTTTTCTTGATAATATGTTTGGCTTCACGTTCGAATGCCCGAGATTCAACAGGAGCATTGTAGTTATAAGCAATAAATGTTGCAGCAGGGGAAAGATCAATAAGTGTTGCTTTACGTGTGCCAATTCGGGAAATGGGCTTGCTATTTTGATCGTAGACTATGCCATCCTTCACTATATAGCCGAGACTTTCTACAGTTTTTTTATCACCACACAGTTGAGCGGCAATCCCCATCATGCCTGTGCCACAGAATCCATCCATAACCACATCGCCAGGGCCGGTGTAATGCAGAATGTAGCGCATAATGGCTTTATGCGGAACTTTGGTGTGATACGAATGCGCGTTATAGATCGGGTCGTTCTTGCCTTCCGAAACATCCGCCGCAAAAGGTTCACGGTGATAATTTTTGGTCGGCATATTTTCGCGGACGATGTATTTGCTCCCCGCAGGTTCATCGCTGGGCAAGCCTAATTCATCACGCAATGCCGCGCGTTCACTGCGCCATTTTTCCACGATTTCATTCAAGAACGGGTTGGGGCAAGCCGTATAGTAAGGCGGGTCAGAAAGCGCGAGAATCGCTTCATCTTCACCGATGGGAAATCCCTCGATCTTGCGAAACTCGGGGTCTTTCAACATCTCCGCCAGCCGCCTGCGATATTCTTCGCGCAGCGCTTCTTCATCAGGCGAGACGATATACTCCGCGGCTTCTTCCGCGATCAATTCGGGTTGTTCGGCGTCGTTCTGCTTTTTTCTCGGCATGTTTGTTTACCAATCAATACGGATTCGGACTTTGGCTGGGTCTTTGCCTTGCATGTGTTCGGCAAGGAATTTTTGATACCGCGCGCTCAGTTCTTCGGGCGTGCAGGGCATTCCAGGGCGGGTGAGCGCCAGCAAAAAGTCGCTGCCCTCAAACTCGACGATCTCCAGTCCCTGCAAAGTATCCTTCAACGCCGAAATAAAGCGGTCTGTGATCTTTTCGGGTAGTTGCTTCTTTTGCAGGAACTCATTCACCTGCTCGCGTTCCTTCGTGCCCAACATCTTCAAGTTCTTCTGTGAACTCTCACTCTTCAAACTGGCGATCAACGCATTGATCCATTGCTTATGCAAACCGTCCAAAACTTCGGTCGCTTCACGCAATTGCTGCCCCGCCGATTTTTCAACGCCCTGCGTGCGCGGCATATATCCACAAGCGGGACAAACGGTCGTGAATTGCATATCTTTCGGATTCAGATTGGGACACGAGCGGACTTCGCCCATCTGGGATTCCAACTTGCGCAGATCATTTCCCTGCAAAAAGTCGAGTCCGCTCAGCGCTCGCAACTGGACCCATTTCGGGTCTGCCGAAACGCGCTTTTTCTGCGCGTCGAGCGACGAGTCCAACCGCGCAAAGGCGTGCAGTTCCGCATAGCGCTTCACGTAGGCGTCCTGCAAATTGGAGAGTCCGCCTTTCAGGCGTGAGATCGTGGCGGGCTTTGTCCGCTCGGCAGGTGTGGCTAACAGTTTCAAGTGTTCCGCGCGCGTTTTTTCAATCGACTTCTGCCACGCGTCATCCAGCGGCAAAGTTACTTCCGCCTGATAGATGTAATCCAACTGCGGCTGCACGGCTTGGATCAACTCATACAAGGCTTTGATCTCGCCCACCACTTTCCGCGTCCGCATCACCTGACGCACCTCACCTTGCCCCGTGGAGAAGTTGCGCAACTTGCCAGGCGTATTCAGCGCCTGCAACGAAGTGAGAAAATTCTTGTACTCGGTCAACTCACTGCGCAATTCCTGCAACATCGCCGCCGAATACAGTGAATCACGCCAATAGCGTGGACCTTCGCGCAGGTTTTCCAACAAGCGCACAACCTGATTCAACTCCGCGCTGACAGACGCTTCCAACTGAATAGGAGCCAGTTCCAGTTTCTTGGAATCGGTCACCAAATTTTCGGGCAGGTCAAGGCTGGCAAACAACACCCGCAGAGATTGTTCGGGGATTGGCTTCGGGCGGCTGACCGCTGTGAACTTCACCAGCGTATCCACGCCCATCCGCGCCGCCTCATCCAGATTGGTCGAATCGATTCTGATCCCAGGCAGATTCAGCGTCATCTCGCCTTGTCTCACCAACGAGAGCAAAACCACCATCATCCATTCAGGCTCCAGTCCAAATTTGAGATCCACTTCCGCGTTGTTCGGTCCGCCAATCAAATCCTTGCGGTTCAAAACTTTTCCAGCATCCAACGCAAACAAAGATTTCAAGACATGCTTTGCATACGTGCTGTCTTCGGTGGTGAAGGTCAACTCGCCGTTTTCCATATGAGCGAGTCCCAATCCTTCCAACACAACCTGCGCAGGCTTGGTGGCGGAACTTCCCGCAATTGCGCGCAACGTGCCATCCACGGCTTGGGTCAATGTCTCAAAGGTGAAGTCAATCCCGCTAAATTTCGGATAAAGCGGATACTTCTTTTCAAATTGCTCGCTCAAAAACGCCGAAGCAAGTTTGAAAACCTGTTCGCGTAAAGAAAGGTCACGAATGGACAGGCGATGTTTCGACAATGCTTCTGGCACGGTCATCTCTTCGCCCCTAAAGCGAATGACGATTGTCCGCGTCATGTTCTCGCGCAGCCAGGTGTTCAGCTTTCGGACAAATGTGTCTGCCTTACGCTCGTACTGTTCTTTATTGCTCCCCGATGATATAGAACTCATCTCACGCGCTCCAGCATAACGCTTCATCGTCTGCTCGAAATCATCATCTTTCTGTCCAAGCGAGAAGTACACTTCATCTGGCTTCTTGTCCAATTTGGTCTTGGCAGTTGAAAATGGCGCAAGGAAGTGAATATAGAAATCGCGCTCAGGCTGTGCGGTCGAGCGTTCGTTCGGCGCACCCAAAAAGACATATCCTTTGCGGGTCATGCCCTGTCCAGTCCATGCCAGTTCACGCTCCCAAATGCGGAAGCCTGGCACGTAAGCGCTATCGGTCAATTCCAATCCGCGCGCCAGCATATCGAAGAAATAGCGATCCAGTTGTGTATCATCCAATGATGAGGCACGCTGATCAATCAACGCATCGAAGTCAATATCTTTTTTCAGGTCAAGATAATACTGATCGTTCTCCGCGTTATGCGAGATGAACTGTCCATTCACCGCGCGGGAGACTTCCTGCAATACAGCTTCAACCGATGTTAGAAGAAAGTCAGCATCCGCTTCGGGGATAGGTAGGTAGATACACAAACGATCACGTAACTCCGCAGGCGTCAAACCAACAGGCGCGTAAATATCATTCAATGTCAAACGATGAACAGCGAGCGCCGCGATGATTTTGTTTGCAGCAGGTCGATAATCTTTGACATTCGGCGCAGTCCGAACACGCTCACTAAGCACTCGTGCCTTATCCTGCACATCTCGAATCTCTGGCACGGAGCGATAGGATGGATCATCATTCAAGATTTCCCAATAAGAATCAAACGAAAATAGTCCTGTCTCATTAGCAGGTACATCTTGGTCAAGCAAACTCTCCATTTGCTTGCTGATAGCCTTCAGCAGTGCGCGCTTTTCTACAACAGTAACTTGTTCAAACACTTCCAAATAAGCAGGATGAATAGGGAAAAGTTCCACATATTCATCAATGTGCTCTGCCATTTCGGCATATAATTTTGTGAATTTTTCAAGGTGTTTACGAATCTGTTTTCGCTGTTGATCGTTCTTGCCAAGTAATCTGCGCGAGACCACATATGCCATATCTTCACGGACGATGCGCACTTGTTCAAACCGCGCTTTCACACGTCGAATCGAATCTGCCGCAAATTGGAAGCGTGGGCTGTCAAACAAGGATTCTTGAATGCCTGCTATAAATCGAAACGGAGTGATCTCGCAAGCTTCGCCAATTTCCCGCAGGAAATTCAAGTCCAGGGCTAACTCAGTATCTTTCCTTCCACGCAGATAATCCAGCAATTCATCCATTGCCACTAGTAAACCATAGCCAGGATAAATCTTCTGGAATATTCCCATCATTTCAACAATTAAATCTTTATTACTTGCAGCCTCTTTCATAGATGGAAAGTGATATTTCACGCCTATTTCTTTTAGGTGTTTCTCCAAGTCTTCGAGAACAATATCACGCAGGTTTTTCTCAGTAGCCCCTGTTTCCTGACGCACAACCTTGTATTTCCCTGCTATGGGCTTTAATCCCTCCACCACTGCTGGATGAGTCACGTACTTCAATAAATCCTTGTGCTCGGCAATCGCTGTAACGATGGACATCAAGTGAGATTTACCCGTCCCATAGTTGCCGACAATGAACAGCCCATCGCCTGGTTTTTCGCCGCCAATGCTCAGGCTGGGCAGAATGCGGTGCAAAATCACATCCGTCATGCGGTCGGAAATCACATAAGTCGAAACCAACTTCTCGGCACGTTTTTTCTCATCCGCCTGGCGAAGTTGGATCACATCAACGACTGGCTCGAACTGAATTAAGTCTCGATACTTCATAAGTCTGTTTCCTGAGTTTATCGGATTGGCTTGCAAGCGGTTTCGATCTGAGATTTTATTTCGGCTGGCGCGTTCTGGTCAACAAAAAACAATAAGTGCGTTCGAGCACGGGAACTTCCCACATACATAAGTATCTCTGGATTGTACATGAATTTGCTGTCTATTTCCGCGAGAATAACCACCTTACGCTCCAAACCCTTGAAGCGGTGGATGGTTGTTGCTTGAATTTCATTCCTGCGCTGGGGTGGGTTGGAGGTCAGGCTAAAATTGCCGAGTTTTGATCCTGCTTTCAGCATACTTCGCTCTTGTGCATGCGGAGTCAAAATCACAACATCCTCTATTGGCACGTGTTCTTCATTGATTAGTTTATTCAGAACACTCTGTATGCCCTTGACCATTTCTGCCGAGTCTCGATAAGTATGTAGTTCAGGCGTCCTGCCTTGCGGACCATTACAAGTAATTCGAGAGCGCCCACTGTAAAAAGCATTTACCACTTTATGGATTGATTTTGTATTTCGGCAATTCTCAGGCAGTAAAAACGGCTCTTCATCAACAATACCTTTTAATGATGAAGTGCCGCCGTATAGATTTTGATTGTCATCATAGAAAACATAGAAAATGCCTTCCTTCTCTTTCAATAAGCTGGCAAGCGCAATCCAGTAAGTTTCCTTGAAGTCCTGACCTTCATCCACAATAATGGCATCGAACATCGGTCCCGTCTCGTCCACGGCTTTCATCAGCATATCAGGAAGCACAACCTCGTTGTATTCCTGTTCGCTTTTTGCAGACTGAATGGCAAAGCCTGCTTGCCCAGCCAATTCCTTGCACAATCCATGAAAATGTAAAACGCTTATTTCTGGCAATCTCTGAGCCAGGTCATCTGCCAGCGCTGCATTAAAACAAGTAAGAAGAACATTGAATCCCTGTTCGTGAAGTTGGTGCGCTTTTTCGACAGCCAGCATGGTTTTTCCCGAACCTGCGCATCCAGCGATCAAAGCCCTACGACGCGAAGCAAGGAAATTGAGCAATATGAATTGCCTTTCGGTCAGATCAATCAGCTTTTTATCTTCCCTATCCAACTCCACACCCAGAGGAGTGGTCATCTTGAAAGACCGTGCTAACAAAGACTCGACAATTGCCAGACGATCCCTGCCCAGAGGTGCTCGCCTGGTCTTCTCGGCATAATGTTCAAATATGCGCTGAATCTTTTCTTCGATTTTTTCCAAGCCATTGTGGTCAATCACGATGTCGCGCGATAAATCTAATCGCAACGGCTTATTGTCTACAACCACATCAGGGAAACATACGACATGTCCGATTGTCAGAAAACGATTGCTATCCCACTCTGGTAAGTCTTTGAATTTATCCAACAAAATGTAATGGCTCTTTTTCGCCTGTTCCACAGGGTCAATGACAAAAGATTCGCCGTATCGGTCAGTAGTTGTCCATTGTCCAGTAGTCGCATCATACGCGACGCCACCGCCCTTTACTTCAAGAACCAACACGCCATAATCAGGATGAGCAATAACAAAATCCGCTTCTCCATCACGGGCATAACCATCTTTCCGTGCTTGCCAGGCAACACTATAAAAAACGACAAAAGGTGAGCCCAATTTTGAGAGTGTTTCGAAAACCTTTCTTTCAGCCTGTCTCTTAGGGTCACTTATCACACTTTCTGGTAAGTGTTCTGGGTATATTTTTGCCACCTTTGATCCTTAAAGTAATTAATTATATTGTCAATTTGCCAGGAAACTGCTTGCAGAAGGCTTGCACTTCGAGACAATAATTATACAATGACAATGAAGATATTTTAGTATATAGGGATGTTAGCCCAAAGTAGAAATGTCACTTTTCGCCAAAGTTAAAATGTCCCCTTCGGAGGACGCGAAATGGAGACGTTGAATATGAGCACAAAAGAAATCAGTCGGTTGGAAGTGATGCAAAAATTAGCCGAGAAACGCCT
>JACRLB010000029.1 GCA_016235445.1 Chloroflexota bacterium | reverse complement strand
AACGGCTTAAGGTCTATTGTAATGGACGTTTGATAAAATCCATCACGTTCAAATTGCGTATTTCGTAACTCGAAAATCTATACGATGTACTGTCGGTAATTTCATGCAATATAGATACGCTTATGTACTGTCGGTTCGCATTTAGGCGTTTATGCTAAAATCATCCCGTGGCCGAAAACATCAAAATCATCGCAAGCAACCGTAAAGCCAGCTTCGAATACTTCCTCATGGAAAAATTCGAGGCTGGCCTTGTCCTGCAGGGATCAGAGATCAAATCCATCCGCGCAGGACAGATCAGCATTCAAGAAGCCTATGTGGACGTGCAAGACGGAGAACAAGCCTGGCTCATGGAAGCGCACATCGCCCCGTATGAACAGGCGGGAAAATACTTCAACCACGAACCCAGGCGCAAACGCCGCCTGCTCCTCCACAAAAAGCAGATTCGCGAATTATGGAACAACGTCCGCATCAAAGGCATGACGGTCGTCCCAATCCGCGTCTATTTAAAAGACGGGCGCGCCAAGCTGGAGATCGCCCTCGCCAAAGGCAAAAAAGCCTTCGACAAACGCGCCACCATCGCCAAACGAGACGAAGCGCGCGATAAAGATAGAGCAATGCGTGTTCGATGACCTCTTTCATCTTTCCTCTTTCGATCAGGAGGAAAGATGAAAAATGAAAGATAAAACCTATGCCCCCCTCAACGATTGGCGGAATCAACCTGCTCCCTGAAGCTGAAAAACGCGCGATTTATTCACGCTACATCCCAGTTTCACTTCTTGAAAAATATAACATCCCCCCGCTGACTTCCGCATCTGGTTACAACCTGTTGCAGTTTCGCTTTGCAACCAACTCCACCGATGTGGAAATGAGACTCTTCCACAAAATTGATTTCCCCGACCCAATCCTCTACGCCCATCTCACTGACACGCTCAACGGACAAATCCACGTTCTGCTCTACATCCTCAACGACCCCGACTCTCCCCGCTTTGACGTGGACAAAATGCCAAACGGCTCACCTACGAAATTCGGCACACTGCAAAGAAATGTCACAGCGGAGCAAAAGGCTCTCGAAGCTGGGCTGGCCCCAGGTCAGGTACGACGCGGGTTGAGATTGCTCGGTCAGGCCATCGAAGCCTTTGAAGAATTCATCACCGCGCTTGGGCATGAAATGTATTTCGTCGAGCCGCTGTATTATCACAACGCAGTCATCTTTGAACGCTACGGCTTCACCTACCAAATCGGCAAACGCCTGATGGACAGCATCCATGCGGGCTTTCAACCCGGCGGCGACTTGCACGGGCATCTGGATGGCTCGACCCCATTCCGTATGCCCGATGCGGCAAACGGCATTCGCAAACGCTCCTGGGCCATCCACGACGGGATATTGGAGGAGCCGTTCACCAACGTAACCATGTATAAACGTGTGGGAAAATCAGCGGGCATCAACACCACGCCGAATTGCACGTGGTAGTTTTGTTTCCGAGTCTCGTAAAAGTTAGTCAGGCTATCCGGAACCGAGTATGCGGAAGTTCAAATATTGTCAAAATGGCACAATATGAAACAACCTCTCCCCCGCACGGATCGCCGCCTTCAAACGATTCTCCGCAGGGGTGATCGGGCACGACCACATTTCGTTATAAGCGCAATACGGGTTATACGCGATATTGAAATCCACAAGAAAACGCCCGCCCGCTAACGGCTCTGGCTCAAGGTAGCGGCCCGCCGGGTACGTCTCTTTACCAGCCAAAGAATCTACAAACGGAAGAAAGAAACCGTGCTGGCTTTGGTAGATCGTCAACTCCACTTCATCCCCGTCCACTTCAAAACGAAATTTTCCAAACTTCTCATAAACCTGCACATCCCCTGTTGAAGTTTGCATATCGAATTTTTCCTTGTTCTCGAATTCATCCACCTGCACTTCAAACCGCAGTGCATCATTTTCAGGGAAATACTGCAATCCCTTAAACTCCTTCTTCTGCCCAGCGGTCAACGGGCTTTGCGGGTGACCGCCAAAAAACTCATCTTTCTCCGCGCGAAACGCATCCAACTCTGTCATTCTGCCTCCATTAAGCAATATGCTCCATAGACCGTAACACCGCATCAATTCTTACGGAACCATAATCAAACCCCCAGCCCCTTGCCAATTCATCGGCTTTATGCTATTTTTAGCAAAGAGGAAAACAGCATGGCTTCCACACAAAAAACAGTAATGATCATCGAAGACGAACCTGATGCCGCCGAACTATTCGCAGAGATGATGCGCGTCAACGGCTTTCGCGTCATAAAAATGTTTTCCAGCGCCCCCGCCATTCCCATGATCTCACAGGAAAAACCAGACCTCATCCTCCTCGACATCATGATGCCCGATATTTCCGGGCTCGAAGTCCTCCGTTACATGCGCCGCGAACCAGACCTCGCCTCCATTCCCGTCATCGTCGTCTCCGCCAAAAGCATGCCCAGCGACATCAAAACCGGCCTCGACGCAGGCGCATCCCTCTACCTCACCAAACCCGTCGGCTTCCAGGATCTCAAACAAGCCGTGGAAAAAGTATTGCAAGATAAAGCATGACCCCACTGCGCGCCTTCATAGCCATCGAACTCCCAAATCAACTTCAAAACGCGCTCGAAACACAAACCGCCCGCCTGCGCCGCCCCCTGGGGGATGAACTCATTCGATGGGTTCCCACAAAAAATATCCATTTAACTTTAAAATTCATCGGGAATATTGCCGCCTCGCACGTGGATTTTCTCAAACAACTCCTCACCCAAACAGCAGACTCACACCCGCAGTTCAACCTGCAAATCGGCGGCATCGGCTCCTTCCCAAACTCGAAACGGCCACGCGTGCTATGGGCAGGAATCCACGCCCCGGCAGAGCTCGCCTCCCTGCAAAAAAGCATCGAAGCAGGCACAACCCGCCTCGGCTACGAAAAGGAAGAAAAAACATTTTCCCCCCACCTTACCCTGGGACGTATCCGCCAAAACCTGAATGAGACCGCTCTCCAAAAAATCCGCATCACATTGGACACAATTCAACTTGGCAATATCGGCTCAACCAGAGTAGACTCCATCCACTTGTACAAAAGCGAACTGCACACCAGCGGGTCGGTTTATACAAAATTATTCTCCGCGCCATTAAACAACAAAACCAACTGAGGTGAAACCTGAACGCACTCGAACTTGCACGTGAAATCGTAAACTCTCTCGAAGATAAAAAGGGCGAAGACATCGTCCTGATCGACCTGAAAGACATCGTTTCATTTACCGACTATTTCATCATCTGCACCGGCACCAGCGACCGCATGATAGACGCCCTCGCCAAATCCGTCATCGAAGACATCCGCTCCAAACACAAGAAAAAGGGCAAACAGCAGGGCTTCTCCCGCGACGGCGAGAGTGTTTCTTAAGTCTTATCGCTCTTCTTTTTTGTACACGGAATTCACGGAAAAGAGAGGCTTTTTATGGTTTCTTCCGTGAACTTCAGTCTACTCTGTGCTGTCCGTGTCCCAAAAAAGAGTTAAGAAACAGTCTCTCACAATCTGTAGGCTTTTCCACAACATCAACAAGAACAGTCCCCGCAAATTTCATCATTTACGGGGACTGTTCTTGCTTATTAACTCACCTTACGCGATTTACCGTAGGGGCAACCCGTCCAGGCATTACAAGAGGCTTATTCTCAAAGGCGGGTTGCCCAGTGCAGAAGGCATCTCGCGGGAACAGGGCGACCCGCCTTTTGCACAATCAGGTTTTCAAGAATATGGATGGGTCGCCCCTACTGCGTAAGGTTGGCATTCATGTCGCCTGTTTTGCGAGATAAATCTCGCGCTACCGCGTAAAGCGCGTTATTCATAAACCATCCGGAAGACTCCGTGATTTCACCTCACGGAACGTTTTCATAATGATTGGTCAGGGTATAGTTGATGTAATTCACCCAAAGCGGCTGAACCACATCCCATTCATAATCATGAGACGAGAAGGATTGGATCACCATACGCCCGCCCATGCAGACCGCCACCACGCCATAATCCGATTTGCGGTTGGCGTGGAGACCACCCACCAGAACCGCATCTCCACCAGAACTTAGTTCCAGCAAATCCCCGGCATCGCCAAACCATTCAGGGTACGGGTACGAAGGCGCCTGGAGAGTATTCGGTGAAGAAAGCAGTGGGTGGGATGTATCCAGCCAATAGATCGAGTAATCGAACGGATCATATTTCGGGTCGCGTGTCCAATCACGGAAGAGTTTTACGCCGCATTTGCTTAGAATGGGAGCAATCTTACCGCTGGCGATCTTATCCAAATGCCACAATTCGATGATAACCGCGCCGCCGTTATCGATATGGTCGTACATCATTTCGAACATCTCGCCGCTGAAACTGGAACGCACTTCCGAGGCCACGATCATCAAATCCCACGGAGTCGCCGAATTGGCATGTTGCTTAAAAGTCCCCAGACCATCCGCGGCATTGATAACCTTGCCCCCTGAAAAGCTCATCGAGTTGATCGTATTGTCAACCACCGGCAACAGGGATGGGTATCCCATAATATCTTCATAAATGAGAATATTGGAAGACTTGATCCGCGCGCGTATATCAACCGTCGTGGGAGGGGGAACGGCATCCGTCCCTGCGGGAACTGCCGTATAAGTCGGATAAGGCGTGTAGGTCTCTGCAAGCGGCGGGAGGGATTGCGCTGAACCGCCTGCCGCCAGCGTGGACTGTTGGATTGCCAGGCTGGTTTGCTGAACAGCCAATGCCACCCGTGTTTCCTCGATGCCAACATCGTTGCTGGTTACGCCAGGGACGTTACAAGCCAGGGCCGCCAGCACAAGTATCACAATCGTTGTGAACCATCGCGATCTTTTCATAAACAACTCTCCTGTTTTGGAACTGGGAAGAAACGACACGATCTCGTAAGTTCATTATTTCGTTCCACTATTTTTTATCACTTTCCTGTCAATCAAAAAAGCATCCTGCAGAGTCCAAAAACCTGCGGGATGCTTTTCTACGAATTACGCCTCACGAATTACGAGTTGTTACTTCTCGAACACCCACGCATCCACTGCGCGTTTCCAATCCACGAGTTCTTCCTGCTTGAACCAGAGCGCAACTTCACGCTCGCCCGTTTCAGGCTTATCCGAAGCGTGGATAAGGTTGCGGCCTACTTCAAGGGCAAAGTCGTGGCGGATGGTGCCGGGTGCGGCTTCGACAGGCTTGGTGGAGCCAACGGTCTGGCGCACGGCGGCAACAGCATTGGGGCCTTCCCACACCATGGCCATCACAGGTGCGGATGTAATATACGAGATCAAGCCATCATAAAAGGGTTTGCCCTGGTGCTCGGCATAATGCGTTTCAGCCAGCGTCTGGCTTACTTGAATGAATTTCGCGGCCACAAGGCGCAGTCCGCGGCGTTCAAAGCGGCCGATCACTTCACCGATCAAGCCGCGCTGTACACCATCGGGTTTTACAAGTACGAGCGTTCTTTCCACAAATTCCTCCAAAATAAAATATGACGATTCAGCGCTTCAGCGAATTGGCTGACTCGATGAATCGCTGAATCAACGTATCAACTCTTCGGCTTTGTTATAAGCCTCGAGGGCTTCCTTCAAACGATTTGCGCGCATGTAGGCATCGCCCAGCGTTTGCCAGATGCCAACTTCCACAGGGTAGCGATAGATCGAGTCTGTCAGATCGCGGATGGTTTCCTCGAGATGCCTGCCCTTTTTGATCAGCTTCCCGTAATGATCCAGGGCCGCGGGGATGTCGCCCCGATCCAACTCACCCTTGGCCTGCCCCAACACATTGACATGGGTCGGCCCCTCGGCTTTGGGTTGACGTGCCGCCCTGACGGGCTTCTTCTTTTCCACGGGAGCTTTCTCGCTGGGTTCAGGGGAAGGCGGGTTCTGCATAATCGGTTGGGCGCGCGCCGGCGACGTGGAGATCGGCTGTTTGGGCTGGGGCGCCTGCTGTTGCTGTTGTGCAGGGGCAACCTCTTTGGGTTCCAGCGGGTGCCAGTCTGATGGGGATGTGGGTTTGGGTTGCTGTTGCGGAACTGCTTCCGCTTCGTATTGTTCGCGATGTTCCCAGGGGGGCGTATCTTCGCCGCTTGCATCGGCTTCGACAGTCTCTTCGTCCACGCCTTTTAGCCAGTCGGGCAGGTCTGCTGTCAGCGTAACGGGAGCCTCTTGTGGGGAGGATACAGGCATATCGGTCGGGGTGGAAGCGGGTTCTTGTCCGATGGATTGTTTCCAGGCATCGTCATCTGATTCAGGTTGAGAATCCACGCCGCTTAACCAGTCTGGCAGGTCAGATTTTGCGGGTTGGGATTCAAGAGGTTTCCCAGCCTGACCCAGCGGCGGACGCGCAGAGGCACGGATAAGTTCGGGGTCTATATCGAGGCCGGGTTCGTTATCCAAACCGCTGAGCCAGTCGGAGAGGTCCTGGTTGGAAAGGTTTTGGCTGATGTAATCGCCGTTTTGGACGGGGGGCGCATCGTCAATTCCGCTCAACCAGTTTGGCAGGTCGGGGGTGGGTGCGGCGTCTTTCTGTTCGGGGAATTCAAATTTCTCGCCAGAGTCGGCAGGCGGTTGGGTGTCACTTAACCATTCGGGGATGTCGCCGCGTTGAAGCGGTTTTTCATCCTGCTTTTCATTTTCATCCAGGCCGCGAAGCCACATGCCAGTTTCATCAGTGGCAGGTGTGGAGGTGGAGCCGCTTTCAAATTCGGCAAAAAATTGTTCGCCGATGTTTTGCGCGCCTTCGATCCATTCCGTTTTTTCGGCGGGCACATCGTGGACTGGCTGTGCCTCGCCAATGGACTGGGCTTGCTGTACCCATTCGGGCGGAGTTTCACTGCGTTTGTTCGGGTCTGTGACAAGTTCTTCGGGCTTGGCGCCATGCTTGGCGGCCAGAGATTCGAGCCATGCCACGGCATCATCCTGCTCTTGCGCGGATGCGCCGAGGTCTTGCACATTCAACTGCGGCGTCACAGGTTGTTGATTGATGGATTGCGCCTGGGCCACCCACTCGGGCGGGGTTTCACTGCGTTTGTTCGGGTCTGTGACGAGTTCCTCGGGCTTGGCGCCATGTTTTGCGGCAAGAGATTCGAGCCACGCCACTGCATCGTCCTGTTCCTGTGAAGATGCGCCGAGGCTTTCAACAGAAGGCATTGATTCACTTTTTTGTTCAGCCGCGCGGAGCCAATCGGGAAGGTCTGCGGGTTGGGCTTCTGCTTGTGGTTCTGGCGCATTGGCAGGCGGGGTGGTTTTTGGTTCGTTGCCAAGCCCGCCGAGCCAATCGGGGACATCGCCGGCTGGTTCGGATTCTGTTTGGGAAGCGGCGGCGGCACTGCCAAGCCCGCTCAACCAATCGGGCAGGTCGGCGGGTGGCGTGGATTCGGGTTGCGGGGATTCAAATAAGGATGCGGCAGATTGTGAATTATCCAGCCCGCTTAGCCAGTCTGGGGTGTCTGTGGATTGGAGCATCACATCTGGGATGGGTTGAGTGATTGGGTTAAGCGTGTCAGCTTTGGGAGCCTGGGCTTTGAGCCAGTCTGGCAAGTCTGCGGCGACGAGCGGTTCACCGGCGGGTTCATCGTCGAACATGGATGTGGGTTGTTCTGGGGCGTTGGATTCTCCCCAGCCTGCGGCGCGGAGAAAGTCCGGGATTTCGTCTTTTGCGTCCGAAGCAGAATCAACTGCGGGCGCAGAAAGAGGCGTGTCATTTGTCAATCCGCTGGACTTTAACCAATCTGGCTGGTCGTCAAAAGAGGAGGAGGCCAGCGCAGGCATCTCAGATGAGCCAAGCCCAATGCCAAGCGAGGAAGTCCATTCCTGCCCTGCTGGAATTTCTTCGCCGGAGTATTCGTGTCTTTCCAAATTTATGGAGGCATCGGAGACTTCGTCGGTTTGGAAAACCGACCCTTTGGCAAAATTGGCGTAGGGGTCGAGTTCGCCGACGCGCATTCGATAGACTTGTGTGCTTTCGGTTGCGCCGGCAGTGGCTGGCAATAATTCGACCAGGATGCGGTTGGCATCGAAGCAGTATGGGTAGCGTTTTAATAGCTGGTTGCAAATATCGGAAGCGTCCGATTTTTGGCCGCTCTTGAAATAGGAATACGCCAGCAGAACCTGCATGTCGGCGCGCTGGGGGTCTTGCGCGAGCACGGCGCGAATCTCTGCAATGGCTTGCGGGTACAACTCACCCTGCACATACATGTGGGCAAGCGCACCGCGGGTCATTCGAATCTTGGGCGGTTCCATGCCATCGCGGCGTCCGTACAACCTTTGCAGTTCGCCCTGAATGGCGGCATTGGATGGCTGTGCCTCGAAGGCGCGTTCCATGTGCCAGATGGCATCATCCAATTTATTTTCTTCATCGTTGATGATGCTTAAACCGACGTGCGCCACAAAATCACCGGGCACAGACATGAGCGTCCGCCCGAAAATATCCACCGCTTCGTTGTAGTGTTTTACTTCGAGATACGCCTTGCCCAGCAGTCGGTAGGTTTCAAGATGTTTGGGAAATGTTTTCAGGATATGACGACAATGAGCAATGGCCTCGTCCATGTGTCCCTGCTCGACGAGGCGTTCGATTTCACGATTGTATATTCTCAAAGAGACTTTTGCCATTACCGGTTTCCTATGTTAGGTATGCCTGATTCGTAAATAATCTGCAAGACTATACGCTATTTTACTCGTAAAACAGTGGTAATGGCGGCACAAATTCATCGCTAAACAGATGCGCAGAGAGCGCGGCCTTGCGCGCCGCCGCCAGTTTCGCCCGGTCGTTCGCATGAACTTCAAACAGCGGCTCGCCTTCCCGAACCTCGTCTCCCACTTTTTTGTGGATGATGAACCCAACGGCATGATCGACGGGGTCGCCTTTTTTTGCACGACCAGCCCCCAACACGACAGAGGCTTCGCCCACGCTTCTTGCATGGACCTGTGAGATGAATCCGTTTCGAGGAGCATGTGCCACTTCCACATATTTTGCCCGCTCGAACCTGGAGTTATCGTCCACGTAAGAGGCATCGCCGCCCTGCGCCGCCACCAGCGCTCGGAATTTTTCCAGCGCGCTTCCATCCGCAATGGAATTTTCCGCCATGGCGCGGCCTTCGTTCAGGTCTTTTGCGCGCTGACCCACAACCAGCACATGCGCGGCCACATGCAAACAATGCTCGCGGTAATCTGCGGGACCGCCGCCGCGCAGCATGTCAATGGCTTCGATGACTTCGAGCGCATTCCCCACCGCCGCGCCAAGTGGTTGATTCATGTCTGAGAGCAGGGCAACGGTATTGCGCCCCGCCCGGCGGCCAATATCCACCATTAGGCTGGCAAGTTCGCGGGCTTCTGGCAAGGTCTGCATGAATGCGCCGAGACCCGTTTTGACATCCAACACGATGGCATTCGCGCCGCCCGCGATCTTCTTGCACATAATGGATGAGGCGATCAACGGCATCGAAGGCACTGTGCCAGTCACATCGCGCAGGGCGTACATTTTGCCATCCGCGGGCGCAAGGTCCATGGACTGGCCTGTGAGCACGATACCTTTTTCTCTTAATTGCTTCTTGAATTCATCCGTAGACAAATCCACGCGATAGCCGGGGATGGATTCCAATTTATCGAGGGTGCCGCCGCTGAAGCCCAGTCCACGGCCAGACATTTTGCCAACAGGCAGGCCGCAAGCCGCCACCATCGGCATGACGGAGATGCTGGTCTTATCGCCCACGCCGCCGGAGGAGTGTTTATCCACGACGATGTCAACTTCTTTGGAAAGGTCCAGCACCTGCCCGGAACGTGCCATGGCCAGGGTAAGGTCTGCGGTTTCAACGGGCGACATGCCATTGAGCATGATTGCCATTGCAAAAGCGGAGGCCTGGTAATCTGGAATATCCCCGTTCGTAAACCCACGCACGAAGAATTCGATCTCTTCGGCGGTCAATTGCTGTTTATCGCGTTTTTTAATAATGATATCTACCGCGCGCATATCGTCTCCTTGAAAATTCTTGCGCGGGTATTTTATCGCATTTTGTCAGACAAAATGCGATACCGCACACTTGCCCTCCCACTCGCTTCGCTCACTTGCACCGCACCAAACGCAGTGCGGTGCAAGTGTCGGGGACAATGTGGCGGGCAGTGCCAGGGAGATTTATCTTGCGAGTACGGTTTTGCTTCAAAAACACACACAACATTATGGTTTTTAAGAAATTATTGCCGTAATGTCAGTTGCCAATCTAGCTCTGCTACCGAGAGTTGGTTACGGTATTTATTTGTTAAATTTCATAAGCGGACTAGGCGGCTTCAGCCGCCTTCGTAACCATAGCCGTGGGGTTCATCCCACGGCGGGCCAACAGCGTAGATTCAACCAATCGAAACAGAAAAATGCCAAACCTAAAAGCAACCTCGCTAACAATGCGTCCCGTCCATTTGGCATTATCCTCGCCTTCACACCGCCTGACGATGAACCGTCAGGCTACACCTACAAACCCCGCTAAAGCGGACTAGGCGGCTTATGGTTTTTAAGAAAATAATCCCGTAATGCCTGCGCCAAATTAGGCGCGTTTTCGGACAGCAGTTACGGTATTTATTTGTTAAACCTGATTACCTTACACTTTGGGTTCGGACGCTGAAAAACGCAGATCAACGCAGATTTTTTTGAGGAATCGCGAGAAAAAAAACGGTCCAATCAGCGTTTTCAGCGTTCATCAGCGTCCTAATTTTGAGAATGTAAGGTAATCAGTTGTTAAACTTCATAATGTTGCGGTACGCTACATCTTCGTCAATTGCTGGCCTTCTTTTGTGTCTTTCACCGTCCAGCCGAGGACTGCTATCTCATCCCGCAGACGATCCGACTCGGCAAAATTCTTATCCGCGCGGACTTGTTTGCGCTGTTCCAGCAGAGACATGACTTCTTCGGGCGGTGTTTCATCATCATTTGTCTTATTTGCATCGAGCGCCATTTTCCAAACATCGGGGCGAATTCCTTTTTCGATGGGTTCAGGCAGGGTGCAATTGCCAAGCTCACTTAGTGAAAAATTTGAGCCTGAAGCGTACATCTCTGCGCTGTCGCTTTTCAATACCGTGACCGAACTAACACCATGCACGTCACAAATTCCCTTTTCGCAGTCCATGATGATGCCGGAGTGTTCATCCAGCCCAACGATGATATTCTCTGCGGGGGTGAGTTTGCGCCATTGCTCAAATCGTTCCATGCCCATGAAACAGCGGCTGGTATCCAAATCCACGCCGCCTTCGGCGTTGTTCCAGTGGGGGATGAAGGAGACATGCATTCCAAAATCGGAGAAGAGATTCAGCCCATCTTTGACATGAACATCCTCCCCCACTTTGTAAATTTCATAAACGGGCAGTACCCACTCCCCTACCGAAATGGTTGCCGCAGATGCAAAGACCAAAGTTGCGCCGAGTCTGTGCCTTGCGCGGATGATATCCCAGGCGAGCGTGCCATGCAATTGGCGTACCACATAACTGGGACTGCCCGGCCCCATAAAGATGAGGTTGGCTTGCAGTAAAGGCTTTAGAATTTCAAGGTTATCGGGGCTGAACTCCGTCCCTTTTTTACGGGCGGGGATGAGGTCTATGGTTGGTTTGTAATTCTGCAAGCGGGCTTTGAGAAATTCTCCCACGCGGCCTGCGACGAGGGAGGCATTTAACTCAAAGCCTGCTGGCGTTTCCAGTATGGCAACCCGCAACGGGTCAGGAATGAGGCGGGCAAGGCTCTCGAAGATGCGTCCACCCGCGAGGGATGTCTCTCCGGAACCGAGAAAGGCAATATGTCCGAGGGTCATGTTTGTCACCGGTAAGGTCAGTTATCAGTTATCAGTTATCAGTTATCAGTTATCAGTTATCAGTTATCAGTTTGATGATGTGTTAAGTTTTTCTATTACACCGAGGAAGGTTT
This sequence comes from Chloroflexota bacterium, assembly GCA_016235445.1. Classification (GTDB taxonomy): domain Bacteria; phylum Chloroflexota; class Anaerolineae; order Anaerolineales; family Villigracilaceae; genus Villigracilis. The sequence goes on along the minus strand of JACRLB010000029.1, from coordinate 175,623 downwards.
CGTTATCGGGAATATCCGCCATGGAGGAACCGTAATGCACGTATCGGATGAGGCCATCCACATCCACGATGCAATTCAGCGGCATACGACCCAGCTTGAAAAGATTGACTTCCTGCTTATATATCCGCGCAACCGCATGACTCGGGTCGGGCAAACCAATATAGGGAATGTTTTCCTTTGCCCAATATTTTTTGAAAGCCTCTGCGCCGTCAGGCCCAATGGCCACAATCTCTGCGCCGCGTGAAGTAAACTCTGCGTAATGATCGCGCATGCGCGCCAACTGCGCGCGGCAGTGCGGTCACAGAAAGCCGCGTAAAAATGCAAGGACGATGGGTTTGCCGCGAAAGCTCGAAAGGCGGACAAGGCTGTCATTTATATCTTCGAGTGCAAAATCAGGGGCAGGTTGGCCGGGGGTGATGATGTTGAGCGTCATTGTTTTCCACACTTTCCATACGGTTATTAGTTTGTACACGGAACAAACGGATGAGGCAAGGTTAAATAAGAAACAGTCTCTTAATGCGTGATTCGTAAAATCAATCCAATTCCAAAAAGCCCAGCGCTTCATCCATAAAGCGGTTGGGGCATTCCTCCTGTGGCACATGCCCGCATTGCGGGATGAGCGCAAGTTGCGCGCCTGGGATCTCAGTTGCAATGGCTTCAAAATAAAAAGCGCGGATCAAACGATCCTCCTGTCCCGCCACGATGAAAACAGGAACGGTCAATTGCGGCAGGAGCGGACGCAATTCATGATAGGCGGGCGCAAAGGTCAATTCGTAAAATGCGCGATCCCAATTTTCGATCTTCAATAACTTTAAATATTCCTGCCTGATCTCGTCGGTGAGTTTAGTCGAATCATACCATTCGCGCTGGATCGTGTTCGGGAGAGTTTCCTGATAATCGCGCATCAGCAAGGGACCGAGATGCCGCATTTGCGGAGTCCACATCAGCGGCAATGCCCAGGCTGGGAATTGCGGGCCTCGCCCCCCGCCGACGCCTGGGTCTACCAAAATGAGTGTTGCCACCCTTTCAGGATATTCCAGCGCAAACGCCACTGCCACACCGCCGCCAGCAGAGTTGCCGACTAAAACCGCTTTTTCGATTTCCATTGCATCCATCAACCCGCGCAGGAGTTCGATATTGGCCTTCATGCCGTAGGGATTCTCGGCCCAATCTTCGGGCATGGGGCGTTCCGTCAAACCAAAGGCGGGGCGGTCATAGGCAATCACACGGCCATGTTGTGAGAAATCATCCATCACCTCGCGCCATGAAAATGTACTGCCGCCAAACCCATGCAGGAGGATGAACGTCGTTTCGCCCGCTCCCGCTTCCTTGTAATGGATGTTGACATCATTCACTTCAATGAATTTGCTGTCGGCTTCGATGAATTCATCCGCTGGAACCAGTCCATCTAATTCAGCGACGGGGACAAAAAACGGCCCAAGTGCAGTCATCGCACAGGCAAAGATCAGGGAAGCAAAAATTATCTTTTTCCAATATTTCATAATTACAAGTGACTGTCACTTCAACCCTTCCAAAAATTCAACCGTTGCATTTGCAACCTGCGTCCACTGCTCTTCGGGAGAAATGGCCGCTTCGTTGTCACCAGCTTGAAGTCCGTAGGAAGCGAACTGCGCGTGGTTGCCGCCTTCGATGGCAACGAATTGCGAATCTGCGGGAAGCAATGTCCGCGATTCGTCAATCGTGGCAATCGTTGCAAGCCCGTCGTTTGTGCCGTAAATCGAAAGCGCTTTTGTATCCATTAATTTCAATGCGTCGTTCGCGGGATATGAAGCCCAAAAAACAACGCCTTTGATATCGGGGTGATTCGCGGCATACGAGGAAGCCGCCACGCCGCCAAGCGAGTGTCCGCCAACGGCCCAATCTTGAACTTCGGGGTATCGAGCGATCACACGCGCCGCGGCATTCACATCAAAGAAAGCCAGGTTCAAGGGCACAGGAACAAGCGCAACAAAATATCCCTGCGCCGCGATCCGCCTCAACGCAGGCGCATACGCGCGATAGTCCACGCGGCCGCCGGGGTAAAAGATAAAACCCATTTCAGGCTGAGGTTCATCGGCAGGAAAAAAAATCACCCATCCATTCTCTGCGCTTGCAAAGACCTGCGAATCGGATTGCATGGCTTGCAGTGCAGGATCGGCGGCGGGAGATATATCGCCTGCCCAAAACACAAACGCAAAGACAGACGAAACTACAAGGACGGCAAACGCCGCCAGTATTATTTTCCAATTTATTCTTTTCAATTTAATTTCCGTTCAATAAATCTTTGGCTTGCTCCCAAATCGCATCGAACATCTTCGCGGTCAACTTTCCGGTGGATGTATTTTGCTGGCTGGGGTGGTACGAACAAAGCAAGGATGAAGGATGAGGGATAAAGGACACTTGCGCCGCACGCCAGTGCAGGTGTGAAGGCAGAAGATAATAAAGAGCGCCGTGGGAAAATTTCAGTCCGCGAATCGTGAATACTTTGAGGATTCGGTCAAAGGCTATCTTACCCAGACACACAATCACTTTGGGTCTGAGAATTTCAATTTCTCTTTCGAGAAACGGCTGGCAATTATTTAACTCCTCGAGACTGGGCTTGTTGTCCGGCGGAGCACAGCGGCCTGACGCGGTGATATACATATCTTTGAGGATGAGACCATCGCCTCGCGACTCCGCCGACGCCTGATTCGCAAACCCAGCACGATGCAACGCTGGGAAAAGGAATCCACCCGAAGCATCGCCCGTGAATTGACGTCCCGTGCGGTTCGAGCCATGCGCCCCGGGAGCCAGCCCCACCACGAGCACACGCGCCTGCGGGTCGCCAAACCCAGGGACAGGTTTTCCCCAATATTCTTCGTTTATGTAAGCCTTGCGTTTGACCCGCGCAACTTCCTCCCGCCATTCCACAAGGCGGGGACATTTGCGGCAAGCGATGATTTGTTGGTTGAGGGAGGTGAGGGAGGTCATGGGGATTGGAGATTAGAGAATTAGCATGGCATCGCCGAAGGAATAGAAACGATAGCGTTCTTTGATGGCAAGGTTGTATGTTTCGAGAATCTTCTCGCGGCCTGCAAAGGCGCTGACCAGCATAATGAGCGTGGACTTGGGTAGATGGAAATTTGTGATGATCGCATCCACTATTTTGAATTGGTAGCCAGGGAGGATGAAGATGGATGTAGGGGCGGAAAAGGCAGTGATCAGTGACGAGTTATCAGTGATCAGTTGCGCGGCAGATTCAAGTGTGCGGACAGATGTTGTCCCAACGGCGACCACCCGCCCACCCGAATTTTTGGTGGCATTAATCAAGTCCGCTGTTTCTTGTGGGAGTTCGCACCACTCGGTGTGGATTTTGTGTTCGGCGGGGTCATCTTCTGTGACGGGGGCGAAGGTGTCCAGACCGACATGCAAGGTGACGTAGGCGGTGTTTACGCCTTTGGCTTTTAGTTCATCCAACAATTGCGGGGTGAAGTGCAAGCCTGCGGTTGGGGCGGCGGCGGAGCCCATTTCCCTGGCGAAGACGGTTTGATAGCGTTCGGGGTCGTTCAATTTTTCATGGATGTATGGCGGCAGTGGGACGTGCCCCACTTTTGGAAAATACGGTTCGATGGGTTCAGAGAATTTGATGAGTCTTTCCGAGCCTTCGAGGATTTCAATAATTTCGGCATCTGGGCCGTTTTCTACTTTCACCAGCTTGCCCACGCGCAGGCCTTTGCCGCCGACGAGGGCTTCCCAGGTCAATTCGTTGCGGCGGCGGAGGAGCAGGATTTCGACCTTGCCGCCAGTTTCTTTTTTGGCGAAAATTCTGGCAGGGATGACGCGAGTCCGGTTGAGGATGAGGAGATCGTTTGGTTGCAGAATCAGGCTGAGGTCACGAAAGAGGCGATGATCTACATCCGATGAATCACGATGCAGGATTAATAGTCGGGATGAATCGCGCGGTTCGGCAGGAGTCTGCGCGATGGATGTTTCAGGGAGGTGGTAATCGAAGTCGGATGTTTTCATTTTGTGAGACCCATGATAATGGATTAGAATCAAAAACGGAAGCAAAACTGCAAAGCACGGAGGCCAAAATGAAACTGAGTTTTCACGGAGCGGCGCAAACGGTAACTGGCTCGATGCATTTGGTGGAGATCAACGGTTCGCGGTTGTTGCTGGATTGCGGCATGTACCAGGGGCGGAGAAAAGAATCTTACGAACGAAATCATACGTTTCCATTTGACGTGAGCAAGATCGACGCGGTGATTCTTTCGCACGCGCACATCGATCATTCGGGCAACTTGCCGAATTTGGTCAACCAGGGATTCAACGGGCCGATCTATGCGACCCGCGCCACGGCGCACCTGACCGACCTGATGCTGAGAGACTCTGGGCACATTCAGGAGAAACAAGCGGCGAGCATTAATTTTCACAACGCCAAACGCGGCGGGCCGATTGTTGAACCGCTTTATACAGAGGAGGATGCGAAGCAGGTCAAGCCATTGCTGAAGGAAATTAATTACGATGAATCATTCGAGCCTGCGCCTGGCGCTGTTGCAACGTTTCAGGATGCGGGGCATATTCTTGGCTCGGCTTCCATTGCGCTGGAACTCGAAGAGAAAAAACGCAAAACCAAATTATGGTTTTCGGGGGATATTGGACGGCGTGAATTGCCGATCATTCGCGACCCTGTTTTGCCAACGCAGGCGGACATCCTGCTGATGGAATCAACCTACGGCGACAAGCCGCACCGTTCCCCGGAAGAAGCCTACGTTGAAATGCGCGGCGTGATCTTGCGGACGCTTGATCGGAAAGGCAAGGTCATCATCCCATCTTTTGCAGTGGGCCGCACGCAGGAGATCGTCTACAACTTGAGCCGCATGTACGATGCGGGAGATTTGCCGGCTGTGCCCGTTTATGTGGATAGTCCGCTGGCTGTGAATGCATCCAATATTTTCCGCAGTCATCCCGAATGCTACGACAAGGAAATGAACGAATTGCTCCAAAGCGGGCATCCTGCCTTGAATTTCAAACTGCTGACGTATATTTCGAACGTGGAAGAATCCAAGGAGTTGAACCAGCGTAAAGACCCGATGATCATCGTCTCTGCGGCGGGCATGGCAGAGACGGGGCGCGTGGTGTATCACATCCGCTGGGCGATCGAGAACAAGCGCAACACGATCATGATCGTCTCGTGGCAGGCTCCAGAGACGTTGGGCCGCCGCCTCGCTGACCGAGAAAAGGTGGTGAAAATCTTTGGCGAATCTTATAAGTGCAAGGCAGAGATCGCCACGATTGGCGGGTTATCGTCTCACGCGGGGCAGGACTTGCTGGTGGAGTATGCAGAGGGGGTCAGGCAAAGCGCAAAATCTGTATTTTTGGTGCATGGGGAGGAACGCGGCGCTCTGCCATTGGTGGAGAAGTTAAAAGAGAACCGCATGAAGCATGTGCATTATCCCGCCATGCATACGAGTGTGGAGTTGTAGTAAGATAGCGATATGAGCAGAAATTCTGTTCCTCGCGACGGGAATCCATCTACAAACTTTTAGCACACCCTTCCACGCCTATTTCATTAGACTTTATAGAATACAATGTTGTCTGGTATCATATTGTCAAAATATAGAAGTAGCCTGGCACGAAACAGTCCTCGCTGCCAACACCTGAACACCGAACAAAAAATGCAAATTGCACTAAATATGGAAAGGGCTTTACACATCATGCTACAACGCGTCAAAAACTTGAAGGCTAAATTATATATACTTATAAATCGCCCCTTTTACAAGGTTGCGCTCGCAAAAATGATAAAGAATGGCTCATTTGAGAAAAAACTGCCAAACGAGCTTTTTTCTGGAATTAGCAACGAATTTTGGTATTGGCTACACACGAGGGGATATAGAAGCAGCTCAGAACTGCGTAGCATTTTGCCAGGTACGCCAGACGAAGATGTACAGTTAATGTTTACTGGATCGAAAGGCGACACGGTAATGAGGGAAGGCTTTATTGCATACACCTTATTCAAGGGGTTGTACACAAAATATAACGGTCCTATCGATCAGTGCAGCAATATTCTGGACTTTGGCTGTGGCTGGGGAAGGATTATCCGTTTTTTTCTGAAAGACCTGGAGCCATCAAAAATCTCGGGATGCGACCCGGTAGAGAAAATGATCGATATCTGCAAAGAGCAAAATAAATGGTGCAATTTCACAAAGATCAATACCAGACCGCCCAGCCCATACCAGAATAATACATTTGATTTAATTTACAGTTTTTCTGTCTTTTCTCATCTCTCAGAAGAAATGAGCAATAGTTTACTAGCCGAACTCACCCGCATCTTGAAACCAGGGGGGATGCTGATTGCTACAACACGCAGCCGAGATTTTATTGAGCACTGCGCCAAACTGCGAAAACGTAAAGACCTGGCTTCGCTTCATGCCGGCCCAAAGAGCAGCGCTGCGGCTTTTTTAAACACAGAGGAGAGCCAGGCAGATTACGATAGTGGCAAATACTGTTTCAGCCAACTTGTTCATGAAGGAGAATGGTCCTACTGGGGAGATGCAGCCATCTCAAAAGAGTATGTTGTAAATCACTGGACTCAAGCTCTTGAATTTGTGGATTATGTTGACGATCAGAAACATATCAGCCAAAACGCAATTGTTATGAGGAAGCCGATACAACAATCATAAAACATCAATGAGTAACCCCATTGATTATTCACAAAAAAGAGCCAGTGTTCTCAATTAGAGAACACTGGCTCTTTCGTAGATTTGTTGCAAACTGGGAGCGGCTACTTGGATAGATTCTTACTTTTTCAACAGGCGTGAGATCACATTCACCACAATCGTCAACACTACCGAAACCAAAATCGAACTTGTGACAGGGAAATAAAAACTTCCATTCTCCCCTTCAATGCGGATGTCACCGGGTAATCGTCCAAGCGGGATGCCGAATTTCACGGCCAAATACACTCCCCCACCGATGAGGAAGAGAACTATTCCGCCGAGCATGAGGTAGCGAGCGATGGTTTCCATAAATTTATTCCGTCATTGCGAGGAGGCGTCCTTTGCCGACAAAGCAATCTCCCTCATTGTGTTGGAGATTGCTTCGGGCGGAATCATCGCCCTCGCAATGACGCTATAAAAGTCTCGCCTGTCCCTGTTCCGTGTACGTGTATCCCAAATGCTCATACGCGGACTTGGTCGCCACGCGTCCCTGCGAGGTGCGATCCAAAAAGCCAAGCTGTAAAAGATACGGCTCGACCACATCCATGATCGTATCCTGCTCTTCGCTGATGGATGCGGCAATCGTATTCAAGCCAACGGGTCCGCCGTTATATTTTTCGATGATGGTTTTGAGCACGCGGCGATCCACATCATCCAAGCCGAGTGGGTCAACCTGCAACAAATCCAACGCCTCTTTCGCAACCTTTTGGTTGATGACTCCATCCGCACGGACTTGGGCATAGTCCCGAACACGGCGCAGAAGACGCAGGGCAATGCGCGGAGTCCCACGTGCGCGGCGAGCCATCTCGTCAATGCCCGATTCATCCGCCGTAACTTTCAACATCCCCGCCGCACGTTTGACGATCTTCCGCATGGCTTCAATATCGTAATAATCCAAACGGTAGACTGCGCCAAAACGCGCCCGCAGTGGAGCCGTCACCAAAGCCAGCCGCGTGGTCGCCCCCACCACCGTGAACTTGGGCAGTTTCAAACGAATGGATCGCGCCGAGGGCCCTTTGCCGATGACAATGTCCAACGAGAAATCTTCCATGGCGGGGTAGAGCACTTCCTCCACGGCCCTGCCGAGGCGGTGGATTTCGTCGATGAAGATCACATCCCCAGCGCGGAGGTTGGTGAGGATGGCGGCCAGGTCGCCTGCGCGTTCGATGGCGGGACCCGCCGTCACTTTAACGTTGACTCCCATTTCATTGCCCAGCACATGCGCGAGCGTGGTCTTGCCCAAGCCAGGCGGGCCGTAAAACAGGACATGATCCAAGGCTTCGCCACGTCCACGGGCGGCATCGATGAGAATGGATAAATTTTCTTTCACTTGATCCTGCCCGATCAGGTCGCCCAACATTTTAGGACGCAGGGCATTGTCCACGCGGTCATCGGGTTTGGATTCTGGGTCGAGGGGTTTTCCTGAGCCTGACGAGGAACGAGGGGAGGATTTTGTCATAGCGGCGATTATACAATAAACCGCCGACCAGCTTTCAGTTAAGAGAGATGCGAATGGAGTGCATCGCACCTTCTTAGCATGTCACCTTGAGCGACAGCGAAGGGTGACATATCCTAGAATCAAACAGGGATGACCCAGCGTTCGGTCATCCCTGTGAAAAGATTTGCTCTTCGGCAGTCTGGCGGTCGTGACCACAATAAATTGCGGTTGTAGATCCATGACTTTGCGTCATCAGGTTTCCCTGATTTTGCCTTTCGGTAGTCGGTCGGTCCTGACCAGAACTTTCACTGGTTTTAGACGCTCTGACTTTGCGCCACCGTCTTTTGGCGGTTTAGCTTTTATCGGCAGCTCTGGCAATCCTGGCTCAGTTCAGCTTTAGATTCAGGGCTTTGCGCCATCGGGGTTTTCCCCGATGTAGCTCTTTATCGGAGCAATATTATTATTGCACTTTTCACTTCCAATTTCAATCACTCAATTGTTCTAAGAATACGGCTTCCACCGTCATGCCCCAGCGCAGGCGCGGATCGGTTTCGTTGACGCGGATGGTGACGGCATAAATAATGTCGCCGCCCTGCTGGGTGTAGGCGTTGCTGATCTCGACGATCTCGCCGCTAAGTTCGAGGTCGGGCAGGGCATCGGGAATCAGGGACACACTTTGCCCAACCTTTAATTTCACAACTTCAAGCTCGGTAATGTCAGTAGTCTCGACGGTCCACGCGCTGAAATCCGCAACGCTCACGGCGCGGGTCTCCGTGCCAACCTGCTCGCCAACTTTCACATTCACTTCAGCCACCACGCCGCCAAACGGCGCGGTAATCACAAAATTGGCAAGCGCGTCTTTTGCCGCATCGAGTTGCGCCTTCGCCAAAATCAGTTGATCGGCATTCGGCCCAGCGAGGCTGATCTCGTATTGATATTTCGCCTCGGCTTCATTAGCCAGCGCGGCATCATACGCGGCTTTGATTTCATCCCGACTGCGGGTTTCCTCTTCCAGATCACGCAAGGCCTGGTTCAAATCTTCATGCGCCTGTTCAAGGTCATCCTCGGCAGTGACGCGCCGCGAGTTATTTTCATCGAGGTCTTTATATTTATCGAACTCATCCTGCGCATCTGTCAGGTCGGTCTTGCGGTCTTCCACATCGGCTTCGAGGTCTTCGATGCGGCTGTCGATATCATCCACATTCAAATCCTCCCATTCCGTCTCGGCCTTCGCGCGGACAATTTGCGCGTTCATATAAACCTGCCAGAGTTTGGCGCGGTCACCGCTTTCATTGCGGAGGAGAAGGTCATAGCCATTTTGGGCGATGACGAACTGCGCCTCTGCCCCACCCGCATTTGAGAGGCGGACTAAAACATCCCCCTCGCTGACGGTATCTCCCGCTTTAACCAAAACTTCCTCCACCACCCCACGCGCCTGAAAACTCAGGTTCGTCGCGTGGATGGGTTCCAGGCGTCCCTCTGCAATCACTTCATTCGAGGCGATAACCTGCTCAGGAGCAGGGGTTGCTTCTGCGGCATTCCCACACGCCGCAAGAAACAACGCAAGGAATGCAAACAATGATATGAATTTCAAGATATTTTTTTTCATGGAAACCTTTTTCAATTTTCAATTTTCAATTTACGATTTACGATTTACGATTTACGATTTACGATTTACGATTTACGGAACACGCTTCACGCACCACGTCTTACTCGTACGCCAGCACTTCCCGAATGGTCAGCCTTGCCGCATTTCTTGCAGGCACAATGGATGCGACCACCGAGAGGATTAATACCAACCCGAACCAAATGCCGTAGCCTGTGAACGTGAAAACCACGTCAATGGGTGTTTCAAAGACAGCCAAACTTACAATGGTGGAAAGCAAATACGTGAACGGGATGGACAGAATGATCGCCAGTACAAACGAAATGGAGCCGATCACAAAGCCTTCCGCGATCACCGTCCGCATGACGGCGCGGTCGTCTGCGCCGATGGCGCGGGTGATGCCGATCTCGCGGGTGCGTTCGAGCACGTTCATGCCCATCGTGCCCGTCAAGCCCATCGCGCCGACGATTGCCGTCAGAATCGCCATGATGAGCAGGAAGACCACCAGCGTATCCAGACTCTCCACGGCGGTATCCAACGAAGCGCGCCCCGCCTCCGCCACGCGGACGTTGAATCCACGCTCGCGGAAGAATTTATCCAACTCCTCAGCCTTCGCATCCTGATACGCGCGGTCATGGTTTTCCGTGATCAAGCGAAATGAAAAGGAGCGGTTCGCAAGGTTATTCACCTGCGAAACATATTCAAACGGAGCGTAGCCCAGCACGCCTTCGCGGTCTACAAATTTGAAGATGCCGATCACTTCCCAATCTTCCTCGCGCCCGTTAATTTTCAAGGTCACAAAATCACCAGGTTTGATGTTTGGGAAATATCCGTAGACCGCCTCGCTCACCGCCAGCTTGCGAACATCGCCCGCGCGAATCCAGCGTCCCTCCACGAGCAAAGGCTCGATGACCACACTATCCGCGGGCGGGCCAAAAACGTTGAGATTTTCCAACACCTCGCCGTTCGCATCCAACAGTTCGCCGCTTAAAAATTGCCAGCCTTCCAGCCCCACAACGCCATCCACCTGCATTGCCATTTGCTCGATCTCACGCAGGTAATATGGCTGGTCAAAATCGAGCGACACATCCGAATCAAAATATTTGCCGATGGAGCCGATGTAATCGTGCAAGGTCGTGCGGACGTTAAACACTGCAATGAAGATTGCTCCACCCATGGTCAATGTAAATAGAGTCAGGATCAGCCGTCCGCGGCGCCTGAACGTATTTCTCAGCGAGATGATGAACGGACGCGGGAAATGAATCCCACGCGAGGCAAGGATTCGCGTTGCGCGAATCATCGCCCAATCGAACCAGGAGATGCGCTCCTGCCCCGCCTGCGGCTGATTCTCGTCCCCGCCCAGGTCTCCGCTGAGGGCGCGCAAAACCGTGATGCGTGAACCGTTGGTGACAGGGGCAAGCCCCGCCACCAGCGGAACCAAAATACCAACTACGATTTGAATCAAAAACGCCATGGGCACAATGCGATAGCCGAGGACGTTGAAATTCAACTCGGTGGCAATGAAGACCGCCAGCCCATACGCGCCCTGCCCGCCAAGTGGAACGGCGATGAGCAAAGCCAGCGCCGCAAAGGACATGATCAACGTGAGATACATGACGAAGACCTGCCGCCGACTGCCGCCCACCAGTTTGATGACGCCGATATGACGCAGGTGCTGGTTCAACAATGCGCTGAGGGTGTTTGCGATCAACGAACTGGAGAGGAAGACGATCAAAATTCCCAGCGCCATCAAGATGCCCAAGACCGCATTCACCGTGCTTGCCAGCGGATGTTCGTGCGTTTCCGAGAAGCGCGTGCGAAAGACAAGCGTTCCGTTTTTGTCGAGCTTGTCTTTCAACTCTGCGCCAATTGCGCGGATGTGTTGAATATCGTCGCCGCCCGTTTCAACGGTGATGTAGGCGCGGTTGTACAATTCTGGCTGGCGAAGATATTGCAGGGAATTTATCGTGATGTAAGCGTAGGGTGAGGCTAAAAAATCACCCGCGCCCATGGCGGTATCCTGCACCACACCAGCGACAGGCATGGTCTTGATCGAACCGTCCTGCAATTGGAATTCGAGGGTGTCGCCCACTTGAACATCGATATGGTTGAGCGCGTCACGCTCGAGCACAACTTCTCTTTTTTCAGGAACAGACTTTCCTTCAACGGGGACAAGCAGGTTAATGGAGTTGGCTTCGAAATCTTCAAAAGCGGCCACGTCCAGCGTTGTCCATTTTTCGGCGCCAGCCACACGCACGCGGATGTTGAAGACGCGGCGCGCTTCGGCATCCTTTACGCCTTGCGTATTCTTGATCGAAGCCAGCACATCGTCGTTGAAATTCACTGCGCGCAACTCAACATTGGAGGGGTTGTTCGCCGCGTACGAAACGCTCATATCGTTGGAAATGATCTGGTACGCGCCAGAGATCACGCCAATGGAAAACACGCCCACTGCAATGGAAAATACCACCAGCAGGGTGCGGCCTTTGTTATCCCATAAATCGTGTAAAACTTTACGCCATCGAGGTCTCATAATCACCTTTCCCTCATCCCCAACCCTTCCCCCGAAGGGGAAGGGAGTCCCCCTCTCCCTTCGGGACATCGTGCCCGTAGGGTAGAGGGTTAGGGTGAGGGCAATTTCTACTTTAACAACTCACTCACTTCACTTGCGGAATACGGCTTCACCGCCACATCCTTCACGCCGCCGCGCAGGAGTTTGGTGACGCGTTCAGGGTTGATCGCGGAGGTGAGGACAACGGTCTTCGCGGCGCATCCTGCTTTTGAAAGGGCAGACAGGACATTGGTCAAGGGAACAGAGGCGATGTTTTCATCCACAAGAATTAAATCGGCGGCGGGAATATTTTTCAAATCAACAGACTGGGTTAATTTGATCTTTGAATCTTTGAGCAGTTCGACAAAGAGGTTTGACCAGTCATCGTTGTCGTCGATGAGGAGGATGTTTTTCACGCCTCCCGCCTGGACCTGGGAATTGTTGACGACACCCCGCGGCATGAACAAGGCGACGGTTGTTCCCTTGCCCTGCTGGCTGACGAGGGCAATGCGCCCCTGCGATTGCGAGACGACGTGCATGGCGGCGGGCAAGCCGAGGCCATGATGCGCGACGCCGCGGGTGGTGTAGAACGGCGACCAGGCTTTGCGCATGGTGTCTTCGTCCATGCCTGCGCCGTCGTCTTCGATGTCAATTTCGAGAACGCCGCGTTCTTCCGTGGGACGCGCGCTCACCCTCACAGACTTTGCGCCCGCTTCGGCGGCGTTTTGCAAAATATTGCCGAGCGCGCGCGTGAGCTGGGTGCTGTCTGCGATGACATACGCGGCGGCGGGGTCAATTTTGACTTTGAGCATTTTTTCAGGGACATCGCGCTCGTAAGCGGCGGTTCGCAGAACATCCGCAAAAAGGATGGGACGCGGTTTCATCTCGCGCACTGCGCCGATGAGTTGTTCCTTCACTTGAATAATTTGCGCCGCGCTTTCGGAGATCATGTCGAGGTCTTCCTTCAACGACTCGACATCCACCTTTCCATCGGCGATCTCTTCACGCAGGCGGGACACTGTCAGCGAGATGGGAAGCGTTTTGTTGCCGATCCAGTGAATGGCTTCGGTGGAGGCGGTGGTAAGCGCTTCAAAGACTTTGTTGCGGAGAATTTCGTTGTGCGCTTCTTTGAGTTCGTCAATCAGACTTGCGTTGTTGATGGCGACTGCAAGATGCTCGGCCATGGTCAGCAACGTGGTGATGTCATCTTCGCTGAAAGCGCGTTCTTCGGAGCTTTGAATGGTGACCGCGCCCAAGGCTTTGCCGCCATAAATGAGGGGCAGAGCCATTTCAGAACGGGTATGCGGCAAATGTGGATTCTTGAAATGCACGCGTTCTTCGCCGACATCGAGGGCAATCCGCGCTTCGCCCATTGCAATGCACGCGCCGATCATCGAGTCGGTGCCGACTTTGAGTTTGTGACCATCTGCCACCATGGCTTTGCCCGCCTTGCCATAGCCAGAGCGAAGAACGGCATACTCGCCTTTTTCATCCAACAGGAAAACGCCCGCATAATACAAGCCATAGGATTCGCAAATGATGTTCACGGTTTGCGGAAGCAGTTTTTCAAGATCGAGAATGGAAGTTACTTCCTTGCCCACGCGGTTCGCGGCTTTGAGCAAACGCGAGCGTCGCTCGGCCTGACGGTGCAAATTGGAATTTTGAATGGCAATCGCGAGCTGATCCGCCATCGTTTGCAGGGCGGCGATGTCTTCATCGTGGAAGGCGGCCTCCTCGGTGGATTGAACCGTCAACGCGCCGATGACATCTTCGCCCACGATCAACGGCAGAGCCATCTCAGAGCGGGTGTTCGGGAGGTGGGGATTCTCGAAGAAAACCGCCTCATGCCCAACGTCCAGAGCGATGCGTCCCTGATGATTTGCAATGGACGCGCCAATCATCGAGTTCCCGCCCACGGCGAGTTTGTGTCCCTCGTTGATCATGGCCTTGCCCGCGTCACCGCGTCCTTCGCGCAGAATGGCATATTGTTTTTTATCATCGAGCAAAAATACGCCCGCGTAATAAAAACCAAATTCATCGCAGATGATGTCTACAGTGCGTTGAAAGAGTTCATACGGGTCGAGAATGGTGGTGATGTTCTTGGCCGCGCGCGCGGCGGCTTTCAATAAAGTTGCGTGTCGGTGAATATCGTTTGTCATAAGTTCCTCTTTTTATTTATGGGCATACGCAATTCAAAATCTTTAGCCGCTAATTTCGCAAATTTTCGCTAATTTTTTGAATAATTCGCGCGAATTCGTGAAATTCGTGGCTGGTCTTATGGTTTTTTTATTCAGTTATCCCAATATCTTCCGAATCAATTCCACCAATCCCTGCTCGCGGCCTTTGACGAAGAACGCGCTCGCGCCGTGCGAGACGGCATCCTTTGCGCGGCTGACTTCATCGTAGGCGGTCAGAATGATCACTGGCAGGTTGGCTTTTTTCTTTTTCAAGTCATCGAGCAGGTCGAAGCCCGCGCCTGTTTTGGGTGTGCCGTCGAAACTGGGCATGTTCAAATCCAGCACGGCAATGTTGATCTCGTCCGCGTTCTGCGAAAAAACCTCGCTCCCGCTTTTGCAATCCGATGCGGTCAACACATCGAAGCCCGCCCGCAACAGCGTTTTCTCCAGACTGCGCTGGATCAACTTCTCATCGTCCACTAAAAGTACGGTTGTCATTCATCCTCCAAAATAAAAATATGATTTCAACGCTCCCTCACCCTAGCCCTCTCCCGAAGGGAGAGGGGACTCCCTTCCCCTTCGGGGGAAGGGTCGGGGATGAGGGAGCGTTACTTCTTCTCCACAGGCAAACGCACAAAAAACACCGCGCCCTTGCCCGCTTCACTTTCCAACGTAATCTTCCCGCCATGCTGGTTCACAATCTGCATCACAGATGAAAGCCCAAGCCCCGTCCCGCCACTGCCGCCTTTGGTGGTGAAAAACGAAACCCAAATCTTTTCCTGAATCTCTTTCGGGATGCCAGGCCCGTTATCTTTGATCGTCACCAAAACAAAATTCGGGTTGTCATCGCGGCGGCCTTGCACAAAAATTTTCGGCGCGGGTGTCGTCCCCATCGCCTCCCACGCATTCTTGATCAAATTATTGAAAACCTGCTCCACCTGCCGCGCATCCACAAATGCGTTCGGCATGTCGCTCGCCCAGGTCAACTCCACCACGCCATCGGGCAGGCCCATATTTTCAACAGTGGCGTTAATCATTTCACGCAACGAAACCGCCGCATCCGTACGCTGACGCGCAGGCCCAATCAAACCTTCCTTGATGCTCAGAATCGTCACCGCGCTGTTCTCGGCAATGTCCAAATCCTCCATTAAGGATTCGACGCTTACCAACGCCTGCAAACGATTCGCCTTCATGGCAGACATCTCCGCGAGGATATTTTTCAAGTCAATACCCAGCGCGTCCGCCTCTTCCCTGACCGTTTGAACTGCCACCCGCAAAGAATCATTTTGCAACGCTGATTCATCCACCAGCCCCACCAAAGCCAGCAGATATCCCAAATCCTCGCGCACCCGCTTGACACTGCCAGGGATCGGCGCGGCCTTATTGCCAACCCAATGGATGGCTTCGCCCGTAGCCGTTGCAATCGCTTCGAATGTCTTCGTACGCAAGATTTCAGCGTTGGCGTTTTCCAGTTTATTCATCAACTGCGCGTTGTTGATGGCAATCGCAACCTGTTCGGCCATGGCCTGCAAGGATGTAATGTCTTCTTCTGAAAATGCGTTCAACTGGTCGCTTTGGACGGTGAGCGCGCCGAGAGCAATTGAATCAACAACAAGAGGCAATGCCATCTCGGAGCGGGTATTCGGCAAAAACGGATTCTTGAAGCGCGACTCCTCACCCTCCGCATCCAGCGCGATCTTTGCCTGCTGGCTGAGAATGGATGACCCGATCATGGATTTATCGTCCACGGGCAGGCGGTAATTCTGCTCCATCATATTGCGTCCCGCGGCGGCATAGCCTGCGCGCAACACCGCCCATTGACGGTCCTCCGAGACAAGAAAAATTCCCGAATAATAAAAGTGAAACTCACTGCAAATAATGTTGACCGTGTGCTTCAACAGCACATCCATATCCAAAATGGACGTGACCATTTGGCCAACACGCGCCGCCGTCTCCAACAGCCTGTGCCTGCGTTCGAGCATCGAGAACATGCGCTCATTCTGCTGAAGCAGATGTTTGTTCTTCTCCAGCGCACTGCTCAACTGGCGGATGTTGCCTTCGAGGCGTTCCACCAACTCCTGCTGGTACTCCTGCAAATACTTTTCGGCATGTTCCAGTTTTTCAACCTTGCCATGCAAATACGCGTCCACCAGGTCTTCAAAGTCATCGTCAATCGGCTTGGAGATAAATCCCACCGCGCCTGCCGCAAGCGCGCGTTCCCGCGCCCCAGGGGATGTGTCTGCGGAGACGATGACGATGGGTGTTTTCGGCAGCATCTTTTTCAAGCGAGTGGCGGCTTCACTGCCCGTCATGTGCGGGAGATTGTGGTCGAGCAAAATCAGGTTGGGGTTGGTTTCCTCAGCCAACTGCAACCCATCCAATGGATCGGCAGCTTCGAGCACCACATATTTGGATGAAAGCAAACGCCGCACCAGCGCGCGGGATTCGTCGCTGTCTTCGATGTAAAGGATTTGCGGGAGGGTGCGGGGAGAATTCATGAAAGGATAAATGATGAAGGATGAAGGATGAAGGATGAATGTTGCGTGTTCCGTGTTTACCTGTCTACGTGTCTACTTGTTTACCTGATTACTGATTACTGATTACTTGTCTACTTGTCTATAATCCGTAATGCGATGCTTTTCCAGGCGCTTCTGAACAATCTTCCCCACCGCCTCGGCAGTGATCGGGGATTCGTTCATCACACGGGCGAAGTCGGCGCGGGGCAGGGCCAGCACTTCCACGGGTTTGCTTCCCGCGCGCACATTGGCAATGGACTTTCCGCCGCGCAGTAATTCCATTTCGCCGAAGAATTCATAGTCACTTAAACGCGAGGCAATAAAATCCTTTTTCTTTTCCTGCAAAATCACTTCCACTTCGCCCTTGCGGATCATGAAGAAATATTCCACATGCTCATCGCGGGAGATGATGGTCTCATGCGGCTGGTACACACGCTCTTCCACCAGCTTGGTGAATTCCAGCATGTGACGGTGTCTTAACTGCGGCAGAGAGATTGCAATTGTCTCGTTGATCAATTCGCCGTCCGAGATGATGATGTTGCGGTGCGTGCGCGAAGTGAGCGACGGGTCGTGCGTCACCATGACGATGGTCTTGCCCAGTTCTACAAAATGTTCAAACAGCCCGATGATGGTGTCTGCGGAACGGGTGTCGAGATTGCCTGTTGGTTCATCTGCAATAAGCAAGGGAGGGTCACAGGCCATGGCGCGCGCAATCGCCGCCAGTTGTTGCTGGCCTGTGGAAACAAGCACGGGTAATTTGTTTGCAAATTTCTCCAAGCCAACCAATTTCAACAATTGCATGGCGCGTTCGGGACGTTCGTCGAAGTCGTACATGTCCACGTAATCCATGGGGAGCATCACGTTTTCGAGAAGCGTGAGCATGGGCAATAACTGAAAGAACTGGAAAACGATGCCTAAATTCCTGCCGCGCCATTTCGAGCGCTGGCTTTCGGTAACGCCTGTGTAAATGTCCGTGCCGTTGACAACGACCTGCCCGTCGCTGGGATGGTCTATGCCTGTGACCATGTTCAGCAATGTGGATTTACCACTGCCAGACTTCCCAACGATGGAAACGAACTCGCCGCGCTTGATGGTTAAGTCCACACCTTTGAGGACGGTGAACTCGCCCGCCGCGTTGGAGAATGTCTTGACGACGCCGTGTAGTTGGATCATGGCGTCAGATGAGGAAGATGCATTTCGGACGGAGTCAACTGTCCGCGGGCGCGAAGCGTGAGGCGAAGGGTTCATTTTCTGCGCCTCCGAATCGTCTTGTCCACTTTTGGTTCGGCAGAGTCAATATCGTTTGCCAGTTCCCCATCCGCAATTTTTATGCTTCGTGAAAAGCGGCTCATCAAACCCGAATCATGCGTGACCATGACGATGGTCTTGCCCTGGTCGGTGACGAGATGCTCGAAGACATCGAAGATGTGATCGGCGGTGATGGAGTCAAGGCTGCCCGTGGGTTCATCCGCAACGAGAATGGATGGGTCGTTGGCGAGGGCGCGCGCAATGGCAACGCGCTGTTGCTGTCCGCCAGAAATGAAGGCGGGTAGTTTGTTGGCGTGCTCCTCCAACTCGACAAGTTTCAGCAATTGCATGGCGCGTTCCTTCGACTCACGCGGCTTGAAATTGTCGGCGAGGTCCATGGGCAGGGTGATGTTTTCGATGAGGGTGAGCATGGGCAAAAGTTGAAAGGATTGATAGACAACGCCCATGTTTTGGCCACGCCAGAGTGCGCGGTGATCTTCGCTCATTTCATGCACCGAGATGGATTTGCCGCCGTCGTTCACGATGACTTCGCCGCTGGAGAGATCGTCCACGCCGTTGATCATGTTCAGCAGGGTGGATTTTCCCGCGCCAGATTTACCCACGATGCCAACGAATTCGCCCGCGCTGATCTTGAGGTCAATATTCTTTAACGCGACGAAATCCCCCGCCGCCGTGGAATATGTTTTTGAGACGTTCTTTAATTCGATGAGTGATGGTTCCATAGTCGCTTGATTTTACCGCCATTGTGCAATTCATTGCAAAAGGCGGGCTTGCAAACGGTTTTCAGTCATTTTGCAAACAGGAAATCAACTCGCCAACAGCCCCCTGCGGCTCTGCCTGTGTGATCGTCAGCACGGGCACGATCCCCACCGAATACACTTCGCGGAGGCTTCCGCTCATCCAGCGTTTCGAAAGGATGCCGACTGAATTGGATTCGGAGATCAGCGCGTCGGACATTTCCTGCGGCCCCGCGGCCATCCGCGCAAAGGAAGTGACGCTTCTTCCTTTCATCACGAGCTGGTCAAACAAAATTTGCACATCCGCCTCTGACGAATAAACCCAAACCTGCGCCGAATCATTTCCCTGCGCGAACAAGTCCTGCGCCTCTTGCAAAGATAAATTTTGCACAGGGCTTTCACGATTTGTAACGATGAGAATTTCTTCTTCGTCAATTTGATAGGCAGGAGTGAGCAAAGTCTCTGGCTCGCCGAGGCGGAGATAAATTTCGGGAGACTCTGCGCTGACGTTCAATGTCACTGAAAGATCGTTTGCACAGGCAAAGAGATCACTCATCCACGGCTCGGCGGCGGGGGTGGCGTAGATGGTGATAACTTCTGTCTGGGAGGGTGGTTGTGTTGCGGGAGTGCAGGAGGAGAGGAGGAAAGAAGAAAGAAGAAAGAAGGAGAGTATGTCATTGCGAGCCGCCGCTCTTGCTTTTTGGCGGCGAAGCAATCTCCCCATCGTTACAGGGATTGCTTCGGACAAGAGCAAGAGCGCCCTCGCAACGACATGGATTATTTTCATTTTTACCAATTCTTCAGCAACGCTACGAGGAGATTCTTTTTCTGTTCGAGGCTATCGGCGAAGATGAATTCGCGTTCGGAGTGGTAGCCTTCGCCGATTGCGCCCATGCCATCCAAAAGGGGAATGCCAAGGGGGGCAATGAAATTTCCGTCCGATGCGCCGCCTGTGCCGCCAGCTTTTAAGTCCATGCCGATGGTGGCGGCAATGGATTTGGCTTTCGCGAAGGTGGCGCTCATCGTGTCGTCGAATGGCATGGGTGGACGATTCAACTGTCCCGAAATGTGAAGCGAGGTTCCATCCAGAACAGGCTTGAGTTTGTGCATCTCAACTTCGATGCGTTCCCATTCACCGGACTGCATGATACGCACATCCACATGGATTGTGGCTTCATCTGGGACGACGTTTGAAACCGTGCCGCCGTGAATGACGCCGACGTTGAGGGTGGTTTGCTTTGTGTAGTCAGTCAGCTTTTGAATGGCAATGATCTGGTGCGCCATTTCTTCGATGGCGTTGCGCCCATTTTCATGGTCGCCACCTGCGTGCGCGGCGCGTCCTTTCACGTTGACAGTGTATCCGCCGCCGCCTTTGCGCCAGGTTTTGAGGGAGCCATCCACGAGGGCAGGCTCGAACACGAACACTGCCGAAGATTCCTTTGCCAGTTTTTCAATCAGCTCGCGGGAAGTGTGACTGCCTATCTCTTCATCGGAGGTGCAGAGCAGGGTGACGGGCTGTTTCAACCCGCCAGCGTTTTGCAATTCTTCAATTGCGGCGAGGCAGATGACGATACCTGCTTTCATGTCCAGGGCGCCGGGGCCGAAGATTTTTCCATCGGCTTCGCGGAAGGGCATTTTTGCCAGTGTGCCGAGGGGGAAGACGGTGTCCATGTGGCAGAGGAGGAGGATGGAAGGATGAAGGCTGAAGGATGAGGGATGAATGGAGGGAAAGCGCGCGATAATATGGTCCCCTGTTTCTTGGTTTGGGATGAGTTCAGTCTGCGCGCCGAGTTGGCGGGCTTCTTCGGCGACCAGTGCGCCGACGCGGTTGACGGCTTCGCGGTTGTGCGAGGGGGATTCGGTTTCGACGAGTTTTTTGAGCAGGGATTTCATGTCCATGCATTTTTCCTTTTATTCGCTACCGTACATTTTCCTCGCAAAGAAACCCTAAAGGTCTTTTCGGTGAATCAGGAATCTGCGAGGGAAAAGGAGACCTTTAGGGTTTGCGTGTACGGTAGCGAATCCTTTTACAGAAACAGCACGATCAACCCGGTTATGGCGCAGTAGGCGGCAAAGATATACAACGAGTGTTTGCCAAGAAATGCGATCAGCCATTTTATGGCGAGCCATCCCACCCCTGCGGCGGTAATAAAACCTATGCCGAGGTAGGGCAGGAAGGCGCGCGTCCCGCTCATTTCGATGACCTTCAGGGATTCATAGGCGCCTGCCGCAATCAATATCGGCGCGGACATGAGGAAGGCGAAGCGCGCGGCGGAGGGGCGGTCAAATCCGCGTACCATGCCGCCTGCAATCGTTGTCCCTGAGCGGGAGGCGCCGGGGAACAATGCCAGGACCTGGAAGAAACCCACTGAAAGCGCATCCAGCCAGGTGGCGGAATGAAGCGTGCGCGTTCGTTTATCGAAATATTCAGCGAAGATCAATAACAAGGATGTGAACAAAAGCCGTATGCCTCCCTGCATCATGGTGTCTTTGAAAATCGTATGGAGAATATCTTTGAGTAAATACCCGGCAATGAGGGCGGGGATGGTGGCGACGATAATCAACCAGCCCAGGCGCGCCTGTAAATTTTCAAACGGGTTGCGATGCTGAATGCCATGCAGGAATGCGGCAGATATCTCGTAAAAATCCTTCCAGAAATATACGAGCAAGGCAAAGACCGTGCCAAGCTGGATGATGACGGAGAATGCAAACGTTCTTTCATCGTCTGCGACGCCAAGGAGGTTCGCGGCAATCAACAAATGCGCGGTGGAGGAGACGGGGATGAATTCGGTCAGTCCCTGAACGATGCCGAGGAGAAAGGCTTGCAAAATGGTCATGTTTCTTCCATGATATTTTTTGATTTTAATGGATCGTTGTTAAATCGAGCCTGATAATTTATGAACTCTCTCCCTTCCCCTCTCCCTTCGGGAGAGGGGAAGGGAGAGAAACTGCGTAAGGTGAGGCATTAAGAATGATGCGCGAAACATCCCCTCTCAGGATTTCAAGGCTTCCCTGATGCGTTGATTCAATTCCCATAAAACGATCAGGGAAAGGAAAATAAAAAGGAATTCATAATTACTTTCTTTAACTTCCTGAACTGCTTGAAGATAGGGAATGGATTGATATGTATATGTGGATTTAAAAAATGGCTGTACAAAGCGGGCTCCAAAAAAGTTCAACAAGAACAATATCCCAATGTGCCAATCGACAATGGGCGAAAGGGTTTCTGCAAATTTCCCGAATCGTTCCCAAAGCAGGGCTCCCCATGGAAGGAGTACCGCAAAACACATCCAAAAGACCGTAAAAATCGTATCCGCCTTGAGCCATTTACTATTTTCGAACACCGCAAGGTTGTGGATATTCAACTCATCCTGGACATTTTCACCCTGCAAACTGGCGGGTTCCTGAATATTAAATATTCTCTGGCCCCAGCTAATCTCCTCGCCAGCGCCAAAGAAGTAAAGGAGCGCCAAACCAAGATAGACCATCAACTTCAACCCGTGCATCCTCGTAGCGCGGCGCGTTTTCAAAGCGCGGATAAACACATAGAAGGATAGTACCGACGCCACAGCAAGCGATATCGCGCCCACGTTCTCAAAATAGTGATCTTCGGGGAATATCATGGAAGCCCATTTCTCTCCGTATCCCAGGGTTGTATAGCCCAGAAAAAAATAGAAGAGGATAGCGATATAAAACCAGGGCCGTGTAAACCATTTATTGTTATTCATTGTCATTTTCCTTTTGTGTCAGAGTACCGAGGCAGAGGGACTTGAAACAGATTCATGCAACCAAATATACTTTCATGGGCTGATCTTTACCTTTTACTGTTACTTGTTTTTGTTCGCCCGCCATTTTGTTCACGAGATTCTGGCGCGTATCCTCCGAGATCCATATCTCACCCGCCCTGGCTACCTTCTCGATACGTTCGGCAGTGTTCACGGTATCTCCGATAACATCATAAAAGCGGACGTTCTGGCCGCCCAACAGGCCTTCCACGAGCTGGCCTGTGTGAATGCCAATGCCAGCCCCAAGTTCCTTTTTGAATAAGACCCTGCCAAGGGTCTGCTGTAATTCGCGCGCGGCGCGCACGGCTTCGTCCGCTTCGATGAAAACGACCATGACTTCATCCGCAGTAAATTTATATTTGATGATTTGATAATTGTTCAACAGACCTTCAACGGTCAGGTAATATCTGTTGAGCAAAGAGGCAACTTCTTCGGGAGAACGCCGCTCGCTCCAACTGGTGAAGCCGCGAATATCCACAAACATCATGGTGCGTTTCTGGCGCGAGAGGCGCATGGAGTTCGGATCATTAATGGCGCGCCCGAGCAAGTTCCGTCCGAGAAGCCATTCGGAATAGACTTTCAACTGCCCGGCCGTCTGCCGCAAAAGCAGGGAATAATGATGGGAGGAAACGTTCGCCACGCCTGCCGAGATGCCCAACAACAAAACCGCCAGCGCAAGGAACTGATGCACGCCATCCGAAAAAAACTCATTCAAAGAGATGGTTTGGGTGGGGTTGGCATAAATTTCGAAAGCAACGTACAGCGCAAACAAAATTTCAGCGCGCGTCAGGTTTTCAAGCAGGAGCAGGAAGTTGTGCCACAGATTTTTTGAGCGTAATTGAGCGGCCTGTAACAACCCGATGGCGAGGGCAAAGGTCAAATACATAATATGGTATGGAGACTGAAAAAAACCCAGGCCCTCGAAAGCAATCTCACCTACGGTGTATAACGCAGGCGCAATCAGGCTTCCAAACAAATGCCGCCAGGCAGACGAGGAAGGCCATCGCGTAAGAATGTAGGCTTGTATCAGTGCCGCAGGGACCAATAAATAAAGGTCGGGTTTTTTTAAAAACTCCCGTCCTTCAATAAGAAATTCCAAAAGAATGAGGGCAAGCGGGAAATATCCCGTATTCCGAAAAAGCTCCTGCAAGAAACGGCTGAGGAAGGAGCCAGATATCCGCTGTTCAATTGAATATTCTGGAAGCGTTGTTTTCATTTTTTACTCTCGATCATTGGGGCGCGTGAGGCATTATTGCCCCATCTTTCCAGCAGTTCAGGCGCACGAGACTGAAACGACCCATCCGCAATGTAGCCGCGGATCGATTCCATCAGCCGAATCAATGCCCGCAAATTGTGGATCGAAAGCAGAGTGCCTGCCAGTAATTCTTTCGCGACAATGAGATGGCGGATGTAAGCGCGCGTGAAGGTCTTGCAGGCGTAGCAATCGCAGGTCACATCTATAGGTCGCTCGTCACGCGAAAAAGTTGCGTTCATCATGTTCAGGCGGCCTTCGGGCGAAAACGCGGAATGATGACGGGCGAGGCGGGTGGGCAGGACGCAATCAAAGATATCAATGCCGCGCAAAACGCCGTTGATGAGGTCTTCGGGAGTGCCGACACCCATGAGGTAGCGCGGTTTGTTTTCGGGCAAAAGCGGCGTGACCACATCCAGCGTGTCGTGCATTTCCTGCTTGGTCTCCCCCACCGACAGTCCGCCGATGGCAATGCCGGGCGTATCGAGGGATGCAATGAATTGCGCAGATTCAGCCCGCAGGTCTGTGTTGACGCCGCCTTGCACAATTCCAAACAATGCCTGGTCGGCGCGAGTCTTTGCAACGACCGAACGCTCGGCCCAGCGATGCGTGCGCTCCATCGCAATTTTGGAATACTTCAAATCATTCGGGTCGGAACATTCATCGAAGGCCATGATGATGTCTGCGCCGAGATTCTCTTGAATGGCAATCGAACTCTCAGGCGTGAAGCGGTGTGTGGAACCGTCGATGTGACTTTTGAAGGTTACGCCGTCATTGTCAATTTTGCGGGTCTTCGCGAGGGAAAAAACCTGGAAGCCGCCCGAGTCCGTGAGCATGGGTTTGTGCCACTGCATAAATTTGTGCAAGCCGCCCATCTCGCGCACGAGTCCATCGCCGGGGCGCAGATATAAATGATAGGTGTTGCTCAACACCAGTGAGGCGTTGATATCTTTGAGGTGTTCCGGGGTCAGGGTCTTGACCGTGGCTTGCGTGCCCACGGGCGCAAAGACGGGGGTGATCAGGTCGCCGTGCGGCGTGGAAAAAATCCCTGTGCGGGCGCGGTTGTTTTTGGATGTGATTTGAAATGAAAACATGGGATGATTATAACGGGAGGGAGTGGGGAATAGAGAAATAGAGAAATAGAGATTGGGGATTGGGGATTGGAGAATCGCTTCGTTCGTGGCTGGGAATTGATTCGGTTTCAATG
Source organism: Chloroflexota bacterium (assembly GCA_016235445.1). Lineage (GTDB taxonomy): Bacteria > Chloroflexota > Anaerolineae > Anaerolineales > Villigracilaceae > Villigracilis. The sequence goes on along the minus strand of JACRLB010000029.1, from coordinate 150,387 downwards.
AGTATTATCTCGTCCCTATGCCCGCCCGACGATGAACCGTCGGGCTACTCCTACAAAGCCCACTGACCCACAGGGTGCTTCGCAAAGTGGACTCGCCACATTCACGCAGTGGCGAACAGGCACTTAAGATACGCGCCTTCTTCAAAGTTGATGGGATGATCGAGGGCGTGACCTGTGCGTTCGATTTCTATCAGCCTGCGCCCCGCTTCTCTCGCGGACTGGTGAATGGATTCGAAAAACGATTCAGAATCCACTCGGCTGGAGCAGGAGGCCTGCACAAGCGTGCCGCCTTTTCGCAAGACACCCAGGCCAAGACGAGTCAATTTGCGATACGCCGCCAGTGCGGACGCGACCTGTTTTTCATTTTGGGCAAACATGGGCGGGTCGATGATGACCATGTCAAAGAGGCGCTTCTCCGCTTCCATGCGGGCAAGGACATCGAAGGCGTCTTCGGCTATCGTCTCGTGAGAGACTGTCAACTGGTTATATTCCATGTTGCGGATGGCGGCTTCGATGGCGGGCGCGCTGATATCCACGCTGACAACTTCCCTTGCGCCGCCGCGCGCGGCATAGACGGAGAATCCGCCGGTGTAGGCGAATACATTTAATACGGATTTATCTTTGGATAATTCTTCCACCTTTGCGCGGTTGTCACGCTGGTCGAGGAAGAAGCCTGTCTTTTGTCCGTGAATGGGATCAGACTCAAAGGTGAGGCCATTTTCTTTAAACAGGATCAGGTTGGGGGGAGTCTGAAGCGAGAGCGTCATCCCATCACTGAGGCCGTGCAAAAAATCCGTCTGCTTTTGAAGGATGCGGTTGAGTCGCAAAATCAAATGCTCGGCAGGGCTGACCTGTGCGAGCGCGTTGCAAAATTCTTTGAGGTGTGGAATCCATGCGGGGGTGTAAAGTTTGATAACGAGGGTGTCGGCGTAGCGGTCCATGACGAGGCCGGGGAAGCCGTCGTTCTCGCCGTGGACGAGGCGATAACCTGTGGTGTCTGTCCCTTCCAACGGTTCGCGGATTTGCGCGGCAAGTTGAAGTTTGTTTTGAAACCACTCGGCGTTGATGGCGGCGGGCTGTCGGCTTTGCAAAACGCGCACGCGGATGGTGGAGGTGGGGTCGTAGAGGCCGATGGCGAGAAAGCGGCGTTTATTGTCGAAGATGACAGCAAGGTCGCCGGGCGCGCCTTCGTGGCTTTGCTCTGTGATGGATTGATCGAAGACCCAGGGATGACCCTGCCGCAGGGCGCGTTCTGCGGGGGCGGTGACATGCAAGGCAATCCGCTTGGCGGAGGGGGCGGGGAGTTGAGAGATGGAGTCGTTGAAGTTCATGGTATGTGAGATTATACAGTAGTGACTCCACTGCAAACCTTTTGGCTCATGTGTAGACTCTGTGCGAAAGGCAAAACGCGAAATACGCAAATCAGGCAAATCACGCGAATTTTTCGCGCAATTCGTTGAATTCGCGGCATTCGCATTAAGAATTTTGTTACGATGCCAATCGCTTGCACACTCCTTACACATGAGCCAACCTTTTTTAACCACAAAGAGCACGAAGTTCACGAAGTACGGCTTTCTCAAAGTCTGAAAATCTTTAACGCGAATGGCGCGAATGAAACGAATGGCGCGAATTTTTCTGTATTTTCGCGAAATTCACCTAGTTTGCGTAATTCGCGTTAAGCCTTTGCCATAAACTTGTAAAAGGGTCAAGCTACTTTGAGAAAGCCATAGTTCACGAAGGAAGTTCGAAAGCGTAAGGCCTTTTTGCCACAGAGATCACTGAGGGTATTGAGAAAAAGCCTCTTAAAAAATCTCGGCACACTCTGTGGCTAATCTGTTGAACTGCTCTTATCTCAAGCGGCGGTGAATTCGTCTACAATTGGCGTATCTTTGAAGTTCGTCCAATACCTTTAATGATGGAAATGATTTTAGGATAGGACTTACGCAGAACGCTTTTTTGTCCGCTACTCTACGCCAATCCACGCGAATTTTTAAAAGGATTAGCGTACATTCGTGGAAATTAGTGGATTCTATCAAGGTTTGCGTAAGCCCTGTAGGAGTACGAGTTATGAAAATACCTTCGCGAATGGAATTCAAAATGAAATGCGCCAAACTGCTTGCGCTGGCTGTCCTTTTCCTCGCTTCCTGTGCCGCGCCTGAGACTGTGACTCCTACGCAAACTTTTACGTCAGCGCCATCCACGAGCACACCAAGCGCTGGCGGCACACCCACCCGGACGATAACTCCAGACCCTGCCATGGGAAGCATCGAGGGCGACCTTTCTTGGTGGATGTCTTCCACATCCGCGGCTTTGCCCATCAGCGGGGTGAACCTGGAAATTAATGGGCATACAGGAAACAATTCAAGATATACCGCGCGGACCGATCCGAACGGTCATTTCAAGTTTGCCAATGTCGAACCAGCGGATTATGGATTCGGAGTTTACTTAAATTTGCAAATAAGCGAAAGGCAGTGTGACGCGCCTGAATATGTATATGGCATGGATTTGAAATGGGTTCACTATGCCACCTGGCTTAAGGCTGACATCTGGTACGACATTCTTTTTTCGAGCGTGGATGTGACCGTCAACCCTGGGGAGGTTGTTAAGTTGGGTTTTGTGTTGAAATGTCCGTAAGTCGGCGCGTAAGGTAAGATATGTAAAGAAAGGAATTACTCCATGAAGAAGGCAATTTTTATTGTTATATGTGCAGGCGTCCTTGGGCTATTTGCCTGCATGGCAGATGCAACTACCAAACCCCCGTCCGTTCTTCCAACGCCATCGCCAATTCGCATGACCAAGCCGCCCACCGTAGACCCGAACTATTTTCTCACGGCCACGCTTGTCCCGTTTTACACGCAGGTTCCATCGCCAACTGTCGTGGGCGCTCCTGCCATCATCAATGTGGCATTGAATATGGGCAGTGGCGGCGCGGGTTTCTCGGCCAACCTGTATGCGCAGGAAGTTTATACGGGCAAGACATTCACGCTTTTCATGTCGGCTGGGATGCACACCGCTTCTTTCCTACCCACCTCGCCGCCGCTGGATATGGCAGTTCAAGCGCCAGGCACCTATGTGATTTACGCCCGCTTAAGCAATGCCCCCACTGAATATCATTACGGCTACACCGAATGCACCATCCCCACTGATTGTGTCGGCAGTCCGCTCATTGCATTGGATGTTCTGCCCGGTGAACGCTACACCGTCTACATTGCCGACCGCAAAGCAATACTGCCAGATAACGACAAACGCGGACTCCCCGTGACTGTGCCGTGGGTGAAGTTGAATCCATAATTATCAGAAGTTTATTTCAGCAAAACCTTTTGCGTGGCTTTGAATGCCAGCGGAGGCAGGTCAACTCGCGTGAACCACTCCGCCGCATCTGCATCGTCGGCTGGGGCAAGCTCGCCGCCGACCACCTCGGCCAGATAGATGATGATAAAGTCTGCGCCGCGCTCGTGCTCGCGGCCAGAGATGACATCCAGCACCCGCATCACGCGCACGCTCAGGCCTGTCTCCTCCAAACATTCACGCTCCGCCGCCTCGGCAGGGTCTTCGCCGCCATTGACAAATCCCGCGGGCAAAGTCCACAACCCGCGAAACGGCTCATTCGCGCGCCGCACCAGCAAAACGCGGCCATCCTCTTCCACAAGGACAGCCGCCGCAACTTTCGGGTCTTGAAAATGAATCCAACCACACTGCGGGCAAACAGGGCGCAGTCTGCCAAACTTTTCTTCCTCCACAACCTGCGCCCCACAGCGCAAACAGAATTTTATAAAGCCCTGTTTAGCCATTTGAAACTTATTGCCATTTTCGCGAAGCAGATTTTTGCATGAGCCACATCATCAAAATACTCAACGCGATGACGACCAACAAAATAACCTGCCACGCAATTGGGATCACCGACTCACGCTTCGCTCGAAGGGTGGGCTGATCCTGTATTGCTGATTCAGTTTCCGCCTCTTTGGGCGTTTGCATCGCATCTAAAGATGGGCTTTCCTCGCGGGCAGTCTCAGCCGCCAAAGTGGACTGGACAGCCGTTTCCACGGGCGGCGCTTCAGCAAAGGCCGGGGGTTCAGTGGCAACAGGCGCTTCGGTTGCAACGACAGGGGCTTCTACGGCAGGAGCTTCAGTTGCAACGGCGGGGGCTTCCGTTGCGGCGGCCTGGAAGGATTCTTGACATGGTTCTTCACAGCCTCCGCCGCCGCCAATTCCATTGGCAGACTCTACAGCAGGCGCGGCGGCGCCAAACCCAAAACTCATCCGCGGCAATGAATTGGCCGCAAAGGTAAGCATGAGGAGGATGGTTGCGAACGCTGTCGAGAATCTGAAGAAGGGATATGCGCGCGGGAGGGGTGGTTTGATCCCTGCCATTTTGCGGGTGAGTGTGAAATTGCGCGGAGCCTTGCGGGCAGGCAGACTGCGGAGAATGCCTCGGGCGAGGCGAATGTCATTTAAAACAGAAGCAAGCTCAAGGTCCGCAGTGAGGCGGGTTTCCAATCGCTTTGATTCGGATTCATCGAGTTGTCCATCCAGATATAAAGAGAGTTGTTCGATCTCGCGGGAATTTTTCATAAGATTCTTTCCCCTTCAAGACGGAATGAAGCGGGCAAAAGTTCCTCGAAGCCGCGCAGGCATTCACGCAGGCGCAGGCGCGCGCGGGCAAGGCGGCTTTTGATGGTGCCAAGCGGCGCTTGTGCCACGGCGGCGACTTCGCTGTAATCCATGCCTTGAATATCGGCCAGCACTACAACCGTGCGGAAGTCGGTGGGCAATTCATTGAGACAATGTTGAATGGCATGTTCGAGTTCGTCGGCTTCCGATTTTTGAGCGGGGGTCATGTGGGGGTCTGCCAGCCACTTGGGTGAATCCATTTCTTCGCCATCGCGGGTTTCAGGTTCGAGCGGTGTGGTGGGACGCCGCTTTTGTCGGCGCAGTTCATCGTAGCAGGCGTTGGTGACGGTTCGCAGTATCCAGGCTTTGAAGGAGCCGCCGCGAAACGATTTGATACTGCGGAAGGCGGAGATGAACGCCTCCTGCGCCGCGTCTTCTGCCGCGTCGTCATCGCCGAGGATGCGCACAGCGGTGTTGAATACAGAATCCTGATAATGCAGGATCAATGTGTTGAAGGCATCAAGGTCGCCGTTTTGTGCGGAATGAATGAGCGAGGTTTCGTCCATAGATTTCTATTTTACCCTCTTAATGGCGGCTGAATTTGAAGATTAAAATTCATCATCCTCATTTGTGGTCAGGATCTCCTGCTTAACCAGTTCGTGCCACAGGCTGACAGCATCTTCCCCTGCATTTTCTGCTTTCAACCTTTCCAAAACAGGCCCTGAATCGCGCTTTAATTCTGGAAATGCGAGCAATAACATGGCAACATCACGCCAGTCAGTTCCCGATTTGGGTTGCCCGCGTCGTTGATGATAAGCAATTACTTTAAGAGCTATAAGTTCTTCGGGCGAAGCGACGAGCACTTGCGAAATTCGTTGTGACGGCGGCAGGCTTTGAACCAGTCTAATATCTACAAGGTGACGATTACCAGATTTTTGAACCTGGTAAAGCCTGTATCCGCGGCCATCCGCAACTTCACTTACTCGCACTGCGATATGTAATTGATCACTAAGGTGAGAGCGAAGCTCCTCCGAAAATTCTGCGGCGCGGGGAGAAAGGATATCAATATCCTGGCTCATGCGCGGCTCTGGCACATAGGCATTGACTGCTTGCGCGCCAAAAACCACCGCATCATCCCTGCCACGTAAAAATTCAAGCACAGTTTCCTGAATGATCGCAAGCGGCAAGGATTCACTCATAACAAACTCCCGGAAGGTAAGAGACCCTGCGTTGAACATAAAATTATTGTAGCATAATTTGGAGTGCGCTAAATGCTCACTTGTTGAAATACAGCTTTATTTTATACCCCGCCTTGCAATAAAAATGTAAAGCCATCTCCAGACGATCAAGCCAATGGCGTTGCTCCCGCCGAGAATGAGCGGAAAAAGAGGGAGCATCGCGGCGCCCAGCAATGCAGACCGCAGTGTGGCTGTCAGCGGAGCTATGAAGAGCATGGCAAGGATGATGCGCCACAAATTCTTTGGGTTCGAGATGACTTGTTCATCGAACAACCCAAGCCAGGCCGCAAGGAGAAACCAGCCAAATAAAATCGGCAGGAATGTGGTTCCCATGCGCGGGATGAATGACAGCGCGGTTTCTCCATGCATGGCAAAGCCGATGAAGGTGAGTATGGCCAAGGCGGCGATGTCGCCGAGGATGAGGATGGTTCGTTTGTTCATTTAATATTCACCTGTTACAAAACCTTAAAGGTCTTTAAGACCTGTAGGGTTTGAAAAATTATTCCCTGCGCCCCTTGGTGATGATGCGGATGGGCGTTCCGAGGAAGTTATATTCCATGCGGATCTGATTCTCGAGATAACGCAAATACGAGAAGTGCATCAACTTGGGCTCGTTGACATAGATCATAAACGTCGGCGGATCACTGCGAACCTGGGTGCCATAGAACATCTTGAGCGCGCGCCCCGCATGGGATGGGTGCGGATGCGCATCCTGCGCCTTGTGGATGATCTCATTGATGGTGGAAGTCGTCAGCCGCGCGAGGCGTTCCTCCTGCACTTGCAGCGCCATCGGCATCACCTGTTCCACACGCTGGCCCGTTTTGGCAGAGATGTACAGGATCGGCACATAATCCATAAAGTTCAAATCGTTGCGGATCCTTGCCGTGAAGGCATCCATGGTATCGCCATCTTTTTCGATGGCATCCCATTTGTTGACCAGCACCACGCATGATTTCCATTCATCGAGGATGAAGCCTGCAATGTGCGCATCCTGCGCGGTGATGCCTGTGGTGGCGTCGATCATCAACAAGGCGACATCTGCACGCTCGATGGATTTGAAGGAACGCAGGACGCTGTACTGCTCCACGCCATGCTCGATCTTTCCGCGCCGACGAATGCCAGCCGTGTCGATCAACGTGACCTCCACCCCGTCAAAGTCCATCTTCGTGTCAATCGAGTCGCGAGTGGTCCCCGCAATTGGGCTGACAATCACACGCTCCACACCGACCAATTTATTCAACAAACTTGATTTGCCTGCATTTGGTTTGCCAACCAAAGCGATCTTGATGCTGTCATCTTCCTCTTCCTCTTTTTGTTCGGGGAAGGCGGCCACGAGCGCATCGAGCAGGTCGCCTGTGCTCGTGCCGTGAATGGCAGAGATGGCAAACGGTTCACCCAGGCCAAGCTCATAGAACTCGGAAGACTGGTCGCGTCTCTCTCTTGATTCGCATTTGTTGACCACCAAAAAGATCGGCGGCCAGAAGGTGCCATCCGGTAATTTCTTTTGCGAGCGGCGCAGGATGGTAGCCACCTCGCGGTCTGGTTCAGTGACGCCAGTCTCCCCATCATTGACGAAGAGCACCGCATCCGCTTCTTGAATGGCTACCTGCGCCTGCCTGCGGATATCTTCAATGAAATCCACCGACCCCACAGAAAGCGGCGTCTTACCGCCGTGGGTTGGGTCAATGCCGCCCGTATCCACAATGCTGAAAGTGCGTCCATTCCATTCCGCCTCACCAAATAAACGGTCACGCGTGGTGCCGGGGGTTTCGTCCACAATGGCAAGCCGCTCGCCGGCAAGGCGATTGAACAAAGTGGACTTGCCAACGTTGGGTCTACCTACTAATGCTACAACAGGTTTCATGATAATTTCTATTTTCCAATTTCTTGATTATGGCGTGGGGGATGGCATCGGCGTGGCCGCCGGCGCCTGAATAATGCTGATGATCACTTCCACAGTATTCGGCAGAATCGATTCAACGATCACATCCGCGATCAAGATCTCCACTCGGGGGGTAATCTGATAAGTTCCAGCGGGCAGGCCTGTCAAATCCACGGTGGCGCGCACGCCCTGGCGGGTGAGCGTATCCAGCAGAGATAAAGGCCCGGAGATGATCACATCCACTGTCGTGGGGGATACCTGCGCGGTCAGCCCGTTTTCCAGCCCAATGATCTCGATTTTTTCTCCTGCCAGTGTAACACTACTTTCAATCGGCGAGACCCCAGCCTGGATCAGAACCGTCTGCTCACCAATGATGGAAACACCTTCGGGTAAATTGATCGAAAGCCGCGTGTTAATATCATCCTGCGCGTTTTGCAGATCCAACGGCTGGGTCTCCAGCACGCCGGGCAGGTTGCTCACCAGTTCGGGGTCAGCGGAAAAAATCGTCACAACAGGCGGGAACACAGATAAATCTGTCAGGCGGTAGCCGCTCGCCACCCGCCCAACCGTGGTCACTTTCACAGCCACATCGCGATACCCCCCCTGCTGACTGACGGGCAAGATCACATGAACCGTTTCAGGGGATACCGAAACCCCCTCCACTTTGACGCCTTTTTCATCCAACACTTCAACCGCCAGTGATTGATCGTAATTTTCACGAATGCCGCTCAGGTTGACGGAAACCCGAGCGCGCCTCACCCTCTTGACCTGGGACTGGGCGCCAGACACGACAACTTGTACTGGCTCCAGGCTTGATTCTCCAATTTGAAACCCGATGGCGGCTTCGCCCGAAAGGGTTAAGTCTATCTCGAAGGTTTGGGTCACAAGCGGTTCAAGGGTAAATTTGATAAAGCTCGGCGCAACAGACACGATCTGCACCGGCCTTGCATTCACTTGAATCTGCAATTCAAGCTCGTGTTCGCCCGAGCTCAAGCCCGAAAGATCCAAAATCGCGCGCACGATCTGCGGGTCTGCCTCGATGAAATTCCAAACAGAACGAGGCGCGCGCAAGGTCAACACCACCTCTTTGGGAATATCACTGCTCAACACCAAATTCGGAGATTGGCCGATGATCTGCACTGGCACAGGCGAAGAAAGCGCGCGTGTTTCGTCCGGGTCTGCAGAGGTGACGGCGGAAATCCAAACAGCCATTGCCAGCGCAAACGCCCAGAGAAAGGTGCGGTAATTTTGAGAGATCCAACGTACCATTTATTTATCTTCTTTTCTGCGAAACAAACCGGGCAATAGTTTTTCGAAAAAGCTGGGTTTATATTCCCTGCCATTCGGACGGAAGAAGGCGATCAAAATATTTTCCAGCCGTTCGGGGTCGAGGCGGCGCAGCATCCTGCCGGCGTGCGCAATGGAAATGGCGCCCGTCTCCTCCGAGACGACCACGGCAACCGCGTCACTGGTTTCGGAGATGCCCAGGGCGGCGCGGTGACGGAGTCCCATTTGGCGTTCGGGGGTGCGGTTCAAAATTCCGCTGGCAGAGAGAGGCAACACACAAGCCGCCGCAACGATCTGCGAGTTGACGATGATGACTGCGCCATCGTGCAGGGGTGTGTTGGGATAAAAAATTTGCAACAAAAGTTCAGGCGTTATGCGGGCATTCATTTGCACACCGGTTTGCGCAAACTCATCGAGGTTATCCAATCTTTGCAGGATGATCAATGCGCCGTGCTGACGGGCGGATAACCGTGCCGCCGCAGTCACCACGGCGCGGATGGTCTGCTCGAGGGTCACATCTGCCGATTTAACGGTACCAGGCCAAACGGTCCCGGCCCGACCGAGACGCTCCAGCGTCCGCCGAATCTCCGGGGCAAATATCACCGGCAGGGCAAGCAATAAGGCAGGCAGGGAATTTTGTGCGAACCACGAAAAGGCGGGCAATTCCACCAAACTGGTGAGCAGGATGAGCGCCACGACGAGCAGGATCATCCCGCGCAGTAAGGCCATGGCCTGGGTGTCGCGCAGGGAATACAGCAATCCAAAGAAAATCAGCGTGACGAGCATGATGTCGAAAACGCTCAGCCAGCTGATTCGTTGAAATATAAAGAAGAGGTTGTTGAGAAATTCGGTCACAGGCGGTAATTAGGGAGCAGGGAACAGGAAGCAGGATGAAGGCAATCCTACTTCCCAATTCTTATATTGTCTACTTCCTAATTTCTAAATGGGGCGCAGGACGCGATCCTGGCGTAATTGTTTGAAGAAGAGCGCGCTTCCTGCTGGAGTAGATTCGGTTGCGGCATCCTGCCAGGCTTGCACGCCGAGGGTTTCCGGTGTGCGCCGTTCGTAGCCCAGTTGTTTCCAGAGGTTTTCCTGCGTCGAGAGTTCGCTCATTGCAAAGACGAGCGACGCTTCACTTTGTAATTCAGTGGATGCGCTTTCCACTTCTTTGATGAGAGTTTCAAGCGCTTTTTGCACGTTCACATGTTCTTCGAGAAAAATATCGGTGGTGCGCGTCACGAGGTTTTCCACCTGCCAGCCTGCCAGCCCCACAAGCTGACCATCCTGCTCGAGGAGCATGTAGGCTTTATCGCCGAAATCCTCCATCACGTCGCTGGCGGTCACCTTGCGTTGACCCTTGCTCAGGCGTGTGATCAACTCTGCGATGGGCGTAGAATGCTTTGGCTTGCCGCGTTTGACGGAAAGCTCGCCTGTCGGTTTTTTGATAACGACCGAGTCGGCCATGGCGCTGTTTGCGCCGGGGACGATCTCCTTCCACGCCTCGCTGACCTGTTTCCACAGATCATCGTAGGAACCGGTGTTCGTGATGACGATGTTCGCAACCGCCACTTTCGCGCTTTGGGCCGATTGAATATGAATGCGTTCCAAAGCCTGGTCGCGAGTCATGCCGCGCTTGCGGATCAATCGTTCCGCCTGCACATCTTCCGGGGCATTCGTCACCCAGATGGAATTGCACACCTTGCGCAGGTCGCCTTCGAGCAGTTTGATCGCTTCGATCACAACCACAGGCTGGGTTGCGCGTTGGGCAAGAATCTCCGCCGCCTGACGAACCAGCGGATGCACGATGGCTTCCAATTGTTTCAATGCTTCGGCATCGGAGAAAACAAGGTTGCCGAGTTTCTTGCGGTCGATCTCGCCTTCTTTATTGAGCAGCCATTTTCCGAATTTATCGATCACCTGCTGGTAGCCGGGCGCGCCCTTTGCATAGGTGCGATGGGTAAGCGCATCGGCGTCGATGGTGTATGCGCCCAGGTGTTCCAACATGCGGCGCACCACACTCTTGCCAGTGGCGATGTTGCCAGTTAAGCCGATCATAAATTTGCCGGGCAGGTTGCTCAAAGTAAATCCTCTTTATTGCCTGATTGATGAATGCCCATCTATTTTAATGTCTTTTCTCGAAATGTCCACCTTTGGGATGTTGACTGGCACTTCCCTTGCGTGTATCATGAATTCACTCAGGCTGGTCGGGCAGTCGCGGTCCTGCGTTGACGGGATCGAGGAAAGTCCGCACTCCATAGAGCACGGCGTCGGATAGCACCCGGGGCGGGGAAGCCCCGTCACTTTGTTGACGGGGAAAACGCCGCAAGGCGTGAACCTGCCGGAAAAGGGCCACAGAAACAAACAGCCCCCCACCCCTGCGTCCTTCTCCCAATGGGAGAGGGAATGGGGTGAGGTGGTGATGGTGAAAAGGTGGTGTAAGAGACCACCGGCGCGCGCAGTAATGCGCGTGGCCAGGTAACCCCCGCCGGGAGCAAGGCCAAGCAGGGACGAAATCGTCTGTGGACGATGGGAGACGGCTCGTCTTCGCATGTGCCTTTCCCTCTTGTGGGAGAGGCCAGTCCCGGGTAGGCTGCACCGAGCGATGTGGCGACACGTCGCCCAGAGAGATGACTGCACAAGCGGAGCAATCCGCTGGACAGAATGCGGCTTACAGACCAGCCTGAGGTTTTTTTTGCAAGAGGTTTTATTGCACTGGACAGAACCCCATCGAGGGACGCGTGCGGCTTAGAAAGTGTTTCTTAAATGCTTTTTACCACAGAGATCACAAAGATCACGGAGAAAAACCTTTAAAAAAACCTCTGTGGACTCCGTGTTCTCTGTGGTGAATGCTCTTTTCTTGCCCGCTATTCGGACTTAAGAAACACTCTCTTACAGACCAGCCTGAGGTTTTTTTTTGCAAGAGGTTTTATAGCACTGGACAGAACCCCATCGAGGGACGCGTGCGGCTTACAGACCAGCCTGAGGTTTTATTGCAAGAGGTTTTATTGCACTGGACAAAACCCCATCGAGGGATGCGTGCGGCTTACAGACCAGCCTGAGGTTTTATTAACTCACCTTACGCGATTTACTCGAAGACCCCGAAGGGGTCAAAGGATTCTAGTTTTTGGGATGCGCCAAATTCAACCCCGCAGGGGTGTCATCGCTTGTAAAATCAATATCATCCCTTCGGGATTTGGATTCTTTCGCGCCATTTTCTATCATCCTGCCATCCCTTCGGGATTATGAACTGCCTATGGTGAGTTATTAATTGAAGCGCGGCGCACTCTCGAATAAAGAGGAGAGAATCCAATGAACATTAAAGATAAAGTAGTCATCGTCACTGGCGCATCATCGGGAATTGGAGAAGCGACCGCCCGCCAGTTTGGGCGCGAAGGCGCAAAGGTGACGCTCGCCGCCCGCCGCGTGGACAAGCTGCAATCTCTCGCGCAGGAGATCAATGCAATGGGCACAGGCGCAGAGACTTTGGTTGTGCAAGCCGACCTTTCAAAACTTGAAGACATTCAAGCGCTGGTCACGCAAACCATCGAAAAATTTGGCCGCATCGATATTCTCATCAACAACGCAGGCTTTGGAAGATTGGACTGGCTGGAAAAGCTCGACCCCCTTAAAGATATTCAAGCGCAAATCGATGTCAACGTGATGGGCGTCATCCAAACCACGCGGCAGGTTCTGCCAGTGATGATGAAACAGCGCTCGGGCAGTATTATCAATATGTGTTCCATGGCAGGGTTGGTTGCCACACCCACATACACGATCTACGCCGCCTCCAAACATGCCGTGCATGGATTCTCCGAAGCCCTGCGCCGTGAAGTGAAACCCTGGGGCATCGATGTTTCATTGATCTACCCCGGCGGCGTTGTCACCGAATTCAACCAACATGCAGGCATCAATCGCAAGACCCATACCACCACTCCCAAGTTCATGCTCCTCACCGCAGAACAAGTTGCACAAGCTGTGGTAAAACTGGTGCGCCGCCCGCGCCGCATGTGGATCATCCCCTGGCTGTGGAGCGTGACCGCCTTCATGAATAAATTCATCCCAGGCATTGTGGATTACACCACCATCCATCGCTTCACCATCCCTGAGCGGGAAGATGAATTGAAAATAAAATAACTCACCTTACGCGCCCTCACCCTACACTCTCCCGAAGGGAGAGGAGACTCCCTTCCCCTTCGGGGGAAGGGCTGGGGATGAGGGAGAGAAACTGCGTAAGGTGAGTAAAATACGTCTTTTTAGCCTTATCGAATAACGGATTGCAGACTTCAGTCTGCCTGGCAAGCGGACTGAAGTCCGCACTCTGTACCTCATAATTTTTTTTCTCTACCGTACATCCAAACCCTAAAGGTCTCCATTCCCTTCGAAAATTCCTGATTGGCAAGAAGGACCTTTAGGGTTTTTTACGAGGAAAATGTACGGTAGCAAAATTTTTTTTTGGAGGATAGACAAGAATGAGCTTCTTATCCAAATTGTTTGGGCCGTCCGCGCCGAATCTCAGCGTAATTGAGTTGAGCGAGAAAATGAAATATGGCAGGCATCCGCTGATATTGGATGTTCGCCAGCCCAATGAATTCCATCAAGGGCATATTGCGGGGGCCAAGTTAATGCCGTTGAACGAGTTGTATCGCCGCATGAGTGAATTACCCAAAAGCCGCGAGATCATTTGCATTTGCGCCAGCGGCAACCGCAGTAAATCCGCATCGAAAATTTTGGCAAAAGAAGGTTTCACCGTTTTCAATGTGCTGGGTGGAATGAACGCATGGCGGCACTCAAAACTGCCCATGCAAAAGGGATAATAGTAGGACTTACGCAGTTCAAAATCTTTAAGCCGCGAACACTTGCACCGCACTGCGTTTGCAGTGCAGGTGTTGCACTAATTTTCGCGAAATTCGCGGCAAGTTCTTGCGGTCTTGCGTAAGTTCTAAATATAAAAATGTCGGGCAGTGAACTGCCCGACATTTTTCATGTCGCCGCCCTTAAATCTTTCAAGTTCAATTGATAGCTCATGCGCCCGTTGTATTCATTCGTTTCATAAGTAAATAAAATATCCACGCGCGGGGGCATGTTCTTGTGCCACTCACCAAGTTTGAAACCGATGGCATCGTGCGCAAATTTATTTTCATCTTCAAGCGATAACTTCAAATGCCTGGCATCCGCGCCAACTGTGCGCGAACTTTTGACTTTAACCCCTCGCGCCACAAACGACGCTTCGCGATTTCCATAGCCCGTTGGCTCAAGAAAGCGCAGACATTTTTCATACAGATCGGGGCGGATATCGACAAGAGAAACTTCCGCATCTGCCGTAACCGTGGGCCTGAGGTCTTCGTGAGATAGTTTTTCCTTCGCTATGGCTTTTAACCGCCCCACCAACGCGGACAGATTTTCGTTTCTGACAGTGAAGCCCGCCGCCGCCGCATGTCCCCCGTGGCGGACGAGTAAATCCGCGCATTGGTCGAGCGCATCGGTGATGTGAAATTCGGGGATGGAGCGGCAGGAGCCGCGAGTCTCATCTGCACCTTTGGCGGCCACGATGGCAGGGCGGTAGTAGGTGTCTGTCAGGCGGGAGGCGGCCAGGCCAACCACACCTGAATTGAAATCTTCATGCGCGGCAAAAAGCAGGAAAGCTTCGGACTCGTCGCTCATTACGATCTCCTCGGCTTTCTTTTGCATATCGCGGGTGATGCGCTGGCGTTCGCGGTTTTGCATGTCGAGCAGTTGAGCGAGTTCACCTGCGCGGGAAACTTCAGTGGTGGTCAATAATTCAAAAGCGGCGAGCGCTTCTTTTAACCTGCCTGCCGCATTCAGACGCGGCCCGAGCATGAAACCGATATGCCCCGCGTTGACCTTTGCCAGCGCCAGTTCAGAAACTGCCGCGAGAGAGAACAATCCCTGCCGCGAGGTCTGCCGCATTTGACGAAGTCCCTTGCGCACGAGCACGCGGTTTTCACCGACAAGCGGGGCAAGGTCTGCGACGGTGCCGAGGGCGACAAGGTCAAGTAAAGAATCAAGGCTGAAGGCTGAAGGCTGAAGGCTGAATAACGCTTCGGCAATTTTGTATGCAATTCCCACGCCAGCCAAGTCTTTATCGGGATAGACATCTCCGTGTTGTTTGGGATTGATGACGGCGAGCGCAGGGGGAAGGTTTTCACCGTCAGGGTGGTGATGGTCGCTGATAATGAGGTCCAGGCCGACGGTCCGTGCATGAAGCGCTTCACTGGGCGAGCGAATGCCACAGTCTACGGTGATGACGAGTTTGACTCCATCTGCTTGCAATTCATCCAGTGCGTTGTTGTTCAAGCCATAGCCTTCTTCAAAACGGTTGGGGATGTAGCCGCGCACATCTGCATTTAAAAGTTTTAGGCTTTCAACCAGCAATGCCGTGGCTGTGACTCCGTCCACATCATAATCGCCGTAGATGGCGATGGGTTCGTTGTTTTGGATGGCGGATTGAATGCGATTCACGGCCGCGTGCATGCCTGTCATTTGAAATGGATCGGTGTTGACGTTGGGTTTGGCGTTGAGGTAGGCGCGCGCGTCGGCTTCGGTGGCGTAGCCGCGGTTGAAGAGGATTTGCCGCAAAACGGGGGGGAATTTCGATAGTTCAGAATCAGCTTCGGGCGTGATGCGAGGCGGGATAATCCAGCGTTTGGTGTTCGGTGTGTTTGATGTCATGTTTAATGAGGTGAGTATACCGCTTGCGATATAAATCAGTCGACCTTTCAAGGGTGTTGTATAATCGATTCAACTGGAAGGAGTATCGATGAAGCCGCTGGCGCCTGATGAAAAAACTGCTCTGGTGATGTTGTACACCCATAACCTGCTTGTGCGCGGGGAGATCGTGATCAAGGAAAGTTTGCGGGTGAGCATCTGGCTGCGCACGCAGGGTGTGCCAAATTATATTCACATACACAACCCCAATGTGATTCTATTCGGGGGTACTCCGCCGAAGTCACTTGCGTATTCCGAGATGTTTATTCCAACGACGGAAGTGATTGCGTTTCACCTTGCGCCGCCCGCACAAGACCTGCTGGATTATGATGCCACGGAACAGAATCGTAGAATGCAGTCTGTGGAAATGCTGGTTGGTTCTTTTATGCTTAAAGCAAAATTGCGAATTTCAGCGCAGACGGAACTGACAACCTATTTGGATGTTTCACACTCCACCTGGTTGTCTGTGTACGAGGCGGAGATTACCAACCCGTACCTGCCGCAGTTCAATGCGCATGTGCCAATGCTGTTGGTGAACCCGAACCATGTCAGTTTTGGGATGGCGTAGGTGTACGTTTTATTTTTTGCCACAGAGTTCACGGAGAAAATCTTGAGAAAAAGTTCAGAGAACTCTGTGCGCTTATTACCCTGTGGACTGTGGCTAATTGTGTAAGGTGAGTTATTTATTCAAATGGATTTTACACTTTCAACCCCCGCTTTATTATTCCCGACAGTTTCATTATTGATGCTGGCATACACCAACCGCTTTTTGACGCTGGCCACCATCATCCGTAATTTGCGGGATCGTTATATGAACGAGCGTGAAGAGACCCTGCTTCCGCAGATCGAAAATTTGCGGTATCGGGTGTATCTCATCCGTAACATGCAGATTTTTGGCGTGTTGAGCCTGCTCTTTTGCGTAACGAGCATGTTCGCGCTTTTCGCAGGCTGGACGGCAGGCGGGAAGTGGAGCTTCGGTCTGGCGCTGGCGCTGATGATCGTTTCGATGCTTATTTCACTGCGCGAATTGCAGGTTTCGGTGGGCGCGTTGGATCTGTTGCTGACGGATTTGGAGGAGCAGGAGAGGCTGGGATAGCAGGACGATGATGAAACAGACGCCGAGGTTAAACGAAGACCAACTCGACGGGGCAATGATCCGACCCCATCACATCTTCATGGATGATCACATCCTGTACCCGTGAGGCAAGCGCCTCCGAAACCAGGAAGTAATCCAACCGCCAGCCGATGCCGCGTTTTCTCGCGTCCAAGCGATACGTCCACCAGGTATATTGGACTTTCTGCGGATACAAATGACGGTACACATCCACAAAGCCGTTGTCCAAAAATTTCTGCACCCACTCGCGCTCTTCGGGCAAAAAGCCTGAAGTCTTTTCATTCGCTTTCGGGTTTTTCAAGTCAATAGGCATGTGAGAGGTGTTGAAGTCGCCAGTGATGATGATGCTCTCCCCTTTTTTGTGAAGCTCCCTGCACAACTCAAACAGATGGGCGTAGAACTCAAGTTTGTAATCCACGCGCTCCTGTCCGCGCTGGCCATTCGGGAAGTAAATGTTGAAGAGACGCAGACCAGCCCAAAAGGTCTGAATGACGCGGCCCTCCACATCGAATTGCGGCGCGCCCATGCCCATCACGATCTCGTCTGGCTCTTCTTTAAAGAAAGTTGTCACGCCGCTGTAGCCGGGGCGCTGGGCCGCATTCCATGCAAGCGGAAGTTTCAACATGGCGCGTTGTTCTTCACTTAATTGTTCTTCACGTGCCTTCACTTCCTGCAAACACAGGGCGTCGGGCTTTTGATCAAACGCCCAACTCAGGGCATTTTTACCAAGCGCGGCGCGAATGCCATTCACATTCCATGTAATGATCTTCATCGTTAGACCCGTATTTGTTTTATGGTAAACTTGGTTTTGAAGACAGGAGAATCATGAATAATACAACTGTCAAAAAGATTCTTTGTATCGAAGATGAACCTGAGATGATAGACCTGATCAGGCTTATTCTTGGCAGACGCGGGTTTGATGTGTTCGGCGCGGCAGGTGGGTTGCAAGGCATCAAAATGGTTCGTGAATTGCATCCAGACCTGGTCCTGCTCGATTTGATGATGCCGGATATGGATGGCTGGGAAGTATACCAACAAATGAAAGCGGACTCTTCCACACGAGACATCCCCGTTATCGTCGTCACTGCAAAAGCGCAGAACATTGATAAGGTGCTCGGCCTGCACATCGCAAAAGTGGACGACTACATTGCCAAGCCCTTCGGGCCGCAAGAGTTGATGGACAGCGTGGAAAAAGTAATCAGCCATCATTTACCCTGAAATCAACATCTTCCCCTCCGGGCGGCAAATCAGCCGCCCGGTTTTATGATACCCATGCCCCGCCTCGTCACCATCGAAAACCTGAAGAAAACCATCGAACATCCCGCGCAGGTGGGATATTGCGACTCATTCCTCTGCAAATTGCGCGGACTCATGTTCCGTAAACGCCTCTCTCTTAACGAAGGCCTGCTTCTCGTCGAAAAGCAGAATTCACGCCTCGACACTTCCATCCACATGCTCTTCGTGCCGTTCGATCTGGCCGTCTTTTGGATCAACTCGGAAATGACCGTCGTGGATAAAGTCATCGCGAAATCATGGCGTCCCGCCTACTTCCCCAAGGCAGATGCAAAATACACCCTGGAAATCCACCCCGAACGCTTTGGGGATTATGAAATCGGCGACAAGGTGGAACTCAAGAATGTATAAACGCGCAATCCTGATTATTTTTCTATTAGCAAGCCTGCTCCTTTCCTCCCAGCCTGTTCAGGCTCAGGAAATCAACGGGCCTGTTTACATCGTACAGCCAGGCGACAGCCTTTCCTCCATTGCGGCGCGCTTCAATATAAGCATGGCTGTACTAATGGAAGCCAACGGAATTACGGATGCAAATCAACTAACTGCCGGCCAGCAACTGGTGATACCAGGGCTGGAAGGAATTAGCGGGCTATTAAGTACCGAGCTGATCAACTTCGGCGATTCGTACCGCAGTCTCATGCGCCAGACGCAAGTACCTGAGAGCCTGTTCAGAAGACTCAATCATGTCGTCAGCCCAAGTGAATTTTACGTGGGCGTAAGCATGATCCTCCCCGGGCAGGGTGAAAGCAAAAATAACAAACGCACTTCCCCCACCGAGGGCGAATCACTGCTGGAATTGGCGGTAAAAAACAACACCGATGTCTGGACGCTCGCAGACATCAACAGCCTGAACGGTTCATGGGACGGCTTACCCGGCGACACCCTTTTTGCACCCGGCGAAAGTAACGGGCCAGCCGCAACCGGTTTACCATCCGCCTTCCTCAGTGCAGAAATCCGCGACCTGCCCATCAAGCAAGGCGGCACTGGCGTTATTAAAACACAGACCATTCCCGGCGTTACATTAAGCGGCCTGCTGGTTGACCATCCCCTCAACTTTTTTACAGATGAAAACGGCGCCCAGATTGCCCTGCAAGGAGTCCACGCCCTGCTGGAGCCGGGGGTGTATCCCTTGCGGCTGGATGCCACCCTGCCCGATGGCCGCGCACAATCCTACGAGCAAATGATTTTGATCATCTCGGGCAACTACCCAGACGACCCCCTACTTGTAGTAGACCCAGCCACCATTGACCCAGCCTCCACCGAGCCTGAACTGCAACAGTTGATTAACCTCACAGCATCCGCGTCTCCCTCTAAACTTTGGGCTGGTGACTTTATTTCCCCGGCCATTGCCTACGCTGAATCAACGTATTTCACCTCACGATATGGAAGCCGCCGCACTTACATTGGCAAGGGGACCGAATTGCAGGCACAAGGCTTTCACACAGGCCTGGATTTCGGCGGCGGAGACGGGCTTGCCATCACTGCCCCGGCAGCCGGGCGGGTGGTATTCGCAGGCCCGTGGACGGTGCGCGGCAACGCCACCATCCTTGACCATGGCTGGGGGGTGTACAGCGGCTTCTGGCATCAATCCGCGATTCTGGTGCAGGTAGGCGACATGGTGGAGCAAAATCAGGTGATTGGCCTCGTAGGCGGGACGGGGCGCGCAACCGGGGCGCATTTGCATTGGGAGTTGTGGGTGAACGGCATCCAGGTGGATCCGCTCGATTGGCTGAATCAGGCCTACCCTTAAGAGAGAAGCGTTGCACTTCATCCATGAATATGCTAAACTCGTGCAAAGGATTTTCCCAATATGAATAACGTCATCAACTTTCTGAAACAAAGTGATATTTTTTACCAATTCACACCTACCCAATTGGAATTGGTTGGAAACTTGTGCCAGGAAATTGTTTACAATTCTGGGGAGATTGTTTTTCACGAAAACAGCAGTAGTAAGGAATTATATGTGATCGTGCAGGGTGAGGTGGATATTTTGATCAACCGCAGTACCACTGGGGATCTTGAAAAAAAAGAGACGGCGGTTGCACGGTTGCGCAGGGGGCAGTCATTTGGAGAAGTGGCATTGGTAGACGAAGGCTTGCGGTCGGCTTCTGCAAAAGCCGCTCAAAAAGATACACGCCTGCTCGTTATCCAACGAGACAAATTGATCATGTTGTGCGAGACCTATCCGCAACTGGGGTATCGCTTGATGCACAACCTCGCGGCAGACCTGGCGATGAAAATCCGCAACACAGATTTGCGCATCCGCGAACAGCTTTTATACAAGCCGCACAACGCTCTTTAAGGCTTACATTAAAAGTCTAGACACAAAGACTTGACCTAATCCAAAAACCACCTTATTATTATTGCTTAATAAAAATGCAAGGCTTTTTATTAGTGGTGAAAGGTTGAGCCTGAGAAAAATCCAGAAAAAAGGGTTTTTTAAAGGCTTTCTTTATATATGTATCTCACGAAAAGGAGGTGAGGCCGACATCCGTAGTATTGTCCACTGCCTGTATCCACCCGCATGTGCGGGAAATTGAATTCACCTAACATAATTTTGGAGGAGTACAGAAATGAATAAGCGTTTACTCGCTTTACTATCCGTGTTGGTACTTGCCAGCATGGTGCTCGCCGCCTGCGGACAACCCCCCGCCGCGACTGAAGCGCCCGTCGTAACCGAAGCGCCCGTTGCAACCGAAGCCCCGACTGAAGCCCCTGTTGTTTCCATGGGCACCATTAAGATTGCGACCCAGAGCCCGCTCTCTGGCGGTCAGTCCCTGCTCGGCGTTGCCATCAAGCAGGGCGCTGAATTGGCTCTCGAACAATTGGGCGGCGAATTGGCCGCCATGGGCTATGATGTCCAGCTCGCCCCGTATGATGATCAGGCCACCCCTGATGTCGGCGTTGCGAATGCCAAGAACATTGTTGCTGATTCCGAGATCCTGTGCGGCGTTGGTCACTTGAACTCCGGCGTTATGATCCCCTCATCCGAGGAATATCACACCGCTGGTTTGGCTTTCATTTCCCCCGCCAACACCAACCCCGTTGTGACCACCCGTGGTTACCTCGAAGTCAACCGTGTTGTGGGCCGTGATGACGTTCAGGCTCCTGCCGCTGAAGAATATGCTTTCAGCACTCTTGGCGCCAAGTCCGTTTACATCATCCACGACAAGACCGCTTACGGTCAGGGTGTGGCTGAATTCTTCCGCGTTGCCGCTGAAGAAGATGCCATCACAGTAGTGGATTTTGTTGGCACCGAAGAAACCGCCAACTTTGACGCCATCGTCACCCCGCTCGTTGCCGCTGCCCCTGATGTAGTGTTCTTCGCCGGTATCTACAACCAGGCTGGCGTGTTCTTCAAGCAGGCTCGCGAAGCCGGCTACGAAGGCACCTTCCTCGGCACCGATGGTATGGATTCAAGCGATCTGGCCGATTTGGCTGGTGATGCTTTGACCTCCGGCGGCGGTATGGCTTACACCACCGTTGCTGGCCCCGTTAGCGCCTATCCCGCGGCCGCCACATTTGCTACAGACTACACCGCCAAGTTCGGCGCTGCACCTGAGGCTTATGCCGCTCAAGCTTACGATGCCATGGGCATTTGTTTAGCCTCGATCAAAGCCGCCGCTGAGGCCGCTGGTGGCACCCCCACCCGCGCTCAGGTTGCTGAAGCCATCCGCGCTATTAGCTACGAAGGCCTCACCAGCACAATCGCCTTCGATGAAATCGGCGATCTTCCGCTTGCCAAGTACTTCATCATCAAAGTCAACGCCACTTCCAAAGATACATGGGGCTCGAACGAGATCATTGCCTCCTTCGATCTGGCATCCCCCGGCAAATAAGTTTTAGTAAGGGCACGAAAACCTCTCTCCCTGCAAAGGGAGAGAGGTTCATTAATATAAAAGGACAGGTATTGAAGAAATGAAACAATTCACATCAAACCCCTTTTACAAATTCATCCTCTTTCCGATCGGGCAAATTATTGTTTTTGCATTGGGAGCGAGTCTAGTCCTGTCTCTTTTTACTGTCCTACTCGCGTATATTTTTCGTGGATTTATGACAGAATTTGATCTTGTGGAACGGGTTTTATTGATTCTTCCACAGGTGGTAATTAACGGGTTGACCATTGGTTTTGTGTATTCCACCATTGCCCTGGGCTATACCATGGTCTATGGTGTTTTGGAGTTCATCAATTTTTCGCACAGTGAAATCTTCATGGTCGGGGGAATCGTTGGCGTTGAACTAATGGCTTATTTTGATCACACGGGCGCCCTGCAAACCATGAATCAGTATGTAATCATTGCGCTCGCAATTCTATTAGGGATGGTCATCTCAGGCTCGCTGGCTGTGACGGTGGAACGGGTGGCATACAAGCCTTTGCGCGGCGCCCCACGGCTGGTGCCTCTTATTTCCGCCATTGGCATGTCCTTCTTTTTGCAGGATGCTGTCCGCCTCATCCTCAGCCTGACAACGGGCGAGTTCAATGTCATTCTGCCCAACTTTGGAACTTTCGATGAATTTCTGATTTTAGCGGTGCCCGGTATAGCGACCCCGCTGCGATTCCAAATCAAATCCATCCTGCTGGTTGGCGTCACCGTGATTATGCTGGTCGGGTTGAATTACCTGGTGAACGGCACGAAGGTAGGCAAGGCCATTCGAGCCGTCGCCCAGGACCGTCCGTCAGCAAGTTTGATGGGAATTAACGTCAACATGATCATCTCGATCACATTCCTGATCGGCGGCGCGTTAGGCGGCGCGGCAGGCGTGCTTTTTGCCTTGAAAGCCACCAAGCTGGATCCATTTGTGGGTTTCTTCCCCGGCTTGAAAGCTTTTACAGCCGCAGTACTCGGCGGCATTGGAAATTTGACAGGCGCATTACTTGGCGGGTTGATCCTGGGCTTGCTTGAATCATTCAGCGCTTCTTATCTCTCCACATTTACGAATGGCGCTTTCGGCGCGGAATACAAGGACATTTTCGCTTTTGCCGTTTTGATCCTTGTGCTCATTCTTCGTCCATCCGGTTTGCTTGGTCAAACCGTTGGACAGAAGGCATAATTCGTTTTCAGGAAAAGGCAACCCACCATGAAAACATTTTTCAGCGAATTGTACAAGAAAGCCAATAGCGGTTTCTGGCCCATCTTCATTACGCTTGGTCTTTTGATCGCCGGGACCATAAGCGTATATCAAAGCCCAAGATCGTTAAGCGCCTTCCTTACCTTGATGCTCTGTCCTCTGCTGGTTTATTTCATGAAGATAAACATGAAAGTAAAAACCTTCATTGGGTTGATTCTGGTCATTGTGATTTTGCCGGTACTCGGCATTCGCAACATCTTTTATCTTGAAGTAATCTTCCAAATGGCCGTCTTTGCCGCCCTCGCGCTTGGGTTGAATATCGTGATCGGTATGGCAGGCTTGTTGGATCTTGGATATGTTGCGTTTTACGCTGTCGGGGCCTATACATGGGCAATCTTTGGCTCAAAGCAACTCTCTTTATTGCATTCCATCCCAGGGGCGGCGCCCGCTGGCGCGGAATTTGCACTTTCACCCAACTATTTTTGGTTATTCCTATTTCTTGGGGTTGGTCTTGCCGCCCTCGCAGGGATTTTGCTTGGCTTGCCAGTCCTTCGCCTGCGCGGGGATTACCTTGCAATCGTCACGCTTGGGTTTGGCGAAGTCATTCGCGTGTTGGCCCTCAACCTCGATAAACCGATCAACCTCACAAACGGGCCGCAAGGGATCACTCCCATTCAGCGCCCGCCGCTTCCGCCTGAATTCATTCTAAGCCCCATCCGCAACCTGCTCACCCCCATCGTTGGACACGTCCCCTCCGAAGCGGAATTCTACAATGTGTTTTTCTACTTCCTGGCGTTGATCATCATTATGATCGCCATCACAGTTGCAACACGCCTGGAAGATTCCCGCATCGGCCGTGCCTGGACAGCCATCCGCGAAGATGAAACTGCCGCCATAGCCATGGGCATTCCACTTGTAAAAATGAAACTCGCCGCCTTCGCGGCCGGCGCTTCCTTTGCAGGCGCCATGGGCGCATTATACGCCGCCAACCGCACCTTCGTCAGCCCCGAAACTTTCTCCTTCCTGCAATCCATCGGTGTGTTGACCATGGTGATCCTCGGCGGTCTCGGCAGTATTCCAGGCGTGATCTTTGGCGCGTCAGCCGTCGTCATTCTCAACATCCAGGTTCTGCAAAATTTCTCGCTTTACCTGAGCGAACTTCGCCAAAGCGACGCTGTCATCCCGATCATAAATTTTGCCTGGAAGGACCTTTCCAACCAGTTGGACCCAGCCAAATATCAAAAACTCGTTTTCGGCATCATCCTGGTTGTAATGATGATATTCCGCCCGTCAGGCCTCATCCCCGCCGAGCGCCGTAAACGCGAACTCGTCGAAGACAAAGAATAGGTGGAAGTGACTTATGAGCCTCCTGCAAACAACCAATGTTATAAAACGCTTCGGCGGCCTTGTTGCCGTCAACAAGATGACCTTCTCCGTGGATGAAGGGCACATTGTCAGCATTATCGGCCCCAATGGCGCGGGGAAGACAACCTTCTTCAACAGCCTCACCGGAATCTACAGGCCGGAGGAGGGCGAGATCATGTTCAAAGATCATTCGCTCATCGGCCTGCGGCCAGACCAGGTCTCGGCGCGCGGCATATCCCGCACATTCCAAAATATCCGTTTATTCGGAAGCATGACGGTAATCGAGAACATTCTTGTTGGAATGCACATCCGATTAAAGCAAAACGCCCTCGATGCACTCTTCCGCTCGAAAAAATTCCATGCCGAGGAAAAAGAGGCGGAACAAAAAGCAAGCGACCTGATGGAATATGTCGGCTTGAAAAATGTTGGGAATGAACTGGCCCGCAACCTGCCCTACGGCGGACAACGCCGCATCGAAATTGCGCGCGCCCTCGCCGCCAACCCGACCTTGTTACTGCTCGATGAACCCACGGCAGGGATGAACCCGAACGAGACCGAAGACGCAATCAAATTGTTCCGCCGCATTCGTGATGAAAAGGGAATCACCATCCTGCTCATCGAACATGACATGCGCGTGGTCATGGGCATTTCAGAACACATCACCGTAATGGACTACGGCGAAAAAATTGCCGAGGGCTCACCCCAGGAAATCCGCAAGAACCAGCGCGTGATCGAAGCCTACCTTGGCCGTGAAGCCGCCTCATCGAAGGACTAGGAGAATCCGCATGGGAAAATTACTTGAACTCACAAACGTCCATTCCTATTACGGGCATATCCACGCCTTACAGGGAATCTCCCTTCACGTGGAAGAAGGCGAGATCGTAACCCTGATTGGCTCCAACGGCGCTGGAAAAAGCACAACCCTGCGCACCATTTCAGGCCTCATCCACGCCCGCGAGGGAAAGGTTCACCTTGACGGAAAAGACATCACCCACACCGAACCGCACATCGTCGTCAGCCAGGGTGTAGGGCACGTCCCTGAGGGGCGCGGCATCTTCCCCAAATTGACCGTGCAGGAAAATCTGGAGATGGGTGCGTTCACTGTCAATGACCAGAAAATCATCAAAGACCGCCTCGATCTGACCTTTGAACTGTTCCCGCGTTTGAAGGAACGCATCTCCCAATTTGGCGGGACGCTCTCGGGCGGCGAACAGCAAATGCTCGCCATCGGGCGCGGACTCATGCAGAACCCGCGCATCCTCATGCTCGACGAACCCTCCATGGGCCTCGCACCTGTGCTGGTGGATGTGATCTTCGACACCATCAAAAAGTTGAACGAGCAGGGCACCACGATTTTGCTCGTGGAACAAAATGCCCTCATGGCGCTCTCCATTGCCCACCGCGGGTACGTGCTCCAGACTGGCAGTATCGTCCTCACCGATGACGCCGCCAAGCTCAAGAAAAATGAGATGGTTCAAAAATCATATCTCGGTATCGATTAGCGCCTTTTCAACCAAACAGACAAGTGAGACCCGTTTTCTGCCAAAAGCTGAAAGCGGGTCTCTTTGTAAAATAACATGAACATACCAAATACAGCAGACATTGTCATTATCGGGGGCGGCGTGATGGGGGCCAGCGCGGCGTATCATCTTGCAAAACGCGGCATCGCTGGGCAAAATATCGTCCTGCTTGAAAAAGAGGATTTCTTCGGCACAGGCGCAACGGGCAGATGCGCGGGCGGGGTACGCTATCAATTCTCGACAGAGATCAATGTCAAGTTGTCCATTGAAAGTTTGCCGATGATCGAACGCTTCAAGGAGGAGATCGGGCAGGACGTCAACTACAGGCAGTGCGGATATTTGCTCGTGGCGACAAATGAAAAAGAAGCCGCCAGGTTCAAGCACAATGCAGAAATGCAAAATAAACTCGGTGTGCCAACTCAGTTCTTGAGCGGGGATGAAGTTCGCGCGCGATTGCCGCTGATGAAATTCGATGACGCCATCGCAGGCACGTTCAACCAAAAGGACGGCACGGTTGACCCGAACAGTGTGGTGATGGGATACATCAGCGCGGCGCAAAAGATGGGGGTCAAAACCGTCAGCGGCGCGGAGGTGATTGGAATCACTATCAGCGGAGGGAATGTGGAAGAGGTGCGAACAAGCGTCGGCGGAATCAAGACGCGCGCGGTACTTAATGTCGCAGGGCCGTGGTCAAATCAGATCAGCAAAATGGCGGGCATCGAAATCCCAGTCCTCCCCCTGCGCAGGCAGATGTTCACGACAAATCCGCTGAAAGAAGTGCCCGAGGATTTTCCGTTCGTGATCGATTTTGCGAAGTCTTTATATTTTCATCGCGAAGGCGAAGGCTTGTTGATCGGCATGAGCAACCAGCATGAAACGCCTGGCTTCGACCAAACTGTGGACGAAGATTTTGAGCTGGTGAATTTGGAAGCGGCCATCGAAAGAATGCCGCTCGTGGAAAAAGCCAGCCGCGCATCGCATTGGGCGGGGCTGTACGAAGTGACGCCCGATGCGCACCCGATCTACGGCGGCACGGAGATAAACGGCTTCACGCTTTGCACGGGGTTTTCAGGGCATGGTTTCATGCACGGGCCGATCTCTGGAAAATTGATGAGCGAATTTATTTTGGATGGAAAATTTTCCAGTGTGGATGTTTCGGCGCTGGACTTGAAACGCTTTGAAGAGGGAAGATTAATTCAAGAGTACAATGTAGTTTAAAGAATTAAACACGAAGGGCACAAAGGTCACAAAGGAAGTTCAAAGTCGCGATTCTTTTCCCCTTCGTGTGCGTCGTGTCCTCACCTGCACTGCACGCTTCGCGACAGCGCGGTGCAAGTGTTGTGTTTAAAAAAGAGAAAAATGACATCCGCAGAGATTATCACAATTGGAACGGAAATTTTACTTGGTGAAATTGTAGACACCAACACGCGCTACATCGCGCGCACCCTGCGCAGTATGGGCGTGGATTTATATCGCACGATCACCATCGGCGATAACGTCGATCGCATCGCCGATGCAATTCGCGATTCGATGGAGCAGGCCGATATCGTCATCACCACGGGCGGGCTTGGCCCCACCATCGATGATCCCACGCGTGAAGCGGTTGCAAAAGCCGTTGGGGTTGAAACAGAATTTCGTGAAGACCTTTGGGAGCAGGTCGTTGAAACCATCGCGCGCTATGGCCGCAAGCCTTCCGAGAATCAAAAGCGGCAGGCCTATGTTCCCAAGGGCGCGCTCGGTCTGAAAAACCCTGTCGGCACCGCGCCGTGTTTTATTGTGGAACGTTCCCCTCTCCCTTCGGGAGAGGGGCTAGGGGTGAGGGCGGTCATCTCCCTACCTGGCGTTCCGCAGGAAATGGAACACGTCCTGCACGAGTCGGTCATCCCGTATTTGCAAAAAAGATTCAAGCTCGATGAGATCATCAAAGTCCGCGTACTGCATTGCTCGGGTCTCGGCGAAGGCATGATTGATGAAAAGATCGCAGACCTTGAAACGCTCAGCAATCCAACTGTCGGCCTCGCCGCGCATACCGGCATTGTCGATATTCGCATCGCCGCGAAAGCCAAAAGCGAATCCGAAGCCAATGAAATGATTGCGAAGGTTGAAGCCGATGTGCGCGGGCGGCTTGGCGGCATCGTCTTCGGCACGGATGAAGATACACTTGAAAAAGTTGTGCTGGATATGGTCGCCGCCCGCGGCCTGACCCTGACCGCCATAGAAAGCGGACTCGATGGGCTGTTGACCCGCAAAGTGCCGCACACCGCCTCTCTCCCTAATCTGACAACTGATTCACTCATGCAGGCATTACGCTCCGCCCAGGCAGACTCAAAAGCAGACATTGCCCTCGGCGTGACAATCTTCCCTGAAGAGCGCGCCGCAGAGATGGCAATGATCACGCCCAAAGGCGAAAAGACTCACCGCATCACCTACGGCGGCCCGCCGCGCAGTCTGCCGCGCTGGAGTATGAACCTGGCTTTGAACTGGCTCCGCACCACGCTGGAGGAAATGAAATAATGCCCGCGCCAAAACGACGCAAAGAATCGCACTGGGTCACAATTGCATGGGCATTGAACATCATCGGCCTCGGCGCAATCGCGCTTGTGCTGGTGGCATACTGGGCATTGCAACCCGTCCGCGCCGCCCCGCAGGGACAGGAACCAGTTTACACAGCCACCCTGCCTGCCACATTCACACCGAATCCGTTGTCGCTTTTTCTGCCGACGGTTACGCCCAATCCACGCTCGACAATGATCGTTGTGGATACGCCAACGCCGTTTGTGATCAAGAACGCAGGCACGTATGGAAATGCCCGCGTCGCCACCATCGGGTACTCCGTCTCAGGCCGCCCGATTCAGGTGTACACCTTTGGCAGTGGCGAAAAAGAACGCATGATCGTGGCGGGCATTCACGGCGGCTATGAATGGAATACGATTGCGCTGGCCGATGAATTGATCCAATATATTTTCAACCACCCCGAGATTGTCCCCAGCGATGTGACCTTGTACATCCTGCGCAATCTCAACCCCGACGGCGATGCCCGCGACCACGGCATCGACGGGCGCGTCAACGACCACGGCGTGGACTTAAACCGCAACTTCCCCACCAACTGGGCCGCAGACTGGGACCGCGACGGCTGTTGGGCGTACGGCCCCACCACCGGCGGCACAGGCCCAGGCTCTGAGCCAGAGACTCGCGCCGTGATGTACTTTCTACAATCGCATAATGTGGAAACTCTCATCAGTTATCACAGCGCCGCGCTGGGCGTATTCCCCGGCGGCGAACCCTGGGAAAAAAATTCGATCACATTTGCAAAAGCGCTCGCCAAAGTGACGGGCTATCCCTTTCCCCCCATCGACACAGGCTGTGTCTTCACTGGCACGCTGGCAGATTACGCCGTTGAAGTAGGAGCCGTTTCCGTGGATATGGAACTCTCCACGCATAAAAAAACCGACTTCACACAAAATGTAAAAGCACTTGAAGTTTTGCTGAATTGGGAATACTAACGGACATGCTATAATCGACCGCAACAATGAAGACAATTCGTTTCTCCAACCATGCGCGTAAGAGGATGTCCATGCGCGGCGCCATCGAACAGGAAGTTGTCGAAACGATTCAAACATCTGAATGAAACCTGCGCTTGAAACCAAAAGACAATGCCGAAAAGCCTTCCCTTTCAATAAACCTTCGCCAGTCAATCAACAAGTCTATGCTTTCAAAACAGTCCAGGTCATATTTGTAGAAGAGGCGGAACAAATTGTAGTAATTACCGTAATTGTTTATTACGGTAATCAGGAGAACATAAAATGAAGATAACTTACGATCCAGAAGTGGATACCCTGTATCTTGAATTCCAGTCCATTGAAACTGGTCTGGTGGAAAACCGCCAACTCACTGAAGAAATCATTGCCGATTACGCCGCAGATGGAAGCCTGGTTGGGCTGGAAATACTAGACGCCCGCCGTTTCCTTGCAAAAACCTCCGGGCGGGTGATTTTTGAAATTGAGCCTGCGCTAGCAATACCATAATGATACCCTTCAAGGGCGGCAGACATGCCGCCCTTATGCTAACTTACACAGGAAACTGAATGACACAAAAAGCAGACACACTCTTCACCAACGCCATCGTCCTCACCATGGATGGCAAATTAAACCAATACGACCCTGGCGCAGTTGCGGTCCAAGGGGATTCGATCCTTGCAGTGGGACTCGAAGCCGAGATCACAAAAGAATATACAGCCGATGAAATCATCGATTGCGGCGGCAAGGTGTTGATGCCAGGCCTGGTCAACGCGCACACGCACGTGCCGATGACTCTCCTGCGCGGCCTCGCCGATGACCTGCGGCTCGATGTCTGGCTGATGGGTTACATGCTGCCCGTGGAACGTGAATTCGTTTCGCCTGAGTTCGTTCGGCTGGGCACATCCCTCGCCTGCGCCGAGCAAATTCGCAGTGGCGTGACCACCTTCAACGACATGTATTTCTTTGAAGATGACATCGCCCAGGCCACAGCAGATGCAGGCATGCGCGCAGTCTGCGGACAATCTGTGATGAAGTACCCCGCTCCCGATGCACCCGCGTTTGAAGACTCGATTGCCTACGCCCGCGAGTTCATCAAGAAATGGAAAGGCCACCCCCTCATCGTCCCTGCCATTGCGCCGCACGCGCCCTACTCCACCACGCCTGAAATCCTGCGCACCTGTGCCGACATCGCAAAGGAATTCGACGTGCCCCTGCACATCCATATTTCAGAAACTGCATTCGAAGTGGAAACCATGCGCAACGAACAGGGCATGCCCGTTGTGCCATACATCAAAAAACAGGGCGTGCTCGAGGCAAAAGTCATTGCCGCGCATTGCGTTCATATTGACGTTGGCGAAATCAAAACGCTTCAACATGTCAATGCGGGCATCTCACATAACCCATCATCGAATCTAAAACTCGCTTCCGGTTTTGCTCCCGTGCAAAAAATGCTCGAGAACGGACTCAACGTGGGCATCGGGACGGATGGCCCCGCCTCGAATAACGATCTTGATATGTTCGAGGAAGTGCGCCTCGCCTCTTTCGTCGCGAAGGCATCCTCCAACGACCCGACAGTTGTCCCCGCTGTAACCGCTCTCCTAATGGCTACCCGTATGGGAGCGCAGGCGCTTCACATCGGACATTTGACAGGCTCGCTCGAAGCAGGCAAACGCGCCGACCTGATCCTTGTCGACACCGCCCCCGTCCACAACTCGCCCCGCTTCAGACGCGACCCGCAGAATGCCTACGCTCAATTGGTATTCGCTTCCAAATCCACGGATGTGACGGATGTGATGGTGAATGGGAAATGGTTGATGCTGAATCACGAACTGCTCACATTGAACGAAAAGGATTTGTTGGAACAGGCGCGCGAACTGGCGCAAAAGATCGATGCCTTCCTGATCGAACGCGAACAGTCCATCCTTTCAAAATTAATTGCGCTGGGCGGCTCGATGGAACAGGAGTCGTTCGAGGTGCAGGTAAAGGTCAGGGTAACGGAACCAGATTTACTAGTCCAGAAAATGAAGCGAGCGGAGATCGAAATCACCGCGCACAAACGTTATCATCAATACGATGATTATTTCCTGTTCGACGATCCAGCGCAGGGACGTTTGCGCTTTCGCGAAGATAATCTCATCAACGCAAAAGGTGACGTGGAAAATGTGCGCTCGCGTTTGACCCTGCTTGGCCAGCAAAGAGAGGGCGAGATCGGACACGACGTTTTGCTTTCACGCAGTCGCTTCCTTGCGCCCGCCCTGCACACCTCGCGTTTCTATCGCGAATACTTTAAACCGAAACAGGAAATTTCAGTGGAAAAGAATCGCCTGCGCTGGCACATCCGTTATAAGAACACGGAGTTCTTCATCAACCTCGATGAAGTGAAGAAACCGCAGATGGGACACTTCCTCGAGATCAAGAGCCGCACGTGGAGCCGCAAGGACGCAGACCGCAAAGCGGAGCTGGCGAGCGAGTTATTGAACCTGCTCGGCGTGGGAGATGCCGAAGCCGTAACGCAGGATTTGATCGAAATACTGACACAGGCATAATGACATGGAAACGCTAAAGAAAACGCTTGCCGTACTTTGCGCGATTCTATTTGTGTTCACTGCCGTGATCGCGCTCCTGCTTTTTAATATAGACCGAAAGGCCTTCACCGCGGAGACCTACCAGAAAGCATTTGCCCAGGATGATTTTTATACAAAAATTCCCGCGTTAATGGCAGAGGCAATCAGGTCCTCGAATACAGACCAAAGCGAGTTCCCGCTCATCATGCAAAGCATGAGCGCGGACGCATGGGAGGCTTTCTTCCGGGCCCTGCTCCCGCCGGAGATGCTGGAAACGATTGGAAACGAAGCGTTGAATTCAACCTTTGCCTACCTCAATATGCAAACGGATTCGGCGCAGGTGAACCTGGCTCCGTTGAAGGCGGGCATGGCAGGCGATGCAGGCGTACAGGCTGTTTTCACCATATTGGGCACACAGCCTGATTGCTCACTGAACCAGATCGCCCAAATGACCCTGGGAATGCTTTCAGGCGGAGAGATCGAATTTTGCAACCCGCCCGCCGACCTGCGCCCCGCGCTGGCGCCGA
Source organism: Chloroflexota bacterium (assembly GCA_016235445.1). Classification (GTDB taxonomy): domain Bacteria; phylum Chloroflexota; class Anaerolineae; order Anaerolineales; family Villigracilaceae; genus Villigracilis. The sequence goes on along the minus strand of JACRLB010000029.1, from coordinate 117,672 downwards.
TCATACAAAGTCAATTGCAGGTTGCAGGGGCGGCGATTCAAGACGATGTCATCATCATGAGCGCGCCGCCGCAAAATGACCCGCGCCAAAGATTAAAATCCGCCAGGTTCTTCATGCGGCTCAGCCCAATTTTGCCGCTCGCTTTTTTGCTGGGGTTGACGCTCCTTGTGGTCAGGTCGCTTAAGAATTGGCTGGGCTGGTGGGGAGTTCCATTTTTTATCACTGGCCTGCTTGCGCTTGTGATGGGCCTGCTCGGCGCACCCTTATTTGGAGCCATTCTCCAACGGGCGCTCGTTAACCGAATGCCCACCTACCTGCCCGTTATTTTTCTCGATTACGGCAGTGACCTGGCCTCTGCCATGTTGAAGGCGTTGCTCGCTCCCATTTTATGGCAGGGATTATTGCTCGCCCTGCTTGGGCTGGGGATGGTAACTGGCGCATACTTTGTGAAAGCGCAGAAATAAAAGACGGGGGCATAAAATATTGGCTCATGTGTAAGGAGTGTGCAAGCGATTGGCATCGTATTAAAATTCTTAATGCGAATGCCGCGAATTCAACGAATTGCGCGAAAAATTCGCGTGATTTGCCTGATTTGCGTATTTCGCGTTTTGCCTTTCGCACAGAGTCTACACATGAGCCAAAATATTTTATCCGCCAATCTGCGTGAACTTTAAAAGAGCAGTAGATTCTTTTCGCGTTTTGTGAACATTCTCGTATATTTTCGACTCGGCGAAACCCATTGACAAATAGACGTTTATCTATATAATATCCCATAGAAAACCACCCAGATGAAATTCAACCCTGTCCTCTTTGCCAAAGCCATCTCAGACGAAACGCGCCAGAAGATCATGAAAATCTGCTGTTGCGCTTCACTCTCGGTCAATGAGATCGTCGAGAAACTGGATGTCTCCCAGCCCACCGTCTCGCATCACCTTGCCATTTTGCGCGATGCGGATCTCGTCACCGTCCGCGAAGAAGGCAAGCAAACTTTTTATTCACTAAATCAGGAAAACGTCGCCATCTGCTGTGGGCAGTTGATGATCAAGTTCGCGCCCGAAAGCATCACCACCGAAAAATTAATCCAAACCCTCAAGGCTTAATCGGGATGAGTCTCGGCGCCGAGATGCATCCCGTTTTTTTAGCAACATACATAGACAATCATCTATATAAAACAAAGGAGACCAAAAATGACCCAATCCCCCACCCCGCTTCTCGGGGCATCCCCCATCCATGAGACGGTTCGCGAGCATTACGCCGAGCGGATTAAAAAATCCGCTTCCTGCTGTGGCGACAGTTGTTGCAGTCCCGAAAACAGTCTCTACCCTGTTGACCTGCTCACCACCGTCCCAAGCGATGTAGCCAGCACCAGCTACGGCTGTGGCGACCCAATCACACTCGCCTCATTGAAACCAGGACAAATCGTACTTGATCTTGGCTCAGGCGCAGGACTCGACTGTTTGTTGGCCGCCCAGAAAGTAGGTCCAGAAGGACGCGTGATCGGCGTGGACATGACCCCCGAAATGATCGAACGCGCCCAAGCCAACGCAAAGCGGGTCAATGCGGCGAACGTCGAATTCAGGCAGGGTTATCTCGAAGACCTCCCCGTAGACAGCAACACTGTGGATGTCATCATCTCGAATTGCGTCATCAACCTCTCGCCGGACAAGGAAAAGGTTTTCAACGAGGCCTTCCGAACGCTTGCGCCTGGCGGCAAACTCGCCGTGTCTGACATCGTGACAGACGGTGAACTGCCTGAGCCTGTTCGAAAAAGCCTGAGCGCGTGGGCGGGATGCGTGGCTGGATCCGTCGAAGCGAAGGAGTACATCGGCATGATGGAGTCTGTTGGCTTTACAGACATTTCCATCAAACCCGTTTACTTCGACAAGCAAACCGTGGACAGCGCGCTGGACGAAATGAAACTGGACGTGAAAGACTACCCGCGTGATTCAATCTACAAAGCAGTCTACAGTGCAAAGATCACAGCCTACAAGCCTGCGTAAGTAATTTGACAATGTCACATTTCAAAACCTTTACCACAAAGTCCACACGCGTGCCTGCTGCACGGTGCAGGCAAAGGGGCACAAAGGAGAGCAAAAGGCTAAAAACGAAGGTTTCGTTCGTGACACTTCGTGGTTTTGTACTTTGGTTTCAGTCTTAATGTGACATTGTCAAAGTAACGTAAAATTCTGGAATCCATTCGCGTGCGAATGGATTCCAGAATTTTTCATGATGCATTGGAAAAGGGCAAACGCCTGCTTGAGAAAATGACCCCACAGCCCGGCCACGCCCGCTCAACGCGGGGTTTGCTCTGCCGCCAATTGCGCAATGACCTGCTCCGAGAGCATCACCTGCCCGTAGGATTTCAACGCCGTCAAAAACGCCTTGTGGACGTGGTCCGCGGGAATCGTGGTTTCGCCATATTTCAAATCACGTGTGGCGCAGGCATCTTCCGCGACCCACACTTGAAAGCCGAAGTCTGCGGCGGCGCGGGCGGTGGCGTCCACGCACATGTGGGTCATCATGCCAGTGATGACGACTCGTTCCACTCCCCACTCCTTCAGCATCTCCAGCAAATTCGTCCCGCGGAACGAGTTGGGATAATGCTTGTACACAATCGGCTCGCCTTCAAAATGCGCGGCAGAGTCGTGAATGTCCGAGCCAGGTGTGCCTTTCACAAAAAAGGGCGCATCGGGTTTCAGCGCAATATGCTGAATGTGGATGTGACGCCCGCCATGCTCGCGGAAGCATTGAAGGAGCATGTAGGCTTTCTTCCCAGCCTCGAGCGGGTTGACCAATTCCATTTTGCCGCCGGGGAAATAGTCTTTTTGAACGTCGATTACCAGTAATGCGGTTTTCATGAGTTCTCCTTAATCATCAGACCCTAAAGGTTTCTCATGCAAACTATCGTCATATTTAGAGAGAGAGTCTTGCATGTCAAGACTCGAGTCAGACGGGAAAACCTTTAGGGTCTTTATTAATTCTTCCGCCTGTCTTTTCTGGTGTAATTTATCTGTCAGTGATTTGGCTTTCTCAAAATCGGTTTTTGCTTTTTCAGATTCATTCAAAGCCAAATAGGATTTACCGCGCCCCAGATACAATCGGACTTCGCGCGGATCGATCTCAATGGCGCGGGTGTAGCTGTCAATAGCTGGTAGATGCTCATTGTTCATGCGGCAGGCGTCCGCGCGGCCATGAAGCGCAAGTACATCGCGTGGATTTTTCGAAAGGATGCGGGTGTAAAAATCCTCTGCCCAATCCAGGTTGTTTTCGTACAGCATGAGGTTGATATCGGCCATCACCAGCGCATCGGCTGGCGAGAACTGCACCGCCAGATTCTGGTCTTTGCGCGCGGACTCGAGATTGCCAAGCCTGAAATGCGCGAGCGAGCGAACCAGATAAAAAAGCGGCATCCGTCCCTGCAGGGAAATGGCTTTGTTCAATTCTTCGAGCGCGGGTTGAAACTCACTGCGGTCGAGCAGGATCGAAGCGCGGTCGAAATAAGGGACCGCCCAATGGGGGTTGATGTTTTGGGCGCGGGAGAACAACTCCAGGGCGGCATCGTAATTTTTTTCCAACGCGTATACCTCGCCGCGCAACTCCATTGCGAAGGCATGGTTTGGCGCCATCTTCAAAGCGCGGTCTATATCCGCCAGCGCGCGTTCCTTTTGACCCATTAACAGATAACAGCTTGCGCGCGCAAGATAATGATCGATGAGATGCGCAGGGTGTTTTTCGATGTCGTGGGTGTAATGCTGGGCGGCGCGTTCGTAATCACCGAGCATGTAATAATATCCCGCGCGCCTGAAAAGATAATTCACACCCAGGTTGATTCTGCGCAACAGGGAGCGGTTCAACGAACTGACCGCCAGCGCCATGATGACGCAAAAGCCAAGCAGAATATAATCGCGTGTGACAATTCCAAAGATGATCAAAATAAAAAGAAAGGGGATGCTGACCACGAGCGTGATCCAATCTGCGCTGGGTTTTCCGAAGAGCATTTCCATAACGGCGTGAAGGATGTTGCCCCCGTCCAGCGGATAGACAGGCAGAAGGTTGAAGCCGATCAGGATCACATTCAACAAGGCGAGTGAGAAAAATAAATTGGCGAAGGTCTGCACCCAAAGGAAGAGTTCGACATTATCGGAATAAGGCAGGAAAAAAATGTAGAGCAGGATATATGCCGCAACACATAAGAAGGCGAGAACCATGTTCACAAGCGGCCCTGCCGCGGCAATGAACAAATTATGGGCGGGCTTTTCTGGTTTGTAGGCAAGGTGGGTCAACCCGCCCAACAGCCAGACGAAAACGCTTTTCACTTCCACGCCTGCAAGCTGGGCGGCAAAGGTGTGCCCGAGTTCGTGCAGGAAAATAAAAAGCAGAAACCCGCCCACCCATAGCAAGGCTTCAACCGCTCCGCGAAAATCCGCTGGTTTGAAGAGATAATAGGCGATTGGGATACTGAACAGGACGGAAAAATGAAAGCGAATATCCACACCCCGCAAACGCCCCAGCGACCAGGACCAGCTAAAAATTTTCGGCATCAAATTTTCACTTGCGCCCAAAATCTGCGGGGTTTTCGCCCCAGAGGCCGGTATTCCATTTTATGAGCTTGTCTTCGGGCAGTTCGTTCTCTGCCAGCCAGTTCTCGGCGCTTTGGATAAGCGCAAATAACACGGCGTTCTTTGCGGTGCGTTTGAGCTTTGTTTTGCACTGGCCTGTATTCACCCACAAGATGGCATTCTCTGAATCAGAATAAATGGGGATGTGCATATTATGTTTTGCCTGCCACGTAAGCGCGTGGACAATTGCCAGAAATTCCCCCACGTTATTTGTGCCGTCGCCGTAGGGGCCTGCGCGAAAAATCTCTTCGCCTGTTTTGGCGTTCACGCCGCGGTATTCCAGTTTGCCGGGCGAACCACTGCAAGCCGCATCCACACAGAGGGATGGGAGCAGGGGTTGAATGCTCGCCAGTTTCCACTTTCCGCTGGTGGAGGGTTTGCCTTTGTAATCATCGTAATGGGCAAGGTAGGCGGCATCGGCTTCGGCTTCGCTCTCGAAAGCCTTGAACTGCGCGCCAACAAAGCCCTTCACCTGTTTTTCACACTCTACCCAGGTGGTGAAGATGCCCGTCTTGCGGCCTTTCCATACCACGTAATATTTCTGCTTTGGCATATTTCAATTTTACATCAATTGATGGTTTGCTATTTTTCCTCTTCCCAACCCTGTTCTTCAACCGACATAAAAATATCCGTCGCAGAGATCAGGCCGATCAACGAGCCGCCTTCATCTGCAATCGGCAGGTGGTGGATTTTTCTTTTCTGCATCACCTGCGAGCATTCCATCAACGTCCATTCGGCGCGGCCGGTAACAATCGGCCCGGACATAATCTCGCGCACGGTGGTTTCGGCGGGGTTACGGTTTGCCGCCACGATCTTGTCGCGCACATCGGTGGTGGTGATAATGCCGTAGGATGGGTTTTGCTCGCTCACATCCACAACCACGCTGTGGATATTGCGGCGGCGCATCAACGTCATGGCATACGAGACGCTTGAATCCGGGTCAACTACAACAACAGGGCTGGACATCCAATCTCGAACGAGGTGCGGCATGTGATATTCTCCTTGATAAATTAAATGTAAATCGAAACAGAATCAGGCGTCGGGTTGGGGGAGGCGAAGCGTCTACGGGATGATCGGGAACCAGGTATGTCCTCCATCCGTGGTTTTATAAAGCGCGCGGCTGGTGGTCGTCAGCCAGCCAGTGGATGAATTGACGAAGCTCATATCCTTGAGGGATTCGCCGAATGCGATATCTGGGACTATGATTTCGAAGGTCTTCGCCGCATCCTTCGTAACGTGGAATTGGTTGCTGGAATAAAAGATCATTTCCTGCGCTGACGGGATTTCGAGTTTGCCCAGGCCCGGCAGTTTTGCGGGCGCAGGGTTCCATGTTTCGCCGCCGTCATTCGTTGCGTAAAGAATGGTTTCGAGGGTTGCGGATGTCCTGCGGATTGCGAGGAACCCCTGGGTTGGCGAAACGAATTTCACCTGCTCGATCGTCAGCTCGCTGGATTGGGCTTCTGCGGGAAGAACCATAGTGGTTTGAGACCAGCCGCCGCCGCCGTCATCGGTGCGGAATAAATAGGTGGAGCCTGAGGAATAGACCACGCCGCCCACCCAGGCGGTTTTCATATCGAGCGGGACAAGCATCACTTTGATGCCGCCCAGCGGAAGTGAATCCCCTGCGCCTGCGAGGTTTGGGTCATTGGTGTAGGTTCGCGCCCAGGTTGCGCCGCCATCTTTGGTTTGAAAGACAGAGACGGCCATGGAGCCTGCGCCCACGCCGAGGTCGGCCATGATCCAGCCGTTGTTCGCATCTACAAATTCAATGTCGCCTGCGCTGAAGGGAGTGGCAAACGATTCCCAGGTGAGGCCGCCATCGGAGGTGCGGTAGAGCGTGCCGCCATTGGGATAATTATTGGGGTCTACAGTTTGCACCCAGGCATGAGACTCGTCAAGAAAATCTGTAAAAACGGACTGGCCTACATCGGTCAACGATGGCGGCGTGACGTTGTACCACGTCACGCCGCCATCGTTGGTGCTGACGATTTCTGTTTCCGTAATCCCCCAGCCATAAACTTCATCGAGCATTTCAATAAAGATGATGGCCGGGGAATCAATTAATGGCGCGCCGATCTCGGCAGGCAAAGGTGTATTTTGGGGCGCAAGTTGCGGGATGGTTTGAGTTTCGGTGGCAATGGCTTCCGCCAGATTCGCCTCGGTGGCAACAGTCTCTGCAATATTTTGTGCTTGCGGGTTTTGAGTGACGGGGGCGGAACAGGCGGTGATTAACAAAAGAAGAAAGAGGAAAGAAGTTATTTTTTTCATTTGATATCCTAATTGGGTTGAAGGTAAAAAGTTAAAAGTCTAAAGTCAGAGCTTCAACCTTCAATCTTCGACCTTCAACCTTCAACCAAACTCTCGATTATCGTCGCTTCGCCCTGCCCAACGCCCACGCAGAGAGTCGCGAGGCCATATTTGACATTGCCGCGATTCTTCATCTCGTGGACGAGGGTTGTCATCAAACGCGCGCCCGAACAGCCGAGGGGATGTCCAATGGCGATGGCTCCACCGTTGACATTGACGATTTCAGGGTCGAGTTCCAAATCTTCCATCACGGCAAGTGACTGCACGGCAAAGGCTTCGTTGATCTCAACCAGGCCAATGTCTTGCATTTTCAAGCCAGCACGTTGCAAGGCTTTCCGCGTGGCAGGGATGGGGCCGTAGCCCATCACACGCGGAGGCACGCCAGCAGAAGCGGATGTGACAATGCGGGCCAGCGGTTTGAGATTCAAGGCTTTGGCTTTTTCTGCGCTCATCAACAAAAGCGCCGCCGCGCCGTCATTTAATCCAGATGAGTTGCCAGCGGTGACGGTTCCGCCTTCTTTTTTGAAGGCAGGCTTGAGTTTGGCAAGGCTTTCCATGGTCGTGTCGCGGCGCGGACGTTCGTCTGTGTCTACGAGTTTTGGGTCATCCTTTTTCTGAGGGATAGTGACGGGCACGATTTCCTGTTTGAATCGTTCCGAGTCAATTGCGGCTATGGCGCGTTGATGCGAACGGACGGAGAAGTCATCCTGCTTTTCGCGGGTGATGTGCGGGCGTTCTGCGGCGATGTTCTCGGCGGTCTCGCCCATCGAGTCGGTGCCGTACATTTCTTTCATTTTGGGGTTTGGATACCGCCAGCCGAGGGCTGTGTCATACGCGGTGAGGTTGCCGAAGGAAAAACCCGCCTCCGCCTTTGGAAGCGAGTAGGGTGCGCGGCTCATGGATTCGACTCCGCCTGCGATGTACACATCCCCTTCGCCAGCTTTGATGGCGCGAGCCGCCATGTTGACGGCGTTCAAGCCCGAGGCGCAGAGTCGATTCACAGTGACGCCTCCTGTTTGCAGGGGCAGGCCAGCCAACAGCGCGGCCATGCGCGCCACGTCACGGTTATCTTCGCCCGCCTGATTCGCACATCCCAAAAAAACTTCTTCGATGAGGGCAGGGTCAAATGGATTGCGTTCAAGAATTGCTTTAATGACATGCGCCGCCATATCGTCCGGGCGGATGGATGAAAGGATGCCGCCCAATGCCCCAATGGGCGTGCGGATGGCGTCTACGATTACAACTTCGGTCATGGAATCCTCCAGAGATTGATGAAGAGATTCTACCACCCATAAAACGAACAGCAATGGAACCTGGTCCATTGCTGTTCGTTCATACCCATATTCCAGCGGTTACTTTAGAAACCAAGCAGTCCAGTCAATAGGACAATGGCAATCACAATCTCGCCGCCCACCAAAAACCAGAAATACACAGGCTTCTCAGCGCGAGTGACCAGAAAACTTGGACGCTGGGACGCATTCTTATTGGTCCCATAAGAAACCGATATTTCGCCTTTGTACATTTCATAGAACGCGATCAACAACAGCAAGATCCCAAATATAAAACCCATAGCTCTCTGCTCCTTATTATGTTTTCTCTACCGTACACGCAAACCCTAAAGGTCTCCTTTTCCTCGCAGATTCCTGATACACCGAAAAGACCTTTAGGGTTTCTTTGCGAGGGAAATGTACGGCAGCGAAATTATGTTTGAATTTTCGAAATTTATTCGCTCGAGCGGCGTGATTTTATCATCAAAAAAGGGATGACCTTTGTACACCATTGTATGTGACGCTTGGCACTACACCCCGTTTTCCGATAACGACATAATAGACATGGCGGCGAAAGTCGCCTAATAATGTCTAACTTCTCAATATAAGGAGCTGTGATGGCAGTCAAAGGTTGGATCGAAGTAAGCGATACGTATTGCAAAGGATGCGAGCTTTGCATCAGCGCCTGTCCACAGACAGTGATCGAGCTGAACATGGCGCACCTCACCCCCAAGGGATACCACCCCGCGCATACGTTCAAGGATGGCTGCACGGGATGCGCTATTTGCGCCGTGGTTTGTCCGGATGCGGCAATTACCGTTTATCGGGAAGTGACAAAGGCCGCGGCGCTGGTGGCGGCGTAAAATATATAAAGAAAGAGGAAAGAGGAAAGAGCCGTTTTATTCTTTCCTCTTTCTTCTTTCTTCGCATTTCTGAAACGTAATTTGCTACCGTACATTTTCCTCGTAAAAAACCCTAAAGGTCTTTCTTGCCAATCAGGAATTTGCGAAGGGAATGGAGACCTTTAGGGTTTGGATGTACGGTAGAGAAAAAGTAATACCAACGGAGAAACGAATGCCAAAAGAATTATGGAAAGGCAACGAAGCCATTGCCGAAGCCGCCGTCCGCGCGGGGCTGGAGGCGTACTTTGGCTATCCCATCACCCCGCAGACGGAAATCCTGGAATATCTTTCACGCCGCCTGCCCGAACTTGGGCGCGCTTTCGTGCAAGCCGAATCAGAACTCGGCGCAATCAACATGGTCTACGGCGCGGCATGTGCTGGCGTGCGCGTGATGTCGTCCTCTTCGTCACCGGGCGTGAGCTTGATGATGGAAGGTCTCTCCTACATTGCAGGGACGGAGATTCCCGCAGTGCTGGTCAACGTGATGCGCGGCGGGCCAGGCCTCGGCAACATCGCGCCCGCCCAGGCAGATTACAACCAGGCAGTACGCGGCGGCGGGCACGGAGATTATCCGCGCATTGTTCTCGCGCCCGCATCCGTGCAGGAAGCGATTGACCTGATGGCATTGTCTTTCGATCTCGCTGAAAAATACCGCATGATCACGATGATGATTCTCGATGGTTCGGTTGGGCAAATGATGGAGCCTGCTGAAATGCCAGCCATGCAGGAAGTTCACCGCAAAAATTTCGAGTGGGCCACCAACGGCGCGATGAACCGCGAACGCAGAATACTTTCCTCCATTTATCTTAATCCCCTCGACGAAGAACAAACCAACCTGCGTTTGCTTCGCCGCTGGCAGGAAGTGCAAAACAACGAAGTCCGTTACAAGGAATATTTCCTCGACGACGCCGAAATCATAGTGATCGGTTTTGGCACGGCGGGCCGCGTTGCGCTTTCGGCTGTCCGCGAGGCGCGCGCGCTGGGCATCAAGGTCGGGCTTTTCAGGCCGATCACCGTCAGCCCGTTTCCGTTTGAAGCGCTGAGCCAGCTCACAGGTCAGGCGCGAGCGTTTTTAGTCACAGAGATGAACATGGGCCAGATGCTGGATGATGTCCTCTTGGCGGTGCGCGGACGAGTCCCTGTGGAGTTTTATGGGCGGCCCGGCGGCGTGGTTCCCTTTCACGATGAAATTCTGGATGAGATTCAGCGCATCCACACCGCGCCGATAGCATCCCCTTTGGGGACAACTGTCCATACAAACCCAAGAGAATCCTGGCTGACAAGGATGACTCAACGCGCTTGATGTCATTGCTTCGACGGACGAGCGCCGTCTCGCAATGACGGAATAAAAGGAATTTTATGACAACCCCAAATCTCGTTTACGAAAGACCCGAAGCATTTACAGAAATGCCCACGCATTATTGCCCGGGCTGTACACATGGTGTGGCGCATCGGCTGGTTGCGGAAGTGCTCGAAGAAATGAAAATCATCGACCGCACCATCGGCGTTGCGCCGGTGGGATGCGCCGTGTTTGCCTACAACTATTTCGACACCGATTTCGTCGAAGCCCCGCACGGACGCGCGCCCGCGATGGCGACAGGCATCAAGCGTGTACTGCCAGACCGCGTGGTCTTCACCTACCAGGGCGATGGCGACCTCGCTTCGATTGGCATGGGTGAAATTGTCCATGCCGCCGCGCGCGGCGAGAACATTACCGTTATTTTTATCAACAACGCCAACTTCGGCATGACAGGCGGGCAAATGGCGCCAACTACTTTGCCCGGCATGAAGACAACCTCCTCGCCGAATGGCCGCGATGTGGAAACGCAGGGCTATCCGATCAAAGTTTCTGAAATGCTTTCCACGCTGGAAGGCGTTGGCTATTGCGTGCGCCGCTCCCTGCACGACCCAAAAAATATTCGCCTCGCAAAGAAAGCCATCCGCACCGCGTTTGAAACCCAGGTGCGCGGACTGGGCTTCTCGATGGTTGAACTGCTTTCCACCTGCCCCACCAACTGGGGTATCACCCCAGTGAACTCGTTGAAGTTCGTGGAAGAACACATGGTCCCTGCATATCCGCTGGGCGATTACAAGATCAGTGATGCAATCAAGCAGATCAAAATATAAGGATGAAGGATGAAGGCAAAAGGATGAAAGAAGAAAGAGAAAGTTTTTATCCTTCAAAATTCCTTCGTACCCTTTGTGTCCTTCGTGTTTAAAAGGAGTTTTTATGCAAAAAGAAATCATCATCGCAGGGTTTGGCGGGCAGGGCGTTTTGTTTGGCGGGCAGGTGCTGGCTTACGCGGCCATGGACACTGGCAAAGACGTCACGTGGATTCCATCCTACGGCCCCGAAATGCGCGGCGGCACGGCCAACTGCACCGTGGTCATTGCCGACCATGAGATCGGCTCGCCGCTGGTGAAAAATCCACCGCTGGCGATTGCCCTGAATTTGCCATCCTTTGACAAATACGAAGAAACGCTCGCGCCCGGCGGCACGTTGATCGTGAACCAATCCATGGTGGATCGCCCGGCAAAGCGCAGTGACATCCACGCAATTTTTGTGCCCTGCAACGAAATCGCCGAAGAGATCGGCGACAAGAAATTGATGAACATGGTGGCAATGGGCGCACTGCTCAGCGCCCTGCCCGAAGTCACGTTGAAGGATGTGGAAAAGGCGTTGGAAGGTCATTTGCCTGCGAGACATAAACACCTGCTTCCGAAAAACTACGAAGCTTTGAAGCGGGGTTTTGAGTCGGCGCAGAAGGAATGGGATAAAGTGCCTGCGTGAGGCAGTTGGCAGTGGTGGTCGGCAAACCCGTCTTGTGAAAGGCGGGTTTTTATTTATCAAGTGTATAATTTCAAATCATGAAATTTGATTCCATCCCCAACTTGACTCTCCCCAAGATCGGATTCGGCACCTGGAAAATCGGCGGCGGCTCTTCCCCCAACCCGACCACTGATTCTGTTTCGATGGCCGCTCTCCACTCTGCAATAGAAACTGGCTACACTCACTTCGACACCGCCGAGATGTACGCGAATGGTCACGCGGAAGAACTGCTCGGGGACGCAGTCTACAGTTCACAGATTAAGAGAGAGGCGTTGTTCATCACGACTAAAGTCACGCCGTCTCATCTTCAATATGACGAGGTTCTTCGTTCCTGTGAAAATAGCCTGCGCCGCCTGCAAATGGATTATGCGGATTTGTATCTCATCCACTGGCCTGCGGCGGGAATGAAGCTCGCGGATACGTTCCGTGCATTGAACAAGCTGGTGCGCGATGGAAAGGTGAAGCATCTTGGCGTGAGCAATTTCAATTTGAAACTGCTGAAAGAATCAGAGCAACTTTCTGAAACGCCGATCATCATAAATCAAGTACCGTTTAGTTTGTCTGATCGTTCGTATGTCAAAAACGGGATGCTGGAATATTGCCAGAAAAACGATATTCTTCTAACCGCCTACTCCCCCATCGACGAGGGCAATTTAAGGACGAACGCAAAACTTGAAGCCATCGCCAAAGCACACAACGCAACCATCTTTCAAATTGCGCTGGCGTGGGTGATCTCCCAGCCGAGAGTCATCACCATTCCCATGTCTGCCAACCCGAAGCACATCCGCGAAAATTTCGAGGCGGCGGAGATCGAATTATCACAGAGCGAAGTTGATCAACTTACAAATAGATGAAAGAAGACTACCCACCTGACAGTTTTAAAAACGGGACGCAGATAAACGCAGATTTTTTGAAAAACAAAAGCAAAACGGTTTGAATCAGCGTTTTCAGCGTTCATCTGCGTCCAAAAAAACAAAGTGTCAGGTGGCTAGAAAGAAGAAAGACTGCCTTCGTGTTAATAAAAATGAACAACAACATTTTCCCTGAAATCGAAATCATCGAAACCGTCGAAACGGAACTCGAGCCGCTCTACCGCATCCTCATCCACAACGACGATGTGACGCCGATGGATTTTGTGGTGGAAGTTCTCAAGCAAATCTTCTTTCTCTCGAATGACCGCGCCGCGGAAATCATGCTCGTTGCGCACATCAAAGGCACGGCCTATGTTCAATCCCTGCCGCGCATGGAAGCGGAGAAACGCGTCCAACGCGCCCATCAGGCCGCGGGTATGGAGGGTTTTCCCTTGTTTTTTTCGGTGGAACGCGAATGACCTCAAATTTTGAAACCCTCACACAGATCAACCTCGATGACCTCGTCTCATCATTTGGCTGGCAGGGCCATCCGCTGTTGGCGCGTTTGCTGAGAAAGGTTTTTCTGAAGCCTGCGCAAATTTTTGCAAGCCATGTTGTGGAATATGATGAGGTTGTCGGCTCGCATGGAATTGTGGAAGGCGGATGGAATCTCGTCCGCCGCTATGTAAACGACCTGCGCATCATCCACGCGGACCGTATTCCTGATTCGGCGTTTCTGGCATTATCCAATCACCCTGGCATGGCCGACACCGTGGCGCTCTTTGCGGCATTGAACCGCAAAGAGCTGCACATCATCGCGCTCGACCGTCCCTTTTTAAATGCCCTGCCAAACACAACGGCGCAATTATTTTATGTCCACGATGATGCCTCGAAAAGAATGTCGCTTGTGCGCCAGGTCAGTTCACACCTGAAATCTGGCGGCGCAGCGCTGACCTTCCCCGCTGGCCGCATCGAACCCGACCCTGATGTGCATGATGGGGCAGTGGAAGCGCTGAAAGCGTGGATGGATAGTGTGGGGGTATTCGTCCGCATGGCTCCGAATGCGGCAATATTGCCGGTGCTGGTTCGCAATGTAATAGCGAAAAAATACGCGGGGCATTGGTTATTGAAAATAAAAAAGACAAAGGAGGAAAAAGAAAAGCTGACCACGGCCCTGCAATTGCTTGGCATGATTATCTTTGGTGAAAAGCCCGTCACGATCACGATTCAGATTGGCAGGCCGATTTACATAAAAGATTTGGGGACGAATGATACAGCCGCCATTCATAAGGCTGTGCTGGCGGAGATGAAAGTTCTGATCGAAAGTCCGACGGAGGATGAGGGAGCAGAGTGATTGGCATGTGGCAGGTGCTCCGCAGGATGGATTCCTGCGAACAGCGGCACACGCACAGCCTGGAAGGGAAAGCATTGGTACAATTAGGACAATCTGTATCGTCTTTTAATCAACCAAAGGAGATTTCCCATGAAACTGACAAACACCCGCATTGGCATCATCATTAGCAGTCTCGCCACCGCTTTTCTGCATGTCACATTGTATCCGGATATCATGTTCACGCTTAACGGTCTGGGGTTTGCAGGCTTACTCGGCGCGTACATCCTGCCCATCCCATTTTTTCAGGAGCGTAAAAAACTTGTCTGGTGGGTGTTGACTGGCTATACTGCGTTGACCATGTCTTTATGGGGCGTCATGGGCGAAAAGACATTCACCCTCGGCACAAATTCAGCCATCGGTTATTATGCTTTGGTTGTGGAAGTCATCATGCTTGTTCTTTTGTGGATTGACAAACAGAAATCGTAAACCTTAATCCTGCGCATTGTAAATTTCACACCGCGCGCTCATGCGGATGCCTGTTGATGCGCGCCGTCCAGCTTTGATCGGCTGGGAGTTTTTGGACTCCGAACCAATATGGAATATTCCTTCCCACATTACCTACTCTCCAAGCAAAGCGTGGATGACCGCGCCCTTAATCGAATCGTCTTTGAAGCATTGAAGGCCAATTTGCCTGGCAGGCCGATTCGGATTATCGAGATTGGCATGGGAATCGGAACCATGCTCATCCGCCTGCTTCGCTGGGATGTTGTTCGAAAAGTGGATTATGTTCTCGTGGATGAGCTGGCTGAAAATGTCGAAACTGCCCGGGAGTGGATTCTGCGCTGGGCGGTGGAATCAGGCATGAGCGTGGAAAGAGGCGGGGAGGGTCAGCTACGCAT
This sequence comes from Chloroflexota bacterium, assembly GCA_016235445.1. Taxonomy (GTDB): domain Bacteria; phylum Chloroflexota; class Anaerolineae; order Anaerolineales; family Villigracilaceae; genus Villigracilis. Next base: position 102,663 of record JACRLB010000029.1, on the reverse strand, counting down.
ATTTGATCGGTCTCATGAATTTCATATCCAGTTTGAATGCGCAGACGTTTTTGATTTCATCCAAAAAAATCCCGCGCCTGCTGATCTGTTGATTGCGCACGCATTTTTGGATTTAATGCCCCTGCCTGAAAGTATGCCGAGACTGCTTGCGCTGACGAAACATTTAGCGTGGCTGACCATTAATTTCGATGGTATGACTTCTTTGGAGCCGACGATTGATGCGATGTTGGATGCGCAGATCGAGCGGCTGTATCATGCGACGATGGATGCGCGGCCTACAGGCGGCGATAGCTGTGCGGGGCGGCATTTGTTCGGCCATTTGCTGAATGCGGGCGCAGAGGTTCTGGCGGCGGGTTCTTCGGACTGGGTGGTGTATGCTAAAAATGGAAAGTATCCAGCGGACGAGGCGTACTTCCTGCATTTCATTTTGCATTTCTTTGAAGAGTCGCTTGAGGGAAATGTTAAATTGGATGCAAATAAATTTGCGAATTGGTTGAAGGAACGCCACGCTCAGGTCGAACGCGGAGAGCTGGTATACATTGCGCATCAAATGGATTTTTTGGCGAGGGTGTAGTTAGAGGGCGTTTCTTAAGTTCTTATCGCCTTATTTTTTGTACACGGATGTTACGGAAAAGAGCGGCTTTTATTATGGGTTTTTCCGTGAATTTCAGTCTACTCCGTGCTGTCGGTGTTCAAAAAAAGAGTTAAGAAACTACCCACCTGACAGTTTTAAAAATGGGACGCAGATGAACGCAAATTTTTTGAAAAACAAGAGCAAAACGGTTTGAATCAGCGTTTTCAGCGTTCATCTGCGTCCAAAAAAACAAAGTGTCAGGTGGCTAGTTAAGGAACAGTCTTTACTAATCCGCTGTGGCGCCTGCGAGCGTGGGTTCGTCGCCGTTGTATGCGATCAATTGCGGCCATTTGAAAGCGACAAACCCCAGGCCGAGAATACAACCAATCCCCCCGCTGATGATCGAAAATGGCACGCCAAACACAGCCGCGACCAATCCTGCTTCCACTTCACCCAATTGCGGGCCGCCCATAAAAAAAACCTGGTTTACACTGGTCATTCGTCCGCGAATATGATCGGGGGTTTGGAGCTGGCGAATCGTATTGCGAATGACCGTGCTGACCGCATCCCCCGCGCCGACAAAGAATAAAGTAACCATTGCAAACCCAAAGGTTTTACTGAAACCAAACATAATTGTCGCAAGGCCGAAAGCAAAGACTGAAACAAAGAATAGCAGGCCTTGTTTACGTAACTTCGGGAATTGCGAAACAACCAGCCCCGCGATTACCGAGCCAAATGCCTCCGCAGAAGTGAGCCAGGCAAACCCCGCTTTTCCCACGTTTAAAATATCACGCGCCACAATCGGGAGCATGGTGTTTGCAGATGCAAAGAACGTGGCGATAAAATCCATCAACATGGTGGAGGAAATAAGCGGGCGTTTGAAAATAAAGCGTACACCCTCCCACATGGCGCTCAGATTCACGCCGCTGGCTTTATTTAAATTCTGCGGCACCTCGCCCATAAAAAAGAGCGCCACGATGACCGCGAGAAAAGAAATAGAATTAAGAAGGTACGCCAATCCTTGCATGCCTTCGGGAATCAGGCCGAACAGAAGCGGGCCGCCAATTGCGCCAACATTGAAAGCAATGGTATTCAGGCTGAAGGCGGAGGACAAAATATCGCGCGGCACCAGGTTCGGCACAAGCGACTGCCGCGCAGGCAGGTCAAACGCCATGGCAGAGGCCTGAATGGCGGTCAAAACATAAATCTGCCAGATGGTGATTTGCCCAAAAAAGGTCAATACAGCAAGTACAAGCGCCTGCAAAGCCAGCGCAGTTTGCGTGATAAAAAGGATCGTGCGGCGGTTGTAATTATCCGCGATGGTTCCACCAACAATGGAAAATATAATTACTGGCAAGATGCGTGCGAGACCAATTCCACCCAGGGCAAGAGGATTAGGCTCCCCGGTCAATTCGCGGATGTGCCAGTGGATCGCCGCGCTTTGCATTTGAGAGCCAGCCACAGAAACCAGCAAACCAATCCACAAATAACGGTAGCGAAAATGTTTTAGCGCAAGAGGAATTTGAATTTTCAAGACAGGCTACGTTCCCCAATCCCGTAAATACAAAAAGTCATAGCCAACCGTGCGATTGCTGATCTTTGCAATCGGCGGCTGCATTCGTTTGAACTGATTACGGCGAATGCGCGTGGTGACGGTTTTTACGAACGCTTCATCAAAGCCCGCTTCCACTGCCTCCTGCGGGCTGTAACGCTGGTCCACCAAAAGATAAAGAAGCTTATCCACTTCCTCGTAGGTGAAGCCAAGTTCTTTTTCATCGGTCTGGTCTTCCCACAGGTCGGCAGACGGAGCTTTGTCAATGATCGGTGCGGGGATGTTCATGGCGCGGGAAAGCTGGCGCACCTGTGTTTTATAAAGATCGCCGATGGGGTTGATCGCGCTGGCAGAGTCGCCATACATCGTGCTGTAGCCAAGCAAAATTTCCGTCTTGTTGCCTGTGCCAACGGGCAATGCCTTGAAGACTTCGGATTGATCGTAGAGAACGATCATACGCACGCGCGCCATGATATTTCCCTTGCGGATGTTGGTGATCGCTGGATCACGATGAATCAACGGATCCACCATCGCGCTAATGTCGATCGTCTCACTCTTAACGTTGAACTGGTCAATCATCAATTGGGCATGTGCCACCGAATCAGGTGAGGATGTGCGATAGGGCAATCGCAGGGCCGTCACATTCTCTGCCCCCAAAGCTTCCACTGCCAGCGCGCAGGAGAGGGCCGAGTCCAGGCCGCCTGATAGATTGATGATGGCACGAGACATTCCAATGCGCGTAATTTCGAATTTTATAAAGCCCGTGAGAATATCGCGGGCAAGGTCTGTGTTGATGGAGAGATTTAAGTTAGTCATTAATATCAAGTTTCGAGCGCATAATCGTTCTGATTTTTCCAGCGTCACGAAATGCTATATCTGCATCAGATTGATCTGCAGACGCCCCAGGGTAACGATATAAAACAGCATAATCTTCCAATCGGTCTAAAAAATCCCGACATGTTTCAAGAGACGAATCATTTACCAGGCATAGCTCAAGCAACTCAACTAAATTATGTACTTTGGGAAAATCCACCCTATTCTTGAACAAAAACGCCTTTAAATACTTCTCAGCCATTTGTTGGGAATGAAAACAGATGGCATCGCAGTTTCCACCGCTTGCTTCCATTTCTCTTCTTGCAACAGCATAATCACCTTCCGCTTTGGATATCCACTCAGCGAGCAGCATGTTCATAAAGAACCTTACCCTTCTGTAAAATTTCTTTCAGAAAAAAATCCCCCATTTCAATTCTACTTGAAAGGGATTTCGGGGTTTTCACAATTATATCAAGCCCAAAGTGGTAATTAATTGCCTTACGAATAGCGGCCGATACCTGATTTTCTTTAATCGCCGAATCCATCACCACCAGCAAATCCACGTCGCTGATCTGTGTTGGGTTTCCGTACGCATACGAACCAAATAGAATAATTTTGTTTGGCTTGAACTTTTCTGCTATTTGCCGAACCACATCATCAATTGCTTCTTGTGGAATGCGCATACGTTTATTGATCGGCGGGACAACAATGGCTTGTATTTGTGGAGTTGTCATATTTACCTACTTTTCCAAAATCCGCGATAATTCGGTTTGCACAAGATTTGTTCGTTCATCTCGCAAGAGCGGCAACCGCGCTCGCGTGCGGCGGAGTTGATTCAAATCCAGCTCAGTGAAAGTGATGGTCTCCTCATTGTACGGACCATGCGCAAGTTCTTCGCCGTTTGGGTCGAAGACCGTCGCGCCGCCCCAAAAGTGGAGTCCGTCTTCGTAACCGACACGGTTGGCGTGTGCCACAAAGCAGGTGAACATGCTGGCATAGGCTTTGTTGACGCGTTCCACCCAGCGGGCAGATTCGAGTTTCTCTTTGTCGTTCAGTCCACGGCCTGGGGAGGCGGAGGAAAAGAGCATGATGTCTGCGCCGTCGAGCCAGAGCAGGTACGGAGGCGAGGCGTGCCAGAAGTCTTCGCAGATGAGAATGCCAACACGTCCGAAACGGGTGTCGAAGGCACAGACAGAGTCACCCCAGGCGAAGAAGCGGCCTTCGTCGAAGAGTCCGTAGGTTGGCAGGTAAACTTTGTGATGAACATGCACAAGTTTTCCACCCGAAAGATAGGCGGAGGCAATGTAAAAGCGATGACGGGAGTCCTCGTCCACGAAGCCAACTACCAGGTCCAGATCGTGAGACGCTTTGAACAAATGCTTGAAGATGGGGTCATCTTCTGTCGGCTTGTGAGCAACCGAGGCCACCAAATCCTGCAAGACATATCCAGTTAAAGAAAGTTCGGGAAAAACAAGCAAATCCGATTTTTCGGATTTGGCTTGTTTGATGTAATCGAGGTGCTTGGCGAGATTCGCTTCAACGTCCCCAAGTTTTGTGTTGATCTGAGCAAGGGCGAGGTTAAGTTTCATTGTGCGAATCTTACCACTTAAAAATAAGAGAACGTTTCTTAAGTCTTATCGCTCTTCTTTTTGTACACAGAATTCACGGAAAAGAGCGGCTTTTTTATGGTTTCTTCCGTGAACTTCAGTACGCGAAGCGTCCGTGCTGTCCGTGTCCCAAAAAAGAGTTAAGAAACAGTCTCTCAGGCGAGTTATGATTGGCAGGGGCGTATAATTATGCAATCGGCGCGGCTCATCATGTCAGAATCAAATCCAATTCCCGAAGTCCATTTTTCCGAGATCGAAGCTCCAAAATTTGGGGTGGAGATTTTGACTCTTGAATCACTCTTCAAAAGCGGGCCAAATCATGTATTGGCGTCTCCGCACCGTGTTCATTTCTATCATCTCATCCTGTTCACGCATGGCGCTGGAAGCCATTCCATTGACTTCACCAACTATGCGTACGATCACAAAACCCTCCTGCTCGTTTCCACAGGACAAGTCCATCAGTATCAGATCAATCGGGCGGTCAAAGGTGTCGTTATCGTTTTCACACCTGAATTCATATACGAGAATGCGACCGAACGAAACCTGCTTCACAGCCTGAATATTTTTGAACACGCGTTATTCTCGCCGCGCATTCAACTATCCGCGGAACAGCGGCGTTTACTACATGAACCAGCCGCCGCCATTCAACGCGAGTACCAGCAACCGACCGATGAACTGTCCAATGAAATTCTGCGGCATTTACTGCGCCTGATGCTCCTGCAAATTGGGCGCATTCAACAAGGGAACACCGTAAGCCAGCGGGTTGCGCCGCATTATCAGGAATTCGTCGCATTCCGCAGGCTGGTCGAGCGGGATATGGCGAAGTCTCGCGCCGTGCAATATTATGCCAAACAACTTGCCGCCTCTCCCAAAAAACTCAACGGGTTAACCCGCCAGGTATTAAACAAGACCGCCAAAGAATTCATCGAAGAGCAGGTCATTCTCGAATCTCAACGATTGCTGGCGCAGGGGAATATGCCCATCAAGGAGATCGCCTACCGATTGGGATTCAACGACCCCACCAATTTGGTGAAGTTCTTCAAGAAACACACGCGCGTCAGTCCCGTCGCTTTTCGCAATCGCTTTCAGCCCATCTAAAGAATCTAAGCACAAAGGGGATTCTATTCGCGTGCGTTTTTCAGGCGAGGAAAAAGCCCTTCGTGACCCGACCCGTTTTGAGATTAAGTGGGATGCGCTTCTTCATCCAATTTGACCATCACTCGGCTCAATCTGACCTGTGAGCGGGTCGGCAAAACCCTTAGAATATCGCCGCTTCAAATATTCGCATCAAAAAATTTACACACGGAGAAACCATGTTAAGCAACTTATCAGATCGTTTTTACAACTGGACAAAAGGCTGGCTCATCTTTGCTCTTTTTGTGCTGGACGGATTCGTTTTTTCAGGCTACCTCTTCCCGCTTGTTCAAACCAAAATGGCGAACGGGCAGGCTGGCGTTCAAATGCTCGATCTCATGTTCTTTGCAACGCCCGCCCAAACCTTCGGCATGATCGAAAAATATGGAGAGGCTGGGCGCGCGCTTTATCGAACCTCCCTGCTCACAGTGGATATTATTTACCCGATTGTGCATTTGCTTTTTTTTGGCTTGTTAATTTCCTGGCTCTACCAGCGCGGCTTTGCGCCCAACAGCGCCATCCGAAAATTCAACGTACTGCCGCTTGGCGCATGGTTGTTTGATTTGCTCGAGAACGTCGGCATTGTGGCGCTGATCACCATCTTTCCGTCACAACCCGCCGCGCTCGCAACCGTGGTGATGGTTTTCACCACGCTCAAATGGATGTTTGCCGCCGCAGGCATTTTGCTGATCTTGATTGGATTCGTCATGGCGCTTAAGAACGGATTCAAGAAACAAGCATAGGCTTGAACACATCCCGCCAAATTAAGAGACTGTTTAATAACTACCCTTTCTGTACACGGATGACGCGGATTCTCACGGAAAAGCCTTAAAAGTCCGTGTACAAAAGACTTGTAACCCAAAGATCAAGAAGCCAAAACGAGTTATTAGACGTTATCGGAAATAACGCACAGGCACCGTCCCGAAGGTTTTTCTTGAGGAATTTGAACTCCTGACAACAACCTTCGGGACGTTTTTTCTAATTACCGATAAAGTCTATTAAACAGTTTCCAAGGAGAAATAAAATGAAAACAAAAATCCCCGTCTGGATCAACATCCTGCAAGTCGTCATCCTTGCCATTCTGTCCTTCCAAACCTATGCCTGCTACATTAACCCTGAGTTGTTTTATCCTGGCGCAGTCACGAACGACATCTCGAGGCAGGTACTTTACATTCTTGGAGGCAGAAACGCGCTGATGGCGGTTATTTCTTTGCTGGCGCTGGTGCGTCAAAATCCGCGCTTCTATTCCTTCGCCTTCATCATGCACAGCCTGCGCGAGCTTCAGGATATGTTCATCCTGCCATTGACCAGTGAGCCGGGCACAGGCGCGATCATCAATTTTCTTTCATTCCTGATCATCTTCGTCATCCCTGAAATCAGCGCCTATGTCAAACTCAACAAAATGGCGAATGAGTTGGAGAAAATATAAGTCATGTTTAATAGATTAACTGCCAGTTGCCTGCTGGTGCAAGACCTCGATCAATCCCTCGCCTTTTACAGAGACGCCCTCGGCCTGGAAGTGGAATTCGCCAACGGAAATTTCTTTGTCAAATTCAAACTGGATGGCACGCCCTTGATGCTGTTTGAAAAAGAAGCGGCGGCAAAAATGTTGTTCCCGAAAGAGCACATCACCCAGGGCGGCGGCGTCCTTCTGGCATTTCAAGTGGACGACCTTCAAACAGCCTGCGCCGAGCTAGCATCAAAAGGCGTGGAGATTTTCGAGGGACCCAAAGCAACCGCATGGGGGCAAACCGTCGCTTATTTCAAAGACCCTGATGGAAACGTCTGGGAAGTCTCGGCGAAATAGCACATGTACGTGTTGCGTGTTCCGAAGAGGTAAATCTTCAAAACGGGGCACGCAATACGGATTACTCTTAATTTCTTAAATCCTTTTTGCCATTCTTTTGTATCATCTCAATAAAACGGGTGTTTACGCACCGTCCTGACACTTGCGCCGCGCGCCAGTGCGGTGAGGTTTTGCGAAAGGTTGTCCAAATTTGTAGAAACCTTCGGGACGTTTCCCCTGATTATTGAGAAGATACATTCTTTTTGTACACGATGTCACGGAATTGGTGGGGCAAGCCCCAGAGACCACAGAGAAAGTGAGTTAAAGCGCCTTTTCTCAAAGGTCTCTGTGCGCTCCGTGGCGAAGGAACCTCACTTAATTCCAAAGAACCATTTTTAGTAAAGTTTGGGGCAAAATAACATTGAGAAAGAAATGGGGAAACGGATTCTGTCAACAACTACATATTCAAAGCAGGTTCCCCAGCCTTCATTTGTCAAATTTATTTCGAGCTACACTTCTCATATTTAATTTAATTCCGAACCGTAACCTTTTTCAACAAGAAGCGACTTCATTAATAAGTATTTAGCCCGCTTTATGAATAAGGAGATTCAACCATGCCTAAAAACGCCATATCCGTATCGAAAAGCCAGCGCGCCTGGCCGCAGACAAATAAAGCCGCCTATGCGGGCGCGATAAATAAAACGGTTGAAATCAACCTCAACCAACAAAGCGCCATATTTGGCGGAATCGTCGGTGAAATTTCAGGAGCCCTACTTGGCACCGCCACCGGCGCCCTGACCATGAACCTGACCGGCATCCTCATGGGGTTTACCGCAGGCGTCATACTGGGCGCACTGGCAGGGTTGCTGATTGGTTTAGTCGTCAGCCGAACAGCAGGTTCCAGTGGAGGCCCAAGCATCGGCGCATATACAGGGATGGGAACTGGCGCGATCCTGGGCGTAATGATTGGGTTGCTTATACCCAATTCCCTGCGAATGAGCGCAAACACACTGCATATCCCGGTATTGAATGCGCTCACTTCCAGCCGTTTTGAAACCGTCGCGCTCTTTGCCTTTCTTCTTTGCATTCTGGGAACTGTGGTTGGAGTGTGGATCGGCGGAAAAAATTACAAACCGCAAAAGCCAACATATTAATTTCAATAAAGACTTGGAAATTTCCGTAAATCACATATAATGCGGAATGCAGATTTTGGTCCGCAATTTTACAGGGGCAAAGCGGACTAAAATCCGCGCTCCAAAGCGAAATTGTGATTTACTAAAGTTATGAGACAAGCAACAATATCCAAACGCGCCTGAGTTTTCAGGCGCGTTTTTTTGACTCCCTTCTTTGTGTCGTCTCAAACAGTTTTCAAAAAATAGACATTGCCACTTCATTAATGCTATACTCGTCCTAACCACTAACAGCAATGAACTTATCTGTGTGCAAGCAAAGGTTGTCAGGGGAGGTAGATTGTTCGCTGGGCTGTGAACACCCCTCACCCTGCCCTCTACCCTTACGGGCACACGTCCCTCAGGGAGAGGGAGGAGTCGACACGGCGAAAAGTCTTCATACTTGGGGTGAGGGAAAAGGGGAAGGCTGACAACCTTTACATGCACACACTTATCTTCTGAGATAACAGGAAAGGAAATAAAATGGCAAAGTTGATACGCTCCCTCATTCTTGTTGCATTCATGGTATCCGTTCTGGCCGCCTGTAGTTTAACCACATCCTCAACAACTGATCAGTCTGTCCTGCCGATCGTACAGGCAACTGCATCTCTGACTGAATTGGTGCAACTTGAGCTCACCGTTCAAGTGGACACCTCAATTCCGTATAACACAGTGGGTCAGGTTATCAAATTCAAATATTCCATCAAAGTCATCCAAAACGGCAGTTCCAATATTCCCGCCAACATCACCGTGACAGGCACAGCGCTCACATGCCCCGCTCTCAACACAGTCGGCAATCTGGATGATCGTCTCGATCAGGGAGAGACAATCGAATGCACTTCCGATTATGCGATCACACAAGCCGATCTTGATAAAGGCTCGGTTGTGAGCATTGCAACAGCCAACGTCTACACCGTAAATTCAAACCAGGTCACCACCACTGTCCCCGTCGTCCCAGCCAAAGCGCTCACCCTCACAAAAACAGCCAACCCATCCACTTATGATCGCATCGGTCAAATCGTGACGTACAATTACGTGATCAAAAACAGCGGATCACAATCCCTGGGACCTGCTCAATTTACAGTGACTGATGTTGGATTTGGTTCGCCGATTAATTGCGGCGAAGCGACTCTCACCCTCGCTTCAAACTCAACTGTAAACTGCTCGGCCAACTATACAGTTACCCAGGCTGACATGAATGCTGTATCCGTGGCGACCAGTGCTACTGCCTCCGGCGGAGGAGCAGGCCCTTCGCAGTCAGTATCAGCTACGGTCACGAAAGGAGCCGTTACTCAATCAAATCTAACGCCTGGCTCAACATATCCGCATACGGTAGTTGATGGTGAATGGCTGTGGCAGATCGCCCGCTGTTATGGAGCCGATCCTGCCAAATTAGTTCAGGCCAATCCACAGTTATCCAACCCTGCCTTGATCCAGAAAGACATGGTTATCAACGTGCCAAATATTGGAAGTGTGGGGAAAATTTATGGAAAACCCTGCATTGGAACGCACACGGTCAAAGCTGGGGAAACCTGGGCCTCCATCGCGCAGATATACAACGCAGACGCAAGTGTCTTGCAAATGGTTAACTCAACATTGGCGGTTGGGAGCGTACTCAAAGTGCCGCTTAATTCGGCGGGAACAACTTCACCCGCAACGGGCTCCACAGGCACCTGTGTGGATTTAACCCGCAGTCTTAGGCTTGCTGGATTGAATCCGAACCCAACCCATTTCAACGTGTGCGGCTCGATGGACGCCTCGGGGAATATGAAGATCGCGACCATCAAGGTTTTCCAACGCCCGGAGGATGTTGGGCTGGGCGGCCTGTCACAGGATATCACCCTGCCATCGTCGCTTGAAACAGCCACCCCTGTGAATGATGCGAACAGCTTTATCGTTGGAGATATGAACTACGACGGGAACGACGATTTCCGTATCGTAAGAAACCTGCCCGCTGGCCCCAATATTCCCTACGTATATTACATCTATGACCCTGCCGCCCGTTTGTTCGTTTATAACGAGGAATATGGGAAGATCAGGTCGCCGGAATTCCCCGGCAATTCTGAGATCCGCTCTTCGTGGCGAAAGAGCGCGGCCAATTGGGGCATTGACACTTACACCATCGCCAACAATATCCCCAGGCTGATCCGAAGAGAAGAATGGATAGCCATCAACGAGACCCAGGCCACGCATACCGTTACGGTCTTTAACGCGGATGGAACAAGCCAGGTCACCGTTAACGAGACCATTCCACTGCCTGCCCAATAACGAAAAAAAGATTCAACCCACCCACTCCGGGATTTTTACTATTGCAGTCAAGTGAAGATCCCGGGGGTTCTTTCGTCATGCTGAATACATCCTGTACATATCTGTTTCATCCAAAGGCTGGCTAAGCGCACATTTTGATTGGGAGCACTCAAAGTTTTTTAGTCACTCACCTTACGCGATTTACTCGAAGACCCCGAAGGGGTCAAATGATTATAGTTTTTGGGATGTGCCAAATTCAACCCCACAGGGGTGTCATGGCTTGTAAAATCAATATCATCCCTTCGGGATTTGGAATTCTTTCACGTAATTTTCTATCATCCTGCCATCCCTTCGGGATTGAACTGCGTAAGGTGAGTTAGTCATCAGGCTCAAGCCGCCGTCCTCGGCGGCGTTTCCCTGGCACCGTCCGCCACATCGTCCCCGAAGCGGAGCGAGCGGGAGGGCAGGTGTGCGAGTAAATCTTTCGCTGAGGAAGGCGAAGGGAGCAACTCATCTACAAACTTTTAGCGCACCCTTTTGATTTTGGATGTCACCAATTCCTTTGTCTTTTGCTATAATTACGGCCAAGTAGGGTTAAATAATTGACCCTGCACGAAATGGCCCGAAGGCATTGTTTTGAGTGAACAGAAGGGTTCTTGAAATTCAGGCTTGTTTTCCATCCAAACCTTCGGGACGACAGGCACCATCATTTACATAAAAAATTAGGTTGAGGAGAAGTTGTTATATGAAAACAAAGTTTGATATCAACAAATCTATTTTTTTCTTTGCTTTATTACTTATTGCCACGTACATTCCTATTTTCATGAAGGAAGAAATTTTGGATGCCTTTGTCAGGGAGGATAGAATATACGAAAACCTTTCTCCAATTTATCTGTTCGTCGCTTCTGTGATGTTTGCCGTCGCGTTCTATCGATCCCCTGTCAAACTCAGCCTCAAAGATCCCGCTTGGTTAAAGCGCCTATCCTTTCTGGGGTTTGCGCTGTTGTTTCTGCTGGCAACCTTTGAAGAGATTAGCTGGGGACAGCGGATTTTAAACATTGAAACGAATGATCTCATCAAGGGTATCAATGTTCAGCAGGAATTGAATCTTCATAACCTGAAATTCTTTCAGGGGGAAGATGCGCTGTTGCCATTGGATTTCGATCAACTCGCGGCGGTCTTTTCGCTGGCGTTTGGCTTCTTAATCCCCACCGCCTGCTGGTTGATCAAGCCAATCCGGCAGTTCCTCGAAACAAAATTTCCGATTCTGCCCTGGCAGTATGGGTTTCTGATCCTGGCCAACTACATCCTTCAAAAGGCGCTTATTAGTTTTATGGAACGATTTCCAGGTTTTTATCTACACCCCACCATGGGTGTGCCTCAAGGGGTGTACGAAACAAGGGAACATAATTACGGCCTCCTGCTGATGATATCTGCCATATTTTATATCGCGCTTAAGTTGGATATCACGGGCAATAAACAAGAAGCATAAACGGGCAAATAAGTTTTTCTGCAACTTTTCAATAAAACGACCTGTATACATCATACAGGTCGTTTTATTTTCCTAATTTCCATTTCAGGCAGTCAACTCACACAATGAAAAACTTTTACACTTCCATCCTTATTCTTGCGATCACATCACTGGCTTGCGGCGGGAAGAATGTCCCAGCGGCGGCAACACCCGTTTGTTCAGCAACCAGCTCAACGGTTAAGTTGGAAGCGGGCGTTCGTCCATTCCACATGGGGTTTACGCGTTGGCCGTCCGAAGCGACTCTGGAAGGCATCGAACACATGAATGAGTTTCTCGAAACGCATGGGGATTTAACGGCCATGCACTATGACGGCGGCATTCCCTGGCCCGAGGCGTTTGCGGATGGCGAGTATCCCGAAGCGGTAATGAGTGAGTGGCAGTGGGCGAAGGATTCGATGCCTGCGAATCATACGTTGTATGTGGCGATCACGCCTTTGGATATGTCGCGCACCAGCATGGCGGAATATTGGGGAACGGATACGGGACAGCCTCTGCCGAAACCGTGGGATGAATATCAGTTAAATCATCCTGACGTGAAGACGGCTTACTTGAATTTTGCGCGGCGTGCTGTTGATTTTTTTCAGCCTGATTATTTTGCAATCGGCATCGAGGTCAACGTGGCGCAGGCAGGCGCGCCCGAAACATGGACAGCGTACAAGGAACTTCATCAATATGTTTATGAAAATTTAAAACGTGATTATCCCGACCTGCCCATCTTTGCGACATTCACCAATACGCACATGAACGGTTTGGATGGCGGCGACCGCGAAGAACAAAAACGTGAAATTACAGAACTGCTCCAATACAGCGACCTGCTTGGATTAAGCGCCTATCCTTATGGCTGGCCCTATGGCAACAAGGTGGCAATTACCGAGGATTTTTTCGACACTGCCATTTCCTTCGGGAAGCCGATCGTGATCACAGAGTCTGGGATGTCTTCGGCAGGGTTTGAAGCCTTTGGAGCGAAATATGATTTCACACAGGCAGACCAAACCCGATGGATTCAGTTCTTGCTCGAAAAAGCGGCTGAAAATCATTTTGGATTTGTGGTGAATTTTGCATCCACTGACTATAACAAATTGATGGAAGTGATCCCGCCTGGGGAAGCGCGTGAGCTTGCCACCTTTTGGCTTTACACGGGGCTGGAAAGAAGCGACAGATGCGCGAAAGAGTCGCTTGGGATTTGGGATGCATATTTGAATCTGCCATTTGGGGAATAAAATGAGGGCTTCCGTGTTTTATAAAACACGGAAGTTTTTTACGGGAGGGCGTCGCACCTGCTCTGCCATTCTTCACAGGACAATTAAGAAAAAATCGGATGTCACAGCGACATCCGATTTTAATTTTTATTTTCCTAACCTTGCCCGTTCCTCTTCAATCACACTCTCATCCAACTTCTTAAACAGCGGAGCAGGTTGATTCAACTTCTTCCCGGGCTGTAAGTCGCTGGGTTTCCATTGAATTATTTCTGCTCGTTCCATTTTCTGCGTGGGCCGTCAAACTGAATCCGAACATTATTTAAAATATTTCTTCCCAAAATCCCAATGGAGCGGTCGATCAGCAAATACTCCCCCCTAAATGTTTTATCAAGAACCAACAAATCGAGTTTTACAACCCTTAAGAATTTAGTATCGCCGTCAAATACTTGAACTTCAAAGCCATTATCTTCTTCAGCCTTCACCCCAAGTTTTTCGACAACATCGGACGGCAGTAAGGTGGTATCTGAACCTGTGTCAATTAACATGGGGACGTTGGATAATACAGCGCCAGTTGCAGGATTCCGAAGAGTCACATAAGCAACTGGCGCAGGTGGATTGTAATTTTCAGCGTCGTACTCAGGCATTGGGTTTTTTCTCGGTGACGGTTAACTCGAAATGGGCCGCATCTTCACGCCGGGCAAAATGGGGCGAAAGAATTTGTATAGGTTTCTTTCCATCAATCATCACGCGGATCACTTCTTCGGTGATAACCACATATACCTTCGCATTCTCAGGCAGTTGTACCCCTTCATTCAAAAGGATACTGCCTTTTTGGACAACACCTTCATAAGTTACAAGAGTCATGGGACACCTCTAAAGAGATTATAGCACGGGAATTATTTCCCCAATCTCGCTCGTTCCTCCTCAATCACACTCTCCTCCAACTTCTTAAACAGCGGAGCAGGTTGATTCAACTTCTTCCCGGGCTGTAAGTCGCTGGGCTTCCATTGCACCCTGAGCGAAGTCGAAGGGCGATAACGCAATACCGTATGCTCGCCGAGCGAGTCTTTAACCGTCTCGGTGTATTGCTCGCCGAAGAGGGGAGTTTCGTAGTTGAAGAAGCTGTGCAGTTTTTCGCAGGTGAAGGGCAGGAAGGGGGAGAACATGACCTTGAGCGAGTCAATGGCTTTGAGCGCGGTGTAGACTGTTTTGCCCGCTTCGGCTTTATCCACTTTGATGGCAGACCACGGCGCGTTGACATCCAGATATTGATTGACGACCGTGGCAAGTTTCATCGTCTCGCTTAATGCAGAGCGCAGACGCACGGCTTCGAGTTCTGCGCCCACAGTGTTGAATCCATTTTCGATGGTGGCGAGCAGGCTCAGGTCGGAGTCGCGAAGCGCGAGCGCACCCTGAGCCGTGTCGAAGGGCACATCAGGAACTTGCCCATCCCAATTCTTGTAACAAAATGCCAGTACGCGGTTTGCAAGGTTGCCCCACGTGGCTACCAGTTCGTTGTTGTTGCGCGCCACGAACTCAGCCCAATCCCAATCGCTGTCCTTTGCTTCGGGCATGTTGACGGTCAGGTAATAACGCAGGGCATCGGGGTCGAAACGCGTCAGCGCGTCGAGTCCCCACACGCCCCAATTGCCCGAACCGCTGATCTTTTTTCCTTCGAGGTTCATGAACTGATTGGCGGGCACATCATACGGCAGGGTCAATGGAACTTCTTCTCCTGCGAAGATTTCCATGAACGCGCTGCCTGCGCCCATTAATTCAGCAGGCCATTGCGATGTGTGGAAGAAGATGTTGTCCTTGCCGATAAAGTGGAATTGCTTCGCGTTGGGATTCGTCCACCAATCGCGCCACGCATCGCCCTTCGACTTCGGGTCGCTACTCTCCCCTCCGCTCAGGGAGGACGCTTGAAGTTGACTCCACTCAATGGGGGCGGAGAGGTAGCCGATGACTGCTTCGAACCAAACGTAAATGCGCTTGCCTGCTTCCGTCCAGCCTTCGACGGGAACGGGGATGCCCCAATCGAGGTCGCGTGTGATCGAGCGGGCTTTGAGTCCTTCGCTTTCGATCTTGCGCAGTGACTCGCCGATGACGGTGTCGCGCATGTGCGGGGCGCGTTCCTTTAAAAAGTTTTTCACATCAGGCTCGAGCTTGGAAAGATCGAGATAAAAATGTTCGGTGTCGCGCAGTTCGAGTGCGCCGTCGCCAGTCTTGGCGCGCGGATTAATTAATTTCTCTGGCTCCAATACGTTGCCGCAGTTGTCGCATTGATCGGAGCGCGCGCCTTCGAAGCCGCAGATGTAACAAGTCCCTTCGACGTAGCGGTCAGGCAGGAACTTGTCCGCGCTGGGTGAGTACCACTGCTTGCTGAACTGCTTGAAAAGAAATCCGTTTTTTTGCAAGGCAAGGAACATGGCCTGCGAGACCTTGAAATGATTCTCGCTGTGCGTGGTGGTGAACATATCGTAGGTGATGCCGTAGCCTTTGAAGACTTCGATGAAGGAGTTGTGATATTTTTTGTAGACTTCCTCGACGGGCTTGCCCTCTTTGTCCGCGGCGATGACAACGGGTGTGCCATGCGAATCCGTGCCTGACACCACGAGGACTTTGTTCCCTTGCAGGCGGTGGTAGCGCGCAACAATGTCACCGGGCAAGTGGGAACCCGTGATATTCCCAACATGTATCTCGGCATTTGAGTATGGCCAGGCGATGGCGATAAGGATATTCTCGTTCATTCGTGCCTCCGTAGTTCTTTTACCACTAAGGGCACGAAGGAACACTAAGGAAAAACCTTTGTGCTCTCACCTGCACTGGCGTGCGGCGCAAGTGTTGTGTCCTATGTGTTTAAATGTTTTTGCATTTACAAACAAAAAGGCCGTCCGCGAAATGGACAGCCTTTTTACGTTCAGGTGTGTAGACCTAACGTGCTTTCCATTTGGCACAGGGAGACATCTCCATTCGCATTATGCTGTGCATGGCCATGGTCACACCTGCACTTGCGCGCGGTGCAAGTGTTAGCACCATTGGGGAAACGTGTTTGAAACTCATGAGCGCTAGTTTACTATGTCCTTGGGTGAATGGCAAGTGGATGTCCGCGCCAGGGTGTGGCTTTCGCGAAAATTTGCTCCCTTCGCGCCATTCGCGTTATGCCTGAGCTACAAAATCCAAAATTCGTCAACGGACTTTGCAAAGACCATGCGTGCCGTTGGGAATGGCGGCTAGATTCTGTCAATGCGGGTAAACCCTGCCTTTGAGACGTTACTTAATTGTAAGATTTTTACAATTTTCCGTATGATATACTGAAATTAATTAATTTGGTAATCCATACTTTTATGTCGTGGAGGTATCAATGAATTGGTATAAAAGCCGGGCAACATATATATTTGGGTTTATTGGCGTATTGGGGGGATTTGTGTTTATTGCCATGGGAATCTGGCTTGAGTTTAATAGACAAAACCTGCCTTTTACATTCGAGTCTTTCAAGTACATTCATAGAACCGCGCCAATCATGTATGTGGTGGACCTTGCCCCCATCGTAATCGGCCTGATGGCGGGGATGATCGGCGTACAGCGCAACCTTTCCGCGGCGATTGACCAGTCTAAAAAGGAATGGGAGGTTATTTTCGACTCTTTTTCCGACCTGATATTTGTTGTGGATGCGGAAAACACCATCCTGCGCTGTAACCATGTAGTGGCAGACCGCCTCAACACAAGGTTCTCCAACATCATCGGCGCGCCGCTCGCAAATGTACTGGGGGGGGATTTCCTGGAAGCGCAAAAAAACCGCGCAACAGAATTCACCTGGCTGAAACGCCTGTATGATGTTTCCACTCATGCAGTTCAGGTGCATGGAGCCGAGGAACAAAGCCTGATCATTCTCTCCGATATTACCGAACGGAAACAGGCAGAGGAACGCCTCCGCAAACTATCCCGCGCGGTGGAGCAAAGCGCATCCACGATTGTGATTTCAGACCTGCAAGGCCGGATCGAGTACGCCAACCCAAAATTTTCGCAAACCACTGGCTACGCCCTCGAAGAAGTCATCGGGCAAAATCCGCGCATCCTGAAATCAGGGCATACACCTCCGGAGGAGTATAAGCGGTTGTGGGATACGATCCTGTCCGGTGGGGAATGGCGGGGGGAACTTCAAAACAAGAAAAAAACTGGCGAGCTATATTGGGAATCTGCATCCATCTCGCCGATCACGAATGAAAACGGGGAGATCACTCATTTTCTCGCGGTCAAGGAAAATATTACAGAGCGCAAGCAGGCCCTGGAGGCGCTTAGCGCTTCCGAAACTCAAATGCGCGCGCTCTTCGCCGCCATGAGCGATGTGGTCATTGTGTATGACCGCAACGGAAAATACGTCAGCGTGGCGCCCACCCGCTCGGATTTATTGATCAAGCCTCCCGAAGACCTGATCGGAAAGACGTTGAGCGACGTCTTCCCCAGGGAGGAAGCGGAAAAGCTGATGGGCAACATCCACACCGTTTTGGAGAGTCGAAAAATCCTGCAAGTGGAATATTCCCTGCCGATTGCCGGCCAACTGACCTGGTTTTCGGGGACGATCTCGCCCATGCAGGAGGATAGGGTTGTCTGGGTGGCGCGCGATATCACCGAGCGCAAACGCATCGAGACAGAGACATTACGCCAGAAGCAATTTTTTGAATCGCTGGTCAGCAACAGCCCGGTGGCCATCGTGGTTTTGGATAATCATGAGAAGATCGTATCCAGCAACCCTGCTTTTGAAAACCTGTATGGCTACAACAACGCGGAAATTGTGGGGACCAACCTGGATGACCTGATTACAACGCCAGAAACGCGTGAAGAAGCCGTTCAATATACCCGGCAGGTTACGCAGGATAATGTCCATGCGCTGAGCAAACGCCGCCGCAAGGATGGCAGCCTCGTGGATGTGGAAATTTTTGGCGTGCCCGTATTCGTGGAAGGGGAGAAGACCGGCACCCTGGCGATCTACCACGACATTTCAGAAATTGTCCGCGCCCAGCAGGAGGCCGAACAGGCCAACCGCTCGAAGAGTGAATTCCTCGCCAATATGAGCCACGAGATCCGCACGCCGATGAATGGCGTGATCGGCATGTTGGAGCTTGCCCTCGACACTCCCTTGAACAACGAACAGCAGGATTACCTGCAAACCTCGCTCAAGAGCGCCGAGGCTCTGCTCACCCTTCTCAATGATATTTTGGATTTCTCGAAGATCGAAGCGGGCAAACTCGAACTCGAAGCCATCAACTTCAACCTGCGCAACCTGGTGGAAGATGTAGGCTATGCACTCGCCAGGCGCGCACAGGATAAAGGCCTTGAGCTGGTTTGCCTCGTACACCCCGATATTGCCCACGTCCTGCACGGAGATGCAGGCAGACTGCGCCAAATATTAACCAACCTGGTCGGCAACGCCATCAAGTTCACACACCAGGGAGAAATCGTCATCCGCGCCGAGGCAGTGGAAGATAATACCTCTCACGCCAAAATCCATTTTTCCGTGCAGGATACAGGCATTGGCATTCCGCCCGAAAGACAGGCGGCCATCTTTGATCGTTTTACACAGGCAGATGGTTCCACCACACGAAAATACGGCGGCACGGGACTCGGCCTGACCATCTCCAAACAATTGGTCGAGGCCATGAACGGCGAGATCGGCATAAAGAGTGAATCGGGCATGGGCAGTGATTTTTGGTTTGACATCACCTTTGAAGTAATCAGCGCCGAACCGCCCGTTGAAAGCGCCATCTCCCTCAGCGCAACCGACTTGCGAACCGCCCGCGTCCTCGGCATCGACGATAACCAGACGAATCGAATCGTGCTCACGAAAATGATGGAAGGCTTCGGCTGTTCTGTAGATACAGCCGCCAGCGGAGCGCGCGGCCTTGAAATGCTCCACAACGCCGCCCGCGAAGGAAACCCCTATCAGGTTGTGTTACTGGATATGCAAATGCCCGGCATGGACGGCGAACAGACCGCCCGCGCCATCAAAAGCGACCCGCTCGTCAAGGATGTAAAAGTCGTCATCCTTACCTCCATGGGCAAACGCGGCGACGCCGTACGGCTCAAGGCGCTTGGCTGTGCAGGCTACCTGCTAAAGCCGGTCAAACAACAAATGTTGTACGATGCCCTGCTCGCAATTCTCAGCAGCCATGGCGAAGACGACCCCGGCCTTGTTACCCGCCATGTGATCTCCGAAAAACGATCGGTCGGCAAGCGCATCCTGCTCGCAGAAGACAACTCCATCAACCAGAAATTCGCCGTCGCCATTTTGCAGAAAGCCGGCTACTTTGTCGATGTGGTGGATGACGGCCAGCAGGCTTTTGAAAAAACCATCTCAGGCGGCTACAACATCGTTCTCATGGACGTGCAAATGCCCGAGCTCGACGGCTTCGAAGCCACCCGCAAAATCCGTGATTGGGAGATCGCCCACAACCAGCATATCCCCATCGTTGCCATGACCGCCCACGCCATGAAAGGCGACCGTGAGAAATGCATCGACGCAGGCATGGACGATTACGTCACCAAGCCCATCGAATCACGCATCCTTTACAATGTTTTGGATCGCTGGCTGGAAGTCACACCAGATCAAGAGGATGACAAACTTCAACCCGCATCTTTCGATGAGCAGAAATTTTCAATGGATGCCGATGAAGGCTTGTTCGGAGAAGAAGACAACCCCGCCTCCCACCCCACCGAGCGGCCTGCTCCTGAACCCCAAACATTCACTCCCCCGGAAATTCCCGTAAACCTGGAAGCCGCACTCCTCCGCTTTGACGGCGACCGCGAATTCATGCTCGAGTTGTGCAAAGATTTTCGAGATCACCTGCCCGCCCGCATGGAAGAAATTCACTCCGCCTACACAGACGGCGACATCAACCGACTCGCCCGCCACGTACACACGCTCAAGGGAGTCTCCCTGAATTTTGACGCCACCTTCCTCGCCGAACTTGCCGCGCACCTCGAACAGCTTTGCAAACATGAAGACATTGCCGAAACCCAGTCCCTGATCGAATATCTCGATACCGAAGCCAGCCGGGTTCGGGAATATCTGCTTCAACATACCCCATAGACGGAGGCCTGACATGACTCGCATTCTCGTGATTGACGATGAACCCACCTATTACCAGCTAATCAGCAAAGCCCTCGACGGGCTGGATTACCAGATCGTTTTTGCAGAAGACGGCATCAGCGGCATTGCCCGCGCCCGCACCACCAAACCCGACCTGATCATCACCGACGTCATGATGCCGGATATTACCGGATACGAAGTGACCCACCAACTGCGCCGCGACGCCCAGTTTATCTCCACGCCCATTCTTGTGCTTACGGCACAGGCTGGTTTGCAGGATAAACTGCGCGCCTTTGAAGTGGGCGCGGACGATTATTTGAGCAAGCCGTTTGAGCCTGCCGAATTAGCCGCGCGGGTGGCGGCCCTTGTCCGCCGGGCAGAATTGATCCCGCCTGTTACGGTTACAAGGGACCCCTCACAGCTTGCGCGGATGATCGCCGTCCACAGCCTGCGCGGCGGAACGGGTTGCTCCACACTGGCTGTCAACCTCGGCTTGTCCCTATCCAATTTGTGGGGCAGAACCATCCTCCTGGACTTTACCATGACCGCAGGCCAGGTGGCTCTCATGCTCAACAAAAACCTGCGCCGCACCTGGGCCGATGTATCCCGCTACAAAGAAGGTGAATTGGATGCGGATTCATTGAACAGCATTATCAGTACCCATGAAAGCGGCCTGGCCTTCATCGCAGCGCCCACCTTTCCAGACGAGGGCGAAGCCTTGCGCGGCGAAATGCTTACCAGCGTCATCACCATGCTCAAGGAACAGTATCAATACATCATTGCCGACCTTCCCCACGATTTTAGCGAAGCCGCCATCAGCGCCCTGGACCTCGCCGATATTATTTTGCTGGTGAGCGCCCCCGATATGGCCTCTGTCCGCGCCACCGCCGCCGCACTGGATGCCTACAAAAAACTTGGCTACCCTGCCGAAAGGATCAAGCCCTTGCTGAATGGCATCATCCCGCGCTCCAGCCTTGCAAAGGAAAAGATCGAAGCCGCGATGGGCATGGAGTTTGTGGCCACCATTCCGCATGTGCCGGATGCCATAGTGGAAGCAATCAACATGGGCCGCCCGCTTGTGCTCGACAAAGCCAAAGAACCCATTTCGGCATTGCTGGAAGATTTTGCGTTCTTCCTGAGCAAGAAAGAACATAAAAAAGCCAAACCTGAAAACCCATCCGAAACCTGGACGCGGGTTTACAAGCGTTATCAGGAAAGAAAGAAGTAATAATCAGAACTTCACGAGAACGCAGTAACGACTTTAGTCGTTCGGGTAAAAAGCAACTAAAGTCGCTACTACGAAGCCTTTTCGTGAACTACTGATAATAGAAATGCTCCCCGATCTGGGGAGCATTCGCTATTTCAACAGGTCTTTTAGTTTTGCAAATGGAGAATCGGATGGTTCAGGCCTGTGGCCGCAATCCTTCTCGTTTAGGTTCTGCCCGCATTCAGGACAAAGCCCCTTGCAACTGGGCTTGCAAACAGGGCTGATGGGAACTTCGAGCAGGGCATACTCGCGCAGCATTTCTGCAATATCAAGATGCGCGTCATCGGGAATGAGCAGGCCTTCCTCGGTTTCGGAGCGTTGATCGAAGGCGTACAACTCGGTGAAAGACCAGTCTAATGCGTGGTCGAAATCTGTCAGACAGCGCACGCATTTGAGCGATGTTTCAGCGGAGAAGTCACCTTGCAGGATGAGTCCCTGCGGGGTCTTGCCGACATTGGCAATACCTCCAAAATGGCGCAGTTCGAGGTCTTCAAGGTTGACCTTCTCAAACTCAAAGGGAAAGTCGTGGTTATAGCCGATCTCTGCGTGAATGATGAAACCGACGTTAAAGCGGAAGGGTTTTTTAGGGCTGGGCATGGGAGGGTTGTTTTCTTCGTCCTGAGCGGAGCCGCGCGTTTTTTGTGCGGCGAAGTCGAAGGACGCGAATATAGGATATTTGATGTTTTACGTTAACTTGTCCTTCGGCTTCGTTCCTCGAAAAGCACTCGTCACTCCGCTCAGGACGGATATAAGTTTACACTTTTCTATCTACAATATATTTGGCAAGGTTTTCCAGGGCTTCGCATTCGACGCAGGAGTCCATCGAATCGAGGCAGGCGAGAGCGCGGTCTATGTGCTGTTCGGCTTCGAGCATGGCTTTCTTGGAGGCATCACTCATGCGGATGTTATCCACGAGGCGGGTCATGTTGTCGTTGTTGGTCCAGCCGCCATTGGGCAGGGATGCGACATCGGCGTCCGTCGGATTGGCCTCAGCGTAGTAAATGGCTGGCAGGGTCACCAGACCATTCAACAGGTCCGAACCGAGCGGTTTGCCGACTGCATTTTGATCGCCATTAAAGTCGAGGATGTCGTCCACGATCTGGAAGGCCACACCGATCTGATATCCGAAATCGCGCATGGATTCAATCGTCTCTTCATTTGCAGGGCTGACCATGGCCGCGGCGCGCGAAGTCATTTCAAACAGGGATGCGGTCTTGGCGTAAATGCGTTTGTAATAATTGTCGCGGCTGATCAACCCGCGCGAGGTGAACATTTGCGTCAGTTCGCCGTTGACGATGGTCGCGAGCGTTTCTGAAAATAATTTCATCAAAGGCAGGTGATCGGTTTCGGCGGCAAGTTTTGCGGCTCGCGCAAAAAGATAGTCGCCTGTCAACACGGTGGCGGGCGGCGACCAGCGCGCATTCAGCGTGGCCATGCCGCGGCGAAGCAGGGAGCCGTCGATCAGGTCGTCATGCACCAGCGTTGCGGTGTGCAATAATTCAACAGCCGCGCCGAGGGTGACGAGTTTTTCAAGGGGCGCACCCAGCATGTTGCCAACGAGCAGGCCGAGGGTGGGGCGGATGCGCTTGCCTCCAGCCGCGAGCAAATGCTCGAGCGCGGCGCGCAGGTCGGGATGAGATTCATCGGCCTGGGCGCGCATTCGTTCTTCAACGAGTTTGATTTCTTCTAACACAGGTGAAAGGAAAGTTACCGCGTTCAAATCAGTCTCCCCATGCAAAGAGCCGCGCCGCGTTGGCGGTTGTGATGGCGGCGATCTCCGCAGGGCTTTTGGAATGGATTTCTGCTATTTTATCAGCAATATGATGAACAAAGGCAGGTTCGTTCCTTTTGCCACGAAATGGCACGGGAGCGAGAAATGGAGCATCGGTCTCGATGAGGATTTTGTCAAGTGGAAAGTGTCTGATAATTTTGCGTTTTTCATCCGCATTTTTGTAAGTGACAGGGCCAGTGATTCCGAGATAAAAATTTAACGCCAGCGCCTTTTGCGCGGTCTCGAGATTTCCATTAAAGGAATGCAATACGCCTGGTTTTTCCGCGAGCGTGCCATGCAAACCGTTTTGCCATTCTTCCAAAATCTTCAGCAAATCAATAGACGCATCGCCAATCCACGCATCGTTTTCCTCGCGCATGTGGATGATGACGGGCTTGTCCATTTCTTTTGCAAACGCCAGTTGTTGTTTCAGAACATCGCGTTGAATCGCGCGCTTGTCGTTTTCCTTGACCCAATAATAATCAATGCCAATCTCCCCAATTGCAACCACCTTCGGATGCTTTGCGAGTTCCTTCACTTCCTGAAATGTGCTTTCGGAGAATTCCTCCAAATCAGTTGGATGGAACCCAACTGCCGCATACACGCTGGCGTTTGACTCTGCCAACAATACCGCCTCTTTGCTGGACCTGTGGTGGAGTCCCGGCACGAGCAGGCGAATCACCCCTGAATCATTCGCGCGCAAAATCACTGCGTCGCGGTCATCGTCAAATTTATTATAGTCAAGGTGGCAGTGGGTGTCGGTGAGTTGCATATAAAAAGAATGGGGACAAGGATGAAGGATGAAAGTTGCGTGTTCCGTTGTTTGTGGCTGCTTGTTTTTTTTGTTTACATTCTACTTGTATCTTTGCGTCTTAGCGGCTCTGCGTTAAAAAAAGGAGACACCGCTTTAATGGCTATCACCTTTTGACTCGTAACTTGCAACTCGTAACTTGTCACTCGTACCTCGTTACTTAATCCCCGCCACTCTCAACCCATCTTCCAAAATCGCCTTCACTTTATCGCCATGCCGCGTCTCGCAATAGACTCGCAGAATAGGTTCCGTCCCAGAGAAGCGGATCAACATCCAGCCGCCGTCTTCCATTTTGAACTGGAAACCGTCCACGGTGATAAGCTCGGTTACTTTTAGGCCTCCGAGGGTCTTGGGATTGTTGTCCATGATGATCTTTTTGCGGGCATCGGGGTCGCCGCTAAAGGGACTGTCCACACGGTCGTAGAAATATTCACCGCCCACTTTGGCGAACAAGTCTTTCAATAATTCTGTGGGTTTCTTGCCAGTCTTCACCATGAAATCGAGCATGTACAGGCCAGCCAAAATTCCATCGCGCTCGGGGACATTTCCACGGAAGGCATAGCCGCCGCTTTCCTCGCCGCCGATGAGGGCGTTGGTCTCGGTCATCTTCGGGGCAACGTATTTGAATCCCACCCCCGTCTCGTGGACGGGGACGCCGTACATCTCGCCGAGCTTGTTCAACATGCCCGTGGTGGAGAGGGTCTTCACAATGTCACCGCGTTCGCCGCGGACTTCGAGCATGTAATATGCCAGCAAACCAAAGACACGCAATTGATTGATGAACTCGCCGTTCTCATCGCCAATACCACAGCGGTCTGCGTCGCCGTCGGTGATGAGCAGTACATCGGCTTTGTTGTCCACGGTGGCTTTCAAACCCACGTCAATATTCGGCTGAATCGGTTCGGGACGTTTCATCTCAGGGAAGGATGGATTGCGGTGGTTGTGAATTTCGATCACACGAGTCTTGCCGCCCGCAAGCAGACGTGGGAACCAGCCTGCGCCGTTGCCCCACATGACATCCACCATCACGGTCAAGCCTGCGTCTTTGATGGGTCCCAGGTCAATTAATCCATCACGGGTCAGGTGTTCAATGTACGGAGTCGCCGCGTCAAATTTAACAATATTCCCCTCAGTCACCCCAACTGAATACGCAACACGTTTCACATCCTTCACATCATCAGGAATGGAAGCCTCGATCTGTTTCAAGCCTTCGGGGTCAATCGCCCCGCCCGTCTCATTGCGGACTTTGAATCCGTTGTCTGTCGGCGGGTTGTGGCTGGCGGTGATGTTCACCGCGCCCGCGGCTTTCTTGTCCACGACGGCGTAGGCAATCACGGGGGTTGGCGTTGCGCCGTCTGTCAAATAGACTTTCATTCCATTGCCAGCCAGCACTTCTGCAACTGCCGCGGCGAAGTGCTCACTGCCAAAACGCATATCGTGACCGACCACAACCCACTGCCCTTTTTTGTCTTGCGCAAGCATGTAAGATGCAAATCCCTGCGCGGCGCGGCGGACGTTGTCGAAGGTGTAATCCTCTGCGATGACCCCGCGCCAGCCGTCCGTGCCGAATTTTAATTTTTGTGCCATGAGTTTTCTCCTAAGAAGTGATAACTTTTGAAATTATATCATCCGAAAAAAGAACTCCGAAGATGTTCTCGGAGTTCAAACTTTTACGGGGTCGCGGTTGATTCAATCGTTGGCGGCGGCAATGGAATTGGCGTGAATGTCTCCAACGCGGCGGGTGTGGGCGTGAAAGTTGCCGTCGGAATCACAGGCGCATTCCCAGACATCAAAATCTGCCAGGCGATCTCCAAATCACCTGATGCCACCACGGGGAAATCAGGCAGGTTGCCCAGCGCAAGGTCGAGGCGTGAGATGACCTGCAAAAGCAAATCATCATTTGTTTCCACCTGCAATTCAGCCAACAGATCACGCGCCGATTGCACGTCAATTTTTGCGAGGCCAAAATTACTTTGCGCCAGATACAGCCGCGCACGCGCCAGCGTGTCCAACGCGCGGGTCATCATCACTTCATGTTTCAGCTCCAGCAAAACCTTGTCGTTGTTCGTTTGCAATTGGGTTTCGATCTCGGCCTGTATCCCTTCCAATTTTTGAATCGAAAGCGTGTGCGCTTCCACCGATGTTTCCAAGGCTTCCACGCGAACATTCATTTCATTCAACTGCGTTTGCAAGACGGAAATCTCAAACTCAAGCCTGCCGATTTGCGCGGCGTTTTGTTCCACAGGCGCGATGAATGTTCTCTGAATGTATGGAAGGCCATAATACAACAACGCGCCAATACCGCCGATGAGCGCAACAAGAAGGATCAATCTAATTAAAGCGCGCAGGAAATTAAGAAACGCCCGCCCCAGACGCGACAAAAAAGAATCTTCCTTTTTTGCATTTTCCTGTGCAGGCTGACTCTTCTCCATAAAAGCGGGCGGCGCCTCCTCCTTGACGGGGATCATGGCTCTGTTTTCTGATTCATTCTCCTGCGCCTCGGCAAAGGACTGCAAGCGCGCCAGCAGGGTTTTGCCCATGCCTTTCACTTTCAAGCATTCGCCCGTGGAGTTGAACGGGCGCGCGGCGATCAGGCTTTCTGCAAGCGAAGGGGTGATGCCCTGTGTCTTGGTCAATGTATCGAAGTCTGCGGTGTTGAGGAAGGTGAGGAAGTCGCTCATGGTATCTCCTATGCTGTCATTGTACAACAAAAGGCCGGGGACGAGAATCTGCTGATGAAACTGAAACAACTTTCAGATTAAGAAAGAGGCGCGCATTCATGCGAATCATGGACGGGATTATACAGGTATAATCCCATCCATGATTTACCTTGATTATGCCGCCACCACACCTGTTGACGCGCGCGTTTTGGATGCGATGCTTCCGTACTTCCGCGAGAATTATGGCAATCCATCCTCCGTCCATCGGCTGGGACAAAAAGCCGAAACCGCCGTAGACTCAGCGCGTGAAAAAGTCGCCGCAGTCCTTCACTGCCGCGCGGATGAAATCATCTTCACCTCCTGCGGCTCTGAATCGGATAATCTCGCCCTGCGCGGAGCGGCGATGGCGCGCCGAAATGTCTCTGGCGAAAAGTGGATTTTGACTTCCAAAAACGAGCATCACGCGGTGAGCAAGACCGCGCAACAACTTGAAAAAGAATATGGCTTTTTACTCGAATGGCTGGGCTTGGATGAGCATGGCGGGGTGACAATCGATTCGTTGAATAAAGCAGTCTGCAACAACACCGCGCTTGCTTCGGTGATGTATGCCAATAATGAGATCGGCACGATCAACCCAATTGCTGACTTGGCGGCGATTGCAAAGGCAAATAACATTCTCTTTCATACAGATGCCGTGCAAGCCGCGGCATATTTGGATGTGAACGTAGAAAAACTCGGCGTGGATTTGATGTCGCTCGGTGGGCATAAATTTTACGGGCCGAAAGGGGTGGGGGCGTTGTACGTCCGCAAGGGGACGATGCTCCTTCCGCACATGACGGGCGGCGGGCAGGAGTTTGGTCTGCGGGCAGGGACGCAGAACGTGCCGTACATCGTCGGCTTTGCAGAAGCGTTGCATCTCGCGGCGGAAGAACGCGAATCGCGCACGGCACACGTCAGGCCGTTGCGCGATCACATCATCGGAAATGTCCTTGAAACGATTCCCGATTCCAAATTGACGGGTCATCCTGAAAACCGTTTGCCCAACCACGCCTCCTTCGTCTTCAAAGATGTGGATGGCAACCTGCTTTTGCAAATGCTTGATTCCGCTGGCTTCGCCTGTTCTTCGGGTTCGGCCTGCAAAACGGGCAACCCCGAACCAAGCGAAGTAATTACTTCATTAGGTTATTCCCGCGATTGGGCGTTGGGCTCCCTGCGAATCACACTTGGCATGGATTCCACTGTTGAGCACGTGGATTCGTTTTTGAAAGCCTTACCAACCCTGGTGGAGAAAGCAAGAAAATTGCACAACTAACCTGTTTACTTGTCTACCTGTTTACATGCCCACATTACCTTGAAAACCAAAATCATCACCCTCGAATCCCACGACGACCTGATCTCCGTCCGCGATAAATTATCGTGGGCAAAGACGCCGCGCATCTTGCTCGTGTGGCCGAAGTATGAGCAGGTCACCCTGCGCTTGCTGGATTTGAAAGTCCTGCAACGCCACGCAGATTCGCTCGGCGCGAAATTGGGATTGGTCACCCGCCGCGCAAATGTGAGACGGGATGCGGAGTCGCTTGACATCCCAGTTTTCCATTCCACATCCGCGGCTCAAAAGGACCTTTGGCCTGATTCTGCTCCGAGGACACAGCGCACGCCCAGGCCGCCCCGCCGCCACTTGCGCGAGATGCGCGACTCTGTCTATCCAAAAGAACCCGCCTGGCGCACATCTCTTCTCGGGCGGGTGGTTGCTTTCACAGCGGGGGTAATGGCCGTTTTGGCAGTGGCAGGCGCCTTCGTCCCGCAAGCGGCGTTGACCTTGCATCCCGAATCGCAGACTCAATCCATCATCATTCCAGTGAGCGCAAGCCCGTTATTTGAATCCGTCTCATTGACTGGCGACATCCCCGCACGGGCTTTATCCGTCGTCGTGGATGCGGAACAGTCTCAGGCCGTGACCAGCGAGATGGCATTGCCGCAATCAAAAGCCAAAGGCATTGCGCGTTTTATAAATTTAGGACAGGATGAAGTGGAGGTTCCAGCAGGCACGGTCATTTCCACGGCGGACCTGATTCGCTTTGTCACCTTGAACGATGTGCGCCTGCCCGCGGGCGTGGATGAAATTGTGGAAGTAAAAATCGAAGCGTTGGAAGCAGGCTCGCAAGCGAACGCCGAACCAGATTCGATTTTGATCGTGGAAGGATTGCTTGGGCTTTCCGTGGCTGTGACAAACCCCGAATCAATTTCAGGCGGCACAGACACAAAAACGATTGGCGCATCGGAAGAAGACCGCGCCGAACTGCGTGACGTGACGCTGGAAAATTTGCGCCGCTCTGCCGAAACGCAAATGCGCGCACAGATTGGCGCGAATGACATTTTATTGCTGGGTACATTTGAAACCGCTGAAACTTTGATCGAGGAATTTTCCCCGCCTGAGGGAGAAGCAGGCACACCGCTTGTTTTGAAAATGCGGGTTGAATTTTCCGCGAATTACATTTTGCACGAAGACTTAAATCAATTGACTGCCTCCACCTTGAATGCGGCCATCCCGCAGGGTTATTCCCCCTTCGGCGAATTGGAATTCAAGCCGCTGGCAGACCCCGTCACTGATTCTTCTGGCGTTACACACTTTGAATTGAAAGCCACGCAAGTCACACTCCGCGAGATTGACGAAGTTAAAGTTTTTTCCAGCATCCGCGGGCTTGACCCAGCCCGCGCTGAATCAGCACTGATACATACATTCGCCTTGCGCGAAAAACCGCAAATCACCATCCGCCCCGCGTGGTGGAAGTGGCTGCCGTTAATTCCGTTCAATATTTCGGTGGAGGTGAGGTAAACAGGTATACAGGCCGACATGTTTCCTGGTGTGTTACTTTCGTGTGTACTTGCAATGGTTGTCAGGGGAGGCAGATTGAATGCTGCGCAGTGAACCCCTCACCCTGCCCTCTCCCATCGGGAGAGGGGGGAGTCGACACGGTGAAAAGTCTTCATAATTGGGGTGAGGGAAAAGGGGGATGCTGACAACCATTGCATGAACACTCGTGTGTACTTGTTTACCTGTTTACTTGGAGAACTCATGAGAATCCTTGCCATAGACCACGGCGAAAAACGCATCGGCCTCGCGCTCAGCGACCCGACCGCCACCATCGCCAGCCCCTTGAAAGTCATTCAGCATGTTTCGCGTCTCATCGACGCGGCGCAGGTTGCGGATGTTGCCGCGCAAAACGATGTCCGTTTAATTGTCATCGGCCAGTCATTCGACGAAGATGGCAACCCAAACCCCGCAGGCCGCCGCGCTGGACGCTTTGCCGATGAACTCAAAAATCAAACGACCATCCCCATCGAAATGTGGGACGAATCATTCAGCACCCAAATCGCCCGCGCCGCCCGCATCGAACTCGGAGTCTCCCGCAAAAAACGCGCAGGTCATCAGGACGAGTTTGCGGCAGTGGTTATTTTGCAATCGTATCTTGAAGCCAAACGTGATTCGTGAAACGTAAATCATGGCTCAACACAGCTAGAAAACACTCAGTCGTCAGTCATCAATCGTAAATCAAAAATCGTAAATCCAAAATGAACTTCCGCCGCTATCAACTCCACTTCATCCTCGCCTTTTTTGTCATCATCGTTCTTGGCTTTGTTTTCGCATTCATCTATTACCTCCCTGCGCGCGCCTCAGTATTATTCGGCCCGCCCGCGAGTCACCTTTCCATTTCAGACCGCATCGAATATTCCACGCGCCTGTTGTCGTATGGCAATGAACTCACAACACCGTTCAATGCAAGCGGCACGGAACAACCATTTCAAGTGGAGCAGGGCGAATCCGTCAACTCCATTGCCAACAGGCTCGAAGCCCTCGGTTTCATTTCCAGCGCGCAAGTCTTTTACGATTACGCCGTCTACACAGGCATCGACCTCACCATCCAATCAGGCGGCTTCACCCTCAGCCCCGCCCAATCCATCATCGACATCGCGCGCGCCTTGCAAAAACTCTCACCCACCGACGCCACTCTCGTGATCCTGCCGGGCTGGCGGATGGAAGAGATCGCCGCCTCACTCCCCACCTCGGGCCTGGGCATCACACCCCAAGCATTTATCGCCGCTGGAAACACTCCGCCCCAAGTCCTGGCTTTTGCATTTCCCTCCACAATGGAAGGATTCTTCTACCCCGACAGCTACACCCTTCCGCGCGAAACCACCGTGGAACAACTGCTCGAGGCGATAGCCCGCAACTTTGCCGCCCATCTCACTGCCGACATGCAAACCGCCTACGCCAATCAAAACCTGGCCGTCATTCAGGCTGTCACTCTCGCATCCATTGTCGAACGTGAAGCCGTGCATATCGAAGAAGCCCCGCAGATCGCTTCGGTCTACCTCAACCGCCTCGCCATCGGCATGAAGCTGGATGCCGACCCAACTGTCCAATACGCCCTCGGCTATCAATTTGAAACGAATACCTGGTGGAAAAATCCGCTCTCGCTGGACGACTTGAATGTCAGTTCGTCATTCAACACCTACCTGTTGGCCGCCCTGCCCCCCGCGCCCATCTCCAACCCGAGCATCGAAGCATTACGAGCGGTTGCATTTCCCGAACCATCCCCCTATTATTACTTCCGCGCCGCATGTGACGGGTCGGGCTATCACGTCTACGCGGTGACGCTGGATGAGCAGATCGCCAACGCCTGCCCGTAAGTAACTGATGTTACGCAGAACAGGAATATTCCGCGCCCTGTCCTTCGACTTCGGGAGGACGAAGTTCGCGCTGAGCGGAGAGCGGGTGTTCGTTCCCGCTCGCAGTCGAAGCATGAGCGCGTAACATGAGTAAGTAATTCACCTTACGCAGTAGGGGCAACCCTACGGAATATCGCATAAGGTGAGTAAGTAAAATCAGATTGCCAACCCAACATACGCCGCGCCACGAAGATGTCGCGGTCGGCAGAGATGTGGAGTCTGCCTGGGATGAGGCAAATTAACTGGCAACCAGCTTAGAGCGGGGGAAGAGGCGCAGTAATCCTTTGCTTCAGCCGAGTCGCCCATCTGCATCAGCAAGGTTTTCATTTCAATTTTCCTTCGAGATAATCAAGGACAAATTGCAAGGCGGCTTCGGATGAATGAAGTTTGTTCTGCTCGCGGTTGCCATACCAAAGGAAATGCCGCGCCCATTCTCCCGTGGATGTGGAAAGACCCAGCCAGGTGGCGCCGACAGGTTTTTCCGGCGTGCCGCCGCCAGGGCCTGCAATGCCGCTGACAGAGACCGCAATATCGGCGGCGAACAATTTTCGCGCGCCGCGCGCCATCTCCAGCACGGTCTCTTCGCTGACCGCGCCGTGTGAATTCAGCGTATCCCACGAAACGCCCAGCAAACTGGCTTTGGCTTCATAAGAATAAGCGACGATGCCGCCAGGGAAATAAGCGGAGGAACCCGCCACGTTCGTGATGCGGTGTGAAACCAGCCCGCCCGTGCAAGATTCAGCGGCAGACAGTTTTAAATTACCGGCTTGCAAATGTTCATGTAATACGTTTTCAAGTTCAACAGGCATTAAATATCTCCTCACAATTCGCTGGATTATACTATCGGGTATAATCTGCGAATGCCCGCATGGACAGGTAAAACCCTCAACAAAGTTCAAATTGGCGAAATGATCGCGCGCGGGGGCATGGCCGAAGTATATTTCGGCGAGCACACCTCGCTCAACCGCAAGGTGGCGGTTAAGATCATGCGCGACCACGTGGATGGGGACCCTGAAACACGGATGCGCTTCGAGCGCGAGGCGCGTGTTGTGGCAAGCCTGCGTCATCCCAATATCATTCAAATGTATGATTACGACCTCGTGGAAGGCCAGCCCTGCCTCATCATGGAACTGGTGGATGGCGCCACCCTCGGAAGCTACCTCAAGACACTGCACAAAAAAGGGGAAAAGCTTTCGATGGATATGATTTCCCATATCCTTTCTGCGCTTGCCTCTGCCATTGATTATGCCCACAAACAAAATATCATTCATCGCGATATCAAACCTGCAAATATTCTCCTGCGTTCTGTCACTGGATATGTGAACGTGGATGAGCCTTTGCCCGAAGATGTAGAACCCGTTCTTACCGACTTTGGGCTGGTGCGCCTGCTCGATTCATCCATCCAAACCTCGACAGGTACCGTCTCCGGCACGCCCGCCTACATGAGCCCCGAACAGGCGCGCGGCGACAGGGTGGATCGCAAGACCGACATCTACTCGCTTGGCGTGGTGCTTTATGAAATGCTCGCCGGCGCCGTCCCATTTGATGCAGAATCATCCTTCGGTATTTTGATGAAGCACCTGAACGAGCCGCCCCCGCCCATCCAGGGGATTTCAAAAGACCTGCAAGCCGTTATCAACCGCGCCTTGTCCAAAGATTCAAACCTTCGATACGATTCAGCCAAAGAGATGGCGGATGAATTCATGGCCGTATTCAATGGGCAGACGATCTCCATCGATACCGCAAATTCATTGAAACAATCCGAACTGCCCAAGCCTGAGGTAAAAGCCAGGCCGTCTCTTAAGTTCGTTTGGCTCGGGGCCGGCGTTCTGGCAATTCTGGGAATTGTCTTTTTCATATTTCGGCCAGCCCCAATCGCTTCGCTGGATGATAACCAGACAGTGGGGCGCGCTTCCTTTTTAGACTTCAACGCCGTGATGGACAAGGTCACTGTCACGCTCTCCGGCCTGCCCGAACCAAAAGCGGGCGCCCATTATGAGGTGTGGTATCTGGCAGAGGGGGGAGAGGTACGGCGCAACGTCGGCAAAATTTCAATGGATGACGCCTCCGAGGGACAATTATCTTTTACCCACCCAGGCCAGGAGAACATCTTCGCATCCTTCGACCAGGTGGAAATTACAATCGAATCGGACAATGACCCAAACCCGGACGAACCGTCCACAGATGTTGTGGCATCCTCTGTATTTCCGCCGCAGGCATTGATCCACGCGCGGCATGTGCTTGTATCCTTTCACGGCGCTCCAAATGACGAGGCATTGATCCAGGGATTATGGTACGCCGCCGACGAAATAGACAACTCCATCATCGCATTGAACCAGGCCTTCAAAGACAATGACGAAGAACTCTTCCGTTTGAAAACCGAGGAGATCATCAATCAACTGGTGGGTAGCGCCAACGCCACTCAGTACCGTGACTGGAACGGGAACGGCACAATCAACGACCCCGGCGATGGATTCGGTTTGCTGGAGAACGGCCCGCAAGACGGGTTAGGCTACATCCCCACCGCCATCAGCCACGTCCAATATGCGGCAGAGGCCGCGGACGCCACCGAAAATATAAAAATGCACAGCGCTCATGTTGTCATCAGCATCGAAAACATGCGCGGCTGGTCCAGGCAGATTCTTGAAAAAGCCCTGTTGTTGCAAGAGATGCCCTTCGGCAGTACCATGGAGCCGCTCGTCATCGAAATGCAAACGCTCTCAAATCAAACGCTCTTTGGCATAGACACCAACGGCAACGAGCTGATCGAACCCATCCTCGGCGAAGGCGGAGGAATTGCGGCATACGAACACGCCTACTACATGGCGGAAATGCCGTTGCTCCCGGGCGAACATCGCATCCCGCCGCCTGCGCCAACTCCATAGAAAAACAAAAAACTCCTGCTTTTCAAGCAGGAGTTTTTATTTCACCGATTTTTGATAAAGTCCAGCGCCGTCATTTTTTCACAGCCTTGTCCGTGATCTCCAGCGCCTTGTCCAAAATATCCATGCCTTCCTTCAATTGCTCCTCGCTGATAATCAGCGGCGGGATGATCAAAACCGTATGCCAGTGGGTGTACAAAAATAAACCATTATCCACACAGTATTTTCTCAGCGCAACCATCTCAGGTGATGACCCGTTCCACGGCGTCATCGGCTCTTTCGTTTTTCGATCCCTGACCAGTTCGATAATGCCGAACAAACCAATATTGCGGACTTCCCCAACGGATGGATGCGACTCGCCGAGATCCGTCAACATGCGCCTCAAGACTCCGCCCATGCCTGCCGCTTGCTCGACGATTTTATCCTCCCTGATAACTTGGATGTTCGCCACAGCCGCGGCCAAAGAAATGGGATGCGAGGTATACGTCAGTCCGCTTTCAAAGGCATGTTCATCGAAAGCCGCGGCAATTTCAGGCTTCATCGCCACCGCCCCCAACGGCGCATACGCGGACGTGAGTCCCTTTGCCATGGTGATGATGTCTGGCACAACGTCCCAATGTTCGATGGCAAACATTTTGCCCGTGCGGCCAAAGCCGCTCATGACTTCGTCGCAGATCATCACGATGCCGTATTTGTCGCACAAGGCGCGGACTCCCTGCATGTAGCCCTGCGGCGGGATGATAATGCCATTCGTCCCCGTAACAGTTTCCAGCAAGATAGAGGCGATGGATTCAGGTCCCTCGTAGAGGATGATCTCTTCCAAATGATTCAAATAATCACGCGCAAAATCCTCTTCTGAAATATTCGGATTCGTGCGGTGAAAGGTGGAACGATAGCGGTATGGGTCGAGGAAATGAACTACGCCCGTCATCAAATTCGGTTCCCAGCCCACGCGGCGCGGATCGCCTGTGGCGGCCATCGCGCCAGCGGATGCGCCGTGATACGAACGGTAGCGGGATAAAATCTTGTGGCGTTTTGTGTACCCGCGCGCTAGTTTGATGGCGTTCTCGTTTGCATCCGCGCCGCCGAGGGTGAAGAGCACCTTGCTCAACGCGCCTTTGGGTGTGACCTCTGCCACAACCTTGCTCGCCAGCGCGCGGATTTTCGTGGCCATGCCCGGCGCGGCGTAGGGTAATTCCGCGGCCTGCTCCTGCATGGCTTTGATGACGCGCTCGTCGCCGTGGCCGATATTCACACACATCGTCATGGAGTTGAAGTCGAGATAGCGTTTGTCGTCCACATCCCAAAAGTACACGCCTTTGGCGCGCTTGATGGCAATGGGGTTGACTTTGGCCTGGGCAGACCACGTCCAGAAAACGTGTTCTTTCGAGAGCGGGAGAATTTCATCATCGGGGAGATCGAACATGGAACCTCGTTTGAATTTACGATTTTTGATTTACGATTTACGATTGGCAAATTATACTCCCCGAAATATGAACTCATTTCGCTATCAAAGAATCATTGTGATTGGCACAACTTCATCGGGCAAATCCACTTTGGCAAAAGGGATTGCAGACAAGTTCAATTTGGATTTTATTGAATTGGATGCACTGCATTGGGAGCCAAACTGGAAGGAGGCGGATATCGGGGCGTTTCGAGAGCGCGTCGAAACAGTCACCAGCTCAGAGCGGGGAATGAGCGAGAATCAATCAGGCTGGGTGGTGGCGGGGAATTATCATGTCGTTCGGGATTTGATCTGGCCCAAGGCGCAGGCTGTCATCTGGCTGGATTATCCGTTCCATGTTGTCTTCTGGCGTTTGCTCACCCGCACCATTCAAAGAGCCGTGACCAGGGAACTTTTGTGGGGAACCAACCGCGAAACGTTTTGGACGCACTTAAAATTGTGGTCGCCAGATTCGTTGTTCCACTGGCTGTTCAAAACGTATTGGCGGCGCAAACGCGAAACGCCGATTTTGCTGTCTTTCCCTGAACATGAGCATTTGGAATTGATTCATTTCAAGCATCCGCGCGAGGCGGAGGAGTGGCTTGGGAAGCACAGGTGACAGTTACTTTGAAAGTGGCTGTCACCTTCTAAACCATGCAATGATTTGCAGTGACCCAATGAAAGTTGCGCCCAGTAAAAACATCCCCCACTCATCTGTCCACTGCCGCCACCAAAGGATCAAAAAGGATGCGAATAATAATCCGCCGAGGGTGAGAAAACTAACCCGCGCAATGTGGCGGCGCGCCACGCCTTTAACATCATCCCTTGAAGTCATAAAGTGTAATTTTTGGCGGAGTTCCGCCATATCCCATGCGAACAGGGCGAAGATCGCGCCGCTGAACATCCAGCCGATGGGGAAACTGAACCACAATCCAAGGATGGCAGACAATACAGAGAGAAATAAGCCAAGCGGTGAAAACCACTTCCAACCCTGCCAGAGGGAAACCAGCCACAGCGCGCCGAAAGCAATCATCCAACGCGGGATAGTTTCAAGCCCCATGCTGGCATAGCCCCACGCAAGCGAACCTGTGCTGATGATAATGCTGGATACAAGGGCAAATCCCGTCAAGTTAACCTCCGCAGTCGCATCAAATTCTACCATTTGAAAAGAAGCCGCATGATATACTGCCGAATGGAAAAGTTGAAAGATGAAGGATGAAGGATGAAGGATAAAGGATGAAGGATGAAGGATGAAAGTTGAAGGTTGAAAGATGAATGCTTTGCGTGAATGTATGAGCGCTTTGCACCCACAGGCAATTGAAGGGATGAAATTATTTAACGAGGGAAAATTCTTCGAGGCGCATGAAGAGTTGGAAACAGCGTGGAAGGATGAGACGGGTGAAGTGCGGGAGTTGTATCGGGGGATTTTGCAAATCGCGGTGACGTATCTGCATATCACGCGCGGGAATTACGAAGGCGCGGTCAAAGTCTATGGAAGAAGTTTGAAGTGGCTGAAAGATTGGCCTGATGTTTGCAGGGGAATTCAGGTGAGGAAATTCCGCGAGGATGCCGAGTTGGTGATGAAAGAAGTGGAAAAGCTGGGGAAGGATAATATTGGCAGGTTTGATAAATCCCTTTTCAAGCAGATCG
Source organism: Chloroflexota bacterium (assembly GCA_016235445.1). Classification (GTDB taxonomy): domain Bacteria; phylum Chloroflexota; class Anaerolineae; order Anaerolineales; family Villigracilaceae; genus Villigracilis. Next base: position 64,745 of record JACRLB010000029.1, on the reverse strand, counting down.
TGTGGAACGCCGCCGAGGACGGCGGCGAGAGCAGGAAAATTTGGGTCTGCGACCGCTGCGGCAGTGAGATGCACGAAAAGAACTGCAAAGTCAGTTGCCCAAATTGTGGGAACCGCTTTGATTGCTCGGATTTGAATATTTATTTTGATTGAGAATACGCGCCCTCATCCCCAACCCTTCCCCCGACGGGGAAGGGAGTCCCCTCTCCCTTCGGGAGAGGGCTAGGGTGAGGGAGATTATTCGTGACTGCGCAAGCGATAGACCAGTGCGCTGATTCCCCAAATTCCCAAAAGAGCCAGCAGGGCCGCCGAACCAAACGTCAATGTGACCTGGATGCGGGTGACGGCAAAGTACCCCAACAAACTTAAACCGATCAAAAGAGTCAGGCGTGCAAAATGTGCGCGTTCCATTTTACGGGTGTCCTGTTGGCTATTTGTCATTTGCAGGCGTTGATGAAATCTCGTCAAATCCCATGCGAGCAGGGAAAAAATGACGCCCGCCAAAGCCAGCACGGGAGATACATCGGCCCAGAGGGAAACACTGGAAAGGATGATGAAGACCGCAAACGCAAACCCACTGAAACGATGCAAGCCTCGCGCGAAAAGGACAATCCATGCAATGCCCAAAAGCGCAACGGTGATGGACGGGGGAATGTAATCATTGGCGGCGAGGCCATAGGTCAACGTGCCAGCGCAGGCGAGGATCGAAGCATAAATAAAATTACGCGTCATCTTCACCCCGCTCCGCGCCCGCGCTGGATGGCGCGCAAAAATGCAGGCGGACGACTCAACGAAGCGCGCACCGCCTGCTCGAAAGGCAGAGCCACATCCCAATTGATCGCCTGCACGCCTGCATGGCGCAATTCCCGCAGTAATAGTTCGCGTTGAAGCCTGGCAATGCGGGCCGCCAGTTTTACCGAAGGACTGTCGCCAAGGACGCGGGCTTCAAAAGAGACAGGGTCGGGGCTGATGACCATGAGTTGAAACCCGCGTGTACGCAACTGTGAAAGCAGGTTTAATTCCCCTCCCCCAAGCGGGCTGATGAGGATGATCTGCGAGTTGGGCGGGAACAGCCTGCGCGGAATGATCAACGATTTGAAATTCTGGGTTTCGCCCGTCTCTGCCAGGGCAAGGTCTTGCATGATACGCTCGCGTTGATATTTTCCATAGCCGGGCGATGTCCATTTATTGCGTTTGCCGTAAATGAATAAACCAACGCGGTTGCCCTCTGACAGCAATGAAGAAGAGACAGCCACCGCGGCGAGGACAGAATCTTCAAAGATTGAACGTCCGCCGCTGAAATCATTTACGCGCCGCCTGCCATCCAGCACAATGCCAACGTCTGCGACGCGCTCCTGTTCATATTCGTTGGAATAGATCACGCCGTCCTGTCTCGCGGATACGCGCCAGTTGATGTGATGCGGTGAGTCGCCCATTTGATATTCGCGCAAGCCGAAGAATTCGATTCCCGTCCCGCCCTGGTGAGCGGGGATGACCCCGGAGTACACACGAGTCTGGCGGGGTTGGATGGCAATGTGTCGGACGCGGGAAACTGGGGGTAGGATGAGCAACTGTCCGCTTGTGGGAAGAACCGCGCGTTTGATGATCAATCCCCAATGGTCTTCAGCAGTCGCTTTGATCTCGCCAAAGTAATGACTGCCGCGCCTGCCCTGCAAAGTGTATGACCATGAAATGCTTTCGTTCGCAGGGATGCTGACCAAACGACTCGACGAACCTTCAACAACTGTAAGAAAAGCGGGCAGTGGATCGTGAAGCAGAACCTGCTCCAACGCCTCACCATGATTTGTGACTTTTAATTCAACGATGACCGAATCACCGGGCGCGATTCTTTCCGCGCTGACGGTTCGCTCGGCAGTCAGACGCAGTTCCTCTGGCCCGCGCCACAGGCCCGCAAGCAAATACAAAACCAAAGGCAAGGCCAGCGCCACCATCGCCCCGTTCAACATGCCAACGCCAGCGAGGATGATCAGGTACATCAGCGCTGCTAAAAGAGCAATCCGACTCATACAATTCCTTGTAACGCCCATCAGCGCTGCTAAAAGAGCAATCCGACTCATACAATTCCTTGTAACGCCTGTAGGACAAGTCTATAGACTTGTCCTACTACGTTCAACATGCCAACGCCAGGGAGGACGATCAGGTACATCAGCGCTGCTAAAAGAGCAATCCGACTCATACAATTCCTTGTAACGCCTGTAGGACAAGTCTATAGACTTGTCCTACTACGTTCAACATGCCAACGCCAGGGAGGACGATCAGGTAGATCAGCGCAATCCGACTCATACAATTCCTTGTGTGTAGCGCAAGTCTATAGACTTGCGCTACGAAGTCACCGGCACAGCGACTTTCCGAAACACATCGTCAATCACTTCACCCGTAATATCCCGCGCCACCCAATATTCAGGCAAAAGGATGATGCGATGCGAAAGGATGGGATTCGCAAAACGCTTGATGTCGTCGGGCAAAATAAAATCACGCCCGTTCAACGCGGCGTGAGCGCGCGCCATTTTCAGGAAAGCCAGCGAAGCGCGCGGACTCGCGCCCACTGCCACGCGGCGGTCATTGCGGGTTTCATGCACGAGGCGGGCGATATATTCTTCGAGGTCCGAATCCACATGCACAGACTCAACCAGCGCGCGCATCTTCATCAACTTCGCCGCAGAGGTGACAGGTTTCAACTCCACTTCATCCTGCCGGCGCGTGTGGCGGCGATTCAAAATTTCCTTTTCTTCCGCCACATCAGGATAACCAATCGAAAGCTTGAGCATGAAACGATCCAACTGCGCTTCGGGCAGAGGAAACGTGCCTTCGTATTCAATCGGGTTCTGGGTTGCCATCACAAGGAAAGGCTCAGGCAACAGCATAGTCTCGCCTTCGAGAGTGACCTGTCCCTCCTGCATGGCTTCGAGCAAAGCGGATTGTGTCTTCGGCGATGCGCGGTTGATTTCATCCGCAAGTACGATGTTCGAGAAGATCGGCCCCTGCCGAAGTTGAAAACGATTGTGCTCGCGGTCCAAAATATAACTGCCTGTAATGTCGCCGGGCAAAAGGTCTGGCGTAAATTGAATGCGTTTAAAATCGAGTCCGAGCGCTGCGGCGAAGGAACGCGCGATCAAAGTCTTGCCAAGCCCGGGAAAATCTTCCAACAACACATGCCCGCCCGCCAGCACGGCAGACATAATCAACTCCAACACGCCGCGCTTGCCAACCACCGCGCGCTCCACTTCATTCATCACCTTTTGCGAAGTCACCGCAACATCGTTCACTTTATTGCTCATGCCTGATCTCCATTTGCTCTTCAAGATAATCCACCACTTGCTCCAACTCAACATCGAGCGGGTTGTTCATCTGCTTTCGCATCAACCCATCGGGCGCGTAATCAGCATAGGATGTGTTCAATCCCGCATCTAAAAAAGCCTGTACCCTGTTCGACGGAAGCGGGAGCCTGTTCAAGGTCCCGCGTGAAGCGGTTTCTTGAATCGTCTTTTGGATATTTCCAAGCAGATATGCAATCTGCCATTTGAAATAGACTCCGCGATGTCTTTCTTCGATGTACCCCGCCATCGCCTCCACCGCCCCGACAATTGGTGACGTGTCCTCCGGGCTTGATTCTTCCCGATAGCGTTTTCCGTAAAAACTTCCCACCGCAATATATAGAATCAGAATCAACAAAAACAACCACAACACCTGTTGAGGGATCGTATGCCCGAAAATATTGACAGACCAAACCAGGTACGCGGCGAATTGAACCACTGCGCCAGCCACCTCCCTGCGCATGGGAAAAATCAAAATTGCAACAAGAATCAATAACGCTGTGGAAAGAAACGGTTTCCAGAATTTTACGGTTTCGCTTCGCACGCCTTCAGAATGCTGGTCAGACACTGCTTGGCCTCCTTGATTTCCTCCGCGCTGACACCCTGCCCCCCGTAGCGGACTTTCTCGAACACCCGCGTCAAACCATGCACGGCTTCGCTGGGCAGGCCTGCGCCTGTGAGCCTTTCGGCAAATTCAGCGGGGGTCATGGCTTCTTCACGGGTAATGCCGCGATATTCATTCACCGCCGCGTTCATGCGCGTATAACAGCGGATGATGGCATTTCTGGATTCTTTATTTTTTGAAAGATCGTCCAATGCAGAGCGGGCGATTTCAGCAAACTCGTTCAGTCCCTTTTTAGGCGTGAGCCAGCGGTCAATAAAACGGTTGAAAATAACAATGGCCGTCACCCCAAGCGCAAGAACGATCAATGCCGTGATCCAAAATTCCACTTGCAAGCTTATCTCAGGCGGCGCAAAAGTTTCAGACGCGGCAGGGGAACCTCCGTTTTGCGTTTGGGCCTTTTGTTCGGAACCTGCAAACAAAGGACTGAGCGGGGCAATGCGGCTGAGAAACAGCATAATCACAAGCATAACCAGAAAAGACCGCAGGAGGCGTTTGATGAGGTCATTCACCGATTGGGGGCGAATGGGGCCGAGAAAGAGCAGAAAAATAATGGCAAGCATGGCAATCAACGCGTACCGAAGCCATGATGAAGCGGCAACTTCTTTTTTTAGGGATGGGTCGGAAAGGTTAAATAACCTATCGAACCCCGCCATGTTTGGCTGGTCGAATTCCATGCCGCTCAACCCCGCGGCAAGGACAACTAAACCCGCCAGTCCTATGAATGTCAGCAGGATGATCCATGTTTTTCCAGTAAAAAGTGATTTCATAAGTTGCCTAGGTTATTTTACCAAGAACTTGTTTGAAAGCAGACCGCCTGTAGTAGGGTATTCCCACAATGCACTCTGGTATACTGCCAAACAAAAATCAGGAAAAGAATCCCATGCCCACTTTCAACAACAAAATTGCCCTCGTCACTGGTTCGGGACGCGGCATCGGCAAAGCGATTGCCCTGCACTTCGCCCAACACGGCGCGGATGTGATCGTCAATTTCTTTCGCAACCGCGCCCCCGCCGAAGAAACTGCGCATGAAGTGGAAAAATTGGGCCGCCACGCCCTGCTCGTCAAAGCGGATGTCGGCGACCTCGACGATCTCAACCGCCTGTTCGATGAAGTGGAAAAGGAATTTGGCTCGCTGGATATTCTCGTCCACAACGCGGCTTCGGGGTACAACCGCCCCGCGATGGAGCAGAAACCCAAAGGCTGGGATTGGACGATGAATATCAACGCCCGCGCCTTGCTTTTCTCTGCGCAACGCGCTGTGCCGTTGATGGAAAAACGTGGCGGCGGGAAGATCGTCAGCATCTCGAGCGCGGGGTCTGTGCGGGTACTGCCTGATTATGTCGTTGTCGGCGCTAGCAAAGCTGCCCTAGAATCACTGACCCGCTATCTGGGCGTGGAACTGATCTCAAAGGGAATCAATGTCAACGCCGTGTCACCAGGCGTCGTTGAGACAGATGCGTTGAATCATTTTTCCTCGATGGGCAGGCAGGATCACATCCTCCAAAAATTTATCGAACGGGTTCCCGCAGGCCGTCTCATCACGCCTGAAGAAGTTGCAGAAGTCGTTGCGTTTCTATGTTCCCCGTCTGCGTCCATGATCGTAGGCCAGACCATCGTGGTGGATGGCGGGTATACTTTGCCCCTGCCAAAATAATTACAGGAAAAAAATTCATGTCCCTCTTTCAAATCCCTCCCCCCACCCGCTTTGACCTGCGCTTCTCCATTGCTGGGATTCCCGTGCGCGTCCATCCACTCTTTTGGGTGATCGCCATACTATTCGGCTCTTCCTCCAACAGCATCTTCAACCTGTTGACCTGGGTGATCGCCATTTTTGTTTCGATCCTGATTCACGAATTGGGGCACGCCTTCGCCATGCGCCGTTACGGACAGGGTTCAGAGATCATCCTTCATTTTGCGGGCGGCCTCACCGTGCCAGAGTCGATTGCATGGGGCGGCAGGTATGCAAGTGTTGGAATCACGGCGAACCAGCAAATTTTTATTTCACTGGCTGGCCCGTTCGCAGGGTTTTTATTTGCCGGGCTTGTGCTGGCCGCATCCGTTGCGCTGGGTGGAATACTGATTCCTAATTTTATATTCGGGTTCATTCCCTTTCCCTTTGTTTTATTGCCAGTGGGCGGGGAAATTCTAAATTCATTTTTCATGAACCTGCTCTGGGTCAACATCTTTTGGGGGCTCGTCAATCTCGCGCCCGTCTACCCGTTGGACGGCGGCAACGTCACCCGCTACATCCTCATCCAAACCGACCCGCTGAATGGGGTACGCACCTCCCTTTGGGTTTCGGTGATTGCAGGAGCGGCAGTCGCATTTGCAGGGTTGGTTTTTTTACGCAGTACCTACATGGCGATCCTGTTTGGCTTGCTGGCCTTTCAAAGTTTTCAAACCGTGCAGGGAATTGCTGAAAGATATTAACCGCCATCCGATTTCGATTTTCTCGAAAAACACCCAGTCCCTTGTTTTTTACAACAAGGGACTGGGTGTTTTTTTAGACTGGATTACGCTTCATTTTTCGGATTCTGCTCTTCCAACCGCTTCCAATAACCCGACATTTGATTCAGCTCTTCATCATTAAACAAGCTGAGAAAATTCTTCCTCACAAATTCAATGTGAGCTTGCGATGCCTTTTGGAATCTGACAGCGCCTTCGTCAGTCAGCACGGCATACGCGCCGCGCCGATCTTCGCTGGCTCCCTCGCGTTTGACCAAGCCCGCTTTTTCGAGCCGCTCCACCACACGGCTGACTCCACTGCGGGTGAGAATGCTCTGCGCCGCCAGGTCTTGAATCCGCAGGCGGTGATTCTCCTCCCACGAGAGCCGAAGCAAAATCTCAAACTCCACGTGGGTGATGTGAGAATGCGCCTGCAAATCCTCTTCGATCATGCGGTTGATTTTGGCATACGCGCCCAGAAAACCGCCCCAGGCATCCTGCTCAAGTTGTGAAAAGCCCATAAAATCTCCTTATTTGCCTCTTGACAAATGCGTGCTCACGCACATATAATCAGAATTACGTGATTGCTCACGCACATTCTACCATAAACTCAAGGAGAGATAAAATGGAAAACCTGAAAGAAATCGTTGCCCCCTTCTACACTCAATGCCTCACGGTCAATGCCGAGACAAATGTCGGGGAGAAAATGAGTCAGATTTTGGCTGACAACTTCCAGTCGAAAGGCTCGACCGATGTCAAAACGAAGGAACAACTGATCGGTCAGATCGGCTTTTTTTGGAAGCTCGTCCCCGACCTGAAATGGGAAATCCAGGACATGATTCAAGAAGGCAATCAGGTGGTCGTCCGCAGTCTGGCTTCTGGCACGCCGAACGGAAATTTCATGGGCGTGCAGGCGGACGGAACGAAATCATTCCAGACCATGACGATTGATATTCATACTGTCGAAAATGGACAGGTGGTGGCAGTTCATCACCTCGAAGACTGGGCAACTGCCATCAAGCAGTTGCAAGGGTAAATCTTCACATTCAGGTGACAGTCACTTTTAAAGTGACTGTCACCTGATTTTACCAAAGGAGTAAACCATGACCACAGAAACTAAAAAATCCCCGAAAGTCGCTATCATTCTCGTAGGGCTTCTCGCTCTGTTCCAGATTATTCGCATCATGGCATACGCCATTATCGGGGATGTTCTGGCGGGCAAAAACGCCGAAGCCTGGCTCTTCCCCGCCATGATGGATGTGTTCATCGGCGTGACTGCATTGTTTATCGCCATCGGTATTTGGAAAGGGAAAGGTCTTCTTCCGTGGGTTTCTGCCATCGTGTTCTACGCCCTTTCGATCAGCGACCATCTGGACGCGATCAGTGTGGTCCTGACCAGCAAAGGTCCAAGCCCAGCCATGATGAGTGGCGCGCCTTCGGCTATCGTCACTCAATTGGTGGTGATGAGCCTGTTGGAAGTCGCCGCGCTGTGGGCGCTGACTACAAAGTCCATGCGCGATCATTATTTGAATTAATTTTTAGATGGAGGCATAACCATGAACGATACGACCAAGCCTGCAAGTTGGTGGCGCAGTATTCTCGCTGTGCTGGCGGGTGTTCTGACCAATCTCATCACTACGGTGGCAATTGACTCTACACTAAGCGCAATAGGCATCTTTCCAGCGCCTGGCGGGAGCATGTCTGCCAATCTTTATATATTTGCGCTCGCCTATCGCTTCCCCGTGGCAGTGATTGCTGGCTATGTGACCGCCAAGCGCGGTTGCCATGCACCCCGATAGACCAGGCTGGTATGTGCCTGGACTCATCGCGATTGCGGTGTTGTGTTCCATTCTCGGCGAGCAACTGCGTCGCCGCTTCCGCTGAAAGGTCGTCTCTGTGCGCGGGAAGGGTGATGATGGTTTCGCATCTGAATGCAGTTAAATTGAATTTATGTTTCTTTCAAAGTTGAACCTGCCAAAGTCTTTGACTGGTCTCTCCCGCCTTCAGTGCAAAAAAATTCTCCATGGATGGAGCAATTACATAATGGAGAAATTTGTTTAAAAAGGAAATGCTATGAAAATTACAAAACTTGAAAGTTCCATTCCCCTTCCCATCAAACTCTTTGGCGGATTTGTCGCCCTCTTCGGCTTGATGTTCGCCTTCTCCAGTTACTTCAACCCGACTCAGATTGCGCCTGCCGCAGATATGACGGACCCCGCCATGCGGCTTGCCTTCTACACCGTGGGCGCAACGGTCTTGGGATTAAGCCTCGGCTTGTTCCTTGCCATTTTCAGCAACCGCCCCAAGTCCATGGCGCTGATGTTAATCGTCCGCACCTTCGTTGCGCTTCTTGACTTGACGAATGCACTCATCCTCGGTTTGGGAATCGGGCTGGTTGCCTTTCAGTCAGTCGTCATCATTCTGGGCGCGGCATCCATCGTCAAACTTTTCAATATTATTCAAATCACAGAAAAAGGATAAGCCATGAAGAAAATTCTTGTCGCTGGCGGAAACAGCGGCATCGGGCTTGAAGCGGCGCGGCAACTGACCGCGCTCGGTCATCATGTTGTCCTTTTAGGGCGTGACGCAAAGAAAGGGCAAGCCGCGCTGGCAGAATTGCAGAGTCAGCCTGGGAAGGCAGAGTTCCTCGCCGCCGACCTCTCCACTCACAGCGGAGTCCGAGCCGCCGCGCAGGCGCTTCTCGCTTCACATGACCGTTTCGATGTCATCTTGCACACCACTGGCGTTCTGCTCTTCGACGATGTGCGGACAGCTGATGGACTGCATCCGTTCTTTGCGGTCAATTATCTCAGCCGCTATCATCTGACCCAGTTGCTACTGCCGTTGTTGCGAAAATCCGATTCGCCGCGCGTGATCATGCTTTCATCGCACATTGACCTCGACACCAAAATTGATTTTGAATACTTCCCCAAGTTCGTGCCATTTGATTTTGGAAAAGCGCGCGCAGCAATTCAATATGGAAACCATCATTACGCCGTTCATCTGAAAAACACGGAAAAGAACGTCCTCGCGGCAGTGGTTAATGCAGGGCTTGCCGATACGGGCATCTGGCGCGAACTGCCCGCCCAGGTGCGCGACAATATGCTCGGTTCACGCAAGCAAAATACCATTCCCGAATCGGCGGTGATTCCTGTTGCGCTATGCGTCAACGATGCCTGGGAAACTGCAACCTACTGGGGAACGATTGGCAAACTCGAATCCACACTATTGAATTTAGATCTACAGGAAACTGAACGACTGATCTCTGTTTGCAAAGAAATTACAGGAGCATAAACCATGAAAACAAAAATTCCCGTCTGGATCAACATCCTGCAAGTCCTCATCCTCGCCATTCTGACCTTCCAAACCTACGCCTGCTACTTCAACCCCAGCCTGCTCTACCCTGGCTTTACCGTGGACGAAGTCACAGCAAAAACGATCTATGTGCTTGCGGGTCGCAACGCCGTGATGATGGTCATCTCGATCATCGCGCTTGTCCGCCAGGATCCGCGCTTTTATTCTTTCGCCTTCCTCATGCACAGTCTGCGCGAATTACAGGATATGTTCATCGTCCCGCTCACTGGCGACCCGGGCGGCGCGGCGATTGGCACATTCTTCGTGTTCCTCATCGTCTTTGTCATCCCTGAAATCAGCGCCTATTTCAAACTCAACAAAATGGCAAACGAGTTGGCGAAAATATAAAAAATTAACCACGAAGGGTCACAATGGAACACAAAGGAGATAAAGATATTTTTTCTTTTCCTTTGCGACCCTTTGTCTCCTTCGTGGTTAAAATATTCAGAAAGTGGATTATTTATGCAAGCCCCCGTCAAAAAATCATTCAGCCTTACCCAATTCAAACTCTTTCTCGACCTCGCCGTGCTTGCCCTCTTCATCACCGTCAACATCCCGCAACTCACAGGTCTCGCGGGTCACGAATGGGTCAGCTTCGTTTTCGTCGCGCCCTTTCTCGTTCACCTCGTCCTCAACTGGAAATGGATTGTCAACGTCTTCTCGCGCCTCTTCAAAAAACTTCCAGGCGAAACACGCTTCAACCAAATCTGGGATATGCTTCTCTTCATCATGATGACTCTCGTCATCTTTTCGGGAACCGTCGTCTCCGAAGCCGCCCTGCCCGCGCTCGGCATCCACATCGAGATTGACCCCTTCTGGCGTTCCATCCACACGGGCATGGCAAACCTGCTCATGCTCATGTTCGGCGTCCACCTCACCCTGCACTGGAAATGGATCGTCGCCAACTTCCGCCGTTACGTTTTATAGTACCGCAACATTCATGTTGCGTTTCGCAAGATAAATCTTGCGGTACAAAAGTGAGCAAACCATGAACACATTCAAAGAATACATCCTCCCCGCCATCGTCTACATCCTCATCGCCGCCGCGCTCATCTTCGCGATGCAATTCCTCGCACAAACAGGCTGGGCGGCAGGCGTGCGCGAAACCGCCGCCAACACCCCGTCCGAAGTCGGCGCCGCGCCCGCCACCATTATCGAGTTCCTCACCTCCCTCGCCATCGCCACCGTGCGGATGACGCTCTTAATCGGCATTCCCTTCGCGATCACATCCACCATCCTCAAGCGGACTCAACGCCCCCAGCCTGCCGCGCCTCTTTCTTAACTGAAACCTGATTCTGTTTTCTCGAACATTTTCCTGTACCGCAAAATTTATTTTGTGGTACAGGCCGCGCAAGATAAATCTACCTGGCACTGCCCGCCAGGGCAAGTGTGCGGTACCCCTGGAGACTCACATGCACAAAGGACGACTCGAAGCATTCAGCGATGGCGTGATTGCCATCATCATCACGATTATGATTCTGGAATTGAAAATCCCCGAAGAGGGCGAACTCGCGGCGCTGATTCCGCTGATTCCCAAATTCCTAAGTTATGTTTTCAGTTTTGTTTTTATCGGCATTTACTGGAATAATCATCATCACGTTTTGCAGGCAGTAAAGCAGGTCAACGGCGCGATACTGTGGGCAAATTTGAATTTGCTGTTCTGGCTGTCCATGGTGCCTTTCGTTACCGGCTGGATGGGCGAAAATAATTTTTCCACCATCCCTGTGGCGGTTTACGGCGTTGTGCTTTTGTTATCGGGGTTGTCCTTCTTCATTCTCGTACGGGCGCTTATCGCCCATCATGGCGCGGATTCAGTAATCGCCCGTGTGCTCGGTGAAGATAAAAAAGGAATGTTCGCCTCGCTCATCTACGCCGTGGCAATTCCGCTTGCGTTTGTCTCCGCGTGGATCGCGGTTGCAATGTACGTGGCTGTTTCCATTATGTACCTTGTCCCCGACAAACGATTAGAGAAAAAACTGGCAGAGTAGAAACCGATGCAAAATAAAATCGTGTTGATCACAGGCGCAACGGGCGGCATCGGCAAGCAAACCGCTCTCGCGCTGGCGAAGATGGGCGCGCAGGTCGTCATCACAGGGCGCAGTAAACTCAGCGGGGAAGCCGCGGTTGCTGAAATTAAACAGCAAAGCGGCAATCCCAAAATTGACCTGCTCATCGGCGATCTATCAGCGCAGATAAATGTCCGTTCTTTAGCCGAGCAGTTCAAAGTTAAGTTTGACCGTCTCGATGTGCTGATCAACAACGCAGGCTTGACATCATCCAAAAAAGAATTGACGGCGGATGGAATCGAATCCAACTTTGCGGTGAATGTTGTTGCGCCATTTTTGTTGACTCATCTTTTAATGGATTCGCTCAAAGCCAGTTCGTCTGCAAGAGTCATTAACTTGATGGGCGGCGATGTGCCAGCCAAATTGGATATGGATAATTTACAATCTGAGCATTCCTTCGATGGGTTGAACACCTACTCGCAAACCAAACTGGCGATGATGGCAGTGATGTACGAATTTTCCCAGCGCGAAAAAGGCGTGACGATTAACGTGTGCTACCCTGGGCAAGCCAGCACGAACATGACGCGCAGTGTCACGCCTGATATGTTCCCCCGCGCCATGCGCTTTATCTTTCCGTTGTACAAATTTATGACTCGCGCCGATGGAGACAAATCGGCGGCGAAGGCTTCGCGCTCGTCGGTGTATCTTGCTTCATCGGCGGAGGTGGAAGGCGTGAGCGGGAAGTATTTCGATGTGAACAGCAAAATGGCGGCTTGGCCTGCCGCGGTTCTTAACACAGTCACCCGTGAAAGGCTTTGGTCAACGGTGGAGCAACTTTCTCGTTTGAAATAGGTGGGCTTTAACCTGTAAAACCCAACCCCCGAAACTTCGGGGGGTTTTGTTTTTAACCCTTGACATACATAATACTATTTAGTAATATATCTGAATAGATATATAATCAGAAAGGAAAGCCTTATGTCGCTATACGCAATACTTAAATATGTACACATCCTTTCGGCAATCGTTGCTTTTGGCGCAAATATCACCTACGCCTTATGGCTCACCCGCGCCGAGAGGAATCCCGAAACCCTTGCGTTCACCCTGCGCACTGTCAAAATCATGGATGACTGGATCGCGAACCCTGCCTACGTTTTGCTCTTCCCCACTGGCTGGTGGCTGGCGTCCATTGCGGGTTGGCCGTTGACCATGCCGTGGATTCTCACCGCCCTTATTTTGTACGGTGTGCTCTCTGTTGTTGGCCTGGCAATTTACTCGCCCACTTTGAAGAAGCAAATTGCGCTTGCTGAATCTGTTGGACCTGCATCACCTGAATACAAGAAAATCTCACTCCGCTCGAATGCCATCGGTATTGCGCTCAACATTCTTGTTCTGATCGTCATTTACCTGATGGTCGCCAAGCCCGCTCTGTGGGGATAAAAGGAGTCTCATATGCCACTCACTCACGCCATCCTCGGCTTTCTCGAATACCAGCCCATGTCTGGGTATGACTTGAAAAAATTCTTCGATCAATCGGTTGCCCACTTTTGGTCGGCCACGCAGAGTCACATTTACAAGGCGTTGGAAAATCTGGAAAAAGAGGGTCTCGTGGAATCACAGGTCATTCCACAGGAAGGGAAACCCAACAGAAAACAGTACCAGATTACAGGTGAAGGAAGAGGCGAACTGCTCCGCTGGGTGTCCACTCCCCTTCCATTGGAAATAACGCGCGAGGCGTGGCTGATCCAAATCTTCTTTGCGCATGGGATTACGAATGAAGATATTGTTCGACTGTTTGAAAAACGGATCGAAGCCATTCGGGAATATCTAAAACAATGCGGGGTTGCGCAGGCGCACATTGACGAGAACCATGAACAGATCGGCGTTAAGCGTTTGCGCGAGTTGTGGCAACTGACACTCGATTACGGCACAGACTATTACGAGAACGAAATCGTGTGGCTGGAAAAAACTTTGCCGCGTGTCCGCAAATTGCCAGCGTTGGAAATGCCAAAGAGATAGTTACGTTTTTGGCTCATGTGTAGACTCTGTGCGAAAGGCAAAACGCGAAATACGCAAATCAGGCAAATCAGGCGAATCACGCGAATTTTTCGCGCAATTCGTTGAATTCGCGGCATTCGCATTAAGAATTTTGTTACGATGCCAATCGCTTGCACACTCCTTACACATGAGCCACGTTTTTTGTAACTTTTTCAGACAGCGCCTGTATTCCTCTTGAATCAACCATCCAAAGATTTTCAATCAGAATGGGATTCATAAGGAGAAACCAATGAATACAACCTCACGCCTCACTATTACCTTGATTGCCCTGCTCATCGCAACACTAGCTTGTGGCAGACCTACAACCTCTGCCGCGCCTTTACCTCCCGTCACGCACCCTTTTGATTACTACGGATGGATATATTTTTTCTACGGTGAAACCAACAATGACCTCGCCAGAATTTCATCCTACACAAATACTGCGTTCGCCATTTCTCCCGAGCAGGTAAAAATTCTCAAGTCATTTGGCTTCGAGCATATCATTTACATACTCAATGAACAGGCGCCGCTTGAAATTATATATTCCGACGCGGAGCAAACCATGCCTGCTGATGTGGCTACTTTCCACGAACAGATATTCCCCGATTATCGCGAAAAATTCTTCACTGCCTACCGCCAATCCCTCGCGCAAACCAAAGACCTGCTTATCAGTGCGGGTGTGTATGATCAAATTGACCAATTTTATATCGCTGACGAACCCGCCTTCCATCGCAACGTATATCTTGATCAGGATTTTCTCAACCAATATGCAGATGAATTCAAGTTGGTCTTCACAGAAAAGCAAAGCTCAATGACCTTCGCCGCAACAGACGATCCGCAAGTTGTTTCGGCAAGACCTGAAAGTGGACCACACTTTGACCCGCCTCCCAGTCTTGATGTCATTATGGTAGACCCATACTTCTACGACTTTTTTGGAGAAGTGGAAGTATCTTGCGAACGTACTGCGATTCAAAAGTGGCTGTATCAGGATAATCCGCTGTCGAACATCAACTGGGCAAAACAATTCGACAAGCCCATCATCGTCGTCGGAGATGCGGAGATTCGTGGCGGGCAATCCGCAAAGGATTGTCACATCACGGAGACCTACGCCCTGCTCAAAGACGACCCAGCCATTGCGGGCCTTGTATGGTTTATCTACGACAAAGAATATGACGAAGGCAATTACATCCGCGGCGCGGCAAATGATCCCCATCTCGTGGAAGTCATTGAAAATCTTGGAAGAAAATAAAAGGAAAACTTAATGGAAAAATTTGAAATCGTCATCATCGGCGCAGGACTCGGTGGACTCAGCGCCGCCGCCTACCTTGCAAAGGCTGGAAAAAAAGTTCTCGTACTCGAACATCACTCCGTCCCCGGCGGATACGCCCACGAATTTCGGCGCGGAAAATATCGCTTTGAAGTTTCGCTTCACGCATTGGACGGCGCAAGCCCAGGCGGATGGGCGTACCCCGTGCTCAAAGATTTGGGCGTGTTGGATCGCGTTCACTTTCACCGCATGGATCCGTTTTACACCGCGCGTTTTCCAGAACATGAAATCATCGCCCATGCAGATGTGGTCGCGTATGAAGCCGAGTTGATTAACCACTTCCCTGCTGAAAAAGAAAATATCCGCGCAATGATCGCAGAGATGATCGAAATATTTTTCCAAGTCCGCCGTTTCAGCGCGGATGGCGAGATCGGTCAACGCCCGCCCATCGAGCAAATGCCCGCCGTCTATCCCAAAATGCTTTCTGCCATGTCGCAGAGTTGGGACGAGTTCATGAATCAGTTCACGCAAAACCAACAACTTAAAACCGTGCTCTCAACTCTTTGGGGTTATTACGGATTGCCGCCCGCCCAACTCAGCGCCGCCGCGTATATTTTTCCGTGGGTCAGTTATCATCTTTACGGCGCGTATTATCCCGAAGGCGGAAGCATGGCAATGAGCCGCGCCATCGAAAAGACCATCAAAGAAAATGGCGGCGAGATTCGCTATCATCAAACCGTAAATAAAATTGAAATTCAAAACGGGCGAGCGGTGGCTGTCGAAACCGAAAAAGGTTTGCGCGTCGAAGCGGATGTCATCATCAGCAACGCGAACTCGCCAGACACCCTGCTCAAATTTGTCGGCAGGGAAAATCTTCCCCAGCAGTACACAGCCCAGGTTGAGTCTGCCGCGCCATCCATTTCAAATTTTGTCGTTTATCTTGGGCTGGATCGCAATCTCAAATCCGAAGGCTGGAAGCATCACGAACTTTTCATCAGCGAAGGCTACGATATCGATTCGGATTATCAAGCCGCGCTGGATGGAAAATTTAATGCGACGGCTCTCGCCATCACCAACTACGATCAAGTGGACGCTTCCTGCGCCCCCGAAACTGGTTCTGTTCTCTCGATCTTTTCCCTCGCTGATTGGAAAACCGACAACACCTGGGGCACGGGCGGCAACACTTCGACTTCGCTCAGTGCAAGCCTCGAAAAATATTCCGACAACCCGCAATACAACGAATTAAAAGAAGCCGCCGCAGAAATGATTCTCGACCGCGCTGAAAAAATCATTCCTGGTTTGCGCGCCTCCATCAAATACAAAGAGATCGCCACACCCATCACCAACTGGCGTTACAGCCGCAATGTGGGCGGCGCAATTTATGGAACCGAACAAACTATTGAAAACATGTACTCAGGTCGCTTGCAAGCCAAGACCCCGATCTCCAATTTATTTCTCACAGGCGCATGGACATTCGGCGGCGGCATGAGCGCGGCATTGATGTCGGGACGCGAAACCTCGCGCATGGTCATTGGTCAGATGGACGGCACGAAAGTGATGTTGATGATGATGATGATGGCTCCCAGTGAACAGTCATCAGTGAGCAGTGAGCAGTTATCAGTGGACAGTGACGTTTCGGCTAATTCCAGCACAAGTCAATCACTAATTACCAATCACCAATTACCAGCAACAACCCTGAAAACCGCTGTTTCAGAACGCGAAATTTCGCTAGACAAAATCGGCAAGCCCGCCGTGTTGATCTTCCACACGCAAGAAACCGCCGATGCCGCCGCGCAAGTCAACGAAGCCATCCGCGCGGAAAGCAATTATGCAAATTGCGACTCGATGCTCATCGCCAACATTGTGGATTTGCATTCCGTGCCCAAACTCTTCCGCGGGTTTGCAGAGAAAGCCATGAAGGAAAGTTACAACAAAGCCGCCGCGTCCCTTGGCAAAGGACTCGCGCCGCAAGATTACATTGTCATCCTTCCCGACTGGGATGGAAGTGTGACAAAATCCTTTGGCTTCAAGAACACCAACAAAACCGCCGCATTTGCCGTGTTGGATAAAAATGGAAACCTGGCAGGCTCGTATCAAGGCGGTGAGTCTACTGCCAAGGCGCTCGAAATTCTCAAAATAAAATAAGGAGCAAACATGAATAATCCTTCTCAAAAATTTACCCGCGTCTGGTGGACTCTGCTCGCCGCGCCGATTCTGTTTCTGCTTGCCATCGTTGCCGCATCCATTTACTTCGGCGTCGCCACGCAGGGACAAAACGTGGACGCGATTCCACAAATGGTTGCCGAGTCCACGCCGTACCAACTGGTGGTGGTGCAAATTTGGTTGTTGTTCATTCTGATGAAGTCCATGAAACGCGATGGACTCACATGGAAAGACATCGGCTGGACGCTCCGCGTGGGGGACGGTCAACAACTTTGGCGCGAAGCGCTGATCGGCGCCATCCCTGGAATTGCGCTTGCCCTGCTTTACGTTACCATCCTCACCCCCATGCTGACGAGTCTCCAGCAAATTTGGGATTACGTCCCCGCGGGCGAATTGCTGACAACCCTCGGCGCGTCGCTCATCCCGTTTGCGATTGCGGATGTACTGCTCGCGCCGTTCGTGGAAGAAAGCATTTATCGCGGCTACGGGCTCACGCGCCTGCTCGGACGATTCAGCCAGCCCGTTGCCATCGCGCTTTCGATGTTCTTCTTCGGCATCCTGCACTGGACGGGCGGATTCTGGTACATCCTGCTGACGGGCATCGTGGCGGGCGGACTCTTCGCATGGCTGAGAGTGTCGCGCAAAAATATCATCGCTCCGTTTGCCGCGCATCTGGCTTTGAATATCGTCGAGACGATTTTCATCGTGGTGACGCTGGGAGGCTGATGTGATACCGCTTCTGACCGCCCTGATAATTGCCCTCGCCATCGCAGGCATTTTCTCCCTGCGACCTTTGACTGCCAAAATCAAAACCGTGTTCAACCAAAACTCGGTAGTGGATTTTCAAATCAAATTTCAATCCATGCAGTTAATTCTGTCTGCCATCGTTTTGGCATTCGTATATTTACTTAACCCCGCGAGCTTCGCACTCTTCTTTCGCATCGGAGATATTCGCGCGCACATTAGCCAGATCGCATGGCTGGGAATCACAGGCAACGAGACCTGGCTTGAAATCGCCTCAACGCTTGGATTGTGGATCACGCTCGGTACAGGCATTTTCATGTTCTTCCAGTTGAAAAAAGCTGGCGTGGATTATCGTTACTTTCTATTCAGCCTGCTCTGGGCAATTCCCTTTTCAATGGCAAATGCTTTTTCAGAAGAAGCGATTTTCAGAATCGGAATTGTCTCGCCGCTGTATGGAATTCTTTCCGCGCCAATCATCCTGCTCATCTCTGGCGTGATATTCGGACTGCCTCATTATTTTGGAACTCCCAGCGGATTCATCGGCGTGTTGATGGCAGGCTTCCTCGGCTGGCTGCTTGCCATGTCACTCGTGGAAACACAAGGATTGTTTCTCGCATGGGCAATCCATTTCGTGCAAGACGTGGTCATCATCACATCAATGATTTTGATGAGTAACAAGGAAACAATTAAATGACAAATACAAACAAAGCCGTCCTCGTTATCGGCGGGACGGGTATGCTCGGCAAGCCTGTCGCGCAACAACTCAAGGCGGATGGATTCAAGGTCCGCTTGCTGGCGCGTTCCATCGAAAAAGCAAAATCCATCATGGGCGATGGATATGAATTCGCCCAGGGCGATTATGAAGATACAGAGTCATTGAAAGCCGCCATGCAAGGCTGTGACGGAGTCCACATCAACGTGAAGGGCGGTCCCAGCGAGGCAGATTACGAACGCGCCGATCATTTCGGCGTGAAGCGAATCGCGGAGGCGGCGAAGGCTGTCGGCGTGGGACGAGTTACGCTCATCTCGGCGTACGCCGTCAGCGAGGAAAAGGCTGATACGCCAGAGAGCAGGTCAAAAGTTAGGGGCGAAGCGGCTCTCGTGTCCAGCGGCGTGCAGTACACCATCTTCCGCGCAACGTGGTTCATGGAGACACTTCCAATATTCGTTCAAGGCAAAAGCATTTCGCTGATCGGGAATCAAATCCACCCACTGCATTGGATTGCGGCAGAAGATTACGCGCGCATGGTTTCGAAGAGTTATCAGACCGATGAAACGCTGAACAAGGAATTTTATATTTTCGGACCCGAAGCATTGACGATGGGCGAAGCGATGAAAATTTATGCCGAACATGCGGGTGTGAAAGTTGCGCCGATCTCAACAAAGATGTTATCGGTGATGGGCGCGCTGACCTTCAACGCCGAATGGAAAAGTACAGCGACGTTGATGACGCATTACGAAAGGTGGGGCGAGGACGGCTCGCCTGAGGAAGCAAACCGACTGCTGGGTACGCCAACAATCACATTGAAAGAATGGTGTAAAAAACAAACAAAGAGTTGATACAATCAGCGGATATTTGAAAAAAAAGGAATCAACTCATGAAATACTTTATCACTGGCGCAACTGGTTTTATCGGCGGACGTTTGGCCCGCCAACTGCGGGAGGCGGGGCACGATGTCATTGCCGTTGTTCGCAGTCCCGAAAAAGCAAAAGACCTCTCTGAGATCGGCGTTGCTCTACACAAAGGCGATGTGACCGAAAAAGAATCCATGCGAAAAGCGATGACAGGCGTGGATGGAGTCTTCCACGTGGCGGGTTGGTATAAAGTCGGCGTGCGGGATAAAAGCCAGGCGTATGCCATCAACGTGGATGGCACGCGCAATGTGCTCGAGTTGATGAAGGAACTCAACATCCCCAAAGGCGTGTACACCAGCACGCTGGCGGTCAACTCGGATACGCAAGGCGTGGAAGCGGACGAGACCTATCGCTTCACGGGCAGGTATATCAGCGTCTACGAAGAAACCAAAGCGGGCGCGCACGATCTTGCCGAAAAAATGATCCGAGATGGACTGCCGCTTGTCATCGTTCAACCAGGGCTTGTGTATGGAACTGGAGATACAAGCGTTGTCCGCACAACCTTTATTCAATACCTGAAAAAAGAATTGCCCGTCATGCCGCAAAAAACCGCCTACTCATGGGCGCACGTGGATGACATCGCTCACGCGCACTGGCTCGCCATGGAAAAAGGCAAAGTCGGCGAAAGCTACAACGTCTGCGGGCCGACGCATACATTTATCGATGCGCTTAAAATCGCAAAAGAAATCACCGGCGTGCGCCTGCCGATGGCTGTGCCAGCAGGCATGATCCACGCGATGTCTGCGATGATGTACGTGTTTGATCGATTCATCCCTGTCCCCGAAAGCTACACGGGCGAAGGCTTGCGCTCCATTGCAGGCGTTACCTACATTGGCAACAACAGCAAAGCCAGACGCGAACTTGGCTACAACCCGCGCCAGCTCAAAGAAGGCCTCACTGAAACCTTGAAGCATGAAATGAAACTACTCGGGATGTAGCATGAAATCAATTCACATTGGCAGGTTATTCGGTTTACAAATCGGCATCCTGCCGCTGGCGTTTGCAGGCGCCTTGATTCTGTGGATTGGATTCACAGCCATTGCCCGTTTTGGTTTTGACATTCCATTTAGCCAGGCAATCCTCATGGGATTCATTGCCACGCTTCTTCACTGGACCTTTGAACTGATCCACGGCCTCGGCCACTCCTACGCCGCCAAACGCACCGGCTACCCGATGATCGGAATAACCTTTGGCACACTTGCCATCTTTGCCCTCACGCATTACCCAAAAGATGAGCCAGATTTGCCGCCGTCCATTCACATCCGCCGCGCGCTGGG
Source organism: Chloroflexota bacterium (assembly GCA_016235445.1). Classification (GTDB taxonomy): domain Bacteria; phylum Chloroflexota; class Anaerolineae; order Anaerolineales; family Villigracilaceae; genus Villigracilis. The sequence goes on along the minus strand of JACRLB010000029.1, from coordinate 43,861 downwards.
CGGCCCAATCATCAACGGGTTGCTGTCCATTATTTTTTACCTGCTTCTTCCCCTCTGGCGCGGAAACTGGTTCTGGCTGGGCATGTTTGCCTTGCTCGAAAATATATTCGTTTACACCCTGCAAATTTTCCTCCCGCTTGGCTTCAACGATGGCGGTACCATCCTGAAAAATCTACGAAAAATGTACAGTCAAAAAGATGTTGCATAACTCGTGACTCCACTGCAAAAACCTTTTTTAACCACAAAGGGCACGAAGTTCACAAAGGAGTTCAAAAACGTAAGAACTTTTGCAAACGGACTGAAGTCCGCGCTCCAAGCGAATTTGGGTCAATTCCCAGGGGATGGATTCGACTCTTTTTCTTTTTTCAAGGTTTCCTGTAAACCCAGAATGATGGACTGATATTCCTCGGCGTCGATCAGGTTATCCATTTCGTACGGGTCAATGGACAAGTCGTAGAATTCGGAGAGGTCGTCATCGGTCTCGATGTAAACATATTGCCCGGTGTGGATGGCGGTCCAGTGGCCCCTGTCTGGCCAGGCTTCGAGCAGCAGGCAGGTGCGCCAATCCTCCGCGCCTTGCAGTAAAGGCACAAGCGAAAGCCCATCCACGGTGTCTGGCATTTTTGTCTCGGAGAGTTCATACAGCGTGGGGGCAATGTCAACATTGGCGACGAGGCGGTCTTCGGTGTATGGAGCGGGAACAAGCGGCGGATACCGAATCGCAAACGGGACCTTCACTGATTCTTCATAGGCGGTGCTTTTTGTATCCAGGCGGTGCTCGCCCCAATGCTTGCCATTGTCAGAGATGAAGATGACGACAGTGTTGTCCATTTCACCGGTGGCTTCCAATTTCTGCATGATCTCCGCGATGGAACGATCCAACGATGTGAGAGTCAATATCTGCCTGCGGCGGACGTTTTCGATTGTGGTCGAATCCTCTTCTGTGAGCAGGGGCTTCCCTGCAATCGAGAGGGGCTTGTCTGAAATATTCTCTTCGTTATAGTTTTCAGGGCGATAGGGCGGCAGGTCTTGATAAAGTCCCTTGTCTTCATCCGCAGGCGTGAAGGGGGCATGGGGCGCGTTCGGCGCAAAGATGAGGAGGAATGGCTTGCGCTGGTTTGCGGCCTGATCCAAAAATTCGTTGACGTAGTCTTTGAACAAATAAGTGATGTAGCCCGTATGTTTGGACCAGGTTCCATTTACATTTAAGTCCGGGTCGTAATAGGATGGGACCGTGCCGCCCCAAAACGACACCCAATAATCATATTCGGGTCTTTCGGCTCCATCCCACGAATTCAGGTACTTCCCCACCAGGCCGGTGTAATATCCGTTTTTGTGCATATCCTCCACAACGGTCTTGTAATTCAGCTTGTCTTCATTTACATAAACTTCGTGGTTGCTGGCATACATGCCTGTGAGAATGCTTGCGCGGCTCGGACAGCAAAACGGGGTGGTGACGTATCCGCTGGAAAAAGTGACGCCCTGGTCGAAAATCAACTGCCGGGTATTTGGCATATATTCCATGGTGTCAAAGCGCTGATCGTCGGTAATGATGACCAGAAAATTTGGGCGTTTGTCATTAAAGCGCGGCCATGCCTGGCAGGATTGCAGTGCGAAAGCGGAGAGCAGAAACAGAAAGACGATTCGTTTGATGGTTGACATGTATTGTTCCTTGCGAAGTGGGGTGACATTTTTATTGTACCTTAAGGTATTAAATCAAAACCCGTCGTCATTGAATGACGACGGGTTGGGCGCTCATGGAAATTTATACGATTTTGCGCGCGCCGGGTTTTCTCTTTGGCTTCGGGGTTTCGGTTTCTTGCGGCGCGGGCAGTTCCTCAAAGGGCTGGTCAACTGGTTGGGGCAGAACAGGCGCGGGGGCGGGAGAGGCGGGGGCGGGCTGTCCATTCAGGCGGGAGAAATAATCCCTCACGGTCACATCATTGTAAAAGATGAGGGACAGGATGCCGACAACCATGGAGAAGATGTTGCCCATCAGAAAGGTCAAAATCTGGAAGATCGCAATCGGTTGTGATGGCTGTACTGGCTGTGGCTGTGCGCTTAAGAGTTTTGCCGCGTAAATGATTTCGAAGATTCCAAGAATGGTGGGAAGAATTGTGATTGGCAGGCAGACCACGCCGATGATGGTGCCAAGCGCGGTGGCCGAGGCTACAAAGCCCCAAAAGAGGTTAATGATTCCGCTGGCAAGGGTCATTACTGCCACGGCTGTGACGAGGCCAGGTTTTTGTTGTGGATATGAATTATTCATTCGTTGCTCCTTGATTTTTGTCTGCTGAATATAACGAATGATAACGGGGTTGGTTGCAGGGTAATTATGGCTGTTGAAATGTGAGCAGTAAGCCGCCGGGATAATTCACGCCATTGGGGTCGGCGCAGGCAGGCGCGCTGATGTTGGGAACGAAAGCCCCACCCTCCACAATGCGGATGCTGTACACGGTATCGGCTTGCATGACGAAGTCCGCGTATCCATTCCCAAGCTCGGGCTTGAATCCGGTAAAGAAGCGGTCCTCACCCTGATTCGATGTGACGATGATTTCGATGCCTGCCATTTCCCTGCGGCGTGAGTCCATGAGGGTGAATTGCAAGAGGCCGGGTTGTGAGCCGGGGGTGCAGACTGCATCCTGCCCAACGAGGGCGAAAGGCGCGCCAGGCGCGGGGATGGGCGTGAATGTGGGACGCGGTGTATCGATCTCTGCCACAACTGGGGTGATGGGTGTTTGATCGAATACGATTGTGGGAAATGGTGTGGGAGTTTCTTCGATGGTTATCGTTTGCGTTTCGGTGGCCAGGTCTGTGGCAAGGCTTTGGGGGGTATCGAGAAGTGTAAATGATGTGGGAGTGGGAATGCTGGCAAAACCCTGGTTCAAGTCTGTGGCGAGCTGTGCCAGCGGGCGGACTTTTTCGAAGGGTTCGCCTGCGCCCAACATGCGCTGTGCCTGTGCGCTGAGTTCGCCAACGGGATCAATATCGCCAAGCAGTTCGAGGCGGGCGCGGGTGCGGGCAAGATCGTGTGTGGATGCGTAGGCGGCGGCGATGACGATACGATATTGATCTTTGAAGTCGGCGCGCAGGATGGCGGGGTTTGCGTCCACGTATGTGACAGGGGAGAGAAACCACGAGTAAACAAGACCAAGCCCAAGTCCGATGAGAAGCGCGAGGGCGAGTTGGAGGGCGGCGCTGTGGGTGAGTCTGCTCATGGGTTGTTAATCCCCTGCGGTTGATACGTCTGCATGGCGGTTAATAGATTTTGCAGGGCTGTGATTTCATTTTGGGTGAAGCTGTTGGAACTGGCATATTCCAATGTGGTTGCGGTGATGAGCGCCGGGGATTCGCTTCCTACTATGGCAAGGCGGCGGACTGCGGCTTCGGCGTCTGCGTCGCTTTGGTAGGCTTCTGCAACCATGAGTACGTAGTCGGCGCGGTAATCTTCCCTGAGGATGTTTGGGGGGACGTCGGTATATTCGATGGGGTCGATGACCCAGCCATAAATAAGCCCGAGCGCGATGCCGATGCTGGCTGTAATGATCAACTTTATTATGTTTGAGGAGGTCATGCTGGGATTATAAACAAAAAGAAGGGATGCACGAAAGGGCGTTTCGTAAAAATGCCCGGGCAGGCTACCGGCGGCACCCAAAGACTCTTCCTTACCGTTGCTATCTTTCGATCCTGGCGGGGTTCGAAAGGCTTTGCCGCGCCGGGCCTGCCCGGACAGGCGCAAGGATACTCGAAGTGGGAGGGGGTGTCAAATAAACTGTGAAATGGGGAGTGGCTAAAAAGGTGGGCTGAAAGATCTCTCACCACGGAGATCACAGAGTACACAGAGATTTTTAAGAGGTTTTCTCTGTGATCTCCGTGTGCTCTGTGGTTAAATCTTTTGGCAAGCCCACAAGATTAGCCACTCCCTTCGATGACGGACATGAATGCTTCGACAAGTTTTGGGTCGAAGAGTTTTCCTGAGTTATCACGTAAATATTTTATGACTTCGGTGCGGGGCATTTTTTTGCGGTAGGGACGGTCTGTGCTTAATGCATCCCACACGTCCACAATGGCGAAGAGGCGGGCAACGAGGGGGATGTCTTCGCCTTTCAGCCCGTGCGGGTATCCGCTGCCATCCCAGCGTTCATGGTGGTAGAAGGGGATTTCAAGGGCGCGGTGTAAATATGCGATGGGCGAAAGCATGTCGTAGGCATAGGTTGGATGGCGGCGCATTTTTTCCCATTCGGTCTCATTGAGGGGGCCGGGCTTTTGCAGAATTTCATCGGGGATGGCCATTTTGCCCATGTCATGCAGTAATGCGCCGCGGCGAATGTGGGAGAGTTCCTCTTCTGTAAACCCAAGCGTTGCGGCCACTTTGAGGGTCAACTCAGTGACGCGTTGTGTGTGGCCTTCGGTTTCGCGGTCGCGCAGGTCCAGGGCGCGCACCCAGCCTTCGATTGTTCTTTCGTATGCTTCGCGAAGATGATCGTGGGCATCTCGCAGGGCTTTTTCGGCTTTTTTTCTTTCGGTAATGTCTCGGGAGGCGGTCTGCACTTCGAGGATGTCGCCAGTTTTACGGTCCAGTATGGCGCGGGCTGAGGATTCGAGCCAGATGTAGTTTCCATCTTTGTGGCGGGCGCGATATGCAATGGTATACGTGGTGTCGAGGGATTTCCCTTTGAAGAGTGTTGTTACAAGGGGGCGGTCTTCCTGGTGAATAATATCGAAACTGACGGTTCCAGTGAGTTCTTCCGATGTATACCCAAGGATGGTTTCGCAGGCAGGAGAGACGTATAGCACGCGCCCATCTATCCAAAGGCGGGAGATCATGTCACTGGCATTCTCTGCCAGCAGGCGGAATTGCGCTTCGCTTTCGAGCAGGGCTCTTTGCATTCGGGCGCGCTCGGCGCGAGCCACCCACTGTTCGATTGCGCGTTCGGCAAGGTGGGGCATATCCAGCATGGATTCGGGGGATTTGACAACGTAATCCAATGCGCCAGATTTGAGCGCTTCCACGGCAATGCGTTCGTTGCCGTAACTTGTCATGAGGATAATGGGGGTGGCAAGCGGGTCGTGATGGTTCGGGAGCAGTTCCATGCTTTCGCCATCCGGCAGACGCCAGTCTGCGATGATGAGCGCAGGTTCCTGAACGAGTATCTGTGCCCGCGCTTCAACCAGTGATTTGACGCGATGGATGTGGGCGCGGGAATTCTGATCTTCAAAAGCGCGTTGGATTAATTCCGCATGGGGGTCTTCGTCTTCAATCAGTAAAATATTGATGGTGTTGTGTGACATTTGACATTAAACGCGTGGGTGGGTATTCCAGCCGAGCCAGTAAAAACCGAGATCATTCATCAGCTTGCTGAATTCTTCGAAACCGACAGGTTTTACAAGATAGCTATTGACGTGACTGCCGTAGGCCTGCGCCACATCCTTTTCAGCCTCTGAGGTGGTGAGGATAATGACAGGGATATTCTTCAGCGCCTCTTCTTCCTTGATAACGCGGAGCACTTCCAGGCCATCCACACGCGGCAGGCGCAAATCGAGGAGAATCATATGAGGGCGCGGGCTTGATTCAGGAGCTTCATATTCTTTTCTCCTGAAAAGATAATCCAGGGCGGCCTGTCCATCTCGAAAGTGTTGAATCTTGTTGGCAATACGATGATCTTCCAGGGTGCGGATCACCAATTCGGCATGATCTGCATTGTCTTCCACAAGCATAACGACCACAGGTTCACCCATCATTGCATTCTCCTTCCTTTTGCCCGTATTGTAAACGATTTGATCCGCGAAGTATAAGATTGGGACATTACAGGATGGAAAGCACAAAGCGAAGATGTGTAGCGCAAAGGAATTAAATTAGGATTTACGCAAAGTCTACAAGGCCGCTATTTACCTGCTCGACTGGCAGAGTGGAGGCTTGCTCTTCCGCGCGGCGCGTTCGGGGTCTTCGGTGCCAGGCCCATATTGACAGACCGCCTGCCAGGGTTCGTAATGCGTGATGAATTGATCGGTGTAATAAGCCTGCCCGCCCCGCCAAACGGTACGGGTGATTGTCACATCCGCACCCTGGGCGGCGTAATCCACCTGTTTAATTTGATTGATTTTCAGTTCAGGGTTTTCTTCAAAAAGAGGCGGCGGCGGCGGGGCAACATTCGAAGGCCCTGTGGTTTCCCAGGTAACAGAGCGTCCATCGGGGGTGGAGTAAATCTTCCATGTAATCGTGCGGGCGCTGACGTTGACGTAGGTTTCCATCAACAGCCAGTAAGGTGTGTCGTTTTGAAATTTGAAATCAACAAGCGGGAAGTAAACAGTGGCATCCAACCCTGCAAAATTTGAGTCCACCGAGCCGCTGGCATCCATTTCATAATAGGAAACTCGATAGGCATGTGAGTATCGTTCCACCACTGGAAAGCCTGCAAAGAAGACCGTGCGAAACAAAGTGGTACTGACCTGGCACACGCCCCCGCCCACACCTTTGATGGTACGCCCGCCGTAAATGATGAGCGCTTCAGCAAAGCCATTCTCAAGGCTGACATCACCCAGTTCATTTCCCATGGAGAAAGTTTCACCGGGCGCAACCAGCAAACCGTGATAAGGCACAGCGCCCGCAACAATATTTTGAATCCGCGCTTCGCTGGAGCCATAAAAATAAGTAGTCTGCTCCGCAATAAGCTGTGTAACGCCCAACTCCGCGCCCGTGGCGGTATCCACAACGGCGGGGGCTTGTTCGGCAACGCTCAAGGCAACGGTATGCTCACCGCGCAACAAAGCTTCATTGATGGCCTTGATGCTGGCCTCCACATCCATGGCGCGGCCAATGGCCGAGGGCTGAATGGGTTCGATCAAACCCGTTTCATCGTTAAAAACGAAGCGCGCGTTGGCGGGGTTTTGATCCACCAACACCTTTAGATCATTCAAAGACTCGCGCAATTTATTCGAGTCAAGCCCCACCTGCATTTCAGTAACTCCGCCATTTTCAACCGTGTTCACCGCAAGCATGTTCGCAATCACCGGCACATCAAATGTCCACGGGCCAGGGTCGCCTGCACGGAAATTCGGGACGGCAATCGTCAACGGCTGGCTGAGGATGCGGCGCGCGGCTTCAGCCTGCGAAGAAACATCCAACAACTTCGGCGAAGTCTCCTGAATCACGAGCGGCACTTCCCCATCCCGAAAGGATTGTAATTGCCCACCAAGGTAGATTAATGTCGCATCGAGATTTAACGCCCGCCCCAGTTGACCTGGCTGAGAGACGACATTCGTTCCTTCCACGCCGAGGCTTGCTTCTACTACTGACTGATTTACCTGCCCCCCGATATTTTGCAAATAGGCGTAGGCCACGCGCTGATCGAAGATCACCACAGGCGCAACATCCGCGCCCAGGCCGCGCGCGCTGACCTGCCCAGACAGCGCGGCAAACAAGCCGCCTTTGCGCCCAAAGTCATACGCGGCAAAGGCGCTGGCAGATGGGTCGAAGACCATGCCCAACTCCACCGGGGATGCGAGCCAGATTTTATCGGCATCGCGGAACAATACTTTGCCAGTAATGGGATAGGAAAGAGTCTGGCTTAATTTCAGCGCGGCATCATCCGGGGCAAGCCCGGAAAGGTCCACGCCCGCCACCGATACGCCGGGGAAGATCCGCCCCGCAAACGCCAGTTGATAGCCGAGCGTCCACATAATGACGATGGCTGAAAAGATCACAAATCCAGCCGCAAGCGCCACAAGGGTTTGTTTGAATAAATTACTGCGGGAGTTGAATGTATTCATGGAAATAATTATAACGAAAAACAGTCTTTGAATGTGGCGATTATCTAAGTTTTTGATTAATAACTCACCTTACGCGCCCTCACCCTACCCTCTCCCGAAGGGAGAGGAGACTCCCTTCCCCTTCGGGGGAAGGGCCGGGGATGAGGGAGAGAAACTGTGTAAGATGAGTTAATAACTCCGAAGGAGTGAAAGGATTATAGACTCGTGACGATAGTTTTACGCAACCCCGAAGGGGTGTCATGGCTGTTAATGCGAATCATGCCATCCCTTCGGGATTACAGGTAGCACAAGGTACGAGGCTTTTTCCTGTGAAGTATTTCAAGGTACAATCTGGCATCCTCGGAGAAAAATGATCGAAGACCAGATTCCAAACGAAGCAATATTTGAAGAAAGGCCGAAACACAATTGGACGATATGGCTGGCGGCGGGCGGATGTGCGGTCATCATCTGCGCGGCGTTCTTTGTAGGGGGGCTACTCTTCGCGGGCGCAGATTTCGTAAAGCAATTTCTCCCTGATATCGTTCAAGTGGCGGAAGAAGTTCCACGCGAGATCACGCAAAGCAATACGATGGGCGACCCGAAAGCGGCTGTTCACATTATCGAGTATGGCGATTTTCAATGTCCATACTGCCTGAAGTTCTGGAGCGAAACCGAGCCACAGTTGATCGAAGAATATGTGAACACAGGCAGGGTGTATTTTGAATATCGGTCTTATCCCATCCTTGGGCCTGAATCCTTTACCGCGGCGGAGGGAGCTTATTGCGCAGGCGACCAGGGCAAGTTTTGGCAATTCCACGATACGCTCTTCACGAATTGGACGGGTGAAAATGTTGGAGATTTCACGAAAGATAAATTGACCAGGTATGCCGAAGCGTTGAACCTGAACGCGGCGGAGTTCGAATCCTGCCTGGGCGGGGGGAAATATAAACGGAGAGTGGAGCAGGACAAGGCGCAGGGAGAGGCGGACGGCGTCCACGCGACGCCGACGTTTATCATCAACGGAGTCAAGGTGGAAGGCGCACAGTCTTTCGACATCCTAAAAAAATATATCGAAGATGCGTTGAATGGAAATTTGAACACGGAGAGCGGGTAAACGGTTTTGATGAAAAAATCCAAAATCCATTTTCAGAACGAAAAATTTACGCTCATTCAAGGCGATGTGTTGACGACGGAATTGGTGGCCGAAAACAGCGTTGACCTGATCGTCACGTCGCCGCCGTACAACGTGGATATTCAATACAACTCGCACAAGGACGATGTGAGCTATGCCGAGTATCTGGAGTTCAGCGAAAAATGGATGAGGCGCTGTTTCGATTGGCTGAAGGATGACGGGCGTTTTTGCCTGAACATTCCGCTGGATAAAAACAAAGGCGGCCAGCAAAGCGTGGGCGCGGACTTGACGACGATTGCAAAACGAATCGGCTTTCAATATCATTCGACGATCATTTGGAACGAAGGCAATATCTCGCGCAGGACAGCCTGGGGTTCGTGGATGAGCGCGTCTGCGCCGTACGTGATCGCGCCTGTAGAATTGATCGTGGTGCTGTACAAAAAGAATTGGAAGAAAACCAGCGGCAGTAAAGTATCTGATGTGAGCAGGCAGGAATTTATGGATTGGACGAACGGCATGTGGACCTTCAACGGCGAAAGCAAAAAGAAGATCGGGCATCCCGCGCCTTTTCCCATTGAGTTGCCGCGCCGCTGTGTAAAACTTTTCAGCTATGTGGATGATGTGGCGCTCGATCCATTTTGCGGAAGCGGAACGACTTTGATTGCGGCAGTCTCTAACAACCGTAAAGGCATCGGCATCGATGTGGATAAAAAATATTGCGAGCTCGCGCAGAAAAGAATTTTGGAGAACACCTCCGCGCTGGCGGAAAAGCCAAAGAAAAAATCAACCGCAGATAAAAAAGATAAACTCTGATTTATGGATAAAGGATTTTTTAAATCCATGCTCTCGCGGCGTCTCGCCGTCGAGGACGGCGGCTTGAGCAGGAAGTTTTTCAATCCCTTTTATCTGTGGCGAACAAACCCATGCAAAGTTTAAATTCAAAAAACCGTTTCGATAAAAAAGACTCGTTTGAGTTGGGGGATCGAGCCGAAGAATTTTTTATTCTCATGGCCGTTAAACAAGGCTGGAAGATTTCCGCTTCCACAAAAGAGCAAAACATCGAAGAGCACTGGGATTATTTAATCGAAAAAGAGAATCAGCAATTCAAAGTGGAAGTGAAAGCCGAGAAACGCATTCAACGCAGTGACAGCGGCTCGCAAACCAACCTCACCTGGGTGGAGCTTCGCAACGTGCGCGGCAAGATCGGCTGGCTTTTCGGCAAAGCGGATTTGATCGCCTTTGAAAAGGAAAAAACTTTTTTCTTCGTCAAACGGCTGGACCTGCTCACGCTGGTCAACCAAAAAGTAAATCTCGTGGCAAAGGTCAAATCTGCACGGGACGCGCTGTACAAAATCTACACCCGCGAAGGCCGCAAAGACAAACTCACCCTGCTCCCCACCCGCGACCTCGAGCCGATCAAATTTATGGAATGGAAGAAGTGATGTCATTGCTTCGGCGAACAAACGCCGCCGCGCAATGACAAAATCTCAACAGGTAACCAATGGCAAAAAATATTTTGATTTTATTAATTTCGACTCTCCTGCTGACCGCCTGCAACCTCGCCTCTCCTCCAACCTCTCTGCCTGCTCCCGTTACCGAGGAATTCATCCAACCTGCAACATTCACACTTGAGCCTGCCACTCCAACCCCCGCCCCGCCCACAGAGACTTTCACACCCGTCCCGACAGAGACGCCCACTCCCATCCCCTACGTGGACAGTTTAAAAGCCATCGTCATCGCAGACAAACTTGTCTGCCGTTATGGACCGGGCGCGAATTACTTGTATCTCATTGCGTTCAATAAAACCACGCCGCTGAAGCTGATCGGACGAGTGCAAGGAAATAACTGGGTTTTAGTGGAAAACGAACCGCAACGCTGTTGGGTCAACTCAGAGTTTGTGGAAGTAAAAGACGGCAATTTGAACGCGCTCCACCCGATGTATCCCGATGGCTACAAAATCCCCGTCTCCCCGTACTATGGGCCGACCACCGTTCTCAGCGCAGTACGCGAAGTGGACACGGTCATCGTGACGTGGATGGAAATCATCGTCAGCCCGGGCAAATATGAAGACGAAAATATGTTCCCGTATATCGTGGAAGTCTGGCGCTGTGAAAATGGGGAGATCATCTTCGATACGCTCGGTTCGAGAGTCCCATTTATTTCATTTGAAGATCAGGCAGGTTGTGCCGAAGCGTCTCATGGGCGGGTGTTCGTGCAGGAAAAGCACGGATATGCCGGGCCTGCGGAAATCCCCTGGCCGGTTGTGCCGTGATGATTGTGATATGAAAAGGCTTCAATCATGGGAGAGTTAATTCACAGACAACACACTCAAGTTTATCCTGAAATGTCTTTATTGATTTTCCCCTTCGCAGGTGGTGAACACATCTGTGCCCGGGCCTCCCAGGCAGATATCGTTTCCGTCTCCCCCGCTGATCTGGTCATCTCCGCCGCCGCCGAGGATGCAATCCTCCCCGCCGAGGCCGTCTATCGCGTCCACACCGGAACTGCCGAGGATGAGGTCACTGCCTGAGGTGCCGGTGAATGTCCCTGCGCCGGTGACGAGGTTCGTGAGGAAGAGTCCCGCGCAGGCCGATGGTTTAAGATCGTTGATGCCGACCGTGGATGTTGCAGAATCAAGCCGTGTGACTGGCACGGTATTGGTGGCGGCAACCGCCGTCACCGAGCTGAATAATATTAGCGCAACCAGCCCAACGGTCAGAAGTTGAAGCGGATGGGGCAATTTCATAATTTGATCTTTCTTAATATCATCGTCTCTACCGGCTCGGTGGAATAAAATCCAATTTCGCCTGTTTGAATTACATACTGCGGGGTTTCGGGATATGCCAAATCATCATCGGAAGTTTTATTTTCGGTATGGCTTGCCAGGTATTCCTGCGCTTCATTTTGGATTTTTTTCCAAACATGCCCGTCTTCGGAATCATTCGATACATATTCCACAAACTCGATATCAGAAGAAGATTCATTTTGAAGCGGCCCGGGTTCAACATCCAGCAAGTCGTCCACATGGCGGGGTGACTCGGCTTCCATAAATTCATTTTCAACACGCCCCTTTTTGCCAACCGTGATTACATACCGATAGGTGATGCCGCTGGCCTGCACCAGGTAATAATGCAAAAAATTTCGGGACATGTGCAGGATCATGGCGCCATGCCGCTCGGCAAGTTTGGCGAGGTTGTCCATGGTGGTCACATCCACAATGGAGGAAGCGGGCGCAAGGTTTTGCTCGAACACATCCACCAACATGCCGCCATATTTCAAGCGGATGAGCGCGTCCTGGCTTTGCTGTACGGCGCGATACAAACGCATTCCAACGGCAAATAAACACATCAGCGAAAAACCAAACCCGAGGATGGCAATCACCCGGATGCTTCGAACCGATGGATTCAAGCCAAGGATCGAAAACGTATTTGCCTGCACGTCAACACTGCCCGCAAGACCCTGCTTCACGGAGCGCAAGGAATCTATCTGGGGATCATCACTGGCAAGATAAAAATGCACCTTGTCAAATTTAAAGACAAGGGCGGGGGTAAAAGTATCATTGATGGGACTGCCCGCAATAACACCAGCGAAGGACGCATCGGCAATCAGTTCAAGGGTGTAGGTGTTTGGGTGCAGGCCTGTTTCCTGTTCCACCAAAATTACCAATGATTCGACCTCGCACAAATCAAGAATAGCCATGCTGAAATAGGTGTTGCCGCTAAAGCCTGCTTGCGGGTTCAACGGGATCGTACGCTGCCAGCCGCTTTGATCATCCAATACGCGGGCATACAACTGATGACTGCCAGACACTCCCTGTAATTGATCGGCCACAAGATTATATGTAAACCCTACATTGAGGAAACAAGTCAATTTAGGAAAGACGGGTTCGCCAGAACGAACCAGCTCGGTATCATACACTCCGGGCGTTCCGGTGGCCGAATAGAAAAAAACACCCTCCTGTTGATATGGGATATTTGCCGAAGAACGCGTAAGCGGACGCGTGAAAGAAAAAATGGTCAGCCCCAAAAATGCGAGCGCAAGAAAAATAAACAAATACAAAGCGCCTTCCTGCATTCCGCCAAAAATTTTCGGCGGCGTTTTTTTTTCGCTTCCATTTTTAGTTGATTTATCGAACATGCCAGACATCAAAACACCTCCCAGCAAAGCGACCATGAGCGCCATATTGATCGGCAAACGCACCCATTCGACCGCCCTGCCAAGTTTCGGGATATGCACCCATAATTTTCCAATGATCTCATCCTGCACAGGCTGGTACGAATCCAGCCATGAATTGTTATCGCCTTTCAGGATGTATTGACTTAACTCAGTTCCAACAATTCGATGAAAAACATAGCGGCCCATTTCTGCATTGCGATAAATAACCGCATCGCCCGCCCCGTAAGCTGATTCCGTCCGAACGAGCACGAGGTCCCCGAAGCGGAAGCGCGGCTCCATGCTGTTGCCGTCCACGATCACGTACGTGACTGCGCCGCCCAGTTGAGTGGGAGCAAGCGCCATCCAAACCATCCCGAAAACAAACAAGGATAAGAATGTGACAATAATCGAAGGCTGGCGGCTGGTGGAAAACATGGCTGTATGGATAAGGGTCAGGCCTGCCCAGGATTCATCCCGTCAACCTTCAAAAACGGGGTGTCATCCATGAGCAGGCCTGACGTATCATTGATCGTGGATCAGGTTAGTTGCTGGCGGCAACCACGCGGAGCTGGTCAATGCTTGTAACGGTCAGGCCGGTGGTATCACACTGCCAAACAGTGCCAGTGTCGAGGGTGCAGGCGTACCAGGTTCCGCCGGAGGATACGAGTTGAGCTTTAACTTGCGTAGCGGCGGCGCCGAGGTCGAACGAGACTTCATCCAGCGTGGTTGGGGTGGTTGCATTCAAGGTGTACACAATGGATGTGATCGTATACCCGCTGACGGCGCCCGTTCCATCACCTGCCTTGGTAGCAGGCACGGTGTTGGCGGCGGCAAAGGCATACGCGGCCACCGAGAGGATGACCACAGCGAAAACAACAAACAGGACTTTGAAATTACGTAACATGGCTTTTCTCCTTTTTTGCAAATCCGACTCTATCGGGTTTGCGCTAGTGAAACAAAACTGAGCGAAGGTTGAACAGCCATCCGATGAAAAAAAACCTGGCTTGTTGGAAGCCAGGTTTGAGCAGCGTTGTTATCTTCGGCGACCTGGCGGTCATGGTCACTTGATTGTGACGGTAGACCCATGGCTTTGCGTCACCGGCTTTCACCGGTTTTGCCTTTATCGGATGTCTTTGTATTCGCACTATAACACCGCGCAGATTTTGCAGGCATTGCAAATTAATTGCAACAGGAAAAACATTGCATAAAAGCAAACCTGTCCCCATGTGATTATTGTCATCTTGCCTGTAACGCCTAAATCCTTATAATATTCATCGTGAAAAGAATTTGCATATCATCCCTTCACCCAGACGAAGCCGCCGCGCTTCGTTTTTTCATTAAGGAGAATTCTCATGTCAAAACTCGATAATATGGTTCGTGATTTCCTCGCGCAAAAAAAGATCGCCATCGTCGGCGTATCGGACAAACGCGAGACCGGCTGTAATTTGAACTACAAAAAATTCAAGGAGAATGGGTATCGGGTCTTCGCCGTCAATCCGCGCATCGATTCATTTGAAGGCGACACATGCTACCCCAGCCTGACCTCCATCCCAGAAACGGTGGATGCGGTCTTCATTCTCGCCAGCCCAAAAGTGACCGAGCAGATCGTCAGCCAGTGTGTGGAGTTGGGCGTCAAACACGTGTGGATGCATTGTATGATGGGCACAAAACCAGGTCTCGCGGCCGGCATGACCAGCGTATCCCAAAGCGCAGTGGATGTGTGCAAGGCCAACGGGATCGCAATCATCCCAGGGTCGTGTCCCAATCAGTTTTTGCAACCAGATTTCGGTCACAAAATGATGCGAGGGTTGTGGAGAATGTTTGGGTTTATGAGCATGAACTAGCGTCCGAACAACGTCCTCCGCCCAAAAGACTTGAAAAATTAAAGAACTCAGCGCACCTTGGGAATTGAGTTTATACTACGATTAAGTACTGCCCTATTCCCGTGCGGGAAGAACAATTGTAAAAAGGATGTTTTACGATGATGAGGAAACGCTTCAGTAAACCCATGGATGCGATCTTGATTCATGGGATGGGTCGGACGCCGCTGGCCATGTCCATTTTGGCGGGACGGTTATTGGCGAACAATATTCGTCCACATCTTTTTGGATACTCGGTCACCTTTGAAAGCTGGGATGAGTGCATTCAAAGATTTGAAAATTTCATCGAGAGGCGCGTCAAAACAAACGACTATATTATTGTCGGGCATTCGCTTGGGACGGTTCTCACCCGCGCCACATTGCCGAGGCTTATCCACAAGCCGAAGGCGTGTTTCTTTCTGGCTCCCCCAACTCAAGTAACCAGCGCAGCCCGTAACTTTGCTCATCGCCGGCTGATCAGGCTCTTCATGGGCGAGATAGGGAAAGTCCTTGCCGACGAGCAGGCCATGAAGTCTTTGCCCCTTCCCAGTGTGCCTACCAAAATCTATGCAGGCATTGCAGGCCCGCGTGGACGCTACTCTCCTTTCGGCGAGGAGCCGAATGACGGTCTGCTGACAGTGAGAGAGACGCTTCTGCCAAACGTTCCTGTGCAAACCGTTCCTATCATTCACACTTTCATCATGAATTCAAAGATCGTCACGCGGGATATTGTGAGAATTGCAAAGTCATAGACTGGTCGAAATCGGCGTAAACGGCCGCTGAGAAAGCGTCTGAAAACTCTTTAACGCAAAGCCACAGAGACGCGAAGAATCCTTTGCGACTTCGCGCCTTTGCGTTAAGGATTTGTAGTTTTCAGACACTCTCTGAGTCGCACTGTCAGCGGGGATGGATTTATATGGCCTGGATCAATTCACCGCGGGGCATGAAGCGCATCGTCCCAGCCTCCATCAAACTGGCAGGGAGATTTATTTTCAGGAAAATAAATCTGGTTTATACTACGCCGAATTAAATCAGCGACGGGAAAGCGTCGTTTAAAATTCATCCCCATTCTGAAAGGAAAATCAAACATGGCTGAAGAGGGCGTAAAGCAGGAGATTTCAAAAAATTTTTACGAAGACAAAAAATGGAGATTCGTCTCCTACGCAATTTGGATCGGCCTCGCGCTGTTCCTGATGATGATCACGATGGTGGGAGGGGCGGGGAAACTATCAGCCATCACTGCTCCGAAGATGCTGGAAAATATTTTTCAATCGTGGCTGATCCTTGCCATCTTAATTCCGCCGATGATCATGGTTAGCTCCACGGGCGGGCTTGATCTGTCGGTGGGAGCGGTGGCGGGGCTTGTGGCTGTGACCGCCGCAACTGCAATGGTCGAAGGAGCGAGCGGCTGGATTGCCGTATTTATTGCATTGAAAATATCCATCTTTATCGGCCTTGTGAATGGTTTGCTGATCGGGCTGACGAGGATCAACGGCTTTGTG
This sequence comes from Chloroflexota bacterium, assembly GCA_016235445.1. Taxonomy (GTDB): domain Bacteria; phylum Chloroflexota; class Anaerolineae; order Anaerolineales; family Villigracilaceae; genus Villigracilis. The sequence continues at coordinate 27,464 of JACRLB010000029.1, read as the reverse complement.
ATTACCCTGGGCATGGCAACATTAGCGCGGGGCGCCGCCTTGCAATTGTCTCAAGGCGGCCCTGCCGCATTGGCTGGCCCAGATGCATTATTCCCCGGCCTATCGATTGTCATGGTTTTCTTCTTGATCTTACTGACCATTATCCTCATCGTCCTTGCAGAGCTTACGCCGCTTGGCCGCAAACGGTTCACAAATGTAGAAAACGAGTCTTTGGTTTTGCATTTGATCCGCACTGCCATCCCTTATCTGCTCTCCAGTGTGATGGCTGGCTTTGCCGGCCTTCTCCTGCTTGCCAGACTGCGAACCGCCTTTGCAGGCACAGGAATTGGACTGGAAACAGAGGTTATTCTGTCCTTGTTCCTGGCTGGCATACCACTGGGAGGCGGCCTGTTCAACGTGATCGGCGCATTGATCGCCAGCTTCGTTGTTTCCCTGCAAAAGGCCGTCACTATCGTAAACGGAACACCTGTTGGTGTCATCCAAACCCAGCAGGGATATGGCTTGTTGATATTTGGAGTTTTGAGTCAGGTCTACTTTTTGGCAGTCAACTGGTTCTACAAAAAACAAATGGCCGATAAGAAATAGCTTTTCTGAGTTAAACGATACATCCAAAACAAAAGACCTCCGAACTTAAGCTCGGAGGTCTTTCATTTACTAAACACTGATTACTGATTACTGATTACTGATTACTGGTCTTCCACCCCTACCCGTTCTTCTTCTGAAACTCCTTCATAAAGCCAACCAATGTCTGCGTGCCCGCGATGTCCATTGCATTGTAAATGGAAGCGCGCATACCGCCAACAGAACGATGTCCCTTCAAGCCGATCAGGTTTTCCTTTTTGGCTTCCTTTGCAAAAGTATCTTCGAGTTCTTCGCTCGGCAGGCGGAAGGGAATATTCATCAACGAGCGGGCTTCGGGCTTCGCGTGTCCGCGATAGAAACCGCCGCTTTCGTCAATGGCGCTGTACACCAACCCAGCCTTAACGCGGTTATTCTTCTCAACCGCCGCAAGGCCGCCTTGTTTCTTCGCCCACTTGAAGACCAATCCCACCATATAAATGGCAAAGGATGGCGGAGTGTTGTGCAATGAACCGCTCTCGGCCAGTGTTTTATAATCCAACATTACTGGCAGGTTCGCAGGTACGCGCTCAAGCATATCGTCACGGATGATGATAACCGTCACGCCCGAAGGCCCTGCGTTTTTTTGCGCGCCAGCATACAGCATGGCATATTTTGAAATATCAATCGGGCGGCTGATGAAATTGGAGGATGTATCGCAAACCAGCGGCACGCCAGCGAGCGATGTCGGCTCGTTGAAAAACTCCACACCGTGAATGGTTTCGTTTGAAGTGAAATGCAAATACGCGGCCTTCGGGTCAAGATCAAGGCTGGCAGGAATGCAATTGAAACCGTCCGCTTCAGTGTTGGCGGCGGCACGGGCTGTGCCAAGTTTCTTCGCTTCCTTGAGGGCAATCTTGCTCCACGAACCTGTCACAACATAATCGGCAGAAACATCCGCAGGGCGCAGGTTCATCGGCAACATCGTAAATTGCAAAGTCGCGCCGCCTTGCAGGAACATCACTTTATAGTTCGCGGGAATGCCAAGCAGTTCACGCAAATCCGCTTCAGCGGTTTGGATGACGGCCTCGAACTCCTTCGAGCGGTGGCTGATCTCCATCACCGACATGCCCGTGCCTTTGAAATCCAGCAACTCGGCCTGGGCCTCCTGCAAAACTTCCAACGGTAAAACGCCGGGACCGGGATTAAAATTATGGGCTCGCTTTAAATCAGACATGGATGGGACTCCTGTTTTTTTCTTTGAAATTTAAACGGTTCATTCCTGACCGTTGAACTGATTCTGTTTCGATTATCATTCGCTTCATTATATCTTTTTGCAAGGCAAACCTACAAGAACAATCAGCGCGAATCCGCACCGACCTTCTACGACATGGCAGGGCTTTCTTACTTTAAGAAAAGCCCTGCTTCGACATATCGGGTGTGGACTAAAGTTTCGGAAATGTGGCGCAAGTCTCCGACTTGCGAGGCAAATCAGAGATTTGCCCTACGTGGAGCGCCGAAAAAATATTCCACACCCCACATGTCGCTGTCGTTGACAAAGGGTTTTCTCGTTGTTAGAATGACAAGCGTGTTGAAACCACCCACCCAAACAGGAACCCAGCCGATTCGTCGGTTGGATTCCTGTTATTAATTTCCGACAAGTACCGCGACCTTTTGTACATTTACAAATTATTCTGACAATAAAATGGCTCGCCGTACCGCAAGATTTATCTTGCGAGTGGCAATTTCACTTCCAAATCACGCGCAACGTGAACGTTGCGGTACAAAACAAATCAATTCTGCCAGGAGAAATTCAATGAAAGTTCTTATTTGCGACAAAACCGAAAATGAATACATCGAACAAATGCGCGCCGCAGGCCTCACTGTGGATGTGCGCGATGACATCACCCCCGAAGAACTGATGACCGTTCTGCCCAATTACGAAGGCATGGTTGTCCGCTCCCGCACCAAGGTGAGACAGCCGCTCATCGATGTTTGCCCCAACCTCAAGGTCATATTAAGAGGCGGCGCGGGACTCGACACCATTGATTTTGAGTACGCCAAATCCAGGGGCATTGCAGTGATGAATACCCCTCTGGCAAATTCCGCTTCGGTGGCGGAACTGGCAATTGGCTACATGCTCATGATGGCGCGCTCTCTTTATCAGGCGACTGCTTCGGTGAAGGCCGAAAAATGGGACAAGAAAAGTTTCAACGGTGATGAGATCGGCGGTAAAACCCTCGGCCTGATCGGCGTCGGCAATATCGGCAAGGAAGTTGCCAAACGCGCTTCTGTGATGGGCATGACCGTCCTCGCCTACGACCCCTACGTAAAGGAACTCGACGGCATCAAATTAGTTACGCTGGATGAATTGCTCGCCCAGGCAGATTACATCAGCCTGCACCTGCCCAAGACCAAAGAGTCTGCGGGCATGATCGGCGCGGAGCAATTCGGCAAAATGAAGCACGGCGTCCGCATTGTCAATTGCGCGCGCGGCGGCATCGTCAGCGAGGATGCTCTCTACGAAGCATTGACCAGCGGCAAGGTCGCAGGAGCGGCGTTGGACGTCTTCAACGAGGAGCCCCCCACCGACTGGAAATTGCTCAAGCTGGATAACGTCATCGGCTCGCCGCACATTGGCGCCGCCACCAAAGAAGCCCAAGCCCGCGTCGGTGCAGAAGTGGCTGAGAAGTTGATTGCGTTTGCAAAGAACGAAAAGTAGGCATTCGCGCTGAGCGGAGCGTAGCGCAGTCGAAGCGCGGGCGCGCGGAAACTACACTTTACTAAAACATGCCCTTCCTCAGAGACTCTTTCTTAACTTTTTTTTGGACACGGACAAGCACGGATTACACTGAAATTCACGGAAGAAACCATAAAAAATCCGCTCTTTTCCGTCTTTTCCATGTACAAAAAGAAGGGCGATAAGAACTTAAGAAACGCTCTCTCAGGACGGAGAATGAAAAGGATAACCAACATGAAAATCATTAGCGATATCGGCATTCAAATCCCGCAGGTATATTTGCCCAAGCCTGGCGTGGATTTAAACAAATGGGCGGTCATCGCCTGTGACCAGTTTACTTCTGAGCCAGAGTATTGGCATGATGTTGAGAAGGTCGTCGGCGATGCGCCATCCACTTTGAATTTGACCTTCCCCGAAGTGCATCTCGAAAAGCCTGGCGAAGAAGAGCGCATTCAAAGCATCCAACTGACTATGCAAAGATATATGGATGAGGGAATTCTCCAGCCGCGTGATGGTCTCATTTATGTGGAACGCACTGTTTCAGGGAAAACCCGCAAAGGCATCATCCTCTGCCTCGACCTCGAACGGTATGATTTCAACAAAGGCTCATCCAGCCTCATTCGCGCAACGGAAGGGACAATCGTAGACCGCCTGCCGCCCCGCATCAAAATACGTCAGGGGGCGGCGATGGAGTTGCCGCACATCCTCGTGCTGATCGATGACCCGAATCACACGGTCATCGAGCCGTTGACTGCGGATAAAGCGAAACTCGAAAAGCTGTATGATTTCGACCTGATGCTGGGAAGTGGTCATCTGGCCGGGTACGCTGTCAACGAAGCGCATGAAAACCAGGTTGTCGAAGCCCTGCGTGGACTCGCCAGCCCTGAAACCTTCGCGGCGAAATATGGCATTGGCGCAGACCAGCCCGTTTTGCTTTTTGCCATGGGCGACGGCAATCACTCGCTGGCAACTGCGAAAGCGATTTGGGAAAAGATGAAGCCAGAAGTTGGGCTGGATCATCCTTCACGCTATGCGCTGGTGGAGATTGAAAATGTCCACGACGAGGGGTTGGAGTTTGAACCGATCCACCGCGTGCTGTTTGGGTTGAAGAAGGATTTGTTTGCGGAACTTGAAAAAACATTCGGCGCGAATTTCAACTACACCTCTGTTGGAAGCGGCACGGAAATGATTCGTCGGGTGGATAATGCTGATGGTGGGAAGCAGGCTATCGGTCTGGTGGGAGGCGGGAGGCAGTTTGGTGTGATCGAGATCGCGCATCCTTCATCCAATCTGGCAGTTGGTACAATCCAATCTTTTCTGGATTCCTTCCTGAAAGATGGCGGCGCAGAGAAGATCGATTACGTACACGGCGAGGATGTGGTGGAACGACTCGCTTTGCAGAACGGGAATGCTGGTTTTTATCTGGCTGGGATGCACAAGAATGAATTGTTCAAGACGGTGATCCTCGATGGCGCGTTGCCGCGAAAAACTTTTTCGATGGGCGAAGCGCGCGAGAAGCGCTTTTATATGGAAGCAAGAAAGATTTCGTAAAATACAAAAACACCCTTCGTGATGAAGGGTGTTTTTGATTTATTTGCGATTGCGATTCCACGGGAATGGAAATGGGATCATGAGCAGGAAGCCGAAGGCGATGACGCCCTGCCCGATCAACACCCCCGACGCCTGCCACGGTCCGAAATACGGAACCGCAGGGAAGGATTGTGAACCCATTCCAAAAACATCTGCGAGGCCTGCAAAGACGGCGATGACATAGCCTGTGCTCACAAGTCTTGAGCCGATGTCTGAGGTGATGGTGCGTTCAACGCCCCGCCAAAGGGTGTGCAAGCCGATGTATCCGCCGAGGCAGATGAAGGCGAGACCAACAAGGAAGACCACGATTTGCACAAAGCCGACCACGGGACTGCGATCCCATGCGAAAAGGTCTGGTTTTGCGCCGACTACAAAGATGAACAAGCCAACGAATGTGGTGACGGCGCTGACAAATATTCGCGGTGTGGAGGCATCTTCCACGCGGGGTGTGGTTTCGACAGGGGTTGAAGCTGGGAGGGGTTTATTGCTCATGCTAGGGTAAATCTCTTTTTAGGCGCGTGAGCCAGTTTCCGCTGAGGATGTTTTCAACATCCGTTTCAGAATAGCCGAGCGCTTTTAATAAGGATACCAGATTTTGCAAATCTGCTACGGTTTCAATTTCGGGCGGGACGGATTGCACCCCGAAGCCGCCGTCGAAATCGGAGCCGATGCCGGCGTGGAGCGAGTCTCCGGCGAGCTGGCAGATGTGGTCGATGTGGTTGGCAACGATGTCCAAGGGAACTTCGTTGCGCGGGTTTTTGCCTGATACCCAGCCAACTTTGAGATATGAGTTGAACGGAACCACGCCGACGACCCCATCGCGTTGGATGATGCCTTCGATGATGCGGTCTGAAAGATGTCGGTTCGAGTTGGAGTTGGGCATGAGCGCGGCGCAGTTGGCATGTGTGGCAACAATGGGACCGCGATAAATATCCAGGGCTTCGATGGCGGAGCGTTCATCCATGTGACTGAGGTCGAGGATGAAGTTGTAATCTGTCATGGCGGCGAGCAGTTCGCGCCCGTCATCGGTCAGTGGACCTGGCTCGCGCCAGCCGCCGCAGTAGCGAGTCCCTACCCAGGCGGGGCCGATCAGGCGGACGCCCATTGCGTGCCATTCCTGCAATTCGGAGGGGTGGCGTATTCCTTCCGCGCCTTCCATGAGGATGACCATGCCGACGGGGTGGCCCGTCTCTTCGGGAGTGGGAGAATGCCAATTGTCTAGAATCAGGTTCAGGTCGGAGGAGGAGGCGATGAGTCTAAATTTATCGGGCGTGGAATCGGTCAGGCGGTGGTAGGTCAATAACTGTTCGCGATAGAGTTTGTGAGCTTCATCGAAATTTTTATAAACTTGTTTTTCGTGTTCAGTTTTGCTAAAACGGACGGGCGCGGCAAAAAGGGTGGAGAAAATGACGGCCACCCGCCCGCGCTGGTAATCGTCCCAGCCGAGCAGGCTGTCTTCGTTGTCGAGCACAGTTTGCGTGCCAGCTTCGAGGCGGCGGGTTTCGGCGGCGGGGCGCGTGTAATCGCGCCCGTATTTCAGCATGTTGTAGGCAATGTCTGCGTGAGCGTCTACGATCAAGGGCATGGGGTTGGGCCTGTTGAAATATGGTTATCAAAAGCGCGCCTTTCGGCGCGCTCTGTCTTTATTCTTCTTTGGGGTCTTCTTTGGTTACTTCTTCTTTAGTTTCTTCATCCTGCTCGTTGTCGCTGAAGCCCTGTGTGAGCATTTTGAAGTCTTTGTCGGCGAAAGCGGCTGAGTCTACTTTGCGAAGGCTCAGGCCGATGCGGTGCTGGTCTGAGTCGATGCGGATGACGCGCAGGGTTTTGACGTCACCCTCTTTGAGAACTTCCTTGGGATGTTCGACGCGGTTCTCGCTTAACTCGGAGATGTGGATGAGACCTTCGATATCTCCTTCGAGACGGGCAAAGGCGCCAAACTTGGTCAGGCGGGTAATAACGCCTTCGACGAGCTGGCCGACGCTGAATTTTTCCACGCGGCTCTTCCAGGGGTCATCCTGCAATGCGCGGATGGAAAGGCCAATGCGTTTCTTTTCACGGTCGATGTTGATGACTTTGACCTGGACTTCCTGGCCGATTTCGAGAATTTCCTTGGGGTGTGTGAGATGATCCCAGGAAAGTTCGGAGAGATGTACGAGGCCATCCGCGCCGTTGACGTTGACGAATGCGCCAAAGTCTGCGAGGCTGGTGACGCGGCCAGAGTACGTCTTGCCTTCTTCAAGTTCGCCGATCACGCGATCCTTCATCGAGGAACGGGATTCGGTGTTCGCGGCGCGTTCGGAAAGAATGAGGCGGCGGCGTTCGCGGTCTACTTCGATGATCTTGACGGAGATCGGCTGGCCGGTCATTTTTTGCCAGCGCTGTTCGGGCGTATCCCCCGTCGATTGGGTACGGCGTGTGGCGCTGATCTGGGAGGACGGAACAAAACCACGCAAGTTGCCGACTGCAACGATCAAGCCGCCTTTATTGAAGCCAATGATCTTTGTATCGATCACGGTTTCATCGGCAATCATCTTCTCTACATTTTCCCAGGACAACTGTTCCTGGGCGCGTTTGAATGACAGCACAACATTGCCATTCTGGTCTTCGGGGTTAACGACGTACACGTTAACTTCCTGACCCACTTTTAACTCGGCACGTTCTTCCTCGGTCAGTTGCTCCAACTCGCGTCCTGCAACTACGCCCTCAGATTTTGCTCCGATGCTAATGAGAATCTGATTAGCGCCAATGCTCGCGATCATGCCTTTGCGGATTTCGCCCGCCTGGGGCAGTTCCACACTTAAGGATTCTGATTCGAGCAGTGACTCCATGGTTTGATTATTATTTGGCTGGTCTCCCTGCGCGCTTACTGCCCCGCTCAGGGCTTCGTTTTGATCCATCACTCGTGACTCCAATTAACTGAAATGTAAGTTGGATTATACAAGTGAATGGTGAAGTTGGCAACCCTGCCGTTCTCATTTTTTGATTTTAGATGAAACAGGCATTATAATCACGGGCTGGAGTATATAAATGCCTGCTATTTTTCCCTTCACAGCCATCGTTGGACAGGAGCGCATGAAACGCGCTCTCATTTTAAACGCAGTTGACACCCGCATCGGCGGCGTGTTGATCCGCGGTGAACGCGGCACGGCAAAATCCACCGCCGCGCGTTCGTTGGCCGCCCTGCTTCCCAAAGTTCAGGTCGTGCAAGATTGCCGCTTTGGATGCGACCCCGATAAACCTGCAACCTGGTGTACGGAATGCAAAGAACGCGGCGGCGCAAGCAAAAAACTTCCCACAGCCGAGCGCACCACACCGTTCATCAACCTGCCCGTCTCTGCCACCGAAGACCGCGTGGTCGGAACATTGGATATCGAAAAAGCCATCCAAAAGGGTGAACGTCATTTCGAACCTGGCGTACTCGCTTCCGCAAACCGCGGGTTGCTCTACATCGATGAAGTCAACCTGCTCGACGATCACGTAGTGGACATTCTGCTCGACTCAGCCGCCATGGGCGTGAACACGGTCGAACGCGAAGGCATTTCCTTCGCCCATCCAGCTCGCTTCATTCTCGTCGGGACGATGAATCCTGAAGAAGGAGATCTCCGCCCCCAACTGCTGGATCGCTTCGCGCTTTCGATGGACATTGTCGGCATCCGTGACGCGCGTGAACGCGTCACCATCATGGAACGCAATATTTCCTACGAAAAAGATGCAGAAGCATTCCGCAAGCATTGGCTTACAAAAGAGGAAGAACTTTCACAGAAAATCGCTCGCGCCCGCGAACTCGTGGACCAGGTCACCTACTCCAGCCGTGACCTGCTCTCCATCGCCGCGTTGACCGCATCTCTCAATGTGGACGGCCACCGCGCAGATTTGGTCATCCTCAAAGCCGCGCGCGCCGAAGCCGCCTTCGAAGGCCGCACCAAAATCAACGATCATGATATTGCACTCGCCGCAGAGTTGGCATTGCCGCACCGCATCAAACGCACACCCTTCCAGCAGGCCGAAATGACAACCGAACAGTTGCAGGAACGCATCGAGCAGTTGGCGGGTCAATCCATGCCAAGTGAATCGGACGATGAATCCGAAAGCAAGCAGGATGGCGAAGGCGAGGAAAAAAAAACTTAAAACTCGAAGATGAACAGCAGGAAGGTCCGCAACAGGGCAACCCCGAACCCATGCAACAGCAGGAAGTCTTTGCGAGTTCCAATGCGAATTGGTGGGACGGCGGACAAAAGGTAAAAGCAGGCGAGACCTTCCAGCCCCGTAAATTAAATACCCCGCTCGATAAATTAACCAGAAAAAAAGCTGGCCGTCGTTCGCTCACCAAAACGGAGCGAAAACATGGCCGCTACATTAAGGCGCGTCCCGCAGGCGACAACCTCACAGACATCGCCTTCGACGCCACCTTCCGCGCCGCCGCACCTTTCCAAAAACAGCGCAGTGAAGAACGCAAGAAGCTGGCTTTCTCCATCAAGAAAAGCGACCTGCAACGCAAAGTCCGCGTGAAGCGTGTGGCAAATCTCGTTCTTTTCCTCGTGGACGCTTCCTGGTCTATGGCGGTTGCCGAGCGCATGAACGCCACGAAGGGCGCCATCCTGTCGCTGTTGACGGATGCCTATCAACGCCGCGACCGTGTGGGACTGATCGTCTTCCAGAAAGACCGCGCCACACTGGTGCTCTCCCCCACCAACTCCATTCAACTTGCACAACGCGCATTGATGGATATTCCCGTCGGCGGAAAGACTCCGCTTTCAGCAGGCTTGTTCATGGCGCATGATGTGCTGACTCACGAAAAACATATCCACCCCGATGTGGAGCCGCTTCTGATCGTACTGACCGATGGCGCGGGAAATGTATCTCTTGGAACATTGCCCCCGCAAGAAGAAGGCTTCAAATTTGCGGAAATGATCGCAAACGAAAAGACCCGCTCCGTGGTCATCAACATGGAGCACGCCGCCTTTGACCAGGGTCTCGCCCAGCAACTGGCGGATCATCTCGAAGCGCCGTGCTATTCGCTCAGCGAATTGAAAGCGGAGAGTTTGTATAATGCCGTGGTGGGAGAAATGGCAAAGCCAGCGAAGAAATGAGTCAAAAGCAAACCTCCGAGTTCTTCAAGAACTCGGAGGTTTTTAATTTCACGAATCAAACCCCAGCCCCAACGCATCCAGGGTCTTCAACCAGAGATTTCTCTTCCCCGCATGTTGATCGGCTTGATCGAGCGACCATCTCGTAAAGTTGATGATCGGCGAGCGGAAGGGTTCGGGCGGGAACGGGAAAGGTTTGGATTGCACCATTTGCAATTCGGTGCGTTCAGTTTTTCGCGCTTGCGCGTCGAGCAAATCCAGCATCACTTGCGCGCCGAAGCGGGATGCGCCGACGCCGAGGCCAGTGTAGCCCATTGCGTAGGCAACTTTGCCGCCATAGGCCTTGCCCCAAAAGGCGGTGTAGCGCGAGCAGGTATCGATCACGCCGCCCCAGGCGTGGGTGAAGCGCAGTCCCGTCAGTTGGGGAAATGTTTGGAAGAAGTGATCAGCTAAAAGTCCGAAAGAGGCGGGGCGGTTTTCCAGGTGCGGCGCAACTCCGTTATTCCGATAATAAATCGCATCGTATCCGCCCCATAAAATCCGCCCATCTTCCGAGGTGCGATAATAATGAAATTGATTGCCGTTATCGCTCAGGCCTTCGCGGCCATGCCAGCCAATTGACTCGCGCTGGGTTTTCGTCAATGGCTCGGTCATCAGCACGTAATCGTAAACAGGAACCATATAAAACGAAAGCCGCTTAAGCAAGGGAGGAAATGCATTGGTGGCAAGCGCAACTTTTTTGGATTCGACTTGGCCGTATTGCGTTTTGAGGATAATGGACTCGCGCCTCTCTTCCAACGCCGTTACCTGAGTGGACTCAAACAAGCGGACTCCAAGCTGGAGGCAGGCCTGCCTCAGCCCCCACGCTAACCGCGCGGGGTTGACCATGGCCACAGATGGATCGTAAATGCCCGCAAGATATGTGGGCGAATTGACTCGCTTCCGCAGTTCGGCTGAATCCAAAAATTGAATGCGCTCCCCCACCGCCGCAGACTCTTCCGCTTCTTCGCGCAGGCCATCAATTTGATATTCTTCGGTGGCGACATTGATCTCACCCGAACGGATGAAATCGCAATCGATATTAAATTGTTGGATGGCGCTTTCGATGCCATCGAGGTTTTGATGCCCGAGCTTCACCAGTTTGGGCATTTCTTTGGGCCAGCGGTTCATTCCGTTTTGAAATGAATGCGTCAGCGAGGAAGCGACAAAGCCGCCGTTCCGTCCGCTGGCGCCGATGGCGGTTTCCCCCGCTTCGAGTAAAACCACATCACGGCTGGGATCGGCTTGTTTGGCTTGCAGGGCTGTCCATAAACCTGTGAAGCCTGCGCCCACCACGACGAGCTCGGCAGTGATCTTTTCGGTGAGCGCGGAAACAGGCTCAGGCTTGTTGGGGTCGTCCAACCAGAAGGGCGTGAGTTTCACATCCGCAAGGGACTTTAACGTTTCGGGGCGCGGAGTGTTCGAGAAGGTCATGAGGTCTCCAGTGTCGCGGTTCGTTCGAATTCAGCGGACGAGTTCAAAGATTTTTTACGAATATTCTTCCTGCATAAACCGTTCAAATCCCTGCCTGGTGAGTTGACTTAACTCTTCGAACAGGGATTTTTCCACTTTCTTGAAGTTGAAGCAGGATTTTCCCTGCATGTGCTTTTTGAGTTCAGGGGAAATTTTTTTCAGCAAGTCGGGGTACATGTAGACAGGCATCAAATAAAAAGAGACATAATTCTTCTTGACCTGTGCCGAAGCGAAGAATAACTCCTTTTTCCATTTTTGGCTGTATTTGCCATCGAGAGAATAGCCTTCTGTCGTATCCACTTTGACGGTTATCTTTTTGGCATACGGCTTGAGAATGGATTTTAGGGTTTCAAAGGTGATGGTGAATTCGGTTTGAGTGGGCATGGTTACTCCATATTCTAAAGAGACTCAGGACTTACGCAAAACCTTAATAGAGTCCACTAATCTCCACGAATTTACGCTAATCCTTTTAAAAATTCGCGTGGATTGGCGTAGATTAGCGGCCAAAAAAGCGTTCTGCGTAAGTCCTAAGACTGTTTCTTAACTCTTTTTTGGGACACGGACAGCACTGAGTAGACTGAAGTTCACGGAAGAAACCATAAAAAAGCCGCTCTTTTCCGTCTTTTCAGTGAAAATCTATGTACTTTGACAATGTCACATTAAAGATGAAATCAAAGTTCTTAACCACAAAGGTCACTAAGTAACACGAAAGAAACCTTTAGGTTTAGCATTTTGCTCTCCTCACCTGCACTGCAACAAACGCAGTGCGGCGCAAGTGTTGTGGACTTTGTGGTAAAAGGTTTTGAAATGTGACATTGTCAAAGTACAAAAAGAAGGCGATAAGGACTTAAGAAAAGCTCTCTAAAGAGGTGACTGTCACCTTTATTAAGGCGAAACAACAATCTTGATAAATATCAGGTCGCCAAAGAAATTTCCATTCGGGTCAACGGCTTGCCAGGCGGATTCGTAAGAGCCTGCTTCGGCGGGGGCGGTGAAGAGGATGCGGAGTGTGGCTTGTGTCTCTGCGCGGGCGGGGTAGAGGGGTTGCTCCTGCGCCGCGCCCATCGGGTCACCGCCTACCCATTTCAGGCGATAGGTTGAGTCCCAGTTGCAGGTTCCATTATTTTGAACGAGCCATTGCTTGTCTATGGATGCGCCTGGGAGAAATGATGTGCCGTCGTCTACGGTGATGTCATCGAGAAAGGAGAGGTTGTCAGTGCAGGGGCCTGCTGTGGCGGTTGCGGTAATCGTCGGTATTGGCGGTGGCGTGAACAATGCAGGGATGGGTGTGGTGGTCGACAGCGGTTGTGTGGGCGGTATGGATGTGGGCGGGCGAAACGGTATGGGCGCAGGTTGAGGCGCACAAGCTTGAAGGGAGAAAATGCTTGTGAGCAAAATCAGATAACAGTTAAGAATGAGGCGCACTGAGCGAAGTCGAAGTGTCATCATAAGAAAAATGGACACGTTGCCGTGTCCATCTATTTTACGCTTCTTCTGTCCCGCCAGCATCGTCTGCGCCGCCGCCATCGCCAATATCGAGCGGGAGGGCAATTTCGCCTGTCATTGATTTTGTGCGAATGACGGCTTCGATCTCGCCGAGCAAATCAGGATTGGCGCGCAGGTAATCTTTTGCGTTCTCGCGGCCTTGACCGAGACGAAGGTCGCCGTAGGAGAAAAATGCGCCGCGCTTCGTGACAACCTCGAACTTGGTTGCAAGGTCGAGAACATCGCCTGCCTTTGAGATGCCTTCGTTGAACATGATGTCGAACTCGGCGGTGCGGAAGGGGGGGGCCACTTTGTTCTTGACAACCTTGACGCGGGTGCGGTTGCCGATGACTTCCTCGCCGACTTTGATGGATTGAATGCGGCGAACATCGAGACGGATGGAGGCGTAGAACTTGAGCGCCTGACCGCCTGTGGTGGTTTCGGGGTTGCCGAACATGACGCCGATTTTCTGGCGGAGTTGGTTGGTGAAGATGACGGCTGTTTTGGTCTGGTTGATTGCGCCACTCAATTTGCGGAGCGCCTGAGACATAAGACGAGCTTGCACGCCCATGGTGGCATCACCCATGTCGCCTTCGATTTCGGAGCGTGGAACGAGCGCGGCCACGGAGTCAATGACGACTACATCCACTGCGCCAGAGCGGACGAGGGTTTCAACGATCTCGAGCGCCTGTTCGCCTGTGTCTGGCTGGGAGACGAGCAGGTTGTCAATATCCACACCGACGCGCGCGGCATACACGGGGTCGAGGGCATGTTCCATGTCAATGAATGCGGCAGTGCCGCCAGCTTTTTGAGCTTCAGCAACGATGTGCTGACAGAGGGTGGTTTTACCAGAGGACTCTGGCCCGTAAATTTCCATGATGCGTCCGCGCGGAACGCCGCCCACGCCGAGGGCAATATCAAGGGAGAGGGAACCTGTCGGGAAGACTTCGGTGACCATGGCCTGCGCTTTGCCGAGGGGCATGATGGAGCCTTCGCCGAAATTTTTGATGATGTCGCCGACGGCTTTATCAAGCATGGCGCGCTTGGCAGAGTCCATATTTGAATTACGAGTTTCAGAGGGTTGTTCAGTTGAGCGGGATTTTCGAGCCATGGTTTAGTTCTCCAGTACAGGTGTATAAGGTTGAAAAATGTGTGTTGCGAGAGTATAGCACAGATGTTCAGTGCGTCAAGAGTTGACTTAAAAACTCTATCGATTCTCCGCCGCCCATTGCATAGCAGACTCGATGTCGATGTGGAGTTCTTCCAGGAGAAGGATACTCCCATTTTCGGTGAGGTGATGGGTATCAATGTAGGTTTTCAAGCCCTGTGTTGATATTGGTTCATAACTGCTTAAATCCCTGAAAAACACATTCGGGTTTTGGCTGGCAAGCTCCTGCATGTATTCGTTCAAAAGCCGCCTGCATGGTTCAAATCTTGCTGGCCTGATATTCTCCAGTAAATAAAAATCGGAATTAATTGGAGCAGTATAAAAAACGATACCAAACTTATATTCCCTGCCCAGCGCGACAAGTTTTTCAATATATTCAACACCGGAGGGATTCAGGTTTTTACAAGAAAGGAGGCCATCCAACAATCCAACATTTTTCGCAAGGCTTTGCCTGTAATTTGCGGGTGATATGGTTTTCAAAGTTCGATTGCCTGATCCATCGGGGGAAAAATTCACTGCCGTTTGCCAGCGCTCATGATCTACAAACAGGAGAGTAAAAAACGAGTCTGAAACAAGGCTTAGTTTAATCGCATCGTCTATTGCGGCAAAGACAGCAACAACTGCCTGGTCCAACTCCATATAGGGGACAAGTTCAAGCGGCGTCAGCGACCCGCTGGTTGTCCCAAGATCACGACGCAGGACCTCCACTGTCACTGCCAATGGAGCTTGTTTGTTTGGGCTGGTTTCGATCATGAATTTCAACATTTGCAAAAAATCATTTGGCGCTCCCCCATTTAACGCCATATTAAAAGTGTCGATATTCCATTTTTCCTTGAGTTGGTAGGCTGGGATCGTGAACGACACCGACGACCCGAAGAGTATTAAATCCGGTGTTGTGGTGAGGCTCCGATATAACCCCGGCTTAATTGCGCGCGCTGCGACCGAAATATAAGAGTCTCTTTTGTTCCACGGAAACCGTCCTTCCGGGTTTGTGAATGTTACCAAAACAATCGAAATCCCGATCAAAACCAGGAAAGTCGAGAGCCATTGTTTTGCCGATGAATTATTTTCCCTGATAGTTTCGGCGCCAGGCAGATAAAGAATGAGAAGCAGAAGCGACAAGGCAATGAATAAACCCATCGTCTTAAAATCACTGGAAAAGGAGCGATAATCCAGGATGGTTACAACTTGTTTTTCCAGCATACCCATAAATTCCAGAATGCCATTCCATTGCAGGAGAAAGCCCACCGCTATGATAACGAAAAAGAAGATAATTTTCCTCATGCCCATTCCTCGCTAGAATTGGATATAAATAAACCCGCTTGCCTTGTCGATCAACAGGATACAAAGGGCAGCCACGGCCCCAAGCAAGGCCAAGCTCACCCCCCGCCCTCGAATCCTGTCTTCGAGATTATGGGCTTCGGTTAACCCTGAAAACGCAATCGGAATGCCAAAGATGAGGGCCAAAAAGGAATTATCTTTGACAAGGCTGGTGATAAGTTCAAGGCTGCCCAGGCCGCCAAAACCAAATAACTGTTTAAAAAGATGAACCAGATAATCCATGCTACTGCCCATAAACAACGCCCATCCAAGGAGAATTGCCAGCAGGAAAAACCCCCTTTCCACAAAATTTGGAATGGCAAGATTTTTTTGTTTCCGCCATGCGCCTATATTTAAATAAACCCCATGATAAAAGCCCCATAGAATAAAATTCCAACCTGCCCCGTGCCACAGCCCAACCAAACTCATTGTGATCAAATTAGCGGTATATTGCGCCCGCTCGCGTTTCTCTGAACCAAATTTCCGCAAATAATAGCGGCTGAGCGGAAAGAACAAATAATAACGAAACCATGTTGAAAGCGACATGTGCCAGCGTTCCCAGAATTCGCCCGGATTGGCGGCCAGATATGGATTGTTGAAGTTTTGCGGCAGGCGAATACCAAAGAGACTGCTAACGCCTAGGGTTAAATCTGTGTAACCGGAGAAGTCAAAATACAGTTGGGCGGCGTAGGCGATGACCAGATACCAGGCCGGGATCAACCCCGAAAACCCGCCGACCTGATTTACAGATGAAGCCAATAATTCCCCAATCGTATCCGCGATCAATATCTTCTTCGCCAGACCAAGGCTGATGTAAATCAAGCTGGAAACACGCTGATCGTTCGACAGACGTTCGGGCAGTTTATCGAACTGGACTGAAGTTTCTCTGTAATTACTGATCGGACCGGCGCTGATCTGGGGAAAATAAGCTGAAAAAGCGGCAAACGCCCAGAAATCAGAAGAAGGCTGATAGCGCTTTTGTTGAAGGTCCAGAAGATAACCAATATGCTTGAAAGTAAAAAATGAAAGACCCAACGGCAAGCCCAGTTTCAACAATCCCAGCGTACTCTCCAATTGCAGAGAGGACAGGATCAAATTAATGTTTTCAATGCCGAAGTTCCAATATTTAAATAATAGGAGCGCGGCGAGGTTTAAAAGAATCCCGATTGTGGTTCGGTTCGTTCTTCCAGCCCAAAACGTGACAAGGGACAATCCAAGCAGAACAGGGAGCATGTTCAACCCAGCCAGCGCGTAAAACAAATAGCCGACCGCAAGCAAAAAGAACATTTTTTGTCTGGGTGTTTTGGTTAACCAATAATATGCGCCCACTGTAAGCGGTACGAAAAGCAAAAGGAATATGTGACTGGTGATCGGCATTAAAAACTTCCTGACATTTCGTTGAAATTAATTGGAACACATTGAAAGGGGCAATTGCGTGCGAGAGTATAGCGCAGATGTTTAATCAGTCAAGGGAGGGGTATGAGATCAGGGGGGAGGGATCAACTGTCAGATTAAGGAGGAGGCGTTGGCGTGGCAGGAAGCGCGGAGGGTAAAAAGTCCAGCGTGGGAGCGGGGGGGCGTTCGGTGTCGAATCCATCGGTGCCGTGGAAGGTGAAATAGCTGACCTGCCCAGGGAAAATTTCAACCCAGGTTTGGCTGTCGCGGGTTTCGTCAGCGTAGCGGAATGTGACTTTGTAAATACCAGCCGGCAGGTCGCCGAGAACGAGGTTCTCGTTGTAGTACGGGTCAGAGTTGACCGCTCCACCTTTGCCGTACGTCCGCACCACGAAGGTATCTCCCGTTGTTTCCGAGCGCACGGTAACATTCACCTGCTGAATCAACTCCCCTTTTTCATTCATCATGCGCCCCACCAGCACGCCCCAGCCCTGTGGAGGAGCGATCCACAACTCGGGGTTATAAGTGTAAAAAAAGGAGTTGCTTGGAAAGCGCACTTCAAAATGCACATGCGGCCCGGTGGTTGCGCCCGTCGAACCCACGAAGCCAATCACCTCCCCCGTTTCCACGTGCTGACCCATGATGACGTTCATTCCGCTCATGTGCGCGTAAATGGTGTAAAGCTGTTGGTCGTTGTATCCAAAATCATGGCGGATGGCAACCGAGATTCCGTACGGGTCATCCTCATTGCCGGGCGTTTCAGTAAACAAGCCCCAACCCGTCCACACGATGGTGCCGGGGCCGGCCGCCATGATCGGCGTGCCTTCGGGGGTGGGAATATCCACACCAGTGTGGACGATGTTGCGCCCAAAGAAAACACCGCCGTAGCGATAATCCTGGGTTGGCCAGTTGACCTGGTCTGCGGCAATGGGGCGTGCAAAATAAAAATGATCGTAAGCTGACATGGCCCAGGGAATTGGATACAAGGGCGGACGCCAAACCGAAACAGGTTCCGCGCCCGGAGTGGGAAGACTAAATTGAAACGGCACAGGCGATGGAGTGATCCCCGCTTCACGCTGCGCGTCAACTGCGGGCTGGTCGGCCACACCTGCGGCAATTACCGCCGTTGGAGCCACTCCACCTGCTGGGTTCGAGCAGGCAGAGAGGAGTAACAGTAAAAGGAGAAGGATGGTTTTGTCGGGTTTCATTGATTCTGTTTTGCAATAACTCTGGAGTCCATCAGCAAGCTGATGGACTCCAGAGTCTTGCTTTACGGAATAACCGTCGGCGGCGTGGGCGTGGATGTGGGCGGAAGTGTGGCTGTGGGCGGCAACGTGGCGGTCGGCGTTAGCGAGGGAGTGAAGGTCATGCGCGGGGTGCGGGTGGGACGGGGCGTGGGGGTGTTTGTGGCAGTGTTGGTTGGGGTGAGGGTGGGAGCCAGCACACGGGTCGGGGTAACGAGCGCTTCGATGGGATAGAGTTCCTGCATGGCGGTGTACCAATCCAAATCATTGGTAAGGGCAAACTCGGTGAAGCGTGCGCCGTTGTAAAAGGTGCGCCAGTTTGGCAGTGCGGGCAGACGATCCCAGCCATAGGCAGAGACGAGATCGGTCACATCCACCCAATAGCCAGAAGGGACGGGGGCATACTCGCCGCCCTGCTCGTAGGTGCGGGGGTCAAGTTCATAGCGGGCGCTCAAATTCCACGGCGCATTGTGGATCGGTTCACCGAGCGAACCATCCTGCACCCAACAGCGGATGTAAACCCGCCAGTAGGTTTGCGCGCCGATATCTTCGCGCAGGGTTACCATCCAACCTGCATTCGCCATGAGCGAGTTGATGGCAAAGGCGCGGCCTGTGTAGAGCCAATCCTCTTCCATGCCAGGTTCGAGGCTGGTGGTGAGCGGAACGAAGGCGTTTTCCAAACTTGCGAAGGCGTCCCAACCTGCTTCGAGGATGAAGCGTTCGCGCAGGGCGATGAAGGATTCATCCGCGAGATCGTGCAACTGCGGGAAGGGAGCCTGCACATTTTCAACGGGAACAACATACCAGCGTTGCCCGGGCACATCGGGGCCTGGCGTAACGGCAGGCGACCAAAGCGCGGGGAGCGTGTCATTTGCCGCCTGGGTGAATGAATTCGGAAGCGGGCTTGATATCTCCGCAGAACCCCAGGCAAGCCCGCGCACGCGGCCACTTAATGGAGAAGGCGCAAGCAGGAGATTGCCTTGCAGGTCGTATGAGGTCAGGTAGTATTGATTGGGCGCGTTGGTGACGGCAATGACTCGTTGTGCGCTTTCGTCCCATGCGCCCATCAGGCCGTCGCCGATCCAATGCGCGGCGCGGGTGGGTTCGTTCGCATCCCAAATATATAAGCCGCTGTAGCCGACGGTCTGCGAGATGGAAGACCACAATAATCGAGAGCCGTCAAAATTCCAGACGGGATAATTTTCAGAGGCAAAGGGAGTGTTGCTTAAGTTCTGATAACGTTCGTCGCCTGCGAGATCGAGGCTGGCGAGCCAGACATCACTGTCGCCGCCGCGAGAGGAGATGAAGGCCACGTGCCTGCCATCGGGCGCCCAAACGGGGGAATGATCAGAGGCAGGGTTTTGCGTGAGGGGGATGATCTCTGCGGAGCGGTCATTGACCGAGACGACGGAGACTTCCAAATTTTCGTTGATGTAGGTTTCGTAAACAAGCCATTGTCCATCGGGAGACCACGAGGGCGCAGAGTCGTATTCGGGTGAATCGGTAATCTGGGTTACGTTACCTGATTGCAAGTCCATGATGTACAAGTCCCAGAAGCCACTGCGGTCTGAGGCAAAGGCAAGCTGGGTACGGTCTGGGCTGAGGGATGGGGCGATGTCATTCCATCCGCCTGTGGTGATGCGGGTGAGGGGAAGTCCCTGCGGTTGAACGATAAAGAGATGGGCGTATCCATTTTCTTCGATGGAGAGGAAGATCGCTTCACCCTGCCCATCGAGCTGGGATGCTTTCAAAGTACTGGTTGCTTCGCTGACGGGTGTGGGGGCAGTATCGGGGAATGCAGGTTGGTCTGTAGGTTGGGAACAACCAACGAGAAAGAGGGCGGCTAGTATCAGCGAAAGAGTTTTTTGTACACGGGTCACACGGGAAGAGACGGATTCTTTTTTGAGTTGCATGTTGATGTGCGCGAGTACAGGCAAATTTTTTAATGCCGTGAATATTCTCGTGTGGAGAGCAGGGGAATGCAAAGGCATGGGAAATGTCAATTAATTAGAATCAGTTTCAGGCGCGTCCTGAGCGGCAGTCGATGTCGGGGGCGCGGATTCCACATCGAAAGAGAATTGATGCGGTTCGTCGGAAGGGCCGTCGGGGTAGTACAGTCTCGCGTTGAGGGTGTATGGATTCTTGAGTTCGCCGCGCAGGTGCATGGTGAATTCGAGTTTCCAGCTCATCGGTTCGACGATGTTGGTGGAGGCGACTTCATCCCCATCCGCGTTGTGGAGGGTGATTTCAATGTAAGGCCGCTTTTGAAAAGGGGTGACTTCGAGGTTGACGCGCAGACGGCGGCCATCGGGATAGGCTTGGGCGGAGAGGGTGGCAATCTTCGTTTCTTCAGGGACTGCGCGGGTGAGGTTGTCTTCGGGGAAGAAAAATTCCATGCGTGGGATTATACCCTGCGGGCACGAGGTACTCAGAAAGATTGGAGGGTCGTGGAGAGGGAGATTAGAGATTAGGGATGGAGATTGGGGATTGAGGATTGCGTCGAGGGTTTATAATGCAGATGTGGAAGATTGAGGGAGGTATGTAGTGTGTTGTATAAACTGTAGTTGGCCCGCAAACGGCAAGCCTCTAACTACATTTAGAAAGAAGGATGAAATGAAAACAATAAGTTTTGTTTTTCTTTCCATCACAGTTTCCTTGTTCTTAGTTTCATGTTCAAACGCCTTTACTCCAGCAACTAACACTCCAACATCTACATCTACTACAACTTTTACGCCTGAACCTACTGGAACCCCAGCAATGACACCATTTCCTACTCCATTGCAGGGCAAAGGCAGTATTTCCCTACAAATTTCTTGTTTCCTGGCAAATCCTCAAGGATTTACTGCTTATATGCCTGTGGGCAGCAAGTATCCCATCTCACTAATCCTGGCTAATTATCAAAGTATGACATATTCTCCTGTAGCAAACGATGTAACAGATACAGAGAGCCGAGTATTTTTCAATAATATTGATCCAGGTGTCTATAGTTTATATTTTGGTGTTGCTTTTTCTGAAATACCCGCCTCTTATACTGTACCTTCAATTACCGTCATAGAAAACGAAACACAAGACTTAGGCGAGGTTGAATTGCCTATTGATTGTGCCCGCATATACCGCTAAACGTGAACTAAAAATGACAAAGTATTGCGGTCAAAGAAAGCGTGCCAACAAAGCGCGCATCTGACGCTGGGGACTGCCGCTTCGCGGCGCGCGCCATGCTCCGCGAACGCAAACCATTAGGCGGCTTCGCCGAGACCATTGTATCAAGCCTCGTTAATTTGCTTGTTGAGTCTACAATCAGTACCTCACGAAAAGGTTTCGTAGCGGCGGCTTTAGTCGCTTTTTACTGAAACGACTAAAGTTGTTACTACGTTTTCGTGATCTACTGACAATTAACTTCTGCCAAAGCGAGCAACTTAAAAAGGATTAAATTCATGTTCAACTCTTATCAATATTCAGACTCTTACGATGACCTTTTGAAAGGGATGATCCGCCATGCGCAACAGAACGAGGTTGACAACCAGATAGTTGAAATATTGAAGCAATTTTTTGAAAAGGAATTGGGCAAAGAGA
The DNA here is from genome assembly GCA_016235445.1 of Chloroflexota bacterium. Taxonomy (GTDB): domain Bacteria; phylum Chloroflexota; class Anaerolineae; order Anaerolineales; family Villigracilaceae; genus Villigracilis. The sequence goes on along the minus strand of JACRLB010000029.1, from coordinate 5,792 downwards.
ACCGACCGTTTTCACGTCCCGAAAGAGTACTCCTGTTTCAGCAGGTTGCAAAAGCGGTATGGACTGATGTGCTTGGAAAAATCGACAGCGCAACATAGCAAAATGGGAAGTTCCGCGCGCGCAAGTCGTTGGGCGTCGTTTGATATACTAGGCCAATGACCATCGAATTCAAAGGCAAAATTATCTATTGGCGCGGTCCAGCCCCCTTTCTCTTTGTTGCCGTCCCAGAAGAGCAGAGTCGTGACTTGAAAGCGATCTCGGCCATGGTCACATATGGTTGGGGAGTAATCCCTGTCCACGTACGGATCGGCAAAACTGAATGGAAGACCTCCCTGTTCCCCAAAGAGGGCCGCTACCTTGTGCCTATTAAAATGAGCGTCCAAAAATCGGAAAACCTTGAAGTAGGCGACAATGTGGTCATTCAGCTCGAAGTTAGTTGAAGGCCCGCAAATTGCAACTCCATCATGCTGTAAGAAAAAAACTCGGGGAGACTTTTCTGTCTATTCAATCAATGAACAAATTCATAAACTTTCACATTATCGAGGAACACGGTTCCATCATACTGAACCGCAAACTCCAACCCGCCTTGTCGTAACCTTGAATCCTGACTCGAAAGAGTTTTATTTCCACCCACCCATAAAGTCATTTGATCGTTCAAAGCTTCCAGTTTCACATCGTACCAAACATCCTCGCTGAAGTTTAGGAGACTCACGCCATTTTGGAAGGGCTCCAAATTCCAGTCCTTTGCCGCGCTTCCGTAGCCAAGTTTGACTTCCCCGTCAGCCGGCGCCAGATATAACGTGTAGGTTTGTCCATTCGAAGAACGGAAGGTCAAAATAAAGCCGTCGAAGTTCTTGAATTTGATTCGAAATTCGATGACGCCGTCTGAAAAAACGTTCGATCCAAATGAAGCAGTTGTGTTTCCGCTTGCAGTCCCGCTGATTTCAAGCACGGAATTCCCCCCGTCTTTTATCACCTGCCAATTATCATTGCTGATATAAAAACCAGTGACTTCCCCGTTTTCAAAATCATTGTCAAAAACAAGTTCTTTGGTTTGGCTCGAGGTATTGGCAGTTTCTGCGGCGGGAGTTTTCGCAAGCCATACGCCAATGACCGGGCTGGCGATCAAGGCTGCAATTACTGTTCCAGCCAGTCCAATTAAAGCGATCACAATCGCTTTGTCCATTTTAGTGCGTTTTGTCTTTGGCATGTCACAGTCTCCCAGATAGGTTTGGGTTATTTTACTCCAATCTCCCGGCAATCGCTCGTCGATGTACAGCTTGTCAAACCCGTGTAAAATCAGGCAGAATTACCAAAACAACAAAGTTTGACAATGTCACATTAAGACTGAGAGACTGTTTCTTAAGTACACGGATTCGACGGACAACACGGACAAACACAGACTTTTCAAAAGGTTTTCCGTGAAAATCCGTTCGTTCCGCGGAGTCCGTGTCCAAAAAGAGAGTTAAGAAACGCTCTCTGAAACCAAAGTGCAAAACCACAAAGGAACCCTTCGTATTTAGGCTTTTGCTCTCCTTTGTGCCCCTTTGTGGACTTTGTGGTAAAAGGTTTGAAATGTGACATTGTCAAACAAAGGCAAATCTTGAATGAAATTATTCAAAAACAAAAAATTTTATCTCTCCCTGCTTTTATCTCTTTTTATTTTCATGGCTGGCATTTCCACCTGGAATTTGGATATCCTCATCCGCTTCTACAACTCCTACCAAAACGGCGCGTTGACCATGGAAAAAGTCCGCCTCGACCTCGCCTCCTTCAACGTAGGCAGGAAATCCTCCGTTGTACCAATTGATGAAAAAACATCCGCGCTGGATGGCATGGCGCAGGTCTACGTGCCTGAAGGGAATTTCTTAATGGGCAAGGGAGAAACCCGCAAGAACGCCGATTCGCCCCTGCACATCGTCCTCCTCGATGCGTTTTGGATGGATAAATATGAAGTCAGCAATGCCATGTACTTAAAGTGCATTCAGGCGGGCAAATGCACAGAATTGGTTTCCGATAATATTAATTACCAGAATTGGATTTATCGAAATCACCCCGTCACCTACGTCACGTGGGGTCAGGCGAATGCGTATTGTCAATGGGCGGGCAGGCGTCTGCCAACCGAAGCGCAATGGGAAAAAGCCGCGCGCGGCACGGATGGGCGTCCCTATCCCTGGGGAGGAGAAGCGCCAAACGCGCGCCTCGCAAATTTCAGCGCAAGCATGATTCATGAACTGGTATCCATCTACCGCTACCCGCTGGGGGCAAGTCCGTACGGCGCGTTGAACATGTCTGGGAATGCCCGCGAATGGGTCGCAGATTGGTATGGCGAGGATTACTATTTGACAACCCCATACGCCAACCCAACAGGCCCAGAGACTGGAACCGAACATTCCCTGCGTAGTGGCTCCTATAATGAAGACAAGAATGAGATCGTAGTCACCGCCCGCTATCGCCACGAGCCACAATCTGCGGGGTTGAGTCGTGGCTTTCGCTGTGCAGAAGGTGACAAGTAGCAGGTTTGTTCGTTTCGAACTTGTGCTAAACTTAACAAACCAAGTACCGCAAAATTTATTTGCGGTATAAAAAATCGGAGGCTTCCATGCTTACCCTTGTAGAAAAAATCCTCTTCGTAGTCGCAACCCTCGTTTCGCTTTACTTCACCTATCGCGGCGTGATGAAGATCGTCGCTCACATCTTCAGCGGACAGGGGAAAATAAACTGGTCGCTCATCACAAAACGGATTGGAGAACTCATCCTCAAAGTGGGTTTTTTTCAACCCGTTTTTCGTTTCCGTTTGTGGCCGTCCATTTTGCACGCGCTCATCGGCTGGGGTTTTCTATCTTTTCTTCTGATCAACCTGGCTGATTTGATCTACGCCTACACAAATTTCAGGCTGCTTGATTATCATTTGGGATGGTTTGGAAACTCATACAGATTTCTTGCGGATATTGCAAACGTTGCGATCATTGTGGGCATCCTGGCGATGGCATTTCGGCGCTTCGTCCTACGACCTGCGACTCTATCCACGCGCGAGACGACTCTTCTGCATCCCAAGGCGCGGTTTGGCATCCTGCGTGATTCAGCAATCGTCGCCATGTTTATCTTTGTGCATAACTCAATGCGGTTTTTGGGAGAGAGTTTTCACCTTGCCTTACCAGTTGCATGGTCGAATCAAATTCCAGGAGATTTTATTTACGCGTTCCCTGATCCATGGCAACCATTCACATCGTCTTTTGCAAGCTTGTTCACACATTCTTCTCCAATCCTATTAGAAATTGGCGAACACATCGCGTTTTGGCTGTCGATTGGCGCAGTCGTCGCCTTCCTGCCCTACTTCCCGTATTCAAAACATATTCATCTTTTCTTCGCGCCGTTGAATTTTGCATTGAAGCCCGAAAGAAAATCGATTGGCGAATTAAGTTACATCAATCTCGACGACCAGAGCATCGAACAATTTGGCGCGGCCAAAATGAAGGACCTCGGCTGGGAGCAGATCATGGATAGCTACGCCTGCATCATGTGCTTTCGCTGTCAGGAAGTTTGCCCCGCGTACAACACAGGCAAATTGCTTTCGCCCGCCGCGTTGGAAATTAACAAGCGTTATCACTTCAACAACGGCGGCACGACTGATATTGCAATGACGGAATTGATTTCGGAAGAAGCGATCTGGGCTTGCACATCCTGCGGCGCATGCGTGGACATTTGCCCCGTGGGCAACGAACCCATGCGAGACATTCTCGACATCCGCAGAAATCTTTCGATGATGGAAAGCGCATTCCCGAAGCAGCTGGAATCCGCTTTCAAGGGAATGGAACGCAACCAGAACCCGTGGAATGTTTCGCAAGCAGACCGCATGAAATGGGCCGAAGGCATGAGCGTGCCGACGGTTGAGCAAAACGCTGAACCCGAAATTTTATGGTGGGTTGGCTGTGCCCCCGCAACAGACGCGCGCGCGCAAAAGACCGCGCAGGCCTTTGCAAAGATTCTGAACGCGGCGGGAGTCAATTACGCGGTGCTTGGCAAGAACGAATCATGCACAGGTGATTCTGCAAGACGCGCGGGCCGCGAAGATATTTTCTTCGGCCTCGCTTCGCAGAACGTTGAAATTCTGAATGACGTTGCCCCGAAACGAATCGTGACGACCTGCCCGCATTGTTTGCACACCATCAAGAATGAATACCCTGCCTTCGGTGGGAATTATCAGGTGATTCACCATACGCAGTTGATCAATGAGTTGGTGGGCGCGGGGAAGATCAGTTTGGAAGTGAGCAGTGAGCAGTTTTCAGTGACATTCCACGACCCGTGTTATTTGGGGAGGCACAATAAGGAAATAAACGCCCCACGTGACACGCTCCACGCAACAGGGGCGTTGACCATCGAAATGCCGCGTAATTCCGCCAAGTCCTTCTGCTGTGGCGCAGGCGGCGCGCAAATGTGGAAGGAAGAGGAAGCAGGTTCGGGTCGCGTGAATGAGGCGAGGTTTGCGGAGGCGAAGTCCACTGGGGCGGATACGGTTGCAGTTGGATGTCCCTTCTGCTTGACGATGATGACTGATGCATCCAAAGCAGATGGCGGAAATATTCAAGTAAAAGATGTGGCGGAGATCGTGGCGGAGAGATTGAAGTAAAAAAATGAATAAAAGAAACCCACCCACGAAAAAATCTTCGTGGGTGGGTTTTATACTTTAGGCTCTTCCGTTTCTGGCGGGATTGAATTTCAAACAACAAGCCTTTTGCCGCGAATTCCGCGAATTGGTTTGAAAATTGGCGTGAATTCGCGACATCGTATCAGTAGGGTAAATTCGTGGCAGATTTTTTTAGTTGGCAATAGTTGTCCCGTTAAAAACGATAGAGCCATACTTTATAAAATCTAGTTCAACATGGCTGGCAATTTTATATGGGGGTTACGTTCTCGCGCAGGGCCAATGGCTCGCTGTGTAAGTGGAACAACCTCCGCGCCAAGCAGGGTCATATATTCAACCACCAGACCCTGCACAATGATCATGCCATCCCCCTGAAAGCGAGTCACTGAGCCGTCACTTTCCACGTGCAACCCATACACACGGCGCGCCAACTTAAGGGCGGGCTCTCCCATAAGTTTATAAAATCGCTGAACGATGGCCGTCAGCACTTCAATATAAATGTCAATTTTTAGGTCGGGTTCCATATTATGACTCGATTGCTTTTCTCATCTGAAAGAAACCAATAAAGATCAATAAAAATCCTGCAACATTCAATCCGCGGTGCAATAATGGGCGCGCGGTTGCATCAATTACAGCAATAAAATCCTTGAGCAGGGTATCAGTTAAATGCGTCAACCCTAAAATGAAAACACCGACCATGATCAACCGCAACCCAACGGCCAGTTGACCGCCGATCTTCGGCCGAAAATATAATGCCAAAAAAGCGCTAATTACAAGCACAATATCAAGAAAGTATGTCAGGCTGTGCGGGTCAATCGTATCCATATGAGTTCTCCGACTAAATTTGTCATAATTATACTAAAAGAATGCGATTTGGGGAAATGAGAGTCACCGCGTCATCATGGCTTTTCCAAGGTCAGGAAAATCTTAACGCGAATTACGCGAAAAGGCGAATTACACGAAAAAACCTTTTTAAATTCGCAAAATTCGTTCATTCGAGAAATTCGGTAGTGTCCCTGTAACGAGTGAAAGGTCATTTCCATAGTGATTTTGGTGGTACGCGGAAACTAAGCAATTCATCCATTGTCCAAACATGATCGGTCAAGCCAGCCGCCATCGCAGGAGTTACGGGTTTCCATTTTTTGTA
>JACRLB010000028.1 GCA_016235445.1 Chloroflexota bacterium | reverse complement strand
GGCAAACCTGAAAATTTGCTTGAAACCCGAAACTTGATTTTCGAGATTCGTTGCTAATTTGAAAGACAAGCCGATGAAAAACGCAAAAGGATTTTACGCGAAGTTCTTGCCAACGGTTTGCGTTACCTGCGTGTGGGCGGGTGTGGATTCTGTTTGGGAGCAGAGAAAACTCGAAGCGAGGAAAATGCTTGAAAATGCCGCAGAATCCCACACGTCAGGTGCACGCTTTGTTAGCCTGCTTTTTGTTTACCAGACTTTTTATTCATATAGAGAACCACATCTTTTATAACTAACTTGATAACAGCGGATATAAGGGTTTCCATTGTTTTATAGTCTGGATGATTATTTTTAGTTGGAAGTTGAATATTGAAATTTAAACTTTGAGAACTTCTTAGTTTTTTTCCAAAATCAAACTTCCCAAGCAGTGATTTTTCTATCGCTGCTGTAAAAAACAACATCGTTTCTTTTGAATATTCTTTTTCATCATTCCAATATACGCCTGTGTCGTCACCTGCGCCAAAATCATAATTTCGATAAAAAGCATTGCCAAAAATGTCAACTGTTATTGAATTTTTAGGAAAACTTGCGACTGGATTTGAAATGTAATTCACAATTCCAGCGTTTGTTGTTCCAGCCATTACAAACGGAATGTCTCCCAAAATTTGGTCGTCTTTTTTGAGCCTTCGACCTTGAACGATTTTGTTAAAAACACTTTTATAAACAAATTTGTTATATTCAACTTTCCCGTTTTCAAAATCCTTCAATACTTTTTGTTCATTAGTAGTTAATGTGTAATCATTTAGTCCGACAACTGTTAAATATGTTTTTAGATTTTCTATACGTTCCGCTTCAATCTCTGCTATAAAACTTTCCATAAAGACAAAATCTATTTCGTTATTTTTAATCGGGAGTTGGATTTTTTCTTGTTTTACTTTATCCCAACCCGCTTTATTTTCATAGCCAAATTTATGCTTAATGGATTTAAAAATTATTGACGTAAAAAAATGCAATAATTTTTCATTTGCACTAAATTTAGGTTTTATGAGATAGGCGTTATATAAAACGCCAGTTTTTTGCGGTTGCGGGTAAACGTTGCCAGTAGATACTGCTCCATCATTAACTATATCTATAGTCATTTCAGCACTTTCAAAATCTTGTGACCTACCGTAATACATTACGCCATTATTGCCATCTTTTGCATTTACAAGTGGTAAGTTAAATTCTAAGGATTTTTCCTTTGATATATCATTTTCTTTATCAAAAGTAGGTTTTAGAAATCTCAAATTTAATTTTTCAAACAAGTCGCCAATTTCATATTCGCCCCACTCCACATTTTTTAATTTCTCGTGGAGCGGGGCATTTATTTTCCCAGGCGGTTATCTCCCAAGCCTTCTCTTTTTAGAATGTTGGAAACTTCCCATGATAAGTAATCACTTACAACTTTTTTAAAGTCCTGTAAAGTAGGTTTGGTGTCTATTGGTGCTGTTTGATTCCAGTCCGCACCATTTTTAGGGTCAATGGTGTTCTCATAATACTCTTTATTTGTAAAAATATTGAGTTTACTTTTTCCAAAACGCACAAGATTTACCAATTCTTCATAGCGTTCTTTGGCTTGGTTGGTATCTTTTAAATTAATACTTGCTTTTTTACGGTTTGTTCTGGTGTAGCCATCATTAGAAAAATCAATAAACTTTACCATCTCGTCTTTTTGGTGCTTTTCATTTACCTTAAATACATACACATTAGTTTGAACACTTGATTTTCCAATAAATATATCCACTGGCATTTTGATACTTGCCAAAAGCGTATGTTTTTCTAATATTCTTTTGTTGTATTCTTTGGCTTTTCCAGAACCAGCGGAGTTCTGAATAATAATAGCAGCATAACCTTTATTCATCATACTGAGTGCTTTTTCCACAAAGGTCATTCCGTTGCCCAACGCTGAATATGGAGGATTTAAGACAAAAGCGTCAGCGGGAAATTTGCTGTCCGTTTTGCCAAAACCGTATTTACCGTCAAAATCTTTAATGGAGTCTTTGTTTAAAATGTTTGAACTTCCATCGCCCATCAAAATCATATTGAGAATTGCCAACATATACACGCTTGAAAGCAATTCAAGTCCAAGCAATTGTTCTGCTTTTATTTTGATTTCTTTTTGAGTAAGTTCTTCAGGCGAGGTAATATATTTTTTGGCGTCGTTGAGCATTTCATTCATAGCGGCAACCAACAATCCCGCCGAACCTGTGGCAAAATCCCATACATAAGAATCTTTATTTACCCTTGCCAACTTTACCAAAAGACTTGCTATGTAGGACGGGGTTAAAACTACGTCATTAAGTTTGTCTTGTGAAAAACCAAGCCAGCCATACATTTCGTTAAAGAGTTTTCCCGTAAAATCGGTTGTCAAACCGATTTTATAATAGATGCCCAAATCATCTACAATTTTTGTAAAAACCCTTTTAAGTTGGCTTTCGCCATTTTCAACCTTATTGATATTTTCAGTGGTAAGCGTATTTTGTAAAGTTCTTACAATAAGTTCTTTTTTCTCTTTCGGCAATTCTTTTTCATCTAAAAAGGCTTTTATTTTTCTTACAATTATTTCACCGTCAGTACTGCCTTTTTCGATAGAAGATTTTAAGTCGGATTTTTCCAGAGGAGATACTTTTCCAGGAATTCCAATTGTTGCAATAATAGAAGCCGCAACAAGATAAACACGGTCGCTTTCACCTAGCCCTTTTTCGTTTTCGTAAATATCATTGTTGAGTTTTACAAGACTAGAGTTAATCTCTTTTTCTCGTTGCTCTTTTAGTTTGTCGAGTTCTTCTTGTGATAAATGTAAGTTCTTTACTTTATCAATAAATTTATCGAAGTTTTTCGGCGCTAAAAAAGAAAAATCTGAATATTCCCCAACTTTTTGACCAGCACCAAGATTGCTTTTTGAAACATAATATACGCCGATTTCGTATCGAATCTCATCAGTTTCGTCTTTGTAGCCAGTCATACCTATGGCGATAATATCGGCGTAGTTCGTATGGTGAAGCAGAGCATTGGCGTAATGTACTGCGCCATTTACAGCAAAAGAATTAATATTTTTAAAATTGGGTTCGTTTTTCGCATTTCTATTTTCAACCTGACCGTCACTGTCAAGTTTTACGAGTTTGTCTTTATACCCTTTGTACTCAATAAGAATAGGATAAAAATTTAAGTTTTTATCTTGAAGTAGAAGTTTTGCGTCAGGACGATTAGCCCCCGTCCCACCATTTTTAGTAAAGTAATCTGAAAGAGATTTGTCTATTTCAGTATTTAATGACTCTTGTTCCAACTTATATTTTAATTTGTAAGATTTAAGCCAACCATTTGCTAAATCGATTTTTGGCAATGCCATTTTGATGAAGACGAAACTGCCGAAATTGAAAACACTGACACCTGACTTGCCAGAATGCGGGCTAAAAACATGACTTTGCAAACCATGACCTTTGCCAGAGAAATGAACCTGACCAAAAAAGCCCAAACTAAGTGTACCGAAACCTTGCCCAAAACCACGAAGCCAATTTTACAAACCAGGCCTTGCCGAAAAAGGCGATTGCCGTAAAAAACGACTTGCCCGATGAAAACGAGTGTCTGCCAAAACCCTGCCTAAAACCGCGAAGCCAATTTTATAAACCTGAGATGACCAAAAACGAAACTTGCCGAAAAAAGAGAAGCGCTAATTTTCGAGAACGAAAGATTTGGAAAGAAGCTGTCGCAAAAAGACCAACTTTGACGAACCCGAAACTTTGCTTGAAACCCGAACCTTGATTATGAAGACTGAAACGCCGATTTGAAACACAAGCCAATGTTGAAAACCATGCAAAAGATTTACTGCAAGCACCTGCCGAACTAGCGTTTATACAGCCTGCTGTATAAGTCGCCTTGCGGGATAAACCTCCAAGGCGGGCGTTAGACGGCGGTTTTGCTGTATAATCCCTTTTATATTCCATATCTTCATTATACAATCACCACCAGAAAGGGGCAAGACAATGAACGAAACCCCAAAACCAGCGCCAAAAAAACTGCTCGACCAGTACAGCGACAACATCCGCCTGAAACAGTATTCATACCGTACCGAAAAAACCTACACCCATTGGGTTCGCGAGTACATCCTCTTTCACAACAAGCGCCACCCCCGTGAAATGGGAGTGGCAGAGATCAATCAATTCATCACACATCTTGTAGTGGACCGCAAAGCCTCCGCGTCCACCCAGAACCAGGCCATCAGCGCCATCCTCTTCCTCTATCGCAACACCCTCAATATTGAATTGGATCAATCCTCCCTCGGCTTCATCAGACCAAAAAGGGGGAAACGAGTCCCCAATGTACTTTCAGTGCAGGAAGTGCGGGGTGTGATATCGAGCATGGCAGGCCCATACAAACTCATGGCGCAGATCATGTATGGCAGTGGACTCCGCCTCATGGAATGCCTGCGCCTGCGCGTCAAAGATATCGACTTTGAAAACCACCGCATCCTTGTCTACGACGGCAAAGGCGGCGACGACCGCGTCACCATGCTCCCCGACAGCCTCCTCGCGCCTTTGCGCGAACATCTCGCCCGGGCAAAAGCCCTGCACCAACATGACCTCACCGCTGGCTTCGGCTCGGTTCTAATGCCCTTCGCCCTCGACAAAAAATACCCCACCGCCCACAAACAATGGATTTGGCAATTCATCTTTCCTGCCGGCACCCTCTTTACCGACCCTCAAACTGGCATCACCCGCCGACATCACATCCATGAAACAGCCCTGCAAAAAGCAATTCGCGCCGCCGCAAAAATTGCAAAAATAGAAAAACGCGTTACCCCACACACCTTCCGTCACTCCTTCGCCACCCACCTCCTCCAAAACGGCTACGACATCCGCACCGTGCAGGAACTCCTCGGCCACAAAGACGTCAAAACCACCATGATCTACACCCACGTCCTCCAACGCGGCGGCCTCGCCGTCAAATCCCCCCTCGACTCTTAGTCACTAGTACTCTTTGGCATAAATAAGTCGTGGTTGTAGTAACGACTTCAGTCGCTTATCCAGCCTAAAAACGACTGAAGTCGTTACTACGAAATCAAGACGAATTTATGCCCGCCTGTACTAGTCTCTAGTCTCCAGCCTCCAATTCTCCACGCGAAGCGCCCAATCTCCCCATCCAAGTTACAATAATCTCCATGAAAGAACATCGCGCATTTTTTCCCTGGCCACTTATCTCAATCCTCCTCCTCCTCACCCTCGGCCTCGCCATCCGCTTCTACGACCTCACAGACCTGCCGCTCGACTTTCACCCCACCCGCCAAATGCTCTCGGCTCTCAAAGCCCGCGGCATGTATTACCAAACCCTGCCCGAAGCCCCCGCCGAAGAACGGACCTTCGCCATCCAGCAATGGAAATTTCGCGCCTCGGTCGAGCCTGAATTCTTCGAACGCATCGTCGCCATCACCTACAAATTCACAGGCGAACAACTTTGGGTCTCGCGCATCTACTCCTCCGCGTTTTGGACCATCGGCGCAGTCTTCCTCTTTTTGCTTGCCCGCAAATTAACCTCAACCGACGGCGCCCTCACCGCCACAGCCTTTTACCTCCTCCTCCCCTACGCCATCACCGCCAGCCGCAGTTTCCAACCCGACCCACTCATGGTCATGCTCATCATCCTCTTTTGGTGGGCAGTCTACGAGTGGTCAAATGAATTAAACAAAACCCTCGACCACAAAGGAGACGAAGGGTCACAAAGGAAAAATAACTTCGTGACCCTTCGTGACCCTTTGTGGTTAAAAAGTTGGGCTTTTGCCATCCTCGCGGGCCTCTTCGGCGGCCTTGCCATCTTCATCAAATTCGTCGCCGCATTCTTCGTCATCGGCGGCGGGGTGGGCGCGCTCCTGCTTGGGCGTAGGTCAATGATCGAGGTGTTGAAACAGCCCCAGGTTTACGTCATGAGCGTGCTCGGCATCCTGCCGGGCGCGGCATACATCATCTACGGCGTCTTCATCGCGGGCTATCTTGGTCAACAGTTTGGCGGACGTTTCATCCCATCCTATTTTCTAACCCCGGCATATTATCTTGGATGGATAAACATGCTCAACCTCGTCATCGGCGGCATCCCTTTGATGATTGCCCTGCTGGGACTTTTTTTCTTTGAAGATGAAAAACGCCGCTTCATTTTTGGACTTTGGGCTGGGTACGCCCTCTTTGGCATTTATTTTAACTATCACATCTCCACCCACGACTACTACTCCCTGCCGTTGATTCCCATCGCCGCGTTATCGCTTGCGCCGCTTGCAGATCTATTTTTCAAACAACTTGCAAACCACACAACAACCCGCTGGCTTCGCTTCACTGTTCACTGTTTACTGCTTGCTGGAATCTTCATGTCTCTCTGGAACACCCGCGCCCAAATGAAATCCATAGACTACCGCCCCGAAGCGCAGATGTGGGCCGAGATCAGCCACAAGGTGGACGGGTATAATTTAGCAGGCCTCACCCAGGATTACGGCTCGCGCATGGCCTACTGGGGCTGGCGCAACATCACCTCCTGGCCCACCTATGGCGATCTGCTCTACCACGACGACCTCCGCGGCGCACAGCGCGATTTCGAGAATCAATTCGCCGAAATCGCCGCCAAAAAAGATTTGTTCATCGTCACCGACTTCACCGACCTGAACCGCCAGCCCTTCCTCAAAGCAACACTGGCAGAGTTCCCCATCTTCGCCGAAGGTGATGGCTATGTGATCTATGATTTAAAAGATGAATAAGAAGATACAAATATTCGCGCAAATTCGCGGCTAAAGATTTTGAACTGCGTAAATCCTGATCCGTATTTTTTTCAGCGCCGTCTGTGTTATCCGTGTCCAATAAAGAGTCGAAACTTTAACCCATGCTTATCCCTTCCACCCGTTCCCACATCATAAAATACCTGCCCTGGCTTGGCGCGCTGGCGGCATCGGTTGCCATTGCCGTCTACATGTACTTCGGAACCTTCACCCGCTACATGTCCGACGATTACTGCCTGCTCGTGGATTTGAACTCAGGCAACATCTTCACCGCCAGTTGGAACAAATATCTTTTCACCTCGAACCGTTTTTCCAACCTCTTCGTGCTCGGCTTGTGGGAACTCTTCGGTCCGCGCAATGTCGCCTACATCCCCGCCTTGTTGATTGTGCTATGGGTCGGCGGCCTGTTCTGGCTGTTCAGTGAAACCAACAAACTCTACGGCTTGAAATTAAACCTCCCTGTCCTTTTGCTGGCCGCCGAGCTTCTGGCGGTCTTCACCTTTTACATGAGCCCTAATCTTTTCCAGTCTGTGTATTGGCGTCCGGGGCAGGTGACGTATTTCACCCCGCTGGTTTTCTTCACCTTGCTTGCCGCCTGGCTTGTAAATGTCATTCGCCTTGGCCGTTCCACCTTTGTATACTTTGTGCCTTTTGTGTTTATATCTTTTTTCATCGGCGGACTCTCCGAAACCATCGGCGCATTTCATATCACAGCCCTCCTGCTGGCAGCGCTTGCCATCTTCTTCTTCGACAAATCTCCCCGCCGCAAACCCGCATGGACCCTGCTCACAGCCATGCTCATCGGCGCATTCGCCGCCCTGCTTGCCATGCTCTTTGCGCCCGCCAACTCCCTGCGCATCAGCGAAGATACGCCTTCGTCTTTCCTCGTTCTCTCCCGCTCCCTTCAATATACCTGGTCTTTCATTATTGATACCCTCAGCATTCTACCGACTCCATCCCTGGCTCTCTTCGGTATTTCTGCGCTGGCTTCCTGCCTGCTTTTTATCGAAAGACCGAACCGCAAGATTGGCCCGCGTTTTTGGCTGGTCTTTGTGTTAATCCCTCTCATCGCCTATGGACTGATCTTTGCCATCGTTGCCCCCAGCGCCTACGGACAGTCCTACCCCGTCGAGCGCGTTCGCTTCCCTGCCCATTTTGTTTTGAACGCCGCCCTGCTTTCGCTTGGAGTTTGCATTGGGGTTGTGGCCGCGCAAAGCAAGCTCCCGAAATTTGCGCCGCAAGCTGCCATTCTCATTGCCGCGTTAGCCATGCTCTACCCCTTTTGGATGATACGACAGCCTGTGCAAACCTATCCCGAACGCCGCTTGTGGGCCCAGCGCTGGGATGAGCGCGAAGCCTATCTCCACAGCCTCATCACAGCAGGCGAAACAGACCTCGCCATCCCAGCGCTGGACGGCTATGAAGGCACAAAGGAATTGGATTTGCAGGCCAATTTCTGGGTCAATCGTTGTGCGGCTGAATATTACGGCGTCAATTCAATCGCCACCTTTTCAGTTCACCCGGAAGAGATCAAGGACTATTTCAGTGAGTGATCAAAACCCCATCCTCGTCACAGGCGCGCATCGCAGTGGCACAACCTGGGTTGGCAAAATGCTTGCCGCCGATGCCGATACCGCCTACATCAGCGAGCCGTTGAACGTCTTGCACCGCCCTGGCGTATTCCGCACCCCCGTCAGACATTGGTACACCTGCATTCACGATGAAAACGAATCGGAATACCTCCCCGCCTTTCAAGAACTGTTTAATTTTCAATATCACACCTGGCTCGAAATCAAATCCATCCGCTCGCACAGAGACTTCCTGCGCATGGGCCGCGATTTTCACACCTTCTTCATCGGCTCCATGCACGGTCAGCGCATCCTGCTCAAAGACCCTTTTGCTGTTTTTTCAACCCCCTGGTTTGCAAAAAAATTGAATTGCCGCGTTGTCGTCACCGTCCGCCACCCGGCCGCATTTGCCAGCAGTCTCAAACGCCTGAACTGGACCTTTGACTTTAACAACCTGCTCAACCAACCCCTGCTCATGCGCGATCATTTGCAAGCCGACCGCGCCGACATGGAAGCGATCCAACCTGTAGACATCGTCAGCCAGGCCGCATTGCTCTGGCGGATGATCTACCGCTTCGTTCATTCCACCCGACAGTTGACTCCCCAATTCAACATTGTCCGCCACGAAGACCTTTCCCTCGACCCCCTTGCAGGATACAAACCCCTGTACGAATCCCTCGGCCTGACCTTTGACGAAAAAGTAAAAAAAACGATCCTCAACTCCAGCAGTTCCGAAAACCCCGCCAGGCTTGCCAGGAGCAAAACCCACTCCGTCAAACTAGACAGCCGCGCCAGCCTCGAAAATTGGAAAAAAATATTAACCCCCGCAGAGATCACCCACATCCGCAAAATCACCGAACCCGTTTCCCACCTCTTCTACTCAGACACTGAATGGTAATCTCCAATCTCCAATCTCCACACCAACTGACAACTAAACCCCATGCCCCCTCCCCCTCTCATCTCCATCATCACCCCCTCCTTTAACCAGGCCCAGTTCCTTGAAAAGACAATTCAATCTGTGCTTACGCAGGATTACCCGAACATCGAATACATCATCGTGGACGGCGGCTCGAAAGACGGCAGTGTGGATGTCATCAAAAAACACACTCTGGAGTCGGACAGCTTGCTGTCCGCTTCTGGCCCCCAAAAGCACAAAATCGCCTGGTGGGTCAGCGAACAGGACAAAGGTCAGACCGATGCGATCAACAAGGGCTTCAATCGCGCAAAAGGCGAAATCCTCGCGTGGATCAATTCGGACGATACTTACAACCCAGGCGCAGTGGCTCAGGCTATAAAATATCTCATCGAAAACCCAGACGTGGCGCTGGTGTACGCCGACTGCAATTTCATCAATGAAGATGACAGGGTGATCGGCAAATTCAAATCGGCGCAAACCGATTACCGCCGCCTGCGCGAGGGCTTCGTCCACATCCCCCAGCAGACGATGTTCTTTCGCGCAAAATACTGGCGGGAGCTTGGCCCGCTCGACCCCTCCTTTTATTTCGCAATGGACTACGATCTGTGGACGCGCATCGCCGCGCGCGCGCGCATCCAATATTTGCCGGGCAAAGTCTGGGCGAATTTCCGTATCCACACCACCAGCAAAACCAACGTCGCCGACGTGCGCGGCTGGGACGAAATGCTGCGCGTGCATTACCGCGATGGCGGTGGTTTTTTCTCCCTGATTGTGGCAAAATACTATTTAAGAAAAATCACAGGCCCGCTCTGGAAGTGGCGAATAAAAAGGAATGCGTAATTGATAATTGGCCAATTACCAATTACCAATTACTATAACCTCAACCATGAATTTCCTCCTCTCCTCCCCCTCCCTCGAAGACCTCATCCGCCTCCTGCGCGCCTGGCGCTTTTGGATATTGGGCGCAATGCTCGGCGCGTTGCTCGGCGCGGCAGTTTATTTTATCGCCCCGCCGCCGTATCGAGCGCGCGCCACCGTCAACGTGGATTTCAACCTCGAGCAAGCCTGGCCGCAGGATACCGACCGTCAGCAGTTTTACTATCTCGAGCGTGAATCCCGCAAGCTGGAAGAGATTGCCTTGCATGATGAGATCATGAGTCAGTTGTCGTCTGAATTTGCCATCCCGTTTGAAGACCTGCGTGGCCATACATTACAGCTCAGCCAACCCGCCGAAGCAGGCTGGCATTTCTACGCGGACGACAGCGACCCGCAAACCGCCGCCGCGCTTGCCGCCGCCTGGGCCGAGATATTCGTCCAGCGCGTTCAAGCGGAAATAGCAGTGGGGAACATCAATGAATTTGTAAAACTCGAAGCCACCCAAACGGAAAAAGTCCCCACTGAACGCAGTATTCCACTAAGCGCATATTTTCTGGCAGGCTCCACAGGTTTCCTCATGCTTGCTGCGTGTGTTGTGCTATTTATTAACCCCAAAAATCAGGACGCTGAAAAACGCTGATGAACGCTGATGTTTTGATTGGAGGACAGATGGATAGAAGGCCTTTATATAACGGGGTTTTGTATAAACACTCTGATTTGACCGAACAGATCATCGGCGCGTTCTATGATGTGTATTCCAAATTGGGTTATGGTTTTCTTGAGGATATTTATGGCAAAGCCATGGTGATCGAATTGAAAAAACGCGGACTTGTTCCAGATACAGAAAAGCCAATAGAAGTTTATTACGAGAGCCATTTGATCGGAAAATATTATGCCGATATTATTGTGAATGACTTGGTGATTCTGGAATTAAAATCAGTCAAGACCCTTGTTGTAGAACACGAAGCCCAACTGTTGAATTATTTGAAAGCGACGCCTTATGAAGTTGGGCTGTTGCTGAATTTTGGCCCGAAACCCGAAACAAAACGCCGATCTTTCGACAACAGCAGGAAGGAATGGCTTGCCGCTAAAAACAATCTTTAAATCTGCGTTTTTCAGCGTTCATCAGCGTCCAAAAAATAATGAAACAATTTCCCGTTAGCTCGAATAAATTTCCCCGCATCCTGTGGGCTGTGGCCATGCTCACTTTGCCCGTCACCAGTTTTCGCTGGTTTCCATTTTTGGGCGAAGGCACGCTGGTCCGCCCGCTGGCGTTGTATCCGCTGGCGTTGCTGTTGCCGCTTTTGATTATCCTTGCATTACGCCAAAAAATTAACCTGCACTGGGCGGGCGCATTCGTGGCGCTTGGGGCGTTGATCCTGTTTATAGTTTTTGCAACCAGCTTTGGGGCGCTGATCGATCCGATCCCCTTGCGCGGGCAGGAATATTTCGGGCGGGCGATCCGCGCATTGGCAACTCTCCTCATCGGCCTGGCGTTCTTTATCAGCGCGGTGTGGATGAACAGGGACGAATCCGATTTGCGTTTTTCAGTCAAATGGATTTTGGCCGGCCTGTGTTTGGACATCGCCTGGAGCGCTTTGCAGGCCGTCACTTTTTATACCGGCTTGCTCGAAAAAGAAATGGTCACGCATTGGCAACTTGCGTTTTCCATGCGCGAGCTTGTCCGCACGAACCGCATCTCAGGCTTTGCGTATGAACCTGCCTGGCTCGCGGGACAACTCGCCACGATCTTCATCCCGTTTCTATTTGCATCCGTGCTGACGAAGTACCGCCTCACCCGCGTGAAGTGGCTGGAACCTGTTCTACTGGCATTCTCTTCGCTGATGCTGTTAGCCACCTACTCGCGCGGCGGATTGTTGACCACGGTGGCCGCCGCAGGGTTGACGTTTTTATTCCTTGGCCGCGATGTCATTCGCTCGATGTGGGCATGGTTCATCGTTGGCTTTCGCGGACGCATCTTCGACAAGCTCTTTCGCGTTGGGGTGATCGTTGCAATCTTTGGCGCGCTGGTTGGTTCGTTTCTCTTCCTGAATCAAAAAGGACTCTTTCGCCGCCTATGGCAGACCGATGCCGCCAGCCTGAGCGAATACATGGTGGATATCAACGCGGGCGCGCGCGGCGCATATTCCACTGCGGCATTTGCCGCCTTCGAGGAATATCCGCTCACAGGGGTGGGGCTTGGCGCGAGCGGATTTTATATCTACCCAAACCTGCCGGACTGGTCATTGACCAGCGTGCCTGAAATTGCGAAACAATTGAACCCTGAAAGCCGCCTGTACCCCAACCCGAAAAATCTGTACGTGCGCCTGCTGGCTGAAACAGGGTTGTTCGGATTCGTTTTGTTCCTCGCATTTCAATTTTATGCGCTTGGTGATATGCTGTCCCTTCTGCTCCGCAAAGAGGTTTGGGCGCGTTTTGCCGCCACTGCCGGGGTATTTGCATGGCTGGCAATCACCTTTTATAATTTCACCCAGGATTCGCTCACCACGCCGAATATCTGGCTGGTTTCTGGCATACTGGTGGGGCTGTCTGCTACTTCATCGAACAAGGAAGTCTAATGATCGTTCTTTCCGTTGGGATGCCGCGCGCGGGATCAGGCTGGCACTACAATCTCATTCATGATCTCATGAAAACCACAGGCTGTGCCGATGCGCATGACATCCGCGAGAAATACCGCCTGCAAAATATTTTCACCGAAGTCAATTGCAACATCGGTGTTTTGTCTGCCCGCAGGCTGGGGATGGCGGCCCTGCCCGCTTTGTTTGGGAATACCTTCGTGATCAAGGCTCACGCCGCGCCAACCCGCGCCTCGCGTCTTCTCTCTGCTTTGGGCCTGCTCCGCATCACATACATTTACCGCGACCCGCGCGACGCCATGCTCTCCGCGTATGACTTTGGTCAGCGCGCGCTCACGAAGGGACGCCCGAACGCCTTCTCGCATCTCTCCGATTTTGAAAAGAGCGTGGATTTTATGATGGAATACGTCCACATTTGGGAGCGGTGGATGAGCGAGAAGAATGTGCTGGTTGCCCGTTACGAAGACCTGCTGATAAATTATGACGAGGAATCTGTCCGCCTGGTGAATTATCTCAAATTGGACGGGAACAGGTTCGAGGTTCAAAAAGTGATCGAGCAGTATCGTCCCGGGGTGTCGAACGGCCAGCAGGGACTCCATTTTTACAAGGGTAAGATTGGCCGCTTCCGTTCTTCCTATAATGATGGACAGCAACAGGTCTTAAAAGAGAAACTGGCTTCGTTTTTGCCCCGCATGAAGTATGATGCCTGATAACGTGTAAATTAGCTGTAACGTCATTCAAGTTGTCTTCCTGTGCATTTTTGATATGATTGGCTGGTATGATGCGCAAATTTGACACCCCCTACATGGCAGACTGGTTTGCCATATCATTACGCTGGATCATGCTGGTGGGTCTGATCGTTTCGCTTGGCCTCGCGCTAAAGCTGGATATCGGCTCCACCTGGCCGCTGGGCTTAATGATTATTTGGAACCTCAGCATGACCGCCATGGCGAGCTTGAATGCCCGCATTCGTTTTCATCGCCGCCTTAACATCGCCGTGGATTTGATTCTGGCGGGGGCTTTTTTCTGGGTGCAGGGCGGCTTGCGCGGCCCCGCGTTTTGGACGGGGTTGTTGCCGATCCTGACTGGTTCCATTTATTTCGAGATTTTCGGGGCATTGATCGCTTCGGTCTTATTTTCCACCGTCGTCTTGTATGTGGGCTTTCAATCGGACGGGAATTTTTTCCTTGCCATTCTAATTTCCGCGATCATGGTTGGGCTGAGTTTTGTGTTCGGTTTTCTTGGCCGCCGCATGATGGAACATATGCGGAAGAACCGCGCCCTCTGGATGGATTCAGAAGAAAAGAAAGGCGCTATTCAAAGCGAACGCCTGCGCGCCATTTACGAACTCACCTCCACCCTTTCCTCCACCTTGAGCTATAAACGCGTGCTCGATTCGGCGTTGAACATGAGCGCCGCCGCGCTCAACCCCGACCCCGATCAATTGGTCAGCGACCCGCTGGTGGGCGCGGTGATGTTGTTCAACGGCGGCAAATTACGCATCGGCTCCGCCCGCCGTTTTACCAGCGCCGATATGCGCGTCACCTTCGACGGGGCGGAAGGCGTGCTGAAAAAAGCATTGGACGAAGGCGAGCCGATTACCTTCAAAGATATTGGCTACGACCCTGAACTGGGGCGGGTGATTGCGCTCAGGAACTGCATCAGCGGATATTGTTTTCCACTGCGCAGTGGCTTCAACGTCTATGGCGTTTTGTTGTTCGCCCACCCAAACGCGGGCTACTTTAATTCAGACCGCCTGAAACTGCTCGACATCATCGGCAGGCAGGCGGTGATCGCCATCCAGAATGCGCGCCTGTACCAGGACCTGGTCGAGGAAAAGGAACGCATGGTCGAAGTCCATGAAGAGGCGCGCAAGAAACTGGCGCGCGACCTGCACGACGGCCCCACCCAGTCTGTTGCGGCCATGGCAATGCGGCTTAACATCACCCGCCGTATGTTGACCAAGGACGTAAAAGCCGCAACCGAGGAAATCGTCAAACTGGAGGAACTGGCGCACCGCACCACCAAAGAGATCCGCCACATGCTCTTCACCCTGCGCCCGCTCATCCTCGAATCACAGGGGTTGACAGCCGCCGTCCAAGCCATGGCGGACAAAATGATGGAAACCTTCACTCAAAAAGTGATCGTCAACATTGATGAACGCATCACCAGCCAGTTGGAGATGGGCAAGCAGGGCGTCATCTTTTACATCATCGAAGAGGCTGTCAACAACGCCCGCAAACATGCCGCCGCTGAAGCCATCACCGTGCGCCTGAGCCAGGTGGAAGTTGGAATCGCCCTGCTCGAGATCAGCGATAACGGCGTGGGATTCGATGTGAAAGCCATGTCGCAATCCTACGACAAACGCTCCAATTCCAGCCTTGGCATGGTCAACCTGCGCGAACGCGCCGAACTGGTCAACGGCCTCCTGCAAATCGACTCTGCCGAAGGGAAAGGCACAAAAGTGCAGGTGTTTATCCCCCTCACCGAAGACGCCGCAGACCGCGTACATCACCCGCGCCATTCAAAAGCCAAAACCAAATAATGCCCGCCTCCGCCGGACTTTATTATTTTTCCCACGCGGCAGAAGATGCCAGACCCAATCGCCCGCCCGTCATCCTGATCCACGGCGCGGGCGGCAATCATTTATCATGGCCTCCGCAAATTCGCAGGCTGGCGGGCGAAACCATCCACGCGCCAGACCTGCCCGGGCATGGGCAATCCGAAGGCGCGGGCAGGCAATCCATCGAAGCCTACGCGGATGATGTCATCGCTTTCATGAACGCACTGAAAATCCGCGCGGCAGTCATCGTGGGAATATCCATGGGCAGCGCCATTGCGCTCACGCTTGCTTTGAAGTATCCAAAAAAAGTTGCAGGGCTGGCCTTGCTGGGCGGCGGCGCGAAAATGCGCGTGGCCGCCAGCATCCTTGAAACTGCGGGCAACCCCAACACCTTCGAGTCAGCAGTGGGTTTGATCAACACAAATTGTTTCAGTGAAAACGCCCCGCAAAACCTGCTTCAACTTTCAAGACAGCGCCTGTTGAAAATGCGCCCGCCCGTTTTGCTCGGCGATTTTCTAGCGTGCAATGAATTCAACGTGATCGATCAACTCGAAAAAATAACCGCCCCCGCGCTGGTCATCTGCGGCGCGCAGGATAAAATGACACCCCCCAAATTTTCAGAATCTCTGCGGGATGGAATCTCGAATTCCAGACTGCATATCGTCGACCACGCGGGTCACATGGTAATGCTCGAACAACCTGATGAAGTTGCGAATCTGTTGAAGCAATTTCTGGATGGGCTTCCCCCGCGCAGAAAACCAGCCAAACCCCGCCTCATTCCTGACGGGGCAACTGATTCTGTTTAATTGGCAGTATCCTCTCGTTTAGTATTATAGGATTTATGCAGTTCAAAATCTTTTAGCCGCGAATTACGCGAATTTTCGCGAATTTCTGTATTGGTCAGGAATAGCCCGAACATTTTTTGGTAGTGGATAAAAAGCAAGTGACAGTTCTTAACGCGAATTTCGCTAATGGGCGAATAACGCGAATTTTCAGAAAATATTGGCGAAATTCGCCAAATTCGCGCCATTCGCGTTAAAAAAGAAGTTCGGTTGCAGATTTGAAAATTGCCATCACTTACAATTTAACCACTACCCAGAAACGCTCTCTTAAACCCCAAACAACCTCTCCAACACAGGCATTGCGTTCATCACTGCCAGTGCGCGGTGACTGAGACGGTTTTTATGCTCCATGCCTAACTCGGCCATGGTGTTATTCAATTCGGGGAAGAGAAAGATCGGGTCGTAGCCGAAGCCGTCGTTGCCGCGCTCTGTGGGGATGATCTCGCCGAAGCAATTGCCTTCCGCAAACTCCACTTCGCCGCCTGGTTGTGCTATTGCAATCGTCGCGTGGAAATGTGCCTTCCACGGACGCGGCTTATCCTTTAAATTCTGCAATAGAAAGGCGCGCCGATCTGCATCCGTTGCGCCGGGCTTGGGAAAATAACGGGCGGAATAAAGCCCGGGCGCGTTTTCGAGCGCATCCACTTCGAGGCCGGAGTCATCGGCGAGGGAAATCAGTCCGCTGGCTTTGGCGAAGGCGATGGCTTTTTTGCCTGCGTTCTCGGCGTAATTCTTGCCATCCTCTTCGACCTCGAGAATTAAATTAATTTGGGTTGGCGTGACAATTTGGATGCCTGTATTTTTCAGCAGGTCTTGCAGTTCTTTTACCTTGCCTTTGTTGTTGGTGGCGATAAGCAATCTATTCATCATTCCTCATTTATTTTGATTCGTTGACTCGCTGACTTTCTGACTCTTTTCTTTCGCCCATTTTGCATGTTCGCGAATCATGGGTTCATTGTCTTGCATGGCTTTTTCCAAAATGGGGAGGTCATTCTCATTTCCGTTGTTTCCAATTGCGACTGCCAGATTTCGCAGGTAGCCGCGCCGCTTGGCGCGTTGGATGGGGCTTTTTTTGAAGCGTTGATTAAACTCAACGGATGACAGGAGCAGGTCTGAGGTTAAGACAGGAAGCGGGATTTTCGGCTCGAAGGCAGAGTCTGCTGGGAGGGAGAATCGATTCCAGGGGCAGACCTGCTGGCAGATGTCGCAGCCGAAAATCCAATTTCCCATTTGCGGGCGCAGGTCTTCGGGGATGTCATCCTTGAGTTCGATGGTGAGGTAGGAGATGCAGTGGCGGGCGTCTATGGTGCGGTCTGGCAGGATGCATTGCGTGGGGCAGGCGGTGAGACAGCGCGTGCATGTGCCGCAGTGGTCGGTGGCGAAGGGGTCGTCGGGTTCGAGTTGGATGCCGAGCAGAATTTCGGCGAGGAAAAATGTGGAGCCTGCCTGCGGGTTGATGAGCATGGAGTTTTTGCCGACCCAGCCCAAGCCCGCTCGTTGTGCAAGTTCGCGTTCGAGGATGGGGCCTGTGTCTGTGTAATAGCGGTTGGGGATGGGATGCCCGACTTGTTCTTCGATGAATTGAACGATCTGTTGCAGGCGCGGGGGGATGATGTTGTGATAGTCGTCGCCGAGGGCGTATGATGAAATACGGAAGGATGAGGGATGAGGGATGAAGGAGGAAGGTTGGTAAGGCAACGCCAATATTAAAATGGATTTGCATTCGGGGAGGATTTGTTTTGGGTCTGCGCGGCGGGTGCGGTTGTGTTCTGCGGCGAGGTATTGCATGGCGCCGTGCTTGTTTTGATCGAGCCAGGTTTCAAAGATGTTGTAGTGTGCGGGCGGCTGACAAGAAGTAACGCCAGCCAGGACGAATCCCAGCTGGCGCGATTTTTCTTTGATGGCTTGTGTAAGCGTTGCCAAATTACTGGACGATGATTTTGACAAAGACGGCTTTGCCGAATGTCACTCCTGCGGCGTTGGCCATCTGCCATGCGCTTGTGTATTCGCCGATGGCGGTGGGGGCTTTGAAGTTGACGGATATTTCAACTTCCTCCCCAACCTGTACGACTACGCCAAGCGGCACGGGTTGGCCGTCCATTTTTTGGCCGTAGGAGAAGGTGAGGGTGTATCCATCGCCCCAGGCACAGGAGCCGGTATTTTTGATCTTCCAGGTTTTTACAAATTCCTGTGCGGGGGTCATGGATGTGCCGTCGAGGATGGTTACATCCACGGTGGCGAGGTCGAAGGAGAGGTCATCACAGAGTAGGCCGGGTGTGCCGAGCGCAATTTGGGTTGGGTCTGTTGCGAAGGCAGTGGTGGGGGTTGCGGTTGGGATTTCCGGCGTGAATGTCTGTGTGGGCGGCAGGGATGTGGGTGTGAACGCCGCGGCGGTCAGCGTAAATTCGGCCACCACGGTGTTGGCCGCGGAGGTGCGGATTGCCAGGACATCGGGAGTTGGTTCGATGGGAGTGGCGGGCGCGCAGGCGCCAAGCAGGATTGCGGTACTTAGCAGGAAGATGGATGCTCTCGTGTTCATGGAATCCTCTCTTAGTTTTCGACGGAAGTGAACTTGATGAAGACAAGCGAGCCGAAGAGGTTGCCTGCGTCATCCTTTAGTTTCCAACTCCAAACATATTGGCCGATTTTAGTGGGGGACTTTAATTGAACCACGAAGGTTCTCGTTTCACCGGGTTTGGTGAATGCGCCGTTTTTAGCGATGACTTCATCCTTGCTGTAATATCCAATGGAGGCGCCGTCCGGGCTGGAGGAAAATTCAGGCCTGAAGGAGAAGGAATAGCCTTCGTCCCAGACGCAGGTTCCGGTGTTCAATAAGTCCCAGCTTTTGGTAAATTCTTTGCCAGCTTTGATGGTGGCCCCATCATAGGGCGAGGATTCGCTGACCATGACACCGTTGTTGCATCCATTGGCGGTTGTAAAGGTGGAGTGAACGCCCACGGTGGGTGCAGTGGATGGAAGCGCCAACGGAGTGAGGCCAGCCTGCTGAGTGTTGAATGCGAAAGGTGTATTCGTGCCCAGAAATGAAGCAGTGGGAATTAACCCCAGGGTGGCGGTTGGCAGAGGCGTGTTTGTGGGCAGGGCCGTGGGCGGAAGCGCCTGCGCGGTTTGGGTTTGATTCAGGGAAACCTGGGTGAGGACAACGTTGAAAGCCTGCGTTTGGATCGCGCCCGGATCCTGGGTAGGCACAGGGGTGGCTCCCACGTTACAGGAACTTAAGATAACAGCCAGTAACACGGCGCCCACCAGCCAGATGGACTTGCGAGAGATCATATTTATAGCCTCCAAAAATGGTTATCTTTATTATACCCGCCACGACCACAAATTGCGCTCTTGATAAGCGGGGACAGCATGGCTTTTCCAAGGTCAGGAAAATCTTAACGCGAATTCCGCGAAAAGGCGAACACTTGCGCCGCACGCCAGTGCAGGTGTGACTTGAATTTTTTATTGAGCTTCGCGAAAATTCGCCCAATTTGCGTTTTTCGCATTAAGATGTCAAGCGACATTGGAATCACCATGGCGGCGACAGCGCAACATCGTGCCCGAACTTGGGCATTTGTGACCGCGCATTATATAACTTACCTATGGGGTGGGCGTGCTCGTCGGGGTGGGCGTCTCGGTAAAGGTTGGGGTGGGTGTCTGCGTAGCGGTTGAAGTTGCGGTGTGGGTCAACGTGAATGTGGGGGTGGCAGAGGATGACTGCGTAGGCGGCGGGTTGCCCAGCCGAACAATGCGGGGATTAAGCCATAGCGCAAAATCGTTATTGTTCGCGCCATTTGCGCTAACCACAAGGATGAACTTCACCGTCTGACCGGCCAGGCCGCTTAGGTCCAGGTCTACTGTAAAGGTTTTGCCTTCGTACACTTCATGCCAGCTTGCCAGGGTTTTCACCTGTCCGTTATTTTTGTAATCGAGGCGGAAGATCACATCACATTTGGCGGCGTTGTACTGGCAGTTGATCACCGTGCGGAAGCGATCGCCGGATTGCACGGCGAAGGCCGGGTATTCTCCGCTGATCGTGCCGTTGTCCCTGTCCCGCGGATAGGTGAGCAGGCCGGGCACATCTTCTTTAACGCCATTTTCCATCCTGGGAGAATTTAGCTTCAACACGTAGCCCTTTGGATCATCCTCTGTGCCGGGGCAGGGCAGGGAGGTTTTTTCGTTTTCCCAATTTGCGTTGCAGTATTTGCCCGCAAAATTATAGGCAACGTACGAGGGGCCTGCAACTTTAATATCCACCCAAAAAGCGGTGTCGGCCTGTTCGCCAATGCCGAACAAAACAGAGGATGCGTTGCGCAATTTCCAATAGCCGCGATAATTCCCGTCTTTGTTGGGCGCGGTAAAAGTGATCGGAATTTCAATATACTGGCCGGGGTTCACCGTTCCAGGCATGGCAATGGATGCCGGCCCGTTCATGCCGTCTCCGCTGGTGAAGACCACCGCGTACGAAGTTGTCCACGGGCAGGTACCTACATTTTTGATGCGCCAGATTTTGGTAAAGGCGCTGCTGTTGGAGACGACGCTCCCATCCGGGTAGGTGACGTCGGCCAGGAATTGCGCCGCATCACATCTGGACGTTGGGGCTGGTCCGCCCGAAGTGGCAGTGTTCGTCGCTGATAGAGTCCCGCCCACGGTGGCCGTTGGCAGAGGCAGGCCGGGGGTGGCGGTCAGGCTGTTTGGTGTGCCGCCAGTTTCAAGGGTCAGGGCTGAGGCGGTGTAAAGTCCATTTAATGTAGCGAATGTATCTGGCGTTGTCGAAATCCCGGCTGAGTTACATGCCAGTTGGGCGGCCAGCAGGATGATGAACGGGAAAATAAGGGTTGATTTTTTAGATGGCATGGTTCCTCCGTTTAGGTGTTCCAGTGAAAAAGACGAAGGATGGGTGGGATCGGTTCCCAAAACCAGCCCTGTTATGGGCAGACAAATTCAAAGTCCACCTTATATTCCTGCTGGGTGGGGGCTGTGATCACAAATGTGATCCACTTGGAACCCTGGGTGTTTGCGCGGCCAAACTTCCATTCACGGGTGAAGGTTTTCGTAGCGGCTGATTCCATGTTGTAGGTTTTTGGGCTTGAGTTATTGCCGTCTTTTTGATCCCAGTGGTATGTGAATTCGAGCGGGCCGTTTGTTGCGACGGTGGCATACACAGTGAAAGTAGTGTTGGCCGGACAGCCAGTGGACGGTTCGCGGGTAAAGCTGGTGGTCACGGATGTGATGTCATATTTCGGCTTGGCCGCGGAGGAGACGACGATCTCGGTGTAGAAGGAGGCATTGTACAGACCCACGCCGAAATTGATATTATCGGGGGTTTGCAGTTTCCATTCGGAGCGGTAGGTTCCTTCGGTTGTGGGGGCGGTCAGCACGAGGGAGATCGGCAGGGTTTGCCCGGGCGCGGCGGCTTGAGGGAGGTTGTATACATAGCCTCCGCCGAGAACGTCGCCATCCCAGAAGACGATCTTGTAGGTTGTATCCCAATAACAGGGGCTGGTGTTGGTGATCTGCCAGGTTTTTGTAAATTGTTCGCCGGGTTTGAAGATCGTGCCATCGTTGATGGTTTCGCTGGTCAGGCTGGCGCTGGCGCATTCTGCCCTGGATGAATTGGCAGGCGGGGTTGTGGAAGGGGATGCGAGGGTGGCAAGCGGGGTTAATAATTGGAGGGGTGTTTTTGTAGGGATGGCCGCTGTATCTGGGGTTTCGGTGGCGGGTACTTCGAGCGCATTCTGTGCGGCAACGGTCAGCGCTACGGCGGTTTGAATGGCGGTGGTTGCATCCTGTGTGGGCGTGCCTTCGCCGCAGGATGTGATTAGCAGGGTTGTGATTACGGGGATAGCGAAAAGTAAATATTTTATGGATCGGGTCATTTTTTTCCTTTCATTTGTTGGAAATTATTATACTGTTAAATAAGAACGCCCGGTTTTCCCGGGCGTTCCCAATAGAAATGGACTCTAATAGGACTTACGCAGTTCAAAATCTTTAAGCCGCGAACACTTGCAACGCACTGCGTTTGTTGCAGTGCAGGTGTTGCACTAATTTTCGCGAAATTCGCGGCAAGTTCTTGCGGTCTTGCGTAAGTCCCAGCTAATTTTTTATGGACAGGTAAATGTAGCCCGCCCGAATTGCTGGTGGTTGGGGCTGTCAATATAGATGTCGGTCCAGGAACTGCTGCCGGCCACGCCAAAATAAACCGCTTCTGTGAACGATTGGGTTCCTGCTGAGGCGTAGGTCAGGGTTCTGGGAAGCGTGTCGATGCCGCCGTCACTGAAAACCCTGTGCAGGTTTACTGTGCCCGCTCCATTTGTGGTGACGTTGACTGTATAGCTGAAGTTGGGGCATGTGCCTGAAACGGCGAACGATACGCTGGTTACTGCAAATGCGGCCGGCACAGGGGTGAATGTTTTTGTGGGTTCGGCGGGGTTTTGCACCTTGATTTGTATATAGAATTTCCCAAACAACACGCCGGCGGCGTCTCGTATTTTCCAGTTTCCGGTGTAGTCGCCGGTGGAGGCGGGGGCGGTTAGGTTGACTGAAATGTCTATGGTTTGGCCGGGGTTGACGTTGCCCGCCAGGGCTTGTGTGGATGGGCCGCCCATGGAGTTGCCATCAGAGAATACGATGGAGTAGGAGGGCGTCCACGCGCAGGCGCCGATGTTTTTGAGCCGCCAGGTTTTTGTAAAGACCTGGCCGGGGGTTACAACGGTTCCATCGGGGTAGGTTACATCTGAAATGAATTGCATGGCGTTGCAATTGGATGTGGCGCTTGGCACTGGCGTGTTCGAAGAAACAGGCAGGGGGATGGGGGTGAGGGTGAGGCTTGCGGTTGCCGGGGCTGGGAGGGGGGTGAAGGTATTGGTGACGACCGGGGTTGCGCTGAGCAGAGCTTCCACAGTTTGGGCGGCGGCGGTGAGGCTTGCTTCTTCACCCTGGCTTCCGGATGGCAGGTTACATGCGCCGAGGAACAGGGCAACGATGAGAAACAGGTTGAATAAGCGGCTTTTTTTGTTCATGAGTTTCTTCTCCTGGATTTAAAATATTTTACCGCAAGAATACAACTGTCCATACCCCCTGCAATTCCTACTGCATGGCTTTTGCAAAGCCGGCAAACCCTTAACTCGCTTCGCGCCATTCGCGTTATGCCTGCGCCACAAAAGTAGTGGCATTGAGTAAATTGTGTATGCGCGAGATACTATCTCGCGCCACTGCCTCCTACTGGAATCAAAACAGGAGTTGGGAAACTCCTGTTGGGGTGGACCAGTTTCGAGATTAAGAGCGAAGCGGTTTTGTTATGCGGGTTCGACGTGCGCGCCGGCCATCCATAATCCAAGTTGTTCGCGGGTGGTTTTCTTTGAGTCGACGATGGCAACGATCTGGCCGCGGTACATGACGGCGATGCGGTCGGAGAGCGCCATGATCTCATCCAGTTCGGCGGAGATGAGCAGGACGGCCACGCCGCGGTCGCGCATTTTGATGATTTCGCTGTGGATGTATTCGATGGAGCCGACATCCAGGCCGCGGGTGGGTTGGTTGGCAACGACAAGTTTTACATTGTTGCGGCTCAACTCACGCGCCACGATCACTTTTTGCTGGTTGCCGCCGGAGAGTTTGCCTGCGTTGACAAAGGGAGAGGGCGTGCGCACATCGTAGGCGCTGATGAGTTTGCGGGAATTTTCATCGAGCGCTTTTGGTTGGATGACGCCGCGAACGCTAAATGGGATTTGGTAGTAATCGCAAAGCGCCATGTTGTCTGCAACGGTGTAGGAGAGGACCAGCCCATGACGCTGGCGATCTTCGGGGATGTGCGCGAGGCCTGCTTCGGTGATGATGCGGGGTGGTTTGCCGGTGAGGTCTTTGCCGCTAATGGTTACTTTTCCGCTGATGGGAGAGCGCAGGCCGGTGAGGGCTTCTGAAAGTTCGGTTTGTCCATTTCCCTGCACGCCTGCAATGCCGAGCACTTCGCCGCCGCGGACGGTGAAGGATACGTTGTGGACGGTTTCGAGGTTACGCTGGTCGCGGACGGTGAGGCCTTCTACTTTGAGAATCTCTTCTGCGGCTTCGTGATCTTTCTTGTCTACGGTGAGGATGACCTGGCGGCCCACCATCATGTTGGCGAGTTGGGCTGAATCGGTTTCAGAGGGTTTGACGGTGTTGATGACGCGTCCCGCGCGCATGACGGTGATGCGGTCTGCCACGGCGAGGACTTCCTTCAACTTGTGAGTGATGAAGATGATGGAGACGCCGCGCGCGGTCAGGTCGCGCATGATACGGAAGAGGTCTTCGGCTTCCTGTGGGGTGAGCACGGCGGTGGGTTCGTCGAGGATGACGATTTCTGCGTTGCGATAGAGGGTTTTGACGATTTCCACGCGTTGTTGAATGCCCACAGGCAGGGGGCCGACCAGTGCGTTGGGGTCTACATCGAGGCCGTATTGTTTGGAGATTTCTGTTATTTTTGCGGCAACAGCCAAATGGTCGAGAGAGCCGCGTTTGGTGGTTTCGTCCCCGAGCATGACGTTTTCTGCCACGGTGAAGACGGGGATGAGCATGAAGTGCTGATGCACCATGCCGATGCCAGCCGCGATGGAGTCGTTTGGAGAGTGAATTGCAACATGGTTTCCGTTGACGAAGACCTCGCCTTTGTCCGGGTGGTGCAGGCCGTAGATGAGATTCATCAAGGTGCTTTTGCCAGCTCCGTTTTCTCCGAGCAGGGCGTGGATCTCGCCTTTGCGTAAATCGAAATCGACGTTGTCATTGGCGAGCACGCCGGGGAATTGTTTGGTGACGCCTTTTGCTTCAAGGACAATTTGAGATTCAGACATGGCGCTCTCCTATTTCTCGTATGGAACGCCATCAGCGGCGGGCGGGGTGGTTTTGCCGATAATGCCCGTCAGGATGAACATGGTGAGGATGTACGGTGTGAGCCCCACGATGTAGGATTCCTGGAGGAATGACCATTGCGGGGGGATGACATCACGGAAGATTTGCATGTTGATCAACATGGCCTGGGAGGCGCCGAAGACCAGCGCGGCGGCCCATGCGCCGATGGGCGTCCAGTTGCCGAAGATCATGGCGGCGAGTGAGATGAAGCCGCGTCCATTCGTGAGCAGGGGCTCGAAGGATGGAACCGACTCGATGGTGAAGTACGCGCCTGCCAGCCCGGCGAACATGCCGCCGATGATGACGTTGGCGTAGCGCATCTTTACCACGTTGATGCCGACTGTATCCGCCGCCTGGGGATGCTCGCCTACAGCGCGGGTGCGTAACCCCCAGCGGGTGTTGAATAAGACATAGTGGGAGAAGAACACCAATAGAATGGCGCCGAGGGCAATCGGTTTTTGGTCAAACACACGGTTGATGGCTTGGACATTTTCCAAACAGGCTGTGGATGCGCCGCAGACGGATGAAAATAATTCTTTAATGGGGATGTGAATGGTGGGTAGAACGCCGGGGGAACTAGGCACACTTCCGCCAAAGACACTGCCTTTTCCAAAGAATAACTGGCGGTTTAGAAAGCCTGTCAATCCAACGGCCAGGATGTTGATGACTGTGCCGCCGATGATCTGATCCACTTTGAAGGTGATCGAGAGAACTGCGTGGAGCAAAGCCATCAATCCGCCGGTGAGAATGGCGAAGATTACGCCGAGCGCAATGCTGATGCCTGCTTCCATATCATAAATCTGGAACATGTAAATGCCGCCCAGCCAGCCAAAAAATGCCGCAGAGAGCATCATGCCTTCGATGCCAATGTTGACCACGCCTGCGCGTTCGCAGAATACGCCCGAAAGCGCGCCCAAAGTAAGCGGTGTTGCCACTGCAATGGTGGTGGCCAGCATACTGGTGATGATCAACAAGGGCGGCTGTTTTGCCTGCCCCACCATGACCACCACGCTGAAAAGAACAATGATAATCAGGGTGATAAAGCCAAATCGTTTAAAGTCCATTTTTTTCTAGCCTCCCCAGCCGCGGGTGAGCACGACACGCTCGCCTTTGGATTTAATACGGTAGATATACCTGACAATGGCATCCGCCGCAACAAAGAGCAGGATCAAAGCCTGTAACATGGAGATTAAGTCCACAGGCAATTGCGTCAGGAATTGCATACGAGACGCGCCATTCCGCATGATCGCGAAAAGAAACGATGCCAGCACAATGCCCAGCGGATGCGATTTACCGAGCAGGGCAATCGCAATTGCATCATAGCCATACCCGATCGAGAACCCAAGTTCATGGCGATAATTCAAACCAGTCACTTCAATGGAGCCTGCCAAACCAGCCAACATGCCTGAAAGTACCATGGTAAGAATAATGGTGCGCTTCACGTTGATTCCCGCGTATTGTGCGGCATCCGGGTTCAAGCCCACCGTGCGGATCTCAAAACCGAGGGTGGTTTTATTCAATAACCACCAGATCAAGAATGCCGCGAGCAAGGCGAGAATGAATCCCCAATGCACGCGCAGCCCGTCGAAGATGGCCGGCATCCGCGCGCTTTTTGCGATCAGAGGCGTGCGGGCAATTACATTCGTAGGGCTTGGGTCTTTCATCACGCCATTCAGCAGGAACGAGGTGGTATTCAACGCAATGTAATTCATCATAATGGTGTTGATGACTTCATGCCCGCCTGTATACGCTTTTAACCAACCCACAATACCCGCCCAAATTCCACCCATCAACATACCGACAAGAATTGCCAGGGGCATGTGAACGATGGCAGGCAGGGCAAACCCAAGCCATTCCGGCAGGGCATAACCGATCAGAGCCGAAAAAACCGCGCCAACAGCCAATTGTCCTTCTGCGCCGATGTTGAACAAGCCGCCTTTGAATGCAAGGGCAACTGCCAGCCCAGCGAAGATGTAAGGTGTTGACCAAACAGCCGTCTCGCTTAATGCTTTTGTTGAGCCAAGCGAACCCTCCACCAGCCCTGCGTAAGCCTGGATCGGATTCCCGCCTACTATGATGATGATGATACCGCCAACAACCACTGCGGTCACTATGGCAAGCAACGGAATCAAGCCAGCCTCAGAGATCGATCGCAGTATTTGTTTTGTCAGCGAAACTGATTGCTTTTCTACTTGCATCCTTCGCTCCGATGGAACTTTGAATTGTTTGACAATTATATCAAACAAGCCCCCTGGAAGCCCTAAAAAATA
Organism: Chloroflexota bacterium; assembly: GCA_016235445.1. Lineage (GTDB taxonomy): Bacteria > Chloroflexota > Anaerolineae > Anaerolineales > Villigracilaceae > Villigracilis. Next base: position 90,118 of record JACRLB010000028.1, on the reverse strand, counting down.
TTGCAGAAATTAAACAAAAAAGGGAAAGAGACTTGCGCCTCTTTCCCTTTTTTTACATCGTAAAAACCTTACGGCTTGACAGGAGAAACACCGGTCTTGATCGAGCCGTCGAGCAAACCAGCGTTGATTGATTCCATGGTCGCCTTGATCTCAGCGGAAACTTCGCCATCGAGATCGTGGTACGGAGCGTAGCCAGCGGTACCGAGGAAGTTACCGGCCGCAATCGAGCCATCCTTGGCGGCGGCAATCAATTCAGCCACGCCGGGGGTGATCAGCTTCATCGCGCTGGAGAGCATACGAGGAGCCGCTTCGGGCAGGGTCAGGTATTGGTCGGCATCCACACCAATGGCGTACTTGCCAGCCTGGGCGGCGGCAGTGATGGCGCCGTTACCGGTCAAACCACCACAGCCAAAGATCGCATCCGCGCCCTGATCCATCATGGACTTGGCGGTCTGAGCGCCCCATTCGGGATCGGTAAAGGTCTTGTCGAAGCCCACATCGCTGTGGTACACAACAAAGACTTCGGTGGTCGTGGCGTTCATGCCATCGGCATACGCGGCGCCGGCTTTGTAGCCTTCACCAAAGCGCCAAACGGGAGGAACCACATCGGTACCGCAAACGGCGCCGATCTTGTGGCTCTCAGACATCATCGCGGCGAGCGCGCCAACGAGGAAGCCAGCGTTGTCTTCGGGGAAGCCCAGGCCGGTCACGTTGGCAGAATCATCCGCTGTGTCTTCAGTAAATTGCCAGGCTTGGAACTGATCCACGCCGATGAACTTGATATCGGGGTAGGTCAAACCTGCGGCGGCAGTTGCTTCGCCGAGGCCGAAACCGACGGTCACGATTACATCGTAGCCGGCATCGCCGAACTGGGCAATGTTCTTGGCGTAATCCTTGGCATCGGCAGTTTCAATAAATTGAACCACATCCGCCACGCCGTCTGTATTGGACTTCTGAACGCCTTCCCATGCAGATTGGTTGAAGGATTTGTCATTGATCTTGCCCACATCGGTCACGAGACCAACGCAGAACACTTCTTCCTTCGCGCAGTCAGCAGCGGTCGGCGCGCTGGCGCCACAAGCCGAGAGGATCATCGAAGCGACGATCAAAAGGGCCATAACAAAGTACAGCTTTTTCATTTTTTCTTCTCCTCTAGAAGAGTAAGGATATAAATGGCCTGCCTATATCAGCAAGCCTTACGACTTTTCAAGTATAAATCTACTCCAATCTTTGTGCAAGCCTTAACAATATTAGGGTTTTTCAAGCGGCACATCCGTCTTAATCTCGCTGTTCCAGAGCTTTAAAATCAGCACGTTCAGATCAATTTGCAGGCTTTCATGGAATTTCCCATTAAATTGCGCCACGCCAATCTGACCTGACCTCGCCTCACGGACATTCCCGCCCCTCAGCAAACGCATCACTTCCTGAACTTCGAAACTGGCTCGCCCCAAAATAGAAGTCACCACGCTGGAGCCTGATCCTGCCAAGTCCGCCGCCTGGTCACGTTCCGCCCCAATTGCATAGACGTTTGCCTCAGAAGCCGCACGCAAAGCCCCCTGCCCAGTGACCCCGCCCGCCGCAAAGATCACATCCGCCCCGCGTCGGATGGCGGTGTTGGCGGTTGCAAAACCCCAGGCTTCATCTATGAATAATTTTTCGCTGTCGCCGTTATCGCGGTAGAAAACAAGGATTTTTATTTCAGGGTTGATGTATGCCGCCCCTGCGCGAAATCCTTCGCAGTATCGCCACATCGCATCCATGCCAGAAGTTTCGCAGATTGCGCCAACCGCGCCTGTTTGTGAAATCTGGGCGGCCAATGCGCCGGCGGCGAATCCCATTTGATCTTCGGCGAAAGTAATGGGGATGAGGTTCGGGCGGGACTCTGCCTGGGGCTGGCTCATGCCCACGAAAACGGAATCAGGAAACAGGTCGGCGGCATGAAGCGTTTCGTCGCGCAGGGTTGGGTGGGTGGTGACGATCATGTCAAAGCCCTGCTCTGCAAAATAGGCGATGTTCTTTTCGTAATCGCGGGCATCCACTGATTCGATGTATTCGATTTGGTCAGCGAGTTGATTGGCTTTGGCTTCTTCCAACCCTGCCCATGTATCCTGGTTGATGCCGTGATCTTGGATGCCCTGTGAGTCTGTCACCAGCGCGGCGCAAAAGACATCCTCCTGAAAACAATCTGGCGATTGCGCGCAGGCTGAAAGACCTGTAATTGCAACCGCCAGAAAAACGAAATACGCAAAACGCAACACGGAACTTGTAACTCGCAACTTGTAACTCTTACCCCGCCACTGCTTCCCCGCGCTTTACGCCGAGCATCAGCCAGAACGCGATTAGCATGAAGACCGGCGCGATGACCATGATGATGTTGTAGTTGTTGCCCGTAAGTTGAATAGCCCAGCCGTTGACATTGGGGCCGATGATGGCGGACAAGGTGGAGAATAAATAGTACAACCCGGTGAATGTGCCGATGCGCGCCGCGCTGGTTAAGTCCACGATCATGGGCAGGGAGTTGATGTTGATGAAGGCCCAGCCGATGCCGCCAAGGATGAGCAAAACGCCGGCGAGGGTGAGCATACGCGTGCCGCCTTCCACCAATGGGATGCCCACCAAAGGCAGGGGCGCAATGCCTGTCAGCAGGGCGCTGGCGGGTGTAATGTAAAGCAGGACGAGCATGATGGTAAGGGTGATCAACCCGATCATGATGGTGGTCTTGCGTCCGATTTTGCCTGCTACAAATCCTGATGGAATGGCAAACAAAACGAAGAACAGCGGCAGAACCGAAAGCAGGGTCGCGCCGTCGCCTTCGTTGAGGCCGAGGTGATTCTTTGCGTAAAGGGTGAAGAAGGTTTCCACAGCCGAGAAGCCGATGAACCAGAAGAAGATGGCAAAGAGGATGCGAAGTCCGCTTTTGTCTGCATTGTTGAAGACTTCACGCAGGCTGGCGAACATGCCGGGCTGGGCTTCGGTGGTTGAATATTCCTTCGGTTCTTCGATGAAGAGATAGACGATCAACGCGGAGACCAACACCAGCCCCGAGCCAAGCCAGAAGGGGAAGTTGACGTTCATCTTGTACAACATGCCGCCTGTTTGCAAGGCGACGATGGTGCCGATGCCGCCCATGAAGTTGATGATGCCGTTGGCCTGTGAGCGGAATTCGGAGGGGGTGATGTCGGGCATGAGCGCAATAACCGGCGTGCGCCAAAAAGCCGCGCTTAACAGCAACGTGCTTGTGCAGGCCACAAACAGCGGAAGCACGGCAGGCAGTGGAATCAACCCGAAGGCAACGCCCGTGATCGGCGCGCCGATCAACAGGAAGGGGATGCGGCGGCCGAGGGGTGTTCGCAGTCTGTCAGACCATGCGCCGACGGGCGGCTGTATGAGCAAAGCCGCGATATTGTCGAGCGTCATGAAAAAGCCGACCACTATCGGCGAGAGGCCGAATTTTTCGGAGAGGAAGATCGGGACAAAGGCGTTATATACTCCCCACACTACACTTAAACCAAAAAAGCCGAAGCCGAGCAGGAAGGTTTTGCCGTAATTCAGTCGAGCAGACATGATGCACCTCTTTATGGATTTACGATTTTCGATTTACGATTTTCGATTGGCGTGGCGCGGATTGCGAGGAAATCCAAAACGCCAGCCGCTGGTTACTCGTTACTCATCACTCGTTACTTGTTTCTCGTTTCTTTATCCCATCCAAAAATTTCAAATCATCCTTTGTCAATTCCGCCTTTTCCAACATATCGGGTCTTTTTCTAAAGGTTCGTTCGAGCGCTTGTTCGCGGCGCCATTTGTCTATTTTGGCGTGAGCGCCTGAAAGCAGAACTTCGGGGATTTTCCAGCCGCGAAATTCGGGCGGACGGGTGTAGTGCGGGTATTCGAGCAGGCCCATGGCGTGAGAGTCATCCTCTGCGCCGGTGGGGTCGCCGAGTACTTCGGGGAGCAGGCGGGCGATGGCGTCGATGAGGATGAGCGCGGGCAGTTCGCCGCCCGTGAGAACGAAATCGCCGATGGAGATTTCATCTGTGACGAGGTGTTCGCGGATGCGTTCGTCTATGCCTTCGTAACGTCCGCAAATGAGGGCAATGCGTGGATGTGTGGAAAGCTCCTGGGCGATGCTCTGGTTAAAGACGCGTCCCTGCGGGGTGAGTAAAATGATTGGGATGTTTGATTCAGTTGTCGGCGGGCGCGAAGCGAGAGGCGCTTCGCCCTCCCGAGAGATCGTCGGGACGATGTGAGCGGAAGTCGAGCGCTCTTCGAGGCTGTAGTCGAATGGCAAATTTAATCCCAATACACTTTCAACGGCCTCAAAGACTGGCTCGGGTTTCATCACCATGCCGCCGCCGCCGCCGTAGGGGGTGTCGTCGGTGACGTGGTGTTTGTCGTGGGTGTACTCGCGGATGTTATGTACGTCTACGTGGATCAACCCCCGTTCGCGGGCGCGTTTGATAATGCTGGTTTCAAGATAGGAGGGGAATACTTCGGGCAGGAGGGTGAAGACCTCGAATTGCATAATGAGATTTTAGCATAATAAGAAGCAAATTAGAGATTAAACCCCCGCTTGACTATGCTTTCCTGCGGATGGTAATATAAATTTATGTATCTCAAAGGAAGTAAATGGAGTATGAACCGCAGGCGGAGCAGGCCAAACTGGTTCCGCATTATTTTGTTGTGCCTGTTGGTGCTGGCGGGCGCGTATGTGAACCGCTATATCGTTTCCGATATTGCCCCGATTGGCGTGCCCACCTCCACGCCCACGATTGCGCCTGAATCGTTGATCGCCGAAGCCGAGGGCGAATTCAAAGATGGCAAGTTGATTCCCGCCATCGAAACGTACAAGCTGGCGATTGCCTCCAACCCCAGTGACTCTGCCGTTTACATCAAGCTGGCACAGACTCAGGTTTTTGCAGGGAAATACAAAGACGCCCAAACCAGCGCCGAGGATGCGCTGTTGCTTAACCCCACAAACTCGATGGCCTTCGCCGTCCGCGCCTGGGCGCTTGGTTTTCAAAAAGAATATATTCAGGCCGAGGACGATATTGCGCGCGCGCTTGAGCTGGACCCCAACAACGCGCTGGCACACGCCTATTATGTCGAGATACTCCTTGATTCGTATAATGACGGCGTCAATTCCTTCGATGTGGTTGAAAAATCCATTTCCGAATCACAGGTTGCCCTTGCGCTCGCCCCAAACACCCTGGAGACTCATCGCGCACGAGGATATGTCCTTGAAACCACCGGCAACTACGAAGAAGCCATCCACGAGTATGAAGCCGCGATTGCAATCAACGGCAATATTGCCGACCTGTACCTTTCCATTGGGCGCAATTACCGCACGCTTGGAATTTACGAAGATGCGATCACAGCCTTTACCCGCGCCAATGCCCTGAACCCCGAAGACCCAACGCCAGACCTTTTCATGTCCCGCACTTATGCCACTCGCGGCGAATTTGGCAAAGCCATGCAATATGCCGAGTCGGCTGTTGCAAACAGCCCCGCCGACGCCAACCTGCGCGGCAACCTCGGCGTGATGTACTATCGCAACTCGTACTGGAATGAAGCTGTGAAAGAACTTCAATATGTCGTCAAAGGCGGGCTTACCGAAGAAGGCATTCAAATGGAAGTCATTGAACTTGTGCCCAATTCCCCGCGCATTGCCGAATATTATTTCACCTATGGCCTGGCCCTCTCGCGCCTCAACCAGTGCGGCGAAGCCTTGCAAATCGCCCAGTTGATCATCTCTCGCGTTCCTTCAGATGAACTGGCTGTGGAAAATTCCAATGCGATTATCACCCGCTGTCAGGAAAATTTAGCCCAGACCCCAATCCCGCCTCTTTCTGCCCCGACAACTGATTCTGCCGCGACGGCTGAATCCACGCCCACGCCATGAACATCTACCAAAAACGCGATATCTTCCGCAGGCGCAATGACTCCAGCGTCTACCGCATGTTTCTGTGGATCGTTTTGATTCTCGGCGGAGTTTGGCTGATCCGCTCGGTGGTGGTGGGAGATGTGAAACCGCTCTTCCTGCCCACGCCCACGCCCACGCGCTTCGCCCAATCCTACGCCAATGAAGGCGATGCATTATTTAAAGCGGGCAAGTTGAAAGATTCCAAAAATGCAGATGGCACAACCAGCCCGGGCGCTATCACAGCCTATCAGGAAGCCACAAAAGTAGACCCGAACAACGCCAGGGTCTGGGCCGACCTTTCGCGCATCCAAACCTACTCCACGGCTTTGCTGGTTAAACAGGATGAAATCCTCACCCGTTTGGATGAAGCCATTGTCTCCGCTGAAAAAGCCGTGGCAATTAATCCCGATGACAGCTATGCTCATGCCGTGTATGCCTTCGCATTGAACTGGAAGGCATCGTATATATCGGATGACCGCCAAAGACAGGAACTGCTCAGGCAATCGGAAGATGAAGCGGTGCGCGCCATCACCCTGGATAATGCCAGCGCGCTCGCCCTCGCGTTTTACGCCGAGGTGCTCGTAGACCAGCAAAAATGGACGCAAGCCCAGCAAAATATAGATCAGGCGCTACTGCTTGATTCCACGCTGATGGATGTGCATCGCGTCCACGCCTATGTGCTTGAGTCATTGGGCGAATACGCCCTCGCCATCGAAGCCTATGACCGCGCGATTGCCATCACCCCGAACCTGACGTTTTTGTACCTGCGCGCAGGCGCGGGCTATCGCCGCCTGGCCTTTGAAAGCCCCAACGAGGAAAATCAACGCCAGCTTTATGAAACGTCACTGGAATATTTCGCGCAGACCGCCCGCATCAACGAGCAGTTGGGTGTGCAGGACCCAGCGCCGTACCTTTCCATTGGGAGAACGTACTCGCAGATGGGTGAGTTCTTTATTGCCATCCGCAATGTGCAAAAGACAATCGAATTTCAACCCGCGAATGCAGTTTATTACGGCGAGCTGGGCGTGTTGTATCACAAGAACCGCAATTATGAGACGGGCATCCTTGCGCTGAAATGCGCCGTGCGTGGCTGTGGCGAAGATGAATCCTGCGAGGGACGCGGCGGCTGTGGTTCCAAAGACACCCCGTCTGTTGTGGAAGGCTTGCCGCTTTCAGCCAGCACAGTCTATTATTTTGATGTGTATGCCTCAGAGTTGGCGGCCTTGAGCACCGAAAAAAATAACCATTGCGGCGAAGCGCTGGCAATTGCCGGCATCATCGCAGACTCGGAATATGACGAAGACCCCAACATTGCCGCAGATATTGTGGTGGTGCGGAATATCTGCAACAGCCTGCTCAGCGGTGTTAACCTGAATGTCACCGTTACGCCTGAGGGGATGATAGACGTTACCCCAACGGCGACGCCGTAATTCTGGAGTCCATCAGCTCATCGCCCTGTGGGCGCTGTCCATCAGCAAGCTGATGGACTCCAGAATCTAACAGTGGGGGAAATGTTTGTAGAAACGGAGCCAGCTTACAGTTAAGCCTGAGGCGCAGTGTCCGTCAGAGTTTCATAAGAATTTATACAATCCCCTTGACTTGACTTATTTAAATGGGTAATATTGAAATTAGCACTCGATCCTTATGAGTGCTAATTGTGTGCTTATTGCAAAAAATCAAAAACCCTCACAGGAGAAAAAAAGAAATGGCAAAACTCTCATTTAAACCCCTGGGTGGCCGCGTGTTGGTCGAACCCATCGAGCAGGAAGAATTGACCGCTGGCGGTATCATTCTCCCTGAAACCGCGAAGGAAAAGCCCCAGCAGGGCAAGATTTTGGCCGCCGGCCCCGGTGACCGCAACGACAAGGGCGAGCGCATTGCCATGGATGTGAAGGCTGGCGATGTGATTCTCTTCGCCAAGTATTCCGGCACCGAAGTGAAGATCGAAGGCAAGAAACTGCTCATCATGCGCGAGAGCGACCTGCTCGGCATCGTCGGCTAAAAAAGCATCCACTAATCTTCACCAATCTTCACGAATAAAAAACGATTAGCGCAGATTTGCGTGGATTAGCGGAAACAGATACCCTACACAAAGGAAGTGAATTATGGCTGCTAAACAGATTGTATTTTCAGAAGAAGCCCGCCGCAAGCTTAAGAACGGCATGACTGTGGTTGCGAATGCTGTCTCTGCAACCCTCGGCCCCAAAGGCCGCAATGTGGCAATCGACCGCAAGTTCGGTTCTCCCAGCATCACCCACGACGGCGTTTCCGTTGCGAAGGAAATCGAACTCGATGACCCCTTCGAGAACATGGGCGCCCAGCTTCTTAAGGAAGCCGCCCAGAAGACCAACGACATTGCCGGTGACGGTACCACCACCTCCACCGTTTTGGCTTATGCCATTGTGACCGAGGGCCTCAAGGCTCTCGAAGCGGGCTACAACCCCATGCTCCTCAAGCGCGGCATTGAACTCGCCACCGACACGATTGTGGCTGAACTCAAGAAGAATTCCGTCAAGATCGACACCCGCGAAGAGATCGCTTCGGTTGCGACCAACTCTGCGGCTGACGTGGAAGTGGGCGAACTCATCGCCGATGTGATGGACAAGGTCGGCAAAGACGGCGTCATCACGGTTGAAGAATCCAAGACCATGCAGTTCGAAACTGAATTCGTCGAAGGGATGCAGTTTGACCGCGGGTATCTCTCGCCCTACTTCATCACCAACGGCGAGCAGATGGAAGCCCAGATCAGCGACGCGTATGTGCTGATCTATGACAAGAAAATCTCCGCCGCACAGGACATCGTTCCTCTGCTGGAAAAATTGGTTCAACTCGGCAAACGCGAACTCGTCATCATCGCTGAAGATGTGGACGGTGAAGCCCTCGCCACTTTGATCTTGAACAAGATCCGCGGCATGTTGAACGTGCTCGCCATCAAAGCCCCTGGCTTTGGTGACCGCCGCAAGGCCATGTTGCAGGATATCGCCTCCCTCACCGGCGGACAGGTCATCTCGGAAGAGACCGGCCGCAAGCTGGAATCCACCACCGTGCAGGACCTTGGCCGCGCTGAGAAGGTTGTCTCTGACAAAGAGAACACCACCATCATCGGCGGCAAAGGCAAGAAGGGCGACATCGAAGGCCGCATCCGCGAAATCCGCATCGAGATCGACAAGAGCACCAGCGACTACGACAAGGAAAAACTTCAGGAACGCCTTGCCAAACTCAGCGGTGGCGTTGCCATCATCCGCGTGGGCGCCGCGACCGAAACTGAAATGAAGGAAAAGAAGCACCGCGTCGAAGACGCTCTCTCTGCCGCCCGCGCCGCAGTGGAAGAAGGCATCGTACCTGGCGGTGAAATCTCCCTCATCAACGCCGCTGTCAAACTCGACAAACTCGCCAAGGCTCACGCCGAAGACGAGAATGAAGAAATCAAAGTCGGCATCAACATCATCAAGAAGGCGCTCGAAGCCCCGATCCGCAAGCTGGCTTCCAACGCTGGCGAAGATGGCTCCGTTATCATCGACACCGTCCGCCGCACCGCCTCCGAGAAGAAGAACCCGAACATCGGCTTCAACGTTCTCACCGGCGAATATACCGACATGATCAAAGCAGGTGTGATCGACCCCGTGAAAGTGGTTCGTGGCGCGCTCGAAAACGCCGCCTCCATTGCTGCGATGATCCTCACCACCGATGTGCTCATCACCGACATGCCCGCGAAAGAAAGCGCTCCTGCCATGCCTCCTGGCGGCATGGGCGGCATGGATTACTAAACTGTCTTACGCGCCCTCATCCCCAACCCTTCCCCCGATGGGGAAGGGAGTTCCCCTCTCCCTGTGGGAGAGGGGCAAGGGGTGAGGGTTTTCGTAATTGTAGAGACACGGCATCGCCGTGTCCCTCTTTTTTTAAATTATAATTCTGCAAATGTCTTCCAAACCCCGTTTTGCGACTCAATTGATTCTGATCCTCACTTTGGGATTAAGCGCCTGCGCTTCTTCCTTAAACTCGAGCACGGTCACTCCCCAACCGCCGACTTTTACGCCCGAGCCTCCCACCGCCACTCCTCCGCCTTCGGTGGCAACTGTCAATGGCGAGTACATCACCACTGCGGAATTTCAAGCCGAGTTGGAGCGTTTCAAAACCGCGCAAACCGCGCTGGGGCTTTCCTTCACAGACGATGATGCGAACAAGGCTGTTCTCGAAGATATGATCGCGCAGTTTCTGCTGGCACAAGCCGCCAGCGAAGCGAATTTCAATTTGACAGAATCAGACCTCCAGTTAAGAATCGATGCGTTGGCGAGTCAGCTTGGGGGGGGCGATGCGTTAAGTCAGTGGCAGGCGGCTCACGGGTATGATGATGCGTCTTTCCGAATCGCACTGAAGCGTTCTGCTGAAGCGGCCTGGATGCGTGACAAAATCGTTGCGGATGTGCCTGCCAGTGTGGAGCAAATCCATCTGCGTCAGATTTTGGCCTATAATCAGGAGGATGCGCAGGCGGCGTTGGAGCAGTTGAAAACTGGCGCCGATTTTGATGAGATTGCCGCGCGATTTGATCCGCTCACGCTGGGAGAGTTAGGCTGGGTGCCGCGCGGTTATCTGCTGGATGCGGGCGCGGATGAGGCGGTCTTTGCTTTGCAGGCAGGCCAGTACAGCGAGGTCATCGTAACGGATGCAGGCTTTCATATTTTCAAAGCGCTCGAACGCGCTGACCATGCCCTTTCGCCAGATGCCTTGTTGACCATGCAGGAATTGGCGCTAAAAAACTGGATCGCTGAAAAACGCGCAAGCAGTGATATTGTTCTGGCCCCGTAAACGGGGATGGAAATTTAAAAGCTCGCCCTACGCAGTTTCTCTCCCTCATCCCCAACCCTTCCCCCGAAGGGGAAGGGAGTCCCCCTCTCCCTTCGGGAGAGGGTAGGGTGAGGGCGAGTAAGGTGAGTAAAATTTTTTCGGAGAGAATATGAGCAAATACAACTATGACGATTCCCCCGCGCCCAAAAGGGGTTCACGCCTTGCGTTTTGGGATGTGCTTAGTATATTTACTCTGATCCTTACGGTTTGCGTTGCGGGGTATTTTGTGGCGGTTTATCTCATGCCGAATTCGGTTATCAATCCCCTCAGCCCGGCGCGTTTAAGCGCCAACCTGCCTCCAACGCCAACGATCACGCAGATTCAACTCCTGCCGACGTGGACGTACACGCCGATTAACGTGACGGAAACCTCGACCCTTTTGCCAACGTTTACCCTGGAACCTTCGCCAACGCTTTTGTCTTTGGTTACTCCGTCTGTGACTCCTCTGCCAACGAAGACCCCCAAAGCGCCGTTCTCGGCCACCGTCACCTACATCGACAGCACCATCATTCACCCCGAACTGGGCTGTAACTGGCAGGGCGTGGGCGGCACCATTGTGGATGCCAGCAATACAGACATGCTCCGCATTACGGTGCGGCTCGTCGGTTTTTATAACAACAAATCGAAGAACGAGTTGACGGTCAGCAGTATTGCGCCTGCCTATGGAAAATCGGGCTACGAATTTTTCCTTGGGAAGGTTCCTATCCTGTCTGACGGGCTGTTGTACATCCAAATCCTCGACCAGGCCGGCCTGCCGCTTTCGGATAATATTTACATAGATACTTTCAATGACTGCGGCAAAAATCTGGCGCTGGTGCGGTTCAAGAAGAATCCGTAAATTCGATTTCTGTTGGAAGGCAGGCGAGAACATGAAACCTGAAATTCTGCGAAATATATTTCTCGCTATCTTCGTGGCGTCCACGGGGCTTTTGGTTTTATTGAGCAACGGGAGAAGCGCCAGGGATATTTTTTCCGAGTTTGCTCCACCTTCTCAAATGCCTGCCACCGCAACGTCTGTTCCTGTGGCAACGGATGAGCCAGGTAGTACAGATACTCCAAACCCAATTTCAACTCCTGTCCCTGCCAATCCTCCTCCTCCCTCTACAAAGACAGATTTCGGCGCGTTGATCGGGACGATCATTACCTCGGTCACTTCGCTGGTTGGCTTTGCCACCACCACCGTCATCACCTGGCGCAGGGAAAAGCGCGATGCTTCCCTGGCGGATGTGGAACGCAAAAAACTGGAAACCGAACTTGAAAAGAGCAAGTTGGAACTTGAAGAATTGAAGAAAGGCAGGGGGAAGAAAGAAGGAAGAAGAAAGAAGTGAGGGATGGGTAACGAGTCCATTGTTTTTGCAATGGACTCGTTTGTTTACTTGTCTACTTTTTCTATCCCACTTCCAAATTCCAGTCTTGATATTTTGGATGCTTTGCGCGAACCACGTCATCGAACAGGTTGCGTAATTTTGTGGTGATCGGCCCCATCGACCCGATGCCAACGGGACGGTGGTCGATCTGCGTCACCGCCACCACCTGCGCCGCAGTGCCCGTCATAAACATTTCCTCGGCGATGAAGACTTCCGTGCGGTCGATGGAACGCTCCACCACGGGGATGCCAAGATCATTGCGCGCGATTTCGATGATCGAGCGGCGGGTAATGCCTTCGAGAATATTATCAGTTATCGGCGGAGTCACGAGCGCTCCGTCTCGCACCATGAAGATATTCATCGCCGAACCCTCAGAGACGTGTCCATTCTGGTCGAGCACAATGGCTTCGTCAAAGCCCGCGCGATTCGCGTCCGTTTTGATCAGCGCTGAGTTGGCATACGCGCCCGCCACTTTGCCGCGCGCAGGGATGACGTTGTCGTCGATGCGCCGCCAGGATGAAAAGGTTACATGCGCGTTCGTGTCATGCTTGACGTATTTCTCGAACGCCATCACGAACATGCAGAACTCATCTTTCAAATCGTGCAGGCGCACGCCGATGCCCATGTCCGATTTATAAATGGTGGGGCGCAGGTAGATATCCTGCCGCCAGTTATCCATCCTCAGCACATCCAGCGTGAGTTGGGTCAAGCTCTCTTCATCGTACTGAATATTCATTGCCATCATTTTGCCCGAATTCAGCAAACGGCGAAAATGGTCGTAGGGACGAAAAACGAAGAGACGTTTCTTCTCTTCGTTCCAGTATGCCCGCATTCCGCCAAAGACGGCGGTTCCATATAAAAATCCATGTGTTGCAATGTTGATCTTCGCCTCGCCCAGGGGGACGATTTTTCCCTCAAAGAAAGCGTGCTTCGTGAGATCCACTGACACCTCCAAATTAAATTGAATCGACCTTTTGAAATTATACCTGATACAACCCCGCCGCCATTTGAACGCTTCGCTTCCTTCCCCGCCCGTGCCTGCTCAGCCTCCCATACATTTTCACAGCCCGAAGAGGATCGTTGACTTGCTGACGTACATCTCTCTCGTAAAAATCTAAAGGTCTTTTTGGATCATAAGGTATTTACGAAGGGCAGGCAGACCTTTAGAGTTTCGTGTATGGTAGAGGATTGTTGATAAAATAAACCATCTCATGTTTATGGAGGCGCAGGTGAAAAAGATAATTTCCATCAGTGTAGGTTCGTCCGCGAGGGATCACACTACAAGGCGTGAATTCCTGGGGCAGGAATGTGAAATATCAAGGCAGGGTACCAACGGAGATTTCAAAAAAGCCATCCAACTCTACAGGGAATTGGACGGCAAAGTGGATGCCTTTGGCATCGGCGGGGTTGAATTCTTTTTGCAGGTTGAGGATAAAAAATATTACTTTCGTGATGTGAAGCGGATTCGGGATGCAATTAAGATCAGCAAGGTTGGGGACGGTTGTGGAGTCAAAGGCCTCCTTGAAAAACGCGCCTTTGAATATCTTGAAAAATACCTCAACGAGAAAGAGAACAGGTCGCTCAAAGGCCTGCCAGCGTTGCAAACAACGGTTGTCGACCGCTACAGCATGGGCAAAGCCATGGTGGATGTGGGACTGGATGTGACCTTTGGTGATTTTATGTTTGCGTTGGGCCTGCCCATTGCCCTCAAAAAGCTCAGCGCCGCGCGATTGCTTGCGGCTGTACTGCTCCCTGTTATTACGCAGTTGCCATTCTCCTGGCTCTATCCCCTTGGCTCGGAGCAGGATAAACCCCCACAGCCAAAATGGACAAAATATTATCAGCAGTCCCAGGTCATTGCAGGGGACTTTCTCCAAATTCGCCAGTACATGCCCGACGACCTGACAGGCAAGATCATCGTCACGAATACCACCACAGCTAAAAACGTGGAAGAATTAAGAAGCCGCAACCTGCACATTTTGGTCACCGTTACCCCGCGCTTCGAAGGCCGCAGTTTTGGGACAAACGTAATGGAAGCAACCCTCCTTGCCTTGATGGATAAACCGCAATCTGAAGTGACCCAGGCAGATTTCATGGATTTGATCAACCGCATTCCTTTGGAACCGAATATCGAAGTGCTCAACTGAGCTTTGGTTTTCTAAAAATCGGCTTGACAAAACGCAGATTCGTTCCTAAAATCTAATTAGATTGCTGTCAAATTAGATTTTAGGAAGTGAACCATGAACGAAATGCTTGATTTTGTAAAAGCCCTCTCAGACGCGAACCGTTTGAAGATCCTCGGCTTGCTTGCCCGCCAGCCCTACAGTGGGGAGGAACTTGCCGCGTTGCTCAATCTCAAAGCCTCTACAGTATCACATCACCTGGCGAAACTCTTACAGGTGGGTTTGGTCAGCGCGAAGACAGAGAGTTATTACAACGTTTATCAACTGGACGAAAAAGCGCTGGAGGCAAAATCCCGTAATATTTTCTCGCAGGAAAATCTTGCCGCCTCCATTGCGGATGTGGATGCAGGCGCTTACGATAACAAAGTAGTCAGGGATTATGTCCGCAAGGATGGCAGTCTGAAAACCATCCCTGCCCAGCGCAAAAAACTGGAAGCGATCCTGCGTTACGTGGTGAAGGCGTTTGAAGTCAATAAGAGATACAGCGAGAAAAAAGTCAACGAGATATTGAGCGGCTATCACGAAGACACTGCGTCTCTGCGGCGCGAACTGGTGGGGTACAGCTTGATGAAGCGCGAAGGCGGGGGCGGGGAATACTGGCGAGAATAAAAAACATTCCAGCTTTATCAGCTGGAATGTTTTTTATTCAATGAAAGACTTTCGTCACTGCCGAGCGGTAAATTAAGCGGCGCAGAATCCAACGCCATCACCTTGCTGTTCGCAAAGAAGGCAAAGTCAAATTCAGTTGAGTCGCCTGCCTGTTTACCAGGAACAGGCATCAGTCGCGCAGTGAGCGGTTTATCTAATCGAAGCGCAAGGGCACACAAATCCAGCAAAAGGGGCGTGATCTGTTCAGCAGTTGTGTCACCTGCAAGTGGAATCGTATCCAGCCCTGTGCCGCAGACGGCGGAATAAAGCAGAGCATCTTTAATCGTGAGCGTTCCCTCCGCGGCGCGTTTCGCAAGGATGGTGTCTTCCAGCACAGGCTGCATGAAACCGTTGAACCCAATGTGCGGAAAATCTGCGCGTTCGATGGCTTCGGTAAGAATTGCCGCAGATGCAAGCGAGCCATGCAAGCCGATCTTTTGCACACCCATTTTTTCAACCGCGCCGCCAAGCGAGTGAGCGTCATTGGGGAAGGGCGCGAGGGAAAAATCAATGCCGTTGAACTTTGGAGATTGGAGATTGGAGATTAGTGATTGCGAAACGCGTGA
Organism: Chloroflexota bacterium; assembly: GCA_016235445.1. Lineage (GTDB taxonomy): Bacteria > Chloroflexota > Anaerolineae > Anaerolineales > Villigracilaceae > Villigracilis. The sequence goes on along the minus strand of JACRLB010000028.1, from coordinate 74,589 downwards.
AATAGCTTGACCATGTTTTGTGATCTCCGCGATGAGAACGCTTCGCCCCTCGTCCAAAGTTGGTTGCCCCGCAAAAGCATTCACCGCCACATCGGCAGACTCCACCGCAATTGCAAATGCAGGCTGGTCGCTGTCATGATATGCCGCAGGGAAAAACGGCGCCCCTGCATGGACATTCGCCAGCGCGGCAAACCGCAGGTTGGCAAAGCCGTTTGGGTCCAGCGGGGCGCATTTGACGATCACATCCGCGCAGGCTTTGACTTGAGCAAGATGGATTTTGTTGCCGCTCGTCATCACCCCGCCAAAGAAAATATCCTCGCTTGCGGCAATCGCCTCAGGGATAACTTCATAACTACGCGGAAACTCAGGCAGCGCAGGCCCCAATGATGCGTAAAAAATCCCCGCATCTTTAATCGCCTTCGCAAATCGATTTGCAAAATTGGGCAATTCGTTCAAAGATTTCGTAGTAGCGACTACGCCCTGTGGGTCAGTCGCTTTACTGCCAGAACGACTAAAGTCGTCACTACTTATTAATAATTTCGGAAACGGAATTGTCGCCAGCCGCACCGTCTGCACTTCGTAGCCAGCCGCTTCATACGCAGCTTTTGCCTTGGATAAAAAACGTCCTGCGTCTTGTAGGATTTTTTCATCAAGCGGAAATTTTGGATTGCAGAAATAGGTGATGGATCTAATTTTCATAATTATTTTCTCGTTACTTGTTTCTTGTTACTGCTCACCGATTACTGATTACTGATTACCAGCCCTCTGTCTTACAACTTCAAACATCAACACCGACCCTGCCACCCCAGCATTCAAAGACTCCATCATCCCAGACATGGGAATGCTGACTCGCTGAGCGGCAAGTTTTCTCGCTGACTCGCTCGCGCCCTCCGCTTCGCCGCCGATTATCAAAGCCAATGGTTGACGCAAGTCCGTTTCCCAGCAAGGTTGACCATCCATATCCGCCAAATAGACTCGCTGATTCGCTGACTCGCAGAATTGCCCAATCTCATCCCAACTCATCGAGTGGATCGGCAGTTTAAAATGCGCGCCCATCCCAGAGCGGAGCACCTTCGGAGCGAAGGCATCCGTTGTCTCAGGCGGGATTAGGACGGCTTGTACGCCTGTCGCTGCGGCAGTACGGAGCAAAGTACCTAAATTGCCTGGGTCGCGGATTTGGTCGGGGATGAGGATGAAATTCAAGAGATTAGGGATTGTTAACTGGGAGAATCTGAGAATTGCGAGAATTCCCTGCGGAGATTCTGTATCGCTCAGGGACTTCATCACACTGGGCGAGATTTCCTCCACTTCGGTGCCGCGTGATTTTAAGCGCTCCACCAGCAACTTCCCGCGCTCGTTCAATGAATCATCGTAGAGCGCCGTCTCAAATCTCCAGTCTCTATTTGCCGCTTCTTCCACCAGCCGCACACCTTCCACGACAAACGCGCCCGCTTCGCGGCGGTCCTTTACGCGGCTGAGCAGTGCGCGGACGAGTTTGATTTTAGGATTATGGTTGGATGTGATCATGGGAAGTGATGAATGATGAAGGAGGAATGATGAATAGGTCAACTGTGATTGGTTGAACCCCAAATATTAAGAAACACTTTGATTGTTGCATCGTCAAACAAAACCAGACGAACAGTTTGAATGGTTGAGCTATCGATCTCGGTGAAATACGTTTCGATTGCAGAGAAGATGATCCCCGCCGCGCGGTCTTTTGGAAAGCCGAAGATGCCCGTTGAAATGGCTGGCATGGAAATGGACTTGCATTTCAATTCGTCGGCAACGGTCAATGAGCCTGTCACAGCGTCTGATAATTTTTTATCCTCGCCGCCATCATCTTCCCAGACGGGGCCCACAGCGTGGATAATGTATTTCGCAGGCAGTAACCCGCCCAAAGTCCACGCAGGATGCGAGTGGGTGACGGGGCCGTGTTCGCGAATCCATTCGTCGCTTTCTTTTTGAATCGAGTCTCCGCCGCGTTTGGATATCGCCCAGGCCACGCCGCCGCCATGCTGAAGCTGTTCATTCGCCGCATTGACGATGGCATCCACTTCATCAATCGTAATATCACCCTGCACGATTTGAAGGGTCTGGCCTGTTGAAAGAGAGCGTTCAACCAAAACCGTATTCATGGTTTTATTTTACCCCTTTAAAAAAGTAGAGCGAGATTATTATCTCGCTCTACTTTTATTACTTTGTTTTTGCCACAACCGCGGCAAACGCCTGCGGATTACGGACTGCGATATCGGCCAGCATCTTGCGATTGAGTTCGATATTCGCCTTCTTGAGCGCAGAGACCAATTTGCTGTAGGTCGTGCCGTTCAAGCGGGCCGCGGCGTTGATGCGGGCGATCCACAATTTGCGCAGATCGCGTTTGCGCACGCGGCGATCACGAGTGGCGTACCACAAACTCTTCAGCATCGCCTCGTTCGCTCGTTTGAACAAAAGATGCTTCGAGCCGCGCTGGCCCTTGGTGATCTTCAAAATTTTCTTGTGACGTAAATGCCCTTGCGGGCCGCCTTTTACGCGCATGTTACTTTACCTCCTGCAAACTCGCGGGCGTCGGCAGGTTAATGCCAGTTGCGAACACCCGAAAGCCGCAAATAAAAATTGACTACAACGTTGGGTCGAAAGACCTATTTCATGTTTGGCGCAAGGCGCTTGATGCGTTTGATGTACTTGCGTCCCAACACGGGAACCATCTCGCTCAATAACGCCTTGGTGCGGTCAGATGTGCGGCGGCGCAAATGACTTTTGCCACCTTTGGTTCGCACGAGTACGCCTGCGCCGGTCATGCGAAATCTTTTGGATGTCGCCTTGTGCGTCTTCAGCTTGTATTTCTTTCCAGGTTTTGCTTTGCGAGGCATTGCTGGGGTTCTCCTTTCAGACAAAATTAACCGCGGGACATATTCCTACGCCCGCGGACGATCAACATCTTTTGGGACTTGTACCCTGTACGGGCACTTCGCAACTCTCAGGCTTCCGCTTCGTTCTTAACCTCGGCCTGTTCGGTTTTCTCTTTCTTTTTTACCGCACCCTTGGCAGGGACAAGAACCACGAGCATCGTGCGGCCTTCCATTTGCGGAGGAACTTCGATCGTAGCGATGTCGGCAAGGTCCTGAGCGATCTCTCGCAGATCTTCCAGCGCGATTTCGGGATAATCCATTTCGCGGCCACGGAACTTGACGGTCACACGAACTTTGTGACCCTGTCCCAACCAGCGGCGGGCGTCATCCACTTTGAAACCACGGTGCGCTTCATTTGTTTTTGGGCGCAGACGGATTTCCTTGATCTCGATCTTGGTCTGGGCTTTCTTTGCCTCGCGTTCCTTCTTTGTCTTTTCGTAGATGAATTTGCCAAAATCCATTACGCGGCAAACTGGAGGAGTGGCGCCAGGTGAGACTTCAACCAGGTCCATCTCGGCATCACGGGCAATTTGCAAGGCCTGACGAATCGGCACAACACCGACATTCCCGCCGTCCGGACCAATAAGGCGAACTTCCGCAACGCGGATGCCTTCGTTCACTCGAAATTCGTTAGCGCTTATGAGTATGCTCCTCTTGTTTTCGATACAACAAAGCCAGCCTATGGCTGGTTTTTTAGCGGGCGAATAATACCACGAAGGCGGGAGAGTCGTCAATAAAAGTGTGCAAGCAAAGGATGTCAGCATTCCCCTTTTCCCTCACCCCAAGTATGAAGACTTTTCGCCGTGTCGACTCCCCCCTCTCCCTCAGGGACGTGTGCCCGTAAGGGTAGAGGGCAGGGTGAGGGGTTTTCACAGCCCAGCGAACAATCTGCCTCCCCTGACAACCTTTGCTTGCACACCAATAAAATCTCCCTCAAAATAAAATAGAGCCGAGGGGGTCTCGGCTCTACAGGTTACACGTGCGGCGTCACTTTGGCCGCCAGCTTATCCTTCGGCTGGAAACCAGTCATGCGTTCCTTGATTTCGCCGCCTTTGAAAAGCATCAGGGTGGGGATGCCCATCACACCATACTGCATCATGATGTTGGGGTTTTGGTCTGCGTCCAGTTTGACGACCTTGACCCTGCCTTCCCATTCGCCAGCAAGCTGTTTGACGATGGGTTCGATCATTTTGCAGGGCTGGCACCACGCGGCTGTAAAATCCACAAGGACGGGTAATTCTGCGCCGATCACCTCATCTTGAAAATCCAATTCGGTTACATATTTTACTTCGGTCATTTTTGCCTCCAGCCAGATAGATGTGGCGTCAATTCGCTTTATTACGTTGACGCCTTTATTTTGCCGTGATAGAATGCAGTCCGCTTTACCGCTTGTTGCGGTACTTTGTAGTAATGGGCGCGTAGCTCAATGGCAGAGCAGTAGCCTTTTAAGCTATTTGTTGAGGGTTCGAGCCCCTCCGCGCTCACAAAAGAAGCATCCTAAAAGGATGCTTCTTTTTTTTACGGAATATCGCGTAAGGTGATTTATTTATCTTCCTCTTCTTCGTCCGATTCTTCAACTTCATCCAGGTCTTCCAGGTCATCTTCATCCAATGACAGGAGATTGAATTTGTCCATCTCTTCGTTGAAGTCGAGGTTTTCGAGGGCGTCTTCAAGGAAGGTAACGAGGTCTTCGTCTTCGGTGTTTTCGATCAGGTTGACGATGTAAATGCGCGCATCGTCGCCGCCGATTTGCGAGAGGGACCAGATCGTGGCGGAAATGACATCGTCATCCTCTTCTTCGTCTTCGAGCATTTGCAGCATGATGGCGGCGGCGGCTTCGATGTTGAGTTCGCCTGCGGCTTCGGCGGCGGCGAAACGGATGCGCGGGTCTTCGTCCAATAATTTGCTGACCACGTCATCGTTCCAGCGGTCGTCGTGGGAGCGCCCCATGGCGCGCAGGGCGCTGGCGACCCAGGCTGGGTCTGCGCGTTGGAAAGCGGTTTCGATGATGTTGACCATTTCATCTCGCGAGGAATAGCCAAGCGATTCAAGCGCGCGTTTTCGCAGGGATGGATTGTCTTCACTGCGGATGACGGAGATCAAGGCGTCTTCCACCTTGAGTTTCAATTCTTCATTCAGTTCTTCCAATTCGCCAAGCAGGATGAATTCACCCAGCAGGTGTGCGGCTTCCATGCGCGGGGCGAGATCTGCGTCGTTGAGGAAAATGTCAATTAATTGGCTGGCAAGCTGGGGGTCGTCTGATTCGGCGAGCAGTCCAATTGCAGAGGCGCGGATGTTTCCATCCGCATCGTTCAAAAGCGCCCTGCCGATCTCTTCGTAGTTGACGATGTTGTCTGTGTCGAGATGTTTTGAAAGCTCACTCAGCAGGAGCAGTTTTCGGTCAGGTTTGACGCTGGACCAAATATCCATAAACAGGCGCAGGGATTTTGGATCCAGATCGGAATAAAACGGGAGATGATTTTGCGGGATGTCCTTTTTGGAATCCAGCAGATGATCGAGAACGGATTGGAAGGAAAGGGGTTCGGCCATGTTTTATGGAATGGGGATTTGAGCAGGGTTGACGAAATCCATCACGTTGACGAACAACATGAGGCTGATGAGGATGAGCATGGCAATGCCGTTGACGGCGTTTTCCCATTGAGGCGGGACGCGTTTGCGAAAGAGGATTTCAGGGAGCGTGAAAAGAATGCGTCCGCCATCGAGCGCGGGGATGGGGAAGAGGTTGAGCACACCGAGCGAGATGCTCAACATGCCGACCAGGTTGAGAGTCCAGTTTGTGGGGCGCGGGGCGCTGGCGGGGCTTGTTGTTTCGGTGGCGGCAACTTCCTGACGGCTGGTGACATCCTCTTCGACAGCCACGTCGAACATATCGAAGATGCCTTTGAAGCCGATGAAGCGCGCGTCTTCGGGGGCGATTGCGCCCTGAATCAACGCAACGGGAAGATAGACGATGGTGGCGGCTTGCAAGCCTGTGATCGCAAATCCGCCGCCGATGCTTTCAACAAATGTTGCGGGTCGGGTTGGGTAGCCAAGCCCAACGCCCAGCGCGCCTTCGCTTTTCTTTCTGCTGGAGAGCGGCGTGGCAACGATGGTGAGCTTTTCGCCGTTGCGTTCGATCAACAATTCAACGGGCTGATCGAGATTCTTTTGAATGATCGCAATGGCTGGCTGTACTTCGGTGACGCTCTCGCCATTGATGGCAAGCAAAATGTCGCCCGATTGAACGTCCGCATTTTGCGCGGGTGAATTCTCGGCAACCGAATCGATCTTGATCGAGCCAGGGAGCGGGATGCCTTCACTTGCAATCAGAAAAGAAAAAACGATAATGGCAGTGATGAGGTTCATCAACGGGCCGGCGAACAAAACCACAAGCCGCTTCCACGGGCTGGCAGATGCAAGCCCGCCAGGCACGTTCGGGTCATTCTCACCTTTGGGGCGCACAAAGCCGCCGAGCGGCAGTGCGTGGATGGTGAACTCCGTCCCTTGCCAGGTGAAGAGCGTGGCAATTTTGTAAGAAGGCAGGCCAAAGCCAAACTCTTCCACTTCCACGCCAGCCCAACGCGCGGCAATAAAGTGCCCCAATTCATGTACAAAAATCATCCCGCCCAATGCGAGAATGAAAACAATCAGCGTAACAAAACCAGATACCATTTTATATTCCTTAGTCTAAGTTGAGCGACGAAGCGGATTATATCTTCAAATGGATGGGACATCGTTAAAGGTTTATTAGATAAATTGCCCCGCTTCCTTCTTAACCGACAGTTGATTCTGTTTCGAGGGGCATTTTCTTACCCTCTTGCGACTGAAGTCGCGGCAACATTTGCAAAGCCGACCTTCGTCGGCTGGCGTTAATTTACACCACCTGCGCCGCGCCGCCGGCACCCGCCACAAGCACGTTGCTCACGCCAGGCAAATCTCTCAATCGCTTCTCCACCTCTTTGGCAGAATCCCCCAAACAAATCACATGGACATTCGCGCCCGCATCCACCGTGTAGCCCACGGGCAGTCCGCTGGCGCGCCACTCGCGCACCTGATGGAAAATCTCCACCGTGGCAGATTGCCAGTACATCAGCGGCGGATTGGATGTCATCATCACCGAATGCATCATGTCTGAGTCGTGTTCGATGATATTTGCAAAGGCTTCAAAATCCTTGTTGAGAATTGCATTGCGGCAAATCTCCAGGCGGCGCGGAGTATCCGCCACCCGCGCATTTTGCAGTGGACTCGTCCCCGCGATGGCGTGGCCTTCGGTGGAGCCTGTCTTCTTGTGGGCAGAGTTGACAATCGCAACGCAATCCACAAGATTCCAATGGTCCACAGGTGCGATGGAAAAGGCGAATGAATCTTCTTCGTTGTTTCCCATTTGCCATTCCACGAACCCTGCTGGGATGGAGCGGGATGCAGAACCCGACCCGCGCCGTGCCAGCCGCGATAACTGCGCTTCGGACAGAGTCAGGCCTGCGGCGCGGGAGGAGGCGAGAGCCAGCGCCGCAAACGCCGCCGCCGAAGAGGCGATCCCTGCGCCGGCGGGAAAATTGTTCTCGCTCATCACTTCCGCATTGATCTTGAGTCCCGCCATCTCGCGCACGAGATCGAGGATATATGAAACGCGAGTCAACCCCTTGCCCATCACGGCATGTCCATTGATTATCAATTCATCAAAAGGAAGCGACGGCTGAAAACTAACCGTCGTGCGCGTGAACAACCCATCCAAATTCATCGAGATGGAGCCGTTGACTGGAAGACGCAGGGCATTGTCACGATTGCCCCAGTACTTGATGAATGCGATGTTTGGATGGGCGAGGGCGGTGGAGGTAGCCATGCGCAAAGTTTATCACGAAGACATAAATACACGGCGGGTATCAGACGATGGACAGTGGACGGTGGTCAATAATCAGTTTACAACGACAACATCAATTGTCCCGTCCCTTGTACGAGCGGATAGCTTTGATCTTGCCATGTATATCAAACGCGATCACATCCACTACATAGAGTTCAATCGTCCCATTCACAACGATATGCACTTCCCCCGCAACGCCGTTACCGCCGCCATCGGCACTGCTGCCGCTTGCTCAAAGGTCAGGTTGGCGGGCTTTTTCACCAGAATAGATTCACGTGCGCAGACATATTCAGCAAAACCGCCAAAGCCCGTGGAAATATCACCGAAGACCTCGTCGCCCGGCTTGAAGCGGGTGACGTTTTTCCCCACAGCCTCGATGCGCCCGGCAATATCCGCGCCCATGATCTTGTCTTTCGGCTTGAATAGTCCAAATCCCATAATGCGCGGAATTGGTCCGCTTAGCAGGCGGTAATCAGCGGAATTGACGGAGGCGGCAAAGACCTTGACCAGCACCTGGTCATCTTTTGAGGTCGGCACGGGAACATTTGCCAGTTTGAGTACATCAGGCGTGCCGTATTGGTTGAAAACAATGGCTTTCATCAGCTATATTTCGGAGTTGCGCCATTTCCACGCAAACCAGACGACCAACAGCAGGCAGAGCGTCTCAACTGTGGCGATGAAAATGTAGTGAGGGTATGTTGTCATACCAACCCAGATATAGGCAATGGTGACGATGCCCGCGACGATATTGACCCAGCGATTGATTTCGTACTTCAATACGCGGGACAGGATGATCATAGCAATGCCGAGTTGCCCCATAATCGCGCCGAAAAGCATCAATTGAGGAATGGATGCGCCAGTGCTGGCTGAGGTTCTTGCCAACTCCTCCGCCATGGCGGGGATGAACAGCGAGAGGATGTCCGCTTTCAACATGTTGATCATGACCACGATCCATAGGGTAGAGAGCAGAACTTTCGTGTCGAGCTTTTTGGTGGTATTTGCGTTCATTTTTGTATTACTCCTTTTTTTATTTAGAATTTGTTGACTCAAAGTGACCGGTATCTGGTTCACCGAAACGAGTGGAAGACCGAGGTCACGTACCTTTCGTAGCAACCCATATAGGGCGGGCTGATCAGGCACAAGTCCAGAAAGAAGCGTGGTTCCATCCTCCTCCAGCGTGATGGACATGCCGTCGAACCAGTCTGCCCAGTGGGCATCCAGATGTCCTGCGATCCGAATTTCGTAGAAGTGAGTCATCGTCAACGTGCGCAAATATACCGGCAGGGGGCGCTGCCGGTTAGAACCAAAAGTATTGTTTTAAGTATGGTTTGGGGAGATTAGAGCAAGCCCAACTCGCGGGCGCGCGCCACCGCTTCGGTGCGGCTTTTGGCTTGCAGCTTGGCAAAAATGCGCAGGTTATGCCCCTTGACCGTGCTCAATGTCACGAACAGTTTCCGGGTAAGCTCCTGGTTGGAAAGCCCCTGAGCAATGAGTTGCAACACTTCCAGTTCGCGTTCACTCAAAGGATCGATCAAAGGTTGAATGATAAATGAGGAATGAGGAATGTCTTTTTGAGGGGCGAGCACAGCCAAAATCTTTTTTGAATATTGCTGTAAATAACCGTTGTTGAACCTGAATAACAATTCAGCCATCGTCTTGCTTTCATTGACGAACAAGCGCAAATAGCCTTCAGGTTCAGCAAGTTTTAGGGCTTGCTCCAGCGAGTTGAGTGCGTTTGACTGTTCTCCCTTTGCATGGAAGGCAAGGGACAACACGATCAGAATCTCGATCTGGCTGGCAAGGCGGTTTTGAGTTTCTGCCAGTTTCAAATGACGTTCCAATGAACTCACCACATCACTGAAATTAACATTGACTTCCGTCAGCGCGATTCTTGCCAGTGTAACGCGCTCAAACTCATGCAGATAATCGGGCGCATCGCGCAAAGATAAGCCGCTCTTGCGTGCCCATGTCTGCGCATTCATAAGCTGCCCTTGCTTGAGGTAAATGCGCGCCTTCATCGCATCCACAGGGCGCAGATTGGGAATGGGCGTGCGCACGTAAAAACGCCGGGCTTCATCCAATGCTTCCAGCGCGGCGTCATAATCACCTTCATATTCTTTCAAATGCGCCTGCGCCAAATTTTTGCGATACGCCCAATCTACAATGGGGGTTTGTCTGCCGAGTTCAAATGACTTTTGTAAATGACTTGCAGCGCGTTCATCCTCACCCATTTCGTGATAGAGCAGACCCAAACCCAAATGGTGATGTGCGGTAATGCTTTCCACGCCATGCGTTTTCGCCAATTCCAAGGCTGTCTGATAGACTTGAATCGCATCGCACAGCCGCCCTTGTGAAATAAGAATATCCGCCTTGGCAAACGAAGCCGCAACTGCAAAAGCAAAATTATCAGCCTGTTGCGTCACATCCACCCAATTGCTCATGAACGCATATGCCTTGTGCAACTCGCCGCTTGCCCAATACGTGCCGCTCAGAATCGCCGAAGCCTGTGCCTGCAAAAATTCATCGTCAGACGGCGCCATGTCTTGCGCCATCTCTGAGAATTTAAGCGTATCTGAAAAACGCTCTTCCACCTGGGCATTGTAAGCATGAGCAATGGCGATCCGCGCAGGCAATGTGCTGAATTGCTCTTTCTCAACGATCAACATTTTTTCAAGTGGACGCTGTAAACATGCTTCTGCTTCCTGCAAGATGGATTCACTTGCAGTCGCATTGCCCGCATCAGCATACGACCAGCCCATTTGAGTCAACAAGACGGGACGAACGCGCCTCACACTTAACGGAAGCTGGTTCGCCCACCCAAGCCAGGTGCCCATCTGAAAGCTTTCATCCATGCTCAGCCAGTTCGTTTCCAGCAGTGTGGCGGCACGGTCAAAGTCTGCGGCGGCAAGGGCGTGATGAAATGCCTCACCGATCTCGCCGCTTTGCTCAAACCACTCACTGGCACGGACATGAAGCTGTGAAATTGCCTCTTTGTTCTGCTTTTGACTCAACCGCTGACGGAGCAAATCACGAAAGAGGTGATGATAGCGATACCAGCGCCGTTCATCGTCCAATGGAATGACGAACAGGTTGGCACGTTCCAGTTGTTCGAGCATGGTTTGCGCCGAAAGGGTTTCGCCCTGCCAGAGCGCATCACACAACGAACCGTTCAGTCGATTCAAAATGGAAGTGTGCAATAAAAATTCCTGCACAGCTTCGGATTGTTTTTGCAGTACCTCTTCCAGTAGATAATCCAGCACAAATTGGTGCGCCCCACTGAACGAACGGATAAATTCAACCGCATTCGACTTGCCCTGCATGGAGAGCGCCGCCAATTGCAGCCCCGCCACCCAGCCTTCGGTGCGCTTGTCCAGCGCGGCAACATCTTCACTGGAAAGGTCCAGCCCCATGATCTGGTTAAGAAAATCGGCGGCTTCGTTTTCAGTAAAGCGCAATTCAGCAGTGCGGATCTCCGTTAACTGGTTTCGGGCACGCAACCGCGCGAGCGGCAGAGCGGGGTCTTCGCGGGTGGTGATGACCAAATGCATGGATGGCGGCATGTGCTCTACCAGAAATGTGAGCAATTCATCCACGTCTTTGGAATCTATCGCATGATAATCATCGAGGACGAGAATGAAGTCATCTTCCGTTGCAGATAATTCATTGAGCAGGGTGGTCAGCAATTCTTTGGCAGAACTGGGCTGTGACGATTGAAGCGCCGCCAAAACACCTTCCCCGACACCAGTGATCAGGGTTTGCAGAGCCGCTATCAGGTAGGTCAAGAAGCGGGAAGTGTTGTCGTCGCTTTCATCCAATGCGATCCACGCGGCAGGGATTTCCCCAGAAGCGATCCATTCACTCACAAGGGTGGTCTTGCCAAACCCCGCGGGCGCGGAGATAAACGTCAGCTTATGCCCTTGCTTGATCCCATCTAATAACAGGGCGAGGAGCCGTTTGCGCGAAACCAGGTTACGCCGAAGCGTAGGCGCATTAATCTTTGTATTGATGAGTATGTTGGGCATAAAGAGATTTTTCCAAAGCGTTCTTCCCGGTTGTAGTCAACGATGCTTGAATGTACGTTTTGAAATCCGCTTGGTTGTTAGTGAGGAAGCTCTGACTTCAGGCAACACCAGCCTCGCTGACATCAAATAAAGCCCCGCACGATTTTGGCGGGGTTGTGTTCCCTTGAGATCACATCGCCAAGGCAATGTTAGGCGAGGCCTGGGCAGTGGCAGAGGTCATGGTATCTTTTCCTTTGCTGGCAGTGTATCATAAACAACAGTTTGATTTAAATTATCAATGGCTTTGGTGTAAAAACCGAACTTGCATCCTGCGGCTCTTTTATCAAATCTTCATGCATTCAAGCCCGTACGACACACATATTTTCTTAAGAGTTGTTCAATAGCGCAGAAAATTACACGCGGCACTCTGACATGGCTTTTCCAAGGTCGCTTGACGAGTCTTAATTTCTGTGGCGTGCTTGGAACGCGAATTTCTCGAATGAACGAATTTTGCGAATTTAAAAAGGTTTTTTCGCGTAATTCGCGTTAAGATTTTCCTGACCTTGGAATAGCCATGGGCACTCTGAGGTTTCCAATTGCCTGGGTGAAACTCAAGCCGTTATAATTTCCCCATGCTGTCTGCCAATGACTTGCGCATCTTCCTGTTCGGTTCCCCGCGTCTCGAAATTAGAGGCAAATCCTTTCCCCTGCCCCAGCGTGACATACTTTTGCGTTTATTCGTGCGTCTGACGCTTCAAGCGAACACTGCCATATCCCGCAAGTACCTTGCTTTTTCCCTATGGGCTGACAAAAACGAATCGGATGCGCTCGCCAACCTGAGACGGCATTTATATCTTTTGCGAAACGCCCTGCCTGAACTGCTTCAGGAAACCCTGATCATCACAACCCAGGCCATATCCTTGCAATTGCCCCCAGAAACCTGGGTGGACGTGACCGCCTTTGAAAAGGAAACAAAGTCTTTATCCGAGATGCAGGCGGCGGCAGAGTTATATGTGGGAGACCTGGCGCAAGAACTCGAAGCCGATGACTTTCTCCTTCCGCGCCGCGAAGAACTCCGCGTCCGCTATCTGAGCCTGCTCAAGAACCTGGGACAAGCCAGCCTCGAAAATGAAGACCATGAAGCCGCAGTTCATTGGGTGCGTAAATTAATGGCGCAAGATGCGTGGGATGAAGAAGCGGTTCGGCTCTGTATGACGGCTGAATCCTTTTTAGGAAACCGTGCTGCTGCGCTGACGGCTTATAAAACCATTGAAGCAAAACTGCTTGGCGAGATTGGCGTTCAACCCATGACGGAGACGATTGCCCTCTATCGCGACATTTTACATAACCACATTACGCGCCGTGCCCGGCGCAGAAAACAGAGTGAATGGCCGCCATTTGTCAGCCGCGAAAATGAATTGACTTTGCTATCGAACGCTTTAAATGATATTCAAGCTGGGCATGGAGGCTTCGTCTTCATTAATGGACCTGCGGGGGTCGGGAAAAGCGCCCTCGCCCGCGAAGCTCTGCGCCGCTCATCCGAAGCCAGGCTGGCACGGTTATTCTGGGGGCATTGCCAGATCATGGATGCAGAACATCCCTATTCGCTGTGGAAGCAGATTCTTAATGCCGCGGCGCCCCTGCTTGCCCGCCGCGCTGATATTTCGGCAGAGTGGTTAAATCATCTATTGCTGTTGGCGCCAGACTTGCATTTGTTGCGCCGCGATCTTATTTTACCCACCCGTTCCGATTCAGTTGAATTGCGCGCCGCCCTGCGGCAAGGCTTGTATGCTCTGGCAGAAAGCCAGCCGGTGATCCTCATCATCGAAGATGCACATTGGATGGATATTGACTCGCTCAACTTCCTGCGCGACCTGACAGAGAACCATACTAATTTGCCGATCCTTTTCCTTGTGACGTGTCGTGTCGAAGACTCGCCGCTTGTTTTGCTTGAGATCAAACGCGCCTTGCGCCGCAAGCGGTCTGTCGTTGATATTTCTTTGCAGACATTTACAATGGTTGAAACCCGTCATTTTCTTGAAACTGCGCTGGAGTTAACCGCCTTCCCCGCCGAAGCCGCGGCAGATGTTTTTCAGTATGCCCAGGGCCTGCCGCTCCTTTTACAAGAGGCCGCTCAACTTTTGCGCCAGCAGAGCCGAACCCAAGTAGCGACGGATAAGATGCCATCATTGCGCGAGTCTTTTCGGGCGCGGTTGGAAAATCTTGCGCCTGCCGCCTGTGAGATGCTTGAAGTGGCCGCCATTTTGGGGTTTTCTTTTTCGGACAATGAACTTCGGACAGTTTTGGATTGGTCGCCTGAAGCGTATGCCGCCGCGCTGGATGTGTTGCAATCGGAACGCCTCTTGCTCGAAACCGTCTCTTCCACCCAGGATGAATACGCTTTTCCTCACCACCTGATTCACGAGATTATTTTGGATGAAACTCCTGCCGTTCGCGCCGCTGATTTAAAAGCCCGCATCGCCCGCGCCCTGGAGCTGATTCACACAGACGAGATCGGATTCGCCGCTGAAATCGCTTCTCACTACCAGCAGGCTGGAATATGCCTGCCCGCGGCGCATTTCTGGCTGAAACACGCGCAGGAAAGTATAGACATCGCCGCCTTTGACATCGGGCTGGAAGCGATTGCACACGCTGAAATGCTAATTGATGGCGATGGGCTTGATGCGCAGGAGATTCGCGCTCATGCGGCGCTACAGCGGGGGGTGATTACGCTGTATCAAGGTCAAGGGGAGGCGGCGCTCCCTTTGTTGGAACAAGCCGTTCTTCAGGCACGACCGTTTCCATCCCTGTTTGCAAATGCACTATCCATGCAAGCCTATGCCCTTCATACGCAAGACAGCAACGAAGCGGCATATCTTTCGGCAGTGCAAGCCTTTGATCTTTCCATGATCCTGGCAGATATCCCGAATGCTGTGCGCGCCCTTAACATCCAGGCGGTTAGCGGATTGATGTTGGGACGCACCCACGAAGCCGTGTGTGACTTGCAACAGGCGCTCTCCCTATTGGAACAACATCAGATCTCTGCCACGGCGCAAACGGTCCAAAGCCTCAACCACCTTGGGACGGCGCTGGTTTTTTCGCAGGAGTATGCCCAGGCGCAGGAAATCCTTGATCGGACGGCACAGCTTGCAGGTCAGGGTGGGATGCGCCGCCTGGAAGCCGCCGCCCTGACCATGCTGGGGCAAATCGCCTTGAATTGCGGGCGGTATGAGCAGTCCATCCGAATTTATGATCGTGCGATTGAGGTGGCTGGAGAATCGTACCTGCCTGGAATGTGGGGGAAATTTGCAGGGCGCGGCTGGGCCTACGCGCGGATCGGAAATCTCGCCGCCGCGAAAGAAGATTTTGAACGCGGGTTCAATATTGCTGTGCGCGTTGAAAGCCAGTATGGACAGTTGTTGATGCGGATCTATTTGGCATACACGGCTCTTTCCGCTGGCAAACCCGCCGATTCACTGCGCGCGCTGGAAGAGGAAGCCGCGCGGTTGAATTTACATCCCGTGATTTTGCTTGCCAGCAACGTGCGGGGACAGTTCTGGCGTTTGCTTGGAGATTCGGAACGGGCTGATGAGGCATATACTCGTGCGCTGACAGCCGCGCGCGCCAGCAATGTGCCGCAATTCGTTCAATTGGCGCGGTTGCAAGGGTTGTACAGCCGCAGTGTTTTGGAAGCCAATCAGGTTGATCAGGAAGAAGTGCAGGCTTTGCATCAGACTGCCGTGAATTCTGGTGAGGTTCCTCTGCGGGCTTTGGCGCGGTTGACGGAGGCAGTCCATTTATTTCGACTGGGTCAATATGCCGAGGCTCTTTCTGCCGCCCAACATGCGTTGACGTTGGCGCGTTCCTGCCCAGACCAGCCGTTGATCGGGGAAAGCCTGCTTTTCATGGCGCGCCTGTACACGGAACTTGGCGAACAATCTCAGGTGGATGCCTGCCATGCCGAAATTTGCTCGCTGGCAATTTCCTCATTTGCCCCGTTGCGGCTGGGTTTAGGCGAAATGGAAGATACCTCTCTGCGGGATGTGCTCATCAAAAGCCTGTTATAAAGCGGCTCAACAGTAGTTATTTGGTACTAAAAACGCAGTACCGCATAACTTGCTATTGAGCAGTCTTGTAGATTGACTTGAAGGCAAGGCTGTAACGCGAAATGCGCGAAGAGGGCGAAAAAGAGCGAATTTTTTGCGTCATTCGCTCCTTTCGCGGCATTCGCGTTAAGATTTTATGTTTTGAGAAAACCATGAATAGCAAGTTATGCTCCATTGCCTAAAAACCTAAAAACACCCGTTTTAGGACGTTTTTAGGACGCTCTCTTTGTAAGATGTGGGACAACAAAAAGGAGAGAATCATGCGTATCTATCTATTCCCTGTTTTATTAATTCTGACTTCTTTGGCTTGCAGTGTGCCTGGCGCTGTTACACCCCCCACCGCTCCGCCTCTTGAGATGCCCCCAGCCGCCGCGCAGATTGATCCGCGTACTTTGGATACGGCTGGAATAGAGGAATGCACGCTCATTTCAGACGCGGAGCTATCCGCCATTTTGGGCGAAACTCCATCTGACAAAGTTTCCGATGCCGCCCTTGGCGTTGCGGGCTGTTATTACAGTTTCGCCAGCGGAAAAACCTTCTCCCTGGGCGTCACCGTGGATACGCCTGGACGCCAGGTCTATGACAGCGTTTTGCAATATCTGGAAACCTCTGAAGGAACAGAGACGGTTGCCGTGGGTGAAATCGCAGTCATCAAGGATGTGGATGGCGTGGTGTACTTCGATGCGGTCTTGAATGGCTGGTATGTCTCGTTGCAAGGGCATGGTTTCTCCCGTGAAACTCAACTTGCGATGGGACAGTGGCTTGCCTCCCGCTTCACACCGTTTCCGCCTGCTTCTGGCACAGATGCTGTTGCGCCGACCTCCGCCCCCCTGGTTGGTTCATTGATCGATATGCAAGTGACCATCGAAAGCCCCGCTGAAGTGGCAGGCGTCACCACGCTTGCGGCGCTCAATGCCAGCGGGTTTATGAATTTCTCCATGTGCTCCACGCCCATCGCCAGGCCTTTTGTAGTGACATTTACCGCCGCACCCGTCACGGATCCGCCTACGCCTGTGAGCGTATTTTCAGTCACAGCCGAACAGGGCGTGACGGCTGGTCAGCCTGTCCCAGTTGTGATCTCCATCGGCACAGGTCCATCGGACATGGCTCAAGTCACGAATTGGGAGGGGACCGCCATCGTTGCCGAGAATGGCGCCTCTGGCACATTTGAAGTCCCGGGGCAGGTAAAAGGTTCGTGGACATGCACATTTGCACCCTGAGACAGCGCACAAAATAGAAAAGGAACCGCCATGAGCGAAAGACGCAAGACCGCTTCCTTTCTTCTGCGGGTCTGGCAGGAACCCAGCGAATGGCAGCCGCCCGGTGAATGGCGCATCAGCGTCCGCCCGTTGCAAGGTGGCGGAGAAACCCTGTTCAAATCCGCCGCAGAATTGTGGAACTACCTCATTAACGAAGATACCCCCTCACAAACGGTTACTCTCGCACGCTTGCCAAAATTAAAAGGAGACGAAGAAAAATGAAAAATAAACGTGGATTAGGTTGTCTACTTTCCGGTCTGCTGGGAATACTCGCCATCTGCGCCGTTGCGGGGGGCTGGGTGTTGTGGCGCTTCAATACCCGCGAACCGCGCATCTTTGTGGAAATTCGCGACCCGCAAAGTACCATTCCCGCCAATATCAATGAACCGCTTCCGCTGGTTGCCTCTGCCACAGCGGACGAAACCATCCAGCGTGTGGAAATCTATGCGGATGGAGTGTTGATCGCCGCCTCTAATGGGGATGGACAAAACATCGCCATGCTCTCACAAACCTGGACGCCTCTCACTACGGGGCGGCATGTTCTGGTTGCAAGGGCATTTCTCACCGCCGAGCAGTTCGCTGACTCCGAAGTGATCTTTGTAGACATCCTCGACCTGAGCGCCGTGCCGATTCAAATCAATGTGGATGATATTCCCCGCGCAAACGGCGTGACCGAAATCTCTGTCAATGACCTTGCCGCCGCGGCTGGCACAACTCCTGAAGAAATAGTGAGATTAAACCCCGGGCTTGAATCAGGCCGAAGCGTGCCGCCCAGCTCAACGGTCAGTTTGCCGCGCTTGGCCCCTGATCCCAGCGGAAGCGGCGCACCCTCCATCCCGCCGCCCGCCCCCGGCGCACCAGGCACCGCGCCCCTTTCCGATACTGACCCGAACTTTGAAGGCGAAACCCATTCATGCAGTCAAATCGCCATCCGCTGGACTGACGCACCCGATGAAACGGCGTACCGCATCTATCGCGTTGCGCCCGGCGAATCAGTGATGAGCCTGCTCGCCACCCTGCCTGCCAACACAACCACCTACAACGACACACCGATCACGCGCATCGGAACCTACCGTTATTTTCTCGCGCCTGTGCGTTCCAGCGGCGAGAGCATTGTCTCGATGCTGGTTGTGGAAATCACCCCCGATTGTTCTCCTGCCGGCAGCGCCAGCCTCTCACCGGATTTGCGCCTCTCGCTTATTAGCTTGACGGCACAAGTACGCTATGATGGCGTGTACTGCTATGTCTCGGTCAATGGATCACGCTATGAGCGCATCCCATCTGGGGATGGATTGTTGCGCGCCACTTCTGGTGATTTGGTGTACGACCTGCCCCTGCAACTTCCCAATCGCGGACAGTATTCCATTGCGCCCGCCGCCACGGGATTGGTCATGCTCGAAGGCGAGTGTTGGGGCAGGCGCGGCGCAGAGAGTCAGCGCATTGGGCATTTCTCAGGCAGTCATGCCAGCCCCGAGTGGGATGGGCGCGACCTGACCAGCGAGTTGGCGTTTGAGCCGCTTTCGCTCGCTTCATTAAATAATATGCCTCATGCCGCTGGTGGAGCAAACTTCCTGCGCTATCGCATCGCTCCTCCGATCAGTCTTCTCAATCTGGCTAATTTATATAACGGCGTAGTTTAACTCCCGCCTGCCATCCTCGAACCAATTCGCCGCGACCGCCCCACCATCCCGCCGCCGACTAATGTGCGCATCGTCAACCGCAGTCTCGCCATGTGCGACACGCTTCCCAGCGGCGACCCGAATATCGGCACGGCATTCTGTGAAGATCAAATTGTACGCAACCTTTCGTGGGATTGGTCGCCCACAGCCGTAGTTCCGCAAGCCGCAGTGACGGGGTTTATGGTTGTCACTTCGATTCAAGACACGCTTTCAGCGACGCCCGCAGGCGAAGGGTTCAGCAACCAGGTTTCGCCGGGGACGATGCGCTCTTCTCCCGTTCCCAATTATTCCCAGCGCTGGAGTTGCGGCGCGGTGGTCCGCTTTACCGTGCGGGCAGTCACCGACCTGGGCATGTCTGAACCCAGCCAGCCGTTTGAAGTGCGGATGCCCCCCTGCCGCGCTTCCAGCCAGTTGTGGATCAGCGTTGATTCGCTGACCATTAGCCCCAGCGCCGCCAGCGGACAGGTATTAGACCGCGGCGATATCTGCATCCTGTGCGATGACCGCCGCTTTGAACTGTTCGGCATAATCGTGCTCGCGGATGACCATAATTCCATCGGCACATCCAACCCGCCCAGTCACGGGGCAGGCACTCTCGCATTTGGGCTTTGCCCAGCCAATACCGTTTGTCATAACGAAGGCACGTTTACCACCAATTCAGGCTGGTATATCGAGATGGATCACCCAATCACCAACCGACCGTTATCCTTTACTGTCGCGATCAACGACTATGACACCGACAACGCTCCCGACCTATTCTGCTCTGCGCTGGCAGTTCTTGCCGCGCGCTCGCCACAGGAATGGTCGCGCGCCAATGAAACTGTCATTCTGCAAAGCGACTTTGGCGAAGCGAAATGCCGCTTCCAGATCACCGTGCGCGGACAACCCTAATTGCAAAAGGATCAGCCATGAAACGAATCATCTTTCTATTCTTGATCGCAACACTTCTCACTGCCTGCGCTCCTTCTGCGGGAGGGGGCTATTCCAGCGGGGTGCAGGCATGGATGGACCAGCCCGTTGCAGGAACCGTTTTGCCGGTGGGTACGTTCACACTCAAAGCCCATGCCCGCCATGCTTCTGGCAGTGGTGTAAATAAAATCGAGTTCCTGGTCAATGGTGTCAGTATTGGCGCAGTGGATACCGACTCCGCCGCTCCGCTTGTCTATGCTGAAACCACATGGAATGCCTCCACACTTGGAGAATATCTCATTTCCTCGCGCGCCTACGCAGGCGAAGAATCTACTGAAAGCGCATCAGTTCGCATCTGTGTTTCAGATCAGGTTCAAGCCGTAACAATATCCCAAAGCGGCTCTTGCGCCGACCCGATTCTCGGCGCCTTCCCAGTTCCGGCCGAAGATGTGCCCACCCCAACTCCGGGCAGTGTGCCGCCCGTTGAAATGAAAGCCGAAGCCTCGCCGAGTTACGTCTACTACGGAATTTGTCCGCCAGCCAACCCAACGCTGGTCAACTTCAATGTATATGTTGCCGACCCCGCCGCGGTGTTGACGATCCGTGTTGGATACTCTCTGCTCGACTCAAGCGGAGCGGTGGTTGCCGCCGGCGGCGTGGAAACCACGTCACCGGGCGCTGGCGGACCCACCAACTATCTGCTGTCATTGGATATGAACACAGCCACCGCTGGAATCGGCGCCCTCGTCACGCAACTGGAATTTACCCCCGAAGGGCTGGATGTTTTAGGGGATGTGGTGACAGCGGCTGTGCCTCACCGTATCTCCGTGGAAAAGTGCGCCTCATCCGGGACCTCGGTTGACTCAGCGACTGTCACAGTGCCCCCGCCGACAGCAGTTCCGCCCACGTTCACAGCCGTACCAGCCGATACCACCAGGCCAGACATCAAAAGCCTGTATCACAGCTCGCCCGGCTACTATGGAAACTGCGGAAGCACATTTACCATGCAGGCGTTGGGCGTGACAGATTCATCTGGCATTGCCTCGGTTACCTTTGGCTATCGTTACGAAGGCAGTACCTCTAGCGGATACTACACAGCCTCTGGCGCTTCCGTTGGAAACGGAACTTATGAACTGACCATTGATAACAACTCTGGCAATCAGGCATACAACACATTGCAAGGTGCAAATGGATTCATTCGCTGGTATGTTGAAGTAAGAGATAATTCAGGGAATACAACCACGATCAGTGACCAGATTGGCGAGATGCTTTACTGCCCCGGGTAGAGGAAATGAAAAGGGTGTGTTTCAAATGAGTTGAAGGATAGAACGTCCCGAAGGTTTTCTCGAAGACTTTGACCCTTTTTCAAACCTTCGGGACGGTTGTTTCAACTGAAATGAAACACACCCAAATGAAAATACCAGCTACCATCATAGACTTGTTAGCCATCTCTTTACCCGCTCCCCATATCAATACCGTAACTAAGCAAGACGCCCCTGCTAAAACAGGGGCGTCTTTGTTGGTCCTTTACTCCCCCATATTTAGGCAGTATCAATCTTGCGCTGACCAAATATTGTGTTCCCTTGAGATTACATCGCCAAGTCAATATTTGGGTGAGCAAGGGCGGCGGAAGTTGTTATGTGCAAAGTTTATTATGAAGGAGGGACGATGTTTCTTTTGTTTGCTGTTCTCTACCGTACATCCAAACCCTAAAGGTCTCCATTCCCTTCGCAAATTCCTGATTGGCAAGAAAGACCTTTGGTTTTTTACGAGGAAAATGTACGGTAGCAAAGTTTGCTGAAAACAAAAATTCTCCCAGACCACGTTCTGGGAGAATTTTTGTTTATGGCTTTTTCTGTTATTTCACTTCCACCCACAACTGGTCGAAGATGGAGGCGTTTTCGGGGGTGAGGGATTTGAGCCAGTGACCGTTCGTGACTGCGTCACTCGGGACGCTGGAGATATTGGATTGCACGTAGGCTTCGTACACGTCAGCATGATTCATCTTGGCGAATTCAACCGCGGCGGCGTTGGGGTTCGAGCCGCTGTGGTCGCGCATGACCATCCAGAAGACGTCAGCTTGGTTGAGGTAGTTGAGCCAGGCGTAGGCGGCGTCGGCATGAGGGGCGTCTATCATCACGGCGAAGTTATCCTGCCAGAGGATGACGCCTTCGCTGGGATAAACATATTGGAATTCAGGCTTTTCGATGACGGTGTTGAATGCTTCGGTGCTCCAAATGACGCCGAGGTCTGCTTCGCCCGCGATGAGCGCGGTCTTCGGGCTGTCAGAGTCGAAGATGCGGATGTTGGCGGTCAACTCTTTGAGTTTGGCTTTGGCTTCATCCAGTTGAGCGGGGTCGGTGGAGTTGGCGTCGTAGCCGAGCGCGAGCAGGGTGATGGTAATCATCGTGCGGGCGTCGTCCACGGCGATGATGCGACCTGCGTATTCGGCGTTCCATAAATCGGCATAGGAGGTCGGCGGGGTCTTGATGGTTTCAGAGTTGTAGACGATGCCCGTCGAGCCGCCTTGATAGGGCAGGCTGTAGATGTTGTTCGGGTCGAAGGCGGGATTCAAAAACGCGGGGTTGAAATTGCTCATCACGGACAGTTGAGTTTTATCGAGTTCGGCAAATAAATCTTTTTCGACCATCAACTGCACCATGTCGTCACTCGGTTGGACGACGTCATAGCCTGATGCGCCGCGCGACAATTTGGCGAGTTGTTCACTTTGGCTGGCAAAGGTATCGTGATTGACCGTCACGCCGTAGGCTTCTTCAAAGCAGTTGATGATGTCATCGGGGATGTATTCAGACCAGGTGAACATGTTGAGTTCTTTGGAGGTCACTTCCATTTTGGGGGAAGGCTGAGGGCAGGCTGATTCAGCGGCGGGAGCTTCTGCCTGAGGCGCGGGGGTAGAGGCAGACCCACATGCGGTGAGAATCAAGATTGGGATGAGGATCAGGCTGAGGGTCGAAAAGAGGCGGATGTTTTTCATTTCAAATCTCCTTGGGTTGGTTTGACTTTGCGGAGGGGCGTTTCCTCCATCCAATCTGGCGCTTCGTCACCAGAATAGGTTTGAAGAATTTTTTGATAAACGGACGGACGGCGCTGATGCAAAAGCGGAAAATGCCAGCGCCAATCTTTGATGGCGTCGCGGCTGATGTCGGCGATGAGCGCTTCGGTTTTATCGCGGCTTGCGCGGGCGATGATGCGACCGTCGGGTCCGCAGATAAAACTACTGCCATAAAATGTGACGCCGTTTTCCGAGCCGACGCGATTGATCGCGGCGATAAAAATTCCGTTGGCGATGGCGTGACCGCGCATGATCGTTTCCCACGAGTCCTGCGTGTCCATCACGTGGTCTTCGGGTTCGTCGCCGATGGCGGTGGGATAGACGATGAGTTCCGCGCCGCCGAGCGCGTAGATGCGCGCGATTTCTGGATACCACTGGTCGTAGCAGGTGGGCGTGGCGATGTTGAGCGCGTCGAGTTTGACAACGGGGAATTGGTCACTGCCCGCGTAGTAGTCGGTTTCGTGATAGCCGTTGCCCGATGGAATTTGAATCTTGCGCGTCACGCCAACGAGCGCGCCTGTTTCATCGTGGACGGTGGCGGTGTCGAACAGATTGCCATCCTGCGCTTCTTCATATAAACTGCCGACGATTTTTACTTTGTGAGTCTTTGCCATCTGACTGAAGAACCGCTCCGACTCTCCGCCGGGAATTGATTCTGCAAAGTTAAATCCATCTGGCTGACGGGCGCCCGGGAAATATGGGATGAGCGAGAACTCTGGCAGGCAGACGAGTTCCGCTCCGTGCTGTGCGGCTTCGGCGATGAGTCTGTGGTATTGGTCTTTCATCGAATCCATATTGCCTGAGTAGGCAAGTTGGATGAGGGCGATTTTCATGTTGAGTTCCTTTTTTTTCAACCACAAAGTGTCACAAAGGGTCACGAAGGTTTTTAAAGGTTTTCCTTTGTGACCCTTTGTTCCCTTTGTGGTAAATGTTCTTATTTCGATTTTGCGCTTGGCTGTTGCTGGGTGATGCAATGCACCATGCCGCCGCCTAATAAAATTTCACGTCCGCTTTTCACGCCGACCACTTTGCGTTCGGGCATGAGCTTTTGCAAAGTTTCAAGCGCGACTGAATCAGCGGGGTCGTTGTAGAGCGGCACGACACATCCGCCATTGGCAAGATAGAAGTTAATGTAGGAAGGTCCCATGAAAGTACCTGCCACACGTTCCAGCACGCCTTCGACAGAGTCAATGCCTTCGGTCTCTTCATGGGTGACATAGATGGGAGCGGGGTTATGCAGTTTGTGAACTTTCAACTTGCGTCCCTGCGCGTCGGTTGCTTTTTGCAGTAACTCATACGCTTCCATGATGATGTCGTATTCGGGGTCGTTCTTTTCGTCCGTCCATTCGACGACGACTTCGCCAGGGCGGATGAAGGCGCATAAACCATCCACATGCCCATCGGTTTCATCGTGCAGTGAGCCTCGCGGAATCCAGATGGTCTTTTCGATGCCGAGATAATCGTGCAGGTATTTTTCGATTTCTTCTTTTGAGAGGTCGGGGTTGCGATTGGGATTCAACAAACATTGAGCGGTGGTGATGAGCGTCCCTTCGCCGTCCACGGTGATGGCTCCGCCTTCGAGCACCATGTTCGCCTTGTAACGGTCGAGCCATTCCATCTCTGCCACTTTGCGCGGGACGAGGTCATCCAAATCCCACGGGAAATAAATGCCTTCTTCCAAACCACCCCAGGCATTGAAGTCCCAATCCACCGCGCGGACTTCCTGTCCGTTGTTGACGAAAATGGGCCCGCTGTCACGCATCCATGAATCGTTGTAGGAGATTTCCACCACGCGAATATGGTCGGGGAGTTTGTTGCGCGCATTCTTGAACTGCGCCGCCGAGACTCCCACGGTCACTTTTTCAAATTGGCTGATGGCAATGGCTGTCTCCGCGTAGGCGGCTTGGGCAGGCTTCGCGCCGAGGCGGTAGGTGTCTGTGCGGTCGGGCCAGAGCATCCAACAGCCATCGTGCTTTTCAAATTCGCCTGGCATGTGAAAGCCATCCGCGTGGGGGATGGTGGTCAATAGTTTGGGCATACATTCTCCTTTGGCAGGAATAAATTGTCTATGTGACAATTTATTTTATGCGGACTATGTCTTTTTGTCAAGATAAATTGTTTCAAAGACAATTTATCTTGAAACACACATCCCCACATATCCAGCGTGGTGAAAGCTGGACAGGTTTTATTCTCCAATTTTCTACCGTACACGCAAACCCTAAAGGTCTGCCAAAAAGACCTTTAGGGATTTTACGAGAGAGATGTGGTGTAGGAAATTCTCTTCGATGAAAACACCCTTGACCTTAACCCTGCGTAAAGCTCTACACTATTGGAAATCCTTCAATCAGGGAAGCTGGCAACAAGAATAAAGCCGCGCTTGAAGCCAGTATCCAATTGCCCAAGGCGGCGATTCAGGAGAGTGTGTATGAGAAAGAAAAGAAAATCAAACCAGATGATGCCGTGGGCGATGCTTGCGGGTTTTCTGGGCGTTTCTGCCTACATCCTTATCCAGACAGCCATAGGAGTATCCGCCATGAACGATTCCATTTTGATAGAAAGCCCGCCTCGAAAAGTGTTTCAGGTATTGATTGACCCTGCTGACATTGCGGAAATCTCCCAAAATATTGGCAATGTCGAATTGGAGGCGCAGGGGCTGTTTGAAAAAGGATCAGGGTATCGAAGGGTTTTGTACAGCCACGGATTGCCAAACCCTCAAGAAGTGACGGTTGAAGAATTTGAGCAGAGCAGATTATTAACCACAAAAACTACGCTGGTTGGTTTTGATGTCACCTATCGGTATGTATTGGAGCCAACGTCCGATGGAAAGACCCTGCTTACCCTTGAAAAAGACGGGCAGGGCGGTTGGCTCATCTTTAAACCGCTTCTCATTCATCTTTTGACGCGCCCTGAACATGACGGAGGTCATCTTGCCCTGATAAAAAAAATCGTTGAAGAACAAATTCAATAAACATCAAGGAGATTAAAAAATGAACGTACTATTATTTGGCGCAACAGGAAACCTGGGTCCGCTTGTGTTGGAGAAAATGCTGGCGAAGAATATCCATGTCACCGTGTTTGCGCGCTCGCCTGAAAAGGTTGTTGCGCGGCATTCCGCATTGAAGGTTGTGCAGGGCGATGTGAAGGATGGACAAGCCGTGGCGAATGCCATTGCGGGTCACGACTCTGTCGTCAACGCTGTTGGCGGCGAATATAACCCCGACGCTTCGATCCGTTCCACGGCGGTTGATCATATTATGGCTGGGATGAAGCGCGGCAACGTCAAGCACATCATCAACCTCGGCGGGGTCGGAGTTCTGCAAGTGGGCGGCTGGTATTTGTATAAATCGCCTGTCTTCCCCAAAGACTTTGTGCCTGTCACCAGGGAGCATCACAAGGTATATGAAAAACTGCAACAAAGCGGTCTCGAATGGACGCTGGTATGCCCGCCCAAGATGACGAATGCGGCGGCAACTGGCAAATATTCAACAAGAGCCGACAAACCATACCTCTTTGGGAAGATGGAAATTCCGCTGGGGGATGTGGCGGATTTTATCGCGCAGGAACTCAGCCAGCGGCGGTATGCCCGTCAGCGCGTGGCGATTGCCATGTCGTAGCCGATATTTTGCCTCTTGACTTTCACCCTGCGGCAAACTTTACAATGACAAATATCAAAATCAAGGAGATAACACATGCTGCACAATAAAAGACATAACATACTATGGATGGGTCTGCTCATTCTGGCCATCGCGCTGACTGCCTGCGCCGCGCCGCAATCCGCCGCAAACGATGTGAAGGATTATGGATTCATCGTGAAGGGCGTTTCTGGAAATGACGTGATGCTGGATAGAACCTGGTACCGCGAATGCGCCCCGAGCGGCGTGGGAACCTGGATGAAAAGTATGCGCACGCTTTCGGGCTATGAATTGGCAACCACCATGCTTGATTATCAAAACGAATCAGAAACGCCAGACTGCGCCAACGGTATCACGGCGGTCACCATCTTTGTGCAGACGCTTACCAACGATCATGCGCTTGTCCCGATTACCTGGGTGGACCTCACTGGTCAGCCCGCCGACCCGCCCGCGGGGCTTGAAGATGTAAAGGAAGCCAATGCGGCAAGCGGCATGGTGACCTTTGCCACGCTTACGCCGATTACCCAGGCAAAAGCCGATGAATTGAATGCCGCCGCCTTTTGTGGAATTTCCAACTGGGCGCCAGGCGTAACGACGGATTTACTTCCCTGTTTTTCATTTGGCGGACCTGCAAAAGGCGTAATCATTGTGGATGACAGAACCGAAACGGGCGCGGTCTATGATGGCATCAGCGTCAACCCTGCGGAATACCCAACCCTGATGCCCAATGTATTTCCGCATCAAGGCGCTTTGAATGGGCTTGAGTTTGAGGGTCAATAAAGTTTAATTGGCAAGTTGATGTTTCAGGGCTTGTGTAAGTCCTATGTTTAAAAGAAGTGAGAGCCGCGTATATGCGGCTCTCACTTCTTTTCGATGGGCAGTTGTATTTCCACCGTTACATTTTCAAAATTGGCGAGATCGAGTTCACGCCCGAATAAATGGATTTCACGATATGCGCCCGCGGGGGCGTATTCATTTTGCGCCGCCCAGGTGCAGAGCGCGGTGATGGCTTGCCCTACATTCGCGAAGTGACCGTGGTGGATGGTGGTCGCCATCAGCGGGGAAAATGCCAGGGTGTGTGAAGCAGGCTCACGGTTAGGGGAGAAGCGGCGGGTCATCTTCGGCGAAACGGCTGTAGCGAGTTCCACGTCGATCTCTTCCTCCACATATTCGCGGTTGTGATAAATCGCGAGTTCGGGGCTTTCGGGCTGGATGCGCTGTTCAGACAGCCCTTGATAAAGCGCGTGAAGCATATCGGTGCGAACTTTATCGGCATCGTTCAAGGTTGGCACGATGCGGCGCACGGAGGCGATGGCGAGCGGCGGGATTTCCTTGACGAGGATTTCGTACGGGGAGATTTTCCCTTCCGCTTCGATCTGACGCTGGCGGGCTGTGACGCGCGCGATTTGCATTCGCCCATCTTCGAGTTGTTTCTCCAACTCGATTTGTTTCATTGCGAGCATGTCGCTTAATTGTTGGGCGGTGAGATCGTCGGTGAGCATGGTTGCAATTTGTTCGAGCGAAAATCCCAAATCTTTGAGCGCGAGAATGCGGTTGAGGCGCGGCAGTTGATCAAGCGAATAAAAACGATAGCTCGTGAAGTGTTCGACATGCGCGGGCTTGAGAAGATTTAGTTCATCGTAGAGCCGCAGGGCGCGGGTGGAAACCTGCGCCAGTTGGGAGAAGTCGCCGATGCGAAGGAGGGTCATGCTTTAATTTTATCGCATAAAAGGGGCGGATGCGAGACCCGCCCCTACTTGCTTATGCCTTTTTGCCAAGCAATACCCTTAACGAAAAAAGATGCAAAAGAATCGACAAGGGGACTGCGAAAACTGGAACCAATACCAATGGGAAGGCTGTAATCAATTCATTCGGCGACTGAATGGACAAAAGCTGGAGCGGACCTGGCGAAGAAAGCACGCCAAGGGTAACTGCCAGAGTCAGGTCGAAGATTCCAGCGATATTCCAGATAATTGCGGCGGTTCGCGCTGAGGGGCGTTTTCGGAAGTAAAGATAGGCAACAAGCGGAGCAGTAATGCCAATGAGCATATCGCCGATGCCTGCTGGTAGGGCAAATTCACCAGGAATCTGACCCTGGAAGTAGAGGATCAGAAAGTCAATTCCCAGAATTCGATAGAGTTGCACGCCAATGATCCAGTGCGGGGGAATGGCATCCACATTCTTTTGGAACGATTTCGAAGCGAATAAAAATAAAGAGCCAATGACCAGCGGGACGGCGGAATAGGCGATGCTGGGAACAGGTTGTTCAGGGTTTGGCAGGAAAAAGCCTTGCAAGCCGAGCAACATGGCTGCTCCCAGCCACCCAGCCAATAAAACTCCAACGCCAAGCGATGTTGACATTTTTTTGTCGCCGAATGTTTGAGTAGTACGATGATAGCCCAGCCAGGTCACAATGGCGGTGGCAATGGCGCTTACGATGATGCTTGCTGAAATCCAGGGTTGATCGATCATGATATTATCCTTTCGGGTTTTGATTTTGATGGCGAAAAGATAAAGTTTGACGCAGGGTTAAGGTCAAGGGGTGAATTGTAAGAAGATCGTTAATTTTTGGGGTCTCCCCCACCTTGGAATATGGTTTCGCTATTGACTTTTTTGAGAGTTGAAAATGAATTAAGATTTCCCCGCAAACGATTCTTTGCTACCCAAACTGGACGGGCGTTTGCACCTCCACGGTGATATTTTCTTTATCCGCATCCAACTCGCGCCCATAAATGTGGATTTCACGGCAGTTGCCACAGATTGAATAATCATTTTGCGCCGCCCAATAAAACAAGGCGGTGATGGCTTGTCCTACTTCGATCAATCGTCCACGGTGAATGGTGGTCGCCGCCAGCAGCGAGGCATCCAATTGTCGGATGGAAAGAGCGCCTTGATTTGTTCGAGTTGAATTGGCATTGGGCAGGCTGATGGCGGTGGCAATTTCCATGTCAATATTTTCTTCCACATATTCAGTATTATGGTAAATGACCAATTCAGGGTTTTTAATCGCAATCCCCTGTTCGGTGATCGCATCGTAAAGCGACTTGAGAATTTCCTCGCGGACGGTTTCCATATCTTTAAGTACAGGAACAACGCGGCGAATCGAAGCGATGGCAAGCGGCTCCGTTTCCTTGAGGATAACTTCATAAGGCGAAACCTTTCCCTCCGCTTCGATCTGTCGCAGGCGGGCGGCGACCCGCGCAATCTGTCGTTGTCCATCTTCCAACTGCTTTTCCAACTCGCTTTGTTTTTTCTTCAGCATTTCGCCAAGTTGGCTTACGCCAAGCTCATCCGTGAGCATGTCCGCGATTTCATCGAGCGAAAACCCCAACTCTTTGAGCGCAAGAATGCGATTAAGGCGCGGCAGTTGATCAAGAGAATAAAAACGATAGCTCGTGATGTGTTCGACATGCGCGGGCTTGAGAAGATTTAATTCATCGTAGAGCCGCAGGGCGCGGGTGGAAACCTGCGCCAGTTGGGAGAAATCGCCGATGCGAAGGAGGGACATGGGTACGATTGTAACGGATGAAGCGGGGAAGCGGGATACCCTAAAGGGTATGGTAGGATTACCCCATGGGACGCAAAAAACTGGTTGACCAAAGACAAATAGAAATTCTCGATGCCTTCGAGCGCTGTCTCCTTCAATATGGTTTGGAGGAATGCACGCTTGAGCGTGTTGCGCAGGAAGCAGGCAAGAGCCGCAACATCATCCGTCATTACATCGGCAATCGCGACGACTTGATTGCGGCTTTCGTCGAGCGGATATTGATTCGAATCAAACAGGTGGCGGCGGATATATTGGAAAACACCCCCAAGCAAAAACTTGTGCCTAAAGTGTTGGATTTTCTCTTTGAAGAACGCAAAGCCGACGCGCCGCCTGACCTCGGCGAACGGATGCTGGGCGGCATGTGGCGCATCCGCGAGCAGAGTCCGCTTACCCAGCAGGCGTTGTTGAATTTCTACAAGGAATTTGAAAAAATACTCACAGATGGATTGTGCCGCCTGTACCCGAATGTGCCTGTTGAGAAATGTCAGGAAGTTTCATATTCCATTATTTGTCTTGCAGAGACGAATTGGGTGTTGGGCAGTGTAGGTGTGGATGTACCCCACACGCGCATGGTGCGGCGTTCGGCGGAGTATCTATTGCAAACGCTGGAATGACATAACTGTTCAAGACAAGACCCTCACCTCCACCTTCGACGGAGAAAGCAATTCACTTCTCTACCGTACATCCAAATCTTAGAGACTGTTTCTTAATTCTTTTTTGAGACACGGACAGCACGGATTAAACTGAATTTCACGGAAGAAACCATAAAAAATCCGTCCTATTCCGTAACATCGTGCTCGTAGGGTAAATCCGTGTACAAAAAGAACGCGATAACAACTTAAGAAACGCTCTCTGAAATAAAAACACCCCCACTACGGGGGCGCTTTTATTTTTATGAAAGTTCTTTCAAAAACTTTTCTTTATTCGCAGACCGCGCCGTCTTGCCGCTGGAGGTCTTGATGATCCATTTATCATCCACCACTTTGACATGACGCAGGGCGATGGCGGAACTCTTCGTCACATGCTTGCGGATGGCGTCCGCTATCGCCTCTTGTTCCAACGGGTCGGTTGAATCAGCTTCGGCGATAATGACCACCTCTTCGGTTCCTTCTTCTTCATCATACATGCCGAAGGCGACGGTGCGTCCCGCGTGGACTCCAGGCACTTCATTTGTCAGCGACTCTAAATCCTGCGGATACACATTCTTGCCGCCGACGATGATGAGGTCTTTCTTTCTTCCCGAAACATACAACTCACCGTTTGCCATGTAGCCGTAGTCACCCGTCAGATACCAGCCGTTTTTGATGGCAGATTCGGTCGCATCGGGGCGGTTGAAGTATTCGGTGAGCATACAGTCGCTTTGCACGGCGATCTCACCGACGGAGCGATTGGGCAGGTCGTTGAAGGATTCGTCCACGATGCGGATTTTGGTATTGGGCAGGGGATTCCCAGACGAGGTCATCTTCATCGAAGGCTGACCAGCTATCGGCGGAGTCGCGAGGCGTTGAGTCATAAAGGTCTCGCGGTCAATCTCATCGACAGTTGGGATTCCATCCAATGGGCTTTGGGTGACAGCGAAGACATTTTCTGCCATGGCGTAGCAGGTTTGCAGAGCGGATTGTTTCAAACCGTACGCTGAAAATTTTTCAAAGAAGAGATCGTGGCTTTCGACATGCACAGGTTCAGAGCAGTTGATGATGGCGCGCCACGAAGAGAGGTTCACGCCTTCGAGATTGCGCTCGCGGATTTTGTGGGCGCAAAAGTTATAGGCGAAATTTGGAAGCCAGGTGAGCGTGCCTTTGTATTGCGAGACGGATTGATGCAATTTGTACGGCGCGCGCACCCAATCGAAGGGCGACATGTCCACGAGGGGGATGCGCATGAGCACGGGCAGGAGGAAGCAGGCGATGAAGCCCATATCGTGATAGAGCGGCAGCCACGAGACGATGAAATCGCTGGCGGGGTCGAGGCGAATGGTTTTGCCGTAGGCATCGAGTTGATTGAACACCGCGCGATGCGAGAGCGCGACGCCTTTTTGCAAACCCGTTGTGCCCGATGAATGTTGCAGAACGGCAATATCTTCGGGAGAGGATTTGAAACCTTGCAGAGTTTCAAAGTTGGGTTCGGCATCTGCTTCGATGCTGTTTGCCAGAATCACATTGCGGACAGAGTCGCCTTCAACGAGCGCACTGCGGACTTCCGCTTCAAACTCAGGATAGGTGACGATGGTCGTCGGCTTGGTGATAGAGATGAGCGAAGAAAGGTCGGCGCGGTATTTTTCTGGCGCGAGCTTTTCCGTGAGAAACGGCATGATGGACGGGATTGCGCCGTGCAGGATCGCTCCCCAAAAGGAATAGATAAGGTCTTCGCCATGTTGCTGAATCAGAATGATCACCTCGCCAGGTTTGATTCCTGCGCGGGCATAGGTTAATGCAAAACGATTCGCGCCGTGGATGAGGTCGCGATAGGTGAGGGGCTTGTCGGGCTGTCCCGCGTGTTGGAGGATGATGCTGGTCTTTTCGGGGACTTCCTGATACGAGCGTTGGAGGAGGTTGGGGAGTGTGGTCATTGAAGGCGGAATGCGGAATGAAGAAGGCGGAATGAAGAATGCAGAATGCGGAATATAGATGTTTTATTTGCGCGACGCAATCAAGCTGGCGAGTTGATTCAAATTATCGAAGGTGTCTGCATTCAATTCAGTGTCTTCAATGCGGACGTTGAAGGTGTCTTCGATGAAGAGGGCCAGGTCCATGAGGCTGAATGAGTCGATCAGTCCGCTGGAGATGAGGGTTTCGTCAGGGGAGATGACTTTGCCCGGCTGTTTGAGGATTTTTTCGGCGATGAATTTTGCAAGGGCGCTTATGGTTTCGTTGGACATTTTTGTTCCTTTCCACTGTTTACTGATGACTGTTTACTGACTACTGAGCACTATTCACTTAACCCTACCCTCACCGCATCCAACGCCTGCAAGGCAGTGAGGTTGCGCCAGGGCCAGCCGCTGAGCATGTTCTTGGGCTTATCAAAAAAGTTGCGCGAGAACGAGAGATGGAAGCCGTCGTTCAGGTCGGTGTCGTGTCCCTGATTCGGCAGGGGCTGGAGCGCCGCCCATAAATTCCACAGTGGAATGTCATATTCTACAGCAATTTCCGCAATTTCAGCGTTGATGCTGTCGTCGCCTTCGAGGTTATCGCCTTTCGTGGCGAGGATGGGAACCACGCCCTGCTCGATGGAATATTCAATGATCTGGCGCATGTACTTGCCGTAATCGTCAGCGGGGCGGTCGTTGAAGTTGGTTTCCAAACTGATGATCGCAATGCTGGGGTTGTGCAAACGAAACTCGCAGGCAATCGGCATCTCGCCTTTTTCGCATTGCTTGGGGTCGGCTCGCAATGCTGTGAGAATTGCGGCAACATTATACCCGTCGCGCATGGCGAGGCTGGTGCGGGAATAAGAACCTTCGTAATAATCAATCGTGTCTTGCAAGTAGGCGTATTTTTCGCCGAGACTGTACCAGTCTTCATGGTCGAAATCTACGAGATAGAAACCTGTGTTGGTCTGGCAATCGCCCACTTTCGAGAAGGCATTGGGGTCGTTGCCCATTGCCAATCCGCGCGCGTAAATTTCGCGGGCGGTGTCGGTCACTTGCGGGACGATGGGAAGAGTCTTCCATTCGTCAGGCGCGAGGGTCGGGCGCGGCGTGGCAGTGGCTTCTGTTAATTCAACCGCTTCGGTTGCGGCTTCGGTGGCTTCCACGGGTGCGGAGGTTGCCGCAGTTTCAAGTTGTGATGTCGCTGGCGCGCTGGTGCAAGCCGCCAGAAGAACAACTACTAATAGAAAGATAGATCGAACCTTCATTCATGCTCCTGTTAAAATAGACGATGGACGACAGACCACGGAACATCGTCCATCGTCATTTGCAATTTTCAAAAATATACGGCGCGAGATTTTCAGCGAGCAATTTCTCTCCCGCGGGCGTCAAATGAATTGCGCTGTTGGTGAATTCATTTGCGGGGATCGCATCCCACAAGTCCACATACGTCCAGCCGTTTGCCTGGCTCAACGCAGTCATCATCTCGCGGTACTCGTCATACGCCCAGCGCGGATAGAAAAAATTATAGCGGATGTCGCTGTTCGCGCCCGAACTTATTAACATAGGCTCATTTACCAACAGCATGGGCGTCTCGCCCGCCACGTTGAACCCCGCCTCCAGCGCGTTCAACGCGAGCGCATCTTCATTCAAAGGTGACGTGAGTTCGTGATAACTTTCATCCGCCTCAAAATCAGTTTGCGCTTTTTCATACTCAGCGGGATAAAACTGGTCAATCCCCGCAGCCGACCACATCACGCCATAAATTTGAAGACGGATGATGTCTGCCCATGAGCGCCTATCTCCCACAAACGTTTTCTCCCAAAAGGATTTTTTCTCGAAGTTGGGATCATCCGCCTCGACTCTTAACTGATAGCTGGTTGCCAGTCCTCGAACAGTTTCCTCGTTGTTAGCCACCAGCGGCGTGGACGTTTGCTTTTCCAGCGGAAACGCATCGAGCGTCGTCATCCAGATGACGAGGTCGGGGTCGTATCCCATTCCGTAAGATAGCATCATCACATCTTTGGTCAACGCGATGGTGGGATACCCCAAATTATACGCGCGGACATTTTTTCCGCAGGCGTTAAGGCTTGCTTCATTCAATTGCCCTGCCAATGTTTCCTCTGGCTTGAGCAACGTCCCCCACACAGACGAATCCCCGATGATGATGACGCGGAATTCATCGTCCGCTTTTGGCGCGCCGTCGATGATGTGCGAGGCGAACATCGCATCCAGGTTGAAGAGGCTGAGATTGTACGATTGCCTGGGGTTCTCGCCAAAAGGCAATCGCTCCCGCCCACGAAAGAGGGCGTTGTATAGCGAAAATTGTCCCACCCTCGGCTGGCACGCGGCGATGACGAGGTTGAAGAGCAGGAATAAGATCAGTCCCTTGATGAGGACGTTGAGGGGTTTGATGGATTGATTCATGATTTTATTATTCCGTCATTACGAGCCGCGCTCTTGTTCTTCGCGGCGAAGCAATCTCCAAGCATGCTCCCGAGATTGCTTCGGGGGGAAGAGCACCGCCCTCGCAATGACGGGATTAGCGAACTCCAAACAATTTCAAAATCACCAGCCATGATGTGACGGGTGACGAGAGCGCGAAGAAAATCCAACCAAGCGCTACAAAATGGAAAGTGAGCAGGATGCCGCTGATGTTCAAGACGGCTTGCTTGATTGGCGTCGTTGCCCACGCAGTGGACTTGGCTTTTGTGAAGTCACTCCAGCGGTTGTGGATGAAGAGTCCCAGCCCGTGCCACAAGCCCCAGAGGGTGAAGTTCCAGGTGACGCCGTGCCAGAAGCCGATCAACAGCATGGTGGCGACTTGTGTCAGCAGAATCATCATCGGGATGGATAAAGGTTTTTGCCACGACCTGAGCCAGCGGGTGATGGGATTAAAGAAATAAGCGCGGAACCACTGGGTGAGTGTCATGTGCCAGTTGTTCCAGAATTGGGTCAGGTTGGGTTTGAGGTAGGGCGAGGCGAAATTTTCAGGCAGTTTGATTCCGAGCAGTCCTGCGATGCCGAGGGCGATGTCGGTGTAGCCGCTGAAGTCGAAGTAGATTTGGAAGGCGTAGGCGTAGACGATGATCCACATCCAGAATGCGGAGGTGATTTGGGTTGCGTTGGTGTCGTTCAGGGCGATCAATGCCAGCGCATCTGCGATGACGAATTTTTTGAACAAGCCGAGGAGCAGGCGTTGACCCGCGGGGTAGAACGTGTCGAGAGTCAGACCTGCGAAGGGAGCGCGGAGATCTTTGATGAAACGTTCGAGGCGGTCTATGGGGCCTGCGGTGAAGGCGGGGAAGAAGATGACGTAGGTGAGATATTCGCCGAGGTCTACGGAGGGGGTGCGTCCCATTTGGCGGTCGCGGATGGTGTGGATGAGGCGGAAGGCGACGTAGGAAAAGCCGAGCCAGGTGAAGTCTGTGGGGCGTAGTTGGTTGACGGATTGGTTTGTGAGAGAGCGGAGGAAGTAACTCGTCCAGTAGGTGAGGGCGGGAATTTTCAGGGTGAGAAAAAGCCCGATGGTTAGGATCAAGCCCACCGTTAAGAAGGAAGCGCTGAAACGTGTCAGACGAGATAAAACTATCAGCGTCAGTCCTGTTATCAAAAAGATGAGAAGAGTCGTTTCGAGTTGGGGTGGGCGCGAGGCGGTGAAGAGTTGAAGTTGTGGAATGAAGCGGGTGAGGTTGAGGAGAAGAACAACGCTTGCAACGATGGCAAGGGTGATGTAGTTTTTGCACTGTTTGCGAGTTTCGTCGTCGGCGGTGAGGCGCCAGGTGAAGATGACGAGGATGAGGGTGGCGAGGGGAATCCAGAAGTCTGCGCCGCGGATGGGGAGGGCGGGTTGCAGCCAGAAGATGACGAGGACGCTGGCGATGAGCATGAACCACGTCCTGCCGCGGTTGCGCAGAAAGATGCCGCAAAGAAGCGAGGCGGTGATGAGAATCAGAATTTGCTCAAGCGCCATTTAGAAGCCTTGATATATCCATGTGGGACTGCTGTCTGCGGTGAAGATGACGAGGGCGATGAGGATGAGGCAGAGCAGGAGGGCGAGGAGGTTTTCGCGGGTGAAGATTTGTTTCATTATTTTTTTAACCACGAAGGGTCACAAAGTGTCACAAAGGTTTTAAAGCTTTTCCTTCGTGTACCTTCGTGACCCTTTGTGGTAAGTAGGTTTAACGCACTCCACACACAAGCCAGTCCCCGTCTTGCTCGATGACTTCGTAGGTGCGGTCGGCGAGGTCGAGGGATTGGGGTTCGCCGTTGTAGCTCATGTTTAACATGCCTGTGCAGTCGACGAGGGTTTTGTCGCCGTCGGTACCGGACTCGGCGCAGGACATTCCGTCCACGGTGACTTCGACGAGGGCGAAGGAGTCGAGTTCGATCAGGGCGTCATCTTCCCAGTCGGCGCAGGAGTTGGAGATGAGGGCGGCTTGGTCTTTGGCGGCAAGGGCAGTGATGTAGTTTTCGACGGCGATTGTCGCACCCCCAGAAGTGGACGCTCCGCAGGCGGAAAGGATGATGCTCAGGGCGAGCATGAGTATGGTGAGTTTGGTACGCAAGGGTTCCTCCAGTTAAATTTGTCATTGCGAGGGCGACAGCCCGACACTTGCGCGAGATTGCTTTGCCGCAACCCCGAAGTACATCAGGGCAAGCGAGCAAGAGCGCGGCTCGCAATGACGGGACACGCGATTGCGGATTATAGCCCAGGAATAACCAATCATTCAACTTTGGGTTCTAGTGTGAAAACCAATCCTTTCAGGAGTTCACCTTGAATAACTACATCGCCCTCATCCTCACCTTTGCCCTTTCTCTCATCTTCCTGCGCTCCATGGACTTCATCGCCCATCGCGGGTGGATGGACAGCAAGCTCAGCCGCAAGGTCATTCACATTGGCACAGGTCCGCTGTTCGTGTTGTGCTGGTTTCTGTTTAATGACGACCCGTCCGCGCGGTGGCTGGCGGCGTTGGTTCCGTTTGCGATCACGGTGCAGTTCGCGTTGATCGGACTCGGCGTAATGAAGGACGAAGCCTCGGTCAAAGCCATGTCCCGCACGGGGGACGCGAAGGAGATTCTACGCGGTCCGCTGTATTACGGGGTTATGTTCGTGGTGTTGACGCTGGTCTATTGGAAGGATTCCCCCATCGGTATCATCGCGTTGATGATGATGTGCGGTGGTGATGGCATTGCGGATATCGTCGGGCGGCGTTTTGTCTCCGCCAAATTGCCGTGGAGCAGGGATAAGTCTGTGGCGGGGACTCTGGGTGTATTCTTCGGCGGGTGGGTGTTGTCTGCGGTGATTATTTTTGTTTACGTCAGCGCAGGAGTGTTTGGCGGAACAATTACCAATTACCTTTTACCAATTACCATAATCGCAATCGTGGGAGCAGTGGTCGAGTCACTGCATTACAAGGACATTGATAACATCAGCATGACATTAGCGTCCGCGTTGGTGGGGTATTGGTTCTTCTAATGAAAAGAAATTGACTCAATCCAAACCTTGTTGCGCGGTTGCGCGGCAAGGTTTGGTAATCATTCCTCTTTTGTAACTACTCAGGCGCCTTGCTCCGCCGTAGGCTTTAGCCTACGGCTATCTTTACAAAGTCGCCTAAAGGCGACTAGTCCGCTTTAGCGGACTTTGTAACATAGCCTGGACGTTTACGTCCAGGCGGGCAGGGAATGCGCAGGTGATTGCCTCAGCAGTTACCCTCTTTTTCTTTCATCTGTCCTCTGTTTTCGCCCATCCACTTCATCACTCCCGTTCCCGCCACGCGCCCGCTTGCAAAACATGCTGTCAACAAATAACCGCCAGTCGGCGCTTCCCAATCCAGCATTTCACCGGCGCAAAAAACGCCAGGGATATTCTTCAACATCAAATTTTCATCCAGCGACTCAAAACTCACGCCGCCCGCACTGCTGATGGCTTCATCCAGCGGACGGGTCGCAATCAACGGCACAGGCAATTGCTTCATGTAAAACGCAAGCTTTTCAATATTTGCGAAATCATCCTTCGGCACAAACTCACGCAACAGGCCCGCCTTCACGCCTTTCACCCCAACTGTCTTTTCCAAATGACTCGCCATCGAACGCGACCCGCGCGGCTTCGATAACCGCTCGATCAACTGCGTTTCGGTTTTATCGGGCGCAAGGTCAAGCCGCATTACCGCACTGCCATTCGCCAAAATTTCATCGCGCATCAACGCCGCAACCGCGTAGATCAAACTCCCCTCCACGCCTTCCTTCGTGACAATAAATTCACCCTGCTGATGAAAATCCCCAAACGACAACACCACAGACTTGATCGGATGGCCGTCAAACTTTTCCTGAAAGATCGGACTCCACCCCACATCAAATCCGCAATTGGATGGTTTCAACGCCTCCACCTTAACCCCGGCCTGATTCAGCCAATCGACCCATTCCCCGCTCGAACCGAGTCTGCGCCAACTGCCGCCGCCAAGGCCGAGTATCACCGCGTCCGCTTTGACGGTTTTGATTCCATCGGGAGTTTCAAATTCAACTTCAACCGTCCCGTAGGTTTGGCTTGAAGAATCATTGTCATGGGTCAAACCTACGGGACGTATCGTTCCCTTCCACCGATGCCGCAAATGAAAATTGACTCCCGCCTTATCCAGCTTTTTCAACCAAGCTCTCAGCAATGGGCTGGCTTTCATCTCCTTCGGAAACACCCGCCCCGATGAGCCAACGAAAGTTTCAACTCCAAGTCCGCGCGCCCACTCACGCAGGTCATCGGGCGTGAAATCCTTTAGCCAATGTTCCACCTCCACTTTTCGGCTTCCATAGCGCAAGACAAATTTCTCGAACGGCTCCGCGTGTGTAAGGTTCAACCCGCTTTTGCCCGCCATTAATAATTTTCTTCCAAGGGACGGCATCGCATCATACACCTCCACGTTTATGCCGTGCCCGCTCAACACTTCCGCCGCCATAAGCCCCGCAGGCCCGCCGCCGATAATCACTGCTGTTTTATCCATGAGTTCATTATAAAGGTAATAATCGGAGTCCAACGTCTCCTGATGTTGAAAGCGGAAATGCCAAAGTCAGGATGCGAAGCGTTCGCGCCCTTCAAATATATCCACAAAAAAACTCCCGACCGAAATCGGGAGTTTCAAAATCACTAACTGCCAGACAAACGCCAACAGCTATCTCGCCAGCACCTTCGCCATGTGGAGGTATTCCATGTTGACCTTGCGCTTGTTGCCAATCACATCCGCCAGGGGAATGAAATCAATGCCCTTGCTTTTGAGTCCGGTCATCACGCCATGTTTACCCTCCGCCAATGCCTCCACGGCTTTGACTCCCATGCGGGAAGCCAGCAGGCGGTCGTACGCAGTCGGCGAACCGCCGCGCTGGATGTGACCCAAAATGGTCATGCGCGTTTTGAAGCCAACATCGAGATCGTCGATCCGCTGTGCCAGTTCCATGGTGCCGATGCCCGAACCCTCCGCGTTGATGATGATGGCGTGGGTCTTGCCGCGTTTGTAGGCTTCCTCCACCGTCGCGGCAACTTCATCCGCAGTGATCGGCATTTCAGGAATCAACGCCACCTCCGCGCCGCAGACGATGGCCGCCATCACCGCCAGGTAGCCGCTGTTGCGTCCCATGGTTTCGATGAGGAACGCGCGCTGGTGGGAGGATGCGGTATCGCGCAATTTATCCACCGCTTCCATGATGGTGTTCATGGCCGTGTCTGTGCCAACGGCAATGTTTGTGCCC
Source organism: Chloroflexota bacterium (assembly GCA_016235445.1). Taxonomy (GTDB): domain Bacteria; phylum Chloroflexota; class Anaerolineae; order Anaerolineales; family Villigracilaceae; genus Villigracilis. The sequence continues at coordinate 34,289 of JACRLB010000028.1, read as the reverse complement.
CAGATATCGTTGTCGATACTGCCGGGAATGCCAATTACTTTGATGCCTTGTTGTGAAAGCGCATACGCGCCGTTCATCGAGCCTTCGCCGCCGATGACGATCAACGCATCCATGCCCGCCTCATTCATCCTGCGGATGGCATCCCGTTGACCGGCAGGCTCCATAAAGCGTTTGCTTCGGCTCGTCAACAGCACGGTGCCGCCGCGCTGTAAAATACCGCCCACATCCCGCGCGCCCATCGCGCGGAACTCGCCATTCACCAGTCCCTCATATCCGTGCATCACACCGATCACATCCATGTTGTTCGCCAGCGCAGTCCGCACCACGGCGCGGATCGCGGCATTCATGCCGGGCGCATCGCCCCCGGAAGTAAGCACCCCTATCGTAAATTTCTCTGCCATTTTTTAAATTTCTCTCTTGATCTGAAAAGTATCAAAATCGCGGGCCACCACCGTATTCGGAAAAACGGACTGCGCTTCTGCAAGCACATCCTTTCCGCGATAGCGGCGCGAAATATGCGTAAGAATTAATTTTTTAACCCCCGCTTTTTTGGCAAGTTCCGTGCCCATGCGCGCCGTGAGATGGGAGAACTGTTTCGCCATATCCGCTTCTTCATCCAAATAGGTGGACTCGATCACCAAAGCATCCGCATCCTTGCAGACCTCGAGCAGGTTATCCGTCCGACCGGCATCCCCCACAACGACGAGTTTACTGCCCTTTTCCCAGTCACCCAGCACATCGTCCGGAGTGATGCGTTTGCCGTCGGGCAGGGTAATCTCTTTGCCGGCAACGAGGTCACGGCGTTCGGGCCCGAACGGGACCCCGAGTTCATCCGCCTTGTTTGCCAAAAATGGACGCCGCGCTTTTTCCTCGAAGATATATCCCAGGCAATCCGGTCCCTTGTGCGTCACGGAGAAGGCTGTCACCGTGAAATCATCCGCCTCAAAAATAATACCGGGCTTGATTTCGATTAATTTCAAAGGCATGGGGGGCTGGTTGCCGCGCAGGACAACATCATAAAGAAGGGTGCGCACGCGTTCGAGCGTACTGCGCCCGCCGAAGATATTAAGCTCGTCAATCGATTCCCAGCGCAGGAGAGTGGAAAGCAAACCGCCCAGCCCAAGGATATGATCGAGATGCCCGTGCGTTAATAGAATTCGCGTCAGGCGTTTAAAGCCGATACCCGATTGAAGGATTTGTCTTTGCGTGCCTTCGCCGCAATCGATCAGAAAGCGATACTCATTATGAGAAACGATTTGCCCCGAAAGTCCGCGGTTCGCCGATGGCGCGGATGCAGATGTGCCAAGAAAAAGAATTTCGAACAAAGTTGAGTCCTTGCATTGAATGATCGCACAGAAGGAATTCTGCGGAAATATTTTATAAATCAAAAGCCCTGCAATTGTACCTCAAAGAAAACAGACCATTTGTGCTATAATCTTTTTTGAAAAAGTAGACAAGAAAACAAGGAAACATGTAAACACGTAAACACGTAGACAAGTAAACATGTAAATTGCAAAACCAATCTCCAATCTCCAATCGTAAATCGTAATGCCCCTCCTTAAACCCTCCACCCCTCCCAAGAAAAATACAAAACCTGCGGGCAAAACCCTTCCCCCCAAAAAAGGAGAAGCGCCGCGTACGAAACATGCGCCGCACCCCGCCCCCCCGCCTTCACGTGAACCTTCCTGGTGGGAAAAACTCTCCGATGAACGCAAGCTCGATGTGGTCGGCATCGCTCTCGCGTTCATCGGCATCATCATTATTTTGGGGCTGATCTCTGCCAACCGTTCCGCCATCGTCGGCGGCGCAATTTTTTTTCTTTCGCAAATTTTCGGCTGGGGCGTATTCATCCTTCCGCTCGGCCTGCTGGTCTTCGGCCTCTGGCTCGTCTTCCGCAAGATCGAACGCATCCCCCCGCTATCCATCGAACGCGCAATCGGCAGTGTGATTCTATTTTTCTGGTTGCTCACCGTTTTACATTCCCTCGTCGCCACCGCTGAAACCGCCGAAGCCGTAGCCCTCACAGGCGCGGGCGGCGGCTACTTTGGCGGGCTTTTCCAACGCATCCTTTGGGCCACACTTGGCGGCGGAGGCGCGTTCATTGCACTGCTCGCCTGGCTCATCCTCGGCATCGCCGTCCTGCTCGATAAACCCGTCTCGGATTTATTCTTTTGGCTCGCACCGTTGACTTTAAAACTGCGACAACTGCTGAACAAACCCATCGCGCCTCCTCCTTCGCTGAATCCTGCTTCTGCTTCGACAGAGGGCTTCACCCCGATAGATTCCTCTGCCATGCCGCAGGTGACAACGACCGAAGTCCCTGTTCAACCCATCCGCACCACCAGCGGCGCAACCGTCATCCATTGGACATTGCCCAACGTCAGCGACATTCTTGACTCAGGCAACGCCCCCTCCATCAATGAAGACTTCATCCAACAGCGCGCGCGATTAATCGAAGAGACGCTCGCCTCCTTTGGCGCGCCAGCGCAGGTAGTTGCGATCAGCCGCGGGCCGTCGATCACGCAATTCGGAGTGGAGCCGCTCTTTCTTGAGTCCCGAGGCGGCGTTCGCACAAAAGTCCGCGTTAGCAAAATTGCATCCCTTTCCGATGATCTCGCGCTCGCATTGGCCGCGCCGCGCATCCGCATTCAGGCGCCGGTGCCCGGCCATAGCTACGTCGGCATCGAAGTGCCGAATGAAGAAATGGCGATGGTGGCGTTGCGAGATATTTTGGAAAGTGAAATTTATAAAAATAATAAAAAGCCGCTCAACTTCGGCCTGGGGCGGGATGTGGCCGGCCTGCCCATCATTGCCAGTTTGGAAGGTATGCCGCATCTGTTGATTGCCGGTACAACGGGTTCTGGTAAATCGGTCTGCGTCAATTCCATCCTGACCTGTATGCTGCTCTACAACACCCCCGATGATCTGCGCCTCGTGCTCGTCGACCCCAAGCGCGTGGAGTTGACCGGCTACAACGGCATTCCGCATTTGCTTGGCCCCGTGGTCGTCGAAATGGACAGAGTCATCGGCGCATTGCAATGGATGACCCGCGAAATGGACAAGCGCTATCACATGTTCGCGCAGGTCGGTTCGCGCAACATCACCGATTACAATGCCAAGATGAAATTGCAGGGACAGAAAAAACTGCCCTACCTGGTCATCGTCATCGACGAACTGGCAGACTTGATGATGATCGCCCCCGACGAAACGGAAAAGACAATTACACGTTTGGCGCAGTTGGCGCGTGCCACTGGCATTCACATGGTACTCGCCACCCAGCGTCCCTCCGTGGATGTGGTGACGGGTCTCATCAAAGCCAACTTCCCGGCGCGCATTGCTTTTGCGGTTGCGTCCAATACCGACAGCCGCGTCATCCTCGACCAGCCCGGCGCAGAGAGATTGCTGGGGCGCGGTGATATGCTCTACCAATCACCGGATGCTCCCGCGGCGGCGCGTTTGCAAGGCGTGTTCGTTTCAGACCATGAAATTCAAAACCTGACGGAATACTGGCGCACGCAGGCGGGCGGGGGCAGTTCCTACGCTGTCTCTGGTATGCCCGCAGATTCTGTCCCCGAGAATGTGCCGCTCAAGCAGGCTCCATTGTGGGAGCAGGCACAAAAAGTGGAGGGTGATCCCCTGTTCGACGAAGCAGTGGCAATCGTCCGCAAAGAGGGACGCGCTTCCGTCTCCATGTTGCAACGCAGGTTACGCATCGGCTACACCCGCGCCTCCCGCATCGTGGATACGATGGAGGATAAAAAGATCGTCGGTCCGCCGGAGGGCGCCACGCAAATGCGTCAGGTGCTGGATTACGGCCCCACCGCGCCGCCGAAGGATGGGTTTAGCATTTTGCTCTCCTCACCTGCACTGCAACACACCTGCCCTGGCGGGCGGTGCCAGGGAACGCAGTGCGGCGCAAGTGTTGTGACCCTTTGTGGACTTTGTGGTAAAAGGTTTTGAAATGTGACATTGTCAAATTACGCAGAAGGGGCCGACCCATCCACATTCTTGAAAACTTGATGGCGCAAAAGGCGGGTCGCTATGTTCCCACGGCGCTTTCCCGCACTGGGCAACCCTCTCTTTGAGGATAAGTCTCTTGGAATGCCTGAATGGGTTGCCCCTACGGAATATCGCGTACCATCTTAAAATTAGAAAGACCTCCGAGTTCTTAACCCACAGGGTGCTTTGCAAAGAACTCGGAGGTTTATCATTTAACTATCCCTTTGCTTCACCATCCGCACTGCCGCCCCCGCCGCCAACTGCCTTCGTTGGAGAAACGATCTTCTTCAACAAGTCATACCAGAAGGATGAGCCTTGTGATACAGCCGCAGTCGTGATGCCGAGTCCGAGCGCCTTCAAGAGCACAAAGGTAACCCAGGTCATTACGTCCGCGCCATCCGCAGGACGCTCCGTCTGCCACCAGCCGATCTTGATGGTGAGATCGCCCAAGTCCTTTATCAAATCATCGATGCTGGCGTCTGCGCCTTCCTGCGCCACAACCATTTCCGCTTTGGCGGCGGCCAGCGTGCGCAATTCTGCGTTGCTCCATAAGGTTTTGGCAAGTTGAATGCTGTCTGTGCCAAACAGAATCGTGACAGCGGCGGAAAGAATAATCACGAAACTGCGGGCATTCGCGCGGAAGGTGGCCGCGGCCTGCTCCATCATGCCGCTGAAATAGGCGGTGGTGCGCTTCCGCAAATCTTCGACGCTGGTCACACCCTGCTGAATCCACTGAATAAATGCCTGCTTGCCTTCTGAATCGGGCAAATTATCAACCAACTCGGCGAGCTGGTGTAAATTCACTTCCTTATTCGAAGTCAGCCCCACGAGATCAAAATATGCATCCACAAGGGTGGCAACGGGAATCTTCTCGATCTTCTTTGGTTCCGTGGCGGCTCCAAACACGCTCAGGAAACTCTTGTATCGAATGGGGCGCAGGGCCTGCAATTGCGGCAGTTTCACCAGGTCTTCGATCTTTGCATCCCCAACGATTTTGACCAAATACCGCTCCAGCGCCTTGCCGCGCGTTTCCAGCGCTTCATTGATCCATTGCGTGATCATGGAAACAATCGAACCCAAAACATAATAAACAAATATCAAACCTATGGCAACTTCAAGAACCTGTGGAATGGACATACGGGCTTCTCCTTGTTAAGTCATTAATGTTTATGCTTTTCCAGTTCTGCGAGCCAATCCAACGGCTTCCCCCATCGGACACGCTGATTCACATCGGCCTGATCTTTTACAGGCCTGTCCCATTTGGGTCCTGGCGGGCCCGATTCCTCGTTCAAAAAACTCTTTACTCCCCACAATCCCTTATATTGTACCCAACCCAGCTCGGAATTCAATAGCGCCCGCCTCCACTCTTTAACTTTTGGGCGGCTCGTCTTTCGGTCCGACATGACCCGCTTAAGATAACTGCTCGATTTAACCACCCTCTCTTTGAGATGATCTCCCTGAAGCCCCACACGAAATCCATCCCCTGAAGCGATCTCCATCGGCAGGCTGACGACATAATGGTCGGCTTCATCGCGCAGGTACATAAAGGCATCCTCTGCCAGGAAGTTTGTATGCCTGTCCTGAATCTCCTTCAAAGCGATCTGGCGCGCCTTCTGATTCGGATTAACCAATAAAAACAGGTAATGGATCAAGCCATCCATCCAATAAAGGAAGCGCTGTAACCTGCCCGTCTTGTACATGCTTGGCGAACGGATCACATCCGGCTTGCTGTAATTCGCATGAGACCCCAGCGCCACATACACAATGGGATGCGTGGTCAAATTCCCCTGTTTGTCCAACGCCTTGAGCACGGTTTCCCAACTTTCCATATTTCCCGCGCCATGCTGGGAAAGCAGGAGCGCGTACGGCAAATCGTTTTTCAGGTAAACCGCCGCCATCTCCCAATCCCCCTCGTGATGATTCATTCCATTCGCCGCCAGCCGCCAGTCATTGAAGGCATAGAAAAAATGATATTGCAGAATCGTCCATTGGTCGTTCTGCGAATCTGTTTCACGCAAGACCCGTCCATAATACAGCGGCTGGGATTCCTTCCCCAAAATCTCGGCATATTGAAAATACGCCTCCCGCGCAATCTTCTCTGTCGCCTGCGAAAGCATATCCATGACGAGGCCAGGCCCTTCAGGCAGGATGCGCTCGAGGATAAATTTCATCACCCGCACGGAGAAATAAAATAAAAGAATCAAATAGATCGGAAACAGAATAAGATATTCAACGGCAATACCCACATATTCGCTGGGATGAAGGAAAAACCAGATCGGCGCGACCCCCAGCGCAACAAAAAAAATCGAAGCGAACACAGCGGGAATGATACGCAAACGAATGGGAGAGGCAAACATAAAAATGATCAATGCCGCAGTCAGCGAAGCAGTGACTGCCAGTTCCACACCCGCGAGCTTCATCAAAAACCAGCCTGCAACAACGCCAACGAACGAAAGCCCTCCCCACCAAACCCACGCATCCGAATCATTCAAAGGCTTGTTTACAAAACGCAGGTAATATTGCCCGCTCCCAAGCCTGCCAATTTTGTCAACAAGCGGTTCATGGAAATGTGCAAACAACTCCGCCACGCCATGTGGCCCGCTGGGAAAAAGTGCGCACCTTTCCAAATACGGCTCGACCGCCATCGGAAAAAATCGCTCGCTCTTCGCAAAGCGTAAAACAGGCTCATAGTTTTCGAGCAGTTCAAGATCGTTCATGTTACCTCTGCTATGGTATAACCGCGATTATGAACATTCAACATCTCAAGCAATTATTCACATCCTATTTTAACTCTGAATCTCAAATCATCGTCCGCGCGCCGGGGCGGGTTAATTTAATTGGCGAACACACCGATTACAACGACGGCTTCGTCCTGCCCATCGCCATCGACCGCGCCATCTGGCTTGCGCTTCGTCCGCGGCATGATGGACAGGTGCATATCCATTCATTGGATATGCAACCCGCGCCTCCTTCTGCGACTGTCGCTCAGGACAACCCGACGCCTGATTCTGTTTTCGAATTACATTCCCTCACGAAAGGCAGTGGCTGGCTCGAATATCCCAAAGGGATCGCATATCATTTAATGAAGGCAGGCTATGAATTACACGGATTCGATGCCGTGATGACAGGCAACGTCCCTCGTGGAGCGGGCTTAGCCTCCTCTGCCGCAGTGGAATTGGCGGTTGCCCGCGCATTCGCCGCCGTCTCTGGTTTTGAGTGGGATGCGCCCAAGATGGCAAAGATCGCGCAAAAAGCCGAGAACGAATGGGTCGGAGTCCACTGCGGCATCATGGATCAAATGGCAAGCGCGGCATGTAAGGAAGGCCACGCTTTATTTTTGGATTGCCGCTCGCTGGAAATTCAACACGCCCCCCTGCCAAAGACTGTATCCATCGTAATCCTCGATACATCCACAAGGCGCGGGCTGGTGAATTCAGCCTACAACGAAAGGCGCAGTCAATGCGAGGAAGCGGCGCGCTGGTTTGGAGTGAAGGCATTGCGTGATGTAGGCGAATTTACGGGAAAAAAGATGAAAGAGAAAAGAGGGTTCAGTGAAGTTGTACTTAAACGAGCCAGGCACATCATCACAGAAAATGCGCGGGTGCTGGAAGCTGTTGAAGTAATGAAAAATGAAGATGTAAAAAGTTTGGGAGAATTGTTCAATGCCAGCCATGACAGCCTGCGCGATGATTTCGAAGTGACGAACGATGCGCTCGACATCATGGTCGAATGTGCGCGTGAGCAAAGCAGTTGCTACGGCGCGCGCATGACGGGCGCAGGCTTTGGCGGCTGTGCTGTGGCTTTGGTGAAGGGGGGGAATGCCGCAGAGTTTGTCCATGCTGTTTCAGCGGCATACAGGCGAAGGGCGGGGTTGGAGGCGGCGGTTTACATCTGCAAGGCAAGTGAGGGGGCGAGTCTCATGTTGGGATAAAAAATGGACACATTGCTGTGTCCATTTTTTTATCAGGTGTATGCCATTGCTTCAACAGGGCGTTTGCGCTGTTGGCGTTTGATGATCTTTTCGGCGGCTTTGATGGTCTGGCGTTTCTGGCCCGAGCGGATGATCAGCTTCATGAATTTGTTGTGATTGATATTCTTATCATTCATGAGCGAGAAATCAGCGGAACCAGGTTCGTGCGGCGGATAGAAGATGCCGCAGTTGGGGTTGATCTCCAGCATGTAGATGTCGCCGTTTGCGTCCATGCGGTAATCACAGCGGGCGTATCCGTTGCCGCCCAGTTCGTTGAAGACGCGCAGGGTCTGCTCGCGAAGGATTTTTTCGATCTTCGGGTCAGTGACCGCAGTCACGGACATCTTTTCGTATTCGACCCATTTCATTTCATAGTGTTTGAAGGATTCGCCCTGGGGAAAGATGAATTCAACAGGTTTGACGGTGATGGGCTTGTCGATATTATCGGGGTCTTCGGCGATGAGGCAGGTGAACTCGCGGCCTTCGATAAATTCTTCGATCAGCGCGCGGCCAAACTCTTCGACATCGACTGCAATTTGTTCGCGAAGTTGTTCGATGTTTTCCACGCGGGATTTGCGGCGGATGCCGACGCTGGCATATCCATGCGGCGGTTTGACCAGCATGGGGAATTTCAAACGCTTTGCAACTTTTTCAGCGTCCTCTGCGCGATTGACGAAAATCCAATTGGGCGTGGGAACCGAAACGCGTCTTGCGGCATTTTTCATTTCATCGCGTGTGGGGTCGAAGAATTTCGAATCTGCGCCGGTGAATGCGGCATTATATTTTTCGAGCGCATGAACAAGGGCAATGCCAGACAGCGCGTCATCGGGTGTGCCGTCGCACAAATTGACAAAGACATCCACGCCTTCGTCCATTAATGCCTTGATCTGTTTTTCGACATTCGACGGTTCGACATGGTGCTGTTTCCAGCGATAGCCCTTCATGTATGCCGATGGGTCATACGGAATATCGTCAGCGTCTGGTGTGCTTGCTAATACACAAATGTACATGATTTTTCCTTTGAGGTCTTTCTATTATGTTTTCGTTTTTTGATTCAATGTCAGCGAATCATGTTTTGTATGTTTATATATTTCATTCGACATATAATAACGAATCATTAATCATTATGATATGTTTATTTTATACAACTATTGATTTATGTAAAGGTTTTTGAACATACATTTATCTTAAAATATCACAGACATACTTTGTGCGTTTTATATCATTACAGATAAAATATCTTAAGGTTATTAAGGTCTTTAACGTTTTCAAGAATCAAAGGCGGACGATTGCCCGCCTTTGATTAACGCGTGATGAAATCGTCAACGCCAAAATTTTTATTAGACTTTATGGGTAATAAAAAAAACATCCCGGCACTGGCGTGCGGCGCAAGTGTCGGGACGGTGTATGTATGTTGTTTCTGATAATGTCTATTTGTCAAACTGCGGCATGTGTTCCTTGTATGTCTTCAGGTAATCATCAAGGATATTTTTTGCTGTATCCATATCGGCAATGACGGGGTCGAGCAGGAGGCACTGCAATGCTTTTTCATAATTCCCTTCAACAACAGCATCAATACCCAATTGTGCGGTCATTAATTCGCGGCGGCATAATTCTGCAATGGGTTCGGGTAAATTGCCCACATGCACGGGATGAATCCCTGCTCCATTGACGTGGACGGGGGTTTCGACGATTGCGCCATGCGGCAGGTTGGAAATCTGACCTGCATTCGGAAGATTTGCGGCAAGGTGATAATGACTGCCTGCATACGCAATGTTTTCGATCATCTCCACCGCGCCTTCCGAGTCTGTTTCGAGCAGGCTTTCAATGGTCATATTGCCGTTTGCCATTTCATTTAATCTGTCCAGGCTGAAATCACGCAGGCCAGCCATTACCTGCCAGTCATACAGGCGGATGTTGAATTTTTCCCATGGCCTGGTGATGGGGTCGCTCATCCAGGGGAGGTATTCGCAGAGATGGGTATCTCCGGGAACCGGGAACAGGCCAAAGTTACGAAAGATGCGGCGCGTGAGCGGTTCGAAGGAGTCATCCAATTCGAAGAATCGTTTTCGCAGGAGTGGATATAAATCCTCGCCTGTTCTTTTATCGTGGACGGAAATGATCCACGAAAAATGATTCGTGCCAGCGGCGCGGATGTCCAGCAATGGCACAGCCTGCCGCATGACTTCATGTTGAAGCGGGTGCTGTATCACGTCTGCGTGCATGCCTTCGAGACCGTCGGGGATTTGAATGCCAAGTTCTTTTGCAAGCGCAACGGCCACCATGCCATAGCCGCTATAAATTTGATGACACAAGCCCACCACTTTTATTTTGCTGTGACGGTTGACGAGATCGCAAATGCGAACCATTGGATTGGTGAAGTTGATAAACCACGCATCGGGGCAGGCCTGTTGCATGTCGTGGACGATTTCGAGCACGGGCTTCACATTGCGCGCGGCATGGATAAAACCGCCAGGGCCACCGTTTTCGGCATACGGTTGGCGTACGCCATACTTTAACGGGATTTCAAAATCGGATTTCCACAATTCTTCGCGCGGGCCTACTTCAATGGCAGAGACAACAAAGTTTGTATCTGTGAGCGCATCTTTATGATGCGTGTGCGCGGTGATGTTGAATTTCGAATCCCATTCCTTGTTCAATCGTTTCGCAAGTCTGTGAACGATATCGAGGCTTTGGGCATTGCGATCTACAAGTTGTAAAGTGGAATTTTTTAATTTCTTTGAGCGAAGAATGGCGGAAAGTGTGTTTTCTCCAAACGAGGCGCTGCCTGCGCCGATGACGGTGATGGTGGTCATGTGAGTCTCCTTTACGGGGTAAAGCAGACAGGCAGACAGGTAAACACGAATTCATCTTCGCCTATCTACTTGTATTCTGGCGCACTTAATATCTATCACCATATCCCTGCCGAGAGTTTCGGTGATGATGAAAAGAGAGCCAATGATTTATTCATCCAAAACAGGTAATTTATGCTATTATATCTCTAATGCGATAAGAACAGTCTCGTTTTAGTTGATCTATGCAGTTTCTTTACAGTAATTATGGAGCCGTAGATGATGCACTACTCATTACGTAATCTGCTCTTTATTATCATCAGTGGTTTTTTGCTAATCATGTGGGGGTTATATTTTATTGCCTTTCAAATTATCAGACCTTTGAGTTATTTGGATACAGCCGCCGCACTGTTCGCGAAACCCAATGTGGATATTAATGGGTTGATGCAATTCAGCCGCATGGTGAGAGAGACCCGCTGGCGGACCTTTTGTGGGAATGAGACGATAATTTTTAGGGGTTAGCGCTGTCATGAAGGAAAATATTATGAAATACCTCAGGCGCTGGAAACCCACTCCCGTGGTTACATTTTCCCTGGTTAGTTTGCTGGTTACTGTGACGATCGCCATCGTTTTGGCGGTGTATATCCAGCAAGAACTGGAACAACTTGCGCTGCGCCAGGCCGCCGAAAGCGCGGCTGAACAAGTCGATCTGTACCTTGATCCAAACCTGGAATCTGCGGATTTGGCCGGTCCCCTCGACCCGGCTCGATATGATGAGATCGCTGTCCTGATGGAGAAAATTCTCAAAGATCGGCATATTGTCCGAGTCAAAATTTGGAACCGTGAAGGACTGCTGATTTATTCAGATGAGGAAGAGTTGGCTGGGCGTTATTTTCCAATCGACGAGGATCTTCAGCAGGCTCTGGATGGTCAGACAACGATGTCTGTTTCTTCTTTAGATAAAGCGGAAAACGTACTAGAGAAGGGGCGCTTTGGCTCCCAACTGCTGGAAATCTATATTCCGTTGCGCATCCATGACTCGCCGCAGATTGCAGGCTCTTACGAAATTTATCATGACCTGGCGATTGTGAGGCCGCGCATCGCCGCAACCCGTAGGTTCGTCTGGGCCAGTATCGCCGCGGGATTCTCGCTTCTGTATGGGGCGCTGGTTATCCTGGTGTACGGGGTGTCGCGCAAATTGACTCGTAGTAATAGTGAGAATGCGCGACTCTATGAAGAGACAAAACAACAACTGGCCGAGCGTAAAAAAGCGGAAGAAGCTCTCCAGAAGAGCGAGAAGATGTTGGAGCAACGAGTTGAAGAACGCACGACGATACTGGCGGATGCCTTCGAGTTTAGCCAGGAGATCGTCAGTCAGCCGGATTTTGGTAACCTCGTTGATTCTGTAACACAGCGCGCCAAAAACTTGATGCGCGCAAAATCTGCAAATCTTTGTATGTTGAGCCAGGATATGAAGCGGTTTGAGCTGACATCGCAGAATGGAAATTCTTTCACTGCCGATGGGCGGAACCAGCCTCCCCCAAAGCTATTGCCGGCCGGCATTATGGCTGGGGTCAAAGACACAGCCGCAGAGATAGTTTCCATTTGCGCAAATCATCAAATGCAAATATCCGACGGTTGTTTGTCGGCTCCGTTATACAACGGAGACCGCATTATCGGCGCGATTTGCATTACGCGCGATAAAAACCTGCCATTCACAGACATTGAAAATCATACGCTCAGACTGCTTGCCAATTCAGCGGCGGTGGCAATTGCCAATATTCATCTGATCGAAGATTCCAGAAGGCAGGTTGAATTGAATGCCACTCTTAATGAGCGGCATCGCCTGACATCCGAATTGCATGATGAGGCTTCCCAAACTTTGAGCCTGCTAAACTTAAAAGTAAGCGAGCTGGATCATCAACTCTCAGGCCGGGAAAAAGAGAACGTATCCACTGAACTGGAGCAGTTCAAGCAATTGATCGAAAGAGCGCACGCGCAAATGCGCATGGCGTTTAGCGGCATGAATTCCATGACAACAAATAAAGCCGCCGATATCAGCAGGGAGTTGACAGAGTATGTAAAGGAATTTATCGACACAAGCGGAATTCCCGTCGACCTGACCATCGGCGATTTATCTTCTCTTGTTATGCCTGCCTTGATTCAAAAACAGATCATGTATATTTTCCGTGAAGCCCTGACAAATGTCCGCCGTTATGCCAATGCAAAAAAAGCGCAGGTAAAGTTGGAGTACTCGGATGAAGTTCTGCAAATCATGGTCAGTGACGATGGCAGGGGGTTTGACCCCAACCTGTCCAAGAGTGACCATCATCTTGGGCTGGCAGTGATGCAGGCGCGCACAGAAAGAGTCGGGGGGGCGCTGTCTATAGAAACGGCGCCAGGCGCGGGGACGAGAGTGAGCGCAAAAATCCCCATTTTGGCGGCCATGCTTTCCTTTTCGAAAGAGGAAAAATGAACACGAAAAAAGCGCGCATTCTTCTTGTTGACGATCATGAACTCTTCCGGGAGGGGGTCGCACAGGTAATCAACAATCAGCCGGATATGGAAGTTGTTGGGCAGGCTGATGATGGTTTGGAGGCCCTTACGATGGCCCATGAATTACGCCCCGACCTGATTTTGATGGATATAAACATGCCGCTGAGCAATGGCCTGGAAGCCACAGAGTTGATCCGTGCCAATATACCGGAGAGTATCATTATTATGCTTACGACTCATGAAGAGGAAGAGAAACTTTTCAATGCGGTTAAGGCCGGAGCACAGGGATATATTCTAAAATCAACCAGTTCGACGGGACTTATCCGGGGAATACGCGGCGCGCTGGACGGGGAATCTTCTGTGCCGCGCAAACTTGTGGGGCAGTTGCTGGCTGAATTTTCAAAGCTATCGAAAAGGCCGGAGAATCTGGTTAATGAGGAGACAACCCCAATTATTACCCAGAGAGAACGTGAAATCCTGAATATTATGGCAACAGGCGCTTCAAACCAGGAAATTGCCGATACATTGTCCATAAGCCTTCAGACCGTCAAGAGCCATGTCAGTAGTATTTTGACCAAGTTACAGGCTAAGTCCCGCCATCAGGCGGCTGAGTTTGGTATTAAGCAGGGGTTTATCCAGCGCAAGCAGTAAGAGATGTTTTTTTAATTTTTTTTGGGACACGGACAGCACAAAGTAGACTGAAATGTAGGGAAGAAACGTTTCTTCTCAATCACTTGGGGATGATGATACACCGTCTCGACACTTGCGCCGCACTGCGTTTGGTGCAGTGCGGGTTTGAACAGCCCAACGAAATGCGGGGAGTGTGGCGTGAACTGGGAAACTGCATCGTCAATGTAGCGCAATAGGGATGGCCCATCCACATTCTTGAAAACCTCATGGTGTAAAAGGCGGGTCGCCCTGTTGCCACGGCGGGGCAACCCTCCCTTTGAGAAATAAGCCTCTTGTGATGCCTGAACGGGTTGCCCCTACGGAATATCGCGTACCATCAGTTAATAACTGATATGACGAGCCTGCGCACATACTGCATACTTGCCCTCCCATTCGCTTCGGGGCAAGTGTAGGGCACCAAGGTTTACGCAGGCCGTTCTGCCGAAGGTGGGATAACAAGTACTACTCCCAAAAACCACTCCAAATCACTCTTTTTTCACCCTTAAGTCAGTCTAATTTTGACTGCTTTAGTCCATATTAGATGTCTATCCTTGCGATTAATATGTAAGTATTGCAATTTCATTTCCATTTACCGAATTATTGATTGCTCACAAAAGAAGCTTTTTATGGAAAAAATTGCCTTTCTCCTGATTTGAATCGATCATCGCCTCAATATTGAAAGGAAAAACATCATGATAGGTAAAATTCCAAACCGCTCAAATTTTTCTTCCCGGCGACACATTAAGCAATGGCTGAATTCTTCATTCATCATGATAATTGCACTTGCCATGCTGATGCCCTCCACTGGCACATCCGCAGCTCCAGCGCCTCTCGTGACGCCAGCCGCAGTGTCGCCAACACTTAACCAGTTCGGATTCCCGGATTGGTATCAAGACACCACTGGCACGCGCCTCGACTCGTGCCTCGATGTCAATGATCCGTTCTGCGTGGTCTTGCCCAACCCGGGTGTCTTTGACCCGGCGCTCCCGATGGACATGCCCGACAACTTCCCGGACGAGTTCTTCTATTCGGTGATTGACTCCGACAAACTCACCACGCCCGGCTGTAACGGCACCCGCCCCGGCAAAGCCTTTTTGCGCATTGCCGTCGAAGGCGCGTTCGTCAATGGCCTGCCCGCGGATAACGAGCAAATGGTTTTCGGAAGAGTTCGCGTTCGAATCACCAGCGGCCTCTGCCCGAACACCACCTATACCTTCACACACCCCTTCGGCACGATGACACTAACCACGAATGAATTCGGTGGAACCCGCGTGGTTGAAGGAACCCAGGACCTCGGTTGTGCGCCCGTGCCCGGACAATTGTGCGACTTCTCTCTCGCGTTACGCAGTCCGGTCAGCCAGAGTTTCCTGCGCTGGGATCCTGCCGTTGCCCCCGCCCCGCCCATTGGATATCTCGGCGACGCAGTCACGCTACATACTATCACCGGCGCAACGTATGAACCCGGCGGCGCTGGCACCGGTTTTGCCAACTATTTTGCCATTTCCGATGCCCTCGGCGAAGTGATGCGCACCGACCAGTTCACCGTCATGGGCAGGGAGGCGGGTCCAGTGCTTGCGAATACCGCCCTGGTGGACTTCGGCGGCCAGAACATCAACACCGGCTTGAGCGCGGCTCGTTCAGTGACGTTGACCAATGTCGGCGTAAACGCCTTGACCATCAGCGCCATTTCCGCCGCCCCGGCAGGCCGCTTCGTCGCCACCGATCCCAATGCTTGTATTGGTCGCGTGTTAGCCCGCGATGAATCCTGCGCAGTGGCTGTCCAATTCGACCCGACTGTTGTAGGCGAATTGGCTGGTTCCTTGAGCATCACCCATGATGGAATCCGCTCGCCGTTTGTCGTCGCATTAGCCGGCACTGGCACCAACCCCGGCAACGAAGCCATTCTAAGCGCCAGCCCCCTGTCGCTTAACTTGGGCAGTGTGCGCATCCGCATCCAGTCTCTCGCACAGCGCGTGCGCGTGACCAACACCGGCGTTGCCCCATTGCTGATTTCCAGCGCCACATTCGTGGATACAATCCAATCCGGCGACGCGGTGCAATTCGTAAAGACTTCCGACAGATGTACAAATATCGTCATCCAACCTGGTAAACGATGCGACATTCTTGTTGCAGTGCGCCCCATAACCAATGGCCCATTGAATGCAAACCTGCATCTCGTCGCAAACATCAGCGTCGGGCATGTGGATATCGCCCTCACCGCAATCGGTACGGGCGGAATCGCCGCGGTCTCCACGGTCATTGACCAGGCCACCGGTTACCCCACCTGGTATCAGGATGAGAACGGCCTGCGCGTCGGTGAGTGTATTGACCCGAACGATCCCTTCTGCATCGTTCTGGCTGATGATTTCTACGATCCTGCCCAGCCGTTGCAGGGTCGGACCGAATTTGCCAACTTCCCCACTGAATTTTTCTACACAGTCGCGGACTCGGACCAGCTCACCACCCCAGGATGCGGAAGCATTCCATCAGGACGCGCCTTTGTTCGCTCGGCAGTAGAAGCCGCATTTGTCAACCCTGCGCCGATTGACGGCGACCAGATGGTCTTCGGACGCGTCCGCATTGTTGTGCGCGGCGGCTTGTGCCCGGACACCACCTATACCTTCACACACCCCTACGGACAGACGCTTCTAACCACCGACGATCAAGGCTCCATCAAACCTGCGGCAGGCACCGTCGATATCGGTTGTTTCCCGGTCGCGCCGGATCTGTGCAACTTCGCTGATGCCCTGCAAAGCCCCGTACTCGGCAGTTTCCTCCAGTGGGACCCCGCGGTAGCTCCTGCGGCGCCGGCCGGCTACATTGGCGATGGCGTTTCCCTGCACCGCATCACCGGTAGTCCGTTCTCTACCAACCTCTTCCAAATTCAAGGCCCCACTTCGGTTGGCGGCCCCAGCGTCACTATCGGCCAAACATCACTCTTCACTGTGATGGGCAAACTCAATGGCCCGCTCGTCGCGAACCCCAGCAGTGTGGCCTTCCGTCCTTATGCGGTGGGCGTTGCAAGCGGCAACGAGCAAATCACATTGACCAACGAGGGCATCACCTCGCTGACGATCAACAGCCTGGTTCTGGGCGGCCCCAACATCGGCGATTTCATCCCTGATGGCGGCTGTAACAACGCCTTCTTCGGCGGAACCACCTCGCTTGCCGCGGGCGCCAGTTGTAACTTCAACGTGCTGTTTGCTCCAACCGCCGCCGGCAGTCGCAACGCCTGGGTCACGGTCAACCATACCGGGCGCAACACTGGCTTAAGAATCACCCTGAATGGAATCGGGCAATCGGTCAGCGGGCCTGCAATCTCCGTCAGCCCTGCCTCGTTCGCCTTCACCGATCTTCACACCGGCCAAACGAGTCAATCCGCTTCCATCACTGTCTCGAACCTCGGCGGCTTGGAGCCGCTCGAAGTGGGCGCTCCCACTGTGGATAACGCCGACTTCCTGATCGAGAACACATGCCCCCTCGCACCAGATACCGTGCCTGTGGATGGATCCTGCGTGATTAAAGTCCGCTTCGCCCCAACTGTTGGCGGACTCTCGACTGGAACAATTACCATCCCGAGCAACGTGGTTGGCGCAGTGACAACCGTCGCCGTCAGCGGGCGCGGCTTCACGGGCACACCGACAGCTTCAGCAACGGTTCGATCAGACGGTTTCGCAGACTGGTATCAGGATGACAACGGCGTGCGCGTCGAGCCTTGTCTCAATGCCTCCGATACCAACTGTATCGTCCTCGCCGATGCCGGGTTCGACCCAGCTCTCCCGCTTGACTTCCCCGCCAACTACCCAAGCGAGTTCTTCTATCAAATCGCCGATTCCGATCTTGTGTCCACAGACGGTTGCGGCGGCACTACAGGAGCTGGCTTCGCACATTTGCGCATGGCGCTCGAAGGCTCCTTCGCTGGCGCCATTCCAGAAGTCGGCCAGCAGATTACCTTCGCTCGTATCCGCATTGTCGTAACCTCCGGGCTATGCGCGAACACTTCGTACACCTTCACCACACCGTATGGGCCTGTCGGTCCCTTCCTGACCAATACGGTCGGAGGAATCCCTGCCAACGCTGGTACCACCGATATTGATCCTCCGATCCCAAGCCCGGTGCTAAACAACGGCCTCCTGCGCTGGGACCCAGCCTTCGCGCCCGCCGCCCCGGACGGCTACCTGGGTGACGCCATCAGCCTGCATCGCATTGTCGGCTCCCGCTACATCGCAGTCGGTGAAACCGAGCCTGCCAACTACTTCGCCATTGACGGCACTGCCATGCGAACGGACAAATTCACCGTCTCCGGGAAACTGGCTGGTCCAATCGTCAGCTCGCCTGCCAGCCTCGACTTCGGCAACGTGGACATACTCACCTCCAGCCCCGATATGACGTTCACCCTCACCAACGTTTCACCGGATTCAATTACTGGCTTCGCTCCCAGCCTCGGCGGCGCGGACGCCTCAGAATTCCAGGTGACAGGCAGTACTTGCGCGGCTCTCGCGCTGGATGAATCCTGCTCGGTAACTGTCCGCTTCAGCCCGGCCACAGCAGGGAACAAATCAGCAGTTCTCTCGGTCAGCCATTCGGGTCTGAATTCACCCGCATCGGTCGCCCTCTCTGGTCAAGCCATTGATGTGCCGATGCCTGCGGTCTCCATCACCCCAGCCAGTGTGACGTTTGCCAGCCAGGCTGTAGGAAGCATAAGCGCGCCGGTAGTTGTCACGGTTCAAAATACAGGCAGTGCGGATCTTAACATCGCCTCGGCCACCCTGATTGGAGCCAACCCGACGGACTTCCTGCTGGCAAATGGTTGCGCCCTGCCTGTCATTCCAGGAGCTACCTGCACCTTGCAAGTCAGCTTTGCCCCAACTGCGGGCGGCGCAAGAACGGCTCAAATCCAGTTGATTGACAATGCGCCCACCAGCCCACAGCTAGTCAACCTTTCGGGCAGTGGCGTGTCAGCCTCCCTGAGTCTTTCGCCCACTTCGCTCAGTTTCAACGCAGGCCTTGGAGGAAGTTCTACCAAATCCATCAACATCACGAACACGGGCACGGGCAACCTGAACATCACATCCCTGACGATCAGCGGTTCGACCACGTTCACCATCGCGGGTCATAACTGCGGCGCCGCGATCCTGCCTGGGAAGAGTTGCACGGTCAACGTACGGTTTGCGCCCACCTCGCGCACCACGTTTACAGGTACGCTCAACATTACCAGCAACGCAACCGGATCACCACACTCGGTAGCGCTGACGGGGGTAGGGAAATAGACAACACATAAACAAAGGAAGGCGGCAGAGAAAAATAAAACTCTGCCGCCTTCCTCACAAAATGATTCAACAATAGCTGTGTCCAATTTCAAGATTAAGCCTGGCATACATTAATAACTCATCTTACGCAGTAGGGGCGATATCATACCCTTGCGGTACTCATCCATATTCTTGAAAACCTGATTGCGCAAAAGGCGGGTCGCCCTGTTCCCACGGGATGCCTGCCCGCATTGGGCAACCCTCCCTTTGAGAATAAGCCTCTTGTAATGCCTGGACGGGTTGCCCCTACGGTAAATCGCGTAAGGTGAGTTAATAATCAGTAGAACACAATCGGGTTTTAGCTCTTTCTACTTCATTAGACTTTATCGGTAATAAGCCACAAGCTTTAATCGGACGCAGATGAACGCTGATTTTCGCTGATTTAAAAGAATTTATCCGCGTTTTTCTGCGTGAATCAGCGCCCCAATTTTATTTCCGATAACGTCTATTATGTACAGCGGCTATTTCTCAGGAATAGGCGATTCTGCCTACCTGCGGATACGCCACGTTGCTCTTCATATACCTCGGTCAATTTCATACAATGGAATTACCCCGTACACGGGCTTTCTGAGGTGTTTATGAATATTCCCCCTATCTTATCAATCAACCGCCCCTGCGATGAAGCTTTGCAATGGGTCAGGGAACAATTATTGCAGGCAGGTTTGCGGCCAATACAGACCTTTGATCTGCATACAGCGCGGCTGGCAATGCATGATTGCTCCTGCCCAAATCATGGGACACAGAATTGTGACTGCCAGATGGTGGTTCTACTGGTTTATGGAAAAACAGGGGAAGTTTCGACGCTCTCTACGGTCGTCAACACAAGCCCTGCAACCCTGATCCTGCATGGCAATGATGGACAGACCTGGGTATCCATTGCACATGATTCGCAGGAACGGGCAAATACAGCCTTGATCCATTCCATTCAACAGGCGCTTGAAACCCCTGTGGCTGTTTCTGTCTCAAAGACTGAATAGGCCATTTGGCCTGTCTTCAACTGCGTCAAATTGCTCTGGATAAGGAATGGGGAATTCTTTATATTTGACGGCTAAATCAATTCTTGAGAGGAACTATATGAAGAAAACATTGATAGGTTCAGTGGTTGGCCTGACATTGATTTTGTCCGCTTGCGCGCCTGCTGTAACGCCAGACCGTACGATGCCGATGAACAATGACAACTCCACTATGATGGACGGGACCCCAACCCCAGGCAGTATGATGGTGGATAACCCCGAAGCCGCGCACTTAATGGAGCCGATCACCGCTCCGAACGTTCAGCCTGCCACTGAGACGGAAGGCGCACAGCCGCTCGAATATCGTGAAGAGAACGGCGTCAAAGTATTCGAGCTGACTACAAAAGCGGTGCAATGGCCGATTCTGGATGGGGTTACGGTGACGGCTTACACATACAACGGAACCGTGCCCGGGCCTATGATTCGCGTCAGGGAAGGGGATCAGGTAAAAATTAAGGTCAAGAACGAACTTCCTGACCCAACTACGATCCACTGGCATGGAGTCGAAGTTCCCAATGCAATGGACGGCGTGCCCGGAGTCACACAGGATCCCATTCAGCCGGGCGAAACCTTTACGTATGAATTCACCGCCAAACCCGCAGGGACGTTCATGTATCACTCGCATTATGAAGGCGATGTGCAGGTGGGCGCAGGGTTGTATGCGCCGTTCATTATCGAGCCGGGGGAGCTTGAAGCCAACCAGCCTGTTGTAGACAAAACGTTGATGATCTCGGAATGGCGCATGACGGAGGGAGAAACGTATGCCGCCATGCCGATGGGCGGAATGGAGCCGAATTATTTTACGATCAACGGCAAGTCATTCCCTGCGACGGAGACGATCACGGTTAAGAAAGGTGATCTGGTTCGCCTGCGGCTTATTGCCATTGGACAATTTATCCATCCAATGCATCTGCATGGAATGCCCTTCAAGATCGTTGCAACAGATGGATACCCCGTACCCGAAGCCGCACAGTTGACGAAGGACACGGTCAGCGTTGCGCCAGGCGAACGATACGATATCGAGTTCGTCGCCACAGAAACTGGAACATGGATGCTGCATTGTCACATCCTGCATCACACCACCAACGACAACGTCGAGCCTGGCGGCTTGATGATCGGGATTGAATTTCAAACAACAAACCTTTTGCCGCGAATTCCGCGAATATTCGCAAATCGGTTTGAAAATTGGCGTGAATTAGCGAAATTCGCGGCAGATTTTTTAGATGGCGATAGTGTTCCCGTTAAAAACGGTAGAGCCCAAAATTCAAAGGAGAAATTACAAAATGCGTAAGATGATCTTTGTCAGCGTGCTGGTTTTATTGTCTGTTCTGTTGGCGGCATGTGGAAGCGCGGCCGCGCCTGTTGACGCAACCTCGGCGAAGCAGGTTAATATCGCCGTCAGCACAAATCCGAATCCTGCCGTGGTGGGTGATGTTGAAATGATCTTTACCATCACCGACGCAGACGGTACTCCCATCGAAGGCGCAACGGTGGACGTATCTGCCGATCACCCTGCGATGGCGGGAATGGGCATGAGCGGGCTGGCTACCGAGCAGGGCGGCGGGAAATATTCCATCAAAGCCAATTTCAGCGATTCTGGCGACTGGAAGTTGGCCGTTTATGTGCGGAACGGTGAACTGGACTACAAGGAAGAATTTGAGTTTCCAGTTCAGTAATACGCTGGCTGAAACAGGCGTCAAGAACATCGTTGACGCCTGTTTTATTAAACCAGTTCAGGAGAAATAATGAGCACAAAAACGAAACGACAACAAATGCGGGAACGCAGTCACAAACAAAAAATGTCCGCCAATCTCATCTGGGGCGGGGTTGGGTTGGCCGTGATTGCAGTCATCGCGTTTATGGTCTGGCAGGGAATAAAGCCCGCCGCGGGCGAATCCGTTCCCGAAATGGTGAGTTCCCCTCATCTTCCCCCCGATGCAGACCCTGGTAAATACAACTCAAACCCGCCCACCTCGGGTGTGCATTATGCATCTGAATTAGACGCGGGATTTTACGAAATCAACAATTATCAATATCCCGCTGGTTATCTCGTCCACAACCTGGAGCATGGATACGTCATCTTCTGGTACAACTGCGACCTTCTCGATGAGGCTGGCTGTACAAATTTGAAAGACCAGATCAAGACCGCAATGGATGAACTCGGCGGCATCAAGTTGATTGCCTATCCCTGGCCTTCCCTCGATGTTCCGCTTGTGATGACATCCTGGGGACGTTTGCAAAAATTTGAAACCTTCGACCCGCAACAAGCCAGGGCCTTCTACCGAGCCAACCTCAACCGCGCGCCCGAACCAAATGCGCCGTAAAGGCAAGCCATGTCCACGCTCACAACCACCGCTCTTCCAAAATCAAAACAATCCATCTTTCAATGGGTTGGGAATCACTGGTTTCAAACTTTCCTGATGGTGTATGGGCTGTGGGTCTTCACGCCTTTTCTCGCGCCCGTCTTTATGAATTTCGGTTGGACGGGCGCAGGAAGGGCAATCTACTTCGCCTACTCTTTCTTCTGCCACCAATTACCAGAGCGCTCCCTCTTCCTCTTCGGCGGGAAAAGCATGTACTCGCTGAATGAGATTCAAGCCGCCTGGCAGGATACGATCAACCCCATGATTCTCCGTCAATTTATTGGCAATGAAAGCATGGGCTGGAAGATCGCCTGGTCCGACCGCATGATCTCGTTCTACACCAGCGTGTGGATCTTCGCAGTTTTATGGTTTCCGCTTCGCCGCAAAATCAAACCATTGCCGTGGCCAGGATTTGCCTTGCTCCTGCTTCCACTTATAATAGACGGTGGAACGCACATGCTCAGCGATCTGGCTGGCATTGGACAGGGATTTCGCGACACCAACCAATGGCTTGTGACGTTGACAACGGATGCCTTTCCCGCGGCTTTTTACACGGGCGACGCACTCGGCTCCTTCAACTCGATCATGCGCTTCCTCTCTGGACTTTTAGCTGGTCTGGGCGTCGTCTGGCTTGCCCTCCCCTCCATTTTTTTCAGCGAAAGTAGCGCCGACTTCAGTCGGCGAGTTTAAGAGCGACTGTTGTACTTTTCCAAAATAATCGAGCCATAAACCGGGCGTTTGTCCTCCCGAAGAACATCGGAAAAATGTGGCGGACAGCACGCAGTTCAATCCCGAAGGGATGGCAGGGTGATAGAAAATTACGTGAAAGAATTTCCAATCCCGAAGGGATGATATAGATTTGACACCCCAGCGGGGTTGAATTTGGCGCATCCCAAAAACTATAATCATTTGACCCCTTCGGGGTCTTCGAGTAAATCGCGTACGGTGAGTTATTAATCTGCAATAGTCGCTGTTACGAAGAGAACTGGATAAAATAAGTCATGGCAAAGTCATCGGGCAAATCAAAGAACAAAATTCGCATTCTTCTGGCAGACGATCATCACATCGTCCGTGCGGGGGTGAGGCAACTGCTTGAAAGCGCAAGCGACCTCCAGGTCATAGCTGAAGCGGGGGATGGGGAAGAGGCGCAGTCCCTCATCCAAAAACACAAACCCGATGTGGCGGTGCTCGATATTCAAATGCCAAAAGCCAGCGGCATCGAAGTGACCCGTTGGGTACGCGCCAACCTGCCCGAAGTGGGGGTGCTCATTCTCACCGCCTATGATGAAGACCCCTATGTGATGGCAGTTTTGCAGGCAGGTGCAAACGGATACGTGCTCAAGACTGCGCAGGCAGACGATCTCATTCAAGCCGTGCGCGATGTGCATGAGGGCAAGTCTGCGCTCGACCCAGCCATCACCCGCAAATTGATGTCCAGCATGTTCAAAGGGACTGAAAAGAAAATGGTCGAGCCGCTGACTGACCGTGAATTGGAAGTACTGCGACTCGCCGCAAAAGGATTCACCAACAAAGCCATCGGCGTGCAACTCAGCATCAGCGACCGCACCGTGCAGGGACATCTCGCGCACATCTTCGCCAAACTGCAAGCCAACAGCCGCACCGAGGCGGTCATGCGTGCGGTTTCATTGGGGCTGATTTCGCAAACGACAGGCAACCTGACGGATGAGTAATTTATGAAAAACAAACCCGTCCGCAGTCCGTTCTGGCAGAGCCTGACCCTGCGCATGTTCGCGATGATCATTCTGCCGCTGACCCTGCTCTCGATGGCCATTGCCATTGGCAGTGTCATCGCCCACAGACAGGAGATGCGCCTGCACCTGGCAGAAGATGAGTGGAGGATCGCCACCGACCCCATCCTGGAATTTACGCTGGTTGCGCCGCTGGTTCTGATTCCGCCATTGTTATTTACAGTGGGTGCGCTGTGGTTCGCCACCAAGCAAATTGTCCAGCCTTTGCAAAGGCTGGAATCCAAAGCTGTCGCGCTGGCATGGGGCGATTTTGATGCGATCAAGGAATCTGTTGGCGGGATTTTGGAAGTACAGCGCCTGCAATCTGAATTGGCTGAGATGTCGCGCAAGGTGCAAGCCGCGCAGGAGGGATTGCATGACTACATCGGCGCGATCACCTCGGCGCAGGAGGAGGAACGCGCAAGACTGGCGCGTGAATTGCATGACGACACCATTCAAGCTGTGATTGCGTTGAAACAGCGCGTGCAACTTGCGCAGAGATCACTCAAAGACCAGAGCGGGAAACAAGCGCTCGATGAGTTGGAAACTCTTTCCGAACAAACCATCGAGAACTTGCGCCGCCTGACCCGCGCCCTGCGCCCGATCTATCTCGAAGATTTGGGGCTGGTCACCGCGCTGGAAATGCTGGCGCGCGAAATGAGTTCTCAAACCCGTAGTAACGACTTTAACCGTTCGACAGAACCAGCAACTGCCCCACAGGGCTTGGCCGCCGCTGTGCATCTTGAAGTGGATTTCCAAAAAACAGGACAGGAACGCCGCCTTGCCCGCGAAGTGGAATTGTCGCTCTATCGAATCGCGCAGGAGACGCTCAATAATGTGGTCAAACACTCCCAGGCCTCCCGCGCTGAATTGAAGATCACCTTTGATGCCGCAGAAATCAAAATGGAAGTGAGTGACAATGGCAACGGCTTCCTCGTGCCGAAAAGTCCTACAGAGCTGGCGCCCAGTGGACACTTCGGCCTGCTGGGCATTCACGAACGCGTGGATTTGATCGGCGCGAGGCTTGAGATAGAATCCGCTTTGGGGAAGGGGACCAGTTTGAAGGTCAGGTTGTGAGGCGGGTTATATCCACATGAGCAATATGGCTTGTCTGTATGGGGTAATCTGGCTGTGTCGAGCGAAGTCTTTTATGTGAACATCCAACGAAGAACACGAAGGTCATTGAACAGCCTGTTCAATGACCTTCGTGTTCTTAATGCTGAACGATTGTCACAATCAGCGCATGATATTTGACACAAGTCATTTAGCCTACGATACATCGCGCCATATCGCGCTCTGGAGATTCAATCTGGCGCGATAAGATTTATCAACTTCGATTACAGGAGGCAAATTGTTCATGAACAGAATCGTGTTCGGGAATATGGCGGTGTTGTTGATCGCCGCTATTTTGTTGGGAACGCCCACAAGGACATTGGCCGATGGGGTGGGAGATGGATATGTTGCGACGGCAAATGGTTATCAGGTTGAATTGGTATTCAAAGAACCTGCCCAGACTGGTGAAAACGAATTCCACATTCAGATTGTGGATGCGATGGGTATGCCTGTTTCCAACGCGGAAGTGGAAGTCTCTGCCATGCCCGTCGAGGGAATGTCTGCGCATGATGAAAGCAGTGAAATGGAGATGGCAACTGAGGCCCCGTCTGTGGGCGTGATGACCAGCAATTCAGGCGGCATGGATATGGCGGCGGAAGTCCCATCCACGGGCGTGATGAAACCCAACGAGCCTGCGGCGGATGAACATAGTGAAGAAGCGCTTACGATCATGTTGGAACCCGCCACAGAATCTGGCGAGTATTCAGGCAAATTGCATTTCGAGAAATCAGGCGAGTGGATGCTGAATGTTCATTTCACGGTGGCTGGCGAGACGACAAAAGTTGAATTTCCGATTGAGATTGCCCGCGCGCTCGGCTTGAATTATGCAGTACTGGCTGGCTTCTTTGGCATCAATGTCACTGTGATTGTTGCGGCGGCTTCTCTCAAACGCAAGTCCCTTGTTATTCGAAAGTAAATTTTAGGTTTCTGTAGTGGCGGCTTTATCGCTTTTACCGAACAACTGTATCTTCTCAATAATCAGGGGAAGCGGTCCCGAAGGTTTCTACAAATTTGGGCAGACCTCACCGCACTGGCGTGCGGCGCAAGTGTCGAGACGGTGCATAAATACCTTGTTTTATTGAGATGATACGAACGACTGACCCACAGGGCATGGTCGTTACTACTTTTTTGAGGAATATACCCATGGCAACTCCGATGAACACGAAAAATACATCCCTGCTCAATGGCGGCAACCTGCTCGATAACAAATGGATTAACCGTTTCCTGCGCAGTCGCTGGTTTCCTGGCATCATTCAATGGCCGACACTGCTCATTTTCATGGTCATCATGTTCCAGCTAATTTTAGGTCCCGAAGCCGCGCACGACAACTTTGGCACGGCGCTGACGTGGGTGTTGTGGTGGCCTCTGATCCCGATCATCTTCCTGTTTTTGGGCCGCTTTTGGTGCGCCATTTGTCCGTTTGCAAAGATCAATGACCTTGTCCAAAACTTTGTCGGCAACAATCGTCCTGTGCCAAAATTCCTGAAAAAATACGGCATCTGGATCATCGATGCGCTGTTCATCTTCATCACCTGGAGCGATCATGTCTGGGGCGTGGTTGAAAACCCACTTGGTTCTGGCGTTCTGATGTTGACCCTCACAACGGGTGTTATCGTTTCGGGCGCGTTTTATGAACGCCGCACTTTCTGCCGCTATGTTTGTTTTCTCGGCGGGTTATCTGGAAACTACGCCCGCAACGGCATGTTGAGTTTGCGTGGAACACCTGAGATTTGCGCAACATGCACCATCGCGGCCTGCTATAAAGGAACCGATCAATCTGCACCGTGTCCATTGTTTGAATTTCCCAAGACCATGACCTCCAGCGCCAACTGTGTGCTCTGCGCGGAATGTATCAAGGGCTGTCCGAACAACTCCATTCAATTAACCGTGCGCCCGCCCACAAAAGAATTATGGTTCATCCGCAAGCCCAAGATCGAAGAGGCCTTCCTTTCAGCGGTCATTATGGGCATCGTGTTCGTACAGAATATAACCATGCTCGAAGTGTGGGGCGGCATGTTGAAATGGCTGGAGCATGTTACCGGCACCACCAATTACGCAGTCACCTTCAGTGTTACTTTTGCGATTGCGCTCGCCATTCCTGTGGCTTTGCTCGGCTTCACTTCATGGGTAGCAGGCAAATTCAACAAAATCTCTCTTGTGGAAAACTTCGCCCGCTTCGGGTATGCCATCATTGCATTGGACATGGCGGGTCATATCGCCCACAACCTGTTCCATTTGCTGGCGGAAGGCAAGTCCATTTACTATACGGCGATGGGATTATTCGGCATGGAATTCCACGGCGCTTCCCCTGCCATTCTCGATATGACAACCATTCAGTTTCTGCAATTTGGTTTGCTCGCGCTTGGCTTCATCGGCTCGCTTTATGTTGCCTACCGCATCGCAAAAATGAACAATGCTAATGGCAGTGTTTGGGGAACCTTTGTCCCTTACGCAGTGTTGATGGTTGTCCTCACTGTGATGAATGTAATTCTCTTTACGCTTCCGATGGCAATGAGAATGTAAGCCAGAACTTACGCAAGACCTTGAAAGAGTCCATTACTCTCCACGAATCCACGCTAATCTTTTTAAAAATTCGCGCGGATTAGCGGACAAAAAAGCGTTCTGCATAAATCCTAATCCATAATATTAGTGGAGCATTTTGACGAAAAAGGGTCGCGATATACCGAATTTCGAATCCCTGAATTAAATAATTTGGACTAGAATAAAGATCATGGTTAACCGTGAAAATAAGGAAATTTATAAACTATGAAAACTAGAGCATTCACCCATTTTTTATTATCAGCCTTTCTGGTCCTGTTGACGGGGTGTCAGCCAGAGAGCACACCCCTGGCAACCGAGTCGCCGCTTGCCACCGAGGAATCCGCCACCGCCACGCCTGCCCAAAGTGAAGAACCCGCAATGCAAATCAGTGCGGACATTAATCTTGACCCCGCCCTCGCGCAGGATGCCGATTCAGCGATGATCTCCCAGTATCTCTACGAAGGCCTGGTTCGTTTGGATGAAAGCGGCGCGCCCCAGCCAGCCCTGGCTGAATCATGGGTGATTTCAGATGACCAATTGGATTATATTTTCACCCTCCGTTCGATAGCCGTTTTTAGCGACGGCACGCCCATCACCCCGGATGTGATCGTGGATAACTTCAACCGCTGGTTTGACCCGCAACATCCCTTGCATGGAAATGGAGACTTTACCGCCTGGGAACGCACCTTCCTGGGCTTCCACGGCGAGAAGGATGCCAGTGACCGCGCCAAATCCACAGTGGATGGAATTCAAAAGGTGGATGTCAACACCGTTTTGATCCACCTCAACCGCCCCATGCCGGACCTGTTAACGGGCCTCGCCGACCCGGCATTTGCCATTCTGAATCCAACTGCCCTGGCTTCGGCAGGGTACGGCGCGCGTGACAGCGTCATCATTTCAAGCGGCCCCTACATCGTCTCTGCATGGACGGATAACGGCCTGACCCTTGCCCCCAACCCCAGTTATTGGGGCAACAAACCCACCGAGGATTTGAACTTCATCTGGCGGTAACGTACTCAACTTTGAATCAAAAAGAGTCATCACGCGATGACTCTTTTTGATTCGGTTTTGGTACTGCAAGATTTATCTTGCAAGAGGCAATTGCACCTCCAAATCACGCGCAACGTGAAAGCCTGCCCTGAGCCTGCCGAAGGGATGCGGTACGAGCGCGAGCGCGTAACATCCGTGAATCATTTACTGCCTTCCCCATATTGGTTCGCCATCGTAGGCATTAATCGAAGTGAAGCGGGTGAATGCATTGGCAGAGACGAGAATAACGAATAATTCCATATTGCCTTCGTATTGGGCCTGGATCACCAGCCGCAATCCCTCCGGCGACCAGGCCGGGTCGCCGCGTGGGTCGATGCCTGCCGAGAATAGCTGGATCGTGGAGTCATCCTGAACGTTGAAGATGGTGATGCCATACCCTGCGTTTTGCTTTGCATTCACAGCCAGCGACAAGTTATCCGGCGACCAGACAGGCGAGCCATAATCGGAAGGCGCGCTGGTGACACAGCGTTGGTTCAGCCCGTCGCGGCCGATCAGGCACAGGTTGGAGAGTTTGCCGGAAAATGCCTTGTACGCGATCATGCTCCCGTCGGGGGACCAGGCCGGGGCGGAGTCGGGGGCGGTGTTTGTCGTCAGGGTGGAGACGTTTCCGCTGGGCGTCAAAAGGAAGAGATCGGCATTTCCAAAACGGTTGCTGACGAAGATGATTTCATCCGCAACGGGTGACCAGATGGGGTTGCTGTCGCCTGCGGGGTCGGTGGTGAGGCGGATGGGGTTGGAGCCGTCTGCGTTGACGATGTAAATCTCGAAGTTTCCATCCCTGAATGATTCGAAGGCGATTCTGGTTCCGTCAGGAGACCACGATGGCGAGGCGTCTTTTTCGAGCGCGTCGGTGATGCGGGTGACACTGCCGCTCGCGATCTCGAGCACATAAATATCGGCGTTGCCATTGGCGTTGGAGACGAAGGCGATGCGGGTCCCATCCGGTGAAATGCGCGGGCTTTCGGAAATAATTTCAGTGACGCGGGTTTGGTCTGTGCCGTTGGGGCTGGTGATGTAAAGACTCTTCTGCCCGTCCCTGTCGGAGATAAAAATAATGTGGCCGGCTGATTCAGGGATGGGAGGGATGGGCGGCAAGGCTGAGGGTTCGGCCGCCGCCGATGAAGTGGATGTTTCTGTGGGCTGGCCTGCAACGCCCACGAGAGAGTTGCCGTTGGTTGCGCCACAGGCGGCCAGCGTGGTTGCAACAAGGCCGATCATGATCATTGTTTTGTTGAAATGGATTTTCATATTTTCCTTGTTATAACCGATTGTATTATTTTCAAAACGACGGGCGTTATTTGTTTACTCAATACCATAGTGGTAAATGTACGCCCAAAGGGGTTGCACAACCAGGGGAATTTGCTTGCACTTTTGAAATATGAAATTGCAGGGTGACAAAAAATCACCTGCATAATCATACGATGCTTTGTAAAAATACGGTAAGATTGGGGCTCTCCAATTATGTTTAACATCGCCAATGCCCGCTTTGCTTTTTTGGATATCGAAACCACCGGCCTTTCCCCCTGGTTTGGAGATCGAATCTGCCAGATTGCCATTGTCCTCACCGAAGGCAAACGCATCAAATCGACCTTTGACCTGCTCATCAACCCCGAGCGGACTCTTTCACCCTCGGCAGTTCACATCAACGGACTGGACGAATCGAAACTGTCTGCTGTGCCGAAGTTTGCAGAAGTGGCCGACCAGCTTGAGGCGTTGTTGAAAGAGGCGGTGGTTGTCTGTCACAATGCCAAATTCGATATTCAATTCCTCGATAATGAGTTCCGTAAATTGGAACGAATCGTCGAAATTCCCAACTTGATTGACACCCTTTTGCTGGCTCGCGATTTTTACGAACTGCCATCCTACAGCCTGCATCATCTGGCGGAGGATTTTCACGTTTCATCCAATATGCAAGGCTCACGCGCACTTGCAGATGCCATCACTGTGAAAAATCTCTTCTTTGCCATGATGGACTCGCTCAAACCCATGAACAAGCCGCTGGATGATTTCGTTGGAATCTATAACTCTCCTGCCTGGCCCGAAGAAGGTGTGTACCTGCCCACCGAACTCAGTGAAGCCATCAACAGCGGCAGGCGTTTGTTCATCAAATATATGGATAAAGACGGCGAGACATCTGAACGCTGGATTTCCCCCAAAGATGTGATCGGCCTGGCCGATTACATCTACCTGCAAGCCTACTGCCACACCCGCGAGGCGGAACGCACGTTTCGGCTGGATCGAATTATCGAGGTGGCGGTGGAAGTACCGCAAGATTAATCTTGCGGTACTTTTTTGATCTGCGCCAACGCATTCTTGAACGCCTCGTAAGGCTGTGCGCCGACGATGGCGTAGCGGTCATTGATCACATAGGTTGGGATGCCTGTGACGCCGATCCGTTGTGCCCAGCGGACTTGTTCTGCAACCTGGGCGGTGTACTTGCCGCCATCCACAACAGATTGCATGTCATCGGCGTCCAGCCCAACTTCTTCGGCGGCGGCGCGGAGGACTTCCCATTTGCCGGTATCCCCTCCCTCGGCGTAGACTTTGCGAAAGACGACCTTGTGGAATTCGTTTGCCCTGCCATGCTCGCGGGCATATTCGGTGGCTTCGTGAGCGAGGCGTGTGTTGTAAATCCGCTGGGTGGATTGGAACTCCATGCCGTGCATGGCCGCAATGCTTTGTAGTCTTTCTTCCGAGCCGTTGGCGCGGGCGCGCAAAATGTAATCGGGCAGGTCCATGCCTTCGGGGGGAGTATCGGGGCGCAGATAATACGGACGCCATTCCACATCCACGTTGTATTCAGCTTTCAGTTGGTCGACCACACCCTGGCCGACATAGCACCACGGTCAGATGTAATCGGAGAAGATGGTTAGTTTGAAATCCATTGGGAGTCCTTGGGAATGATGAATGATGAATGATGAATAGACTGTCAATGGCGGGTGGTTCTTACATGAGACTCAATTACTCATCTTACGCAGTAGGGGCGACCTTTTCTTGCAAGACTGATGTACGGTTAAGCCTTGTCGGGTCGCCCCTACGAAATATCGCGTAAGGTATGTCAATTAATCATAATAATATTCCGAACACGGAAACTCTTCATCTGATGGAGTTGTGATCGTGGTGGGGTATATGCTGTCGTCAACGATGAACCCCGCCAGGTCTTTCTTTACGGATGCCAGCGCCCTGTCTGCGTTGAGGCGGGCGAGGTGGAAGGATTGCCAGGAGTAGATGCGGTTGGCGCGATTCTGTTCGCGCTGGTGGCGGATACATGCCAGGGCGGCGGCAACTTTCTCTCGGATGGGATCAGGCGTGGCCGTAGCCTGAAGCGTTTTGACGAGGGTGGGGATGGCGTCGTCGGAGAGTTCGATGAAGTATTGGGCGTCCAAATCCACGCTGTCTTTTATCGCGCTGTCAAGTTCGCGTTGGATGTTTTGATTCACGATGAAGACATCCACATTTAAAACGGGGAGGGAGATTGCAAAGCCAAAGGAGGCGATGAGCATGGCGAATGCAAACATTCTTTCCTTGCGCAGGATTTCCAGAACGATGGTGGCGATGAGGAGCAGGCCGATCCAGATCAGGAAGACGTGGGTGTAGGTTCGCAGGCGCGAGAAGCCGTAGGCCGCTTCGTACAGACCGAGGCGCTGGTACGCCGAAACAAGCATGACCAATAGAAGGGCAACGAGCGTAACGCCCAGCCCCGAATAGATTTTTCTTTGCGTTTCGGTTTCGCGTTTGGTGACGGCGCTTAATGTGAGGAGCATGAGCAGGGCGAAGAACGCCACGGTGACGAGTTCGCCAAAGCCCTTGCGGGCATAGTCGGCGTAGGAATATCCCTCGGCGGTGATGTTGGCTGTGCCGCCGAAGAAATATTGAAATTGGATCGTTACGAAAGTGGCGAAGAGCGCGACCACACTGCCCAGCACAATTGCAGATTCGATAAAGCCGAGGAATGCGGGGATGGCGGGCTTCTCTTCACTGCCAATTTTTTCATCTTTCGATTCTGTGGAGGCGTGCAAGACGACACCTGCGAGGGCGTAGCCAATGATGACGATGTACACGAAGCGGAAGATCAACTCGGGCAGGTCTTCGAGATTGAAGAGCTTGATGAAGTCATCCAGCCGCTGGCCGAAGATCACATCCGCTGAGGCGAGCAGGGAGGCGAAGATGGCAATGATGGGCAGTGCAATCATGATGCCGCGCACCACAGGCCAGATGTTCTGTTTGGATGGTTGAATGCCCGCCTCTTTTTGTTCCTTGCGGGCGTCGGCCATGAATGTGATTGGACGGGCGATCATGCTTCCGAAGAGGCTGAAGTACCTGCCAATGTAATCCACCATCGTGTACAGATACCAGCGTCCGCCGAGGTAGGTGAAGGCGAGGATGGACATTGTCAGCAGGGTGAAGGTGTAGGCCAGGAATGTCGTCATCGGCTCGGCGCGGATGAATGTGACAGCGGCGAAAAAGCCAAAGAGCGGCAACAGGCCCAGGCTGGCGCGATGCGGGCGAAGCCCATCGCTCATCAAAAGATAGAATGCCACAGCGAGACAGGCCATCGCAAAAATGGCGAAGTTGACGCCGGGGGCTTTCTTCCAAAAAAGAAAATCGAAGAGCCAGCCGAGGGCGAAGACAAGGATCCATAGTTTGTTGGGGTTGGTTTTCATAATTTCTCCTGATCGAATTTTCCGAAGGATAGCCGCGCAAGGCTTGCGGAGACTCTCAAAAGGTATCACAAATCTTCAAGAATCAGTACTTCACGAAAGGGTTTCGTAGTGGCGGCTTTAGTCGCTTTTTACTCAAACGACTAAAGTCGTTACTACGTTTTCGTGATCTACTGAGAATATAATATTCAGGACTTTCGCAAGACCTTGAAAGAGTCCGCTAATCTACGCCAATCTGCGCGAATTTTAAAAACTCGCCTTACGCAAGTAGGGGTGACCCTTTCTGATAAGAAGGGTACACAATTAAGCCTTGTCGGGTCGCCCCTACGGAATATCACGTAACGTACGTTAAAAAGAGTAGCGGACAAAAAATCATTCTGCATAAATCCTGAATATTACAAATCTGTGAGAATTGAATTTAGCCTATGTTAGCCCAAAGTAGAAATGTCACCTGAATTCCAAAGTAGAAATGTCACCGCCCTGCAGGGCGGTGACATTTCTACTTTTTTACCGCGAAGTAGGCAGAGGGTAATTGCGCCAGGGGTGATCAGGTGCGGGTTTGGCA
>JACRLB010000001.1 GCA_016235445.1 Chloroflexota bacterium | reverse complement strand
TCAATTCTTCCAGACTCGGCGGCAGCAGTTTCATCTGCTCCATGCTATATGGCTTGAAGGTGATTTGTCCATTCTTCATCCCCCTATTGTATTAAATTCTTTTTAAATTGAATAGGGGCCGTCCCTTTTTAGACAGCCCCTCTGTTTCTTTTCTAAAAATGTTTTTACCTGCGTCTGCCGCCGCCCCCGACGAGGGTGACGTAGTAGAGCAATTGCAAAATGGCGGTGACGAGACCGGCCACGTACGTCAATGCCGCCGCGTTGAGAACGCTGTTGACGCCGCGCATCTCTTCGTCGGTTTGGATGATGCCGGTTTGGGCAAGCAGTTGCTTCGCCCGGGCAGAGGCGTTAAATTCCACGGGCAGGGTGGCCAGGGAAAAGACGGCTCCGCCGGCGAAGATCAGCACGCCGAGCCAGGCGAGGTTGGTAAAGCGCAGGAAGAGGCCGATCATAATCAGGAACCAGCCGAGGTTCGAGCCGATGTTGACGATGGGCACCAGCGCAGAGCGGACTTTGAGCGGGAAGTATTCCTCTGCATCCTGCATGGCGTGGCCGAGTTCGTGCGCGGCAATGGCCAGCGCCGCAACGGATGTGCTGTTGGCAACCCCGTTGGAGAGGAAGAGCGTTTTGTTGCGCGGGTCGTAGTGGTCGGTCATTTCGCCGGCTGTGCCTTGAATCTGTACGCCGTACATATTGCCCGTGGACATTAATCTCTGTGCGGCCTGTGCGCCGGTGAGGCGGCTGTGGGCTTGCACGCGGCTCCATTTGTTGTAGGCCGCCTTTACATACCATGAGGTGAGCGCCATGAGGATGAAGGCGGGAATCATGTACATTAAGTAGGTGGGGCTGAATAGGAACATGGTTTCTCCTTATGTCATTGCGAGCCGCCGCTCTTGTACTTTGGCGGCGAAGCAATCTCGGATACGGCAGGGAGATTGCTTCGGGCAAGAGCAAGTGCGCCCTCGCAATGACAAGCTGTTTACTTTCCGATCATTTCCAACAGAACTTCCACGGCTTTGTCGAGCTGTGGGTCGAGTTTTGCAATGCGGTCTTCATCGGTCATTTCTACTTCGTAATCCGGGGTGAGGCCGATCTTGTGGATGGTTTTCTCGTCTGGCGTAAGCCATTTGGCAATGGTGATGCGGACGGCGCCGTTATCCCCGGTGAGGGGAATCCAGTTTTGCACGGAGCCTTTTCCGTAAGAGACCACGCCGACCAGTTTGGCGCGGCCATGATCCTGCAATGCGCCAGCGACAATTTCAGAAGCCGAAGCGGAACCTTCGTTGATAAGCACTACCATCGGGATATTTACATCTGTAGCGAGGCCGCCGGGGATCACGTCATACGTTGTGCGGGTTCCGTCGCCGTATTCTTCGTACAGCACAACGCCCTCTCCGACAAATTGCGAGGTGACTTCCACTGAGGTGGACAGGAATCCGCCGCCGTTGTTGCGCAGGTCGAGGACGATGCCCTTCGGGTTTTGCGTCATGAGATCATTAAGCGTGGTGAGCAATTCGGGTGTGGTGTTGCCGCCAAAGGTGGTCACTTGAACGTAGGCAATATCGTTTTCGAGCATTTTGCCGCTGGCCGATGCGATGACGATTTGTGCGCGGACAATATCCACTTCGATCAAATCCTCTTCGCCTTTACGCAAAATGGAGAGGTGAACGGTCGTCCCGGCAGGGCCAAGCACCTTCAGGCGCGCGGCCTCTGCGGTGGTATCGGACATATCGTCTCCGTCGATGGCTACGATCTGATCGCCGGGTTTGAGTCCAGCGCCTTCAGCAGGGGAACCGGGGATCGGGCTGATAACAGTGAGGAAGGGTGTGGTGGTATCCACATAAGCGCCGATGCCTTCGTAGGAGCCGTCGAGGCTGGCGTTTGCATCCTCGTAATCCTGTGGATCCATATAGGAGGAATGTTCGTCGCCGAGAGCCTGCATCATGCCGGTGATCGCGCCGCGCATGAGGGCGGTGTCATCCACGGGCTGGTCTACAAAATTCTCGTGGACGAGAGTCCAGGCCTCCCAGAACGGGGAAAAGAGGGTTTGAAGTTCTTCGGGCGTAGCCGATTGCTGGTTTGGGGGTGTGGTGGGCGGTGCAGAGACGACCGGCTCTTGAAGGCCGGGAATCCCTGGAAACGGCACGAGGTTACCGGTGACAAAGCCGCCCGCGAAGGAACCGAGCGCGACAACAATAACAACGAGAACGATCAGGATAGTCTTTAAGGTTTTATTCACAATA
Source organism: Chloroflexota bacterium (assembly GCA_016235445.1). Classification (GTDB taxonomy): domain Bacteria; phylum Chloroflexota; class Anaerolineae; order Anaerolineales; family Villigracilaceae; genus Villigracilis. Next base: position 149,810 of record JACRLB010000001.1, on the reverse strand, counting down.
GCCTCCATTTGGCTTGATTGGGGAAAAGATACCATTCAGGGATTAATGTTTGCTGAATTCTTTGTACGATTTTTGTAAGAGATGGGTTGCCTTGTGTGCAGTGATTGGTGGCTGGCGGGCAGTTGGGTAAAGCCAAAAGCTATTTGCTACAGGACTTACGCAAAACCTTAATAGAGTCCACAAATCTCCACGAATTTACGCTAATCCTTTTAAAAATTCGCGTGGATTGGCGTAGATTAGCGGACAAAAAAGCATTCTGCGTAAGTCCTATTGCTATTCAGAATCCCCCGCTTTGTCTTTCTTACCTTTTTCCAGTTCTTCGATTCGCTGGCGCAGTTCCTGCATCGACTCATCCTTCTTCTTTGCGGAAGGGTTGAAGGAATTACTTAACGTCTCCAGAAAATTTTTATTGCCCGAACGGGTTACGCCGCGCACGATGGCGTACATCATAAAGTTCGCGCCTGCCACCAGCAGGATGAAGAAAAGCGCGCCCCAAAAAGCTGTGTTTGATTCCATCTTACTGCTTCTCCAAAATATTCTTCAATTCATTCCAGTCGGTCAAATGGGCATTGGCGGCGCCTTCTGCAAAGGAGCTGTGCGCCAAAATGCTGAACAAGCCCGCTTCGCGCGCGGCGCGGGTGGTGCGGTGGATGTCGTCTATCATCACGCATTTCGATGGGTCGGTTTCGCCCGCAAGGTTCATCGCGATCTGAAACGACTCGGGCATGGGCTTGCAATATGGCGCGACGGCGTTCACATCCACGATGGTTTCAAACAGATCGCTGAGTTCGAGCGCGGTCAGCACTCTTTGGGCGTGGGAGATGTCTGCATTTGTAAAGATCAGCTTGCGGGTCGGGAGCGAGGCGATGATCGAGCGTAGCATCGGATTGGGAGTCAGATAATCCCTCAGCGGCAGGTCATGCACGTAGGCCAGGAAATCATCCGAATCAATTTTGTGGTTGGCCTGCAAGCCGCGCATGGTGGTGCCGTATTGCAAAAAATATTTTTCGCGCAGGGTTCCAATTTGATCTTCGGGAATATCCATGCGTTCGCGCATGTAACTGTTCATGCGCTCTTTGATGGCTTTCCACAAACCCGCATCGGGCGGGTAGAGTGTGTCGTCGAGGTCGAAAAAAATGGTGGTGAATCGCATTGGCAGATTATATAATACCCGCGTGCAAAATGCGCAATTTGCACGCGTCGTGGGTATAATCGCGGCATGGCTATTCGATTGCTTTCTTCCGAGGTTTCATCTCAAATTGCCGCTGGCGAAGTTGTGGAGCGCCCCGCTTCGGTCGTAAAAGAGTTGACCGAAAATTCATTGGATGCGGGCGCGAAAAATATTTCGATTGCGATCGAAGATGCAGGCAGGGCTTTGATCGAAGTGGCGGATGACGGGCATGGGATTCCGTTCGACGAATTGGATTTAGCCGCCTCGCGTCATGCGACCTCGAAGCTGATTCAGTCCGAAGACCTCTTCCACATCCAGACATTGGGCTTCCGGGGCGAAGCGCTGGCTTCGATTGGTTCCGTCTCGCACATGACCATCACTTCGCGGGTTGAGTCTGCAAAAGAAGGCGCGCGTTTGCGAGTGGACGGCGGGGTATCGAGTAAAGTTGAAAAAGTCGGCGCGCCCGTGGGGACGACACTGCGCGTGGAAAATCTTTTTTACAACGTGCCCGCGCGTTTGAAGTTTTTGAAAAGCGATGTGACCGAACGCCGCGCAATCGATGCGCTGGTGACAAGATATGCGCTGGCGTATCCCAACGTGCGTTTCAAAGTGACGGATGGAAAACAAGCCACATTGCAAACGGCAGGCGATGGGGACCGGCGCGCGATTTTAGCCGCGCTCTATGGCGTGGATGTTGCCAGGCAAATGCTCGAAGTGATGGCTTCGGAAGATGGCCCTTCGACTATGCTCCTCGAAGATCGCTCGTCGCTCCGCTCAGGACACCCTTCGACAAGCTCAGGACATCCTTCGACAAGCTCAGGACATCCTTCGACAAGCTCAGGACAAGGTATGTCTTTATCGGGTTTTATCAGTCCAACATCTCTGACACGTTCCAATCGAAAAGAAATCACCTTCTTCGTCAATGGACGCTGGGTGCAGGAATTCTCGTTGACTGCCGCGCTGTTGCAGGCTTATCACACCCTGCTGATGGTGGGACGGTATCCGCTGACGGCTTTATTTTTGGAGATCGCGTCCGAAGATGTGGATGTGAATGTGCATCCCACAAAAGCGGAGGTGCGTTTTAAAAGCCAGGATAAGGTGTTTAGTTTTGTTCAGCGTTCGGCGCGCAAGGCATTGCTGGCGTACACACCCGTCCCGTCTGTTTCGCCGCAGTTGTGGGGTTCGCGTTCCGTGCCTTCAGAGCCGAGGGAGATTGGGATCGATTGGTCGGTGGCGCATGATGGGGAAATGCAGAATGCAGAAGGCGGAATGCAGAATGTGGAAGGCGGAATGCAGAATGCAGAAGGCAGAATGCAGAATGCAACCTTTGCCACGGGCGTTCCTTTGTTGAGATTGATTGGACAGATTGGGTCAACGTATTTGGTGGCCGAAGGACCCGATGGGTTGTATCTGGTGGATCAGCACGCGGCGCATGAGCGGGTGCTGTTCGAGAAGTTGATGGCACAGCGGGAGAATAAGAGCATCCCGTCACAGGCATTGCTTGTGCCGGAAGTGGTCACCTTGCCGCCGCAGTCTGCGAAGACACTGACCGATCAATTGCCGTTCCTGAATCGTTTCGGTTTTGAAGTGGAAGAGTTCGGCACGAATACATTTCAAGTGCGCGCCATGCCGATTTTATTTTCGGGCGGCGATCCCGCGTCTGCGCTGAGGGCTGTAGTGGAGGATTTTGAAGAGGACGAGAGTCCGCTTCAGGCGGAGGTGGAAGCGCGGCTTGCGGCGAGAGTCTGCAAGAGGCTGGCGGTCAAAGGCGGGCAGACGTTGACGAGCGATGAACAGCGCAGTCTTCTGCATGATCTCGAAGCCTGTCAGTCGCCGCGGACTTGTCCGCATGGCAGGCCGACGATGATTCATCTTTCGGTGGATACGCTGGAACGTCAATTTGGGAGAAAGGGGGCAAGGTAAGTCTCACTTCTAAATTTTGAAAGGTCGGGATTGCTAAATTTGTAAGGTGGATAAAAAAACAAAGCGAATACGCTAAAATAACACGATGCAAAAGTTGGCGGAAATTATCACCACCCAGGATGTGAATTCCATCTTCGAAACCATCCATGCCATGGCGGCGCTTGTGGAAAGCGACGGTACGCTGGTGGCATGGAATTCTGCGTTTGAAGCCTGCCAAAAAACAACCTCACCCGGCCGCAATTTGAATGAGCTGTTTTCCCCACACGATAAAAGTATGTTGCACGCCAAATTAACGAATGGAGTGAAAGGTCATTGGGCGGTGGAATTTCCATTGAATGGCACAGGCTCATCCAAGTATTGTGATTGCACTTTTATCCCGGCGCAGAATGGACGGGTGCTCTTCATTGCCGAGCGCATGGAATCAGACATTGCATTGCAGGAAATGATCGAACGCCTGAACAGGCGGGCTAAGCTGTTCCAGGTCGAGAGCGAGTTTACCAAAAAGATCGCCCGCAATAAGCAGATCGAAATGGATGCGGTGATGGTGCAGGCCAGCGAAGTGGCGCATGTGGATTCGCTGACCTTCCTGTTCAACCGCCGCACGATCATCAAGGAATTGCAGGATGAAGTCCTGCGGGCCGAACGGTATCACTCCATGCTTTCGGTCTCGGTTGTGGATGTGGATAATTTCAAGGCTGTCAACGACACGCATGGGCATCCCATTGGCGATGAAGTTCTGAGGCAGGTTGCCCATCAACTGCGCGAGAGCATCCGTCACCCGGATGTGGTGGGGCGGTACGGCGGCGAGGAATTCCTGATTCTCCTGCCGAATTCAGATTCCAGGGCCGCGGCCGAACAGGCGGCTCGTCTGTGCAGGCAGGTGCGTGAGACGGTGGTGTTTGCGAAGGAACATGAGGTGAATATCACCTTGAGCATTGGCGTGGCTCAATTTCGCACAGGGGTGGATACGTGGGATACCCTGCTCAGCCGCGCAGATAATGCAATGTACGAGGCGAAAAATGATGGACGAGACCGCTGGGCGGTTGCAAAATAAAAACTCCCGCATTTGAATGCGGGAGTTTTTATTTACCGAAATATTGATGAGTTGCTCCCTTTGCCGTCTCCGGCGAAGGATTGCGTTCGCAGGGAGCCGCCGAGGACGGCGCTTGAGTTTATTTACCGAAATATTCCCATTGGATTGTAACTTCCTGAAAACCCGGGGAAGACGGATTCAATATCGGAATTGCCGAGGCGTTTGGAAAGCAATTCGCTCATTACCTGGCGGTAATCGGTGGTGACGGCAAGATCGGCATGGTCGTATAACTGGTCGTTGTCGAGGCCGGGCCAGTTGCCAAAGACCTGTCCGCCGTTGACACTGCCGCCGAGGGTGAACATGACACTGCCGTGACCATGATCGGTGCCGTAGGATTCGTTTTGCACGAGCCTGCGTCCGAACTCGCTGATAACCACAACGGATAAACGCTCGGTGTGGCCTGAGTCCAGGTCAAGGTAGAAATTCGCCAACCCGGAAGCAAGGCTGTTGAGCAAGTCGGCGATGTAGCCGCTGTTGCCTTCGTTTTGGTATTCGTGGGTGTCCCAGCCGCCAAAGTCCACGGCGGCCACGCGCAAGCCCGCTTCGAGCTTGATCATTTGGGCAACGGTTTTCAATTGAATCCCGAAATCATCATCGTTGTAAAAAGCGCCATTGGACGGTTGATACTCGCCATTTACCAGCGGGCTGACGATGTTCAGCGCATCCAGCGTCCGCGCGCCGGCGCGGTGCAGGAGACTGTCGCCGTTATACAACTGGCGCAGGGCATTTTGTTGTGATTCAGCCAGGCCGTTGTCCCATAACGAGAAATCATCGGGCGCGCTTAAGCTGACGGTTGGTGTGAAATTCAACAGGGAGGTTGGCTGGCCTGTGGTGGCAAGCGCCGGCAGAATGGATGAAATTCCACTACTCTGCAAATGACGGGTGATCCAGCCTGAGGTTGTATTCTTTGAACCAGGCGTACCCAGTTCGATGAATTCCTGTGCGTCAAAGTGACTGCGGGTGTCGTGATCCAGCCCAACGGCGTGGATGACGCCCGCTTTGCCAGCCTGATACAGGTCAAATAGTGGCGACATGGCCGGGTGCAGGCCGAACTGGTCGCTGAGTGGAAGCAGGTCTGAGATTTTCAAGTTGGGGCGGGCTTTTTCGTAGAAGCCGCGGTCCCTGCCATCACGCGGGGGGACGACATTGAGAGCGTCCCAGCCGCCGCGCAGAAATACAACAATGAGGGTGTCGGTTGGGTTATCCTGTTTGGCGAAGGCCAGGTTGGTGAGTTTTGCGCCAGCCATGGATGCGATGGCCGCTGAACAGCCTTGCAGGAATTGCCTGCGGGGGAGAATTGATTTTGGCATAATTATTTCCACTGAAAATCGGGGCTCATCAGAATTACTTCGACCATGGCGGGCAAAACATATTGGACATGGTCATCGGGCAATGGCTCGTCGGGGGCGTATTCCTGCGCCATCACGGCGATGATTGCGGCGCGGTCTGTCTCTGCGATGGTTCTGCCGAGCAGGCGTTGAATCCAAAAATCGGCGAGGGCGGCGGAGGTGCGAATCTCTGTTGGGGTTTGGGCGTATACGTCGGTGCGCATCTTAAGCCCCAGGTTTTCATCGTCCATCCAGTTTTCGGTGATGCCCACAGCCATGTTCCAGCGATACAAAATAGACATGGAGTTTGCCCAGGCTTCCTTCACATCCGGGTAGCCGTCTGGGGGGCGGCGCTCGAAGATGGGCTGGCCCATCATGCCGATCATCCACGAGAGACTGCCGGGGATGCGGGTGAAGTCTGAGTTCAGGGCGCGCATCATCGAAAAGGCCGCTTCGACGGGACGCTTGATTTTGTTGCCCCAGCTTTGTTTGAATTCATTTGAAAATAGGATGGTTTCGATCACGCGCTTGAGCTGGTCTGGCGCGTCACGGAATTCTGTAAAGGCGTTGGCCGCTGTCTGGATGACTGATTCAGGCGGAAGGTCGGAAATGAAGCGGCGGCATAATTTTCGCGCAATGAACCGCGCGGTGCCGGGATGATTGGCGAGCAAGTCCAGCACGTCCATTCCATCTTTTAAATCGGACTGGTCGGCTTCGATGTATTTGCCAAGCACGAGTTTGTTGAAGCGGTCGTGCGAGGATTTGGAGTAGATGAAATTGCCGGTCTTTTCGATGCCGTCTTCCCAATCGCCGAGATCATCGTCGACTCGCCAGCCGGTGAGACAGCGCGCCGCTTCGTAGACGTCGTTATCCACGTAGCCGATGGCAATGCCGTTCGCATCTTTCTCGACCGAGTTCGGGTCGCGTACACCCTGATAATTTTCTGCGCCGAGTGTGTGCAGTTCGAACAACTCGCGCGCGAAGTTTTCGTTGGGGCCGGCATCGGTGCTGTTGTTTTGATTCAGGTAATACAGCATGGACGGGTGTTTTGCAACCGCTTCGAGCATTTGCCGAAAATTGCCGAGCATGTGTGTGCGCAGAACATCGCGGTTGTAGGAGACGAGCAGGGGCACGCCGTCATCCTGCCAGAAGAAAATGTTGAAGTGGTTATGCCAGAAATCGGCGAGCATTTCAACGAGCTGTTTTTTGCTGTACACGGCGCGCAGGACGGTGGCATCCACGAGTTCGTAGGCGGGTTTGCCGTACCATTCCCAGTAGGTATCGTCGTTGGAGTCATACGGGTTGCCGGCGATGTGGTCGGCATACAACTGCTCGTGAGTTTTGTGCAGGGTTTCAAAGCCTGCGGCGTTGTAGCGCGTTTCAAAGTCTGTGTCGTCCATGGAGTCGGGGTTCAGTTGTTGACTCACATAGGCTTGCAGGCGTTCATCGTCTGTACTGCCGAGGGCGAGGAAGGCTTCGATATCCCCGGGGCGGATTCCAAAACTCATGCGGCTTAACGCGATGATGGCAAGCGAGGCGAGCGGCGGCGGGGTTGGGGTTGGCCCTGTGGTTAAGTTGTTTTGGGAAGTGGGGATGCCAGGCTCAGGCAATGTTTCGTCTGGCGTGCAGGCGGCGAGCAAGGATGCGGCGGCGAGTGTTCCGCCAAGTTTGAAGAAATCTCTGCGGGTGAATTTTGGGGGGTGTGAAGTCATTCTGCCTCTTTCTGAATTGTGGCTGATTTTACTTTGATAATTCGGATTTTCCCAATCACACGAAAGTGCCAGATCAATGAAAAAATTAATCGCTGAGAATATAGGGTTGCCAAGATCAAAACCTTTTAACGCGAACTACGCAAATTGGGCGAACACTTGCGCTGCGCGCCAGCGCAGTGTAACGCGAATTTTTTTCGCGTCATTCGCCTCATTCGGAAAATTCGCGTTAAGTTTTTTGCTCTTTGAAAGTCCGAGTATTCAGCCTGCACACTCTTTACACATGAGCCAATGTGAATTATCAATCCCCCGTTTCAAACCCCTCACGAAATGCGGATGCAACCTTCGCTTTGACTTCTTCCATCTTTGGCGCGGGGTTGAGCAGGTCTGCCAGCGAAACGACGGGTTCGCTCAAGCCGCAGGCGATGATGCCGTCCCAATAATCCATGTCTGGGTTCACATTCAACGCAAAGCCGTGACGTGAGATTCCGCGCGCGTCCACTTTCACGCCGATGGCGGCGAGCTTGGCAGGCTTCTGTTTATCCGCAGGCTTACAGCGTGGACAGCGTGAATGGACATCGGCTTGAATCCACACCCCGGTCAAACCGGGCCGTTGACCTGTCACAACCCCAAATTGCGCCATTGCCACGATCAACATTTTCTCCAGCTTGCGGATGTAGCCAACGTAGTCAGACTTGACATCAACCCTGTCAGGTTTTAGCGCGGTAAGTGGAATTAATGGATACCCCACCAATTGCCCCGGCCCGTGGTAGGTCACATCCCCGCCGCGATCCACCCAATGGATGGATATGCCCTTTTGCTTTAACTGCTCCTCGCTCCAGAGCAAGTTCTCGGCATGGCCTTTTCTTCCAAACGTGTACACGTGTGGGTGTTCGAGCAACAGTAAAGTCGGCGGGCGTTTTCCCTCTGCAATTTCCGCCGCGTATTCGTCCTGTAATTTCCAGGCAAGTTCGTATTCGATTAAACCTACATCTTCAATAATAAGGTTATTCATAACTTACGCTCACGTCTCGACAAGCTCGCACATCAATCGAAAATCGTAAATCAAAAATCCAGGACTTACGCAGAACCCTTTTTTGTCCGCTAATCTACGCCAATCCACGCGAATTTTTAAAAGGATTAGCGTACATTCGTGGAGAGTAGTGGACTCTATCAAGGTTTTGCGTAAGTCCTGAAATCGTAAATCGATAAATTACCCAAAAATCCTTCGATACAAATCCGATTCCAGCAACCCGTTCGGGTCACAGCGTTTTTTTAGTTTTTTGTATTTCGCCACGGTTTCTTTGCCATAGAATGCCAGCGCGGTTTCGGCTGTGGTTTCGCTGTTCTTTGCAAAATAAAACCGCCCGCCGTTGGCAAGCACAATCTTGTCGAAATCATACAGCATGGCGCGGAGTTTTGCGCGGCTTGCATCGGTCACTTTGAAATCCATGGCGAGGGAGAACCCGTCCACGGCGTGGGTGAGCAGGAATTTATCGGGGCGGTGGCGTTTGGTTACACCCAGGTAAGACGGCAGGCGGTTCTTGTGCGAGAGCTTGAGCATTTCCGTCCACGCGGTTTCGGCGGTCTCTTTCGGCAGGAAAGATTGATATTGGATCAACCCGCCGCGCCCGTAGGAAAGCTCCCAGTTGGGGACGTAATCCAAAAGAAAATGAAATGCCGCATGGGGTTGTTGGAAGGTGTGTTTTCTTAATGAAGCAATATATTTCGCCGTATTGATGCCCCAGGTTCCAAAATTATTCAAGAATGGCGACATGAAATAATACAGCAATGATTTTGGAAAAACGCCAAAGATACGCGCAGGCAAAATTTGATTTGCAATCTTCATCGTCTCGCGCAGATTTTTATCCTCGCCTTCGTGCAGGTAACGCGCGGCGTGGATCTGTCCGCGGCCAAGCGAACTTCCGCCAGCAAGCCCATCCAGCCAGCCGACGATGTAATCATAATTGGGAGCGCCATCTTGCAGGCTGGAAAGTTGTCCGCGTAGATTCTGCACGGGAAACGCGTCCACAGTTAAAAGTCCAGAGTGGATGCGTTTCATTTGCAAGGTAATGGATGTGAAAATCCCCAGCATCCCATATCCGCCGATCATCGCGAAAAACAAATCCGCATTCTTTTTTGGCGTGCAAATAATTTCCGCGCCCGTGGGCAGAACCGCAGTAAACTCGATCACGTGCTCGCCGATCGTGCCCATTTTGAAATTATTTTTTCCGTGAATGTTCGCGGCGAGGCATCCCCCCAGCGTCGTCTTCATCGTGCCCGAGACGACGGGCGGCCACCAACCATGCGGCTCGACTTTTTGCCAAAGTTGTTCCAACGTGACGCCAGGCTCGCATCGTACCTGACCTGTGGCCTGATCCCATTTAATAAATTGATCCATCGCTGACATATCCAGCACGATGCCGCCGCCGTTGAGCGCGGCGTCGTTGTAACTGCGCCCCGCTCCCCGCGCGGTGACATTTAATCCCAGCTTCTTTGCGAGTTTGAAGGCCGAATAAATTTCATCGGCAGTTTTGGGTTGGATGAGATAGGCCGGCGCGTGGAGGGAATGTCCGAAGTTTTCGAGTTGGGTGAATGTGTTTTGCATGGTGATTATGAGACCCTAAAGGTTTTTACGAAGTCCCCGTAGGGGGAAACCTTTAGGGTCTTGAATGATGATTAGAACGACATGCGGCGGAAGATCGCCGATGGTACGTGTTGAATGACGAGCATGATCCAGCGCCAGAGGGACGCGGTGTAGATGAGTTGCTTGCGTTTGTGCATGGCGGCGTAGATATCATCCGCGGCTTTTTCGGGAGTGATGGCAAATGGGGTTGCGCCTTGCGCGGCTTTGAGCATTTCGGTTTTTACGAAACCCGGTTTGACGGTGAGCACATGTACGCCGTGACGTGTGAGCCTGTTGCGCAGGGCTTCGAGATAGGTTGCCAGCCCGGCTTTGGATGTGTTGTAGCCGGGGTTGCCAATGCGCCCGCGGTCTCCCGCGACGGAACCAATGCCGACGATCTGGCCTGCCCCGGCATTTTGGAACATCTCTGCCACCGGGCTGAGCCAGGCCATCCCGCCGATGAGGTTGATTTCGATCATTTTGCGGTCGTTTTCAAAGTTGTACTTGTCCACGCCGCCGGGCGGGTAGTTGACGCCGGCCATGAAGATGAAGGTATCCAGCCCGCCGAGGTCGGCCACGATCTTGCGGAGTAAATCGGGGACTTCGTTGTAGTTTGATACATCATGCGCGTATGGAAGAGCGCGGGTTTCGTTTAATGAAGAGTTGATCTCTTCGCAGAGCGCATTCAATTTATCTTTTTGGCGGGCAACCAATGCAAGGGTGAAGCCTTCTTTTGAAAGTTTGCGGGCCAGGGCGGCGCCAATCCCCTCGGATGCGCCGACGATAATGCCGCAGTAGCGGGGATTCAACGGGGTGGCAGGGGCAATTGTCGGTGAGTTGGACACGAAAGACCTCATTCATCAATGTAGATTTTTCATTCTAACACAGTCCAATTTATGGGGAAAATAGCCGTTATAATGAAGCAACTTCCACGTGTGTTAGTACAAACGGAGGCTTGTGTCCATTTTGAATGATGATAAAAAGGGTGATATGGAAAATCATAAACGAGACCGGAGCGACGTATTTCGTCGCGCATGGGACATCATCGAAAAAGATAACTCGATTGCGCCTGATGAGAAAGAGGGAATTCTGAAACTCATTCAGGTATTAGTTGAAGCCGCCGAAACATCCCCCACGCGAAAAGAAAAAGATGAACAGGTTCGCACCTTTACCCAGGAGGTTATTTCCAAACATGCCCTGATGGTGATGGTAAAACAGCAGGCTGATGAACTGGATGCCTTGAAGCGCATCGGTTTAAACCTGACCTCCAGCCTGGATCTGCAGACTGTGCTTGCAACCGTTGTGACCGAGGCAATGAAGCTGATAAGGAATTCGCGCGCGGCTCACATATTTTTACACTCCCGCGGGATATTGGACTTCGGCGCATCGTTAGACTCTGAGGGAGTCAGTAATAAACCTGTTGCCATGCCAAGATCAAATGGGCTTACCTATTTGGTGGCAAATAATGGACTGCCCATTATTGTTGAAGATATCCAGACGCACCCGTTGTATGTGAAAGCCCCCCAGGATTGGCACGGCTCAATTATCGGCATCCCGCTTAAGTTCAGCAACTCCATTGTGGGGGTGATGAATATTTCGAGGTCCACTACGGGGGGCTTTACCCGATCCGAATTACGCCTGATTGGTTTGCTGGCAGACCAGGCCGCTGTGGCGATTTCCAATGCAAGTTTGCACATGGGAGTGACCGAACTTGCCTACACAGACAGCGTCACCGGCCTGCCCAACCGCCGCGCATTGGACGAACGCCTTCAAGATGAAATGCGCTATGCCCGGCGTATGAATTCAAATTTCTCGGTGGTTATGATGGACCTGGACGGGTTCAAGAATGTGAATGACACCCTCGGCCACAGCATTGGCGACGATATCCTGCGCAATGTATTCAACTATCTTGCGGAAAAAATGCGCGCAACAGATTTCCTCGCCCGGTACGGCGGCGATGAATTGACCCTGATCATGCGCGACAGCGGCGTGGATGTGGCGCAGGTTGTTACCCATAAGATCATCGAGTTGATGAAAGCATACATCTTCCCCATTCCGAGCAGTAAGCCCATTCAATTGGGGATCACTGCCGGCATCGCCGTGTATCCAACGCATTCGCAAAACGCCGGTGATTTATTGCGCGCCGCTGACACAGCCCTGTACCAGGCAAAAAAACACAACCGCGGAAAATTTGTCGTTGCAAAAAGTTCCACAGGCCCATTGGATCCATTGAAGCTATCAAGCTCACATAAAAAATAAATAAATAATAATCAGGACTTACGCAAAACCTTGAAAGAGTCCACTAATCCCCACGAATGTACGCTAATCCTTTTAAAAATTCGCGTGGATTGGCGTAGATTAACGGACAAAAAGCGTTCTGTGTAAGTCCTAATAATAAAAAGAGCGTTTCACGTGTGCCTCCGTGCCTCCGGCACATTGCGGGCATTTCAGTTGAAACAACCGTCCCGATACTTGCGCCGCGCCCCAGTGCGGTGAGGGTTTGAAAACAGCCCAAGTCTTCGGGGAAACCTTCGGGACGTTTCATCCTTATAAAAAGCCCTGCAAAATTCCCGCCCGCTCCAGGTCGATCCTTTGGGGTGGGTTTTTCTGTAACCAATAAGAGACAGGCGGGGTTATATTCATATCAAACCAGAATCAGGAGTCGAGTCATGCCCCGCAAAGTAAAACTCATCCTCAACCCCATGGCCGATATGGGACGCGCCTGGAAAACCGCCAATGACCTGCGCCCGATTGCCCAGGAATTCAAAGGCGAACTTACCTGGAGCGGGACGGTCTACCCGACCCACGCCATCGAACTTGCCAAACAAGCCGCCGAGGAAGGCTGTGACCTCGTCATTGCCATGGGCGGGGATGGCACCGCCCACGAAGTGATGAACGGACTCATGCAGGTTCCTGAAAATAAACGACCCGTCATGGGCATCGTCCCCATCGGCTCAGGCAATGACTTTGCCTACTCCGTCGGCATTACCCAAAAACCAGCGCACGCCCTCGCGCACGCACTCACAGCCGAAAACATATCCGCCGTGGATATTGGCCTGATGACCGATGAACATGGCCGCAGGGAATATTTCGACAACACCCTCGGCATCGGCTTCGACGCCGTCGTCACCATCCGCTCGCACAAACTGCCCATCGTCAAAGGTTTTCTCATGTACCTCACGGCGGTCATTCAAACCATCATCTTGAATCACAACCCCGCCAGCGTAAAAATAGAAACGGATACCGAAGCATGGGAAGGCAACACGCTCATGGTCACGCTCTGCAACGGTCCGCGCGAAGGCGGTGGATTTATGCTTTCGCCAGAGTCGAAGAACAACGATGGCAGGATGGAATATGTCATCGTCAACAAAGTCTCACGCGCCATGATGTTCCGCCTCGTGCCTGAATTTATGAACGGCACACACATGCGCTTCAAACAAATCCGCATGGGCGAATTCAAAAAATTCACACTCACGTCTGACCTCCCGCTTTACATCCATGCCGATGGCGAAATCTTCACAAGTTTCGGAAGCAACCTGCGCAAGGTAAGTTTTGAAATTTTGCCGCAGGCGCTGAGAGTCGTTAAAGGGTAAAACACGGAACACGCAACACGTTTATAATTCGTGTTGCGTGTTCCGTAATATGCCTGACTTAATTTCATCCCTCCACAAACACGATCTTGGACATCTCCGCATCATTGCTGGATTCTGGGGACTTGAATTGGAATCCACTGATTCAGATTCCGCTCTCGAAGAACTCTGCGCCTCTCTGCTGGACCTGGAAGCTGTTACCGAAACAATAGACATTCTCCCCGCTGATGCGCGTACCGCGTTAATCTCCCTCGTGGAATCCAATGGCAAAATGGAGTGGCCTATCTTCGCCCGCAAATACGGCGAGATCCGCGAGATGGGGGAAGGCAGGCGGGATAGGGAACGCCCGCACCTCAAACCAATTTCAATTTCCGAAATCCTTTTTTATCGCGGCATGATCGCCAAGGCATTCTTTGATTCAGGCAAAGGCGCGCAGGAATTTGCATTCATCCCAGAGGATTTGTTGGAACTTGTTGGTGAAGAAGTACAAGCGAGGAAAGAGGAAAGAGGAAAGAAGAATCTGGGTGAACCAGTAGGCCGCCCCGCCACCCCTGTTGAAAAAGCCCACGAAATCCCCGCCACCGACCACATCCTCGATGATACGACAACCTATCTCGCCGCCCTGCGCCTAAATCTGGAGTCCAACAGTTCACTTGCCCTGCGGGTGCTGTTGGGCAAGCAGGAGCAAGCTCCTGCACTCCAGAAATTACTAACAACCGCCAACCTCGTCAAAAACAATACCCCCCAAACCGAAGCCGTCAAAAAATTTCTCGAAGCCTCCCGCGCTGAAGCATCCGACATGCTTTTCAACGCCTGGCTCACTTCGCAAACCTTTGACGAATTGCGATTGATTCCCAGTTTGATCTGCGAAGGCGAGTGGAAGAATCAACCATTAGTCACCCGTGAATTTCTGATGGACCTGGTGAAATCCATTCCGCAAAACAAGTGGTGGAGCCTGCCTGCTTTTCTGCGAGCCATAAAAGAAAAATTCCCAGACTTTCAAAGACCCGCAGGCGACTACGACTCCTGGTTCATCAAACGCGCCTCCGATGGACAGTTCTTGCGCGGCTTCGCGTATTGGGACTCGGTGGACGGCGCGCTGGTGAAATATTTTATTCAAGTTTTGCACTGGCTTGGCAGAGTAAACCTGGCCGCACCCGAAGAAGGAAAAGAGGCAACAGCCTTCTTTCTTCTTTCACCTGCCCTGAGTTCAATCGAAGGGTCTTTCGTTGAGAAGAAAGAAGAAAGAGGAAAGATTGTTGTCTCTTCGAATGGCAAAGTTACCGTCTCCCGCTTTTTCTCCCGCGCGGTGCGTTATCAGATTTCGCGGTTCTGTGAATGGGACGATCAAAAGAATGATGACTTTATTTATTCTGTCAGCGCACAGTCTTTGAAGCGGGCAGGTGAGCAGGGGTTGAAAGCCGAGCAATTGCTTGCCATGCTGGTCAAACATACGAATGGAACTGTCCCGCCTGCGATGGTGAAGGCGCTCAAGCGTTGGGAACAGCACGGGGCAGAGGCGCGGGTGGAGAGTCTGCTTGTGCTAAGAGTCAGCAGGCCGGAGGTTATGGAAGAGATGCGCAGTTCGAGGGCAGGGAAATTCCTGGGCGAGTTATTAAGTCCAACGGCGGTAGTCGTCAAAAGCGGAGCCATCGAAAAAGTAATGGCGGCTCTGGCCGAATTGGGGCTGTTGGCGGAAGTTAGAATGATGAAGTCAGAATGATGAATAAAAGGAGACACCATGTCTAAAACAGATTGGATTCAGCAAGAGATCGATGGTCTGAAATCGCAGGGGCTGTACAACAACATCCGCACGATTGGCTCGCCGCAGGGCGCGTGGCTGACGGTGGATGGCAAGAAGGTTTTGAATTTCTGCTCGAATAATTATTTGGGGTTGGCGAATCATCCCGCGCTGACGTCTGCCGCGAAAAAAGCGACGGATGAAATGGGCGTGGGGCCAGCCGCCGTCCGCTCGATTGCGGGGACAATGACTTTGCACGTTGAGTTGGAAAAACGACTCGCGCAATTCAAAGGTGTAGAAGCGGCGATCACGTTTCAATCAGGCTTCACAGCAAATTTGGCGACCATCCCCGCACTGGTTGGAAAAGAAGATGTGATCTTCTCGGATAGATTGAACCATGCATCCATAATTGATGGGGCGCGTTTGTCTGGCGCGAAGATCATCCCGTACGACCACAACGATGTGAAGTCGTTGGAAGAACAAATTAATGCAAACCTCAGTCAATATCGCCGCGCGTTGATCGTGACCGACGGTGTTTTCAGCATGGACGGTGACATTGCGCCATTGCCCGATATTTACGAAGTGGCGAAGAAGTACGATATTCTTTTGATGGTGGATGACGCGCACGGCGAAGGCGTGCTCGGCAAAGGTGGGCGCGGCATTGTGGATCACTTTAACTTGCACGGCAAAGTGGATGTGGAAGTCGGCACGATGTCTAAGGCGTTTGGCGTGATGGGCGGGATTGTGGCGGGTAAATCGGTCATCATCGAATGGCTGAGACAACGCGGACGCCCGTTCCTGTTCTCGTCTGCGGTCACTGTCCCAGACGCGGCGGCCTGCCTCGCGGCAGTGGACTTGCTCGAAGACTCCACTCAACTTGTGGATAAACTTTGGGACAATGCCAAATATTTCAAAGCCGAAATGAAGAACCTCGGGTTCAATACTGGCGTGAGCGAAACCCCCATCACGCCCGTGATGCTCGGCGAAGCTCCGCTCGCACAGCAATTCAGCCGCGAGTTATTTGATGCGGGAGTCTTTGCAATGGCGCTTGGTTTCCCAACCGTGCCGCAGGGAAAAGCGAGAATCCGCGTGATGATTTCGGCGGCTCATTCGAAAGATGATCTGAATAAAGGGTTGGAGGCGTTCAAGAGCGTGGGGAAGAAACTGGAAGTGATCTAAATAATCAAGTGACAGTCACCTCAAAGGTGACTGTCACTTGATTTGTTCGGGTGAGGCGGCGGAGGGCGGGGCGTCGCTTTTATTTATGGGTTTATAATTGACGTATAGATAGGATGGATGATATATGCCTCTGTATCAATTGAAACAAAATATTGCCCAACAAATAAAGCCAGCCAGTTTCAAGAATGAACGTGAACTTCAGAAATTATTTGAAACTAATCTGGAGGCATTGCTTGGCGTTCGCTTTATCGCCAGTGAATTTACCACTGGCGATAGACAAAGGGGGCGCATTGATACATTAGGCTTGGATGAAGACGGTACGCCTGTTATTATCGAATATAAGAAATTGAGCAAGGAAAACGTTATAAATCAAGGATTGTTTTATCTTGACTGGCTTGTTGACCACAAAGGGGATTTTGCATTGGCGGCTCAGGATGTATTAGGGAAAGATGTCGAAATAGATTGGTCAAGCCCAAGGTTGGTACTTGTGGCCGAAAGTTTTTCTGAATATGACAAATATGCGGTCAATCGTATTGGCGCAAATATCCAGCTTTGGACTTACAGAAAATATGGTGATGGTTACTTGTTCCTGGATTCGATTTTTTCAAACACTATTCAAACAGAGTTGAAAAAGAGCAGGCCTGTTGCAGTAGAGGCTGTAGAAGAGGAAACGAATGAAGAAACCATAGCTTACACAACAGATGACCACTTAAGAGATAAACCTGCTGAACTCAAAAGTTTGTTCGATGCGTTTAGGGAGAGAGTTTTCGCTCTAAATGCTGATGGTGATATTTTAGAAAAAGCCAGTAAAATATATGTCAGTTATAAACACGGAAAAAACTTTTGTGAAGTTGCATTTCTTGCAAACAGTATGAAAATCTGGTTGGATATACCTTTTGGTGACATTGATGACCCCAATAAAATATGTAGGGATGTTTCGAAAGTTGGACATCATGGAACAGGTCATACAGAAACAAAATTATCGAATATATCTGAGATCGACAATGTTATGTTTTTAGTCGAACAATCTTATCGTCAAACGCTTTAGGTAAATTCAATCTTTTAACCATTATCTATATCCAAGTAATTTTGATTTCACCTTCAAGCGACTTGAATTCCTTATCCCCTGTAATCAACTCTGCCTTCTTTGCCTTCGCCAATGCCGCCGCAAAACAATCGGCGTACGAAATATTCCCATTGACCTTGAACACGGCGGCTTGACGGGTTAACGTCCAGTCAATATCCACGATTTCAATCCCCATTCCTTTAATTTCGTGAACATACTGGTCTGCTGTCTCAGGAGAGTTGGTACGGGCAATGGAATACCAAACTTCCCCCAAGTTGACAACACTCATCAAAAGAGTTGTGTCGCTCTCCACCGCTTTGTGAATCAAGCCTCTAACAAAGTCTGCTCCTGGCTCATCTTCAAAAAAGGCCATCAACGCATACGAGTCAAGTACTTTTGTTGCCATGCTTATTTCTCCCTTTCTTTATCTTTGCGTCGTTCTTCAACCAGAACTTTCAACCCACCCCTGCCTTTGAGAGAGCCTTGCAGGTTTCTGAGATATTGTTCGGTCACAGGCTTTAAGACAATTGCATCCCCTATATCCGTGACGATGATTTTTGTTCCATTCTTAATCCCATATTTTCGCCGCAAAGAGGCGGGAATGACAATCTGCCCCTTAATGGTTGCATAGGTTTCCATTTTAACTCCTTTCACATGCTGTATGCTACCTTAACTAATAAAGTAAGTCAAGATAAATAATGTATTACTTTTGTTAGAATGTAACCTTTCTCTGCCATCGGGAGACGGAACTTGCCTATCAACTGCCCAACAAACTTTCTTTTCCCTTTCTTTCCTTCTCCTCCCCTTCATTATCAAAATCTCAATCCACGCCGCCAGCGGTTCGTGGGCGGTACTATGGTAAAATCTCGTTCGCATTCCTGAAAAATTTCGGAATGAATCTGGAGGGATGGCCGAGCGGCTCAAGGCGCATGTCTTGAAAACATGTTTGGGTCACACCAACGTGGGTTCGAATCCCACTCCCTCCGCTGGTATTTACGATTTTGGATTTTTGATTTACGATTGGGAAGTCGAATTCAATCTGAAATCGGCAATTGTCAATCGAATTGGGGAGGTGCCAGAGTGGCTGAATGGGCTCGCCTGCTAAGTGAGTGCTGGGTTAAACCAGTCGCGGGTTCGAATCCCGCCCTCTCCGCTAGCAAAAACGTACTCGGTTTATCCCGCCCTCTCCGCTAGCAAAGACACGTTTTGAAAAGAGCGTGTTTTTGTTTCCAGTCACGCGCCCCCATTGAGGGGATGATATTCGAATCCCGCCCTCTCCGCTAGCAAAAACGTACTCGGTTTCGGGTACGTTTTTGTTTCCAGTCACGCGCCCCCATTGAGGGGAGAATCTTCGTGTGCAAGCAAAGGTAGTCAGGGGAGGTAGATTGTTCGCTGGGCTGTGAAAACCCCTCGCCCTGCCCTCTACCCTTACGGGCACACGTCCCTCAGGGAGAGGGGGGAGTCGACACGGCGAAAAGTCTTCATACTTGGGGTGAGGGAAAAGGGGAATGCTGACAACCTTTGCTTGCACACGAATCTTCGAATCCCGCCCTCTCCGCTAGCAAAGACACGTTCTGAAAGGGACGTGTCTTTGTTTACTTTCCCCCATTCCATTCGATATCAAACGTGGATGCCTCCAGCGCGGAAATCCCCTCCTTCCGCGCGAGGGACAGGTAGGCAAGAACGCTTCGGAGTTGCAGAAAAAACGGCAGGGGGTCCCTGAAATTCAAGATCACATCATTGCTGGTGAAGAAGGTTTTTAGCCAGTCAAGGAATTGACTGTCCATGATGGCCGTGGGCAGGGCGTACATCAGCATGGCAGTGGAAAGCATGTGCGTGGATTTGTCCGCTGGGGTGATACAGCCAGGTTGCGGGTCGAGAAAAGCATCCACAAATTGCGGGTGCGAAGCCAGCAGATGGATGCCGCTGGTTGCGCGCGGGTTGCATTCCAGCGCAAACAATAGACCGTCTGCGGTTTGAATGAAATCGAAAGCGATCTGCCCTGTAAAATTATTTTCCCTTACAAATGTTTTGACCCATGTGAAAATGGCGGGATGTTCCACGTGTTCAAATGTAATCGCCGCGCCCTGCCCCGCCGTGAAGCGCGATGGATACGCCGTGTGCGCGTGAACAACCCCGCCATGACAAACCGAATACGAACAATACTGCCGCCCATCAATCAATTCCTGCGCGATCCACGGAGAGTCAAACCTCAGCGTGGATAATGCCATTTGAAGCGGAGGCAGGATCAAGGTCCGCGCAGCGAAGCGGGAGTAGATCGGCTTCAACACCAGCTCACGCCAGTGCGCGTACGCATGAAGCAAATCCTCCTGGCTGTTGATCAAAATCGTCTCAGGCGCGTACAAATCCAGCCCAATCGCGTTGACGACAAAATTCCATTTGTTGTGAAATTGATTTAATTTTTTAATAGGCTCGGCGAAAACCTTGCATGGCAACTGGCCGCGCCCCATGCTGATGTAAAAAATTTCCTCACAGGTGGGAATCAATAAATCGATTTGATTTTCGATGATGATCTTTTTCAACGCGGCGAGAAACGCCTCTTTGTTTTGACGTGGGGCTGGCACGACAAAATTGGCCTTCACCGCCGCGGACGGTTGACTCAAATGCCCGCGCAAACTCTCCGCCATAAAGACGTTGTGCCCCGCGCGATGAAATGCGCGGGCAAGATCAAGCGTTGCGGGCGCGCGCCCGCCAGTGAGGAGAATGTTCATAGGGTTAAGTACCGCAAGATTTATCTTGCGGTACTTAATACGTCAATACCAGCCCGCCAAGGGACAAGCCCGCGCCTGTGCCAACCAACAACACTTTGTTTCCACGCTGGATTTGTCCATCGATTACACCCTGATAAAGTGTAACAGGAATCGAAGCCGCCACGCAATTGCCAAGCGTTTCGATTGTCTTGATAATTTTATTTTCAGGCCAGCCGAAACGTTCCAGCATCATCAAGCCAATCTTGCTGGCCTGGTGCGGGACAACCACATCCACATCCATCATGCTTTTCGATAAGCCAGAGTATAGCTCTTCCAAAAATTCATGCGCAACGCCGCGCACCATCCGCAAGACAGCGGGACCGTCCATGTGAAAGAGATCATCCTCCGCCTTGTGCCCCTCGAAGCGCGGATGCATCCGCGAGCCGCCGCCCATGATGGTGGTGAGGTACGCGCCTTCGCCGTAGGTCTTGAAATGCGCGTGGTGAATCATGGATGGTTCGCCGTAATTTGCGCGCGTCACCACAACCGCCGCCGCCGCATCCCCAACCAGCGATGCAGACTCAGGCTCCTTCGGGTTGATGCCGCACGAGGCCACATCTGCGCTGGCAATGAGGATGTTTTTATATCGTCCACTGTTGATGAAGTTGGACGCCACATCCATCGCCGCGATAAAACTCAGGCAGGTGGAGTGAACCGTCATGGCAGGAATGCCCGATTTTCCCAACCCAAGCTGGCGTTGAATCAAAACGCCCGTATCGGGAATCGCCTGCTCGCCCGTGCCAGAGGCATTGATGATGAAGTCAAGTTGATTAGGCTTGAGCTTCGCCTCCTCCAACGCCTCACGCGCCGCCTCTGCCGACATGAACGATGAAGTTTCATCCGTTACCCAGCGCCGTTCGCGCACACCATTACGCCGCTCCACCCATCCTGCGGAGAGTCCGCACATGGCTTCCAGCTCAGAACTTGGCACAATTCGCTTCGGTAAATATCTTCCAAGACCAATAATTTTTAAAGGGATGTTGACTTGCATGTTTTCTCCTGAGTATTCGTCATTGCGAGGAGCGCTTTTGTTCTTTGCGACGAAGCAATCTCCCAACTGAGTCTGAGCTTGCTTCGTCGGGACCCCGAAAAACATCGGGGCAGGCGAGCGCCTTCCTCGCAATGACGTTAAAAGTCGTTTTTCCTAAAATACGGAATCGCCGCCTTCGACACCGCTCCAATCAACTTCCACGGCAACTGCCTTTTGCGCGGCAGATGCCTCGTGTACACCGCGTTGTACTCCGTCACCGACTCTCCGCCGCGCACCTTCTTGAACTTGCCCACCCCTCCGCTGGCATGGACGAGCAGTCCGCGCCTCGCACCTTCCTGCAAAGTGACCAGCGTCAGCAAACGATATAAACCCTCTTCCATCGCTAAAGATGTGTCATAGCCAAACAGCGGCTGGGTCATCGCACCGTTGCGGACGAAGAATCCCATGATGCCATTGACCCGTCCATCCTTCTTCAAGGCGTACAAGTGCAAAATCTCTTCATCGCGCGCGAGTTTCAAAAAATCAAACGTGAACTGCGGGTTGTAGTACGAATACTTTTGCAGATACAGCATTTCATACAACTGCACAGCGCGGCGCAACTCATCATCCGATAAATCCTTGCCGCTCACCACTTCGCAGCCGTTGTTTTTTAGCGCGCGCAAATCCTCTTTGCACTGGCGAGTCTTCAACGAAGCGGCGGGGTCCATGTACCAGACCTGGCGGCTCAAGACCAAATCGTAGCCGAGTCGTTCAAGCGTTTGATGGATATGCGGATTCTTCTTCTGGTCCACCGAGCGGAAGATGATTGCCCGCTCTGGAAACCATTTGATCAACGCCTCACTCACCGCCGACAACTGGTTACTGTTTACTGACGGGTATAGATTCGTCGAAAGCAGGTAGTTGTTGACGAAGACCACCTTGTCCAGTTCGGCGTATCGGAAAAACCATGCCACAGGATTCATGATGAGTTTTATCAACGCCTCCGCCAGCGGATTGTGGAGATGCTTCACTTCCTCATATCCGCCGTAGGAGACGTAGTGACTGTATGGCGAAACGGTGTAGGTGTTCTGCGGGTGAAAATCTGAAATGGTGATGGGAAGGATGACATCGTCAACTTTGACCGCCATCAACTGCGTGTCGTACACATTGCGGATATATTTCTGCGGGTCATCCGTCATCAACGGGATGAGGTAGCGGCGCGCATAGTCCCCATCCGCTGTGGGAGGGAATTGCAGGGTGTGGATGTTCTCGCGGGTGAATAATTCAGGTTGCATAAAATAAAATCCCGATTCTCTACCGTACATGAAACCCTAAAGGTCTGCTTGCCTTCGTAATACCCGATTATCCAAAAAGACCTTTAGGGTTTTTACGAGATACGGTAGCAAGAATCCCGAAGGGATGACATGGAACTTGTACCACCCCTTCGGGGTTCATCAAACGGTTTCATCAATTCTATAATCTTTTCACCCCTGCGGGGTTTTGAAAAATTGAATTGTATCTTCACAATGCGATGGAATCACATGCGTATCGGGATGAGTCAGATAATACGAATGCAAATTCCCCAGCGTTTCGCGATAGGCTTCAGAGTCGGGGAAAAGGATATTCGCAATTTTGTGCGGCGGACGGTTTTCCACAATGGACCGTTTGAGCCACGCCGCATCTGCCACAAAGAAGAACAGCTTGCCATTTTCATCGCGGACAAAAAGTCCCATTTGCCCATGCGCGTGACCGGGCAACTCCACGCCGATGATGAAGCCATCGCCAAGCAGGTCGTAGCCTGTTTTGAACGGCGCGTATTCTTCGGAGAGCAGAATGGGCTTGGACATGTCCACTTCCTGCGAGCGGGAGTCGAAATCGGAAGGGATGAGTCCGCGCAGGAAGGCGTGTTTCATATCTTCGGAAGACGGCAGATTACGGAGTCTGCTAAAGGCGTGAGGCATGTAAATGAAACGGGACCAGGCCAGGTCGGGGAGAGAGGCGATGTGATCCGCGTGGAAGTGGGAGATGAAGACGTGAGAAATATCCTGCGGGCGGAGATCAAATCCAGCGAGTTGATTCACAGCCAAATCTTCTTCATGAAGCGTGACGGGAGTCATCCAGCGATAAAAACGTTTGGGGAATTTTTTGGTCTCGTCGAAGAAGCGGTGGGAATAGCCCGTGTCGAAAAGCATCGCGCCAAATTTGGGATGGCGAAACAGCGCGAACATGGCGGGGAAGTGAATACTGCGCCAGCGTCCGCCGTGAATGGCGATGTGTTCGGGGGCGGTGCAATAGCCTGCATGAAGAATATCTATTTTCATTTTTCACCACAAAGGGTCACAAAGGTTTTCCTTTGTGGTTAATTCCTTTCCTTCCACCATTTCAAGAATCTTTCCACGCCTTCTTCCACTGAAACACGCGGCTGATAGCCGAGTTCGTTTTTCGCGGCGGAGATGTCGAGCGTGGCGCTGTTTGCCATCATGCTGACGGAGATGCGTGTGAGCGGCGGTTCGGGATGGGTGGGAATGAGGGTGTAAAGCGCTTCCAGCATGGTCGCGGCGATGTTCGCGGTTTTATAAGAAATCTTTCGTTTGGGATGCGGGAGATTCAATTCGTCGCAAATGCGCTCGATGAGTTTCCAGATTTTGACAGGCTCACCGTTCGAGATATTGTATTTTTTGCCAAGCGTGCTGGCTGGCGATTCGGCGCACAGCAAAAGCGCGTCCACCACGTTTTCGATGTAGGTCAGGTCAACGATGTTTTCGCCGCCGCCTAAAATGGGAAGCCTGCCCGATTGCAGGCGCGGGATCAACCTCGGAAAAATAACTGTGTCGCCAGGCCCGAAAATCGCACGCGGACGAATGGCAATGGCGGCGAGTCCGTTTGCAAACGCTTTATCAATTTCCTCCTCGGCCAGCAGTTTGGTGGCGGCATAATTGCTGACGGGTTCGGGAAGTTCATCTGTTTCCTTCACGTTGATTTTGGATTTGTAATCGAAATAAAGACTCGGCGTGGAAACATACACGAGCCGTTTCACTTTGTTTTCTTCGCAGGCATGAATCACATTGCGCGTGCCGATGACATTGGCCTGATAGAACGCTTCAAAATTTCCCCAGGGTGAGGGGAGCGCCGCGCAGTGAAAAACGATCTCCTGATTTTTGCAGGCGGCGGCCATGCCAGGTTTATCTTTTAAGTCCAGTTGATGTGTGCGAATGCCTTCACTTTCGAGTTGATCGAGTTTGGATGCGTTGCGTCCGAGGGCGGTGACATCCCAGCCCATGTTGTGCAAGCGGCGGGTGAGTGCGCCGCCGAGGAAACCTGTTGCGCCGGTGATTAATGATTTCATGGAAGGTTTGAGAAGGAGAGGATGAGAGATTGGAGATTAGAGACTGGAGATTCGTTTGTTTGCCTGAGCCGCAAGTTGTTCGCGGATGATTTTGGAGTTGTGGCGTACGTCGGTTGGAAATTTTTTCATGAATAAAAATTCCTTGATCTTTGAAGCCTGCGGGTGATGTTGTGACAGCGCCATTAAAGCCTGCCTGATTTTATCTTTATTTGCGCGAACATGCTTTTCCAATTCCACCCACAAGACGGGCTCGCTGTTCACGCCCACCAGCGCAGTTCGCTTTACTTGCGGATGCGCGTTGAAGATGTTTTCGATTTGTTCGGTAAATAAAACTTCTTCTTTTGTGATGACGCGGTGCGATTTGCGTCCGCAATACCAGAGGCGGCCTGCTTCATCGAAGTAGCCCACATCTCCCGTGCGGTGGATGATGTCATCGCCAAGTTTAATTTTGTAGGTCAAATTGCCAATTTGACCTACGTACGCCCGCGTCGTGGCCGCGCTTTGAACTGTGATCTCGCCAACGACATTTGATTCCACTGAGAGCGACTCCTGCCACTCCTGAATCGCCGCATCGCTGATTCGGATGATTCGCACAGCCACCCCTTTGATGGGCTTGCCGAGGCAAATCCCCGCGCCTGATTCGGTCTTTTCTTTTAAAGAGAATATCTCGCGGCTTTCCACTTTGGCGATGGGCAGGGATTCCGTCGCGCCGTAAATGCCGAAGAGGTTGGTGTGGTCGTCGAGCAGGTTTCTGAAATTCTCCTGCAAGGGAATGGTGGCGGGCGCGCCTGCGGTGATGATGCGTTTGAGACTCTGGAGTGCGGGAGCTCGCTCCCGCCAGCAGCAAGCTGCTGGACTCCAGAAGGAGGCGAGAATATCCAATACCACAGGCGAGGCGAACATATTTGTCACGCTGAATTGCTGAATTGCCCGAATCACTTTTGCAGGGTCGGTTTTGGCGGGGATGGGGAAGGTGATATCTGGAATAACCGATGTGACGCCGAGCAGGAGGTCGATCAGCGCGTAGAGGGGGAAGGCGGGCAGGTCAATTTCATCCTGCGAGATGCCAAAGGTGTTTTGGAGCAAATCCAGTTGGGCGGCGAGGTTGGAGTGGGTGTAGATGGCGCCTTTGGGGAGGCCGGTACTGCCGGAGGTGTAGATGATGGCGGCGGGAGGGGCAGGGATGAAGGATGAAGGATGGAGGATGAAGTGGTTGACATTCGACTTTCGACTTTTGACAGATTGAATCGAGAGGTTGTGCTTTATGGAATTTCTACCCCATCCAAAAACAATTCGAAGTAAATGCGTGAGCGTGTTGCCGATGAAAATATCGGGTTGGGATTCTTTGAGTATCTGGCCGACTTTTTTCAGGCCGATGGCGGGGTCGAGGATAATGGGGATGATGCCGAATTTGAGCAGGGCGAGGGCGAAGGGGAAGAACTCGGCGCTGGGGGGAGTCATTACAGCGGCGGACATGCCGGGGGTCAGCGGGCAGGCTGAAAGTCCACGAAGGAAGCGGTGGGTTTGGTCAAGAAGTTGGGCGTAGGTGAGAGTCTTCCAGTCGTTCTTGTCAAAATAAATGAAGGCGGGTTTGTGGGGATGGGTGAGGGCGGTTTGTTCAAATTTGGCGAAGAGATGCATGATTGAAATTGTAGCTGTTTCTTGGGATGTTTGTCAGGTTTGGGCTGTTATGTTTGTTACTTGGAGTTGTGATGAATTTCACTACTCTGATTTGTGGGGGTGTTTCATCTTTACTGCGAATGGATGACTTCGGTTAGACCGAGCAGCAACTGGTGTGGTTTGGTTGTGGCACGGAGGCTTACATGCCCCAGATGACAGATGAAAGTGTTCGAGCGGGATCGACGCGCGAAGATGATATTTCCTTTTACGAGAAAGTGCTTGCGGCTGCGCCGAATGGCGAGCAGTTAAGGCTTTGCCTGGAGTGTGGGAATTGCAGTGGGATTTGTCCATTCGGCTATTTGATGACCTACCCACCCAGCAGACTGATTGCCATGTTGCGCGCGGACAGATTCAATAAAGTGCTGGAAACCGACACGGTCTGGATGTGTGTTTCCTGCTATGCCTGCACTGCGGTTTGCCCGTCAAAGATTCCGCTTACGTTTGGTTTGATGACCAGCGTTAAAGAGGAGTTGCTTCTGGCTGGCAACGTTCCCGCGGAACTTCAAACTGCGCTGGCAAACTCCCAGCGATATGGCAACCCTCAGGGTGAATCTCCGCGCAAGCGGGCGGACTGGGCGAACGGCATCCAACCTGAAGTCAAAATAATGGGGAAGGTCAAACAGCCGGTGGATGTGCTCTGGTTCGTTGGCGATTATCCATCCTATCATCCGCGTGTTCAATCCACCACGAAGGCGCTGGCTAAAGTCCTCAACGCGCTGGGCGTGGATTTTGGCATTCTGGGTCCCGATGAATCCAGCGACGGCGATTCACAACGGCTGGCGGGTGAACGCGGTCTGTTTGAAATGTTGGCGGAGAAGAACGGGAAAGTGTTCAGCAAGTATCAATTCAACAGGATTATTACGACAGACCCGCACGCGTACAACGCCATTAAAAATGAATATCCACGG
Source organism: Chloroflexota bacterium (assembly GCA_016235445.1). Classification (GTDB taxonomy): domain Bacteria; phylum Chloroflexota; class Anaerolineae; order Anaerolineales; family Villigracilaceae; genus Villigracilis. The sequence continues at coordinate 122,709 of JACRLB010000001.1, read as the reverse complement.
CTGGGGATTTCCTACCCGGTTCAACACTTCACCGAGTATCTGGTCGAACATCTCGAACAGCTCACGCCGCTGTTGAAGCATGAAGTGAAAGCCAAAGTCACATATCACGACCCGTGTTATCTGGGGCGCGCCAATGGAATCTTCGATCAGCCGCGCGCGTTATTGGAAGCCATCCCCGGCGTGGAGTTGGTGGAAATGGCGCACAACCATGCCAACAGTCTCTGTTGCGGCGGCGGGGGCGGAGGCATGTGGCTGGACGGTTTTCAATGGGAAAAGGCGCATGTGCGTATGTCAGATTGGCGGGTTCGTGAGGCAGTGACCAGCGGCGCGAGCATCCTGGCGGTGGCTTGCCCGTATGAGACGCCGCGCTTCGAGGATGCGGTCAAATCCCTGAATGGAAGCGGACCGTTGATCGTGAAGGATATTGCCGAACTGCTCGCCGAGTCGCTTGGATAGTACGATCAAGAAGCGGAGGTAACACATGAACATCGTTGCCCTCTTCAAACTTGTTCCCGACCTGGTGGAAGAACTCGAAATTGACGGGAACGGAACAGCCTTGAATATGGATTTTCTGCGCCTGATCATCAATGAGTTCGATGACCATGCCATCGAGCAGGCTATTTTGCTGAAAGAACGCGGCGGGGCGCAGGTAAGTATCCTCGGCCCGGATATCGAGGGGGTGGAAGATGTGCTTTATACCGCCGCATCCAAAGGCGCGGATCGGTTAATCAAACTCACGGGTGATTTTCAGGGGAAGGCGAATAATCATGCCATGGCGCGGGCGGTTACCTCAGCCTTGAAAGAACTTCAACCAGATTTGATCCTGACGGGCGTGCAAGCCAATACCGACCTGGACGGGTCACTCGGACCTTTGCTGGCTGAATATTTGGACATGCCTTACGTTGGCTATGTGTCCGGTGTGAAAGTAGCGGATGGAAAAGTGATAACGCGCAAAGAATACCCCGGCGGGTTGGTCGCCGAGATGGAAATCAAATTGCCGGCTGTCCTTGGCATTCAAGCGGCAGAGCAACCTCCGCGTTACATTGCCGTCGCCAAGGTGCGGCAGGCAATGAAGACGGCAACCATCGAAGTGCGGACATTGGCTGAATCAGACCTCAGCGGCGGCTCGACGATTCGCCGCATGTTCAAGCCAGAGGCGGGGACGAGAGCCGAAATGATCGAAGGGAGCGCAGAAGAAGTCACCACAAGACTCCTTGATATCTTCAAAGAAATCGGCGTGCTGTGAGAGGAGGCGCATAATGAACCAGGATATTTACGTGGTCATTGAGCATCTGCGGGGTCAGGCGGCGGATATTTCCTACATCATGCTGGGGGGCGCGCGCGCTTTAGCCCAAAAGACTGGCGGGGAAGTTGTCGCTGTGTTGTTGGGGCATAACGTGCAGAGCCTTGTCAATAATATGTCCGCCGATAAAGTATTGGTTGTGGATCATCCCGCGCTCGCTGAATTCACTTCAGATGCCTATCAAAAAACGCTGGCTGGTTTGATTGCTGAGAAAGAACCGCGCGCAGTTTTATTTGCGAGTTCATCCATCGGCGCGGATTTGTCCGGTGTTTTATCTGCCCGCTTGAACCTGCCGCTGATCAGTTCGTGTCAGCGTTTCAGCGCGGACGGCAGACCGATCAGCCAAATTTGCGGCGGCAAGATCATGGTTGAAAGCGACTTGCCTGAGGTAACTACTTTGTTGACCATGATCCCCGGCGGCTATAAGCCGGAAGAGGGTCAAAGCGGCAAAACGCCAGAAATCATCAAAATGGATGCGCCAGCCCTCGATGATCTGCGCGTCACCTTGAAGCAATATATCGAAGCGGAAGCCGGTGATGTGGATATTTCCAAGGAGCCGATCCTGGTCTCGGTGGGGCGCGGAATCCAAACTCAGGACAATCTTGAACTGGCGGAAGAATTGGCGAAGGCATTAGGGGGCGTGGTATCCGCTTCGCGCCCGGTCGTGGATCAGGGCTGGATGCCAACTTCGCGGCTGGTGGGGAAATCGGGCAAGACGGTCAAGCCCAAGGTTTATCTTACGCTGGGCATCAGCGGCGCGCCCGAACATGCCGAAGCGATTATGGGTAGTGAAATGATCATTGCCATCAACACCGACCCCGCCGCGCCGATCTTCGACATTGCCCGTTATGGCGCTGTCATTGATATGTTCGACCTCTTTGAAGTGTTGATTGCGAAGGTGAAGGAAACCCAAGGGATAAGATGATGCCGTACGATGCGGTCAAGTCCATTCTGGTGTTGATTGCCCTGCTGGCTTCTTTTGGTGTCTTTGGCTGGCGGTGTTATCTCGCGTTGCAGGGACTGCGGCGCGGACAATCCACGCCTGCTTTTGGGGGATGGGGCGAGCGCATCAAGGGACTGATTGTCTATGTTGCCGCACAACTTCGCCTGTTCCGCTTCAAAGCGCCGGGCATCGCGCACTTCTTCGTCTTTTGGGGATTCCTAACTCTTTCGCTGACCATCCTGCAAGCCATTCTTGAAGGGTTGCTGGCTTACACCAACCCTCACTTTGTTCTACCGCTGATCGGAAATTTCGGACCGCTGGCATTGCTCCAGGACTTATTCATTTTGTGTGTCGCGCTCGCGATCCTCTATGATTTATATCTGCGTTTAATTGTCAACCCCGAACGATACAAGGGCAGTCACAAAAGCCAGGGCTTGATGGTGCTGATGTTCATCTTCACCATTATGCTCACGCTGGCTGTGACGAATGGCATCCGCATCAATCTTAACGATGACCTGCTTCAGCGTTACAGGCCGGTCTCTACCCTCATCGGTGGACTCTTCGCCGGACTCAACCCCGCAACCCAAACGATCATCGAAGAAACCGCGTATTGGATTCATCTGGGCGTTGTGTTGCTGTTCCTGACTGAACTGCCCGAAGGCAAACATTTTCATATCGTCACTTCGATTCCCGCTATCCTGTTGCGCAACCTCGAGCCGCGCGGACGATTGCCCGCCGCGCCGGAATTCGAGGGTCAGGTCGGCGTCAAGCAAGTGGAGCAATTCCGCTGGCGGCAGATGCTGGATTTCTACACCTGCACCGAATGCGGGCGTTGCCAGGATATGTGCCCTGCCTTTGCAAGCGGAGAACCTCTCTCACCCAAACTGCTGATGATGAGTCTGCGCGATCATTTGAAGGATTACTCTTCCGCCTCTCTCCCGACCCGATCACTGATCGGCGATGCTGTAGCTCCGTCTACGCTGTGGGCTTGCACAACCTGCTACGCCTGCGATCAGGAATGTCCGCTGTTTATCGAGCGCATTCCGCTGATCGTTGACATGCGCCGCTACCTTGTCAACGAAGGCGAGGTGGACGCGCTGTTGCAAAAGACTCTGGCAAATCTCGGACGCTATGGCAACTCGTTCGGTCAGTCTGAACGGATGCGGGCGAAATGGACACAGCCCATCCAGCCTGTCATCAAGGATGCGCGCAAGGAAGCGGTCGAGTATCTGTGGTTCGTCGGCGACTATGCTTCGTATCACGTTATGTTTTCCGACATCACGCGCAAGACGGCGCAAGTGTTCCAGAAAGCTGACCTTGATTTTGGCATCCTGTACGATGCCGAACGCAACGCGGGCAACGACATCCGCCGCGTGGGTGAAGAAGGATTGTTCGAGTCGCTGGCAGAGAAGAACAGCGCGGCGATGGACAAATGCAAATACAACACCATCATCACCACCGACCCGCACACCTACAACACGCTCAAAAATGAATATCCTGCAAACGGAAATCATCATGCCGTTCTGCATTACACCGAGTTGCTCGATCAGTTGATCGCATCAGGCAAACTGCAATTCAATAAAAAGCTGGGTTACAAAGTTACCTATCACGACCCGTGTTATCTGGGACGTTACAACGGAATTTACGATGCGCCGCGCCGCGTCATCCGCGCCCTCGGCTGTGAGCTGATCGAGATGCCACGTCACGGCGACAGGGCTTTTTGCTGTGGCGCGGGCGGCGGAAAAATTTGGATGGAGGAACAACCCGAAGTTAAAGAGAGACCCGCGGAAAGCCGCGTCAGAGAAGCGGCTGGAATGTCAGGCATATCCACATTGGTGACGACTTGTCCAAAAGATTTGGTCATGTTCCGCGATGCTGTCAAAACTGCGGGGCTGGAAGGGAAGATCGTTGTCAAGGATTTAATTGAATTGGTGAGCGAAGCTTTAGAGTTATGCAAAGAGACTGTCCGCGAGCAAATGTAAATTATCGAAGGTCATCCATGAAAGATTTTTTTAGACCATTGCAACGCAGGCACGGCATGACCATGCCGATCACGGTCAAGGTGATCCTGAGTCTGTTGCTGGTGATTGCCATCATCAGTGTTGTCTTTATGGTCTTCGGAGTCCGCATCATCAGCGACCGCATCGTCGCGGAAGCGCAGGAGAAGGTGCGCAACGATTTGAATACGGGACGTGAAATCTATTTGAGCAAACTGGCTCATATAGATACCGTCGTTCACCTGACAGCCGACAGGTTCTTTTTGATGGACGCTTATTTTTCCGGGAACAGCGAGCAGGTCACTGCCGAATTGACAAGGGTAAAAGAGGATGAAGGACTCGATGTCTTGACGCTCACCGACCAGCACGGCAACGTGCTCCTGCGCACGAGCAACCCTGGCGTGATTGGCGACAATCAGAGTCACGATCCGCTGGTTGCAATGGTCATCCAAAAAATGAAATCGCTTTCCTCGACGACCCTCGTCTCTGAGAATGACTTGATGATGGAGTCGCCTATTTTGGCTGAACAGGCATATTTCAAATTCATTGATACGCCTCACGCGCGTTACAGAGCGGAGACTGAACAGACGGCTGGCATGATGTTGAAAGCCGCCAGCCCCGTTTTTGACTCTCAGCATCATTTGGTTGGCGTGTTGTACGGCGGAATCCTGCTAAACAGAAACCATGAAGTCGTAGATAAGATAAAACAAACCGTCTATCATGATGTGGAGTATGAGGGCAAGGACATCGGCACGGCAACGATCTTCGAAGACGACGTCCGCATCTCGACCAATGTGCCAAACGAGGATGGCTCGAGGGCAACCGGCACGCGCATTGCGGAGGATGTATACAACCAGGTCTTCATTCAGGGGAAGCAATGGATCGGACGCGCGTACGTAGTGAACGACTGGTACATCACAGCCTATGAACCCATCAAAGACATCAATGACAAAGTGATTGGCATTTTGTATGTCGGCGTGCTGGAGAAAAAATATATTGACATCAGACAGCAAACCGTATACACCTTCCTGACCATTACGCTCCTTGGAGTGCTGATTACCCTGGCGGTTTCCTATCTTATCTCCCTGCAAATCTTGATCCCGATCCGTAAACTGGTTTCCACCTCCAGGGCATTAGCCGAGGGCAATCTGGATGCGCGGGTGGATATCAGAAGCGGCGATGAAATGGAATACCTGGCGAGTTCTTTCAATGCCATGGCGCGGGCATTGAAGAAGAGGGATGAGCAATTGAAGGAGTTCGCCACGAAAAAGATCATGGAGTCTGAAAAGCTGGCAATTGTCGGTCAGTTGGCGGCGAACGTGGCGCACGAATTGAATAATCCGCTGACGGGTATCGTCACCTATTCTCACCTGCTCCTTGAAAAAGGTCCCTGCGATGATTCAACGAGAATCTCAATGGAAAAAATCGCCGGGCAGGCTGATCGCTGCAAGGAAATCATTCGCGGTTTGCTGGATTTTTCGCGCCAGAGAGAGCCGGAGAAAACCCTGGGCAATATCAACGCCATTATGCGGGGATGTATCTCGCTCATGGAAAATCAGGCCGCCTTCCACAACATCGAGATCGTTGAAAACTATCAGGATAACCTGCCCCTGGTTGTGATTGACCATTCGCAGATCGAGCGCGTCTTCATGAATCTGATCATCAACGCCGCCGAAGCGATGAACGATGGCGGAAAACTGACCCTCGCGACCCGCCTCGACCCGGACGACAGGGTTGTTGAAGTGGAATTCACCGACACGGGTCACGGCATCAGCGAAGAGAATATGAATAAATTATTCGAGCCTTTTTTCACCACAAAGGATATCGGGCATGGAACAGGGTTGGGGCTGGCAATCAGTTATGGAATTATCAAAAGCCACAAGGGCGTCATTTCTGTCGAAAGCGAGGTTGGCAAAGGAACCACATTTGTTGTGCGACTGCCGTTGAACGGGATCATGGAGGAACCAGAGAATGAACCAGAGATCGAAATTGCTCATCATTGATGATGAAGAAATAGTCCTGGATTCATGCACCCAGATTCTGGCGGGCGGCGACATCCAAATCGTCACCGCCTCAAACGGGACCTTGGGCCTGCAACTGCTCAAGGAGTTTATCCCCGACCTGGTCTTTGTTGACCTGAAAATGCCGGGCATCTCCGGGCTTGAAGTGCTCGAGGGAATCCATGATTTTGACCCCAACATGGTGGCGATTGTGATTACCGGTTATGCCACCGTCACTTCGGCGGTTGAAGCCATGAAGAAAGGCGCCTACGATTTCCTCCCGAAGCCTTTCACCCCGGATGAACTGCGTTTGATCGCGCGGCGAGGCCTGGAAAAGAGAAGATTGATCCTCGAGACCGTCACCCTGCGCAAAGAGAAAGAGATGCTGCGCGAGCAATTTGCCGCAATCGTTTCCCATGAACTCAAAGCGCCGCTTGGCGCGGTTCAGCAGAATCTGTTTGTGCTGGTGGACGAATTGTCGAATCAACTCACAGATGAACAGAAGAATCGCTTCGAGCGGATGCAGACCGGCATCGGCGATCTCATCAAAATGATCCTCACCTGGCTGAGAGCGCTGTCTGTGGATGTGAACAAGATTCAGGAAACCTTTCAGCCCACTTCGATTGCCTCCGTGGTGTCCAAAGCCGTTGAAACGGTTCAGACTCATGCCACACGAAAGGATATTGAAATCGTCCCATCCATCGCAGAGCCGCTAAAACCTGTCAATGGCGATGAAGGCACGCTGGTTGAAACTCTGGTAAATCTTCTCAACAATGCGGTCAAATTTTCACGAAGCGGAAGCCAAATCCACTTGAATGTGGAAGAAGACGAAAACGACGTTTTGATATCCGTCATTGACAGCGGTATTGGCATATCCAAGGAAGACCTGCCGTACATCTTCAATGATTTTTATAGCGGCAAGTCCGGTCAGGCTGTCGAGAAAGGCAGTGGCATCGGTTTAGCCATCACACGCCGCATCGTCGAGGCGCATCATGGAGCAATCTCGGTGGAAAGTGAACCGGGCAAAGGGAGTACGTTTACGATCCGTCTCCCGGCGTTGAAAGTGCCTGAACATGCTTGAATTACTTGCCTTGCTCCGTCATTGCGAGGGCGCACTTGTTCTTTGCCCGAAGCAATCCCGCGCGCGATGGAGATTGCTTCGCCGCCGAAGTACAAGAGCGGCGGCTCGCAATGACGAACGGTAGAGAATATGGAATCATGATTAAAGGAGACATCCGATGAATACCAAAATAATGATGATTGACGACGATCCTGATTTTGTTGCAGGGATAAAGTCCATTCTTGAGAAAGCAGACTACAGCGTGGACGTGGCCCACAACCCCAAGGATGGGTTTCAGGCTTTGCAGGCCGGGCGCTACGACCTGCTCCTGCTCGACATCATGATGGGGCGTGGTGCGGAAGGCGTCGCTTTGGCGCGCAAGATCAGAAAGGATCCGAAACTCAAGGAGATGCCGGTATTGATCATCACCGGCCTGCGCGAACAGATCGCTTTTCTCTTCCCCGGCCAATCCGTTCATCCTCACTTTGTCGAGACCGATGAACTGGTTGAAAAACCGGTGGAGCCGAAACTTCTGCTGGAAAAGGTCAGTTCACTGCTGGCCCTGGCGGAAGAGAAAAAACAGAAAGTCCCAGGATGAAAGGAGGAGAATTCATGGATATTGAAATGTCTTTCAGCGAAGAAATCGCGAACGTGATGTACGCAAGTCACGGGAACCCGATCACAGACTGCCTGCAATGCGGCACTTGTTCAGGCACCTGCCCGGCGGCTGAGTTCATGGATCATACGCCGCGGACAATTATTGGGCTGATCAACGCCGGCTACAAGGATGAGGTGCTGGCCAGCAATACCTTCTGGTCTTGCGCCTCCTGCTACCATTGCACCGTGCGCTGTCCGGCCGGGATCGACATCGCAGACATGATGTATGCCCTGAAACGCTATTCCATGTGGAAGGGCGAGCATCAAGAGGGTTTGATCGGTCCCGTATTCGCGCAGAGTTTCGTCAAGATGATCGTGGACTCCGGCAGGTCCTATGAGCCTCTGCTTGCGCCCACCTATATCTTCAAGAATGGGCCGCGCGGTCTCGTTCAAGAAATGCAGACCGCCACCGGGTTGATGTTGAAGGGAAGACTGCCTCTTCTGCCAAAGAAGATCAAAGGATTGAAAAAATTCAGAAACATGGTGCGGAGAATCATCCCAATAGGAGAGCCGACATGAAGCAATATGCATATTATCCCGGCTGTTCCCTTGAAAGCATGGCAACGAGCTATAACCTCTCGACGCTTGAAGTCGCGCAGACATTGGGAGTGGAACTCAAGGAGATCAAGGATTGGAATTGCTGTGGCGCGACGGCCTACTTCCCTGTGGATGAACTGCTGGCGCATACACTGGTTGCCCGCAATCTGGCTCTGGCAGAAAAAGACGGACTCAGCGATTTCGTTGCGCCGTGCAGCGCCTGTTACAAGAATGCTTATTTCACGAATGCCTACCTGAAAAAAGACCCCGACCTGGCTGAACATATCAACTATGCCCTCGAAGCAGACAACCTGCATATCAATGGAACGATGACGGTACGCCATCTCATCGAAGTATTCATCGAGGATGTGGGGTTGGATGAAATTGGGAAAAAGGTCACCCATCCGTTGAAAGGTTTGCGCGTTGCGCCCTATTATGGCTGTCAGCTTTTGCGGCCGCGGAAGGAAAACCAAAACGTAGAAAATCCTCAATTTTTTGAGAACCTACTGTCGGCTTTGGGAGCGGAAGCGGTGGATTATCCATCCAAGACCCGTTGCTGTGGCGGTTCCCTGATCGTCACGAATCGAAAAGCCGCATTGGATATGGTTCACATCCTTCTTCAGGATGCCGTGAATCGCAAGGCCGATGTGATTGCGACCACCTGCCCGATGTGCAATGTCAACCTGGAGGTATATCAGAATCAGGTCAACCGTGAGTTCGGCACGCAGTATTCCATCCCCGTGATGTACTTCACACAACTCATGGGCGTGGCGCTCGGAATCAAACCCGCAAAACTGGGCATTGGCAAGGAAGTGGTGTCCGGGGAACCAGCGCTTGCTTTTGCTTACTAGGAGAAAAACTATGACTGAAAAAATTGGCGTATATGTCTGTCATTGCGGCACGAACATCGCCGGGACGGTGGATGTGAAAGGTGTCGCTGAATGGGCCGCGGAACACTTGAAACATCGCGGCGTGGTGATTGGCCGTGAATACAAGTTCATGTGTTCCAGTCTCGGTCAGGAATTGGTCGAGAACGATATCAAAGAACTTGGATTGACGCGGGTCATCGTCGCGGCCTGCTCGCCCCACTTGCACGAAAAAACTTTTCGAACGGCTTGTAAAAACGCCGGCTTGAATCCCTACCTGTGTGAAATGGTTTCGATCCGCGAGCAGGTCTCCTGGGTTCACACGGATAAAGTTGCGGCCACTGAGAAGTCTAAGGCTGTCATCTCTGGCGGCGTCGAGCGTGTTTTGCATAACGAAGCGCTTGAACCGATTCGCGTCCCGATTCATGCGGATACGCTGGTCGTCGGCGGCGGCATCGCCGGTATTCAGGCGGCGCTTGAGATTGCCGACGCGGGTTATCACGTCTGCCTGGTGGAGCGTGAACCATCCATCGGCGGGCACATGGCTCAATTTGACAAAACCTTCCCAACGTTGGATTGTGCCGCGTGCATCCTGACGCCGAAGATGGTTGAAATCGGGTCGCATCCAAATATCACCCTGCTCACCTGGAGCGAGGTTGAGAAAGTGGATGGCTTCGTAGGCAATTTCACAGCGACCATTCGCAAGAAAGCCAGCTACGTCAACACGGATTCATGCACCGGCTGTGGCATCTGCTGGGAGAAATGCCCGAAGAAAGTGGTTGACGATGTGTTCGAAGCGGGTCTGGGTGTTCGCAAGGCCATCTACAGGCCGTTCGCGCAGGCTGTGCCAAAATACCCGGTGATGGATGTCGAGAACTGCACCTATTTCAAAAATGGCAAATGCAAAGCCTGCCAGCTTTTCTGCCCCACGGAACCGAACTCGATCAACTTTGAACAAAAGGATGAGATTCTGGAAGTCCAGGCGGGCAATATCATTCTGGCTACGGGATACGATTTGTTCGACACAACGCGCATTCCGCAGTACGGGTATGGAAAACTGCCGAATGTATTTACCAGCATCGAGTTTGAACGCATGTGCAACGCGGCCGGTCCCACCGAAGGCAAGGTTGTTCTGCGCGACATGAAGACCACGCCAAAATCTGTGGTCGTTGTCCATTGTGTGGGGAGCCGCGATGAAAACTACAACAAGTACTGCTCCAGCATTTGCTGTATGCAGAGTCTGAAATTCGCCCACCTGGTGATGGAACGCACCGGCGCGGAAGTTTACAACTGCTACATTGACATCCGCACTCCCGCCAAAGACTATGAAGAATTTTATAAGCGCGTGCTTGAAGAAGGCGGACACTTCATCCGCGGCAAAGTGGCGGAGATCACCGACGCGGCGCGCCTGCCTGAAGAGGAAGGCAAACTCATCGTTCAGGTGGAAGATACGTTGATTGGTAAACAGCGCCGCATTCCGGTGGATATGGTGATCCTCTCCGCAGGGATTGAGCCGCGCCAGGATGCCAAGGAAGTCGGAAAACTGTTTGGCATTGCGTGCGGCGCGAGCGGATGGTACACCGAGAAACATCCGAAACTGGACCCGGTGGCTACCATGACGGAGGGCATCTACATCGCTGGTTGTGTGCAAGGCCCCAAAGACATCCCCGCCAGTGTGGCGCAAGGCGCGGCGGCGGCGGCGCGCGTGCTGGGCAAGATTCAACAGGGTGTCATCGCGCTCGAACCGATCAAGGCAAGCATCAATGAAACCCAGTGTTCCGGCTGTCGCATTTGCAATGGCTTGTGCCCGTTCAACGCGATTTCATTCATCGAAGACGACAAGGTTTCTTCGATCAATCCCGCGCTGTGTCAGGGATGCGGCACCTGCGTGGCGGCTTGCCCGGCGGGCGCGATCAGCGGCACAGGCTTCAGCGACGCGCAGATCATCGCGCAGATTGACGGGCTGTTGTTGAGGAATCTTGAAGAAGCGCGAGTCTAATTAGTAATTGGTAAATGGTAATTACCACTTACTCGACTGGAGACGACTATGACCGACAATAATTTTGAACCAACAATCATCGGCTTTACCTGCAACTGGTGCAGTTATCGCGCGGCGGATTTGGCTGGCACGGCACGCATGAAGTATGCGCCGAACGTGCGGCTCATCCGCATGATGTGTTCGGGCCGCCTCGACCCGACCTTTGTCCTGCGTGCCCTTTCAGGAGGAGCAGACGGGGTGATGATCACGGGCTGTCACCCCGGCGAATGTCATTACATCGAACAAAACTACAAAGCCCTGCGCCGCTTCCACCTGCTCCGACGGGTGCTCGCAGGCTTGGGCATTGAACCCGAACGCGTGAAACTCGTTTGGGCCAGCGCGGCGGAAGGGGCAAAATTTGCGGCAGAGACCACTGCGTTTGTGGAAGAGATCCGCAAGTTGGGGCCGCTTGGTTGGGGAAAGGGAGAAGAAAAGGATGAAGGAGGAAGGATAAAGGATGAAGACTCATCCTTCATCACTCATCCTTCATCCTTTGGAGAGGAGGTGTCAGCATGACCGCAAAACCGAAATTCGCAATGTACTGGGCGGCCTCATGCGGCGGTTGTGAGATCGCGGTATTGAACACCCATGAAAAAATCCTGGATGTGGACGCGAACTTCGATGTCGTCTTCTGGCCTGTGGCAATGGACGCAAAGTATAAAGATGTGGAAGCCATGGAAGACGGCTCTATTTTGCTTACCCTCTTCAACGGCAGTATCCGCAACGACGAGAATGAGCGCCTCGCCAAACTTCTGCGGCAGAAATCGAAGCTGCTGGTGGCGTTTGGTTCCTGCGCCTGTGAGGGATGTATCCCCGGACTGGCGAATCTTAGCCCAGTGGGTGATATTGTCCACACGGCGTTCAACACCATCACAACAGATAATCCGCATGGCATCTATCCGCGTACATCCTTTGATGTGCCCGAAGGCGAATTGCATATTCCAACACTGGCAAAAGTCGTGCGTCCGCTCGAACAGGTTGTGGATGTGGATTACTTTATGCCGGGTTGTCCGCCGGAGAGTCATCAGATCGCGGCGGTGATTGATCTCGTCATCAAAGTTGTCAAAGGCGAAGCGGAACTGCCGCCGAAAGGCGCAACCATTGGCGTTGGAGATTCAACCGTGTGTGACGAATGTCCGCGCGCGCGGAATGTGAAATTGATCAAAGAATTTACGCGTATTCAAGACATTGCCCCCGTTGACCCAACCCTCTGCATTCTTGAACAGGGCGTGCCATGCAATGGTCCCGCCACCCGCAGTGGATGCAACGCGCGCTGTCCGCAGGCGGGGGCGCAGTGCATCGGCTGTTACGGCCCTGCCGAGGGTGTGATGGATTACGGCGCGCGGCTGATCACAGCATTTGCATCCGTGGTTGATGCGACCACGCCCGAAGAAATTGATCGCATTCTCGACGGCATCCCCGACCCAACCGGGCAGGTGTATCGCTTCAATCTCGCGGGGTCGTTACTCAAAGCAAACAGAGAAGCCTGGATAAAAGGATGAAGGCAGAAGGACACTTGCGCCGCACGCCAGTGCAGGTGTGAAGGATGAAAACAAGAACAAAGGAATCAGAAGTTTTGCGAAGCGATGTTTTTTTCATCCTTCATCCTTCATCCTTCTACCTTCACCCTTTCCTAAATGAGGCTGACATGACTACGAAACAAACTGAAAAAGCCGAACCCATTGAAGACCGCAACGCGCTTTTGGAAAAAGCCCTGATCGAAGAGTATCTTCACGAGAAGGGTTATTCGCACGAAGACCTAAAAAAACTGCCAGCCGACGTTGTCGAAAAGTTGATGAAGGAAGCCTCGCAGTACGCTTCGCTCAAAATGGAAGAGGTGCAGGCGCGGGCGCACTTCATCAAGGAATTGCACAACGATACCTCGCCGCTGGAAAAGTAAAAAGAAAAGGCTGAAGGATGAATTGCAAAAGTCAAAATTCCTTTGTTCTTGTTTTCATCCTTCATCCTTCACAATTCATCCTTTCCTAAAGGAGTTCCTATGACCCAACGAATAAGCATTGACCCCATTACCCGCCTCGAAGGCCACGGCAAGATCGAGATATTTCTTGATGATAAGGGGAATGTCGCCAACTCGTATTTCCAGATTCCCGAACTGCGCGGCTTTGAACGCTTCTGTGTCGGCCGCCCGATCGAGGAGATGCCGCTTCTCACCAACCGCATCTGCGGGGTCTGCCCCGAAGCGCATCACATGGCGGCCTCCAAAGCCGCAGACATGGTCTATAAAGTTGACCCGCCGCGCACGGCGAAGATGTTGCGCGAGTTGCTGTACTCCGCGTTCTATTGCACCGACCACACCACGCACTTCTACGCGCTGGGCGGCCCCGATTTTGTGATGGGACCCGATGCGCCCGTTGCCGAAAGAAACATCCTCGGCGTGATCCATAAAGTGGGATTGGAAATCGGCGGCAAGGTGATTCAGATGCGCAAGTATGGGCATACTGTGGTGGAGATGATCGGCGGGCGCAAGGTGCATCCATGTACCTCCATCCCCGGCGGAATGACCAAGGGCATCACCGAAGATCAGCGCAAAGAGATCGAAGAGATGGGGCGCTGGGCGGTGGATTTCGCTCAATTCAGCCTCAAGATTTTCAACGACATTGTGCTCGGCAACAAGGCATATGTCGATCTCATCCTCGGCGATGTGTACACACACCGCACCCATTACATGGGCATGGTGGACGAGAACAACAAGGTCAATTTCTATGACGGCAAAGTGCGCGTGGTGGACCCGAACGGAAAAGAGTTCGTCAAGTACGCGCCAAAGGATTATGCCGAGCATATCGCCGAACACGTCGAGCCGTGGACCTATCTCAAATTCCCGTATCTCAAGAAGGTCGGCTGGAAAGGTTTTGTGGACGGCGAAGATTCGGGCGTGTACATGGCAACCCCGCTCTCGCGCCTGAACGCATCCGATGGCATGGCCACGCTTCGCGCGCAGGCAGAATACGAAAAATTCTATGCCACCCTCGGCGGCAAGCCTGTGCATCAGCGCCTTGCCACGCATTGGGCGCGGCTGATCGAATTGCTGTACGCCGCCGAACGCTGGATGGAATTGGTGACTGACCCGGAGATCACATCTCCGAATATTCACAGCAAGCCGACTCAAATCCCAACGGAGGGGATCGGCATCGTCGAGGCGCCGCGCGGGACGCTCACGCATCATTACTGGACCGATGAACGGGGCGTCGTTACCAAAGTGAATCTCATCGTTGGCACCACCAACAATTATGCGCCGATCCAAATGTCCACGAACAAGGCGGCGGCGAGTCTCATCAAAGACGGCGTTGTGAATGAAGGTTTGCTCAACATGGTCGAGATGGCCTTCCGTGCCTACGACCCTTGCTTTGGGTGTGCAACCCATTCCCTGCCGGGGCAGATGCCTTTGGAGATCACCATTCGGGACGCGGACGGGAATCCTGTTGAGGTGTTGAAACAGTTTTGTTAAACAGAATCAGGCAAAGGCGTGGAAGGAAGCGGAACTTTATCCAATGAAAACTTTGGTGATCGGACTCGGTAATCCAATCCTCGGCGATGACGGCGTTGGCTGGAGAGTCGCGGAGGAGGTGAAGAAACAACTTTCCCCCGATTCGCATGTGGATGTTGAATGCCTTTCGCTGGGCGGCATCAGCCTGATGGAACATTTGATTGGCTACCCCTTTGCGGTCTTGATCGATGCGTTTGCGTTGGATGAGCCGCTCGGTTCGATATTGATTTTGAAGCTGGAAGACCTGCCGAATTATTCTGCGTTTCACACGACCAGCGCGCACGATACGTCTCTGCAAAACGCGATCGAGATGGGGAGGTCGCTGGGCGCGATACTGCCTGATGAAGTGATGGTGGTGGGCGTTGCCACAAAACGCGTGCATGATTTCAGCGAGGACCTCTCGCCGCCGATTGCGGAGGCTGTTCCGCTGGCGGCAAAGTTTGTGCTGGATCTGCTTGAGCAAAAGATGCAGGTTGAAAAATAGAAAGAGAAGCCATCTGTGAAGATGGCTTCTCTCCCTCATCCCCCGCCCTTCCCCCGAAGGGGAAGGGAGTCCCCTCTCCCTTCGGGAGAGGGTAGGGCGAGGGCGCGTTGTCTACCTACCCAACAAGGTTCTGAAATTCGGGGTGGCGGTCAATATATCTGCTGACGAACCAGCAAAGGGGTTGCACTTTCAGGTTGTTGTCTCTGGCGTATTGCAAGCCTGTTTTTACAAGCAGGCTTGCGATGCCTTGTCCTTCCAGGGCGGGCGGTACGCCGGTGTGGGTGAAAATGATGGCGTTCCCGTTTTGGTAATACGTCAACTCGGCGGTGTGTGAATCGATTTGTATCTCGAAGCGTTTTTGCTGTTGGTTTTGAATGACCTTGATGTCTTTGGTTTGCACGTCGTTATCCTTTGTGTCTCTGACGCGCTATGACGGCGATATATTCCATGATGATCTTCAAGCCCGCGAAAACAGTGGATTCGGATGGGTCGAGCGGCGGCGCAATTTCGACCACGTCCAGGCCAACGAGGGACAAGTCCTGCGTGGATTTGATGAGCGTCAGCACATCCCGCGAGGTCAGCCCGCCGAATTCGGGAATGCCCGTGCCCGGCGCAACGGATGGATCGAGACAGTCAATGTCCAGTGAAATGTGAACGGCGTCGCAGTCGTTGAGAATGTTGCGGACGCTGTCGGCCACATTTCTCATGCCGCGTTCGGCTACGTCTGCGGCGGTGTACACATGCACGCCGCCGTTTTCGATGATGTCAATTTCCTGCTCTTCCCACGAACGCAGACCCACCATGCAAACGTCATGCGGCTCGATGCCGAATTCCAAGGCGCGGCGCATGGTGTTGGCGTGCGAGAGACGCGAGCCGTCGAAGAAATCGCACAGGTCGGGGTGGGCGTCCACCCACAGCACGCCGAGGCGCAAATCCTTGTAGCGTTCGCGCTGTCCCTGCAAAATGGGGATCGTCACCGAATGGTCGCCGCCGAGCAAAATCGGCATATTGGGCAGGGTTGCCACGCGCTGACGGACCATGTTGAAATCGGTTTGGGGGTTGGTAACTGGGATATCACCCAGGTCGCAGATGGTCAACTCTTTCAAGCGCGTGCGGTCTTCGCTAAAGGGAGTCAAATGCCTGGACCAATAACGCAGGCGCTCGGGAGCAAGAGCCGCGCCTTTGCGCGCGCTGGCAAGCCCATCAAATGGGATTCCGATCACGCTGAAATCGGTTTGCGCGGGGCCGAGGTCAGGCCGATGCAGGTCTCCCCAAAAACCGTGGTTACCATCCACTGCCATATTTTTCTCCTTTTTTGCCCCAATTGTACTCTCGAAAAACAGCCGCATTGACCCGCGTTCCGTTTGCTTTTACAATGTTAAGCGTGTACCCAATGTTCGCAGGTTTTTTTCGTCCAGACCACGACCCTCCACTGTTTTAGTTGAGCCGCTTTTTATTGTCAACCTAACTTTTAATTCGGAGGAAAAACCCATGACTATGTCTTTCGTATCAAAACGCGCCCCCGTGTACGCCGACGTTCCCGATGAAAAATGGAACGATTGGCGCTGGCAGTTAAGCCACCGCTTGAACAGCGTGGAGGATATCGAAAAAGTTCTCAAACTCACCGACTCGGAAAAGAAAGCCCTGCAAACCCAGGGTCTCTTCCGTGTGGATGTAACGCCCTACTTTATTTCGTTGATCGACCCCGACGACCCGCACGACCCCACCCGCAAGCAGATCATCCCCGTTGCGGAGGAATTGAACGCCTTCACCGCCATGATGGAGGACTCGCTGGCAGAAGACCGCCACTCTCCCGTGCCGGGGCTGGTTCACCGGTATCCTGACAGAGTGCTTATGCTGGTAACGACTCAGTGCGCCTCGTACTGCCGATATTGCACACGCTCGCGCATCGTCGGCGACCCCGGCCAAACCTTCAACCGCCAGGAATTCGAGATGCAGATCGAATACCTCAAGAACACACCGCAGGTGCGCGACGTACTGCTCTCCGGCGGCGACCCGCTCGTGCTGGCTCCCAAAGTGTTGGAGGAATTGCTCACCCGCCTGCGCGAGATTCCGCACATCGAGATTGTCCGCATCGGTTCGCGGGTGCCGGTCTTCATGCCCATGCGCATCACCCAGGAACTGTGCGACCTGCTCGCAAAATTCCACCCGCTCTGGCTGAACATTCACGTCAACCACTCGAATGAGATTACGAAGGAACTTGCCGAAGCCACAGACCGTCTTACCCGTGCGGGCATCCCGCTGGGCAACCAGTCCGTTTTGCTGGCCGGCGTGAATGACAATGTCCACATCCAGCGCAAACTGGTGCAAGACCTGGTACGCATTCGCGTGCGTCCATACTACCTTTATCAATGCGACCTGGTGGAAGGCGCGGGACACTTCCGCACCCCCGTTGCCAAAGGCATCGAGATCATGGAAGGCCTGCGCGGACACACCTCCGGATATGCCGTGCCACAGTATATAATAGACGCACCTGGCGGCGGCGGAAAAATTCCAGTCATGCCGAACTATTTGCTGAGCATGTCGGATCACAAGGTTATTTTGCGCAACTACGAAGGCTACGTCACCACTTATGAAGAACCTACGGATTATGTCCCAGCCGATGCCGCCAAGTTCAAAGGCATCAAACGCCCGGAGCCTGGGCAGTCTGGTCTCACCGCCTTGTTGGATGGCGAAGAGATGTTCATCAAACCCGAAGGATTCGATGAACTGCACAATCGCCACGGCATTCAGCACCGCCTGAAAGATGAGAGCAAGTGGAAGCCGCTGGGTATCGGCTCCGGCGATACAGACTAAACAAATACATTCATCTTACGCGATATTCCGTAGGGGCGACCCGACAAAGCATACCCGTACGCCAGTCTTATAAGAAAGGGTCGCCCTGTGCCAAAAGTTTCCTAAAAATGCGGATGGATACCACAAGGGTATGATATTGCCCCTACTGCGTAAGTTCTAACTAATACATTAAAAGACGCGGCAGGTTCCAGGGAGGCTTCCCATCTGGAATCTGCCTGAACAGCCTGCCGGGTCTTTTTCATAAAGGAGAACACGATGCGTAAAACAATGATTATTCTGACTGCCCTTGTATTTTTGGTGACTGCCTGTTTGCCGGCCCAAAACCCGCAGGAACTGGAATCGATGGTCAATACAGCCGTAGCGCAGACCCGCGAAGCGGAACAAACCGTGATCGCGCAAACCCCATCCTCCACGCCAACCACGGTGGAGGAAGCAACGCAGACGCCAACCGAAACGCCCGCGGCCTTCCCAACCTTCACCTTCACGCCGGTCATTCCAATCATCACTCTTCCGCCGATCAACCCCACATCCACGCGCCGCCCCTCCCAGCAGGCAGAGTATGCCTGTAACGCGATCAGCCGAAAACCCTTTGACAATACCGAGTTCAACAAAGGCGCCAAATTCGATATCAAGTGGACCATTGTCAATATCGGCACAAAAACATGGCCCGCCGGGGTCGATGTTAAATATTACAGCGGCTCGAAAATGGCGACCACCACCCGCTTCGAAATCCCGGTCCAGATGAAACCGAACGACACCTACGTCATGAACCTAGATGCAGTTGCCCCGGATAAAAAAGGTTTTTACGTGATGACCTGGGCGGTGGACGGCCCGATGTGCTTTCCATACACGGCCATTAATGTGAAATAAGAATTCAGGGACAACCATGATTCGGCGCAACCACAGAATTTTCTCGTTTTTGGCGGCCACACTCATCATGCTGGCTTGTGTGCCGACCCTTGCGCCTGCATCCACGCCCCTGCCCACTTTCGACCCGAATTCACTCAATACGGCGATTGTGCAAACGGCAAACGCGGCGGCCACACACACCGCGTTGATGATGCCCCCCACATTCACACCCACGCTCACCCCCCGCCCCACATTTACATCCACCGGCACGGCCACACCCACCTTCATTTTTATCCTGCCAACCAGCACCCAGCCGCCCACGCTGGCCCCAACCAGCAATTCCGGGGTGGAATACGATTGCCAGATTCTTTCGCAAACCCCGCAAGATAACACTCCTGTCTTAAGGATGGCTACTTTCGAAGCGCGCTGGCAGGTGGCAAATATCGGCACCAAAGGCTGGGATGCAAGCAATTCGGACTATCGCTATTACAAGGGCGATAAATTCCACCAGACCGCCATCTATGATCTCGCGGCCTCCGTGCCTTCCGGCGGAACCATCGAATTTGTAGTGAAAATGCAGGCCCCGTCAGCTTCGGGAACCTACTCCACGTCCTGGCGCATATTCATTGGAAAAACCAGGCTCTGCCCCATGAATCTGACAATTATCGTGAACTGATAAAAATCCTCCGAGACAACTCGGAGGATTTTTTGTCAATTACGGGGCAGGCGGGGAAGTACTATCAGTGCTAGGGTCCGATATGAGTATTGCGGCGCGATTCGAACTGGTCGAAAAGCATCGAGCCGGAGGTGGTTGAGTCCACTCCTTCGGTAACGCCCAACATTACCTGATCCAATCGGTGTGTATCATTATCCACATTGGAGATCGTTCCCATCAGCACATCATCGATCCACAACGAGAGGAAACCATTATTTGCGCCGGGCGCGGTTGAGACATGCCACTCGATTTCCACCACATGCCAGTTGTTGCTGAGGGTGTATTTACTGCCATAGGCATTTGAATACGAGTCTTTCAACAGGCGCGGGCGCAATTTATATGCGCCGCTTTCGTAAAACAGTTCCAGGCCAAAGACATCGTTGCTGGAGGAAGTCTTCGCGCCCTCGAAAATGAAATGTGAACTGCCGGAACTCATGCTGATCGAATTGGGATGGAAGTAGAACCTGGCATGGTATTCGGTCTCATCCACCGGCGAAGTCTCCAGTAATTTGATTTTGACCAGATCGTCGATCAGAGCCTGCAGGCCGAAATTGCTTTGGTGCGCTGCGAGCGCCGAAGCGGATAAATCGCCTCCATCCAGCGTGGAGAGGTTCAAATTCCAATGAGAGAGATCGCCGCTTTCAAAGGTATCTGCAAACATCAGGTCGGGGCGGGCAGGCGCGGGGGAAACCGCAGGCCCGTTGGGGTCAAGCCCAATATGGTCGCCCTTGTACGAAGCGAAGGCGTCAAAATACATCGTGCCGCTGGCGGCAAAGGTGTCAGCGTTGGGTCCCCACATAGTCGAAGTGATGGATTGGTTATCGCTATCGATGTTTTCGATACTGCGAACGAGCTGATCGCCAATCCATAACTTGATAGTTCCATCGTTCGCGGCGGGAGCGCTGGCGGCCTGCCATTCTATTTCCACAGCCTGCCAGTCATCGGTAATCAGGGTCGCATCGCTCTTAAGCCATGTGCCCGCATCATTTTTCCCGCATAGACCCAGGCTGTAATACTCCCCTTGTTGTTCGAAGTAGATACAGGCTGACCAGCCGACTGCATCGGAGGTTAAGCCAAGCAGATAAAACCCCTCCTCCGAGATCATTTGCATCGAGTTCGGGTCAAAATAGAAACGCGCGCTGTAATGCTTTTCATTGTTGGGAGTATTGTCATATACAACCAGATCATTGCCATCATCGAAGAAGGCAGACATGCCATAGCTTCCAACTGCCGCAGATTGTGCCGAGACTGAAAGGTCGCCTCCATCTGTGGTTGTCCAGTCCCAGGCAGAGAAGTTCCCGCTCTCGAAGCCATTGGCAAAAACGAAATTGGCTGGGATGTCCGTAGGCGTGAGTGTAGCTGTATTCGTGGGCGTTAATGTCGGCGTGGATGTCTCGGTTGGAGTGGCGGTGGGCGGTCCCTGATGATCAACAAGATATACCGACGCCTGATTCATGGGCAGGCCGATAGTCTGTTCGAGCGGTTTTACGATCCGCTCATCGTCAATAGTCTGGCGCAATTCGGGGCTTCCCATTGAATACAGGTGATCCAGGAAAGTTTGTACGGCCTGCACCTGCCCGCTGGTGATGGGGGCACTGCCGCCTTCCCCATCTACCAGTGCCTGCAGGTTGGGTTCCCAAAGTTGGAGGGTAGCAACTGCTTCATCCCTCAACTCCACATTGTTTGTCAATAATTCTGTGAGTTCCGCACCATGCCCATAATACAGGTCAATATAGTGTTGGCCTTGCGGGGTTTGACTCAGGATTTCATCTTCTACCCGATAGAATAACTGGATGTCAAATGCTGCTTGTTGAATGAATGGCAATATGTTAAGAGATGCCACATGATTTGCGTTTGTCGTCTGATCGGCAAGCAATCCCAATAGATTTATCAACGTACAACGACGACCAGAGCCGGTGGTCGGCTGTGGCGGAGGCGGAGTTGCAGTTGGAATCGCCGGTGTTGTTGGCGGAGGCGTGAAATTGGGAGGCAGAGCGGTGGACGTTGGCCCATTAAGAGGCGTTGGCGTAGCGGGTGCGCTTGTCGCATCAATGAAAAGATTTACCTGAGTAGTATCGCAATAATCAACCCCTTTTGGGTCAATAAGGAGATAAAGCCTCTCATCAATATTGACCGGAACTGCATTCAAATTGGTTCCATTTGTGCCGCCGACAAGCAACTGCCTGCCGCCGTTTTCGAAACCACCGTAAGCCAGGTTGGTGGATTCCTTGTCTATATACCATTCAATGCCGTTGCCACATCCAGATTCTACATGGGTATCAATGACTTCGCCTGTAACAGACACGTAGCCATTGATCGGGCTCTTCCAGACAATGATCGCAAGTTGACTGTTGCTTGGATGTACTTGAATGGAATGGAGAGGCCACAAGTGATCTGCTTTATTTGCATTATAGCCAATAAATGGCCACGAGAAACTTGGGTTGCCGCTCCATACATTTAGGCCGGGATTATTTTGAAAACTTGCTGTAAAGTTATCTTTTACTGCCAAAGAGTAAGTCAGCGGGTCACGCACTAAACTTGAACTTGTCCGAAACTCCCAGACCAGGTTTCCACACGAATCACGGTTGGGGTTTTCATGATCAGGCGAAGGGCGGAATTCACTGGCAAGATCCCAATGGGCGCAGGTTGATGGAGCGCTGGCAGTGGGTGTTACCGTTGGGGTTGCTGGAGACCCGGAATGGCTGTTGATAAAGTCTGTTGGGTCGGTGTAGCCTTGCCCAGGGGCAGGGAAATTGTCAGGGTGGATATCAGGAGGGGTATAGGCTCGGCCAGCCATGTCACCTTTATTACAGCCAGCAAGTTCCCCAGAATATATTTCACGTGCATCTGGAAAATAACGAATCTCAAAATGGATGTGAGAATCATCGCTGTCGTACGTTTGCTGATGAAACTCTAAGTAATTTCCTTCATAGGGATTTCGCCGTACAATGCCTAGTGGAGTGCCAACACTTACTATATCCCATCTCTGGACATTTACATCCAGTAAATGCATGTAAACAGAGTAGACTTTTTGTTGTGACGGTAAAGTGTGCTCGATAACAATAGCAGCGGCGGGGTAATTTAGCGTATCATTAACATCAACTACTCTTCCGTTTGCAATTGCAGTAACTACTTTACCCGCTGCAGACTGACTGCTGTCTGGATGATACAGGTCTTCCCCTGCATGATATAAAGTGCTCCAAGGGACGTTGTCTCCCCAACAGATTTTGGTTCCTAGTAAATCGGGATTTTTAACCCCATAATCGGTGTCTTCGATCAAAATGCCATCTATCCAGTTGCGTCTAATTGTATAATTTACTCCATCTTGGTATCCAAGTGGATGACTGAAAACATCAGCCTCAAGAGGCTCTAGTAGTGCGTAGGTACTTGTGCTGCTTTGAGTTGCAAAAGAAATAGCCAGTATTATGAAAATAATGATACGGATATTTATTGCCTTCATAGTTTTCCTCCATGTTTTAAGTGAATTGCCCCTGCGAAAATACTGCACATTAAAAAAGTTCTTTGCCGTTGTGAAATTATTGGCTGAAACTAAATGTGCTTAATATTTCTAAAAAAAGTTCCTCTGTTTGTGGCGAAATGTCTTCTGGATCATCCATAATTGCAAAGGATGGCCCAACTACAAACGCCTTATCATTATTAACAAAAATAATGTTGTATAGAAATGTTGAAGGTGCTCCCGATGTAATTAGAGTGGTTTTTATAGCTTGTTTCCCATCGATCATTAGATAATCTTCTGCTGTTGGAGAGAACGAATTGGTTGTTAATATTTTATGTGTTATCTTTGTGTAGTATTTTGGGATGAAATTTTCAACAGGCAAACTCTCTGGATTAGGCTCCACAAATATAGTCATTCCCTGATATCCATGTTGTAACACCTCTGGGGATACGAACTGGATATAGACTATTTTGTATGTATTTCCCTTATTCTTGCTAGTTTGAATTAATACAAATTCTGGCGGGTAATCAAAAGAATACCCTGCCTCTTCATCTGTGAACCGATACCACCCATTTTCCAAAACTTCAGGTGTGGGAGATGGCGGAGTTTGGTAAGGCTGGCTGGCATTTGCAGAAATACTTTGCGTGATTCCGAATAGCAATGCAACCCCCAAAAGCAATGAGATGAGTAGTGATTTTTTTTGTGTGTTCATGAATCCTCCTTGAATAGATTAAAGTTGTGGGCAATGGTATCCTTATATACCCGCTGTTGAATTGTCTAAACATATTATAGCAAAAAAAAAAAGGATTTGTCAAGCATTAATAGTATTACGGGTGTGGAATATTTTTTCGGCACTCCGCGTGGGACAAATCTCTGATTTACCTCGCAAGTCGGAGACTTGCGCCGCATTTCCGAAACTTTAGATCACACCCTAGTATTACAACGCAAAGTTCACTCGCAAAATAGGCAGTTCAGTTCTGCATGTGAGAACCATCCACGAATAGGGTCACGAATTCACGAATACGAGCGTGCCCATTCGAGTATTCGTGGTTTCATTCGTGGACGGTACGCCAGCGCAACGATCAACCTTGCGTTGTATTAATAGATTTTGTCGAAAAACTTTCTCTACAACCTCTGCGGACCCTCTGCCGAAATCTTTAAAAAAGATGACCCAGGCTATCACCGGGTCATCTTTTTACTCGTCACTTTTTCTTCTTCCCCGTCTTGCTCGTACTACGCACTATGGCTTTTTTCTTCACAGCCTTCTTCGGCGTTTCCACCGGCAGTTTCTCCAACTCATCCACCAGTTTCTCCAGCACATCGAAACCGCCCTGCCAGAACTTCGCGTCGCGGATATTGATGCCCGCTTCGCTCAAAATCTTCTCCGGCGCTTCGGAACCGCCCGCCGAAAGGATTTTGAGATACTTCGGCTTGAACGATTCACCCTCCGCCTTGAACTGCTGATACAAAGCCAGCACCAGCAATTGACCGAAGGCATAGGCATACACATAAAATGGTGTGTGATAGATATGTGGAATGCCCACCCACTCCCATTTGAACTCATCGCTCAACTCGAGCGAATCGCCGAACTGCTCTTTCAGGTTTTCGAGATACGCCGCAGAGAGATCGTCGGCAGAAGCGTTCTTCTGCACCATTTCATGCGCCTGTTTCTCGAACAGCGCAAAATACGACTGGCGCATGATGGTCGCATACGCATCATCCATTTGTTTGAAGAGAATATCGCGCCGCACCGATTCATCCTTCTCCTCCGAGAGTAGTTTGTCGATCAAGACCATCTCCGCAAAAGTGGAGGCGGTCTCAGCCAAGGGCAGGGACGATTGGAATGTAAACGTCCCATGATGCGCCGCCAGCATCGAGTGAATCGCATGGCCGAGTTCGTGCGCGAGGGTCGCCACTTCGCGTCCCGTGCCCTGATAGTTGACCAGCACCCACGGCGTCATCTCCGGCAGAACAGACCAGCAGAACGCGCCGCCCGCTTTGCCCTTGCGGATTTCGCTGTCGATGCGGCTCTCGTCAAAGACGCGCTTTGCCAGCTCCGCCACTTTTGGCTCAAACCCATTGAACGCATCCAAAACCATGTGGACGGCTTCATCGAATGAATACGTCTTCTTCGAGCGCGCCACGGGCGCGTAAATATCATAGCGGCGCAATTTCTTCATGCCAACATATTTGGCTTTCATTTTGAAATAACGCTGAAAGATTTTTACATTCTTGCGCGCCACACCCAGCAGGGCATCCACCGCTTCGTCAGGGATGTCGTTGCTCAAATTCCGCGCCGCAATCGGACTGCCAAATTTACGCAAACTGACATTCTCATTGTGCCAGTCGCGCAGGCGGGTCTGGTACATCTGCCCAAGGATCGGGCCGTCATTGGCTAACACTTTGAATTGCGCCTGGTAACTCTCCGCGCGAACCTTCGGGTCTGCGCTGTAGCGGAATGAAAACAACTCCGCCGCAGTCATCTCTTTCTCTTTTCCGTTCACCTTCATTTTGAAGGCATAGCGGTTCGTGATCGAGTCGTACAAATTGATCAACGCATTCGAGCCGGTCACATTTTTGATATTGACGATTTTCTCTTCCGCCTCGCTCAGGGTGTGCGGCTTGTACAAACGCATCGCCTCGAGATAATACCGGTAATCGCCCGAAGCCTCCATCAGGCGCTTCGCGTTTTCCCCATCCAGGTCCTTCCACCACAGGCTGAAGAACAGCGTGCGGTTTTCCACCTCCGCCAAAAATTGCAGAGCCCGGTTTTGCAGAGACTGCGCCTTTTGATCTTGAGTATCCGCCGTAAACGACAACCCCGCAAACGAATACAACTTGTTCGCCACACGCGCAGTCTCTTCGCTGGCGCCCAGCACATCCACAAATTGGTCGGCGGGCATGTCGGGCGTCAGTTTGTTGCGCAAGCCCTCGAACGAAGTCACCTGCTCTTCGATCATATCGAACGCGCTTTGCAGTTCCGCGCTTTCGTAGCCCGGGTACAGCCCAGCCAGGCTCCATTTTGAAAGTTTATATGCCATGATGTTCTCCTGAAATGTGTAGTCGCCACTACGTTTTTACAAACTGGATCGCACGTGCATGATATCGCCATCCTTAACAGGATATTCCTTGCCTTCGAGTCTTAGCTTCCCTTTGGCCTTCGCCTCATTCATCGACCCGAGGCTGATCAAGTCTTCGTAGGCCACCACTTCGGCCCGCACAAACCCGCGCGAAAGATCGGTGTGGATTTCCCCAGCCGATTCCTGCGCCGTTGCGCCCCGATGCGTGGTCCATGCGCGCACCTCATCCTCGCCCACCGTGAAGAAGGTCTGTATCTTCAACAGTTCATACGACAAATTGATCATGCGATTTAGGCTGAGTTCCTTGATGCCATACTCTTCCATAAAAACGGATGCATCCTCCGCAGAGAGTTGGGCGATTTCCATTTCCAGCTTACCCATCAACGCCACGGATGAATGATCGAGCTTTGCTTCGGGAGCAGGCTGGCCTTCGCCGAGGTTGAACACAGTGAGAATGGGTTTACGGGTGAGCAAGCCAAAACTTGAAAGTTCCTTCTGCTCTTCATTTGTAAATTCCATGCCGCGCAGGGGCTGGTTATCTGAAAGCGTTTTATGCAGTTTCTCGAACAACTCTGTCTGGCGCGCGTTCAAGGCTTTGTCTGTGCCCCCTTTTTTGCGTTCATCGGTCAGGCGTTCCAGCTTGCGTTCGACGGCGATCAGATCGTTCAGCAAAAGCTCGGTCAACATCGTGTCCACATCCCGCAGTGGATTAATACTTCCGCTGGGGTGCATCACGCTGTCATTCTCGAAAGCGCGTACCACGAGGATCAAGCCTTCCATTTGGTTGAGATGATTTAACAGTTGCCCGGAAATGCCGCTCTTGGCCGAACCAGTTTCCAGCCCGGCAATATCCGCGTACGTCACCTTGGTGTAGACCGTCTTCTTCGGGTTGAACATTTTCGAAAGCAGGTCCACGCGCGGGTCGGGAACATCCACTACTGCCTGGTGTACTTCGATGCGCCCCGCCGATGCAGTGGTGGGAGCGTTGCCGCGTGTGAGCGCGTTGAAAATTGTCGTCTTTCCTGATTGGGGTAATCCAATGATTCCTAGTTTCATCTTGACCTTGTTTCTGGGAGTGGTATACTTGCGTTCGCAATTGGCCGAAGTGGCGGAATAGGCAGACGCGCACGACTCAAAATCGTGTTCCCTACGGGAATGAGGGTTCGATTCCCTCCTTCGGCACTGGCGAACATCGTACCCGAAGCGGTATTATACCTTACAGGGTTCATCCTCAAACATCCTCCATTTCTGGAGGATGTTTGAGTTTTATATGAACCCAAACGTTCTCGTTGACATTGGATTTTCTGAACTGTACAATAAAAATAGAAACTTGGAACGCACCAAAGCGTAAACCCTCCTGAAGCGAGTCCTTCCATACTTACGGAGATTTAACAGACTTCATGAAACTCTACCTGCTCCTTGCCGCCATTGACCTCATGATCCTGCTGGCATACCCGGTGGCGTACGTAATTCATCGCATCCGCAAGATGATGGGTGTAAAATAAGGCCATCTCGCTTTTTAGCACATGCGAAGAAAATTCCAGGAGGCTCTGTATGCCCTCATTGAACGATGTCCTGGCGGTGATTTTGGGCGGAGGGCGCGGGGCGCGCCTGTATCCACTGACTCAGATGCGCTCCAAGCCAGCCGTGCCTATCGCAGGCAAATACCGCCTCATTGACATTCCCATCAGCAATTGCATCAATTCAGAGATTTTTCGCATCGCGATTCTGACACAGTTCAACTCTGTGTCCCTGCATCGTCACATTACACGCACCTACAATTTTGACGCTTTTCATCAGGGCTGGGTGCAGATCTGGGCGGCGGAACAAACCCTCGAAAGCGCAGACTGGTATCAGGGTACGGCAGATGCCGTCCGCAAGCAGACCCTCGAGATTTTGTCCACTGGCGCCAAGCATGTGCTCATCCTTGCGGGTGATCATCTCTACCGCATGGATTACAAAGCCATGGCTGAATTTCACTGGAGCAACAGGGCAGATATCACCGTCGCTGTGCAACCAGTTTCGAGGGAGGAGGTGACGCGCTTTGGCATCCTTAAACGGGAAGGGGATGGGCGAATTTCCTCCTTTGTCGAAAAGCCGAAGGATGTGGAAATCCAACAGAAATTTATCAGCCGTGACGATCCGCAGAGGCCGTTCCTGGGTTCGATGGGCATTTACATGTTCAAGACAAAAGTGTTGATGGATTTGTTGACGGATTTTCCCAACCATGACGATTTTGGCGGTGACATTATTCCCCAGGCAATCGATACTCACGCCGTTTTTGGTTTTGACTTCGATGGCTACTGGCAGGATATTGGGACGATCCGCTCGTTTTACGAAACCAACCTGGCGCTCACCACTCCTGAAACGCCGTTTAATTTTTACGATGCGAAACTTCCCATCTACACCGACACGCGCTTTTTGCCCGGCTCCATTGTGGAAGACAGCAGTCTGCGCGATGTTTTGATTGCCGAGGGAAGCCGTATTCTTAAATCCGATATTTCCCATTCCATCATCGGCATTCGCAGTCAGATTGCCGCAGGATGTGTGATCAAGGACAGCATTGTGATGGGCTCGGATTATTATGAGCGCGACCGTGAAGGCCAGCCCATTGGCATTGGCGCGAACTGTTACATCGAAGGCGCGATCCTCGATAAGAATGCACGGATTGGAAATAATGTCACCATCCGTCCCTTCCCGCGCAACAAGGATATTGATCACGAGAACTGGTACGTGCGCGATGGCATTGTCGTCATCCCCAAGGATGCAGAGTTATTGCCCGGTACAACCATTGCCCCCTGACCCAGGAACGCAAATTTTTATACAACTCAGGACTTACGCAAAACCTTGATAGAGTCCACTACTCTCCACGAATGTACGCTAATCCTTTTAAAAATTCGTGTGGATTGGCGTAGAGTAGCGGACAAAAAAGCATTCTGCGTAAGTCCTAAACTGTAACCTTTTCCCCATGCAAGCCGCGCGGGTCAACCTTAAAATTATGCTATACTCGCATTAACTATGAAGTCACCGCGCAAATTTTGGCCGCGCTGGGCTGAGTCCTTGCGCCGATACCAACTTAACCACCTGATCGCCTCGTTCCTTGAAGCAGGAAGCCCTCTTGCTTTGCTTGGAGCGCAGGCGATTTATTTTAGCGGTGGCTTCGTAAAAAGCGATCAACTAAACGCGCTGGCCGAAACGCTCGAAGAGGAAACAGAAACGCGCGCATTTGCCTCCTTTTTGGCGCAGGAAGAGACAAGCCCATGATCCAAACCTTCCTTCCACTTGTTCTGATTCTCTTCGCCGCGCTTCTTTTGGGTGCAATCACCCTATGGAAAAGAAACTCCCCCGCCCGCCTGCGTGATATTCCTGCGCTCACCCGCTTGTACCGCATGTTGGGGTTAAGCGTGGAAGACGGCACACGCCTGCATATTTCCCTTGGGCGTGGAAGCCTGCTCGATGCGCGCGGAGGGTCTGCGCTGGCCGGGCTGGCAACCTTGCGCATTATTGCAGAGCGCACCTCCGTCAGCGACATGCCTGCCATCGCCTCCTCAGGCGACCCCCTGCTTGGCCTGCTCACACAAGACACCTTGCAGGCCGGCTATCAAGCCGCAGGTGTGGACGAATTGTACATCCCAACCACAGGCCGCATTACCGGGCTAACTCCCTTTGGATATGCCGCCGGCGCAATGCACATCCCTCAAAACGAGAAAGTTGCCACCAATATTATGCTCGGTCATTTTGGCCCGGAAGCCGCCCTGCTCGCCGAAGCCTCAGATCGTGAAAGCCTGACCATGATCGGAGCAAGCGACAACCTCAGCGGGCAAGCCGTACTCTTTGCAAACACACAGGATGCCTTGATCGGCGAAGAGCTATTTGCCGCAGGCGCCTACCTCGGCGCGGGCGCATCCCACATCGCCAGCCTCACCGTGCAGGATGTTTTACGCTGGCTGGTCATTCTTGCCATGCTCGGCGGCGCGGCCATTAAACTTTTAGGGACCATCTAATGCGAGTCATTACCGCATTCATTGCCATTGCAAGCGGCGTCCTGGTATTGGGCGGTTATTTCTTCCCGGCGCTGGCGGGCGTGCAAACCCTTTTATTGAACTGGGCAATCATCCTTGCAGGCGTTGCCGCGATTGTGGGAATATTGAATTTGACCTCGGTTCACATGGACAAAATTCGCCGCGGCGAAAAAGGAAGCGCTTACAGCGCGCTTCTTATCATCGGGTTGGCTGTCACGTTTTTCTTTGGCATGATCCTCCGCCCTCAGCATGACGTAATGCAAATGGTCGCCTTGAACGGCATCATCATCCCCGTCGAAGCCGCGTTGATGGGCTTGCTGACCGTATCCCTGCTCTATGCGGCCATCCGCCTCCTGCGCCGCCGCACAGACATGATGGGCATCATCTTTCTACTGACAGCCGCCTTGCTCTTTCTCGGCTCGGCTACCTTACCGTTCGGTGATATTCCCGTGATCGGCACATTGATCCGCCCCTGGGTCAGCCAGATTCTGGCCCTCGGCGGCGCACGCGGAATTTTGATCGGCGTTGCGCTGGGCGCGCTCACCACTGGCCTGCGAGTCTTATTTGCCGTTGACCGCCCATACGGGGGAACATAATGGCAGATAGCATCAAATGCCCCGTTTGTGGCGAGAACAACCCGGCAGGCCAGGAATTTTGCCAGTATTGCCAGTCTCGTTTACAGCCGATCACGGGTTCTCTCAAAAGCCCGGATGCGCCCATTAGACCCGGGCAGGCCCCAACCAAGAAAAACACCGCCGAGCTTGAACCCGTCCTGCCGCAATGGTTAAGGGATGCGCGTGACTCCTCGCGCAACAACGAAGATGAGGATGTGCCGCAGTCTTCACAGAAAACCGGCAAGACCCGCCCTGCCGCTCCTGCCGAAGACTTGCTGGCTGGCCTGCAATCCCAATCTTCAGACGGGGATGAAGATGAAATGCCAGACTGGCTTGCAAGCATTACCGGAACCGCACCCACACCCAAAAAAAATCAGGCCGAATCATCCGAAGCGCGCCGGGTTGAATTGGGCGATAAAAATGATTTTGCCCAGGAAGAAACCAGCGACGAGGATACCCCCTCGTGGCTGGCGGGGTTGACAGAGAACAAGGCGCAAGCCAATGAAAAAGACGAACTGACCGACTGGTTCCGCAACGCCGATGATTTCAAACCTGCTGAACAGCCCGCTAAAACACCCCCCGCGGATGACACACCCGATTGGCTCCGCCGCATGGCTACAGCAGATGAAGACACTGGGAAAGCACAGCCCCCATCATTCGAGGCTTCAGCGAATGACTTTCCTCCGCCAGCCCCCGAAACGCCAGACTGGCTGCGCGGGATCGAAGACAAAGCTCAAAGCGTTGATTCTGCCGTTTTTGCAGAATCAACTGCGGGGGAGTCGGAGGCGTTTGATCCTTTATCCTCCGGTGAATTGCCTGCCTGGTTGAACGATCAAGCGGAAAACGCCGCCAAACGCGCCCAGGATACAACGCCGAAGTGGTT
Source organism: Chloroflexota bacterium (assembly GCA_016235445.1). GTDB lineage: Bacteria > Chloroflexota > Anaerolineae > Anaerolineales > Villigracilaceae > Villigracilis. The sequence goes on along the minus strand of JACRLB010000001.1, from coordinate 90,882 downwards.
GAAAAACGAAGAAGCTGGAATGCCTGCCACTGGCGAGTTGCCCGCCTGGCTTTCGAGCAGTGAAGATACGGTGCCCCTGCCGCCTGTGTCGCAGAAAAACGCAGATGCCCTGGGCGACCTGCCCGATTGGTTGAAAGCCTCCGCGCCGCAGACTTCCATTTTTGAACAGCCCGAGGAAACGCCAGCCGCTGAAGTTGAACCTGCCGAAGCTTCGTTTGATTCTCCGGACTGGCTCAACGCCTTCAAAGACGCCGAAACCTTCGCGTCTGATGAACCTGCGCCTGCACTTGAAAAGGATATACCCTTTGATGCGCCGCCCGCTTTTGCAGGCGACTCGCAAGCCTCAGCCACGGATAATCTGTTTACAGAAATGCCAGACTGGCTTTCGAGTGCGATGGAACTCCCGGCTTCATCCAGCCCGACGCCGATCACCAATGCCGATGCAATTGCGCCCGGTGAACTGCCCTCGTGGGTGCAAGCCATGCGCCCGGTGGATGCGCCCCTGCCTTCGCCGTTCTCCTCATTTTCGAGCGACCAAACCCTGGAGTCTCGCGGCGCGCTGGCGGGTTTGCAAGGCGTTCTGCCCGCCGCGCCGGGCTTCACACCCACCAGCAAACCCAAGGCATATTCCATCCGCTTGCAAGCCACAGATGAACAGCAGGCACATGCGGCATTGCTCGAGCAGATCCTTGCGGCTGAAACAGCCCCGGTTCCAATTGCATCCTATTCTTCATTGATATTGCGCGCTTCGCGCGGCCTGCGCTGGTTTCTTTTCTTTGTTATTTTTGCGGCGGTCACATTCGGGTTGTCGGTGGGCGCGCCCATCTTCTCGATGCCTTTGGGTGTGCCGCGTGAAATTGGCGGCGCGTTGAATGTGGCGCGCTCCATTCCAGAAAACGCGCCTGTGCTGGTGGCGATGGACTACGAAGCCTCCCGCGTTGGAGAAATGGAAGTTGCCGCCGCCCCCTTTTTTGACCAGATGATTCTTTTGAAACATCCGCGTTTGACTTTTATTTCCACGAATGAGACAGGCTCCGTTCTGACAGAACGCTTCATTTCCGGACCGTTGGCCGGGCACAACTACGAAAACAGGATCACCTACCTGAATCTGGGCTACCTGCCCGGCGGGCAGTTGGGCATCCGCGCCTTTTCATTGAACCCGCGCGCCGCCAGCCCGTTGGATATGTCTCTTCAACCGGCCTGGGCATCCGCTCCGCTTGAAGGCGTTGCAACCCTCTCTCAATTTGCGGCCCTGGTTTTGGTCACAGACAGCGCCGATGCCGCCCGTGTGTGGATCGAACAAACTGAATCGACACGCGGAGAAATTCCCGTGGTGGTCATTTCCAGCGCGCAGGCCGCGCCGATGATCCAGCCATATTTTGACTCGCAACAGATCAATGGCGTGGTGGCGGGGTTGTACGGCGGGGCAGTCTTCGAGCAGAATAACGCCGGCCGTCCCGGCGTTGCCCGAAATTACTGGGATGCCTACAGCCTCGGCATGTTGCTTGCCATGTCTTTGGCGCTGGGCGGCGGTTTATGGAATTTAGCCCTGGGCCTGCGAGACCGCGCTTCAGCAAGGGAGGCAAAATAGGATGATCTTCCAGCCTGACCTGATCACCGGCGTCATCAGTTTCATATTTACCCTTCTGATCTTCAGTTATTTAATTGGAGATAATCCGCTCTTTCGAATTGCGGTGTACATCTTCGTGGGAGTATCCGCGGGATATGTGGCCGCGATTGCCTTGTGGCAGGTGATCGTGCCGCGCCTGGCGTACCCGCTTGTGTTTGGCTCGATGAACGAAAAGATATTTGCCGCCATTCCCCTGCTTGGCTCGCTGTTCATTTTATTGAAAGTCTCTTCGCGCATGGCTGGCGTGGCGCGCATGACCATGGCCTTTTTGGTCGGCACAGGCGCGGCAGTGATTGTGGCCGGCGCGGTCATGGGCACGCTCATCCCGCAGGTGGGGGCGACGATTAATTTCTTCGACCTGAACGCCGCTGTTGCAGTGGGCATCAGCAAAGGGGAAGCCTTTGGCAATGGATTGGTTGTTCTCTTTGGCGCGATTTTCTCCCTGGTCTATTTCCACTTTGGCGCAAGCCCCAAAGCGGACGGCTCCATGCGCCGTTTTGGGTTGATCGAAATCGCCGCCTGGGTGGGGCGCATCTTCATCGGCATTACCCTGGGCGCGATCTTCGCAGGTGTGTATGCCGCCGCGCTCACCGCGTTGATCGAACGCATCGCATCCATCATCAACTTCTTCAGCAATCTCTTCGGGAACTTTTAGCAATCATGCCATCTTCACTGGTTGACGGTAACTCCCTGCTCGCAATCGATGTCGGCGCGGCGAATACACGCGCTGTCTTTTTTGACGTCATCGAAGGCGAATATCGTTTCGTGGCTTCCGGCTCCGCGCCCACCACTGCCGAAGCGCCCTTCAAGGATGTGGCCGAAGGCGCGCGTGACGCCATCACGAATTTGCAAAAAGTATTGGGGAAAACTTTACTCGATGCCTCCCGCGGCCTTATTACGCCGAGCCAGTCTAACGGCTCCGGGGTGGATGCGCTGGTCGTCACCCTGTCCGCTGGGGCGGTTGTCAAAACGGTCATTGTCGGTTTGCTCAAAGATGTTTCGCTGGAAAGCGCGCGCAGGCTGACAGAATCCACCTACACCCGCATCGTGGATACCATCGGCTTGAACGACCAGCGCAAACCCAACCAGCAAATAGACAGCATCCTGCGCCTGCGGCCCGACCTTGTGGTCATCACCGGCGGCACCGACGGCGGCGCATCGCTGTCCATTCAAAAATTACTCGAACCCATCGGCCTTGCCAGCTTCCTCCTGCCCGAAGAAAAACGCCCCGCTGTTTTGTTTGCAGGCAACGAAAAAATGGAAGCGGAAGTCAAAACCCTGGTGGGCGAGCTGGCTACATCCCTGCACTTTAGCCCAAATGTGCGCCCCTCCCTTGAAACGGAAGATATTGACCCCGCCGAACGCGAACTCGCGCGCATGATGATCAACATTCGCAAGCGCCAGATCAAAGGCGTGGACCTTTTGGATCTATGGTCTGGCGGACACATGCTCCCAACCGGGTACGCCACCGGGCGCATGGTGCGTTTCCTCGCCAAAGTGTACGGCTCCAAAAAAGGCATCCTCAGCGTGGACCTCGGCGTATCTGCGGCGGTAATTTCCGCGGGCTTCAACGGCAAATCCACCTTGAAGGTTTTGCCGCAATTTGGTCTCGGCGAAAACCTGCCGGGCCTGCTCAATTACACATCCCTCGAAGAAATCCTGCGCTGGTCGTCCCTCGATATTTCCACGGGCGTACTGCGCGATTATCTTTACCAGAAATCCCTCTACCCTTCCACAATTGCCGCAACCCGCGAAGACCTGGCCCTGGCGCAGGCGGTTGCAAGACAAGCCCTCTACCTTGCCATGCAATCAGCGCGGCGCGACTTTCCGCAGAACATCGCCTCTCTCAAACCCAATTTGACTCCGCTCTTCGAGCCGATCCTCGCTGGAGGCGGAGCATTGAGCGACGCTTCACGCCCCGGCCACGGCCTGCTCCTGCTCCTTGACTCGATCCAGCCTGTGGGAGTGACCACCATCATCATCGACCAAAATAACCTCCTGCCCCTTTTAGGCGCCGCCGCTTCACAGAACAACATCCTGCCGGTGCAGGTGCTCGAATCGGGCGCGTTCCTCAGTGTGGGAACTGTCGTTTCGCCGGTGGTCTCTGCCAGTTATGGCGTGCCCATCCTGAAAGCAAAACTCAGCTACGAAAATGGAGCCGAAGCCCGTGTGGATTTAAAGTATGGCACTCTGGAAACCCTGCCCCTGGCAAATGGTGAAACAGGCCAGCTTAGCATTCAAGGCCTGCGCGGAGCAGATGTCGGCTTTGGACCAGGCCGCAGTGGCACCATCCCAGTGAGCGGCGGGGCATTAGGCGTGGTCTTCGACGGGCGCGGACGTCCGCTCGAACTTCCATCCGATGCAGTGCGCCGCCGTGAATTGATCAAAAAATGGAACTGGACCCTCGGAGGCGAGTAGAAGATGCAAGCGCCTGTTAACCATATTGTCGGACTCACTTCCATCGTGCGCGAACGGCTATTGCCTGTTTCGGGCACGGTGCTTGTGCGCCTCAATCAAAAGGTCAGCCCGATGGATGTGGTCGCTGAAACCCACTGGGCGCGCGAGCATGTTCTTTTGGATGTGGCGCGCACCCTGCGTATTTCTTCCAATGCCGCCGACCGTCTCGTGAAATGCAAAGTGGACGAAAAGCTTGCGGCGGGCGTGGAGATTGCGGTGGGCAAGGGGCTTTTCCCACGCTCCATTCGCGCGCCGCGCGAGGGACGCGTGGTGGCTGTGGGCGGCGGCCAGGTGTTGATGGAGGTCGGCGAAACAAAAATGGAACTGCGGGCCGGCATCCCTGGCACAATCATCGAAGTGATCGCCAACCGCGGCGCAGTGATACAAACCGCAGGCGCGTTGATTCAGGGCGTGTGGGGCAATGGGCGCATCGACTCCGGCCTGCTGGTTAATATTGCTGAAAAAGCGGACGGCCTATTGACCCTCGGAAAATTGGATATCAGCCTGCGCGGCTCCATCATTCTGGCGGGCATGGTGAAGGATGCCGAGACCCTGGAAGCCGCCGCGGACCTGCCCGTGCGCGGGTTGATCCTTTCCAGTATTTTTCCGTCCCTTCTGCCAAAAGCGCGCGAGATGCGTTACCCCATCATGGTGACGGATGGATTCGGTTCCCTGCCGATGAACTCTGCCGCATTCAAATTATTGAGCACGAATGCCAAACGCGATGTAACCGTGAACGCAGAAATGTTCGACCGATACAGCGGCGCGAGGCCGGAGACGATCATTCCCCTCCCCATTTCAGCAAGCCCGCCCGCCCCGCGGGAAGTGGAAACCTTTGCCCCCGGCTTACAGATACGGATGAGGCGGCCGCCGTTCATGGGAATGATCGGTTCCATCGTTGCCGTAAAACCCGGGTTGAGCTCCCTGCCGAGCGGGTTGCGCGCGCCCGCCGCAGAAGTGAAACTGGAAAATGGCGAGACGGTCATTGCTCCTCTGGTAAACCTTGAAGTTGTGGGATAATAACCTTACAATCGCAGACCACTACAGGTTTTCTTACGAACCAGTAGAAAAAAATGCAATCAAAACTCCAACGAATATGCAGTTTTGATTGCAAAGGAAACCTGTAGGGTCTTTGAAAAATAATCAGGAGAGTGTTCCATGTCTTTCGATGATAGCAATTTTGATGATGGCGAAGAAGCCCCGCTTCCCGAAGAATCAAACAACAACCGCACTTTTCTTATTGCCGTCGGTATTTTGGGTGGGATCATATTAATCTCGATTGCCTGTCTTGTGGGGGTGTATTTGTTTGGTTCACGAGGAACTGCAAACGCTCAGGCCGAAGCCGCCAATGCCACCCTGACCGCCCAGGCATCCAACAATTTCATTAATTCAGCTTTGACCGCCACCTTCCAGGCTTCCATTCTGCCTACCACCACCTCCACGCCTGAACCGACTTCCGTGGTCAATGTTGCCACTTCCACCTCGACCCCCAGCGCCTCTTCCTCAGTGGATGGCACCCCCGCCGCCGCTACGGCCACCGTCGGCGCCGCGTTGACACAAGCCGCCTCCGCCCAACTGACAATTGTCCCCACCACCACGGCATTGCCCAACACTGGTTTCATTGACGATTACGGCGTACCCGGGCTGGTTGTGGCCGCGCTCGCTTTTATGATCGTAATTCTGCTGGCTCGTAGATTGCGTGTTTCGACAGGCCTGACGCGCTAGTTTTTTCCCCTGCAAACAAAAAGGACAGCGGCTTCGCTGTCCTTTTTTATTTTCTACACCACGCTCTCGGCCACTGTCTTCCCATACCCCAACAGAGACTTGACCATCTCCTGGGTGCGTCCCTCTGCGTACACGCGCAGGACGGGTTCTGTTCCCGATGGGCGGATCAACAGCCATGAATCATCGGCCATAATATATTTCACGCCGTCACGCTGGCTGATCTCTTCCACCTTTTGTCCGCCGATCTCGGCAGGCGCTTTTTGGGTGAGGAACTCCGTCATTTCAGCCTTCGCCACAGGACGGCTGAGGCGCAAATCCACGCGCTCGTACAGGGCCGGGCCGACATCTTCGAGCAGGTCATTCACCAATTCGATCAGCGGTTTTTTCGATTCGGCCACCATCTCGACCAACAGCAAGCCCATGATGGGCCCATCGCCTTCGGGGATGTGCCCCTTGAAGGAAATGCCGCCCGATTCCTCGCCGCCGATCAGCACATCTTCCTTCATCATGTAATCGGCAATATGATTGAAGCCGACGGGCGTTTCGTACAATTTCAAGCCGTAACGCTTTGCCAGGCGGTCGATCATGCGCGTGGTGGAAACGGTCCGCACCACGGCGCCGCTCATGCCGCGTTTCTCAACCAGGTATTTCAACGAAAGCGCCATGATCTTGTGCGGGTCGACGAAGTTGCCGCGTTCATCCATCGCGCCGATGCGGTCGGCATCGCCGTCCGTCACCACGCCGAAGTTGCCAACACCAGAACTGACCGCGCTCGCCAATGCCCCGAGATTTTTCGCAATCGGTTCAGGGTGTACGCCGCCGAAGCCGGGGTTCATCTCACCGCGGATCTCGGCAATCTCACAGCCTGTCCCCTGCAAAAAGGATTTGATCACGCCGCGCCCGGAGCCGTACATGGCATCCACCACGAAGCGTTGGGGGTTGTCTGCAATAATATCCGAGTTGATCAGTGTTCTCAGGTGATCGAAATAAGCAGGCAGTGGATTGAATCTCTGGATCAGCCCTGCCTCGCGCGCCTTTTTGAAATCCATCAGGTTGGGGCCGCGCGCCTGCTCTTCATTGTCGTTGATGTACACTTCCACGCGGCGGCATTGCTCGGAGAGAGCCGACCCGCCAAATGCGCCCTTCAACTTTACGCCGTTGTAACGCGGCGCATTGTGTGAGGCGGTGATCATCACGCCTGCAATGGCATTATTGCTTTTCACTGCATACGAGATGGCGGGCGTGGGTGAATCGGACTGCGCCAGCAAAACGATGAAGCCGTTTGCGGCCAGCACACGCGCAACTTCCCCTGCAAAACGGTCGGAGAGAAAACGCGTATCGTAGCCGACGACGATCTTTTTGGAATCCACATTTGGAGATTTATCCCACGGGGATGCATCCCAATGCTCGGAAGCCACTGCATCGGCTATGGCTTGCGAGACCATGCGTAAATTGCTGAAGGTGAAACTATCTGAAATGACGGCGCGCCAGCCGTCCGTGCCGAAATGAATGGGCATTTATTTTTTCCTTTTCATACGGAGCGCAGACTTCAGCCCGCGCTCCAGATTATGTAAATCACGGGGATGAGGTCACACCAAACGTCGGCGTAATAGATGGCTCAAAGTTTGGCGCGGGCGTTGCGTACGCCACAACCGATTCCAACAGCCAGCCTTCCACTCGATTCCCGTTGACCGTGACGAAGACATGCACCCACGTCACGCCGTTTACCTCGCGGAAATCAGAGAAGGTCTCCACCAGAGTGCCGTTGAGCAGGGTCATCACATAGGTTCCGCCGGGGGTTTGCCGCAGGTTCGCGCCGCCGCCCTCATTTGCGGCCACCTTTCCATACGTCGGGGTGACGGGGATGGTCAGCGTGATGGTGGGGGTTTCGGTGGCGGGCAGGGTCACTTCAATCGTCAGCGGCACGGGCGTGGGCGTGGGCGTTTCTTCCGTCCCCGTTTGTGTGCCAGCGGATGTGGGGGTGATACGCGGAGCGGAAGTGTTCGAGGGGCGGGGACTGCTCGTTGTTGTTGGCGGCAGGCTCAAAGTCAAAGAAGGAAGCGGGGATGGTTGAGTTGTGGGTGTGGATGCCGCCACTATCGCCTCTTTCGTCGACGGGAAGCCTGATCCTGTTATCCTGAACAGAATCCACGCGAAGAGCAGGAGTGCGGTTGCGCTGAAAATGATGCCGCCCATCGAGGGGCGGAGTCTTAATACATAGAGCGTGATTAGCCCCAACACGCTTGCCAGCGCAAAGTGCGCGAGGAAGACGAACAGGCCATGCGGCCAAACACCCTCCAGGCCAGCGCCGAGGCCAAAACCGCCCGCGCTGATCGGCAGGTAAAAGACATAGGCGATGAGCACGCTGGGCAGGAAGGGTTTGGCTTCTGAACGCGCGAAGGATGCGACCAGTGTGATTGCGCCGATGGCCAGCACAACCAGTGAGGGAATCCATAGCCGTGAATGGATGAAGGCATTGTTGTTTGCCATGTTCTCGAACAGGCGCGCCGCAAAGCCAGCGAGCAGGCCGCCTGCAAAAACAAGCGCGGCGCTGATGAGCAATGCCATGAGCGTTTCGAAAAGAAAACGCGGCGAGCCTGTCAGAATGGCGAGCAGGAATCCAACCCAGGGGGTCATCAATGGCGCGACGAGGATGCCGAGTAAAAGCACGGTTTGCGAATCGAGCAAAAAGCCGAGGCCGAGGATCGCGCCGCAGACCAGCGAGAAGATGAATAACTCAAAGGATGGATAAGCGCGGCGCGAAAGATCAGAGATGAGAGTGGCCTGTCCCTCTGCATCGCTTGGGATGGAAGAGCGGCGCGTGGCGCGCCTGCGGCGATTGCGAATTTCCTCCCGCGGACGGGATGGCGATTCTGTTGGAATGATCGGGTCTTCAGTCAGGGACATGTTTTCAATTATACAGGATACGAGGAGAGGATGATGGATTTAAAATGATTTGGGAAGCCTTTCGCCACAGAGACCACGGAGTTTTATTGTTTGGCTCATGTGTAGACTCTGTGCAAGAGAGCAAACCCTTTAACGCGAACACTTGCGCCGCGCGCCAGTGCGGTGTTACGCAAATTGGGCGAATATCGCGAAAAAATTCGCGTTATTCGCTACATTCGGAAAATTCGCGTTAAGATTTTCGGTCTTTGAAGGCATCGCCGTATGCACACTCTTTACACATGAGCTTTTTGTTTTTCTCAGCGGACTCTGTGATCTCTGTGGCTTGATCTTTACGCAAAATGTGATGAGGAGAAAACCAAAATATGATAGAGTCAGCCAGAGGAAAATACCATGCTCAATGAACCGCGCACCTACCGTCATTCACCGTTTCAACTTGTGATGCTCTTTTTGGTTTTTGGCGCTCTGGCAGTCGGGCTGTTCGTATCGTGGGGTGACGGAGATTACATTTCCATGCTGCCGATTGCAGTTGTGTTTGCCCTTGTTTTTCTGTTCTCCCTGTTTTCCGTGACTGTAAAAACCATGATCTCGGATGATGAAATTTCCACCCAAAATATTTTGGGCGCGAAGTCGCTAAAGTGGAGCGAGGTCAACCGCGTTTCAGGCAGGGGCTATGCCATCAAACTACACAACATGGATGGCGATGTGACCGTTGCGCCGAGTCCGCAATTGGCTGGCTACGAAGAAGTGGTGGGGTTTATCGGCGCCAAACGCCCCGACCTGTTCAGCCCGCAGGAGTACGGCGAGATGTCCAAAAATTGGAACGGCTATATCCTGCTGGCTGTAGTTGCGTTGTTCACCCTGGGAATCGGCTTTTTCCTTCTGACTCAATCGAGCGAGGGATTTATCCCCCTGATTTTCTTTTTGATTATCGCGCTGTTCATTGCCTATGTAACCTTCTCCCTGCCCAAATCCCTGAATATGGATGGCAATACCCTGTTCATCAAATACTTCTTCAGTGAAAAATCACTGCGGGCAAATGAGATCGCATCCATCAGCTTGAATCATACCCAAACGCGCAATGGCAAGAATTATTTTGTGCGGATCGACCTGACCAATAAAAAATACATCCGCATCTCCGGGGTTGGCCCGAACCTGCCCGTTGTGTTTCTCGTGCTCAGAAACTGGCACGGGAAGTATGTGACGAAACTGGTCTGACAAATCCACGAAATTAATACCTACGGCTTTCTCAAAGTAGCTTGACCATTTTACAAAGTTTATGGCAAAGGCTTAACCTGAATTACGCAAACTGGGTGAATTTCGCGAAAATACAGAAAAATTCGCTGTTTATTTGTTTGGTTCCTATGCGCCCGGTGACAACAGGGATGGATCAGACTTGGATGTGCTCGTGGTTCTAAGTGATTTTCAACGCCGTGCCGCTGAAATTCGCCGCATCAGTCAATTGATCGGGGACCTTTCCCTGGATTTTGAAATCACTGTCAGCCCGCTCTTCATGTGCGAAAATGAAAGGGAGACCGATAAATTTTCGTTACTGCGCAATGTTAAAAAAGAAGGAGTGGCAATTTGAAACAAAACAGACAGGACTTACGCAGAATGATTTTTTTGTCCACTAATCTTCACGAATTTACGCTAATCTTTTTAAATTCGCGCAGATTGGCATAGATTAGCGGATTCTTTCAAGGTCTTGCGTAGGTACTCATAGATTCAGCAGGTCTCTTTGTAGCGGGAAAATTCGTCAGACAAATCCACGAAATTAATACAACTCTTTAATTTTATGTTAACCGCCATCCTGCTATAATATCCCTGCACGTAACGCCAATTTAATGTCAGGCTGCGGGCAAGCCTGACACGTGAAACGTGACATCCCTTTTACAGGCGGTACTCCAACATGCTCAATTATTTCCTCCCCTAAAATTCCCCTGCAACGTGTTCCGCGCAAATTGCGCGGCGCAACCATCTTTCTTCCCTCCTCTTTTCAATATGCGTGTCACTTGATACCTGACACTTGAAACCCGAAACTTAACACATGACCCAACATCGAATTACAGACGACCTTGAAGCGCTCCTAAGCGTTCTCCCAACCAGCATCCGCCATGCGGTGGAGAAGGCCAACAACAGCGACAAGCTGATCGAGGTCGTCATTGACCTTGGCCGCCAGCCCGCCGCGCGATTTGTGGAAGGCGAGATCACGCTCTCCGAAAAAGAGATCACCCGCTCCGAGATCGACCACATCACCGAGCGCATCGGCGATTTCGACACCGACAACCGCGCAGGCATGGAGCGCACGCTCCACCGCATCTCCGCCATTCGCAACAGGCGCGGAGCCATCGTCGGTTTAACCTGCCGCGTGGGGCGCGCCGTTTACGGCACCGTGGACATCATTCAAGACATCATCGAATCGGGCAAGTCCGTGCTTATTCTCGGACGCCCCGGCGTTGGCAAGACCACCCTTCTGCGCGAAGCCGCGCGCATCCTCGCTGAAAACAAACGCGTTGTCATTGTTGACACCTCCAACGAAATTGGCGGTGATGGCGACGTGCCGCACCCCGCCGTTGGCAGGGCGCGCCGAATGCAAGTCCGTGAGCCAACCCAACAGCATGAGGTGATGATCGAAGCCGTGGAGAATCACAACCCCGAAGTCATCGTCATTGACGAGATCGGGCGCGAACTCGAAGCCCTTGCCGCGCGCACCATCGCAGAACGCGGCGTGCAACTCATCGGCACGGCGCACGGCCAGACCCTCGAAAATCTTTTGCTCAACCCCACGCTGAGCGACCTCGTCGGCGGCATTGAGGCGGTCACTCTGTCAGACGAAGAAGCCCGTCGGCGCGGCACCCAGAAAACAGTTTTGGAAAGACGCGCTCCTCCTACTTTTGATGTGCTGATCGAAATTCAAAATCGCGAACGTTTTGCAGTCCATCTTGATATCATGTCTGCGGTGGATGCACTTTTGCGCGACGCGCTCACACCGCCTGAGATCCGCACGTATGATGAAGCGGGACAAGTTCAGATCGAGAAGCCCGCGCCACCCAAAGCCACTACCAAAGTGGACTCAAAAACGCCTCGTTCTCGACGTCAGCCTGCTTCTGTTTCCGAAGAGCATTCGCCACGCTCTGAGTCTTTGAACCCGCCCGTCATCGTTACTCCGACCATCGGCACGAAATTGCAGACCGTGCGCGTGTTCGCGTACGGCGTGGCGCGCAATAGACTGATGCAAGCCGCGAAGAGACTCGGCGTGCCCGCCGTGGTGGTGACGGATGTGGAGGAAGCCAACGTGTTGGTAACCCTGCGGACGTATTACCGCAACCGCGAGCAAACGGTCATCGAAGCCGAACAGCGCGGGATGCCAATTTATGTTCTGCGCGCAAACACCGTGGCCCAGGTGGAGCAATTCCTCGGCGACTTGTACAACCTCTCTGAACAGCAACATCCACGAGACGTGATGGATGATGTCCGCAGTGAAACCCAGCAAGCCATTTCCGCTGTACTCAACGGCGAGCGTTGGGTAGACCTGCCCCCAGGCACATCCCTCGTGCGCAGACTCCAACACGAGATGGCGCGCAATGCCGAGTTGGTCAGCCACTCGTATGGAAAAGAACCAAGAAGGCATGTGAGAATTTTTAGAGAATAGATGCAGGGGCGGCCGCGAGGGTCGCCCCTTTTTGTTGAATTATTTAGGTGAAGCATTTCGATTATGAAGAAATATTCCCTATCCCCAACGTACTGCTTCGCATCTCTCACAATCGGACCTGCCACACAGCAGGGCAAAGGGGTTGTTGTGGATTTTTTCCACGACTGCTTTGAGTAAACTTTTCAAGTGAATTGCCTGCACGGACGCGCCGTTGATTTCTACACGGCGCGTGTATTTTTCCACATCGGGGGTGATGGCGTTGAAGCCTTCCGAGTCTCCTGGAAAGCCGGGGCATTCGACGGCTTTATCCCGCGTCAACGCCCAGCGGATGAATTGCAGACGCCCCGCCAATTTCTCTCCATAATGGATGCTGGTGTCGACGGTATGATCCACGCCGAGCAAAAGAACCCAGCCATCCTGTTCGGCAAGCGCGGCGATGGGAGCAAACGGCTCATGGATGGTTTGGGCGTTGATGATCGCATCTGCGTGGATGCCTGCAAAGGATTGAATGGGATGCATGGATCGTTTTGCTTTGGGGCGCTTGCGAAGGACCTCTGGCAATACGCCCATCAACGTGTCTGCGGGCATATCGGGGTGGAAGGGTTCGGCCATTTTGTTCAAGTCTGTTTGCGAGCCGTAGGTGATGCCGTTTTGAGGAGGGCCGACTTCCGGATTCAACATGGTCTTGTAGGTGAAGGCTGGCATGATGACCCCGCGTGTGGAATCGATTAATGCGGCGAGCATGGTCTCCGCATCCACAGAGCCGAAGGCGCGCAGGGAGGCGTGGGCAATGACTGGGTGTTTGCTCAGGCCCAATTTGGAAAGACCAGTTTTGAGATCGGAGAGAGCGGTCATCAGTTATCAGTTATCAGTTATCAGTTATCAGTTATCAGTTATCAGTTATCAGTTATCAGTCAAATAGTCGAAGCAAAAGGCAATTCGACTAATCAACTACTTTCCCTTCCAATTTGGTTTGCGTTTTTCGATGAAGGCTGTCATGCCTTCTTTTTGGTCTTCCGTTGCGAAGAGCTGATAGAAGTTGCGCTTCTCCACGTTGAGGCCTTCGGTGAGGGTGGTTTCGAATGCGGCGTTGACGGCGTCTTTCGCCATGCGCACGGCCAGCGGCGCGCGCGAGGCGATCTCTTCGGCGAAGGCCACTGCGGCATCGAGATAGCCTTCGACGGGCACGATGCGGTTGACGAGACCGAATTGCAGGGCTTCGGCGGCGGTGAGTGTGCGGTTGTTGATGACCATTTCCATGGCGAGGTATTTGCCCACCAAACGCGTGAGCCGCTGTGTGCCGCCCGCGCCGGGGATGACGCCGATGGTGATTTCAGGCTGGCCAAACTTGGCGGACTCTGTTGCGATCACCATGTCACACGAAAGCACGAATTCGCATCCGCCGCCCAGCGCCCAGCCAGAGACTGCGGCAATAACCGGCTTGCGGATTTTGCGGATGTGATCCCAAATTGCCACGCGTTCCTCGGTGACCATTTGCACGTAGGACGCCTCGACCATCTCTTTGATATCTGCCCCGGCGGCGAAGGCTTTTTCATTGCCGGTCACGAGGATGGCGCCGATGTTCGCATCCTTGTCGAACGCTTCCATCGCATCGAAGACTTCGCCAAGCATGGCAAGGTTGAAGGCGTTCATCGCCTGCGGACGATTTAATTGGACGATGCCCACGCGCCCGCGAATTTCTGTCAGTACTGTTGTGTAGGTCATTTTTTCTCCATAGGGTTCGAGGGAGTGTGGACTAAAGTTTCGGAAATGTGGCGCAAGTCTCTGACTTGCGAGGCAAATCAGAGACTTGTCCCACGCGGAGTGCCGAAAAAATATTCCACACCCGTTTCAAATGGAATTATAAAGGATGAGATGCCTTGCTGTATAATTTCACCAAGACGGTACTGCGGCATTTATGTCGCACTGCACGATTTGCGCGCACGAGGCAAATGTTGCGCGGTAATTTTATAAAAACCTTGATGGAGAAAAAATAACATGAACCTTTTACTCGTTGTCCACTCGTACCTGCGCTGGCTCATCCTGCTGGTAGCCGTGATTGCCGCTGTCAAATTCGCAATTGGCTGGCTGGGCGGCAGTGCATTCAAAGGCATGGACCGCGGCCTCGCCGCCGGCTTCAGCGGCCTGCTCGACCTGCAAGTCACTCTTGGACTCATCCTCATGATCTGGACGGGTTTCACGGGCGCGGGCTTCCCCATGTTCCGCATTGAACATGCCACCACCATGATCATTGCCGCAGTGGCCGCGCACCTGCCTGCACGCTGGAAAAATGCGGCAGACAAAGTCCGATTTCGCAATACGTTGTTTTGCGTGCTCGGCGCGCTTTTGCTGATCTATGCCGGGGTGATGCGTCTGCCGGGCGGGTGGAGCAGGTAACAGCCTCGCCCCGAGCCGTGTCGAAGGGCAGAAAGAAGCGGGCTTGTTTTCATCCAATTTTTATTTCTCATTTTGTATTAATCCATGATAAACTTCGCCTACGTTCAGGCTGGAACGTGGACACATTTGGAGAAGAGATGGAAAACAAGCTATATGTAGGCAACCTGCCCTACGCCGCCACTGAAGACGACCTCAAAGCTCACTTCAGCCAGGCTGGTAACGTCACCTCTGTTGCTCTGATCAAAGACCGCGCAACAGGACGCGCCAAAGGCTTCGGATTTGTCGAAATGGCAAGTTCCGAAGAAGCGCAAAAAGCCATCAGCATGTTCAATGGACAAGACTTCATGGGACGCGCAATTACCGTCAATATCGCCAGACCCCGTGAAGACCGCCCTCGTAATTTCGACAGAAATCGCGATGGCGGCGGACGGAACCGCTACTAGAAAAAATCTCCAGCCTTGAACAAACAAGAAAGCAACAGCCCCGCATTTGCGGGGCTGTTATCATTAATGGATGAAACGCATCCTGCTAATCGGCCCCGTTCTTTTTGCAAGCGTCTTGGCGATACTTACATTCGTAAAATATGATTTTCTAAAAAGCCTCGGCTGGCATCCCATCCACGACCCAACCTTTGATTGGCCCAGCGGGCTGGCCCTCGGAAAATATGGATGGGTGATGACGGCGACTTTCATCATCAGTGGCGGACTCATGTCTCTGCTTGCCGCCCGCCTCTTTCTTAATCTCAAGCCTGCTCCCGCCTCCAAAGTTGGCGCCACTCTGTTTGTTTTTGCCGGCCTCGCCCTCGCCGCTTTGGCATTCACCACAGACCCCACTACGCTTGCGGACACCATCCCCGCCACCTGGCATGGACGACTGCACGACCTGTCATTTGTTTTGCTGGGACTCACGCTCTTCCCCGCCATGATCGTGCTCGGTTTCGCCTTCCGCCAAAATGAAAAATGGAAAAATCTTTCACTGTATACATGGCTGACACTGGCGCTCGCCGCTCCTGCCTTCGCGCTCAAAGGCGCGGCATTTTATGTCTTCCTGCTTGCCATCCTGGTGTGGAATGAAGCGGTGGCGTTGCGGTTATATAAAAACGATGGATAATTTACACAACCTCGCGCAAAAATGGGACTTTGCTTATAAGAGAAACGATCATCCATGAGAGCAAAAAATTGACCAAAGTTGCGAGTGGAATGACGAGGATCGAATTTCCTGCGGCAGTTCGAAAACCAAGCGCCGCCCAACCAAACGACATCCACGCGAATACGATGGGGTGGATGAGGTAAATACCAAAGCTGGCCCTGCTTGCATTGCTGGAAATACCCACCCAGCGCGCAGATATTGCTTCACCTTCCGCCTTGATCAAAACGAAAGCCCCCAGCGACATCAGCACAATATTCAGGCTGGGGTAACTGCGAAAGACCAGTTCATTATTTTGCGGGGGCAGGTCGAAATAGAATACTGCAAAGGTGAAGAGAAAGCCGGTTATGAAAAGACCAGCCGCGGCCCAGGTCAGAGGCGGCTTGGTCTCCAATCGCCCCAAATAGTGGCCGAGTAGAAAATATCCAACGTAGCCGCCGGTGTAATAAATTTCAAAGCCATTCTTCAGCGGCGTGAATTCCTCCACGATGAAAAGGAGGGGCATGGCAAGGAACCAAAGCGCAATGTAGTAAAGGATTTCCGAGTTGCGGGCCTTGGAAACAAATATGCGCAAAATGGGGGTGATGAGATACAGGCCGATGAGCGAGTAGAAAAACCATAAATGTCCGGCCCTGGGTCCGCGCAAGATGCGAAGAAACATTTTTAACACAGCTTCGAGGGTAACCCCGGTCTCTGTAAATGCCCCGGAATTTTGAATATCATAAATCATAGACCAGACCAGGAAGGGAATGACGATGCGGGCGGCGCGCTTCCTGAAAAATGTTTGCAGGTTTTCCTGCCTGGAAAGCAAAAGGTAGCCGCTGATCAGAAAAAAAAGAGGGACGCCGTTGCGCGAAATGGCATAAAAGAATTTTTGCGCCCAGTGCGGGCCTGCTCCCCATGCTTCAATATGCGCGAGGACAACCAGAAACGAAGCAAGGAAGCGCACAAAATCCACCCAGGGAAGGGTTGTTTTTTTTTGTGCCTGGGTCGGTTGCGAAGCCATGAGCGGGGATTATACTTCACGGTAAATTGTCGAAATACATGGGGGTTGAAAAGCCCATGCTCTGAGGATGCAACTTAAAAACAAAAACCGCCCCCGAAATTAATTTCGGAGGCGGTGGTAATTCTTCTAAAAACCATCCTCGAACAACACTGTCTTGAACCCCAGCGCGTTGAAAAATTTGAGCAGGTAGGCTTCGGCATTCAATTCACCCTGCGTGAGAATGCCATCCTCCAGCGCGGCCTTGCGGATCTCATCCTCAGCCGACTGGCGGGCAATGGTTTCAAGGTCTACACTGCCTTTGGTCAGCAAACCTGTGTCGCGGTCATACACGTAGGATTTTTCGTTGTCGAGCGTCGCGATGAAAATCTCCGTGGGGGGCAGGCGCACATACAACACGCCGTTCTCCATGCGCATATCGCCGGGCTGTAATTTTTCCATGTCTATGCCTGCAATCACAATGCCGTGCGCCACGAACAATAATTTATCGCCGAATGCAAAGCCAAATGTGCCCTGCCCAACTTCGGCAGTGATCACTTTTTCGATGCTGTATTGAATCGTCTCCAAACGCGCCAGCGCGCGAATCTCATTGATGTACGTCACGGGGTCGGGTATGATTGTGGGCGTGGGGTTCATCAACTGCGAGACCTGGGTCTGCAGAGCCTCATTCGCCTGGTTCACCTGCTGGAAGGGAGCCGTCGCCGCGGCGGCGCTCTCGCGCACCGTCTGTACGATAAAATAAACACCAGCCGCCAGCACCGCCAGAATCAAGATCGACATGATCGTGTTAAATGTATTTTTCATTTTTGTCCTTTCCGAACAACTTGTCTTATTATAGCAACATCATTATGATTGTGAGCAACCATTCTTGAAAGATGAAAAAAGTCCTATTGGTATTTTCCCTGCTTATTTTTGGATGTTCATTCCCAGTGCAGTTGACATTGGGGACTCCCACACCGATTCTCACGCTGACCCCTACGGGGACTCCTGCCCCCACACAAACGCCTCTCGCCCCGCCCGAATTGGGTACTGAACAAAATCCATTGATCCTCGCCCTGGCCCCTTCGCCGCGCCCCAGCAACGAAGCCATCAAAGCGGGTGAACTCGTCGCGGCATTCATCCAGAAGCAGACGGGCTACCGCCTGGTAACCGTTGTGCCCGCCTCCGAGCAGGTGCTGGTGGATGCCTTCGACAAAGGCAACGCGCATATCGGGTCGCTTTCGCCTTATGCGTACCTGCTTGCGCGGGACAATGATTCGGTCACGGCCATCTTTGCAAAACTGCGGGATGGGCAAACCTTCTACGGCGCGCAGATCATTGCCAACCGCGAAAATAATTTCACAGCCTACTTTGACGAAGCGCGCAACGAAAACACCACCGAAGCCGCCGTTGCGTTGAAACAATTCAACGACAAGAAAGCCTGCTGGAGTGACGAGGTCTCCCCGTCAGGGTATGTAGTGCCGCTCGGATTGCTGAATCAGGCTGGGGCGCAGATCAGAAGCGGAGCGTTTCTCGAAGGTCAACCCAGCGTGGTGCGCGCCGTCTACGTGGATGATATCTGCGATTTCGGCGCGACCTTCGTCGATGCGCGCCAGTTGCCTGCGCTTGAAGCGGATTATGCAGATGTGACGGATAAGGTGATCGTGGTCTGGCGCATTCCTGACATCATCCCATACGAGAATATTTCGACGTCAAATTCACTGCCCTTTGAAATGCGCCGCGTGATTCAGCGCGCGTTCATCGACCTGATGCTCACGCCCGAAGGCAAGGCCGCCATCCAGACCCTGTATGGCATGGACGAGATGCTGATCGTGGAGGACGCGGCCTATGCGGAGTTTGCCGCGTATGTGAAGGCTTCGGGGTTGGATTTGACTGGTTTGATAAAATAACTCACCTTGCACAGCGACACGATAAAAGACCAATGGAGAACTCAATGACCCGTGATGAAGCCCTTGCCCTGGTGCGTGAATTCGTAAAAAATGAAGGCCTTGTGCGCCACATGCTTTGCGTGGAGGCCGCCATGCGTTTCTATGCCGAAAAATTTGGCGAGGATGTGGAAGCGTGGGGATTGATCGGCCTGCTCCACGATTTTGACTGGGAGATTCACCCCTCGCTGGAGGAGCATCCACAGGCGGGGGCGCCCATGTTGCGCGAGCGCGGCGTGCCGGAGGATATCGTTCAGGATATTTTGAGCCATGCCGATCACATGAACATGCCGCGTGAGACCCTGCGCCGCAAGGCCATCTGCGCCTGTGACGAGGTGACGGGGCTGATCACTGCGGTTGCGCTGGTGCGTCCCTCGCGCTCGTTGTATGATCTTGAAGCCAGTTCGGTGAAAAAGAAATGGAAAGACAAGGCCTTTGCCGCGGGAACCAATCGCGCAGAAATGGAACATGCCGCCAAAGAGTTTGGCGTGGATGTTTGGGAGCATGTTGGCAATGTAATTCAGGCCATGCGAAAGATCGCGCCTGAGTTGGATCTGGTGGGGAATATTCAGCAGTAAACGTATTCGACAATCAGAAAAACGTAGGGCTATCGTATCAAAAAATTGACTTAGATTTATTGACAAAAACACGAGGGGGGGGGTATAAAGTATTTGTCTTTCAAAAATCAAATACACAAGGCGATAAGGAGGAAATATGCCGGCAAAACGAAAAAACTCAAGCTCATCCTTTTCACAAAAGAATTCAAACATGGATACTGTAACTTTATCTTGCAGGGAATGTGAAGTTCTCGATCAGCTCTCTCGCGGTGTGTGTAATCAAGTCCTGGCTAATTCTCTTCAAGTAACAATTAGTACTGTGGAGAAGCATTTGACGAACATTTACAAGAAATTAGGGGTTTCCTCAAGGACAGAAGCCGTTCTATGGTGGGTTGAAAAAGGTGGGGTTTTCCGTAATTGAAATGAAATATTGGATATGCCATAATCATCTAGTAATTCATTTTACAAGGAGGCGCTTATGTGTAGTGAATTTCAAGAGACACATCCTAAAGATTGAATTTGATCTTGAAGAGTTTTTGTTTCTATCCACATAAATCACAATATCAGGAAGGTTTGCCATGACACGCAATTTGAAAGCCTCTAACAGTAAGCGTCAAGCAAGAACACTCTTACTGACAATCTTGGTTTTGGTACTAACTAGTGCGTTTGCTAAATCACAAAAAACTGTGCTTGTTGGAAATGTCCCAGACAATGTCAAGGCAATGCTGGCTGACTATAGCCAGCATTTAAATTCAGGAAAGACTTTACATAAGTCCTTTTATTCAAATGCTATGGAAACTTTAATTCAGGATCGAAGAGATTACTATAGTGAATTCTATGGCACGGGACTGCACACAAACCTGACTTCTATAACATCAGAGATGTATATAGAAGACACCGTAGTGACCAAAACGGGAAATGTATACCACATAGAAATCCTTGAAACAGTAACTATGTTTGGTTATCCCAATTTAGATAGCTCAGAAGATTACCCAATGATTCCCGCCGCTCGTTGGGCGATATTGAATACTAATAATGACAACGTAAGGCAAGCCCTTGAACGGTATATTGCAAGCACAACTGATGCGGTCAATGATTCGATTGCCAATGGCGTTGAAACGGTGTTTAGAATAAGGCACAAAATTGATATTGTAGATACCAAAAATGGTCAAACACAATTCAGCAAAGATGTATTTACTGATAAAGAAATTGACAACGGGAGTGGATTTGACAACGTAAACTGGATTAATGGTCATTCTGCAAGAGCAAAGTCTGATTTTACACAGATGCCTGATTATATTATCTACATTATGCCGATTGAAGCCTTGGGAAAGCAATTGCTAAATGATTACACAAAATCAGATAGTAATTCAGCTCCATCAGCCGTTGCTGCTAGTTTTACTTATGCTCGAACATCCGCCGCTAATTACAGAGCATACTCATCAAATACAACGCTTAGATGCCCTGGCAATAGTGCTATTTTTCAAAACACAGCCGTTTATAACCAACTTGCGGCTTACAAAGCTGTATGGACTACTACCGGCTGTGATGATTGCACAAACTATGTTTCTCAAGCTCTGCGACAAGGCGGATTCCCAACAGATACTATTTGGAAATTTACTCCTGCACCGGGAACATATACTTGGAAAGTTTCTGATTACAGTTCCAGTCCTCAAGGACTATTCTATTGGCTCGATAATACTTGGGCGGCAACAACTCAGTATAATAATACATCTATTCAGTTAGGTGATCTTATAACCGATAGTTATTATTCTGCTGGCGGTAGAAATCACGGGGCGGGACATGTCGTCATAGTTACACGAATAGCACCAACAAAGTTTAGTGGGCATACAAATGACAGAAAAGATTATGCGTGGACCTCGGCGATGGGATTAAACTATTTTTGGCATATAAAAGATAACCTGTTTCACTAAGCCATGAAGTTGAAAAAGCTACTCATTTGAAAAAAAAACTCCTTTATGTTTTGACCCACCAAGCCATACAATGCCTTTGTCGAAAACCAAAGATGCAAATGAAATTGGCGAAGGCATTGTATTTAATTTAACATATCAGGCGCTCCAATGAAAAAACGCTCATTTTATATAATTTTCTTAGCGATAACCGCCATACTAACTGTTACTATTATTGGTTTTATTTTTGCTAAATCAAACAGTATAGGTGAATCCGCTACGGATATCCAAAACCATTTCCCAATCACGGCCCTTTATTTAGACGGCTCTGTTTTGCGTATTAATTGTTTGGATACCCCAAAATGCTTCCCTGATATTGATTTGGGTAATCAAATCAGAATAGCCAATAACCCTGATGAACCCCCGCTCCAAATTGGTTTTGCTTATTATGGTCAAGATTTAACCCTCTATTTACTTTTGAGTGGGGGCACGGGACAATATTTAGCAAAAGTAAACCTTGAGACAGGACAAGTTCAAATCCTTGATCCTGCTTCATTTTTAGGCGGGTTGAATTCAGGTTTCGCGAGTACGATTCAAGGCAAGTTGATTTTAGCCACAGCAGAAGGGAAAATTAGTGTCGTACAAAATGATTTCTCTGTAAAAACGATTGCTGATCTTAAAGCCCCTGTATTCAATTTTATTGAAGCAAACAATTCCAAAATTGCTGTTATCAGCACATCTGGGGTTCTTCAGGAAAGCAGCCAGGTGAAAATGTTCCTTGCCGATATTAACTCAGGCGATATTGAGGAGAAAATGCTGAATGGACCACAAGGAAATAATTGGCAGTTTGTCACTATCGACCAAAACCTTAAGCACCTCTATTGGCTCCCCACTGATAGTAACATTTTAAATGTATTTGAACTACAAATACAAAAAAATATTCTTTCAGTTCCTATATCCAATTTTGACGCTTTAATTTATACAACACAAAATACCAGACGCTATCAATATCATGGGATATGGTATTACAGTAGGAGGTGTTGCCAGGAAGGGCCTTACCCGGCAATGATGTTGGATATGTCCACGCTTCAGCCAGTTATAAATCCAGAAGATTTTTTAAAAAACGAATCTGATGAGACGCTTATGATTTCTTCATTTGGAAATAATTTCTTAATCGGCATGAACAGTCGCGTCCTGCTGGTGTCGGCTGATGGAACAGTTATTAAGACCTATAGCTTGCCAAAAGAATGGATAGGGAGAGATTATTTATTATTGGAATATCGGAAATAGGGAGGTTGAATCGGTTAAATAACTTGCCTTGCGCGATTTGCTCGAAGACCCTGAAGGGGTCAAATGATTATAAGCTGTGGCATTTGTGTCATCCCTTCAGGGTTTGGTATCCTTCACATAATTTTCTAATGATGCGTGTAACTTACCTCTTAGAGTCGCACTGAGTACTGTAGAAAAGCACCTGACAAATATTTATAAAAAACTGGGAGTTAAATCAAGAACAGAGGCTGTTCTGTGGTGGCTGGGAAAAGGTGGGGTTTTCCGTAATTGAATGAAAACATCAAGAATACTATACTCGACGGGTAACTCATTTGGCAAGGAGGTGAAAAATTGGCAACACACCAAAGATAGAATCCCGAGGTTAATTCTAAAAAAATCAAGCTATAGCAAAAGGAGAAAAAATGTTAAAAAACTTTGGATTCGCCCTGCTGTTATCTTCTATGTTCGCGATGTTAATAACATCCACTATCCCGGCAAGGGCAAATGATATTGGTTCCGTGATATACAACACCAAGGTAGTGACTCTTCAGGAAACTAAGATAAACGCAGTGGGCAGCACTGTTGGACAATATGGATATCAGGTGTTTAATCCGGGTGCGATTGGTTATACAACTGCCAGAACTATGACACCGGGCTTAATTAACGGAAGGGCTAAACGCCGTGGCTCTACAGATGCCTGGTTGAATTTTGTGATAACACCTGCTAAACCTTTTGGCTCCTGGGATCACTTTGGAGGACATCAAAGTTCGTCGGATTTGTGGGAGGGCGAAATTTGGGTAGATGGCTTCTTGAAAATAAGCAATGATGCCAATTGGCGTGCCAGTTGCTCGAACCACCTTTCAGGAAATTATGCATATTGCACCACTTCGTTCAACCAACTCATAGCACGGCTTATCAAAGCGAAATCGAACCACCATTTTCATAAGAATAATTACATAGATAATAATTTTTCAACAGCTGATAACGCATAAGGCGAGCCTTCCATAATTTAATGTTGAAAATATGCAGGAAAAACGCAACACGCCTGCATATTTTTAACATTTTGAAGAGAGTACAGATAATGTTAAAAAAACAATCGAGATCATTTACGGTTATTTTCTTTTTTGCTGTCTTTTTTACAATCAGTGCGGTTGTTTTCGTATTTATAGCGTTGAAAAAACACACGGAAGTGACAATTGAAAAAGACTATATTAATGATATTGTTCAGCATAACAATTTCTCCAATCAGGTACATACAGATTCACTGTGGGGTAGTCCTCGAGGCATAGGAATCGGCTTTGTTTGGCCTGAAGAGAGGAAGACTCCTCCTGAATACCGATCGCAAACTGAGGAAATTGACCTTGGCGACAAAAAATCCCTCGATCCGCTTTTAATACTAACAACATCCCGAAAAACCACTGTTTTGGTCAGTGTGATTTTGGATTACCAACAAATTCCCTTTGAAATGGACGGGCAAATAGGTCTTTTACATGAAGTCAATATTCTGCCCGGAGGAGATTTTGAAATACCCATTCGAATACCAATTACTTCGCCGGGCGTTCATGATTTAATTGTCGTTGCTTTTGCCGACCCATATAATGGGTCTTTGGATGCTAATTTTCGATCAGCACTTGATGTTGATGTAGTTGGACGTCGCGCCCAAATAATTTCATCTGGAAAAAGCAAACCTGCAATTCAAGGTTTGGAAGTGATTGAAGGGGAACCCGTTCCGGGGGATGTTGCCCTCGGACTTGGTGTCTCGTTTGCCGCGAAACCCAAACCAGGCGAAACAACCCATCCTTCAGAACGGCAGTTGTATGTGTCCAGTGGTAAGACAAGCGAACTGTATCAATTTGATATATGGGCTTCAAATTTGAACGGAGAAATGGCTTCAGAATATGCACTTCTTGTATTTAAAAATTTTCACCAGATTAATGTAGATGATCGCAACGTGCTTCTGATTAACTTAAATCAGAATGAAGAGGCGATTATCAATGCGGAAATTAAGTTGTCTGAAAAACCCGGAATAGATCAGATTCAAATTGTGTACGTATTTGATCCATATAAATCTATCTTGCACGAGGAAGTTAGAGCGGCATTTGTATTCAATTCCCCCCGCCTTGCCATAGAAGTTCGATAATATGACATCTAATAAAATGCCCTTTGGCCTCGTAGTTGCTGGTCTGTTGACCGTGACTGCCATGGCGGCAATTGGATTTTACGCCTCCCGCCCACAAACAATAGCTGCCGCGCAGGTTGGCGAACAGGGTCCTTATCTCGGCAAGCCAGCAGACACGCCAGCCCCACAACCTTCTAATGAAATATTATCCAAAACTGTAAACGAAATTACAGTTCAGATTACCTCGGCAAAAATTATAGAGACCGGTGTAGAAATTGGAATATGCTTCACCACATTGGATGGCGGAGAGTGGTATCCAGCACCTGGGCATCTTTTCTATAGCACATACGAAATCTATCCAGATGAATTTGAATTTACCACTGAAAAAACGGCTGACGGAAAAAATTTTGGTGAACGATGCGCTTTAGTTCGCTATAGGATTGATGATATAGAAAATATTACAACCCCAATTCAATTCTCCGTTATAGAAATGTATGCCCCCCAAAGGGAAATGTACACTCCGTGCCAGGAATTCCAGCAAAGGCTGGAGACCAACCCTAAAGCACGTGCCTACGGATTGAGGGCAAAATGCACAGAAACCGACAATAGCGGCATTTTTGTTGAATTGGTTGACAACGCCAAGTCGGTGGATAAAGAGAAGGCAAAAGGTCTTTTGAATCAAATCGCCAAGGCCGAAATCAGCGGTTTGTGGGAGTTTACGATTACCACGATAGAGAAATAACCCATATAGAATGTTGCAAAAAAGTGACAGGTATAAGGCCTGTCACTTTTTTAATTTCTGTTTCACATCTCAACCACACATGCCTGTTCGTCTTTCACGATTACACTCGCTCCATTTACAAACGTGACTGTGGTCTGCTCCATGCCGCGGACGATGGTGAGGCCTTTGTATTTGACGGTGACAGGCCAGGGGAATAAATTCCTGCCTTCCAGTTTCACGCGTGTGGACGAAAGAATCGTCACACCCAGGGCTTGCATGAACAAGCCAACGGGGGCGAGTCCTTGCAGGGAGTTACGTTCGCCGATGCCTGCGCCTTTTTCAGCGTGATAGCGTTGATAGAAGGCGCGGTTCTGTTTTAAGTTCTGGATGATGGCGTTCATCAAATGCGCGGTCAGGCGGGTGGCTTCGGCGCGGAATCCGTAGGCGAGCAGGCCTTCGGCGATGAGCATGTTCCAAGGCAGGCTGACGCTCATCGAAACAGATTCAGCTTCGGGGTCGGGAGAGATCGGCAGGAACTGCATCCCAAATGGGCGGTCAAAGCGTTCGGCCATCATCAGGTTGCGCCCGATCATTGCGTAGGCTTTTTGCTTTTCGAGTACTTCGGCCCAGAGCGGCAATGCAAGCGTGATGTCTTCGCCGTTCGTGTCGATGATGCTGACGGTGATCTTGTCTTTTTCATCCAGCCCAGTGACGGAGACACGCCCGATGCGGTTGTAGATTTTTTGGCTCGTGGCCACCAGCCCGCCCGTGCGCCATTGGAATTGATGGCCGGGGATGGTTTCGATCTCGCCTTTGGATTTGGTGAAGTATTCGCTGATCTCCACTTCGGGCCGCTTCGCCCCTGGACTTTTGGTCTGAATCTCGATCAACAGGCGCACTGGCGTCTCTGACTCAAACTTCGGGCGCATGTTGCCGTTGCCTTTGCGTTTGGCAAGTACCCTGCCTGTTGAAACCAAACCCGTTTCGCGCTCGCGGTAGGAATAAAAACTGGCGTTCGGATTCCAACTTGCTTCGATGGATGTTTTGAGGGTCCCAGCCTGGGCGGTAATGAGTGATGTCTCTTCCTCTGGCTTGCCGAGTTTTTTTGCGATCTTTGCAAGTGACTGGGCTTCGCGGTACAGCATGGCTTCGAGTGATGGGCTGTGTACGAGTGAAATATCCAAGCCCTGCGACCAGGGATTCCAAACGTCGAAGAGCGGGTTGTCTTCAAAACCCGTTTGCAGGATGTTGTCCCACTCGGGCGCGCCGTCGCGGTTGCGGTCGTGCTGGCCGGAGAACCACGACCAGAAGAATTTAATTAATTTCGGGAATACATCGGCTAGAAAAACTTCATCCTGCGTGGTTTGGTAATATTTCCATGCGAGGCTGGCGAGCAATGGGGCGGCGAGAAATCTCCCGCGCTGGCCTGCAATGCCGGGTTTGCCATCCACTTCGCCGTCTTCATCCTGCGTGGATAGGAAATTGAGCAGGAGGTTTTTTGTCACCTTGGGAGCGCCGTGCAAAATGCTGGAGAGATAATACGCATCCAGCGGAAATTGTCCGTTCCAGGCGGGGGGGTAGTCGGTGCCGTCTCCTTTGCGCGAGAAGCCGTGGTCGATGTGACGGGCGGTCACGAAAGATGGATTTTGGAAATGTCCATTGCCGTTGAAGAAGAGGGCGTGCGCGGCTTTCTGGCTGAACGAGAGCGCGGCATCCCAGGCAACGTCACCAGTGCGGATTTCCAGGACTTGCGAGGCATCCAGCATTTCGATGCGGGCGAGTTCGGCCTGCCAGGAGCGGGCGGCGGTTTTGCGGGCGAGTTCAAAGGCTTCGGGGATGGTGTCGAGAGCGGCTTCAGCGAAGGCCAATGTGCGGGTGGAACCGGGACCAAGTTCCAGGTCCAGCAGGAGCGAGGGGTGCGGGCCGGGGCCGTGCTTGGGGCCACCCGTCATAAAGATCACAGGAGCGATTCCGCTGGTTTGTCCTGCCAGGATGTTGACGAGTTGCTGTTGAGTGGGGATGATGGATTGGCCGTCGAGTGGGGCGAGGGTGGCGCAGACTTCGAGCTTGATCTGGCGGACGGCGTTGCTTTTGTTAGTGAGCGTTACGCGCCCGGCTATGGTGTGAGATTCGGGAACCCAGAAATCTGTAGTTGCAAAAAGGTTTTCGAGGGGAACAAAATCAAGGGTGAGGAAGTTTGGGTAGAAGCGCCGCAGTGACGGTTTGGTGACGAAGGTGTTAGGGTCTGTAACCGTGGTACTGCCTTCGGTGAAGCGCAAAAAAATACGCATCGAGCGGGCGCGCAGGCCGAAGGTTGTGTAGAGCGCAATGGCGGCTCGTTCGGGGTCGGCATTGCCAAGCTCCACTTCCCAAATGTGGTCATTGACGTAATCCGGCTTGCAAAGGCGGGCATCCGCCGCCAGGGTGAGGTGGAGCGGGTCGCCAAGAGATAATGACCAGTCGCGCATGGGGCATATTGTACAGCAGAATGGTGGATGGTCAAACGGGTATAATTTAGTTTGATAGTTGGAGTGAAAGTATTTTTTTACCACAAAGGAGACGAAGGGTCACAAAGGAAAACCGATATTCATCTTTGTGTAACTTTGTGACCCTTCGTGGTAATGAATTTTAGATCAATGGACGAGGAGACTAACTCATGGCAGGACTTTACTTTGAAGAATTTACAGTGGGACAAAGCATAACCACCATAGGCCGCACCATCAGTGAAGATGCGATTTTTTCATTTGCAGGCCTGACCGGCGATTACAACCAGATTCACACCGACGCGGCCTTCGCGAGCAAAACTCAATTTGGTCAGCGCATTGCGCATGGCTTGTTGGGCATGTCCATTTCTGTCGGGCTGATTATGCAGACAGGCCTGCTCGAAGGCACGGTGCTGGCCTTCCGCGAGATCGAAGGCTGGAGATTCGTCAAACCGTTTTTCATCGGCGACACCGTCCATGCCGTGTTGACCATTGCCGAAACCAAAGCCCTGCCGCGCATCGGCGGCGGCTCACTGATCGCATCCATCGAAGCCCGCAATCAAAATGACGAAGTCTGCCAGAAGGGCACGTTGAATTTACTGGTATTGAGCAAGCCGAAATAAATCCCTCAGGACTTACGCAAAACCTTGAAAGAGTCCACTAATCTCCACGAATTTACGCTAATCCTTTAAAAAATTCGCGTGGATTGGCGAAGATTAGCGGACAAAAAAATCACTCTGCGTAAGTCCTATCCCTGTCCGCCAATCTTCGCGAAGATTGGCGGATTCAAAGGTTGTACAAAAAATGAGCAACGAAGATAACGATAGAATACGCCGACTATTAAAATCCGAAGAAGAGACTCGCGCCGACTTAACCCCCGCGCCTCCATCTAAACCGACGCCTGATTCTGCTCCGAAGACAGAAGGCACCACCCCGGTCTTCACCCGCCCCGCCTTGGACAAAGACAACATGCCCCTCCCCCGCCGCGTGGATGAAACCGACGTGGAAGGCACACGCGTTACACCAGCGGCGTATCAAGTGGCAAGTCAGCCGCGCCCCGCGTACCAACAGCCTGCCTCCACACCACGCCCGTCTCAGAGATCACTTTCTCAGAGGCTTTCATCCACCAAAAATCCTCTGCAAGGCAACATGGGTTGTTTCCTGCGCGGGTTGATCCTCTTTGCATTTGTATTCGTGTTTGTCGGCCTGTGTTTGGGTTCCATCTTTGTTTATCAATATTATTCCATCGCCAGCACACTCCCAGACTCAGGCGCCCTGCGCGAAAACGCGTCACAATTCGAGACCACGCGCATCCTCGACCGCAATGGACAGGTATTGTACGAACTCCTCGACCCCAGCGCCGGACGCCGCAACTACATTCCACTTGCAAATATTTCCCCAAATCTGATCGCGGCCACCATCGCCACCGAAGACAAGGATTTCTACAACAACCCGGGCTTCGACCCGCTTGGCATCGCCCGCGCCTTGTGGCAGAACTACGTCACAGGCGGGCAGGGCGGCGGCGCATCCACCATTACCCAGCAATTGGCGCGCGCGCTTTTGCTCTCGCCCGAAGAACGCAGTCAACGCACCGTCACACGCAAGGCGCGTGAAATCATCCTTGCCTCCGAGATCACCCGCCGCTACACCAAGGATGAAATCCTTGAGCTGTACCTGAACGAAATCTATTACGGCAACCTGGCCTATGGCGCGGAAGCCGCCGCCGAAACCTACTTTGGCAAATCAGCCAAAGACCTTACTTTGGGAGAGGCGTCATTCCTTGCTGGTTTGCCGCAATCCCCCGCCGTGTACGATATTTACACCAACCCCGAGGCCACGCTGATTCGTCAACAGCAGGTGCTGGTGCTCATGTTTGAATTGAGTTCCGCGAAAGCTTGTATCAAAGTCAGCAACAGCGAAGCGCCTGTTTGCGTAGACCCCGTCCAGGCCACGCAAGCCGCGAATGACATGAAGGCGTATTCCTACCGCCCGCCTTCTTTTGATGCCAAATATCCGCACTGGGTCAACTTCGTCCGCGCCCAGCTTGAAGAATTGTACGATGCGCAAACCATCTATCGTTCCGGCTTTGTCGTCTACACCACGCTGGACCCGATCATGCAGGA
Source organism: Chloroflexota bacterium (assembly GCA_016235445.1). Taxonomy (GTDB): domain Bacteria; phylum Chloroflexota; class Anaerolineae; order Anaerolineales; family Villigracilaceae; genus Villigracilis. The sequence continues at coordinate 60,861 of JACRLB010000001.1, read as the reverse complement.
TCGCGCACAGCAACTCGTCACAGACCAGGTCGCCGCAATGGTCGAAAACAACACCCACAACGGAGCGCTGGTTTCCATCCGCCCATCCACGGGTGAAATCCTTGCCATGGTCGGCTCGCCTGATTTCAACAACGCCGCGATCTCAGGGCAAATCAACATGGCCATCAGCCCCACGCGTCAACCAGGGTCTTCGATCAAGCCGATCACCTATGTTGCCGCTTTCGAAAAAGGCTGGACTCCCTCCACCTGGATTTGGGACGTGCCCACAAAATTCCCAGACGGCGCAAACCCGCCATACGAACCAAGAAATTATGACGGCAGATTCCACGGCGGTATGACCGTCCGTTTGGCGCTTGCCAACTCGTTCAATATCCCTGCCGTGAAAGCGTTGGAATTCGTCGGCATTTACAATGACCCGAACACGCCCGAAAAAGAAGGCATGATCGGCATGGCCGAGAAACTTGGCATCACCTCTCTCACCCGCAATGACTACGGCCTGTCCCTCACCCTCGGCGGCGGAGACGTCAGCCTGATGGACATGACCGCCGCCTACTCTGTCTTTGCGAATGGCGGAGAGAAAATGCCCCCCGTTGCCATTCTCAAGATTACCAACTTTGCCGGCGACATTATTTACGAATACAAACCCGAAGAGGGCGAGCAGGTCATCCGCGCCGAACACGCCTACCTGATCTCATCCATCCTTTCGGATAACGAAGCCCGCTCTTTTACCTTCGGACGAAACTCCGCGCTTAACTTATCCTTCCCCGTTGCCGCAAAGACAGGCACCACCAACGACATCCGCGACAACTGGACCATGGGCTACACCCCCGACCTCGTCACAGGCGTTTGGGTCGGCAATGCCGATTACACGCCCATGGTCGGTTCATCTGGCTTGAGCGGCGCCGCCCCTGTCTGGTCCCAGTTTATGGAATTTGCCGTGCCCTACCTCACCAACGGCGCGCCGACTCCGTTCATTCGTCCCAATGGCATTGTGGATAAAATCGTCTGTCGTTTGTCTGGCGCAGAACCATCCAACTTCTGCGGAGCGCAATACACCGAAGTCTTCGCGTTCGACCAGCTTCCCCTGCCCCCGAGCCAGGACCTTGCCCGCCGCATCAAAATTGATTTGTGGACGGGCTTGCAGGCATCCGAAGCCTGCAAAGGCCCCAGCCAGGAAGAACTCGTTTTGAACGTCCCAGACATTTGGGCGCGCGAATGGTTCGAGACCGGCGACGGAAAAGCATGGCTCGAAGATAACAGCCTTCCCAAAAATCCACGCTATGCGCCGGAACGTGAATGCAGGGCAGGTGACCCCCAGCCTGTTGTTGAAATTAATTTAAACGATGGTCAGGTAATCTCATCCCCATCCCTTGAAATCAAAGGCTCTGCCGCCGCCGATCAGGGATTCAAGAAATGGGTGTTGGAGTATGGTCAGGGTGAGGAACCAGGCGCGTGGACTGTCTTAAGCGAAAGCAACAACCCCGTGAAAGATGGAATACTCCACACCTGGAATCTAACCAACATCCCGAACGGCATCGTGACCTTAAGGCTGACTTTGATCGGCGATAAAGCGGAAGTGGAGAAGCGCATCCGACTTAACCTCAGCCTGCCCACTCCCACCGCGCCTCCGCCTACGCTGACAAATATCCCCACATCCACTCCGACGATTACACCCGCTCTACCCACCTCCGTCCCGACAGAGACACCCACACAGGTGGTCATCCCCTCAACAGAGACGTCCACACCCATCCCAACGGAGACACCAACCACAATCCCGTAACTTCCAGGCATCCGCTTGAGGAATTGCCAAAGGAAACAGAATCAGGCCAAAAGTCCAGCAAGAGGCGATGAATCAGCTTTAAAGTCGCGGCCTCTTCTATGATTAACACCCTTGACGGGCATCGCCTGTGTGCATATAATCGCACTGTTGGATATAAAAACGAGCTATAAACAGCAAGCGCTTGAGAAAATGTTCTCAAAGCGCTTGCCTTTGTTTGTCTCTGGCAACAAGCGACTACACGCTACGCAGAGACCGTTTAATTCGTAAACTTTTTTTAGGAGAGAATCCAGTGGAAACCAAGGGATTGACTGCACTCCGTATCAGCCTTGCCTCGCCGCAGACCATTTTGTCGTGGTCGTATGGTGAGGTGCTGAAACCTGAAACAATCAACTATCGCCGCTTGCGGCCGGAAAAGGATGGATTGTTTTGCGAGGCCATCTTCGGCCCGACCCGCGATTGGCAATGCTATTGCGGTAAATACAAGAACCCCCGATACAAAGGCATCACTTGCGACAAATGCGGCGTGGAAGTAACCCGCTCAGCCGTTCGCCGCGAGCGCATGGGGCACATTGCTCTTGCGACCCCGGTTGCGCATATTTGGTACACCCGCCGCATCCCTTCACAGATGGGTATGCTGTTGGATGTCTCCCGCCGCAATTTGGACCGCGTTTTGTATTTTGCGCAGTACATTGTCACTTACGTGGATGAGGAAGCCCGCAAGAAAGCCTTGCAGAGGCTCGAGGATGAAATTTCAGTCTCTGAGCGCGAACAGGCCGCGGATGTGAACGCCCGCATTGCAGATATCAAAACCAAGCGTGACCAAAAGGTTGCTGAAATCAAGCAGAAGCAGGCTTTGCTCGAGCAAAGCTATGATGAAGGCATTGCCGAACAGATGGACCCCATCATCAAGGAAGGTCAGAAGTTCGAGAAACAGCTTCAAGACCAGATGGGCGAACCTGCCAGGAAGGCCATTGTTTTTGAATCGGCCAACGAGAAGATCATCGATGCCGGCGACAAGGTTGCCAGCAAGCACATCACGCTCATTCAAAAGACCGTTCAAAAGAAAATGGAAACTCTCGAGAATGAGTTGAAGGACAAGAAACAGCGCGAAGTGGATGCGCTCAAGACCCAGTCTGTTGCGATTAAAGCGCAGGCAGACCAGGATATGGAAGCCCTGCGCAGTGAGTTGGAGAATCAAACCTCCGTCTCGTCAAATCAATCCTCGCGCCTGCGTGATGAACTGTTGGAGCTTCGTCCCTTCACATTTATCAGCGAAATTCGTTACCGCGAACTCAAACAGCGTTGGGGACAGGTCTTCCGCGCCGACATGGGCGCCGAGGCTTTCTTCGACATTCTCGAACGTCTCGATCTCGATAAACTGTCAGAGGAACTCTGGCACGAGGTTCGCACCACCAAGAGCAAGCAGAAGCGCAAGAAGTCCACGACCCGTTTGAAGGTTGTGGAAGCGTTCCGCCGCTCTGGCAACAGCCCGGCGTGGATGATCCTGACCGTTCTGCCCGTGATCCCTCCAGACCTGCGCCCGATGGTTCAGTTGGACGGCGGACGCTTCGCCACATCCGATTTGAACGATCTTTATCGCCGTGTAATCAACCGCAACAACCGCTTGAAGAGATTGCTCGAACTCGGCGCGCCGGATGTCATCATCCGCAATGAGAAGCGCATGTTGCAGGAGGCGGTTGACAGCCTCATCGACAATAGCCAGCGCGGCAAGGCGCTTTCCCGCCGCGGGCGCCGCGAACTGAAATCACTGAGCGATATGCTCAAAGGTAAAAAAGGCCGCTTCCGTCGCAACCTGCTCGGCAAGCGCGTGGACTACTCCGGGCGTTCTGTGATCGTGGTGGGGCCGCAGTTGAAATTGAATCAGTGCGGCCTGCCCAAGAGCATGGCTCTTGAACTGTATCGTCCGTTCGTGATTGCGCGCCTCGTGCAGAACAATTATGCCGCGAACGTCAAAGGCGCGCGCCGTCTCATCGAACGCAACCGCCCCGAAGTGTGGGAAGCGCTCGAAGGTGTCATCGGCGACCGTCCCGTTTTGTTGAACCGCGCTCCCACCCTGCATCGTTTGGGTATTCAGGCCTTCGAACCGATCCTCATCGAAGGCTCTGCCATTCAATTGCATCCGCTTGTGACCACAGCTTTCAACGCGGATTTCGACGGCGACCAGATGGCTGTTCACGTTCCGCTCTCCCAGAAGGCTGTGACCGAAGCGCGCGAGTTGATGCTCGCTTCCAAAAATCTGCTCAAGCCCGCGGATGGTGAGCCGATCATTTCCCCATCCAAAGATATGGTGCTGGGCGTCTATTACCTGACGATGCCGCAGAAAGCCGCGCATCGTGGTGATGGCCGCGCATTTGCAGACATGGATGAAGTGGAACTCGCTTATGCGCTGGACCAGGTGGATGTGCATACCGAGATAAAATTCCGCGCAAGGACCTGGTACGACGACAAGGGCGACCGCCTGCCCGAGCCTGAAACCCGCGTCATTAACACGACCGTTGGCCGAGTGCTCTTCAACCGTGTGCTCCCTGAGCAGGTTCAATTCGTCAACGAGAAGCTGGATAAGGGCGGCGTGAAGGATTTGATCGCCGAAGTGTATGAACTGTGCGGACAGGAAACCACCACCAATGTAGCCGACCGCGTGAAGAGCATCGGTTTTGAATATGCCATGAAATCCGGCACCACGCTTGCGGTGGCCGATATCTCCATCCCGCCGGAGCGCAAGCCCATCATCGACGAAGCCTTGAAGGCCGTCGAAGTGGTTCTGCGTGACTTCCGCCGCGGCCTGCTCACCGAGCAGGAAAAGAACGAACGCGAAATTCAGATCTGGCAGGAGACCACTGATAAAGTGGGTGAGGCAGTGAGAAAGCACATGGACCCGGATGGCAATCTTTCCACCATGGCAACCTCTGGCGCCACCAAGGGTGGTTTCTCTACCATCTCGCAGTTGGCGGGTATGCGCGGTTTGATGGCTGACCCCTCCGGGCGCATCATCCCGATGCCGATCCGCTCCAACTTCCGTGAAGGACTTACCGCGCAGGAATACTTTATCTCCACACACGGCGCGCGCAAAGGCCTTGCGGATACGGCTCTCCGTACCGCGGATGCAGGTTACCTGACCCGCCGCCTTGTGGACATTGCGCAGGACATCATCATCAACGAGCATGATTGCGGTACGCACGAAGGCGTGTACATCCGTAAAGCGGATGATGTTGCAGGCCAGCCCATGTCCAGCCGCATGTACAGCCGTCTCGTTGCCGAGCGCGTGCTCGACCCGAAGACTGGCGAAGTGCTTGCTGAATACAATGATGTGATTACCCATGACCTGGCCCGCAAGATCGCTGGCACAGGCGTGACCGAAGTGAAACTCCGCTCGCCGATGACCTGCCAGCTCACGCACGGCATCTGCGCCAAGTGCTATGGTATCGACCTGGGCCGCGGTGAAATGGTGGAACTTGGTTCTGCGGTTGGCATCGTTGCCGCCCAGTCCATTGGCGAACCGGGTACGCAGTTGACGCTCCGCACCTTCCACACCGGCGGTGTGGCATCCTCTGGCGCATCAGACATCACCACTGGTTTGCCGCGCGTGGAGGAAATCTTCGAGGCGAGGAAAATGCCGAAGGGTGAAGCAGTTGTCGCCGAGATCGGAGGCGTGGTTCACATCCGTCAATCAGAGAAGTACGCTGATATGCGTGAAATCCGCATCGAGCACTCTGAGATGGTGCATGATGAGTACATCATCCCTGAAGACTGGAAGTTCATCGCAAAGGATGAAACTGAAATTCAGGCTGGCGACATTCTGGCGACGAAGGAAAAAGCCACCATCACCGCCCAGCATGGCGGACGTGTGGCTGTGGAAAAGAAGGAACGCAAGATCATCGTTTCTTACGAACAGCGCGAAGAGATCATCGACGACATCCCCAACACTTCACGCCTGCTCGTCAAGAGCGGCGCGCATGTGGAAGCCGGCCAGCCGTTGACGGAAGGTTCGCTGAACCCGCACCGCATCCTCAAAATTCAGGGACGCGACGCCTGCCAGATGTATCTCATGACCGAGGTGCAGAAGGTGTATCGTTCGCAGGGCCAGAACATCCACGACAAGCACTTCGAGGTCATCATCCGCAAGATGTTGAGCAAGGTGCAGGTCACCCGCCCGGGCGATACCAAATACCTGCCCGGTGATGCAGTGGACCGCCTGGAGATCCGCAGGATCAACGAGCAATTGCTGACGGATGCAAAACAAGCGGCTCGTTTTCAGGAGATCCTGCTCGGTGTGACGAAGGCATCTCTCTCCACTGACTCATTCCTCTCGGCCTCCTCGTTCCAGCACACCATCAAAGTGCTGGCAAGCGCGGCCATCGGTTCCACCACCGACCCGTTGTTCGGCTTGAAGGAAAACGTCATCATCGGCAAGCTGATCCCCGCCGGCACAGGCTTCATTCATGGCCGCTTCACCGACGAAGAAGCCCAGAACAACGCCACGCAATGGGCCACTCTCCCGGACACAGGGCTTGGAGATTAAGTTTCAAAGCAACGTAGTACACAAGGGCGGCTTTCACGAGTCGCCCTTTTCTTTTATCATTTGGCTCCCCCGTAATTAACGGGAAAGAGCCTAACCACGAAGGGCACGAAGTACACAAAGGAGGGAGAAAGAATGGCTGATTTTACAAGCATTTTCTCTTCGTGACCTTTGTGTACTTTGTGGTTATGATTGGTTTTCCCGTTAAATAAAGACAGGAGCAGAGAATGAAAACACAAAAGCGATTCTTAATGCTGGCGGTTGCAACCATGCTGATTACTGCATCGTGCAACCTGCCGCGCACAGCGCCCACCGCAACCCCCGGGCTCGACCCTTTGGCCGCCGCTCAACTCACCGTCAGCGCCGCGGCAAACCCGGGGACAAGCCCGGTTGTGGAAAATGCAACGCCCACGTTTACCCCCCTGCCAACCCTTTCTGCAACGCCTGCCTTTACACCCACAAGCGCATTCACGCCAACGCCCGGCTTTGCGTACGTCACGCTTTCGGTAGGCACAAACTGCCGCAGTGGCCCCGCCAAAGCCTACGATCTCATAGACACCTTTGTGCCCGGCCAAACCATCGAAGTGGTGGGGAAAAATCCCATCGGTGATTATTGGTACGTCCGCAGTCCAAACAACCAGACTGTCTTTTGCTGGCTGTGGGGCTTTTATGCCACCGGCGGCAACCTCGGCAATGTAGCTGTTTTGACTCCGCCTCCATCCCCCACCCCCGTGCCTGGTTTCGATGTAAGTTATGATGGGCTGGATTCCTGCGTTGGCTGGTGGGTTGAAGTGAAGCTCAAGAACACTGGTCTGGTCGCCTTCAAATCCATGTCCATCTCTGTCAAGGATACGGTGACCGATGTTACGCTCACAGATTTTGGCGATGGGTTCGAGGATTTGAGCGGGTGCTTATCATCAGGAATCACCGCCACGCTCGACCCCGGCCAAACCTACATCGTCAGTTCGCCGGCGTTCGCGGCAGACCCGAGCGGGCACAACGTCCGCGCCACCATCACGCTTTGCACCAACACCGGCCAGGGCGGGGCATGTACCACAAAGACAATCGAGTTCACCCCCTAAACAAAAAAGAAGCGGCCGCAAAGCCGCTTCTTTTGTATAATCAGTATGGATGAAAACGACCACGAACAAAAAACCATTGGGACTGCCCACCCGCGGAAAGACAGCCTCGAACAGACTGCGACGGGTGGATAACTTCATCCTGCTCTACGAACCCTCGCTTCTCACGCGGACCGACGGCCTGTTTGCCGATTCATTTTTTATTGATCTTGGCTACGGGTCTGATCCTCGTACCACCCTCGAAAGCGCCGCACGGTTTCGGCGGGTGAATCCAAACCTCCCCATCCTCGGTGTTGAAATTGACAAAGAGCGCGTGGATGCCGCTCTGCCCTATGCCGACAGACTCACCCACTTTCGGCTGGGCGGATTTAACTTGCCTTTGCAATCCAGCATCTTCGGTAGGATTGAAACGAAAGGTGCAGGGCAGGCAAGCGAAGACGTAAGGCTGATCCGCGCTTTTAATGTCCTGCGTCAATATGAAGAGATGGATGTTGCGCCCGCGTATGAACGCCTCGCTGAATATGTTCTGCCCGGCGGGTTGATGATCGAAGGCACATCCACGCCGTTTGGGCAGTTGTGGGTCGCAAACCTGGCAAGGATGACGGCTGAAAGAAAATGGAAAATGGAGGCGCTGGTTTTCAGCACCAACTTTCGCATGGGTTTTGAGGTCGCCGATTTTCAGGCTGTGCTTCCAAAAAATCACATCCATCATGTGGTGGCGGGCGAGCCTATTTTTGAATTCATGCAGGCGTGGAAGCGCTCCGCCGCGGAAACATCCCCTGCAAAGGCTTTTGGTTTGAAACAATGGTTTTCCGCTTCGGTGGAGAGCCTGGCGGCAAAAGGGTATAAAATTGACCTGCGGAAAAAATGGTTGAGCAAAGGCTGGCTGGTCTGGAACCAGTGAAGGGGATGTATCGTCTCAAAGGGGGATGTCTGTCATCCTGAAAAAAGGAGAAAACATGAAACACCCACGCCGAAAGTATTTTTCATTGTTCATGGTGGTGGCCGTCAGCCTGGCTTGCGCCATCCCCGGCATTACAGCGCCGGAAGCCGGCCCGGTCGGCACGGCCGTCGCGCAGACGGTATCTGCCAGGCTCACACAAAACCTGCCGGAACCCTCCACGCCCACCCTCGAGTCGATTCCAACTTCGATCTACACGTTTACGTTAACCATCGAACCGTCCATTACCTTAAGCCCCACTATTACAAGTACGCCCACATTCACCTTCACACCCACATCTTCCGTTCCGTTGATAAGCGTTTCCCTTGCCACCAATTGCCGCAATGGCCCCGGCAAGGTGTACGACCTGGAAGGTGCATTGCTGGTTGGAGAGTTCGCCGAAGTGTACGGGCGCGACCCGACAAGCAGGTATTGGTACATCCGCAACCCGGACCGCGGCGTTGAATTTTGCTGGGTGTGGGGAGAGTATGCCACCATCACAGGTTCTCTCCTGCTTTTACCCGTCTTCACCCCGCCGCCCACCCCCACGCCGACGATAACGCCAACCCCAGTTCCATCGTTTAATATGAAGTTCAATAATTCTGATTCCTGCACAGGCTGGTGGATGGATGTTCTGGTTAAAAACACGGGGCCGCTTTCCTTCAAATCTGCGACCTTCAAAATCAAGGATACGGTCACTGAAGTGGAATTGATCGCCCACACAGACGGCTTCACCAATCTGGATGGATGCCTGAAAACAACCACAAAGGATACGCTCAGCCCCGGGGATGCCTTCATCATAAGTTCACCGGCTTTCAACTACAACCCCAACGGTCACAACATCCGCGTTGTTCTCAAGCTTTGTACCGAAATCGGGCAAAATGGCGGATGCATTACCAAGAGGATCAATTTCAAACCATGATGGGTGGGCAGATTGAGTAAATAACGTAGCGCGAGATAATATCTCGCGCTACGTTTGCCAACATTTATTTCGATTCACTTCCGAGTTTCAACATCGTATTTGGAGAAGGGCTACACTCTTTCTCCGCGGAACTGCGTTTCGTACAACTGGGCGTACAGCCCGCCTGTGGCGATCAACTCATCGTGAGTTCCTCTTTCGACAATTCTTCCGCGGTCCATTACCAAAATTAGATCAGCCGCCAAAATCGTGGACAGACGATGTGCGATAACAATGCTTGTTCTGCCAGCCATGACTCGTTTCAACGCATCTTGAATCAGGGATTCGGATTCGCTATCGAGAGAACTCGTGGCTTCATCCAAAACCAAAATTCTTGGATTCTTCAAAATGACACGCGCCAGGGCAATGCGTTGTTTTTCTCCGCCGCTTAGACGATAGCCGCGTTCACCCACAATGGTATCGTAGCCATCGGGCAGGTCCATGATGAAGTTGTGGATGTTGGCGGCGCGCGCCGCAGACTCGATCTCCTCCTGCGCCGCGTCCATCTTTGCGTATGTCAGGTTGGTGCGGATCGTATCGTGGAAGAGGTAGGTCTCCTGCGTCACCATGCCGATCACAGACGAAAGCGAATCGAGGGTCACATCGCGCAGGTCGTGTCCGTCCATGCGGATGACTCCCGAAGTGGGGTCGTACAAACGCGGGATGAGATACGTGATGGTGGTCTTGCCCGCGCCCGATGGCCCCACCAGCGCAACCAGACTCCCAGCGGAGGCTTTAAAGGAGATTCCTTCCAAAGCGACTTCACGTGCCTGGGATGTTGGATCAACTTCCCCGTTGGATGAAGCGGCTCTTTCGTCCCGACGATTGATACTGGGCGATTGACCATTCTTCCCCTGAGAATTTTTACCATCCACGGACGACTGTCCACTGATGACTGTTTTTACATTATCCATACTCCCATAGCGTTTGACTTCACTGAGCAGGATCGAGTCATCAACCTTGTAATTGAAAGTGACGTTATCGAATTCGAGTTCGCCTTTCAGTTCATCTGCCCTGAGCGTTGTCGCAGGGTCTTTTTCAGTGATGTCTTGCGGAAGGTCGATGAGTTCGAAGACGCGCTCGAAGGAAACCATGCTGGTGCTGAATTCAACGGGCGCGCCTGCGAGTCCTTGCAGTGCGCCGTAGAGCGATCCGAGATACGAACCGAAGGCGACGATGGTGCCGATGGTGAACGTGCCTTGAATGACGTAGTAGCCGCCGAGGCCGTAGACCAGCGCCGTGCCCACCGCGCTGACGAGGCCGAGGATGACGAAGAACGACGAGCCGATGACAGCGCGGCGGATGCCGATATCGCGCACGCCTGCCGCCCGTTGACGGAAGCGGGCCTCTTCTTCTTTGGAACGGCCAAATAATTTGACAAGCAATGCGCCGCCGATGTTGAGAGTTTCGTTCATGTGCGCGTTCATCTGCGCGTTGAGATCCATGCCTTCGCGGGCAATGTCACGCAGGCGGACGCCGAGACGCTGGGCAACGAGAATGAAAATGGGCAGGACGAGCACGCTGAGCAAGGTGAGCTGCCATTGCAGTGTGAGCATGACGACGAGAATTGCAATTGCTTCCACCAGGTTGGTGACGATGTTGACGATGGTGTTGCTGATGGCGTTCTGCGCGCCGACCACGTCGCTGTTGAGGCGGGACATCAACTCGCCTGTTTTGGTGTTGGTGAAAAAACGCAGTGACATCCGTTGCAGTCGCGAGAAAAGCCCCGAACGCAGATCGTAGATTACGCCTTCGCCAACGGCTGAGTTTAGGCGGCGTTGAATGACTCCGATGCCGCCGTTGAGAATTGGGACGAATAACAATGCAACTGCGAGAATCGTTAATTGATTGAGATTCTTGGATGGCAGAACGGTGTCGATCATCTGCCTGAAGATCAGCGGCGAGACGAGGGTCAGCGCCGCGCTGATCAGAATGGTCACGAGCATCCCGCTGATATGCCACCAGTAAGGCTTGGCATAATTGAGGACTCGCAATAAAAGTTCTTTGGTCACTTTGGGCTTTTGGTCGCCCGAACGCATATATTGATACCAGCCACCGTGCATGTTTAGCTCCTGAAAAAGTAATTGGTAAATGATAATGAGAGAGTAGAGATTGGAGACTACGAGACTGGAGACTATAAGACCAGATGACCAATTCCGCAACTGGAAGAGCGGGTAGGTTTTGGAATGGCGAAAACGTAAGAGACTGTTTCTTAACTCTTTTTTGGGACACGGACAGCACGGACGCTTCGCGTACTGAACTTCACGGAAAAACCCATAATAAAGCCGCTTTTTTCCGTCTTTTCCGTGAAAATCCGTGTACAAAAAAGAAGGCGATAAGGACTTAAGAAACGCTCTCTACGCAAAGTTGTCATTTCTTTAGCTCCGCTATTTCCAAATTTTTCTGTGCAGGCCGTAGGGAGACTCTCCCAGCGAAAGCAAAATACCCTAATCCACGGCCCTATGGCGGGTAAGTTGAGTTCGTAATCTCCAGGTCAAAAAACAAGGAGTTGAACTCCTTGTTTTTTGACAAAAACAAGGAGTTGATGTATAGTGGTTTTATGTTCACACGCTCTTATGAACCTTTGGAAAATTATATCCATCCAGGAAAAGCCTTGCTTATTTACGGTCCCCGACGAGTGGGAAAGACAACCCTCCTTCAAAGCTTTCTAAAAAACACCAATCTAAAATACAAACTCGACTCGGGGGATAATTTTCGTATTCAACAGATCCTAAGTTCACAGGATTTCGATCAAATCCTTGCCTATGTTGAAGGGTATGAACTTCTCGCCATTGATGAGGCTCAGAACATCCCCCATATTGGGATGGGCATAAAAATCATTGTTGACCAGCGGCCCGATATTCGCGTAATTCTTACGGGCTCATCCTCGTTTGAATTGGCGGGTCAGGTGGGCGAACCGCTGACTGGCAGAAAGCAAACTCTCACCCTATACCCACTCGCCCAGTCTGAACTGCTTTCCAGTTACAACAAATTTGAACTGCGTGAAAACCTGGAGAACTTTCTGATCTACGGTTCCTATCCTGAAGTCATTCAGGCATCCACCCCAAGACAAAAAGTGGATGTGATCACAGAAATATCCAATTCCTATCTGGTCAAGGATATTCTAGCTTTCGACCGCGTAAAAAATTCCAAGACCCTGCTTGACCTGCTCAAACTACTGGCGTTTCAGGTTGGTTCTGAAGTATCGCTTTCTGAAATCGGCACAAAAATCGGCGCAGACTATAAAACCATCCAGCGGTATTTGGACCTGCTTGAAAAAGCATTTGTCATTATCCGCCTTGGCGGGTTTAGCCGAAACCTGCGTAATGAAATTACCAACAAATCGAAATATTATTTCATGGACAATGGCATCCGCAACTCATTAATCGCCCAGTTCAACGGGCTTTCACAAAGAAATGACATCGGACAGCTTTGGGAGAACTTCATCTTTATCGAGCGATTGAAACACAAAACGTACCAATCCATATATGCCAACATGTATTTCTGGCGGACATACCAACAACAGGAGATTGACCTGGTGGAGGATCGCGACGGAAAATTGCATGGCTACGAAATGAAATGGTCTGCCTCAAAAACGCTCAATGCCCCCCTGCAATGGACAGAGGCATACCCAAACTCAAGCTACGAGATCGTTTCACCTGAAACCTATCAAAAATTTATCCTGCCCTAAAAGGAATTTCATGAACTTCACCGACTACCAGACCAAATCCCGCGCTACTGCAAAATACCCCGCCATCGGACACGCCGTCATCTACCCCACCCTGGGCCTCGTCAACGAAGCGGGGGAGGTGGCGGGCAAGATCAAGAAAGTCTTTCGCGATAAAGATGGCCACATCAGCGCCGAAACCCGCGAAGCCCTCAAAGCCGAGCTTGGCGACGTGCTCTGGTATCTCGCCCAAACCTGCACCGAGCTGGAAATCTCCCTCGACGAAGTAGCCGAAGCCAACATAGCAAAACTTTTAGACAGGCAATCTCGCGGTAAAATTCAAGGCGATGGGGATAATCGGTAACTATTAGCTGTTGGCAATTAGCCATACTTCACGCGGGTACAAATTGCGCTTTTGCCAAATAGGTTTAACGCAAAGGCGCGGAGCCGCAAAGGGAAAACCATTTGAATCTTTGCGACGTAGCGGCTTTGCGTTAAAAAAGTAAGAGAGTGTTTCTTAAAGGCTTTTTACCACAGAGATCACAAAGATCACTGAGAAAACCTTCAAAAAAACCTCTGTGGACTCCGTGTTCTCTGTGGTTAATGCTCTTTTCTTGTATAAATTTGGACTTAAGAAACGCTCTCTAAGTCCCTGAAACCGCAATTAATGACCGCACCGAGTATATTAGACTTTATCGGAAATAACATACAAGCCACCGTCCCGAAGGTTTATTTCGAGTAATTTGAGCTCCTGACGGCAACCTTCGGGACGTTTTTCCTAATTACCGATAAAGTCTATTAGACAAAATCATTCAAGCCACCTGCACAACACATCTGCGTTCTCCATTTATTAGTGTGAGCAAGGAGGAGCTATGCTATTTCAAGCGACATTACTGGTTGATCTCACGGCAATGGCAATCTGCCTGTGGATGGCGTTCTATCTTTTTGCGCGGGGGTTTCCAAGCAAATTGACCATGCGGGGGGTGGTCCTGCTCCTGGCCCTCTCCGCTTTTTTCTTCGGCGCATACAACAACATCTTCAATCAAATTAATGGCACAGCCGCGTGGCGCGCCACCTTCCTCATCATCGGCATCGGCGCATGGTACGAAATCACCCTTCGCCTTCTGCCCGCACAGCACCGCAAATCCCTGCTCCCGTGGACAGTTGGAATTTACACCCTCGGCCTCATAACCATCGTTCTATTACTCAGCACACGTAACGCCTTCATCGGCGAACAGGGCAACAGGTTGTACGTTGCCCGCATGGGAATCAGCCTGCCCTATATTTTGTACGGCATCTTTGAACTCGCCGCCTGTTTCGGGCTTTTCCAAAACCTGCTCTCGCACGGAAAGATCGGCATCACCTCGCAAGGGAAATTTTTCCTGTTCGCATCCATCTTCCCCGTGGCGGGCGTCGCCTACGGCGTCATCGCCCTCGCCATCTCGCCGCCCCTGCCGCGTTTATATCAAGACCTGCTGATCTTCAGCGGCGTCTTCTTCATGGGCATATCCATTATGCGTCATCAAACCATGGTGGAACGACGCACGACTCTTCAGGATTTTCCCGCCACCAGCCTGACGATTCTCATCCTGGCAGTGGCCTACGCCCTGATAGCCCTGCGCCTCGGACTCTCCCTTCATTTGGTCGGCCTGCTGGTGGCATTCGTGGTGCTGACACATGCCCTCTACGATCTCGTGCGCGAGTTTCTCGAACGCCTGAGAATACGCAGTGAGAGCAGGCTCCGTAAACAATTGCGTCAGTTGGAAAATGAAAGCTCCTCAGAAAACACACTGCGCCTGCGCCTGCAACAGGGGCTTGACCTGCTGTGCAATACGCTAAACGCCTATAGCGGGTTTATCGCCATCAAACGGGGAGACGAATTCGTCGTAACAGCCACCAGGTCATCGGTCCAGATGGAGCGGCGCTTTTCATCCTCCACGCTTGCCTACGAAGATATATCCCACACACAAAACGACGAAACTCCAAACATCATCTATTTCGCTCCATCTTTTGACGGGCAAACCCAGATCGCTGTGGTGGGAATCGGCAAGCCAAACAACAGGCTGGATTATTCGCACGGCGATTTGGACCTGCTCTCTGAAGTGGCCGACCAGATCGGCACGATCGTTTCGCTGAGCAACGGACAACCGCAGATTGGGCAGACCATCGCGCAATCGGAAGTCAACGAAAGTGAAGCGAGCGTGGTCGCGGGCGAAATGCTCGACGCAATGGAAACAAACCCCGACCAGGATTTTGTCAAAACCGTGGAAGAGGGTCTGCGCCATCTGTCGGATTACATCACGCTGGGGCAGTCTCCGCTTGCCGATAAGCTGGGAGTGAAGGCTGGCTCGCACATCGAGCGCGGCAGGGAGTTGCAAAAAACCATCGTGGCTTCGATTGAATTATTGCGGCCCGCCGATAAACGCCCGCCTGAGCCGCTCCCGCGCGTTTGGTACAACCACGCCGTTCTGCACGATGCCTACGTGGAGGAAGTTCCGAACCGCGAGATCATGGCGCGGCTGTATATTTCCGAAGGCACATTCAACCGCACCCGCCGCAACGCCATCCGCGGGCTGGCAAGGTTGTTGATGGAGAAAACAGCAAGCGCACAATAGCCCGATACCAGAGTACTCAAGGCCCCTGAAGGTTCAATCCTTCAGGGGCCTTTTTTTTATTTCAACACCGCGCACAGGGCGACCCTCCCTTTGCAAAAAATGATCGGGGACGGCATGGACGGGTTGCCCCTACGGTGCAAGGTGAATTTTAAACTTGGCGTCTTTTGGCAGTTCCTGCCCTGTCTTTGGCAGTCGGAAAATTCGTGTTAAGTTTTTTGCTCTTTAAAAGTCCGAGCATTCAGCCTGCACACTCTTTATACATGAGCCAAGTTATTTTTATAGGACTTACGCAGAACGCTTTTTTGTCCGCTAATCTACGCCAATCCACGCGAATTTTTAAAAGGATTAGCGTACATTCGTGGAAATTAGTGGATTCTATCAAGGTTTGCGTAAGCCCTGTTTTACACAATTCGCGGGTGTGCAAGCAAACCCCAAGTATGAAGACTTTTCGCCGTGTCGACTCCCCCCTCTCCCTGAGGGACGTGTGCCCGTAAGGGTAGAGGGCAGGGTGAGGGGTTTTCACAGCCCAGCGAACAATCTACCTCCCCTGACAACCTTTGCTTGCACACATTCGCGGTAAGAATTCCAAAAATGGCCGCGCCTGAAACGTGAACCTTTACACAACCCCGTAGGGAAACTCTAACCTTTTTCCTACACGGACTCACCCCGCTTTTTGGTAGAATCCCTGCCAGTGAATTAGGAGAAAAATTATGGCTGGTATGGAAAGATTTACACAGCGTGCAAGGCGCGTTCTCAGCCTCGCCCATCAAGAGGCCGAACGCGCTCGCCAGAACAATATTGGAACCGAACACCTCCTGCTCGGATTAATGGATGAGGAGGGCGGCGTGGCTGGGCGCGTCCTGCGTGAACTCGGCATGACCTCCGAACGCGTGCGTGAAGTCGTCGCGCGCGTTTCGGGCAACGCCGCCAACTTCGACCCCAACCGCATCGAGCTTGCCCCCGAAACCCAACAAGTGCTCGAATACGCCGTGGACGAAGCCCGCCGTCTCGGCCATCACTACATCGGAACGGAACACATTTTGCTCGGCCTCGTTCGCATCGAATCCACTGCGATGGAAGTACTGCGGCGACTCGGCGTCACAGCCGACCAGATCCGCCGCCAGACCCGCCGCGTGTTGAACGAATCCGCTTCCTCCTCCCCGACGCCTGCCGGCCCGCAACCGGCCAAATCCGGCCCTGGGGCAGGAGCAAACCCAAAAACCCCCCTCGTAGACCAACTCGCCTCAGACCTGACCTCGAAGGCCGAAGAAAAAAAACTCGACCCCGTCATTGGCCGCCAGATGGAAATCGAGCGCGTCATTCAAATTCTTGCGCGCCGCACCAAAAACAACCCTGCGTTGATTGGTGAACCCGGCGTCGGCAAAACCGCCATCGTCGAAGGCCTGGCCCAACGCATCGTCGAAGGGGACGTGCCCGCGCCGCTGATGAACAAGCGCGTCCTGCAATTGGACGTGGGTTCCCTCGTGGCTGGCACGATGTATCGCGGTCAGTTCGAGGAAAGACTCAAGAGAATTATCGATGAGTTAAAACAATCAGGGGCGATACTGTTCATTGACGAGGTTCATATGCTGGTCGGGGCAGGAGCCGCAGGTTCTTCCGTCGATGCAGCAAATATCCTCAAACCCGCCTTATCCCGTGGTGAACTTCAAGTCATTGGCGCCACCACATTGGACGAGTACCGCAAGCACATCGAATCGGATGCCGCGCTCGAACGCCGCTTCCAGCCTGTGCAGGTGGATGAACCCTCCGAAGAAGAGACCATTCAAATTCTCAAGGGCATTCGCAGCGCCTACGAAGAGCACCATCATCTGGTCATCTCTGATGAAGCGCTCGAAGCCGCCGCACATTTATCCTCCCGCTATGTGACCGAACGGTTTTTACCCGACAAAGCCATTGATTTAATTGATGAGTCATCGTCCCGTGTTCGCATGTACAAAAGCCCCGCCGCGAAACACGCCAAGGATTTATTTGGTCAGTTACGCGCCGCGCGCCAGAACCGCACCCTCGCCCAGGAGGAAGGCAATAACGAAGATATGAAGGAATGGGAAGAGCGCGAGTTGGACCTCGGCCAGCAGATCGAACGCCTGCGCACAGGTTGGGACCGCGCCAACAGCCCCGTTGTCTCTGCCGAAGATATTGCCGAAGTCGTCTCCATGTGGACGGGCGTGCCGCTCATGCAACTGGCAGAAGCCGAATCACAGCGCCTGCTCAAAATGGAAGATGAACTCCGCAAAGGTATCATCGGCCAGGAGGATGCGATCATCGCCATCTCCCGCGCTGTCCGCCGCGCGCGCGCAGGGCTGAAAGACCCCAAACGTCCCATCGGCTCTTTTATGTTCCTCGGGCCTACAGGCGTGGGCAAAACCGAACTCACCAAGACCCTGGCAAAATTCATGTTCGGCAGTGAAGACGCCGCCATCCAATTGGACATGTCCGAATTCATGGAACGTCACACCGCCTCCCGTTTGGTGGGCGCTCCTCCCGGATACGTGGGCTACGAAGATGCAGGCCAGCTCACCGAAGCCTTGCGCCGCCGCCCGTATTCCATCGTTGTCTTCGACGAGATCGAAAAAGCGCATCCCGAAGTCCACAACATGCTCTTGCAAATTATGGAAGAAGGCCACCTCAGCGACGCGAAAGGCCGCAAGGTGGACTTCCGCAACGCCATCATCGTGATGACCTCCAACATCGGCGCAGATGTCATCAAGAAGCAAACCTCCCTCGGCTTCGCGTTGAAGCGCGATGAAGTCACCGAGGAAAGGCTCTCCTACGAAGACATGCGCAAGAAGTTGAATGAATCGCTCAAACGCGCCTTCCGCCCCGAGTTCATCAACCGCATGGATTCTGTGGTCATCTTCCGCTCGTTGAACAAGGAAGACATCCAGAAGATCGTTTCGCTGGAATTGTTCAAGGTCGCCGAACGCCTCAAGGATCATAACCTTGTGCTGACCGCTTCGACTGACGCATTGGCCTCGCTGGCAGAGCAGGGCTATGACTCTGAATTTGGCGCGCGCCCGTTACGCCGCGTCATTCAGCAAAAAGTGGAAGACCCGCTATCCGACAAATTGCTCTCCAGCGAATTCGTCAACGGCGACTCTGTCGAGGTGACTGTCAACGATGACGGCGAAATTACGCTGGAAAAATCGCAAAGTCCGATAGCCGAGCCAAGTCTTTAGGAAAACAACAAGACCCTAAAGGTTTTGCGAAGTCCCCGTAGGGGGAAAACCTTTAGGGTCTATATCACAAATGAATAAACAAGAGCTATTCAAGCAAGCTGACTACAACTACCAACGCGGAAACCGCGAGTTGGCGAAAAAATATCTCTCCGACCTGCTCGCGGCATATCCCAACGAGGAAGCCGCATGGATTTTGCTCGCAAAAGTGGTGGAAGAAAAAGAACACAAGATCGAATGCTATCAGCGTGCGCTTAAGATCAACCCCGGCAACAATGAGATTCGCATTGCGCTCACGCGCATTGACTCGACCAGCCCAACCCTGCCTCTCAATGGCAGGTTAACCATCACCCCGTTGCAGTCGCCAAAACCTTATAAAAGCGCCTTGCGCACAATATTGGCAATCGTTGTTGTTCTGTTCATCTTTGGGACAACCACATTTGTCCTGGCGCGGAAAAACCCAGAGTCAAAGGTTGCAAAATTTCTGATTAAAGCCACGCCCACGGTGTACGGGAATGCCCTTGAAAGCGATCTCGCATCCGAGACGCGCGCTGAAGTCAGCCTGAATTATCCGCAATACGCGCCGCTCGTGGATGCCCTGCTCCAACTCGCCGTCGAAAACTCAGACAGCGGCATGGAGGGCGCGCCCGAACGCCCCGGGGATGCGATCCTGACCTCCGATGTCAAAGCGCTGGAAGCAAAGGCAATGCTTGCGGACGCAGTTCCCCAGCCGGGTTCATTATCCTCCGCGACCATTACCGAGCAACAGATCACCTCCTGGCTTGCCATGGAAATGAAGAACAACCCCGACCTGCCGTTGAGCGATGTTCAAGTCTATCTGCGCGGCGGACAAATTCAGATCTGGGGACTGGTGAATGGCAGTGACAGTTCAACCTCCGCGCTTCTGGTCGGGACCGTTGGCATTGACTCAAACGACCAGCCTGTTTTTACCCTCGAGTCGATGCAGATCGGCCAGCAGGCCGTACCGGACATTCTGCTCTCGCAAGCCGAAGCCTGGCTGAACGAGATGCTGGCGGAAAAGATAAATTCGCAAATCCCCGGGCTGAGGCTGATGAACGTCAATGTAACGAACGGGTTGATCACAGTCTCGGGAATGAGATAGGAAATCAAGAGGCCGTCCAGTTGGGCGGTCTTCTTATTTAACTGATGTTACGCAGTTTCTCTCCCTCATACCCTAACGGGCACTTTCCCCCGCCCTTCCCCCGAAGGGGAAGGGCGTCCCCTCTCCCTTCGGGAGAGGGTAGGGTGAGGGCGCGTAAGGTGAGTTATTTAAATGTAATCATTTCTTAATATATTTTATGCTTCTGATGTCGTCTATCTTTTGAAAGCCCACTTTAGAAGAGGAGACCTGCAATGAAAACACAGCCCAAGCCATCTGATCTCGAGTTACGTCAACGGCTTTCCCGCGAGCAATATGAGGTGACACAAAACGCGGGGACGGAGCCGCCGTTTCGGAACGAATTTTGGAATCATAAGCAGGACGGAATCTACGTTGATATCGTCTCAGGAGAGCCGCTGTTCAGTTCGCTTGAAAAGTTCGATTCGGGATGCGGCTGGCCCAGTTTTACAGAACCATTAAGTTCGGAAAATATCGTAACCCATACCGACACCAAGTTCTTCATGGTGCGGACGGAAGTCCGTTCCAAATACGGCGACTCTCATCTGGGGCACGTGTTTGACGATGGGCCAGCCCCCACCGGCCTGCGGTATTGTATAAATTCCGCGGCGCTGCGCTTTATTCCAGTGGAAGAATTGGAGAGAGAAGGATATGGCGAGTATTTGAAGTTATTCAAAACCGACCTTCAAAAAGATAAATGAAAAAGGAGATTTCTTATGAACACAAATTATGAAACCATCACACTGGCTGGGGGGTGTTTCTGGTGTTTGGAAGCCGTTTTCGATGAAATGAAAGGTGTGCTCTCTGTTGACTCAGGCTACTCCAACGGGCACGTTGCCAACCCATCCTACCGTGATGTTTGCACGGGAATGACAGGCCATGCCGAAGTGGTTCAATTAAAGTTTGACCCAGCCATCATCTCCTTCCGCGATGTGCTCAATGTCTTCTTCGCCATCCACGATCCCACCACTCTCAACCGCCAGGGCGCGGACGCTGGCACGCAATACCGCTCCGGTATTTACTATCACACGCCTGAGCAAAAAGCTGTCGCCGAGAATCTCATCAGCGAGTTGAATGCCCAAAGAATCTGGAACAGCCCCATTGTTACGGAGGTGGAGGCGCTCAACGATTTCTACGTCGCGGAAGATTATCATCAGGAATACTTCGCGCGGAATCAAAATCAACCGTATTGTCAGGCCGTGGTTGCCCCGAAGGTTGCCAAGTTTAGAAAGCGCTATCTGGAGTTGTTGAAGAAGCAGCCTGTGTAAGAAAAAAATCCCCTGTGAGGTCTCAAGACTCACAGGGGATTTTTTGTATTAGACTTTATCGGTAATAAGCCACAAGCTTTAATGGGACGCAGATGAACGCTGATTTTCGCTGATTTAAAAGAATTTATCCGCGTTTTTCTGCGCGCTTCGCGGTCAGCGTCCCAATTTTATTTCCGATAACGTCTATTGAATATCGTACACAAATCAGATGTTGTATAATCTTTGCATGGAGAAAACCATGTCAAAACAAAAACGGGAACAATTGAAAGCAGAATTCAAGCAGTCTTTGACCGAGTTCGTTGAAACACTCAAAGACCATGTTTCCACTTCTGACGATCAATGGGCAATCAAGGGCTTTATTGATGTATTTCGCAATATTTACACAATTTCGACAGACACAAAGATTGTTTCCAAAATCCTGGAAATTCACCTTTTTCCAAAACTGCTTGAGTTTGCAAGCCGTCATCACTATCGCATCGTTTTAGCGGAACAACAAAACTACTATCCCGACTTGTCTTTTGTAAATGCAGACGATGAGAGCATCAAATTTGCAGTGGACTTAAAAACCACCTATCGTTTGCCCGACAATTCTGATTATTGCAATGGCTTCACGCTTGGTTCACACGGCGAGTATTTCACCAATCGCAAGAGTTATAAAAATATACAATTTCCATACAGCGAATATCTTGGGCATTTCTGCCTGGGCATTATTTACTCAAGATTAGCGCATGATAAAACCTATGAATCTGAAACCTATCGCCTTGAAGAATTGCAATCCATCGCATCTGTGATTGGTGATTTTCAATTCTTTGTCCATGAGAAATGGGAGATTGCGGGCGATTATCAGGGTAGTTCAAATACTGCAAATATTGGAAGCATTGTCAAAATCAGTGACATTTTGGAAGGCAATGGGGTTTTCAAAAAACTGGGCGAAAAATGGTTTGATGACTTCTGGATGAATTACGGCAAAATTCAAATCACCCTGCCCAACGGCAAGGTAAAGAAAATCACATCGCTGAAAGATTACCTTGTGTATCGCGGCAAAGATGGGAAATTTGCAAATCCGATGGCTAGAAAACCATCTCGCAAGAACAACAAGCGGGGGCAAAAATGACGGTAAAAGTCCCGCCGATAAAATGTCAGGGCATTAAGACTAAATTGGTGGAATGGATTAAAGACCATTCCTCCCTTGATAATAACGGCACATGGATTGAACCGTTCATGGGTTCAGGTGTTGTAGGATTTAATATGCGCCCAAGCCGCGCTGTTTTTGCCGATATAAATCCACATATCATTAATTTTTATAACTCCATTAAGCAGGGGAAAATAACGGCAGGGATTGCAAAAGAGTTTTTAAAGCTTGAAGGCGGGCATCTTCAAGCCAAAGGCGAAGGTCATTATTATGAAATACGCGAGCGATTCAACAAAGACGGTAATCCATTGGATATGCTCTTTCTAAATCGCGCCTGCTTCAATGGCATTATGCGCTTCAACAAAAAAGGCGGCTTCAATGTCCCTTTTGGGCATAAACCTGAACGCTTTGCCAAATCTTACATTACCAAAATTACAAACCAGATTAAATATGTGGCTGATGCAGTTAGCCAATATGATTGGGAATTTGTTTGTGCTGATTTCAGGAAAATCATTTCCTCTGCCGCAACAAACGATTTTATATATTGTGACCCTCCATATATCGGCAGGCATGTGGATTATTTCAATTCGTGGTCAGAGAATGACGAGCAGGAACTTTATAACTTGCTCAATGCTGCAAAAGCAAAGTTTATTCTCTCCACATGGCACAGTAACCAGTACCGCGAAAACCTCGCGCTTGAAAAATACGCTTCCAATTACACCGTTTTGACCCGTGAACATTTTTACCATGTTGGCGCAAGCGAGAAAAACAGAAAACCGATGATGGAAGCTATTGTCTTGAACTACAACCCATTAACTCCTGTTACTTTAGAGACGGAAAAACAATTAGCTTTATTTGAAAAAACGAAGAAAGAATATGTGGTTTATTCGTCTCCAAAGCCGTAAATCCCTGTTATGAACGAAACAAAATCCCCCACTTTCCACATCCGCGAAGTCCCCATTTACGGTGACACCATCCTCGCGCCCATGGACGGCTACTCCGACTGGCCCTTTCGTTCCCTTTGCCGCGAGCTGGGCTCGGCCATGAGCTACACCGAATTCATCAAAGTGGAAAAAATCCTCAGCCGCTCGAAACAGCCCGCCAAGCGGATGTACTTCACCGAACCCGAACGCCCAATCACCTTCCAAATTTACGGTGATGACCCCGAACTCATCCTGCAAGCCGCGCTGAAAATTCAGGAAAACAACCCCGATGTGATTGACCTCAATATGGGCTGTCCTGCAAAAACAATTGCAGAGCGTGGCGCGGGAGTCGGCATGATGCCAACCCCGCTGAAAATCGCGCGCACATTTCGGAAATTGGTCAAACATTTGCGCGTGCCTGTCACGGGAAAAATCCGCCTCGGCTGGGACAGAAACAAAAACTACAAACTCATCGCCCGCATCGTGGAAGAAGAAGGCGGCTCGCTCATCGCCGTCCACGGGCGCACGAGGGAGCAACGCTACGCAGGCAACGCCGATTGGGATGCGATTGCCGAAGTCAAGTCACTGGTTAAGATTCCCGTCATCGGCAGTGGCGACGTAAAAACTGTGGCAGACATCGACCGCATGAAAGCACACACCAACGTGGATGCGGTCATGATCGGGCGCGGCGCGATTCCCAACCCGTGGATTTTTTCGCGCCTCGACCGCGACCAGGTTCCGCCTGAAATGGTGAAGCAAACCATCCGCACACACCTTGCCCGCAGTGTCGAATTCTACGGCGACGAAGACGGCTCGCGTCTCTTCCGCAAGAACGCGGTGCAATACGTGATGATGCAGCACCTCACCCGCGATGAACGCAAGGAGATTCTCAAGTCGCGCCCCTCTGCTGAGTTCTTGGAACTGCTCGAAAAAATTTACGACTCGCCGATTCTACAGACCTGACAGGTTTTCGCGAAGCGACCTGTCAGGTCTTGATTAGACTTATAATCAACCCATGATCCTCGACCTTCCCCTCATTCTCGAAACTCGGCGCAATCACGCGCTTGAACACGCGTCCATTCATTTGCTCTCGCATAAAAATCCTGGCAAACGCATGGCGGGGCATTCCAACCCAACTGGCTTTTTTCTGCTTGGCGATCTCACCACCCAACAAATTTGGGAATCGGTTACCGAAGCGCACACGCGATTAAATTCAGGCGAAAGCGGACTGGCGATACATCCCGGCTGTGGCACCAACCTGGCGACCAGCGCGCTTCTTTCTGCGACCTTTGCCTGGCTCCCGCTTCGAGGGACAAAGTCCACTCTGTGGCGACTCCTGCTCGTCCCGCTCGCATTGCTATTTGCCATCGTTGGCTATCAACTCAGCCGTCCGCTCGGCCCCTGGCTTCAAGAACACATCACCACCGAAGCGAATCTCGGCAGCCTGCAAATCGTAGACATCACCCCCGTTCGCAAAGGCGTTCACCGAGTCATCACAAAGTAATTTGTGATGACTCGATTACTTTCTTTCCTCTTTCCTCTTTTCATCCTTCATAATTCATCCTTTCCCCCATGCCTAACATCTTCTTCCTCCACGGCAACGACGAATTTGCCATCCACCGCAAGATCAAGGACTTCGAGTCTGACTTCAGCGACCCGACCACTGCGGGCATGAACACAGCCCGTCTCGAAGCGCGCACGATGACAGAGAACGACTTGAACAACGCGGTCAATGCCATGCCGTTCCTCGCGCCGAAGAGACTGGTCATTCTTTCCAACCCGTCCGCAAAATTCAACAACCCCGCCGCACGTAAAAAATTTGGGGAATTCCTTAGCAAAACGCCAGACACCGCCAAGCTCGTCATCCACGAATTGATGGAGCCGAAGGAAATCGAAAAACACTGGCTGGTGAAATGGGCGGCGAAGAATTCTTCAATGGTGAAACTGCAAACCTTTTTCCTGCCCAAACAAAGGGACATGCCAGGCTGGGTGATGAACGAGGTCAAGAATCAAAGCGGACAGATTGAACCTGCCGCCGCCGCCAAACTTGCTGAAATGGTGGGCGTGGATACCCGTCAGGCGGGGATGGAAATTGCCAAGGTGTTGGCGTATGTCAATTGGGGCCGACCAGTTCGCGGGTCGGATGTGGAGGCGGTTTGTATCGTCACATCCCAGCAAAGCGTGTTCGACTTTGTCGATGCGTTATCGCAGGGCAATGGAAAAGTCGCTCAAAAGTTATTGCATCGTTTGCTTGAAAATGAAGACCCGTTTTCGTTGTGGGGCATGGTCGTGCGTCAATTTAGGTTATTGATTCAGGCGCGTGAAATTTTAGATGGGCGGGGAAATAAAGATGATGTCGCGCGCGCGCTGGGTGTGCATCCCTTTGTTGCAGAAAAAACGACGGGACAGGCGGGACGCTTTTCAATTCAGTCGCTTGAAAATATTTATCACCGCCTGTTGAAGATCGATGAGGGAGTCAAAACGAGCCAGATCACGCTGGACCTGGCTCTGGATACGTTGATCGTTGAATTAACAAAATAGACTTTATCGGTAATTAGAAAAAACGTCCCGAAGGTTATCGTCAGACCCTTAATTTACTCGAAACAAACCTTCGGGACGGTGCTTGTATATGAATTAACAAAATAGCTATTTTTTCGCCCACAAATTTTCAGCGGGGAAGACGGCGTTGAATTCATCTCCATTTCCCTTGCGCTCCTGCGTGGCGAGATAGACATCCTTCCATTTTAGAAAATGCCCGGTTTCGAGATGAGCATCGCGCGCGGCCATATCGGCATACACTTCGAACAGGCTGAAATGCGCGGGGTTTGCAGAATCCTGAAACATCTCAAAGCGGATGACGCCGGGTTCCAAAATTGTATTGCGCGCGTTTTCAATTGTGGCGGATTTGTAGGCTTCGATCTGGTCGGGTTTTATATAATGATGGACTTGAAAGATATACATGGAACGCCTCCTTTTTTTCACTGTAGCACAAAACACACCCAAATGAAATATGCAATTTCACAACAAGCGCGGCTGGCTGACTTCGACTTCATCCCCACCGCTCCAGCCGTATTTCTTTAAATCAATGCGACCCTTCGCATCGAACTCCACCCCTTCCTGCTCCAACAACTGACGCTGTTTCTCCGCCCCGGCCCTTTCGCTGATCTTGCCCTGTGAGTTGATGACCCTTTGCCACGGAACGTCGTCGGGGCAGGCGGCCATTGCGCCGCCCACCCAACGCGGAGCGAAGGCCGCGTAGGTTTCAATTTCCACACCGTTAGGCGGGGGAATCATTTTTGCGATCTGTCCATACGCGGCCACTTTGCCAAGGGGTATCTGGCGCACGATATTCCACACTTGTTCATAGTAGGCTTGCGGGTTGGGGGGAGAGGCGAAGGAAGGCATGGTTTAGAATGATGAATTTTGAATGAGGAATGATGGTTAGGATTTACGCAAAACCTCAAGAACAAGCCGCTAATTTCGCTAATTCACGGTATCTTCTCAAAAAAACGGGGTAGCCACAAAATGACTATGCCAAATATGCCAAGAAAGTCGAAAGAACGGCGTTTCTTCCTGTATTTGGTGGTGCTTAAAAATAGTTACCCCGAAATATTGAGAAGATACAATTCACGCGAATTATTTAAAGAATTAGCGAAAATTTGTGCAATTCGCGGCAAAAGATTTTTACTGCCTAAGTCCTAATAGTAATCAGTTATCAGTGGTGATGGGCTGGTTACTGGTTACTGGTTACTGTTCTACTGCTCACTTCCCGTTCCAGCCATATTGTTTCAAGTCAATGCGGCCGCGCGGGTTGAAAGGGACGCCTTCATCCTGCAAGAGGAGACGTTGTCTGCGGGCGGCTACACCGTCCCGCTCGCTGATCTCGCCCTTCGAGTTGACGACTCTCTGCCACGGCACATCATTCGGGCTGGCGGCCACGGCATTGCTCACCCACAGCGCGCCAAATTCCAGAAACGTATCACCGTCTACGCCTTCAGGCAGGGGAAGCATTTTTGCGATCTGCCCGAAGGAGGCAATTCTTCCGCGCGGAATCTTGCGGACGATTTCCCAAACCTCGGTATAAAAGTCTTGCGGGTTTGGGGGGGATTTAAGTTCAGACATTAGAGGTTTCCTTTTATATGGCGTAGCGCGGCATTTACGTCGCCTTTCACCGTATTGCGAGATAAATCTCGCAGGGATTATCGGGGCGATATATACCGATAATACAACGACTGCCGCACGTTGGCAATAAAATTCTTCGAGAGTTTGTCATCCATGAATTGGAGCGTTTTTATTTCATCTGCGGTCAACGTGAGCGGATGTTCCAACTCAGGCGCGCCGCCCTGCTCCAGGTGAGTGACGGGGTCTGAACTCGGCTGTGAATAGATCATTCCATCAAGCAAGACGTAGGATTCAAATGTTCGATAGACGGAGCGGTTGATCTCGTAGAGCGGGGTGAAGGAGCCTAAGAGCAGTAAACAGTAAACAGTAATTAGTAATTGGCGCGGAGTAGATTTGTTGAAGACGGTTTCGCCTGTCATGAGCATGAGACAAAACAGCGGAGCAATGGATGCGCGCATGACAAAGTCATTTCCGCTGCCGAGTTGGATGAAGGGAATGACGGCGAGGAGCAGGCCTGTAACCATCCAATGCGGGTCACGCCATTTGACTGGGGCAAGCAACAACCAAAGGATACCGCCTTCGAGCAGGAAGAAGGTGAGGAAATCTTTTAGCGCCAGCGTGTGAAATCCGCGGGATTGGGCGGCGGTGTTGGAGGTGAAGAAGAAAGAGGAAAGAAGAAAGATGACAGCGGCGGCGAGAAGAACATCCCAGCGGAGATTTTTGAATGGGGATTTGAAATCTGTTTGTTTGAAGATTTCGATGAGCAGGTAGGGGAGAAGTCCGATGGAGGCGAGGGGGGCGAAGAAGAAGCAGAGGGAAAAGGTGAATAGTTTATTGGTAATTGGTAACACCTGCGCTTGCGTGCGGTGCAAGTGTTGGTAATTAGTAATTTGAGATTGATCGGCAAGCAGGGCAATGCACAGCCATGCAGGAACTGCCTGATTAAAGACCCAAAACAATTGCGTGGTAAAGGAGGAATACTGTAAACTGCCTGACCAGATTTCAAGGTGAGTGACTGGCGGAAGCAGAGTTGGATATTCCTGAGCGAAGAACAACGTGCCAAGCGCATCCATGCCGCTGAAGAAGATGAGGAGAAGGATGGCTTTGACGGGGGAAGTTTTCAGGGTAGTGCCGAGATGCACTGCAACGAGGAATACCCCAAGCCATGTCCACAGGAAGAGGAAGAAGTTGGCGGCCTGCCAGCCGAGGAGCTTCCCTACAAGGGCGGAAGGAAGCCAGTATCCCACGTAGTAAACCAGCATTTTGACAGGTCCGCTTTCGGGGGTGGAGTAGAAGACAGGCCAGTTGTAATTGATCAGGTCATGCAAAACGGCGTTGCGCCAGTGATGGTCCCAGTTTTGGAAGGCGTAGCCGCCGACGCCGGAGAGGAGAACCCAAAGGCCAGTAAGCAGTAAACAGTAAACAGTAATTCGGGGATTGGAGATTGGGGATTGGAGACTGGAGATTGGAGACTGCTTAATGAGTTGCCAGATTGCGAAAAGGAGAATGATGAAAAGGGGAATGGCGATGGGTAATTTCACCCAGCCGAAGAGGAAGAGGGTGAATGGAATCGTGAGGTACAGGATGGTGATGCGGTGGAGGTGTTTCATAAATAGACCGTGGTCTACTGTATGCCGTCTAATTCGTAAATGATGTAATCGTCTTTTTGAATTGTAACGGAATAATACTCGTTCAAGAATGCGCGCAGTTCGGGGAATTCGCGGGTGGTGTCTTCGCCAGAGACCCAGGGTTTGTCAATTGCAGTGACTTCAACGATATAGCGCGGGGATGAGGTTTGTAACTCGTGTATAAAGTCCACGCGCAGGGATTGGATGTATGGGTTTGAGATGTGATGATAGAAATAAAAGTCAAACACATATGGCGTTGCAATCGGCGCGCGGGTTTCGAGCATGGCGAGGAGCGTGCCGCCTGTCCAATCCAAGGGTTGGACGGTTTCACCGGCTTGTAGATTTTTTTCAATAAAGCGGGCAATCTCTTCGGCGCGGTCTGTGGAGGTGGCGATGGGGTGGCCTTGAATTTGGCGGAGGAAGGTTTGGGAAGGGCGGAGGCTTACAAGGATGACGATTAAAAGGACGAAGGAAGAGAGATTGGTAAATGGTAATTGGTAATTGGTAGGTATGGATAAAGATGCAAGCAGGGTTATGAAATAAATAAACGGGATGTAGTGATATGGGAAGAACTGGCCTGAGAGGGCGGGGTAGATGGCGTAGCAGAGTGCGAGGCTGGCGAGCAGATAGGTTTGTTTATTTTGATTGAGATAGATTCCAAACGCGGCGGGGATGAGCCACAACCCGCTTCCGCCCAAACGCCAGAGTTGATTCAACAAAAAGGAGATTCGCCCGGCTGTGGGTGTGATCTCCATTTGGCCGTTGATCTGCGAATAGAGCGGCCAGTAGTTTTGGGCGATGGTGAGGAAGGGAGTCAGCGCATTGTTGATTGCCAGCCATGCAATCACAAGTGAAACGGGAATCGTGAAGCCGATGGCGGCAGGGAGGAGACTCGTCCATGCGGCTTTTGGCAGGGATGTGTTTGGGCGTTGGCGAATGTCTGCAATGTCAAAGAGCAGGAAGGGGAGGAGTCCGAGCGCGGCGTGGGGTTTGATGACTGCCGATAGACCGAAGAGAATGCCGAGGCTGAGACGATGTTTGAGAGTCAGAGAGTCCCGCATCCCTATTAAAAGAGAGAGGGCGATGAAGACGAGCAAAAGATATTCGCGTTGCAGGGAAAGGGACGGGCCGCCTTGCAGATATTTGAGGCCGAAGAGAAGGCCCGCCGCGAGCGCGGAGATTTTCCCGAAGCGGCGCATGAATTGAAAAGTGATGACGATGAGCGCGGCGAGAATGAGCAGGTCGAGGATGCGGATGCGGAACGCGTCGAAACCGCTGAGGATGCCAAGCAGAGAATAGGCGAGGTAACTGCCTGGCATTTGAAAATCGAAGATGTCGCGATAGGGGAGGCGGCCTTCGCTTTGCATGAGGAAGGCTTCGTAGAAGAGCGGCGCTTCGTCGTGTGCGATGGGCCATTGCAAAGAGAACGCAGCTTGGGTGACGAGAAGCGCGGCGAGCAGAGTGAGGAGGGCTATTGAAAGGCGGCGCATTTTGTGTCTGGTGTTGTTTCCATAATTTTCAGGGTTGACCCTGATTTTTCTGCCATAATTCTTATGGCCAATCGTAAGAATTATTGAATCCGCTATCGCACAGGTATTGGATAAATATGGCGCAGGAGCCGCCAAAGAAGTTTTGGGGAGGTACATTCAACCTGTCTTTTCGGGGAGTGGTGAATGGTCCTTTCTTTAGCCCATGCTTTTAGCTACTCCTTCTTTTCGCTTTTAGCCCAAAAACCTGATAAACAATTGAAAAGACCAGCAGCAATCCGCCGATGGCTGAAGAACCGGCCACAAGGATTCCGCGCAAGAACTCGCGGAGGGCATCCACGCCCGTTTCATGGAGCGAGAGATAATAACCATTTATGCTTCCGGCGAAAAGCCCCGCAAAGGCAAAAAAAACGATCCAGAAAGCCCGCTGATTAAAAGGGAAGGTGGCCGTCTCAATGGGCCGCTTCGAAACCGTGGTCTTCTGAAACCATTGAATGGTCCAAAATATCAACAGGGAAATGCCGACTGCCGAACTGCCGTGTTGAAGCGCTTTGTACAGGAACACGTTATACCCAAACAGGGTAAACAACCTGGTTTGAAGGAAGGGAAAGGTCTGCACAGCGAAATCATATTCATGGGTAAAAGAATCCCAAAGCGAATGGGTCACTGCCCCCGTTAAAATTGAAACACACAGCGGCAGAAGGTTGGAATTCCACACACGTATTTTTTCTCCTTCGTTATTTGGTTCAAGGCGAAGCGCAAATTGAATTGGCAGCAGGCTGAGCAATGGCCGCCGCAATAATCCATGAAAAACAAAATAAGCGAATAATCCCATGGGCAGACAAAACCAAAACAAGCCAGCGAAGCTGTGTGTTTGTGCGCGGGTAATGGGCAGAAAGAGAAAATAGGTAAAGTCCGGGGCCATACTGCCAATGACTAACGCCGAAAGCACACCGTATTTTTTCATGTGGCGAAAGAGGGGGACAATAGCGGCTGGATGAGCGATGGTTAGTGGCATATCAAAACTTCCACTTCTTCAATACATCCATCGCCTTCAGATGAGTCAAATCCAACTGCAAAGGCGTAATGGATACATATCCCTGCGCCAGCGCGCCAAAGTCCGTGCCGTCTTCGGCAACACCCGTGGGCGCTTCGCCGCCGATCCAATAATACGGTTTGCCGCGCGGGTCCACACGCTCATCCAACGCATCGCGATAGACTCGCAATCCCTGACGCGTGATCATGAAGCCCTTGAGTTCGCCTTCCTTTAAATATGGCACGTTCACATTCATCACCACGCCTGCGGGCAAACCGTCCGCAATCACTTTTTCAGCCACACGCCGCGCGACAGATGCCGCGCAGGAATAATCCAACGCGCCTTTGAATCCCTCAGGCGAGTCCAGCGAAACCGCAATGCCTTTCACGCCCGCAATCACGGCTTCCATCGCCGCAGTGACCGTCCCTGAATACGTCACGTCATGCCCGATGTTCGCGTTGGGGTTGATGCCCGAAACCACCAGGTCAATTTGCTCTTCGATCAAGCCAAGCAACGGCAACGCCACACAATCAGATGGCGCGCCGTCCGAAGCGAACGCAGAAGTCCCATCCGCAAGCAAAGTCTCCTTCACCCGCAATGGGCGCTCCATCGTTTTCACATGCCCCGAAGCCGACCAATTTTTATCGGGCGCGAACACCGTCACCTTGCCGAGCTTGCGCATCTCCTGCGCCAACGCCAACAGCCCGGGCGCCTGCACGCCGTCATCATTCGTTACAAGAATATGCATGAGTTGATTTCCGATTTTCGATTTATGATTTTGGATTTACGATTTCGATTTGATTATAACGCGATGGAAGACCCCACATCCCAATCATCCGCTTCTTTCTGGACCTGAAACTGCTCGGCCCACCCGGGCAGTTTCAACCCGACTGCCATTCCAAATATGATAAACAGCCGTACCATTGGGCGAATTTACGGCTTTCTCAAAGTAGCTTGATCATTTTACAAGTTTATGGCAAAGGCTTAACGCGAATTACGCAAACTGGGTGAATTTCGCGAAAATACAGAAAAATTCGCGCCATTCGTTTCATTCGCGCCATTCGCGTTAAAGATTTTCAGACTTTGAGAAAGCCGTATGGGCGAATTATACAGAACTTGTCCGTTATCTTTGTTTGTGCTAAACTCCAATTGACTGTTGAGGAAAACCATGGCTGAGAAAATCCTGATCATTGATGACGATGTAGACACATTAAGGCTTGTCGGTTTAATGTTGCAACGACAAGGCTACAATATCAGCGCGGCCTCAAACGGCTCGCAGGGACTGGCAAAAGCGCTCGAAGAACGGCCAGACCTGATCTTGTTGGATGTGATGATGCCGGATATGGATGGCTTTGAAGTAACACGCCGCCTGCGCAAAAACCCCGCCACAGTCTCCATCCCCATTTTGATGTTCACCGCCAAAACCCAACTGGACGACAAAGTAACTGGGTTCGAAGTCGGCGCGGATGATTACCTCACAAAACCCACTCACCCCACCGAATTGCAGGCGCACGTCAAAGCCTTGCTGGTTCGCGCCGCTCAAAAGGAAGCTGGCAGAGAGATCGCAACCGCATTGCATGAGCATCATGGCTATGTGATCGGCGTGCTGTCTTCACGCGGCGGGTTGGGCGTCTCCTCGCTGGCTTCCAATTTGGCGGCGGGCCTGTTTTCGAGAACCCAGACAGATGTGATCCTCGCTGAAATGACGCCCGGTCAGGGCACCCTCGGCATGGATTTGGGAATGTCACAGCAAACTGGCTTAACTGAAATTTTGCAGGGCAGTGTGGTTGAGGTTACACGAGAAAAAGTACAATCCTCCATTGTGCCCCATAATTCGGGGGTCAAACTCCTGCTTGCTTCCGAGAATCCCCGCGATGTGACGTTAACCTCGCAGGTGCAAAATTACGAATCCCTGGTTGCCCGCCTTGCCTCCCTTGCCCGCTTCGTCGTTCTGGACCTGGGAGTTGGCCTGCCAATTTTTGTGCAGAAAATCCTCCCGATGTGCAGTGAGCACATGGTTGTGGTAGAGGGCACGCCAAGCACCATCCAACATACAAAATTCCTGATCGATGAGATCGCAGCCTTGAGCATCGAACGCAAGAGCATTCACATCATTTTGAACAACCGCCAGCGCTCCGAAGCGCAAATGCCCCTGACCAAGGTGGCGGAAAAACTCGGGCACTCGATTGCCGCCACGCTCACACCCGCCCCGGAGTTGTTCCAGCAAGCCACACGTATGCAAACCCCCGCTGTGATGTCTCAACCGACAAACATGACCTCTCAGCAGTTCCTCAAGATTGCAGATTCGGTCATCGAGCGCGAAAAGGCGCGATGATCTCCTTTTCCCCAAAAACGCAAACAAACATCGAATTCGCCGCGGACTTGTTCCGCCAATCCAGGCACGCTGTCATTCTCACCGGGGCCGGGCTGTCCACTCCGTCAGGGATACCGGATTTCCGTTCAACGGGAACAGGCTTATGGTCGAAGGATGAACCGCTCGAGGCGGCTTCGCTCAACACATTTCGCACGAGGCCGGAGAGGTTTTTTTCCTGGTTCCGTCCGCTGGCGAGTCAAATTTATAATGCCCAGCCCAACCCGGCCCATCTTGCGCTGGCAAGGCTGGAACAAGCCGGGAAAATCAAATCCATCATCACCCAGAATATAGATATGCTTCATCAAAAAGCGGGGTCGAAAGCTGTCATCGAAATGCACGGCACCATGCAAACGTTAACCTGCTCGCAGTGTTATCATCAGGTGCAGGCTGAGGAGTACCTGGCCCCGTTTGTGGATGCGGGAGAACTTCCCCATTGCCCCCAATGCGGGCAGTTGCTCAAGCCGGATGTAATCCTTTTTGGCGAGCAGTTGCCGCAAGCCGCATGGTTCAAGGCACAGCGTGAGGCGCGGCAATGCGACCTGATGCTGGTGGCAGGTTCCTCGCTGGAGGTTTTGCCGGTGGCTGGCCTGCCCATGCAGGGGCTGGATCGCGGGGCGCATCTTATCATCATCAACAACACCGAGACCTACCTGAACGTCCGCGCCGATGTGGCGATCCTGGAAGATGTGGCGATGATTATTCCAGCAATAACGGAGAGAGTGCTAAATGGCTGAAATAAAAACCGAGCGACTGGATGGCTATCGCCGATTAATTGATATTGCGCGTGATCTCGCCTCCACCCTGGACCTGGATATCCTGCTTTCGCGCATCGTCCATGCGGCGGCGGAGATCAGCGGCGCGGAGGCGGCATCCATCCTTTTGTATGACGATACCTCGCGCCAGTTGTATTTTCAGGTTTCCACGAATTTGGATGAATCGACACGGCGCGGGCTGGTTGTGCCGCTGGATGGAAGCATTGCCGGCTGGATCGTGAACAATCGCAAGCCGGTCCGCATTACGAACGCGCACGACGACCCGCGCTTCTTCTCCAATGTGGAGACCACCACCGGCTTCCCAACCGAATCACTGCTTGGAATTCCCCTGGTTACCAAAAATAAAATCGTCGGCGTGCTGGAAGCGCTGAACAAACACCGCGGCAAGTTCTCTGACACGGATGAATCCATGCTGTTGGTGCTTGGAGCGCAGGCGGCGGTGGCCATTGAAAATGCGCGTTTGTTCCAGCAGTCTGATTTGATCTCTGAATTCGTTCACGAATTACGCACGCCATTATCATCCCTCAGCACGGCCACCTATTTGCTGTTACGCCCTGAAATGTCGCAGGAACAGCGCGACCAGATCATCAATAATATTCATAATGAAACCATGCGCCTGAATGCGCTGGCATCCTCGTTCCTCGACCTGGCCAGGCTCGAATCAGGCCGCGTGCAATTCCGCAAGACGGTCTTCAGCATTGCAGACCTGATGTACGAATGCAAGGATGTCATGTCTTCCAAAGCCATCGAGGATAATATTCAACTGCGCGTGGAATCGCCGGAGAATCTGCCCCTGCTCGAGGCGGATCGTGACAAGATCAAACAGGTTTTGTTGAACTTATTAAGCAACGCCATAAAATATAATCGCCCCAACGGGACCGTGATGCTGCGCTCCGAATCGAAGGAAAGCGAACTCGGCATCTACATCCAGGATACGGGCGTGGGTATTCCCGATGAATCAATCCCGCACTTGTTCGAAAAATTCTTCCGCGTGCGCGAACATGAATCACGCGCATCTGGCACTGGGTTGGGGTTGTCCATTTGCAAGCAGATCGTCCACGGGCATGGCGGGCGGATTGAGGTAAAAAGCAAGGCGGGCGTTGGAACAGTATTTATGATCTTTTTACCCAAACCTGTCAGTCAAACCCAGCCCCGCAGGGAGGAATTAAAGGATATGACAAGGAAAACTGGTAAAAAAGTGTGATTTGACTTTTCACCGTGAAAACTGTAAACTAAGCAAAATTATTTTGAAATGTATTTTGGAGGAAGAAGATGGCACAGTTTCAATTCGTTATGAGATCAGGCCCCACCCCAGGCGTGACCTTCCCCCTTGAAGGGGATCAGCTCACGATTGGGAGAGATTCGTCCAACGGCGTTGCGATCAACGATGCGGAAGTTTCGCGCAAACATTCGCGTCTTTCATTCCAGGGTGGAAAATATGTGATCGAAGACCTTGGCTCCACCAACGGCACGTTCGTCAATGGACAGCGTCTGGCGGGGCCGGTCGTCTTGAAAGCTGGCGATGTGGTTTCCCTCGGTGAGCAAATTGTGCTCATGTATGATGCCATCAACATGGACGCCGGCGCTACGGTGGCCGTCTCCCGCAAATCAGCCCGCGTGGAGCCGCCTCCCATGCAGCAAGCGGCGCCTGTGTACGCATCCACCCCCGCGCCTGCCTATGCCCCGCCCCCAGCCGCAGGCAAAAAGAGTAACATGGTTCCGATCATCATCGGCGGCGGCGTGTTTCTCTTTATTTGTCTGTGTGTGGTAACTTTCTTGATTATAGATGCAGACCCAACAGGCGCGCGCTGGTGTATGTTCCCTTTCAACATCATTGCGCGGTTGATGGGATCGGTTTGCCCATAAGCATCTGTGAATTTTCGATGTAGTCAGTGTGCCCCGCGAGTTCATAGCTCGCGGGGTGTTTTTTTATTTATCCACTCATCATTTGTCCAATGACCAAACCCACGAGTTTTCATATGTGCAACTGCCTGTGCCGGATTCCTGCCAGGCAAAGAAACCAAAGGAGCCATCCATTCGTTGCTTGCTGTTATCAAAGAACCTGCCCTGGCGCTCTCCGTTGAAGTAAATGGTGAACTTCTCGTCTTCTGCCACTACTACAAACTGATTGACGGCGCCATTGGCCATGTCAATTACGCTGGCGCGCTGTTCCTTGCTGATGGAGCCTAAATAATCTGACCCATTATCAAATACATCGAGATACCAGATGGGTAAACCCGAGAACCGCAGGAAGTAAAACTGGTATTGCTTTCCTTTCTTGATATCTGGTTCGGATCGAAGAACCGCGCCGCAATACATCCAGCCTGTGGCATCCCAGGTGACGTCGGATTTGAAAATGAAATTTCCCGCTGTCAGGTTTTTGTCAATCTCCTGAATGGTTGCCGTGTTGCCGGACGGCCCCTGAAGCTTGATGGCAATCGGCTCAGTCTGTTGCCATGCAAGATGCCCTTCCTTGTAAGAGGCTTCTGAATCGGATAATAATTTATCCACTTCAGTGAACACATCCCCAGCCGCCTGAGTGGCTTGGGCCGCCGCTGTTGCCGCGGCGTCGGGGGTTGCGGTCGGTGTTTCGGTGGGAACGAGAGTTGCGGCCGGCGGTTCAAGGGTGTTGGTTGGAGGGGGAGCCGCCTCAGTGATTGCTGGCGGTGGCGCACTACATGCCGTTGCAAAGAAAATCAGCGTGAAGATGGTGAAATACAGAAAACGTTTCATTGGATACTCCTTCCATATGCTAAAAAGATGGTTGACGCTGGGTATAGAATACAGTAGGAGCATGGAAATTAACTGCCAAAAAACGCCAGTTTTTCAGGTAGTGTGACCAAAGTACTATCAGTCTTTAAGTGCGCTCCTGGCTGTGCGGGTATTTTTCCTGCTTTTACAGGCGTGATATACTGAACTCGAACAGGAATCAAAAGAGACAAGGGAACATTATGCGCCTTACAAAAGCCCTACGCACTGACCAGGAAAATATAGCCCGCTTTGTATCCGTACTGGGGGGCGGAACGGTGGCGCTCAGCAACAGCAAACTGCCCCGCCCCGAGTTCTTCATTCGGGCACATAATTTCATCAAGGAATATATCGAGGAGGGGTTTTTCAAGAAAGAGGAATTTTTGGTGAGCGTTCTGGAGGATGGCGGGTTTCCAGCGGATAGCGGACCCATCGGCGCGTTGCGGAACGATCAGAAGAAGAGCCATGATGCAGCGGAATCCATGCTCCATGCGGCGAAGCAGTGGCAGGCGGGGGATGAAGCGGCTCGCTCCGAAACAGGCTGGGGAACCAGCGAATTCACATCCACCATCCGCCAGCATCTTGAACGCCTCAAAAGCCTCATCCTCCCGC
The DNA here is from genome assembly GCA_016235445.1 of Chloroflexota bacterium. Classification (GTDB taxonomy): domain Bacteria; phylum Chloroflexota; class Anaerolineae; order Anaerolineales; family Villigracilaceae; genus Villigracilis. The sequence continues at coordinate 22,850 of JACRLB010000001.1, read as the reverse complement.
TCATCGAGCAGACGATTTCTGTGGACGAGGAGCATATTATTGGGGAGGCCATCCACAGCATGGCGTTCGAGGGGGGATTGAAAGATGGCGCGGGAAAATACATCAAACTGATCGAGGAACTTGAAGACCAGTTGAGCGACTGGAAGTAAAACAAGCGTTCCTGTCATCAAAATCATTCAGGATGGCGGGTTTGTTTTTCCTGTTTGCAGAACATGCAAGAAGAAACCGGGCTGGCGATCAATCAGCCCGCGAAGCAATCCCATGTAGTGGCGGAGATTGCTTCGCCGCTATCGGGGTTCATACTGACGGATGGAGGAATCCATGCAAGCCTACGAACTCACCCAACTCATCACCCAACACGCTGGTTCAAACAAACAATATCTCGAATTCCTCAAAGTTCCCGACCTGAGCATGGGGCTGTATATCCTTCCCGCGGGCGGCACGGACCCCCAGAGTCCGCACACGGAGGATGAGGTCTATTACGTAGTGAGCGGACGGGCGAAGATTGAAGTTGCAGATGAAGACCGCGCCGTGCAGGCAGGCTCCATTGTCTATGTGGCGAAGAATGTGGAGCATCGCTTCCATTCGATTGAGGAAAAGTTGACGGTGATCGTATTCTTTGCGCCGGCAGAGTATTCAAATAAGTAGAACGGAATTTTATCCCGCCAAATGCTCGGCGCTTAACAAATTATTGCAGTGATATAATGACGGAAAATGTCCGTCATTTGACGGCTATTTTCCGTCATCCTAATGAAAGGCATCTCATGATCGAAGTGCTGTTTGGTTCGAAAAATGCCGAAAGAGTGTTGATCTACATTTTCTCGCGTGAAGAGGGGTATCCACGCGAAATCGCCCGCTTCTTCAACACGGATCTGAAATCCATACAAAAGCAAATGGACAAACTTGAGGCAGGGGGAGTATTAGTGAGTCGTGAAGTTGGACGCACGCGCCCTTATGTGTTCAATCCCCGTTATCCATTTCTAACTGAATTGAAAAGTCTGCTGGAAAAGGCGTTTTCGTTTTATCCTCAAGAAGAACAAGGTGAGTTGTTGATGAACAGACGCAGACCACGGGCGCGGGGAAAGGCTTTATGAAGCAAATCAGAAGCATGAGCCAGGTTGAACTGGCGGCATACATTCAAGATTCTTTGCAGCAAGAAGGAATAAAAGTTGTGCTTTCAGGCGGAAGCGCTGTTTCCTTTTACAGCAGTGACAAATATGTTTCAAAAGATTTGGATTTGATCAATGTCAGTTTTGCCAGACGAAGCAAAATCAAATCTTTGATGGAGAAGTTGGGCTTTCAAGAGCAGGGACGTTACTTCGTAAACTCTGAAACACAATTCTTTGTCGAATTCCCCGATGGTCCGCTTTCCGTTGGAGAAGAACCTGTAAAGGAAGTTAACGAGTTTGAATTGGCGACGGGAACCTTGCGGGTTGTCTCGCCAACGGATTGTGTGAAAGACAGATTATGCGCCTTCTTTTTTTGGAATGACCAGCAGGGACTGGCTCAAGCAGTTTTGGTGGCAGAAAGCCAGAGTGTGGATTTGAAGGAAATCAAGCGTTGGTCAAAGACAGAAGACAAGCAGCAGGAATATGAAATTTTCAAAAACAAGCTTAGTTAAAGAAGCGTTGCCATCATTGTTTTTCCGCGTCAGCGGAGTATTCAAATAGACCATGGGTAAGCGAGATGGGAAACGGTCTACCGTCCGCGGTCACTTTTTTAGGAGAATTTATGCTCCAACTACGAAAAACCCCTTTTCACGAAAGAACTTCAAAACTGTGCCAGCCGCAGAATTGGCGCAAGTGGGCGGGATATTTCGCCGCAGGCTCGTACGAGCACACGCTCGACCGCGAGTATTGGGCGATTCGCAATGCCGCAGCGTTGATCGATGTCTCGCCGCTGATCAAGTATCAGATTAAAGGAAGAGACGCGGCGGCTTTGCTTCATCGAGTCACCACACGAGACATCCATAAAATGAAAGTGGGACAAGTGGTGTACACGGGCTGGTGCGACGAAGAAGGCAAGCTGATCGACGATGGCACCGTCACGCGCCTCGAAGACTTAACCTTCCGCCTGACCGCTGCGGAACCAAATTTGCGCTGGCTGACGATGAATGCGGTCGGCATGGACGTGGAGATTCACGAAGTCACCGACGACGTGGCGGCGTTGAGTTTTCAGGGACCGAACACAAGGAAAGTGCTGAACCGAGTTGCCGAGAAACAAGTTGACGAGTTGAAGTATTTCCGCATGATGAAGAACAAGATCAATGGAATCGAAGTCACCATTTCACGCACAGGCTACACAGGTGACCTCGGCTACGAAATCTGGATGGACGCGAAAGACGCGCTCCCGATCTGGGATGCGTTAATGGATGTGGGCGGCGATTACGGCATTGCGCCCGTCGGCATTTTGGCAATGGACATGGCGCGTGTGGAAGCAGGTCTGTTCATGCTCGATGTGGACTACACCTCCGCAAGCCACGCGTGGATCGAACCGCAGAAGTCATCACCATTCGAATTGGGACTCGACTGGACAGTGGCGCTCGATAAGCCAGGATATTTTGTGGGGCGTAGGGCGTTGGAGCGTGAGAAAAAAGAAGGCTCAGTATGGAAGATGGTCGGGCTTGAAGTGGATTGGGTAGGCATGGAGAATATCTTCAAGCAAGTTGGCTTGCCGCCTCAAATCCCTGGCATGGCAGTGCGTGGAAGTTTGCCGATCTTCGTGGGCAACGTGCAGGTTGGATATGCCTCCACGTCCACATGGTCGCCAGTGTTGAAGAAATACATCGCGCTTGCACATTTGCAGAAACCGTATTTTGAAATCGGCACAGATGTGAGAATGGAAATCACGGTCGAGCATCACCGTCAACACGCGCCTGCAAAGGTGGTCAAGTTGCCGTTTTATGAGCCTGAGTGGAAGAGGAAGTAAGAGAGAGTAGAGAAAAACACCCTGAAAATCCTGCATCGTGTGCGGGATTTTCAGGGTAAAAAGAGAAAGTGTGGGAATTTGTATGAATTCAGACACTTTACTATCACGGATTTATAGAAATACGGATGTTTAGCACAAGACCTTGAAAATTCGCAAGCAAGTTGAGGATTTTCAAGGCGAAATTTGAAATTAATTACCAACGAACCAATCAAATACTGCTTTTATTCCTCTCTTGAAAAAAGAAACAACAATTATCACACCAGCTTTTTCCGCTATTTCAAAAATACCGTTAACCACTTTTTCTCCAAACGACTCTTCATGGGCTAATTTTTCTTCTTCTATCTTCCGCAAGCCTTTTTCTGCATTTTTCGCTTCATCTTCTAATGCCTTTAACCTTCGCTCTTGTTCCATATTCTCGCTTTTGAGTTTATTCTTGTTCAATTCATCTTCACGAATCCTACGCTTTTGCTCTTCTTTGATTTCCTCTAAATCCTCACGAAGTTGTCGAAATTTTTTCTCGTCTTCGTTAAGTTTTGTTTCTTTGATTTGTTGTTCTTCTTTGATATTTTCGATTTTTCGGATTGCTCTTGCCTCATCCTGAATTAACTTGTTAGTATCTTCTATAGGCAATGAATTTTTCTGTGACGGTTTTACAGAAAGTGATTTTTCGGCTTTTTCTTCTATAGCTTTTATTTTTTCTTCAAGTTGCTGTATTTCTTGCTTTGCCTGTAATTTACTAACTTTGATTTCCTGTCGCTCTTTTTCTAGTTTTTTTTCTGCTTCTCTGATGGTAGTTTCTTTTAACTGTGTGTTCTCTACTATCTTTTCCCAAAATTTATTTTGTTGAATATTCTTAAGTTCTTGTTGCTTTTTTGATTTACGAAGTTCTTCTCTGACTTTTTTTTGGCGTCGCTCTATGGTAACTAAACTCTTTCGTTCTTTTTCAACTATATCTTTGTGAGCCGACCTACGAACCTTGTGAATTCCTTTTAGAGTATTAAAGGGAAGGAGATTAATAACTGCATCAAACATTTTGTATAAATTCCATCCTGATAAGGCATCGAATTCCACTATTCGTTTTAGATCAAAAGATTTCTTTGGAAATTCTTTTTTAAGCGACCGTAGAAGTTCACGTTTTGCCGTCTCAACGGCTCTAAGGTCGAAAGGTTTGGTTACCCCGTCAAGACCATTGAGATTAACGGAATAAGTCTTCTTATTTTTACCCCTGCCCTTGTCGTAGTTTAGCATATAAACTTTATTGAACCCGAAAATGATTTTTTCGCTTGGGAAACCAGATTTAAGGAGTAGGCGAACTGTTTTTTCAGTTCCAATATCATATAGGCGGGGGCGTACTATGACGATGACCCCATCGGCTTTCTTTGCATACTTCGAATATAGTCTGCCAATTTTCTTGTCATTTCGGTCGCTTTCGCCTAATCCAGGTAAATCTATGATATGGATGTTTGCGCTCTTGCTTACCCATTCATATATTTTTGCTTTTTCTGTCCCGCGTTTAAAATGACCTACTTTGCCGACTCTTTTCCCAAACAGACAGTTAATAGTTGTGGTTTTCCCGTTTCCTGCTGTACCAGAGATGACAATTACAGGAGGACGTTGTTTTGGTAGTTTTAATCCCCATTTTTGAATGGTATTAGTGATTTCGTCTGTTTGTTGTTTTATCTTAGTCTTGGATGGATTCTTTTTTTTATTTTTGCGCGTGGTCATAGAATATTCCTCCTGTGAGACTTGCTTTTTGTAGAAAGCAGTGCTTGCCCTGATATTTCCATGTTATTTTTACGAGTATAGCACACCTCCATTTCATTCCCTAGCCAAAGATTTTATGAGCACATCACAGGCATTGTCGGGAAATTGTACATAATCTATAATCCCAGCCTATCCACAAAAGGAATTATCTATGACATCATCTAATCAATACAACGCAATCATCATCGGCGGCGGGCACAATGGACTTGTCGCCGCGGCATACCTCGCTCGGGCTGGCAAGAAAGTGGTCGTGCTCGAGCGCAGACATATCGCGGGCGGCGCGGCGGTGACGGAGGAAATTTTCCCTGGCTACAAGTTCACCGAGTTTTCGTATGTGGTGAGTTTGTTACGCCCCGAAATCATCCGTGACTTGGAATTGCCCAGGCACGGACTCAAAATCCTTCCGCTTCCTTCCACAGTCACACCCATGGAAAATGGAGACTATCTCGCCGCATGGGACGACCACGACCTGACCCGCCGCGAAATTTATCGTCACTCCCCCAAAGACGCGGAAGCCTACGATGAATATGCGCGCGTCATGGCGCGCGCGGCGAAGGCGATCAAGCCGATCATCAATTTGATTCCACCTGACCCAACCTCGCTCAGTGTGCGCGATCTACTTGGCTTGCTCAAAGTCGGTCAATACGCGGCGAGCCTTTCTGAAAAAGAACTCTATGCAGTTGCAAAACTCGCCACGCAATCCTCGGCAGATTTGCTCGAAGAGTGGTTCGAGACCGACGCGTTGAAAGGCACCAAAGCCGCGAGCGGAATCATCGGCACGTTCCTTGGTCCGCGCTCACCTGGGACGGCGTATGTGCTGCTCCATCACTACATGGGCGAGATCGACGGCGCGTTCCGCGCCTGGGGCTTTGCCAAGAACGGCTCTGGCGGAGTCAGCAGTTCCATTCTCAGCGCAGCGGAGTCGCTTGGGGCGGAGATCAGACTCAACGCAAGCGTGAAGCAGGTCAAAGTTAAGAATGATCGCGCCGTAGGCGTCATCCTCGAAAACGGCGATGAAATCACATCCAAAGTCGTTATGTCTGCCGCAGACCCGAAGCGCACCTTCCTGCAATTCGTCGAGCAAAAATATTTCCCCGATGAATTTGTCACGTCGATTCAAAACTTCCGCACGCGCGGCTCGTCGGGTAAGGTCAACATCGCGTTGAGCGAATTGCCGCAATTCACCGCATTGCCAAATGAACCCGCACTGCATCGCGGCGCGGTGTCCATCAGCCCGAGCATTGATTACATCGAGCGCGCTTACGACGACGCCAAGTATGGGCAGATCTCGAAACGCCCATACCTCGACATGATCTTCCCATCCATGATCGACCCAGACATGGCGCCGCCCGGACAGCATGTGATGTCGTGCTTCGTGCAATACGCGCCGTACGATCTCGAAGGCGGCTGGAACGATGAGAAGCGCAACGAGCTTGGCGAAACGGTCATCTCAACCATTGAGCAATACGCGCCGAATATTCGAAAAGCGATTGTAGGAATGCAGGTCATCTCACCGAAAGACATTGAAGACATCGCAGGTATCACAGGCGGAAATATTTTTCACGGCGAACTTTTATTACACCAAATATTTTTTCTGCGTCCCACCCCGCAATGGGCAGACTTCCGCACCCCGCTCAAAGGCTACTACTTCGGCGCAAGCGGCGCGCACCCCGGCGGCGGAGTGATGGGCGCGGCGGGCATGTTGGCGGCAAAAGAAATTTTGAAGGATGGAATATAGAAGGTGGTGAGTGGTTATTGGATGAAGACCACGCTTCTTTCTTAACTGGAAGTTAATTCTGAGAAATGAAGTTTGATCTACTCTGAAAATAATAAGCCCCCGCTTTTGCAGAGGCTTACCAGACAACTACTTTCAAGTTTTCAATTTCGTTGAAATGTCCATCTCGTGAGACCAGCGTCAGATTATGTTGAATAGCAATCGCGGCAATCCAAATATCATTTTCAGGGATGGGATGCCCTTTGATGCGCAAAGCATTTTTGACATCTCCATAAATACGGGCTGTTTCCGTGTCACACCCCAGAACGAGATTGCTGGAGGCAAATTCATCAACACGAACAAGATTATCCTTTGTACGAGCAGACTTGTGAGCGCCGTAAAACAATTCACCAATGACCACGCTCGGAATGAAAACCTCTTCAGCCTTTGCGAGGCTTTCCATTACAGAAGCGTCATTGGCGAAAAGAGCAATGACAATATTTGTATCAAGCAGGTATTTACCACTCATTCGCATCCACCTGCTCACAGCCCTGTTCGATGGTTTCCCGCATGACCTGTATGTCGCTCATGGGGATCGCCCCCGCAAATCGAAGCAGTTGCGAACCTGCTATGCCATGTGGATTCGACGCCGCCAAAGTGCGCGTAAATTCCAATACCCGCCACTGTAATTCCTGCGGTAAAAACTGTAATTGTTCGATGACTTTATCAACAATGGAAGCGTTCATTTCGACCTCCTGCCGGTCGCGCCTGTCAGTTCAATAAAGGAATTATATCCGAATAAGGAAATGTTTATGACACAAACTCATTACAATACCATCATCATCGGCGCAGGTCATAACGGACTCGTTGCCGCCGCCTATCTTGCCAGGCAAGGCAAAAAAGTTTTGGCGCTCGAACGCCGCGCCATCGTCGGCGGTTCGGTCGTTACAGAATCTTTCGGAGAAAACTTCCAAGCGGATTCGATTTATGCAGGCGGGACTCTGCGCCCCGACATTATCAAAGACCTGAAACTCGCCTCACACGGGCTGACAGTTGATACCGTCCGAAAACCATTCATCTCCCTCCAGGCAAACGGCAACCACCTCACCCTCGAAGCCGAGTCCATCAAACGCATCTCCGAAAAAGACGCGGCACGCTTTCCTGAATTTATCCGCTTCATGGATAAGGCGGCATATATTCTCGACACCGCCTACGCCACCATCATGCCGCGCCTGCCGCTGAACTTCAACCTTCGCGAAGGCTACGGCTTGCTTGAACTCGGCCTCGAACTGCGTCTCGCGGGACGCAAGGATATGCTCAACTTCATCCGCGCCCTGCCGATGACCGCGCAGGAACTGCTCGATGAATATTTTGAATCCGATGTGGTCAAGGCGGCGATTGCATCCGTCGGCATCCACGGCTTCACACTGGGACCGATGGGTGCAGGCACAGGCTACACCCTCATCCACAACTGGATGAATCGCGGCGGCTTGGCGAACGTCAATGTTGGTAAAGCGGGCGAGATCACGCAAGCACTTGCCAACGCTATCAAAGCCAGTGGCGGTGAGATACGAACCGAAACAGAAGTTGCTAGCATTAAGATTGAAAGTCAAATTGCGAAGGGCGTTATCCTCGCAAACGGCGAAGAGATTTTTGCGAACCAAATCCTTTCTTCCGCAGACCCGAAGCACACCCTGCTCAAACTCGTCGGCGCACAGGATTTACCCCCCGAATTCGTCTGGCATACCCAGTCCATCAAAATGCGCGGCTCGGTGGCAAAAATCCACTTGCAGACGAATGGAGATCACGGCATCCCCGAAGGGACAGTCGTCCTCGCCCCTTCCATCAAATATCTCGAACGCGCCTATGACGCGGCAAAATATGGAGAGATTTCCGAGAAACCCTATTTGGAAGTGACGACATCGGGCAACGTGGTGAGTATCCATTTCCAATTCGCTCCGTATGCTTTGAGAAATAGTGAGTGGAAAGTGGAAAGCGGAAATATTTATAAATTGGCAATTGATACTCTTTCGGAATTCTTCCCCAATCTTCAATTACTAATTACCAATTACCATGTCATCACGCCTCAAGATTTGGAAACCACCTACGGCCTCACCGAAGGCGACCTCAACCACGGTCAACTCATGCTCGATCAATTCCTGTTCATGCGACCGATCCCTGGCTGGTCGAACCACAAGACTCCGATTGACAACCTTTATCTCTGCGGAAGCGGAGTCCACGGCGGTGGCGGCGTCAGCGGGGTGAGCGGACGAAACGTGGTGAAGATGTTGAAGTAGAAATGCAAAAGATCGATGAGATTATTCGCTGGTTTTTTGCATTAGATATGTGGCGTAATTGGGGTTGAGCGAGTAAACTTTGGGCATGATCACATACGAAAAGCTACTCAAACAACCTGTGACTTTTGCAAGTAGACTTTGCTATTGGCAGGTAGACCTTACACGGCCGCTTACTTTTTATCCACTACCAAATCTTTTGGCTCATGTGTAGACTCTGTGCAATAGATCAAAACCTTTTAACGCGAACATTTGCGCCGCGCGCCAGTGCGGTGTTATGCAAATTGGGCGAACACTTGCGCTGCGCGCCAGCGCAGTGTAACGCGAATTTTTTTCGCGTCATTCGTCTCATTCGAAAAATTCGCGTTAAGTTTTTTTCTCTTTGAAAGTCCGAGCGTTCAGCCTGCACACTCTTTAGACTTTATTGGTAATTAGAAAAAACGTCCCGAAGGTTGTTGTCAGGCGTTCAAATTCCTCAAGAAAAACCTTCGGGACGGTGCCTGTGTTTATTTCCGATAACGTCTTTTACACATGAGCCAATCTTTTTTGACGTTTTGAAACATGATAAAAACTTTAGAAATACAAGGAGAAAAAATGCAAACCAAAACCATCGTTCTCATTCACGGCATGTTTATGACCCCCCTGTGCTGGGAGAAGTGGATTCCCTATTATGAAGCCAAAGGCTATCGCGTTTTCGCCCCCGCCTGGCCTGGGCGTGACAAGCCCGTGGACGTGCTCCGCAAGGCGCACCCCGACCCGTCGCTTGCAAAATTAAAGCTCAATCACATCGTTGACTACATGGAAGCCTTCATCAAAGGCCTGGACGAAAAACCCGCCATCATCGGCCACTCGATGGGCGGCCTGGCTGTGCAGATACTGCTTCAGCGGGATGTAGCCGTGGGCGGCATCGCCATCGACCCCGCCCCGCCTGCGGGCGTCTTCACCACCGAATGGTCTTTTGTGAAATCGAATTTCCCTGCCATCAATCCATTCCTGTTGAACCAGCCTGTGCAAATGACTTTTGAGCATTTCCAGTATGCCTTTGCCAATACTCTTCCACTGGAAGAACAGCGCACCGCGTATGACCGTTACATGGTTCCCGAATCTCGCGGCGTGCCCACTTCCTCGCTTGGCTCCGCAGGCCAGGTGGATTTCAGCAAGCCGCGCCGTCCGCTTTTGATTACGGCAGGCGAGAAGGACCATATCATCCCCGCCTCGTTGAACAGGTCAAACCATAAAAAATACAAAGCCCCCTCCGTTACCGATTTCAAGGAATTTACAGGCCGCGACCATTTCCTGATTGGCTCCCGAGGCTGGGAGGAAATTGCAGAGTATTGTTTGCAATGGTTTGGAAAAATAGAATAAAGGAACCCAGGGTGACAGCCAGCTCAAAGCTGACTGTCACCTTTTTTATTCGGTATAATTGGAAATATGGACAGAGTATCCAGCAGGACAATTTCCGCTTTGGCAAGGAAAATCGCCAAACAGTTCAATCCCCAAAAGATCATTCTCTTTGGATCGTATGCCTATGGCAAGCCCACCAAAGACTCGGATGTGGATATGCTGGTCATTATGCCTTTTAAAGGCCGCGGCGCAAAAAAAGCGATGGAGATTTTGCTTGCAACGGACCCACGTTTTCCCATAGATTTGCTGGTTCGTACACCTGAACAAATTAAGACCCGAACTGAATTAGGGGATTTCTTCATCCGTGAGATTACCCAAAAAGGGAAGGTGCTTTATGCAACCGCTAACGGCTGAGTGGGTGGCACAACCCAGGTGACAGTCATCTTAAAGATGACTGTCACCTTTTTGATTCGGTATAATACGCAAACCATGCCCCTCCTCTCCCTCCAACCCGCCTCGGAATTTCCCATCCCCCAACTCGCGGATCTGCTCACTCTCAGCTTCGAGGGCTATCTCATCCCCATCCAAATCACAGTTGACGGCTTCTTCACCATGCTCCGTCGCGACGGCATTGACCTGAATTCCAGCCGCATCATCATGAAAGAGGATGAACCAGTTGGGATTGCCCTCATCGCCCGCCGTGGCTGGACGAGTCGACTCGCGGCGATGGGCATCCTGCCCAAAGCCCGGAATGGCGGCACGGGCACATGGGCAATGAGGCAACTCATCGAAGAAGCCAAAACGCGCGGCGAAAAAGAAATGCTGTTGGAAGTCATCGAGCAAAACACAGCGGGCGTGAAATTGTACGAAAAAGTGGGCTTTACAAAAATCCGCAGGCTGGTTGGGTATAAACTCGATACCACCCAATCCGCTCCAGCCGCCCTCCCCGGCGGCGGGAAAAGCGCACAGGATGAATTGCAAGAAATAGACATTCGTGATCTGGCGCGTCTCGTCACATATCACGGCCTCAAAGATTTACCCTGGCAACTTTCAGGCACAACCATCATACAGCACACGCCGCCTTCGCGCGCCTTCCGCCTCAACGATGCCTATTGTCTCATCAGCAATCCCGAAGCGGCGGACGTGTCCATCTCGTCAGTGTTGGTAAAAGCCCGTTCCCGAGGAGCAGGCCTCAGCGCAGTTCTGATGCGCGCGCTCTTTGCGCGATTCCCAAATAAAATCTGGCACGTCCCCGCAATCTTTCCAGAAGAGATGGGCGTTATCTTCGAGCAGGTTGGCATGATGCGCGAAACTCTTTCACAGTGGCAGATGTTGCGCGCCCTGTAAGTTGAATTGGCAATCCGACTTACGAGTAAAATAGGGGGCATGAAACTTGCCGCCCTTGTCCCCATGCGCCACCACAGCCAGCGTGTGCCTGGCAAAAATTATCGCCCGCTTGCGGGCAAACCCCTTTTTCAACACATCATCGAGACTCTGCTTGCCGTACCAGAAATCGAAACAGTGATGGTAGATACCGACTCCGAGCCTGTGATGGATGGAGTGCTCCGCCTCTTCCCTACCGTGAAGCTGATTCAACGCCCCGAGCATCTCCGCGCCGACGATGTTCCCATGAACGAAATTCTCCTGCACGACACCGCGCAAGTGAATGCCGAATTTTATTTACAGACTCACAGCACAAACCCCTTGCTCAAATCCGAAACCATCTCCCGTGCCATCCAATCACTAATCTCCAATTACCCCAATTACGATTCTTTATTTTCCGTCACCCGCCTGCAAACGCGGTTGTATTTTCAAGATGGCCGCGCCATCAACCACAACCCGCTGGAGTTGATCCAGACTCAAGACCTGCCGCCCGTGTTCGAGGAGAATTCCTGCATGTACATTTTCACCCGCGAAAATTTGGCGCGCAAACATCACCGCATCGGCGACAAACCGCTCATGTTCGAAATAGACCCCGCCGAAGCCTGGGACATCGACGAAGAATTGGATTTCGAGATTACAGATTTTTTGATGAAGAAAAGGATGTAGCGCAAGATTCTCACCCTGAGAGAGTGTTTCTGAAGTTCTTTTTTGGACACGGATTACACGGATTCTCACAGAAAGAACCTTTAATAAATCCGTGTTTGTCAGTGTAATCCGTCCAATCCGTGTACTTAAGAAACAGTCTCTGAGCGCCTCGAAGGGTATCTTACGCATACGCGGCATAAATGTCGCGGTACAAAAATGAAAACCAACAAACTAAAACTCAACCCTTTCTGGTCTGGCATCCTGCTGATTTTCATCATCTCAGCGATTGCCTATTTGCCGCTGGTCAAAGACCTTGGCTATCTCAACGACGACTGGTATTTGATGTACGATATGCAAGTGAAGGACGTGAATTTCTTTCACGAGATTTTCGCCATTGACCGCCCCGGCCGCGCGCTGGCGATGATTCCGCTGTTCTCGCTGTTCGGGTTCAATCCGCTGCCTTATCATTTAACTGCATTTCTTTTCCGCTTTTTAGGCGGGGTGAGTTTATTTTGGGCTTTGCGCTTGCTTTGGCCTGAGAAAAAATTCTCTACATTGGCGGCGGCTCTTTTATTTACCATTTACCCGGGTTTTCTCTCCCAGCCCAACGCCATCGATTACCAGTCGCATATCCTCGGCTTGTTCCTCGCGCTTCTTTCAGTTGCGTTAACGGTGAAATCAGTTCTCACGTTGAAACGAACCTCACGCATGTTGTTCATGGCGGGTTCGACCCTGGCTGGCTGGGCATACTTGAGTCAGATGGAATATTTCATCGGCATCGAGGTCTTTCGCTTCGCCTGTATTTTTGTCTTGATGTGGCGGGAACAGATTGATTCTTTCCGCCAGAAAATTACCAAAAGTATGCTTGCCAGCCTGCCATACTTATTGATCGCTTTTGGTTTCATGTTCTGGCGGGTATTCTTCTTCGAGTCCACGCGCAGGGCGACGGATATTGGTCTGCAAATATCGCAATTGTTTTCATCCCCCTTAACCGCGCTGTGGTGGCTGAATTATTTGATACAGGATTTCTTCACGGTGACGGTCGTCGCGTGGGGGCTTCCGATATACCTGCTGGCCTTCCCTCTGCGCTTGAAAGATATGATGTCCGCGCTTGGGTGGGCGGCGCTGGCGGCGGCTCTGCTGTCCTTCGGAATCCGCTGGGGGGGAGAAAATGAATCGGGCACAGCCCCCTTTGGGGAAACGGAATCAACTGTCGGCGGGGCGATGAGGCGCGAGGCGTTGTGGCTGGGGCTTGCCAGCATCCTCGGCGGTCTGCTCCCGGTCATTTTTGTGAATCGCCATGTCACCCTGCCTGATTATTCGCGTTATACCTTGGTCGCATCTGTGGGCGCCGCTTTGCTTTTGATGCTGGTCATCGAATATATTTCTTCGCGGGTTGTGCAAATTTCTTTGCTTTCCATTTTTACGGCAATCGCGGTGATGACGCATTTTGGGAACACGATAAAGTATGTGAATGAGACCACCGCCACGCGCAATTTTTGGTGGCAGGTGATGTGGCGCGCGCCGATGATCGAAGAAGGCGTGACGTTGATTGCTTTTTATCCGGGCAGTCCGTTGAGCGAGGATTATTTTATTTGGGGGCCAGCGAATTTTATTTATTATCCAGAAAAGCAGGCGAACAATCCTGTCAAGATAAAATTGCCAGCTTCGGTGTTGACAAACGATGCGGTCTTGAACATCATCACGAACGGAGGCATGGAAACCCCGCTGCGCCGTGGAAATTATCTGGAGCGTGATTTTGGAAATGTGCTGGTGATGATCCAATCCAGCCCGAATGGCTGTGTGCGATTGATTGATGGCAGTCTGCCTGAGGTATCTCCGTATGATGATGACCGCTTGAAATTGATCGCGTCCTATTCCAATTTGGAAAGTGTCGCGCTGGAAGGTTCGCCTCAGACTCCGCCGGAGTTGGTCTTTGGCAAGGAGCCTGATCATGGCTGGTGCTACTTCTACCAAAAAGCGGACCTCGCCCGTCAGCGCGGCGAATGGGGGTTGATTCCAGGTTTAATACAGGAAGCATTGGACAAGGGGTATTATCCCGAAGACAGTTTGGAATGGATGCCTTTCCTGCAAGCAAACGCGGTGATAGGCGATTTGGAAAAAATGCGTTCAACCACAAAACTTGTGGGCACGGATAAGTTCATGCGTTTGCAGGCCTGTGAGATCATGATGGAGTTTATGAATCAGGAAACGCTCGATGATGCGGTGAACGAATTTATCGAGAAGAAGATTTGCGAGTAAATTTTTACAAATAAGGAAGTATGGCGTTTATGAAAAAGAATTTTGCCGGTGTTTTTAATATCCCCTGGTATCCCATTGCCATCAGCGTGTATCCGGTAGTGGCTTTGCTTTCCGCCAATGTGGGGCAGATTCAACTTTCGGCGGGGATTCGTTCCCTGCTTGTGTCGGTGGCGTTTGGCGGGATGCTGTATTTTGTGTTCTGGTTGTTTTTGCGGCAGGTGTATAAATCCGCATTTCTGACCAGCCTGTCGCTGGCGTTGTTTTTCACCTTCGGCCATGTGTACATTGCCATCGACGAGAAATACCCCGAATCCAATTACACGCTCTGGCTGGCGGTTGGATGGATTGCCCTTCTTCTGGCGGCGCTCTTGTGGACGATGTTTTCAAAATCAACTTTCGCCGCCGCAACATCCACGTTTAACACGGTTGCGCTGGCGTTGTTGGTCATGTCTGTGGGGCAGATCATGCTCGAGGGCGAGCCGCGAGGCGTCCGCGCTTTGGGGGCAGACAATGCTCCCGTGCAGGATGACCTGTCTGTGCCGCAAAATCCACCAGACGTGTATTACATCATTCTTGATTCATATGCCCGCGAAGATTTCCTTGCCACTGTCTATAATTATGACAACTCTGAATTCATAAAAGCGCTGAAAGAACGCGGGTTTTATGTTGCGGCATGTGGCCAGAGCAATTATGTGCGGACGGAGATTTCGCTCGCCTCCTCTTTGAACATGATGTACATTCAGGAACTCGACGATGAATTTGTACCCGAAAGCACCGCGCGGCGGACGTTGTGGAATTCGCTCAAGCACAGCGCGGTGCGTCATAATTTCGAAGTCATGGGCTATGAGACGGTCAACTTTGCAACAGGCTTCGCATGGAACGAATTGGAGGATGCAGATCATTTCCGGACGCCCCCTCCGTTCACTTCAGGCCTGACCGAATTCGAAGGTCTCTTTTTGCGGACCACTCTCGCACGTTATGCCCAGGAGTGGGGCTGGGTAGACCCTGACGCCGTGATGGGGCAAAGTTTTCGCGACCGCTTCAACAATGTCTTTGACAGCATGGATGAAGTTGCCAACCTGCCAGGCCCGCAGTTTTCATACATCCATTTGATCTCGCCGCATCCGCCCTTTGTGTTCGATGCCGAAGGAAACCCAAATTACCCACCCGATTTCTGGAACGAGCAAAGGGAATATCCTTATGATGATTAT
Organism: Chloroflexota bacterium; assembly: GCA_016235445.1. Lineage (GTDB taxonomy): Bacteria > Chloroflexota > Anaerolineae > Anaerolineales > Villigracilaceae > Villigracilis. The sequence goes on along the minus strand of JACRLB010000001.1, from coordinate 7,305 downwards.
CGCAGGGGGTATCTTGGTCAATTAACCTTTTTGAATACGAAAGTGCTGGATGCCATTGACACGATCCTGGCTGAGTCGGAGACGCCGCCTGTGATCGTGATCCAGGGCGACCACGGCGCGTGGATGCAGCCGAAGGATCGCCGCATGTGGATTCTCAGCGCGTATTATCTGCCTGAGCATGAAGATGAGTTGTACTCGACGATTACACCCGTCAATACATTCCGCCTGATATTCAATTCCTACTTCGGCGGGGATTATGAAATGCTGGAGGATGTCAGTTATTTTTCGCCTGTTCCCAACCTGTATGATTTTTCAGAGATGCCAAATACTTGCGGAGAGTAGAAAAAAACGCCCTGCCGTTTTTAAACACAAAGGCCACGAACGAAAATGGGCACTAGGAATTGCCATGGCGCCTCCGTACACGTAGGTCAAACTGCCAATTTGACCTACACCTTGCGCCAAGTGAACCGGAAAATGCTTGTAAAGTTAGCCGCTTTGTCGGTGATACAATTATCATTATAAAATTCCTTTTTGCGAGTGAAAAATAATGCCGACTGTGTTGATGACCGCCCCCTACATGATTCCCTTTCTGGATCGCTTTCGACCCGTCTTTGAAAAATATGGGATTGACCTGATCGTCCCTGATGTGCAGGAACGCATGGAAGAGGATGACCTGCTCAAGTACGCAGGCCAGTTCGACGGGGCAATTTGCGGGGATGACCGCTACACAGCCCGCGTGCTCGAAGCCTGTTCCCCGCGCCTGAAAGTCATCTCCAAGTGGGGGACGGGTGTCGATTCAATCCACGCCGACGCCTGCTCCCGTTTAAATATCATTCTCGCCCGAACGCCAAATGCCTTCACCACCCCCGTCGCAGACACGGTCCTCGGCTACATGCTGGCCTTCGCCCGCAGAGGCCCGTGGATGGATGCGGCCATGAAGCGCGGCGAATGGGAGAAAATCCCAGGCAGAACGTTAAGTGAATGTGTTTTGGGTGTCATCGGCGTTGGCAATATCGGCAGGGCAGTCACCCGCCGCGCAAAAGCATTCGGCATGAAAGTGCTCGGTACAGACATCATTGACATTGACCATGTCTTCGTTTCTGAGTCTGGAATTCAAATGACCGATCTCCAGTCTCTACTGTCGGAAGCCGATTTCGTTTCCGTCAATTGTGATCTCAACCCCACGTCACATCATCTCATCAATGCCAAAACTCTCGCGCAGATGAAATCATCCGCTGTGCTGATCAACACCGCGCGCGGGCCTATCGTGGAGGAAAATGCCCTCGTCGCAGCGCTCAGCTCAGGTCAGGTGGGAGGCGCGGCGTTGGATGTCTTCGAGTTCGAGCCCCTGCCGAAGGATAGTCCCTTGTTGAAGATGGATAACGTTCTGCTGGCGCCGCATAATTCCAATTCCAGCCCAAGGGCCTGGGAGCGCATCCACTGGAACACGATCAGGAATTTGCTCGAAGGGCTGGGGATCGATGCAAATATAGACGAGACGTAACCTTTTTCCGTGTACAAAAAAAAGAAACTTATGACAAAAACAATCCTCATCACCGGTGCGGCAGGCGGCATTGGACGCGCCTCCGTAGCCCTCTTCACCGAAAAAGGCTGGCGCGTCATCGGCGTGGACAGATCCGAATTTGGAGATACTTTTCCAAAAAGCGGCCTCTTTATCCAATCCGATATTTCACGCCCTGAAGATATGGAAGCCATCTTTGAAAAAGCCCAGGCCTTTACTGATTCATTGGATGCGCTGGTCAACAACGCCGCAATGCAGGTTGCCAAACCGCTGGTGCAAACCACGGTCGAAGAGTGGGATGCGGTCATGGCGGCAAACCTGCGCTCTGTTTTTCTTGGCGTCAAGCTGGCGCATCCTTTGTTGAAGGCGGGAACTGGCGGCGCAATCGTGAATGTCTCCTCCGTCCATGCGGTGCAGACTTCCGCCAACATCGCCGCGTATGCCGCGTCCAAGGGCGGCTTGCTTGCGCTCACCCGCGCCATGGCCATCGAATTCGCGCAAGATAAAATCCGCGTCAACGCCATTTTGCCCGGTGCAGTGGATACGCCCATGCTGCGCGCAGGGCTGGGACGCGGCCACGTGGGGCAGGGTGACATGCAGGAAAGGCTCGATAACCTCGCGCGCAAAACGGTCAACGGGCGGGTGGGGACTCCGGCAGAGATCGCGCACGCAATCTATTTCCTTGCGGATAATGAACAATCCTCTTTTATGACGGGGCAGGCCATGATCGTGGATGGCGGCGCAACAGCGAGGCTCAGCACCGAATGAGAACACACAGAAAAAAAATAATCTTTGCACAGCAAGGCAGTATTGCGCGCGTCCTTTTTTACCTGAATACAATCCTTTGGCTGGTCATTTCCATCGGCATTCTTGTGGATATGCTCCTCGATAACAATGGCCTTTCCATGCTCATGGTTGGATTCTTTTTGCTGGTGAATATAGCCGCCATGTTCTTCAGCGGAAGGATGCTGGATCAAAAAGAAAAGTGGACTTATATCTTCGCGCTCGTTGCAGTTGTCTTGAACATCGGCCTGGCATTTACGGGCGTGCCAGAACTTCTTTATGTCACTGCGCTGGTCTTCGACGGGATCATCCTGTGGGTGTTGATTTCCCTGCGAAAAATCTATTTCAAATAACATGAAGCAAACCATCAAGTCCGTGATCCCCGCCTCCTTTTGGAGTCTTGCCCGCAACAGCTACGACTCCATCAAGCGCATTCCTCAATTGCCTGCCGCGTATTTGCATCCCTGGCGGCGCGAGAGCATTCGGCGTCTCGCTGGGTTAAAAGATATTCACAAAGGTAAACGCGCCTTCATCATCGGCAACGGCCCCAGCCTCAAACAAACCGATCTCGCCAAACTGAAAAACGAATTCACCTTCGGCATGAATCGCATCTATTTGCTGTTCCCCGAACTCGGTTTCACCACCACTTATTTTTGTTCCATCAACGACCTTGTCATCGAACAATTCACCGAGGACATACTCGCGCTTCCCATCCCAAAATTTTTAGCATGGCGTTCGCGCCGCCACTTCTCCCCTCAATTACCAACTCCCCAATTACCAACCTTCATCTACACCTCCTACACGGGTCCGCGTTTTGCTCACACTGTAACAGGCCGCGTTTGGGAGGGCGCCACCGTCACCACCTTTGCGCTGCAACTTGCCTTCCACATGGGTTTTGAAAAAATCATCCTCATCGGTGTGGATCATAATTTCACATCCAAAGGCGAGGCGAATAAAATCGTTGTCTCCGATGGCGATGACCCCAACCATGTCTCGCCCAATTATTTTGGCAAAGGCGTCCGCTGGCAGTTGCCCGATCTCGACACCTCCGAAGTCGGCTACATCATGGCGCGCGAAGCCTATCGCACAGCAGGCCGCGAAATCGTGGATGCAACCATCGGCGGCAAACTCACCGTCTTCCCCAAAGTGGACTACGACTCGCTATTTTCGATTAACGATTTTTGATTTACGATGGACCTTCAACTTAATGACAAACACGCCTCCCCCCCAATCTCGCAACTGGTTCATCCCCTTCATCATTCTCCTCGCCCTGGGTGGATTCCTCCGCCTGCTCGACATCACCGACCCTCCGCTGGACTTTCATCCCTCGCGCCAGCTTCGCAACTCATTGGTTGCGCGGGATATTTATTATTCCATCCTGCCCTCTGCCACAACGGAAGAACGCGATCTGGCCGCGTCCTTTGCGCGCTCGGTAGGGAAGTATGAACCGCCCGTCATCGAGTCCATTGTGGCGTACACCTGGCTCATCACAGGCGAGAACATTGCCGTACCCCGCGTGTGGGCGACTCTCTTCTGGCTTGCGGCAGGCGTGGCGTTGTTTGACTTAATGCGCCGCGCCGCCTCTCCCTGGGCGGCGTTGATTGCGCTTGCTTATTACCTCATCCTGCCGTTTTCAGTGCAAGCCAGCCGCTCCTTCCAGCCAGACCCGTTGATGACTTCTGCCTTCGTGATTGGCATTTATTTTCTGTATCGCTGGTCGGAAGATGCCTCCCTTCTCCTTGAGGGAGAAGGGCCAGGGATGAGGACCTGGCGCTGGGCCATCCTCGCTGGCGTATTCCTCGGCCTTGCAACTTTCGTAAAAATTGTCATCGCGTTCTTTGTGGGTTCCACTGCAATTGCACTCGTGTTGTTCACACTGGGAAGGAATTTCTGGAAATCCAAACAAGTGTGGACGATGGCCGTCCTCATGGTAGTCCCTGCGCTTGTATTTTATGTTCTCCTCAACCAAAGCCGCTCCACTGAATACTTCTTCTCGTGGACGGTGGCGCTCATCAACCTCATCACCAGCGCTGACTTTTACACCAAATGGCTGGCCTTTCTCGGAACCCTCTTTGGCCTGACGATACTCTTCCTGAGCATTGCGGGCGCGTTGATTGCCAGTCTGCGCATGAGGTGGTTATTGATCAGTTTGTGGATCGGGTATCTGCTGTACGGGTTGACTTTGCCCTTCCAGATGTACACGCACAGTTATTATCATATTCAACTCATCCCCATCCTTGCAATGGGGTTGGCCGTCGTGTTGAATCCGCTCGTTGAAAGTGTATCAACTCAGGGCGGAGTCAGAGGCGCGGGTTTTGTCGCGTTGATCGTGGCTGTGATCGGATATCAAGCCTACGTGGCGCGGTCTGCTTTAATCGCCGAAGATTTCCATCACGAACCCGCGTTTTGGAGCGAAGTGGGTGAGGCGATTCCATCCGATGGAAATGTGATGGCGCTGACGCAGGATTATGGCTATCGTTTGATGATGTATGGCTGGCGCAGGGTGGGCCTGTGGCCGCTGGCGACGGGCTTGAGCGAGGCGCGCAACCCAGATAAAAATAACGCCGAACAATTTGCGGAGCTGACCGACGGCATGGATTATTTTCTGGTGACGGCGTTTGGTCAATTGGATAAACAGCCAGATTTGAAAAAGATTTTGGAACAATACCCAATCGCCGCGCAAGGCGATGGGTTTGTGTTGTATGATCTAAGGTAGTAGTTTCCGTCATTGCGAGGGCGGTGTTCTTCCACTCGAAGCAATCTCCAACGTGGCGAGGAGGTTGCTTCGGGCAGGGAACAAGAGCGTCCTCGCAACGACATAATAACATTATGACTCTCGTTTCCATCATCACCCCCTCGTACAACCAGGCCGCCTATCTCGAGCAGACGATCCTCTCTGTTTTGAATCAGGATTATCCGCGCATCGAATACATCGTTGTGGATGGAGCTTCCACCGATGGCAGTGTGGAAATAATAAAAAAATACAAAAGCAAATTTGCATGGTGGGTTTCCGAAAAAGACTGCGGGCAGGCGGATGCGATCAACAAGGGCTTTGCCCGCGCCACGGGCGAGATCATCGCCTGGCTCAACTCGGATGATTATTATTTGGAAGGCGCCGTCAGAGCGGCGGTGAAAATTTTTGAAGAGCACCCTGATGCGGCGCTGGTGTACGGAAACATGCTCGCCGTGGATGAACACGGCAAGACCTTCAACACCTTGAATTACAAGCAACTGACCCTCGAAGATTTATTGTGTTTTCAGATCATTGGTCAGCCCGCTGTGTTTATGCGCCGTTCTGCTCTGCAAAAAACGAAGGGTCTCGACCCCGCGTTTCACTTTTTACTTGACCATCTCTTGTGGATTCAAATTGCACAGCATGGCAATATCCTGCATGTGAATCAAACCTGGTCTGCGGCGCGTTACCATGCCGAAGCCAAGAACCGCGCCAAAGCCGCCGAGTTTGGGCGCGAGGCTTTTCGTATTCTTGAAGCCGTGGCGCAAGATGATAATCTTGCGCCGATTTTCGCAAAGATATCCCGCCGCGCCCGCGCCTCTGCCCATCGCGTGGATTCACGCTACCTGCTCGACGGCGGCCTGCCTGCCAAGGCCCTCTCCGCGTGGATGCGCGCGCTTCTCATCCACCCGACAACTGCCCTGGCAAGGATGAATATCCTCGCCTCGGCAGTTTTGAATTTGTTGGGGTTGGGGAAAATACGCAGTGAAATATTAAACAAGCGAAAAGAAGATTATCAGTAGATTACGAAAAAACTCTGGAGTCTTGCGGCTTGCCTTCAGATGTCGGGGTCCAATTGGCAAAATTCGCGGCTATCCCTTTTCCTCATTTTGCAAAACCATCACCTTGTACGACTCGGCAAATTCGAAGTCTTTATCCTTTGCGTTTTCCTTCGCCCAGGTATCGGATTTATCCGTGCCGTGAACATACAGCCGTTTGACATTGTGCGGCTCATACCCCGCTTCGAGCAGGTCGGTGAATATAAGCCTCGTCCCACTGCTTTGAAATTTGCGCAGAATCCCCAGCGTCGGGTGCACGCTTTGTTGGGCGCTGGATGAACTGAAGACTCGCTAACTGAAACAAGACACCGCCGCAAACTTGACAATAGTTTTACACACAACTTAATTTCTGACAATAACCAAAAACGACACTTGTAATTTAGAAACTGTTGTCCACAAAAAGGCTGGTGAAAGCAAAAATATTTATAAGGATGTGAGTAAGAACGGTGGCGCGGATATTCCCATTTGAGCGAGCAACCCACGTCCAGAGTAAACCCAACATATATGGGACGCCTACAACAACGAATATTCCTTCTTTATAAATCATGCCTTTAGCAAACCACAGTGAGAAATGCCATGTGCCAAATAAAAGCATAGACAGGATAAACCCAATGCGTGTGTCATCTTGATATTCGAGAAGATACAAGCCTCTCCAATAGAGTTCTTCAATTGGTCCGTTCAATGTAGCCATAATGAGTACAAACGCGCCAGTAGAGACGGTCAACTTTGTAACATCGGGAACGAAGCCAATGAAAAAACAGGCGATTACTACGATGGCTAAAATAAAGCCGATAAGTTTTGCGTGTTTGTTCTCTAATTGTTGATTCCACACGCCTTTCAGGTAATTCAAGTCTGAGCCTGAAATTAACCATGCGGTCAACAAGCAATATGACCAGTATCCCAAAAAGCCTGTGATGAATCCCCATTTGGGCTCAAATGTACGCGACGTGACTTGAAACAGCACAAATACAAATGGCAACAAAATGAACGATGAAATAAGTATAGTGCGTTTTTTGTATTTCACGTTCACGGCTTCTCTCCTTGATTAGGTTTTTCGTACAAGCACCGAACGGTATGCGTTATTAGAATGTGCTTGAGTGGGACGCGGCATCAGCGTATCCTTGAGGCGATACCGCCGCGGGAACGCTGACGGGGCGTGAGCGTTTGGGAGTCCGAGAGCTGGTATGGGATGACTTCAATTTTTGAAG
>JACRLB010000011.1 GCA_016235445.1 Chloroflexota bacterium | reverse complement strand
CTTCAAAAATTGAAGTCATCCCATACCAGCTCTCGGACAACCCAAACGCTCACGCCCCGTCAGCGTTCCCGCGGCGGTATCACCTCAAGGATACGCTGATGCCGCGTCCCACACAAGCACATTCTAATAACGCATACCGTTCGGCAACCGTCTTGCAAAATATAGGCGTCTTTTTTGAAACCAAAATTCGTAATTCGTGATTGAATATAATTTCCGAAAAATAAAGTAGGGTTTGGATGTACGATAGAGAATCATTCATTCAGTCTTTACATTCGCCTTTTCGACCATTCGACAAAACGAACAAAAATCAGGCGTGGATGTGGGTTGTCCGCATTTTGGGCAGGCGTGTAATAACCCCAGCTTGACATTTTTCTCGATAAACAACTCCCCGCTTTTTCTCGCTTCCAAAAATCTCAAATAAAAAATCAGCTTTGCTCCTGGGCGGGCAGTCTCCAATTGATTGAGTGTCTCTTTGTAAAAAATGGATTGCGATCCCTCGGCAAATGGACATTCTTCATAGATGTATTCAATTCCGCTCAACATGGCGTAGGCAGTCATCTCGCGTTCGTAGAATCGACACAACGGCTTAACCTTGCGAGCGAGACCATTCGTTTCGGGGAGCACGGGTCCCTGCCGCAATAAATATTCGCTGGCCCAGCTCAGGGTATTGCCGAAAAGCACAGCCGCTTCATCGTCGAGATTATGGCCTGTCGCGAGCACATCATAGCCCAGATCACGGGCGACGCGGTTCATTTCATGACGTTTGGCGAGTCCGCACACGGCGCAGGGCTTGCCATATCCACGGTGACTGGACTGCGCGAGCATGGGAATAGACTGACCGTATTCCTTTTCGATATCCACCACATGCAGTTTGAGATTATGCTCGTTGGCAAACTTCTCACTCAGTCGCTGAGACTCCTGAGAATAAGCAATGCCCGAACCTGCACTGAGCGAAGTCGAAGTGTCAATGCCCAAGCCGAGATACAGCCCATCGGCCTTGTAGCCGAGCCGCACGAGAATTTCCCAGAGCGAGAGTGAATCCTTGCCGCCCGAAACCGCCACGAGGATTTTTTCTTCGCGTGTGAACATCTGATATTTTTTGATGAACTTTTCAGTTTGCTCGGGGATCCATTCCAGGTAATGCTCCTTGCACAGGGCCAGTTTATGCTGGCGCATGTGGACGGAGGCTTTGTTTTGACATTTACGGCATTTCATAAAATTCTCTTTTCAAACGCCAAGGACACAAAGGTCACGAAGAAATTCTTAAGGATTACAAACCTTTGTGATCCTTTGTGTTTAATTTTTACCGCCAGAAATCACAGCGATCAACTTGATCACATCCCCATTCCTCAACACTTCATCGTCCGTAATCATTTCCCCATTCCGTGTTGCGATCACAGACTCGGGCACGATATTGCTTTTCTTCAAGGCATCCAGCAGGGTCATCCCTGCCTTCACTTCATATTCTTTATCACGTAAAACCAATTTCACAGACATGGCGCTCCTCAGAAGTGAATTTTATCATCCCTTCGGCACAGCCAGCGGGTGTCAAGATAATTTCTTTCCTCCTTCATCCTTCCTCTTTCATCTTTCCTCCTTTCCCCTCCCAAGGGTGTGGAATATTTTTTCGGCACTCCGCGTGGGGCAAATCTCTGATTTGCCTCGCAAGTCAGAGACTTGCGCCACATTTCCGAAACTTTAGCCCACACCCCCATTTGTATGGCTTTCTCAAAGTAGCTTGACCATTTTACAAGTTTATGGCAAAGGCTTAACGCGAATTACGCAAACTGGGTGAATTTTGCGAAAATACAGAAAAATTCGCGCCATTCGTTTCATTCGCGCCATTCGCGTTAAAGATTTTCAGACTTTGAGAAAACCGTACACACCCTCCCAACCCGTCCTTGACATTCACCCGCGCATGTCTTAGCATACTCTCATGCGAATCGGAATGATGGTAGACAGCTACAAGCCCTACATCAGCGGCATCACAAATTATGTCGAGATCAACAAACGGTATCTCGAACAGGCCGGGCACGAAGTGTTCATCTTCACCTTTGGAGATGTGGATTTCAAGGATGACGAGCCGCGCGTCATCCGCAGCCGCGGCGTGCCGCTGGCAGATTCAGGGTTTTATCTTTCCATGCGTTATTCCCGCACTGCAAAAAAAATCCTGCAAACCATGGATGTTGTCCACGTGCATCATCCCTTTTTGAGCGGGCGTCTTGCCTTAAGGTATTGCCTTCCACTGCAAATTCCAGTAATTTACACAAACCACACCCGCTACGATCTGTACGCCCAGGCCTACCTGCCCATGATGCCCGATGAAGTAAGCACCGGCCTCCTGCAAGCCTACATGCCCACCTTCTGCAAAGCCGTGGACCTCGTCATCACCCCCTCCGCAGGCATGGAAAAAATCCTGCGCCAGCTTAATGTGGATGTCCCAATCGAAGTTGTGCCAAACGGCGTAGACCTGAAAGACTTTCATTCCGCCGCCCCACTTTCACGCGCACAGTTCGGCTACAAAGATGACGACATTCTGCTCATTTACGCAGGCCGCATTGCGCTGGAAAAAAACCTTCCATTTCTATTGGAGTCTTTCAAGGGAATATCACAAGCGATATCAAATGCACACCTGCTATTGATCGGCAGCGGAGTACAGCAATACGATGAAGAAATCCGCGCCCTCGTCAGTGAATTACAGCTCGACCAGCGCGTCCGCTTCACAGGCCTCATTTCCTACGACCAGCTCCCCGCCCACCTTGCCATGTGCAACATCTTCGTCACCGCATCCGTCACCGAAGTGCATCCGCTTTCGGTCATCGAAGCCATGGGCGCGGGGCTTCCCATCATGGGCATCCAATCTGTCGGCGTGGGGGATACTGTCACAGATGGGATGACTGGATTCCTTGCGACTTACGACCAGCCCGCCTTCACCGCCAAACTCACCCGCCTCTGTCTTGACTTGAACCTGCGTGCGCAAATGAGCGACTCGGCGCGAAAGGCATCCTCCGCTTATGCCATCGAGCACACCACCAAGATCATGCTCACGCATTACGAAAGACTGGTGACAGACTCCAGGCCGCGCAAGAGCAATTGGCGCACCCGCCTGCGCGGTTTCGTGGAACAATTCAACGCATGACCGGGCACAATCAGCGGGTGGGAGCCTGGGGCGAAGAATCAGCCGTCCGTTATGTGGCGAAGCGCGGTCTTCAAGTCGTCGCTCGAAATATCCGCACACCGTACGGCGAGATCGACATCATCGCAAAACAGGGCGACGTCACGATCTTCATCGAAGTTAAGACTCTCACATCCAGTAAAAATTTCTTTCCCGAACACAACATCACCGCGCGCAAACGCGAGCACATGCTTCACTCGGCCCAACATTATGCCGCCGAACATGAGATCGATCACTGGCAGATCGACGTGATTGCAGTGGAAGGCAGGCCTGGCGCAGACCCCGTGATTACACATTTTGAAAACGCCCTGTAAATCTTGTATAATTTTAGAAGTTCACTACACTCTCCGCACATTTCTTTAAGCTCTTATTGAGATGTGCGGGGCAACAAGGAGAATAGCATGGCAAACGTTATCGGGCCCGACATTTCGTTTTACCAGGACGATCCCCAAACCCCGCAAGGCGTAGACTTTATAAAAATGCGTCAGGCGGGCGCGGGCTTCATCATCATTCGCGCAGGCCAAAACCTGTGGGCTGACCGGGACTTCAAAGCCAACTGGCGCGAATCAAAATTGGCGGGGATGCCGCGCGGTTCTTATTGGTTTTACGACAGCCGCGCAGACCCGAAAAAACAAGCGGAGCTATGGGTTTCCTTGTTCGACGGAGATTTTGGCGAACTCCCCTTATGGTGCGATTTTGAAGATAATTACGGCGGCTCTTTCAAAGGATGGAAGAATTGGTACAACTTTATCGAGCGCCTGAAATCTCTTACCTCCAATGTGGAGATCGGCGTTTACACCGCATATTATTACTGGCTTGAAAACATGGCGGGTGTGCCAAAAGCCAGCGTGGATTATTTCAAGCAATATCCTTTGTGGATCGCAAATTACGGAACGAATTCCCCGCTTGTGCCAAAACCGTGGACAGCAAACGAATGGACCTTGTGGCAATTCACAGACAACGGCAACGGCGGCAACTACGGCGTGGAAAGCGGCAACATAGACTTGAATTATTTCAACGGCGACACGGATGCGTTTCTGCAAAGGTTTGGGTTGAGCGAAGCGCCGATCCCACAACCTCCGCCTGAGCCAACCAGTAAACGGTATCGGGTGACAGTCCCTTCGCTGAAGGTGCGCGAGGGGCCGGGGTTGACTGAAAAACAGATCGGCAGTGTTCTTCTTAATGAAGTGGTTGAAGAAATTGATGCAGATGCAAACCGCACCTGGTTAAAAATCCGCAAATTGGATGACAGCCTGACAGGCTGGAGTTTCAGCGCGTATCTTCAAAAGGTCAGCGGCCCCGCTCCGACACCGACACCTACTCCTACTCCTACGCCCACTCCAACACCCACTCCAACACCCACTCCAGAACCCCCGCCAGAAGAAGAGGATACAAACTGGTATCGTGTCACTGCTTCATCGCTCAAAGTGCGCCAGGGACCGGGCCTTACTTTCGATTCGCTGGGTCTCGTCTATTTTGGCGAACTGGTTGAGAAAATTGCGGCCACAGCGGATGGCGTCTGGTTGAATATTCGCAATACTTCTGGTAATTTAATTGGCTGGAGTTCCAGCGAATATCTGATCAGCGTCCACGCGCCCATCCCTGAAGAACCTCCAGCCACTACGCCTGTTCCAGAACATAGCGACAAAAACTGGTATCGCGTCAATACGGTTACTCTTAACATACGCGAGTCTGCGGGCACATCCGCCAAAATTTTAGGGACAGTTTTGAAAAACGATACCGTTCCCGCGCTGGACGATACAAGCGACCCAGGCTGGGCGCAGATCCAACGGCTCGATGGACTGGTCGGCTGGTGTTCAAAGAGTTACCTGGTTTCACTCGGCAATGGACGTCCCGAATCGATCCGTCAAAGCCTGTTTGCGGGCGTCACCTATCTGCGAAAAGAATTGACCACGCCGCGCGCCAACGTTGTGCATGTAATGGCGATTGACTTGCAAACTGCCAAACTGGAATTTTTGGTCACACCTTCGCCGAATACCAGCAACATCTTGTGTTCTCGAGTCACCTCTGCATTCCTCGAAGAGTTCAAATTGCAAGTTGCCATCAATGGCGGATATTACAGTTATGTGGATGCCTCCGTTGACCCAGCCAGCTATTGCCCAAACGGCGGGCTTCCCGTCCGCGTGAGTGACTATGCCGCCTCGCGCGGAAAAATATACTCGCCGCAAAAGACGGCCCAGCCTGTTATATACATTGGACAAAAGAATCAGGTGACAGTCAACAAGGAGCAGGGCAAGGTTTTCAATGCCATCGCAGGCGACCGCGTGGTTGTGGATGGCGGCGTGGTGGTGAAAAACCTTGCCGACAACGCGCCCAATCCACGCACGGCGGTTGGGTTAAGCAAAAACGCCCGCTGGTTGACCTTGATGGTGGTGGATGGCCGCCAGCCCGCTTACAGTGAAGGCGTCACCTTCCCGGAACTGGCAGAGATTCTCATCTCCTTCGGCGTCCACACCGGCGTCAACATGGACGGCGGCGGGTCATCCACGATGACGATCAAAGGCTTCGACGGCAAAGCCCGCGTTTTGAACTCCCCAATTGATATGGCCAAACCCGGCAGAGAACGCGCAGTGGCAAATCATTTGGGTCTGTTGGTCAGGCCTTAACTTGCAAATGAAAATAACAAAAGACGGTTCAGTTTTCGCTGAACCGTCTTTTTAGTTTTACTCACTCACCTTACGCAGTTTCTCTCCCTCATCCCCCGCCCTTCCCCCGAAGGGGAAGGGAGTCTCCTCTCCCTTTGGGAGAGGGTAGGGTGAGGGTGCGTAAGGTGAGTTACTCAGAGACCAACAGCCACTTGGCCATCTTTCCATGCAATTGACCAATACCCCGCGCGATGTTCATAAAAGTTGTCCACAAGAAGAAGCCGCCCAATACGAAAAGTGGATAGGACCATGTTGGGAAAAAGTACCGAATGCCATTGTTATATATAGCGCCTTGCATAAAAAATCCCTGTAATACCGGTATTGCCATAAAGGATAATGAGAAGCTCAACACGGTAACAATCAATACGAAATATGCTGTTCCCAACACAAATTGCAGGAGCATATAAACAAGCATCAACCATGTGGCTTTATCAGTCAGCAAAGCCTTCAATCTGTCGAACCATTTCATGCCTTGATGCGAAAACAACGGACGGCGCGGCATTCGCACACCAAGCAGCGCTTCCACAAGACGGCCTTCGAGGAGAGCCAATCCGCGCACCGAGAGCAGGAATAAAAGCGCAAAAGGGAAACCAAAGATGAAGATCAAAAAAGATATGGATACAGAAACGCCGGTAACGGCCCAGGTGAAATAGAACACACCCGTTACAAAGGCGATGAACATATAAAGTAATGCGCCCCATGCGCGCGGATCGGTGTACACGCCAAAGAAGCGTCCCAGCGCCGAGCCTGATTTGACAGCCTGTTTCAAGGCTGGCGATGTTCGCCTCTCCACCTCCCTGTAAGCGGATGCGGTTTCTTCGGGCATTCCATACTCTTCGACAATTTTCCTGAGCGCATCAGTTTCGCTGATCTCGGGAACAGCCTCCCGCGCAACAGACAACGCCGTGGATAAGTACTCGCGCGCATCCGCTTGCGCATCCTGCACCAGCGCAGGGTCGGCATCCTTCATTTCAGTTTTCAAAGCATCGAGATATTCTTCAACTGTATTAAACATGATGTCATCCTTTCAAAATTGCATCCACGAATTTCTTGGTCTGTCTCCAGATTTCAAGCCATTCTTCCAAAGCAAGCTTTCCATCGCTGGTAATTCTGTAATATCTGCGCGGCGGGCCAGAGACCGAAGGCTCCACCGTGCTTTCCAGCAGGCCGTTCTCTTCCAGCGAGCGCAGCACGGGATACAACGTCCCTTGCTTCATCATTGGGATATCGCCACTTTCTTCGAGCATTTTGGCGATCTGGTAGCCGTACAGCGGCTCCTTGCTTCGGCTCAACACACTCAACAACACGAGTGATGATGTGCCTGAGTTCAATTCCTTTTGAAATTTTTTGGTTTGTGCTGTAACCTCAGTCATCTTGCTCCTTTCAGTAATATCAAATCCATACTACTAATAAATCAATATTAGTACCAAACTGTTACTATGTCAAGGTTTTAAATAGAAAAAGTCCCGCCAAAGACGGGACTGATTACTGGTCACTGATTACTTGCCTACGGCTCTTGAATCTCCGCCGCCCGCAATGTGTTCGCCATCAACATCGCAATCGTCATCGGACCCACACCGCCCGGGACTGGGGTAATGAACCCGGCAACTTCTTTCGCCTCTTCAAAATTGACATCGCCCACAAGTCTCTGCAAAGGTTTGCCAGTCTTCTGGCTGATCATCTGCGTGCCATCAGGGTTGAGTTTTGGAATACCGTTAATGCCCACGTCGATCACCGCCGCGCCGGGTTTGATCCAATCCCCGCGCACCATTTCAGCGCGGCCAATCGCCGCAATGATGATATCCGCATCACGCATGACTGCGGGAATATCCTTCGTCTTCGAGTGGACAACCGTCACAGTCGCATTTTCTTTGATGAGCAGTAACGCGGCAGGCATCCCCACAATATTCGAGCGCCCCAACACCACGGCGTTTGCACCCGCGATCTTCACGCCCGCTTCCTTCAATAAATAGATACATCCATAAGGCGTGCATGGAACAAACAACGGCTCGCGTCCCTTTTGCGCCAAACGCCCAAGGTTGATCGGCGAAAAACCATCCACGTCCTTCTCGATGCTGATGAGCTGCAAAATTCGTTCTTCATCCAAATGAGCAGGCAAAGGCAATTGGACGAGAATGCCATGCACCTTCGGGTCGGCATTCAATTCTGTGATAAGTTTTTCAAGGTCTTCCTGTGAAATATCCGCAGGGGTGGGGTGATGAAAAGATGTCATCCCCAATTCAGCGCAAGCCTTTTGCTTCATGCTGACGTACGTAGCAGAGTCGATCCTCTCGCCCACCAAAACGGTCGCCAACCCCGGCTGAGACTTGCCCTCCGCGATTCGCCTGGCAACTTTTTCCCTTACTCCATCACGCACCTTTTGCGCGATTGCAGTTCCGTCAATTAATTGAGCCGTCATTGTTTGCTCCTTTTATTTTATGATGCACAAAAATTATACAATTCATCCCCCGTTTCAAATAGTGACATTCGTTACAAAATCACACCTTTAATCAAACCGCCGTCCACTTCCTGCAACTCCACCTCGTCCACCTCGTTCCAGCGCGGCGTGGGCGCGTTCGCAAACACGCGCAGATAATTCCCCGTCCAGCCTTCCATGCGCCAACCGTATTCGCCGTACTCTGTCGTCGATTCCCACAGCGCTGACATTTTCTGCCCGATGAATTTTTCGCGATAGATTTTTGCCGACTCTTCGAGCGCTTCCTGCAAAATATGATTGCGCCTCTTTCTTAACTCGGGCCTGATCTGCCCCTTCATCTTTGCCGCCCCTGTGCCCGGACGCGGCGAATACGAAAAGACATGCCCGCCAGCGAATTGAATCTCTTTGACGAATTCGAGCGTTTCGGCAAATTCATCATCCGTCTCACCGGGGAAGCCAGCGATGATGTCGGTGGTGATGGCGGCATCGGGCATCACATCCCTTGCGGCGTTGACCAACTCACGAAAGGATGCGGGCGTGGTCTTGCGAGCCATCCGCCGCAGAGTGGATTCACTACCAGATTGCAGAGGCAGGTGCAGGTGGGGCATGAGGCGTTGATCAGTCCAGAGGGAGATGAAATCGGCATTCAAATCCCACGGTTCGAGGGATGAGAGTCTTAATCGCTTCACATCCGTTTCACGCAAAATAGCGTTGACCAAATCGCGAAGATGAAAATTCACATTGAGCGCAGTCGAAATGTCCTGCCCCCACGAGCCGAGATGCACGCCGGTTAAAACTATTTCTTTTGAATCGCCAGCCAACGCAGAATTAATATCTGAAATCACATCCGCCAGCGGACGGGAACGCCCTTCGCCGCGCGCGACGGTGGTGATGCAAAATGTACATTTGTTGTCACAGCCATCCTGCACTTTGATGAAGGCGCGGGTGCGGCGATGCAAGCCGGGGATGGGAGAACGCTCGATGGGTTCGAGATCGAAGGTGGAAGGCTCAAGGTTTAAAGTTGTGGCCACGAGGGAATCTTTTTGATCATTCGTGACCACGCGCAAAATATTCGGAAGGGCGGCGGCTTCTTTGGGTTGGAGAGTCGTCCAACAGCCTGTGGGGATAATTTGCTCAACCCCTGCGCGGGCAATGTTGCGAATTTTACTGCGCGAATCGGAAGCGGCTTGTGTGGTGACGGCGCAGGTGTTGACCACAGCCAACTCCGCGTGTTCGGCAGTGGCGACGATCTCATGCCCCGCCGCGCGAAACTGCCGCGCCATGGTTTCGATCTCCGCCTGATTAAGCCTGCAACCGATGGTATCGAGGAAGATTTTCATTGGAGTAATTGGTAATTGGTAATTACTATTCACCAATTACTTGTTTTACGGCTGTAATACCACAAAATTATCGAAGACAATATCCACGCCGGGGGCGGCGAATGTGCCAGCCAAAATGCCAACATCCCCCGCGGCGAGTATGGCATCCTGCGCCTGCGCCACTTGAAAGCCGTTCACATAAAAAGTGAGAGTATTGCCTACGCAATCGGCGCGCAGGTGATTGACTGCAAGGCCTTTGTTGATATTTTCGGAACGCTGCATTTCAGCCTGCCCAAACAAGGCGGCTTTTCCGCCTGAGAATATGCCCATGCCGTAAAAGCCGTCACTGGAGATGATAAAGAAATAATAATCCGTTCCATTGAAGCGGCACACCAAACCAATGCGGTTTTCATCGGGGCCTGCGAATTTACCTGTATCCACCTCGATGCGAACATCCGAAAAATCCTGGCGGGGAGTCGTCCAAAAGTTGGTTTGCAGGGAATTGACGAGGATGCGGAATCCGCCCGCGTCATAATCCATGACGCCTTCGTTGGCGAGCATCCGATCCCAGCCTGAACTGTTGCGTGAAAAATCATCCTGATACAACACACTGCCGGAAGGCGCCGATGGCTGTGCGGCCGTGGGTGGAGTGAAAGCACAGGCCAGCGAGACCCCAACGAGAGATACGATAAGAAGAATGGTTCGATTCATGGATGGGATTTTATCATGGAGAACCTTGTGCGTTAGACCATAGACGACAGACGGTAAACCGCGGTCCATGGACGACCCGTCCACCCCCGCGAGTGAGGGATTCGGCCTAATGCATTACGGCGCAAGGATGTACGACCCTGCATTAGGACGTTTCACCTCTGCCGATACCATTGTCCCTGGCGGGGTGCAGGGGTATGATCGCTATGCGTATGTGAACAATAATCCGATTCGATATAATGACCCCACGGGAACATGTGTTCTGACCCTGAAGACCCAACGCCAGAATGTGAAGGGGGAGGCAGACCATCCCCATCACCAAGCACTGGCGGCGGTGGAAGCGGCTCAAAGGGTAAGAGCAAGCAACCTCAACCCGATCTGTGCAAGATGTATCGTGAATGTGATCCGACAGCACTTGAACAAGTTGACTATATTATTGGCGATGAAATTACATTATCCTCAGAGGAGGTTCAATTGTTGTTGCATGAAATTGATTGGTGGTTAGGTTTTTTAGAACCGATTGACAGCTTCTTAACATATTGGGCCCCAATTTTAGAAGGTGTTGGTGTATTTTCGGTTGCAGCATTAATTATGGTATCTTTTGGGGCGCCAGTCTTCGCAACCGGCGCAGTATTAGGCGCTATAGCATTACTTGCTGATTGGACTGTAAGCGCAACCATAAATGACTTGCAAGACTTCCGTTACACAATTGCGATGGAATCCAGCGGTGGAAAAGTGCCAATTTCAATCGAGTACGGCTCCAATGTTGTTAATTGGGGTGTTACTGTCAATGGCAACAAACAAAAAGAAATATCTCATTGGAATACGCATCCAATTTTGAACGCAAAAGGTGTATTAAACTTATTTCCAGCGTTTTTTATTACAGAAACTATTTACCAGGGATGGGATTAACTATGGAAAAACCCACTCACAAGTATAGAATAAAGAAGGCGTTACAGGGTATTGGGCTTTATGTTTTCTTGATGATTGCTTACTTTACTTTACTATTTCCAGAGAGGTTGTCACTTCGATTAATAGTTTTTAATGGAATACTTGGAATCGTGCTTGGAATTCTCGTATATCTTTACCCGCGTCGATAATCGAAAGAGTGTGCGCGTAAAACATGTCAGATAATCACCACCTTCTCGGCGGACATTACGAAGTGACGGGATCAACAGTCACGAAATACTACCTCGCAGGGACGTCCCGCATCGCCACACTTGCACCTGCACTGCGTTTGGTGCAGTGCAGGTGTGGGTAAATACACCATCCCGCAAACCATGAAAGTGGAATACTTCCTCTCCGACCATCTCGGCTCCACCAGCATCAGCACGGACACTGCTGGAGTGAAAGTCTCCGAGATGAGGTATAAGCCCTGGGGCGAAGTCCGCTATGCGTGGACAAATGACACCCTGAACGCGAATTCCGCCTACGCGTTGACCAGATACACCTTCACGGGACAGTACTCACATATGGACGACCCGTCCACACCCGCAAGTGAGGGATTCGGCCTAATGCACTACGGCGCAAGAATGTACGACCCCGCCTTAGGACGCTTCACCTCCGCCGACACAATTGTCCCTGGCGGGGTGCAGGGGTATGATCGCTATGCGTATGTCAATAACTCGCCAGTTAATTACACAGACCCGAGCGGGCATATATCTATGTGTGGCGCAAGTTGTGAGACAGAATATGAAAAGCCACAATACAGCATTGACGATGTGTTGGCAAAGTATGGTGTAAAGCTAAAAGGCAAATGGGATATTCGATATAAAGCTGCCGTTGTGCTTGGCGTATTGGCTGTTGCAGGAAAATTCGGTGAAGTTTCAGGTAAATCCCCATCAGAAATATTTAAAACAATTTACGGCCAATTAACCTTTACATGGGGAAGTTGTAATGACTGCAACGGGGCAGGTGGCTACACATATGGACGAAGTGATATAAGATTTGTATCCATGTCAGGTTTTAATCATTCAGATTGGCTTTTACGCGCTCGAAATAATGTAATTCACGAGTTGGGTCATGCTTTCAACTGGGCAATGAACCAGACTCCGGAGTTGCGGCTAACAAACGATATGGGTTTTGATGAGTTGCTGCTAAGAGATCCAGACTCGAACAGTTACTCAGGGTTTGCAAGTCGTAATAATGAGCGTACATGGGTCCAAAACCCTGCTACAACAGCCAGTGAGGTCTTTGCTGATCAGTTTTTAGGATGGACAATGAATAAGTGGCAGACTGACGCAGGTAATAGATACGGCAAATGGACAGTGCAGAGCGCTACACGCGCTAACTGGATGACTACAAACATGGCTGAGTGGCTTTATCCATAAGAATTGGAGTCGTGATGAAAAAATATCATTGGATTATTCTTGTGCTCGTTTTGAGTGGATGTTCTCCTATTTCAAGCGTTGTAACTCCATCAATTACTTCGACGCCTTTTCTTCCACCAACCGCCACATCAACACCAATTTGGACTGCTAACCCTATCTCAATTGTATCGCCTACAAAGACACCTTATCTCCCCATATCCACCCCATTGGCAAAAGAGAGTTCGGAGATTACTTTAGAATTATTGCAGACTAATAATGGTTGCGACTTGCCATGTTGGTGGGGTATTAATCCTAATCAAACTAACTGGAGCAATGCCAGCGAATTTCTAAAACCGTTCAGTACAATATACGAAAGACAACCTCCCAGCGATTGGTTTGTATACGATGTAAGGTCTCCAATTTCAACGGAAGTTTCTGAATTGGGCATAGTTGAAGTAGTATTTGCAGCTAGAGACGGCATAGTAAGAGAAATAGAAGCCAACGGTTTTAATGAATACTCCTATTCTCCATCATCCATCCTAATGAAATATGGTATCCCGTCTCAGGTATTAATATCGAGTTATAGTTCTGACTATGGGTTGCCACCAAATCAAGTTCCTCTGAGTATTGATCTATATTACCCTCAAAAGGGCATTAACGTGTTGTACGGAACTTACGCTACAGTAAAGGGTGAGCAAATAACTGGATGCCTTAAAAGTCCTCATTTGTTTTTATGGTCGCCAAGTGAACACACTCGTACTATCAACTATATATTAGGATGGGATAGTGCTAACACTCCTTATATGAGCATTGAGGAAGCCACGGATTTAGATATTCAGGACTTTTATGAAAAATATTCTAATCCTGAAAACTCACTATGTTTGCAAACCCCAACAAATTTGTGGCCAAGTCAATGAATCTTTTTCAATTAACCGTTCTCAGCAACGCAGACGGAATTCTCAGTAATGCAGACGATGAAACTCAATCCTATGACTACGACGCACTCGACAGGTTAATCAGTTGGAAATTGAACAACACCCCGCAGGAAACCTACACCTACGACCCCGCCACAGGCAACCTGCTCACCAAAGGCGCGACCACCCAAGCTGGAGTTCAGACCTTTGGCGCAACCAGCTACACCTACGACCCCAGCCATGCCCATGCCGCCAAGACCCTGTCCAACGGCAACACCTACACCTACGATGCCAACGGCAACCAGACCATCCGCACCGTCAACGGCGAGACCTTCAACCTCAGTTACGATGCCGAAAACCGCCTCGTGGAAGTGAAGAAGGGTACTGATCTCATCGCCACCTTCGTCTATGACGGGGACGGCAGGCGAGTCAAAGCCACAGAATACCCTTCGACAGGCTCTGGGCAAGCAGTGACCACCACCTTTGTCGGCGGACATTACGAACTGACAAATGGCACAGTCACGAAATACTACTTCGCAGGGACGTCCCGCATTGCCGCCAGAAAATACACCGTTCCACAAGTCGGCGTCCTCACCTACTTCCTCTCCGACCACCTCGGCTCCACCAGCATGACGACCGACAGCATGGGAGCAAGGGTCTCCGAGATGAGATATAAACCCTGGGGCGAAGTCCGCTCTGCGTGGACAAATGACACCCTGAACGCGAATCCCGCCTACGCGTTGACCAGGTACACCTTCACGGGACAATACTCCCATATGGACGACCCGTCCACCCCCGCGAGTGAGGGATTCGGCTTAATGCACTACGGCGCAAGGATGTACGACCCTGCGTTAGGACGTTTCACCTCCGCCGACACCATTGTCCCTGGCGGGGTGCAGGGATATGATAGATACGCTTACGTGAATAACAACCCGATTCGATATAATGACCCCACTGGTCACGCCCCATCATGTGAGGATTGGGATAGATGTAATCATGGTGGCAGTTCTGGCGGTGGTGGAGGTGGTGGTAGTAGTGGCGGCGAAGAGGAAGAAGAGGGCGAAAGTGGAACTGACCCTGACCTTTGCAAGATGTATGGTGAATGCGGAAGCAAAAGCCCTGGGTTGAGTTCGCCAACCAGTGATCAAACTCCAAGCTGTAACTATTTTTCGGATGGCGGATATGCCTGCACATTGTCTGTAACACAAGAGAATATCAAAGGATTTGAAAACTATCATTTACAATTTAGAATAGGCGTCAAAATTTTGTATTATGGAATAACGGTTCTTGCACCTGGGCTATTCGTACTTGGTGTTACAAAGAGTGGGAAAGTGGCAATTGCAGTAGGCGCCCTTTTTGCGATTCCTGCAATTGCTGTCGATGAATACATGATACAACCTGGCTTGCGTGAAGTGGATAATATACATCAGCAATTCAAAAGTGCTCTAAACGTTGGTGAAATCACAATCGGAAGAGCACCGGGTTCAAACAGCCGTTTAGCAGGAAGATCCAATGGATATATTGAAGTGAATACAGTAATTGGGAAGGCTTACGTTGATTTGATGATGGCAATGTCGAAGATAAACATGTGGAATAGGTGATTAAATGATGAACAAACAAGTGAAACCTATGTGGCTTTTGGTGTGTTTAATATTTCTTTTTATAACCACTATCCTTTTGCGGAGTTTTTTTGGCTTATACGCTAAAAGCTATCAGGCTTTTTTCGACGGATTGAATGTATTTTTATCAATCTTTATTGACTTTTTGGCTTTCATAGTATGCCTCTTATTGATTTTCAAAGTGATAAAAACATTCTATGAAAAATTTCTATATATAGATATAAATATGGATATTAGTTTTAGCAATCTTTTAGTGTTAGGAAAGTCCTTTACATATTTCCTTGTGGCTGCTTGGGCAACACTCACCCTCCCATTATCTATCTTCCTTTTGATTGGAAAAATATTAGAGATAATCGTGTATTTTTCATGAATCCTAGAAGCGCTTTGTAACGAAGAATCGCTTCTTGTATTACCTGCTCGGCGACCATGTCTCGACAGGCTCTCCGACCACCTCGGCTCCACCAGCGTCACCACCGACACTGCTGGCGAGAAAGTCTCTGAAATGAGATATAAGCCCTGGGGCGAAGTCCGCTACTCGTGGACAAATGACACCCTGAACGCGAATCCCGCCTACGCGTTGACCAAGTACACCTTCACGGGACAGTACTCGCACATGGACGACCCGTCCACCCCCACGAGTGAGGGATTCGGCCTAATGCACTACGGCGCAAGGATGTACGACCCCGCATTAGGACGTTTCACCTCCGCCGACACCATTGTCCCTGGCGGGGTGCAGGGGTATGATCGCTATGCGTATGTCAATAACTCGCCAGTAAATTATGTCGATCCGAGTGGGCATGAACCTGGTAATCATTGCGACCGAGGATATTGTGACGCAAGCGGGAAGAAGCCCATGACGTATGCAACACAACAATTAGGATTATATGGTATTACAGTTGATCCAAAACTTGGAGATAAAGAAAGGGACGCCATTGTAGCTGCAGCTATCACAGTTGGAAATAAATTTGCAAGTGAAAGAGGGCTAGGAGAATCAGCATCCCAAGCTTTCACGACAGTATTCAGCGGCGGCATAAATATTAACTATGGGATAACAAATGCCTTGTATGGCTGTCAAGTTGCGACGTTTACGGGAGGAGGCTGTACATCTAGCAGTACTCAGATAAACTTTTGGTCAATGGCTGGGAGTTCAAGTAACGACATGCGCAGAATGACCGGGAATGTAATCCATGAGTTTGGTCATGCGTTGAATTATCAATATGGTGAAAATCCTGTAAAAGACATGCCATGGTATTTAGTTGAAAATCGAGACAAGATTTTAGAACCTAATTCGCGTGCTCCAATCGCCAATGCCTGTGACGAGTGTGAATATTACCAATATAATCGAGAAGCAAATAGCCCTAGCGAAACTTATGGGGATATGTTTGTTGCCTGGGTATATGGTACATGGAATTCTTCCCCTGATTATGCTTTGGATGTTTCTGTTGCCCAAGATTGGATGAACAAATGGACACCGTAAAAATTAATGGCATTAAGAAGAAAGCAAAGACAACGCTGAAAAAAAACTATCTACTAGTTCTGATAATAATTTCCTTGCTGACAGGTAGTTGTGCAAAATCTAATGTTGTAACAACACCTTCACACGAAGTCATATCTACTTTTCCTGTTGCTACAGTAATTGCTATTCCTATAATCCCCGCGTTATCATTTGATGAGGCGCAATCTAAGTTCCAAAGTCTTTTAGTAAACAATGGCGGGTGTAAATTACCCTGCTTCTGGGGTATAAACCCAGGCAAAACCTTGTTTCAAGAAGCAGTTTCAATATTAGCGCCCTTGAGTAGCATTTCGGAATTTACTCGCTTTGAGAAGGAGATTGGAGCCATTGATCCAGATTACATTGATGACGAATTCAATATTCATACAAGTGTTCGCTTTCTTGCAAATCCTAATACCAATACAGTCAGTCAAATTGGTTTTACTGCGCGAGCATATAATAGAATTGACGACAATCTAATTTATGTTTTTGACTCTTCAGACTTTATTGAACGATTTAGTTATTACATGTTGACAAATATCCTCACAGAATATGGCAAGCCAACCAAAGTGATGATGTCTACGATGGCAAAACTCCCTACTGGTGGCGCTTCTAATGGAGGATTTAATATACTTCTCTTGTATCCTGAACAAGGTATGCTCGTTAATTACACCATGCCAATGCAAGTTGTTGGGGAAAATATAATGGGATGTCCTTCAAATTCACATGTGAAATTTGATTTATATCCTTCTGGGCAGGCTGATTTATTTTTTGACCGATTGGAACCAACTGGATGGAATCAAATCATTCAAAACACATATAAGCCAATCGATGAAGCAACGACCATGTCTAAAGATGATTTTTATCAGACCTTTATCCAACAAACTGATAAATGCATTTTAACCCCTGCTAGTTTGTGGCCTATTCCAGATTAAACTTGCTCTCTCTATCGTAATTATTCTAAAGGAGGAGGTTTTTTTAATTTATGAAACCGTCTAATCTTCGCGAACGTTTGCTTGTATATTTTCTGATGAATCTGATAATAATCGCCGCTGCAATACTTAGTAAACGGATACTTCAAGAGCTTTCTATACTAGAACTTGAAAAGTATAAGTATTTTTTGTTGAGCATTGGTGCTATTTTTATTGCTCTCAGTGTTATTTTGTTTATAAAAATGTTAAATATAAAGAAACCAGTTGGTTTACACAGTTTTGCAAATCAATTCTTTTATGTTTTGTCTATCAGCATGTTTTTTTGGTTAGGTGCGAACCGACAGTACATCGTATAAGATTTAACCGACAGATCATCGTATAGATTCGTACCTTAACAACCGACAGTACATCGTATACATTTTGGCGATTGAAATGATCAATGTTGCTATATAGTCTTGCAGTAACCG
>JACRLB010000010.1 GCA_016235445.1 Chloroflexota bacterium | reverse complement strand
CGGTTACTGCAAGACTATATAGCAACATTGATCATTTCAATCGCCAAAATGTATACGATGTACTGTCGGTTGTTAAGGTACGAATCTATACGATGATCTGTCGGTTAAATCTTATACGATGTACTGTCGGTTCGCACCTAAACACAAAGGACACGAAATGCACATAGGAATTCTTTTAAAAACCTTCGTGACCTCTGTGTCCTTTGTGTTTGAAATTTTTCTATCCCCATTTGAGCAGGTAGATGCCTGCGACGATGCGCAGGACGCCAAAGAGGATGAGCGCGGGGGCGAGACTCATTACATCTGCGGTGAGGGGGCCGATGATGGAACTGGCGAGAACGGCGAAGTTGAAGACAATGGTGTACCAGGCAAGGTGTGAGGGACGATCGTCCGCTGGGATGTTTTCGAGCATGTAGTTGGCGTACGCGCCGTTGACCAATGCAAATAGAAATCCGCCAAGGAAGGAGAGGGCGTAGAAGTGCCAGACGTTTTGTGCGAAGGCGAGCATGATGGGGTAGGACGCCATGCCTGCCACGCCCCAGCCCGTCACCTTTTTGTGGCCGTATTTATGGACGATGCGTCCGAGTTGCGTGGATGCGATGAGAACGGACAGGTAATAGAAGGCTGTGCCGTTGCCGAGGTGACTGTCGTTGAGTTCGAGCACGCGCACGTTGTAGAGCGGGTAAAGCGGCGATGCGAGGTAGTGAATGAAGTGGAAGAAGAAAAGCGCCAGCAGAACATTTTTGAAATGGGTGCGCCAAATATCGAGGCGGAGGATTGATTTAATGCCGCGGGGAGAATCTGCCTGTTGCCCCGAAGGGGGGGAATCAGTTGTCGGCGGGGAGGGAGGCGCGGGGGTTTCATCCTGCAGGGGTTTGATGTGGTAGATGTGGTAACTGCTCATCGCCGCGCCGAATGCCCCGATCACAAAAATGATTTGATAGCCTGCGGGGAAGGCTGTGTTTTTCAGGATGATGCCTGCGATGAGGGAGGTGAGCATGTAGGCGATGGCGAAGGTGACGTTGCGTGTGCCTGCCACGCGCGCGCGGTAGCGGTCGGGGACGGCTTCGGCGAAGAGCGCATTGAAGCCGACGCCGAGCGGTGTGAGTGGGATTGCCATGAGGAAGGTGAGGATGATGAGCGCCCAGATTTGTCCTTGTTCGTTGAAGAACCAGGGCAGGGGAATCCAAAACAGGTAGCCGATGCGAAAGATGATGGATGACCAAAAGACGGCGCGGCCTGTGTGGCGTTTGCTGATCCAATAGCCTGCGGGGATGGCGAGGAAGAGATTGACAACGGCGGACATGGCGGTAAGCAGGCCGATCTGTAAACCGCTTGCGCCGAGGCGCGTGGCATAGACGTTGAGGAAGTTAATGGCGGTGCCGCTGAGTACACCGAACCAGGCGATATCAAGATAGAGGTTTGTGAAGTTGGAATGATATTTTTTGGGGATGTCGGATTGTCGAAATAGGTTGAAACGCATGGGGCGATTATAACAATATCAAGACTTATGTTGAATGATTTTTTTGTCCGCCGTACAAAACCACAAAGGCACGACACTTGCGCCGCACTGCGTTCCCTGGCACCGCCCGCCAGGGCAGGTGTGTTGCAGTGCAGGTGAGTGTCACGAAGGAAACCTTCGTTTTTAGCCTTTTGCTCTCCTTTGTGCCCCTTTGTGGACTTTGTGGTAAAAGGTTTTGAAATGTGACATTGTCAAAGTAGTTACCTTTTTTGCACATACCAAAATGCTGACTTTAACCAGCCTGCTTGTTTCCCTATTTTTCTGTGTATGTTCCCAATATTTCTTCCGCCCGATCGATGCGCACAACTTTTTCGGCAACCATTTGCGCGGCGACTTTTTCGATCAATTCGCCAGATGCGCCTGCGGCGATGGCGACTTGCCTTGCGTGTAGCGACATGTGTCCGCGTTGGATTCCTTCGGTGGCGAGGGCGCGTAACGCGGCCATGTTTTGGGCGAGCCCAACAGAGACGATGATCTGTGCGAGTTCGTTGGCGGTTTTTACGCCCATCAATTTGACGGCCGTCTGTGCGGCAGGGTGGACTTTGGTTGCGCCGCCGACAATTCCCACTGCCATTGGCATTTCGAGCGTGCCAACGAGATTGCCGTCTTTGTCTTTGCCCCAGGTGGAGAGGGATGTGTATCTGCCAGAGCGGGCCGCGTAGGCATGTGCGCCTGCTTCGATGGCGCGCCAGTCGTTGCCTGTGGCGAGGACAACTGCGTCCACGCCGTTCATGATGCCTTTGTTGTGGGTGGCGGCGCGGTATGGGTCGGATGCGGCGAAGGCATAGGCGGCGATAATATCGTCACGGACAGATTCGCCAGTGTAAGACAAGATGCCATCTTGTTCTGCGAATGCCAATTGATCCACGGGGATGGTGGCGCGCACGCGGGCGATTCTGCGGTCTGCCAGGTTGGATAGAATTTTCAGGTGGATTTTCCCGCCTGTGATGGCTTCGATCTGCGGCGCGAGTTTTTCGCAAGCCGTGTTAACCGCGTTCGCGCCCATCGCGTCGCGCACATCATAGATGAGATGAATGACGATGAAAGAGCCGATGGGGGAGTTGTCAATCACGCGGACTTCGAGATCACGCGCGCCGCCGCCGAATTTTTTGAGGATGGGGTCGATCTCATCTGTGATGGCGAGCAGTTCGGCTTTGTGCTCATAGATCTTGAGCCTGGCTTCTTCCACGTTGACGAGGTTGATCAATTGCATTTGACCGATCATCAGTGGGTCGGTGGTGGTGGCGAAGAATCCGCCGCCTGCGCGGATGAGTTTTGCCATGAAGGATGCGCCCGCTACAACAGAGGGTTCTTCCACCACGAAGGGGATGAGAACATCGCGTCCATTTACCATGAAGTTGAGTCCGATGCCGAGGGGCAGGGAGTGTACGCCGATCACGTTTTCGATCATGTGGTCGGCTGATTCAGCGGAGAGTCCGCCTGTCGTCCACGGGGCAAGATCGGGCGGGGGAAGAGGCGCGAGCGCTTCCGCAATTTTTGCGCGGCGCTGTTCGATGGTCAGGTTGTAAAATCCAGATATGTGTGAATTTGTCATGTGAGTTGTTTCAAGTATAGTTTGGCTTTCTTTCAAATTCTATCAAAAAACGATGAATTGATTATATAATCCCCCGGTCATCGGTAGGGGAAAAAAGGCGCAATTTGTGACTGTGATGGGTATAATGTCTGCGAGGTGTTGTTTTCATGTTGTTAACCCGTGAACAATTGCAGGAACGTTTATTTGCGCTTCACCGCGCCAGTTTGGAATTGGTGAAAGATGTTTCATTGGAAACTCTGCTGGAGCGCATTGCGTCCACGGCTTGCGAACAGGCCGATGCCCGTTATGCGGCGCTGGGGGTGTTGGATGATGAAGGCAGGTTGAAACAATTTGTTGCCGTTGGTTTGACCGACCAGCAAATAAAAAAGATTGCCCACCCGCCGACTGGCAGGGGATTGATCGGCGAATTAATGGATACCGAGCGTCCGATTCGCACGCCTGTCATTCAGAATCACCCCCTCTCTTCTGGCTTCCCCGCCAATCATCCGCACATGGTTTCGTTTTTGGGGGTGCCGATTCGCACTGGGGATAAACAGCTTGGCCAGATTTACCTCACCGAAAAAATTGACGCTTCTGAATTCACTGCTGACGATGAAATGATCATTCAGATGCTGGCCGCGTATGCCGCCACTGCCATCACGAATGCGCGCTTTATCGAACAGATGAGGGAACGCGACCTCGCGCTGACCCGCCGTAACGTGGACATGTCCCTGCTTAACGGCATCGCTTCGACCTTAACCTCCAGCCTGGAACTCGACGAAATCCTTAACAAGACCCTCGGGCTGGTGATGAACTACATGAAAGTAGAAGCGGGCGAGATATTCCTGCTGGAAGAGGATAAAAACACCCTGCGCATGGTACTGCATCGCGGCCAGGCGGCGGAGGCTTTTTGGACTCGCAACGTGTTCAACGTGGGCGATGGCTATCCGGGCCTGGTTGCCAAAACCCATAAACCAATGATCGGAACGCACCTGGCCAGTGACACCAATTTCTTGCGCGATGCAGTCGTAGAAGCGGGGTTTCAGCAGATTGCCTGTATTCCCCTGCTTTCAGGTGAAAATTTAATGGGTGTGATGAGCGTTGCCACGCGTACCACAGCTCCCTTTGATGAAAGAAACATTCAAATGCTCACGGCGGTGGGAGCCTGGGCGGGCCTTTCCATTGAAAATGCCCGGTTACATGCCAATGCGCGCCGCCTGGCTGTGTTGGAGGAGCGTGACCGCATCGGCATGGACTTGCACGACGGCATTATTCAATCCATTTATGGGGTTGGGCTGTCTTTGGAAGGCGTGCGGCTGACATTGGGGGAAGACCCCGAAACAGCCAAAGAACGCATCAACCATGCCATTGACGGATTAAACCAGGCGATTCGCGATATCCGCGCCTATATTTTAGATTTGAGACCCCGTCAACTGGGTTCGGAAGGTTTGTTGAACGGCATAAAACGCCTGATTGCCGAATACCGCGCCAATACATTCTCTGAAGTTCGCTTCACAGGACCTGATTCAGACCTGAAAGACCTGCCGCATACCCAATCCCTCACCTTATTTCACATCTGCCAGGAGGCCCTGGCCAATGCCGCCAAACACGCAAAGGCAAAAAATGTGCAAGTTGCCATCTGGACAACTGATGATCGCGCCCTGATGGAGATCCGCGACGATGGAAAAGGCTTCGACCTTGAAAACATGCACGCCTCCATCGGCCACGGACTCGCAAACATGCAGACTCGCACGCATTCAGTAGGCGGCGATATCGACATATCATCCGTCATTGGCGAGGGAACGACCATCCTTGTATGGGTTCCCCGCGCAATAAAAAGATAAATCATGCGATTCGATGATTCGTTCAAAATGAATCACAGGAACTCGAGTCTCATCGACAGCGAATCAAAAAAGTTTCGCGTCACGGTTTTTTAAGATAGATATGCCTTCCATATGCCCGAATTGCCCTTCATGCCCATATATGGGGGGCAGGAGAACGCATGTGGGTGCTAGTGCCTGAAACACTCGTTCTATAACATTGCAGAAGCATTTATGAATACGAGACGATTCTTTAACATAACCCAACCTTAAAAAAACACATCTTTTTAGCTTAACGTAGGTTGAACGCCTGTTAGCATTTCAAAGTATCTGCTAGAATGTATCCACGCTGATATAAAGGATGTTTGCCCCTAAAGGGTATCCTCACATCCGAACCCCGTAAGAGTCTTTACAGGAACATATTAAATACATTTACTAAGCCGCGTCAAAGGCGGGCTAGTTCAATATACGCAAAATTACGCTTACATCCCACTTTAAGGAACGTTTATGAACGCAGAGCAGGCTTGGCAGTCAGTGCTTGGACAACTTCAAATGGAAATGCCCCGCGCATCCTTCGACACATGGGTGCGCGATACGCGTCCCCTTGCCTACGAAAACGGTATGATTACCGTTGGCGTACGCAATGCGTACGCGCGTGACTGGCTCGAAAGCCGCCTTGCCACCAACGTCTCCAAATTATTGATCGAAATCCTTAACTCGAACGTTGCCGTTAAATTCGTCGTTTCCCAATCGGACGAAAACGCCTCTTCCTCTGACCCCGAGCCTGCCGCCTCTTCCATTGAAATAACGCCACCCGAACCAAAACCACGCCATGTCACATTAAATCCGCGCTACACCTTCGACACCTACGTAGTCGGCTCTGGCAACCGCCTCGCACATGCGGCCTGTCAGGCTGTGGCAGAGAAACCCGCCCGCGCCTACAACCCGCTCTTCCTCTACGGCGGCGTCGGACTCGGCAAAACCCACCTCTTGCACGCCATTGGCAACGCCTGCCACACCAGCGGGCTAAACGTTTTATACGTCTCCTCCGAAGAATTCACGAATGACATGATCAACGCCATTCGTACCCACACCACCCAGGCCTTCCGCGAAAAATACCGCTCCGCAGACGTTCTACTCGTGGACGATATCCAATTCATCGCAGGCAAAGAATCCACCCAGGAAGAATTCTTCCACACCTTCAACACCCTGCATGGACAGGACAAGCAGATCATCGTTTCATCCGACCGCCCTCCCAAGTCCCTCATTACGCTGGAAGAACGCCTGCGCTCCCGCTTCGAGTGGGGCTTAACTGCCGACATCCAAGCCCCAGACTTTGAAACCCGCCTTGCCATTCTCCGCTCCAAAGCCGAGCGCACAGGCCGCCATATTTCCGATGAAATACTCGAAAGCGTAGCCAAGCAGGTCCAGTCTAACATCCGCGAACTCGAAGGCGCGTTGAATCGCATCATCGCCTTTGCCGACCTGAGCGGCTCAGCCCTCACCCCCAGCCTCGTGGAAGTAGCCCTTGCCGACCTCATGCCTTCCCGCGGTGACATTGAACCCGCCCACGTGGTAAGCCTGGTTGCTCGAAAATACAACCTCACCTCCGAAAAGCTTTTAGGCCGCGACCGCACAAAGGAAGTAGCCTACCCCCGCCAGATCGCAATGTACCTTCTGCGCGAAGAAGCAAAAATCTCCTTCCCGCAAATCGGCGAAGTCCTCGGCGGACGCGACCATTCCACCGTCATGTCAGCCATCGAAAAAATAAAAGAACAAATCAGGCATGGCGACAGCCGTTTGGAAAAAGACATCGCCTCCATAAAACAACAGTTGTACGATCACGCAATGCCCGCATAAAAAACAGGAAATCAACTTAAAACAGGCACACCCATTGGCGTGCCTGTTTTATTTTTTTCGCACGGAATAAAAAACCCGTGTTAATCCGTGACTCCACTGCAAAAAGGCCTTTCGCTTTTGAACTTCCTTAGTGAACTCACCTGCACTGCATCCGCAGCGCGGTGCAAGTGTCGTGCCCTTCGTGGTTAAAAAAAGATTTTTGCAGTGGAGTCATCCGTGAAATCAGTAGCGTCCGTGTACAAAAGGTTTTAGCCTGGTTATCTCTTATAATTGTCCAATGCTGAAATCCCCCTCAAAGCGCCAAACCCCGCTCCTCTTCGCCCTCATCACCATCAGCGCCTACGGACTGCTCCTCCCCGTCACAGGCTTTTACTGGGACGACTGGCCCTTCGCATGGATCGCAAAATTCCTCGGCCCCGCCGAATTCAACCCAGCCTTCGCGCCCTTCCGTCCATTTCTCGGCCCCATCTTTTATTTCACCACCAGCCTCGTCCCACCCGTGCCACTGTACTGGCAAATCTTCGCGCTCGTCATTCGCTTCGTCATTGGCATCGCCGCCTTTTGGGCTTTCAAACAAATCTGGCCGAAGCAACAAAGAATAGCCCTCATCACCGCGCTCTTTATTTTGGTCTTTCCGGGGTACAGCCAGCATTGGGTTGCACTCACACACATCAATCAGGAACTCATCCCCTTCATCTTTTACGTGCTTTCTTTTGGTTTCACCTTCAAAGCCCTGCGCGAACAAAAAACCACCTACACCATCATCGCCCTCCTTCTTCAACTCTGCGGCATCTTCCCAACCGAATATTTCTTCGGCCTCGAAGGTTTGCGCTTCCTCTTTTTATTTTTCTTTTTCGATGGAAATTTACTCCAGCGTTTTATCAAGACCCTCAAAATCTGGTGGCCGTATCTCCTCATCTGGATTCTCAACGCCGCCTGGCTCATCTACTACTACAAACTCGGCCCCTACAACTCCTACGAAGTCAACGCAACCCAATCCTTCACGATCCTCATGCTTTTGAAAGAAGCGCTGGACACTCTCTGGAAAGCAGGATTCTACGTCTGGATCCAAATCCTCGTTTTGACATTTTCCACCCTCCCCGCGCCCGCCTCATTCCTAACCCTCGGCCTGTCTGCCCTTTCATGGACATTGCTTACGCCTCATCTGCTCCGCTCCGCACCAACAGAAGATGGTAATGAAAAAACATTGCCCATCTCGCTGATCGTCATCGGCATCATCGGCATCTTGCTCGGCAGACTCCCCTCCCTCGCCGCCAGCCTCCCATTAACTCTGCAATCCTCCTTCGACAGATTCATAGTCTCCATGATGATCGGCGGAAGTTTATTTATCATCGGGCTGGTGGAATTGCTGGTGAAAAACCATCGCGCAAAAATCATTATTTTTGCCGCCCTCATTTCCCTCGGCATCGGCCAGCAATTCTTCAACGCCAACATCTTCCGCAGAGACTGGCAGAAGCAGGGTGAAATCTACTGGCAAATGGCCTGGCGCATTCCCGCGCTGGAACAAAACACCGTTCTGCTCACCTACCAAATGCCCATAGATTACGAAACCGACTTATCCTTTACCGCGCCCATCAACTGGATGTACGTGCCAGAATACACGCGCTCCAACCTGCCTTATATTTTGCTCTACACCGAAAAAAGATTGGGCGGCGTCACCCTGCCTTCGCTGGATGCAAACACTCCCGTCAATTATCCGTACCGCACGGTTAACTTCAGCAGTTCCACCTCGAATGTGGTTGTCATCTACATGCCGCAAAATGGGTGCTTGCGTGTGCTCGACCCATCCCGAGGTGACTTGCAAATTTACGCAAAAGAACCCCAGGAATTGACGGATGCCATCCCGCTTTCAGATTTGTCCCGCATTTTGGTTGACGCGGAAATGCCTGCCATGCCCATGTTTTTTCCCGAACCTGAACATGGCTGGTGCTATTACTTCACAAAAGCAGAGCTAGCCCATCAGCAGGGAGATTTTGATCAAGTAGTTTTGCTTGAAAAGCAAGCCATCTCCAAAGAGTTCAAGCCAGAAGACCAAAATGAATGGCTGATCTTCATCGAAGCCCATGCCCGCACAGGGGATTTACAAACCGCGGAGGAATTATCTATTGCCGTGTTGAGGGCGGATGCGAAAATGCGTCGGGGCGTATGCACTGTCTGGGAGCAGATTCAGGCAAACGGTCAGGTGAGAGGCGAGAGTCACATTGTGGAGATAATCCGCCAGCTTAATTGCAATCCGTAGTCTGATAGCTTCTGATAGGCGCGCGGGATAGAATTACCATCGAAGAAAGGAACACACGAATGGAAATCCCAAGACATTGGCGTCTCAAAAAACAACGATACGGTTTGGTGGGCGAGGTCTGCCCGCATTGCGATCATAAAATTTTCCCGCCCCGCGATGTTTGCCCGAATTGCGGCGACGAAGCAAAAGAACAATTTGCATTTAGCGGCAAAGGCGAAGTGTATTCATATACAACCGTGTACGAAGCCCCCGCAGGTTACGAAGCAAACGCTCCATACACCGTAGCCATTGTGAAATTGGAAGAAGGCCCCATGCTCACCGCGCAACTCACCGACGTAGACAACAGCGAAGTACAAATCGGCATGCCCGTTGAAATGGTCACACGGAAAATGAGAAATGACGGCGATGAGCGGGGATTGATAGTATACGGGTATAAATTTAGAAAACGAGCGTAGGCGGCACGTAGGCGGCGGAGAACTCTCTCCGCCGCTTTTTATTTACACATTTTCAGACTAATTACCAATACTGGCTGTGTAAATGTGCAACATGATTGCATATTTGTACAATTAATGCTAAAATAGAAACATCGATAATCATTATCCGCTCAGTGGAGTGTTCTTATGATCGAAAGAACTTTGGCAACCAAGCTAATTGCTCTTGCGAAGAAATTCCAAGTCATTACCCTCACAGGACCTCGCCAATCAGGTAAGACCACCCTCGTTCAGGCTACCTTTCCCACCTTGCCTTATGTATCTTTGGAAGAGCCTGACATCCGCCAAATTGCGCTGACCGATGCACGTGGCTTCCTCGCCAATTATCCGAATGGCGCAATTTTGGATGAAATCCAAAATACTCCTGATTTATTTTCTTACATTCAAAAGCTGGTAGATGAGAATCGGAACGTTCAATTCATTCTAACTGGCTCATCAAACTTCCTGTTGATGGAAAAAATTAGTCAAACGCTGGCAGGGCGTACTGCTGTTTTACACCTGCTGCCATTATCTTTTGCAGAATTGAAACCAGATGCAGGGCAATACGAAAACCTGATTTTCAAAGGTCAATATCCACGCATCTATGATCGTGAAATAGACCCCACCGATTTTTATCCGGCTTACATCCAAACCTACGTCGAGAAAGATGTGCGCTTGATGAAAAATATCGGAGATATCAATTCTTTTATTCAATTCACGCGGTTATGCGCTGGGCGCATCGGGCAACTGCTCAACTATGCCAGCCTGGCAAGTGATGCTGGGATCAGCCCAAACACAGCCAAAGCTTGGCTTTCCATTTTGGAAAGTTCCTACATCTTATATCGTCTACAACCCTATCATCGCAACTTCAACAAGCGGTTGGTTAAATCACCCAAGTTATATTTTTACGATACGGGTATTGCGTGCTCCCTGCTTGGTATCCGTGAAGAAAATCAGGTCAACTTACACTATCTAAAAGGTGGGCTTTTTGAGAATCTGATCATCAATGAGTTTATTAAGCGCAACTTCCATCGTGGCGAAAATCGCCTGCCGTATTTTTGGCAAGATAATCATGGTAAAGAGATTGATTGTTTGCTAGTGAATGGCAATAAAATTACACCAGTTGAGATCAAATCCGGTAAAACGATGTCTACCAGTTACTTTGACAGCCTCCAATACTGGCGCCAGTTGGCAGCGGTTCCTGAAAATCAAGGCTATGTAGTTTATGGAGGAGAACAGTCCATGCAGACTAGATATGGATCATTAATCAGTTGGCGAGAACTCGAGCGTATCCCGGATTAATGAGTTGCTAGACAGGTTGCACCTGCATCCACTTCTTCTAATCGACTACTTTCAAGCATTCCTCACCTCACAACCGCAATCGGATTTGTCCGGCGGGGTACATATCTGGTATACGGGTATAAGTTCCGACCTCAAAATTTTGTACCCGACAAATAGAGAACAAAAAGCTCAAAACGAATAAACACCCCTACGTATAGGGGTGTTTTCTTTTAAAACATTCCGGTAAACAATCAATCCACTTTTTCCCATTTACCGGCAGCTTTTCCGATCCCAGAACCTGCCTGCTTTATACTGATCCAGTCAATTCATCACCACAGGCAGGCACCTATGCAGAATTATTCAACCGTTCTAGATCAAACCACATGGGGCATCCATCTCAATTTCGAGGGGCATATCGCCTTCCCACCGAACTATCCTTCCTGGCTTACTCAACTTCAGCAGCAAGACTGGCAGCGGCGAGGAATAGTTGTCTGGGATGCAGGTGTTCGCGTTGTTGCACATCTCTATGCAGGATACGCACTCGAGCCTCTTGAACAAATGCGAACAAACGATGTCTGGCAATCCAACGGTTTCCTGATTGGCTCACCAACGTATCAACTCTCTTCTGAAACAGTTGATGGCATTTCCTCATCCATTCAAGGAGCCGCCTGTGAAATTACCCAAATGGATGAAGGAACAGGCCACGAGCCTTCCTTCGCAACCCAGCCAGCCGGGTTTGTTTTGATGGGTTATTTCCAGTTTTCCAAAACTTTATCAATTACATCTTTCACTTCAGCGCGCGCCGACGAACGATCCATGCCCTGCGCCAAAAATTCATGTAACTTGTTTCGATGGGGCGGATATGGGCAATCACCGCCAGCAAAAATTTGACACACATCCCATCTTCCCATACAATCCCTGCATGTTCATTTCCAGCTTGTTACAAAGCATGTGCGCCGACCTGCCAGATGTTGACCTGAACGCCATTCGCAAAGCGCGCGGCTTCGGCTCTGGTGAAACATCACGCACTTCGTTCGCCAGTTTTTTTGTCTCCTCCATCGGCGTGACTGAATCCATGCAGGCTCTCAGCGCAGAAGAAATCATCACACTGCACCTGCTCCACCAAACAGGCGAAGTGAACGTTGCCTTCTTCGAGCGGCTGTATGGCAGCGCCGCACAATCGGGCAGACATTATCACGGCACATACACCCAGCAATACAAAGTCACATTCGATGCCGTCAAAAAGAACCTCGTTCGGCGCGGACTGCTCATCATGGCAGAAATCAACTTGCGCGGCGACACCGTTCAACTGGAACGCTGGCGTTTTGCCCTGCCGCCCGAATTCGTCCCATACCTGCCTGCGCTTCTGCCCGTCGTCACAAACGCAGAACACGGCGAAACCAGTGATACCACCGTTCGCAAAAAACTGCTGCAATTGATTGGCGGCGGACCGGCCTTCCCCAATGACCACGTAAAACTCGAAATCAAGAATGGCACGATCCATCTGGACGGACAGCCGCTTTCCGCCGCGCGCCTGCAAGATTGGCAAGTACGCGCCTGGTGGCTGTCGCTCAATATCACCAACTCCAGCGTCCCCGCTTCATTATCTCCCACCCGCGCCACCCTCAAATTACTAGATAATCTTTCCTCCGACGAATGGGCACGCGCCGCAAGCCTCGACCCTGCGCTCAAAATTTACTGCTTCGGCGGCAAGGTTTTACCTGCCGAAAAAATTCTGCATCAAGGCTGGGAATTGGGACTCCTCTCGCGGCTGAAGATGGATTCTGCTTTCGTGTACCGCCCCACTCCCCAACAGGATTCAACCGCCTCAACCGCCCCCCAGCCTGATTCAGTTTCAGGAATTGAATCCAACCCCAAAGCGGATTCAATCAATATTGACCTGCGCCACATCCCGCCTCACTCCCTCGAACTGCTCAATGCCCTCACCCATCTCGCGGCGAAAAACAATATTTTGCAAGCCGCGCCCAGCCCCATCAAACTGGGACAAGCCACTCCCCAACAGCGAAATTCTCCTCTCTCGCTTTGGCTGGCAAAAAACATCCCCGCCTTCCGAAAAGCGCTCGACGCTGTCAACGAAAAATGGGGCAAGACCATCCTGCACGAAGACCTGCTCATCGCCCGCGTCCGCGACCTGAACCTGCGCGTTCAACTCGAGCGCGAACTCGGACAAAACGCCATCCTCCTCAACAAAGAATTTATCGCCTTCCCCTCTGAGTTCCGTTCCAACGTCGAAAAAGTCCTCAGAAAAACAGGCTTCGTTACCAAAACGATTCGTCCGTAGCCTATCAAACACACGGAAACACGTAAACAGGTAGACACGTAACACGCAACAGATTCATCCTTCACCTTTCATCCTTCATCCTTTCTCATTCATCCTTTCCCATGCTCACTTCCCTCGACCCTAAAAAACTCCGCACCTTTTCCAATGACCGCGACCTCCTGCGCGACCTGTTCACCTACCTCGATTATGTCGGCGAGACCAACGTCAAGCGCATGACTCGCACCAACCAGATCCCGCGCCCCGATTCAGTCCGTATCGCCAAACTCATGGGAGATTCTGAACTGGTCAATGTGTCAAAGGAAACTGGCGGCGCGCAATGGATTGACTTCATTGATGACCTCGCCCTGAGTTTAGGATTGGTTGATTACGATGTCAAAGGCACCTATCGCGGTTACACCAGTTCCGAGCCGTCTTTTATCGAAAACTTCATCACGGTTAACAAACCCGACCTGGGCAAATTTCTCAAACTCTCACCCGCTGGGCAGGAAAAGAAAATTCTGGACGCGCTCATCCAAGCCAAATCTCACAGCGAGTACGACGGCTATAGAAAGAACGAGTTTTACGAGACCTCCATACTGGGCGCATTGGACTCATTTGGCGCCTGGGGTTCTGGCACTGGACTTATGCCCACATTGAAATTCCCTGACATCCGCCAGTTCCTGCTGGATGTGCTTAAGACCTGTCCCCCCAATCAATGGCTCAGTGTCGAATCGCTTGTGGCGTATCTCAAAGCCGAGCATCCCTACTTTCTCATCCCAAAGAACCCACCCAAAGACAAATGGGAAAAAGCAACTACCCGCTATGGCAATTTTTACGAGAGCAAAGAACAATGGTCTCATAACGAAAAACCCATCCCCGATGACGACCCCGATGGCTTCGAGCGCGTCGAAGGTCGCTACGTGGAACGCTTTCTCGAAAACATCCCGCTCACCATGCGCTTCGTAGATGTGGCTTACAATCCCGCGCCGTACAAAGGTCTCATGCCTTCGCGTGGAATGCTCAAGGCGTTTCGAGTCAATGAACGCTTTCCACGTTTGATGAGCGGCGCGGAGAGTCAGCCGCGACTCACCGTTCAGCCTAATTTTGATGTCGTCATCGAATCGGACTTTTACCCAGCGCAAATCATTCAGCAGGTGTCTGCGCTGGGCGAGCAGGTCTCCAGCCCAAACAGCGGGCACGCCGCCTACGTCGGCATCTTTCAACTCAAGAAAACATTTGTCGCCGCCGAGCAAGTGCGCCAGCCCGACCTGGATGTGATTGCCATGTTGGAAAAACTCGGCGGGCGCAGTCTGCCTCCCAACGTAAAAGTGGAATTGGAAGAATGGGCGGGGCACGCCGACCAGTTCACGCTTTACGAAGGATTCGCGCTTTTGGAAAGCGTGAATGAGATTCCCGAAGCGGATAAATTTACAGCGGAGCGCATCACCCCGACCCTGCGGCTGATACGTGGAAACGATGGGCTTTTTTCCACGCTGAAAATAAACGCCTACGCCCCGTTGCGGATTCAACATCCGACAGGCGGGTTTGCCCCTCTCGCAGAATCCGCCATCAGCCTGTTCCCCAAAGAATCAGCGCAGGAAAAAACTCACAGGAAACCGAAGCAGGTCAAGGTGAGTCGGAGCGTCTCCGTCCGCTATCAATTCCCAGACGAAGAATCCTTCACATCCGTTCAAAAAATGCTCGCCGAATTGCGCTGTCCCTTTCAAGCCGATTCAAAAATTCGCGCCATCCAAATTCAACAAAAAGAACAAGCCAGGTTTGACGAGGCGGTTCTCAAATTGCGGGATACATTGATTATCGAAATCGAATAAACGCAACACACTGAGGTCTCTTGCCATCCCCATCCAATCCATTAATTATTCAGGGCGATAAAAGCATCCTGCTTGAAGTGCAGAACGAGCGCTACGAAGAGGCGCGTGATGCGCTGGCGCGTTTTGCCGAACTGGAAAAATCGCCCGAATATATTCACACCTATCGCATCACGCCGCTTTCCCTGTGGAACGCGGCTTCTTCGGGCTTGACCGCCGCGGAAATTTTGGCTGGCTTGGAGGCTTTCTCGAAGTACGGCTTGCCCGCCAACGTGACTCGCGACATCGAAGAATATGTGGGACGCTACGGGCGCGTGAAGTTGGTGCGCGAGGGGGAGAACTTGATTGTCACCAGCGACGACGCCACGCTCATGATGGAAATTCTCAACCATAAAAAAACACAAGTGTATTTGCAACGGCTGGATGCGCGCCGCGCGCTGGTCGCTTCGGGCAGGCGCGGACACCTGAAATTGGCGCTGCTGCAAATTGGGTATCCCGCCGAAGATTTGGCAGGCTACGCGCCTGGCGAGGATTTGCCGATTGCTTTGCGCCAATCCACGCTGGATGGCAAACCATTTATCCTGCGGCATTACCAGACCGAAGCCGCTGAGATTTTTCACGCGGGCGGTTCGGCGCGTGGCGGGAGCGGCGTGATCGTTCTGCCCTGCGGCGCGGGAAAAACCATCGTGGGCATGGCGGCGATGGCGCAACTGCAAACCTCCACGCTGATTTTGACTCCCAACACGGTGGCGGTCCGCCAGTGGATGAACGAACTGGTGGATAAGACTTCGCTGACGGCAGATCTGGTCGGCGAATACTCAGGCTTGCAAAAAGATATCCGCCCAGTGACGGTCAGCACCTACCAGATTTTGACGTACCGCAAGCGCGGCTCGGATGAGTTCCCACATTTTGGATTGTTCAGCGCGCGCAACTGGGGACTGATTATCTACGACGAAGTGCATTTACTGCCTGCGCCAGTCTTTCGCATCACGGCTGAAATTCAGGCGCGCCGCAGGCTGGGACTGACCGCTACGCTGGTGCGCGAAGACGGCATGGAAGGCGATGTCTTTTCGTTGATTGGCGCGCAAAAATATAACGTTCCGTGGAAGGATTTGGAAAAACAAGGCTGGATTGCAACCGCCTTCTGCCATGAAATCCGCGCACCGCTGGACGAAACCGTCCGCATGGAATACGCGCTTGCGCCGCAACGCCAGAAATACTCGGTGGCGGCTCACAACCCGCGCAAACTGCCGATCTTGCAGTCCATCCTAAAACGTCACGCGGGCGAGAGTACCCTGGTCATCGGCATGTACCTCGATCAGTTGGACGAAATCGCCGCGCGGCTGAATTCTCCACTGATCAACGGCGCGACTCCTGTGCGCGAGCGCGAGAAACTCTACGAACAGTTCCGCACGGGAGAAGTGAAAACGCTGGTCGTCTCGAAGGTCGCCAACTTCAGCATTGACCTGCCAGATGCCAGCGTCGCCATCGAAGTCTCTGGCACATTCGGCAGCCGCCAGGAGGAAGCCCAGCGCCTCGGGCGGATTCTACGTCCCAAAACTGATGGCGCAATGGCACATTTCTATACCATTGTCACCCGCGAAACCGTAGACCAAACCTTCGCCGCCAACCGCCAAAGATTCCTGACCGAGCAGGGCTATAAATATGAGATTTTGTATGAGGATGAAGTGCTATGAATGTTGCGTGTCCCGAAATGGAAAGTAACGGACCAATTACAGATCATCCCATCAAAAAGAATTTTAAGGATTAGATTTGGGTGTGTTTCATTTCAGTTGAAACAACCGTCCCGAAGGTTTGAAAAAGGGTCAAAGTCTTCGAGAAAACCTTCGGGACGTTCTATCCTTCAACTCATTTGAAACACACCCATTAGATTTTCACTACAAGCGCCTCAATGCGGCATAGATCTGGTATACGGGTATAAGTTTCACAAGCGGCCAGCGGTTGCATAAAAAAATTCAAATACCCTTCATCCTGTCAATTTCTGGCAGGACGATTTTTGTTTTCAAACGCATCCGTCCTTCAACTATTATTTCCAGCAATCCAAAACTTTATTAATCACATCTTTCACTTCGTTTCGCGCCAACGAACGATCCTTGCCTTGCATCAGCAGTTCATCGTAATTCGTTTCGATGTAGCGGATGTGAGCAATCACCGTCAGCAAAATGGATTTCTCATTCAGGTTTTTGGCTTGTGCGGAACACCCTATCCGTCCACTGTATTTTTGGCAGGCGTGTCCGGCGATGGCTTGTTCGCGCCCAGCAGGGCAGTTGGGAAATAATTCGCGCACTCGTTTAGCAAAACTTGAGACATATTCCTGGTCGAGTTCCATGCGGCGATCAGCCGCGCGTTCATTTCGGCGGGCGCGTACATCGGCATCGTCCAAACATTCCTGCTCGGC
Source organism: Chloroflexota bacterium (assembly GCA_016235445.1). Lineage (GTDB taxonomy): Bacteria > Chloroflexota > Anaerolineae > Anaerolineales > Villigracilaceae > Villigracilis. Next base: position 11,962 of record JACRLB010000010.1, on the reverse strand, counting down.
GCGTTGGAGCGCGGCTTCTTCCACCAGCAATCCCTGACGCTCATAATGCTTGCGGGCGCGGCTCCACTATAGGACGACTGCCGATAGGATGGAATATTTGGCGGAGCGGCGGTTCAGCGCCGCGCCACCCACTGGAAGGAAGACGAGATGATCCAATATCGGCGCACGAGAGGCAAAGCGCGCCTTTGTTTTCAACCAGCGTAATCCAGGCGTGGTGTCTCAGTTTTTCGCCGCATTCGTCGCAGGTTGAATTCTGATTGGTGATGAAGACTTTTAAATCCATTGGAACTTTACTCGTAGATTTTGATTTCGCCATTCACATTCAGGAAGACGAGCCGCGTCTTTGCTTTAACACTTCGGCTCGGCTCAGTGCGGGCGTTGAGTTGGTTCTCGATTGCCTCGGCATATCGCGCCACCTGACGGTTGTACCCGTTCTGGCGGATGGCGGATTGCGCTTCGGCGTCAGAGCGGATATCGTCAGTTTTGAAGTCAATGATGAACCAGCCTGCTTCGGTGCGGTAGAGCAAATCCATGATGCCGCGCCCATCGGGTAAGTCGTAGCGGACTTCGTGATGACGTTCCGCCGAGTTGAGTTCGGCGAAGAGGGGATGCGCGCGCAGGCGCTCCAACATGCGGCGGGATTCTTGAATGGCGGCGTGGATTTCGGCTTCGGCGGTGAGACCCGATTCGAGGGCGAAGGGTTTGAGGAAGTTTTCCAAATCGTCGAAACGCCAGCGGCGGATGGCTTCGTGGACGAGTCTGCCGACGAGCCAGGCGGGGGCGCGGGGTGATTTCGCGCGAAGCGTGGAGACGATGCGCCAGACTCGCTGGGGCGGGTCACTCTCGCGGGCGCGGAGTTTCTCCTCGGTAATGGAAGAGGCTGGGACGAGGGGTTCGAGCAGGTCAGATTCACGGGGAGATTCTGTTTGGGATGTTGAATCAGGTTGAGGCGCGGGAGGAACGTCGGCTTGAGAGTAAGGATAGACCGCAGCGTAGATTCTGTCGTTAATTGGAAAATGCTCGGGCGTGGACATCTCCACTTGTGCCTGCGCCCCAAGTGCAGGCAAAAAAGAGAACTTGGAAAGCCAGCCAGAGAGGGAGAACGTGCCGTCTTTCTTTTGTTTGATGTGTCCGCTGACAATGAGTTTTTCTTTGGCGCGGGTGGCGGCGACGTAGAGCAGGCGGGCGTCTTCGGCTTCGGCGCGGTCGTCTTCGAGGCGGGCGGCGAGTTGCCAGGCGGTGGAGTGGAAGTCGTCGTTGCGCAGGTCGAGGAGGAGGGAAGGCGTGTTGCGTGGTTCGTGTTGCGTGGTAATTGGGTAATTGGTAATTGGTAATTGAACGTGGGCAGAGTGGGCGTGGGATTGGTGCGCCGCGTCGGCGAGGACTGTGAGCGGGAATTCGAGTCCTTTGGCTTTGTGGACGGTCATCAGTTGAACCGCGCCTGTGTTCGAGGAATCGGCGGGGGCTTCGCCTTCGCGCAAACCGACATCGCGCAGGGTCTGGACATAGGCGAGGAAGTCGGTGAGACTGACGAGGCGCGAGCGGTGCGCGTCGGCAAGAAGTTTTTCAACGTTACGAATCATGCGTGCGCCGTTGGGGTCGCTGGCAAGAATGGCTCGATAGTGGGTGAGGTCGAGCAGTCGTTTGAGGATGGCGGCGGCGGGGGCGCGGGAGGAGAGGGCGTGGAGTTCAGTGAGAATGTTGAAAGGATGAAGGATAAAGGATGAAGGATGAATGTCTGTTACATGGTACGAGTTACGAGTTACGTCATTTCCCTGTGTACTTGTATACCTGTCTACCTGCTCTTTGAGGCTGTCGAAAATTTTAGCGGGAGCGGTGACGCCGTTGGGGTAGCGCAGTTTGTAGATTTCTGCATCGGGAATCGCGAAGGCGGGGGAGCGGAGGGTGCCAACGAGGGCGAGGTCATCCGAGGGGTCGGCGATGGCGGCGAGGATGTTGAGCAGGTCGCGGATTTCGGGGCGGTCGTAGAAGCCGCGTCCCGCGACGGTGACGAAGGGAATTTCCGCGGCTTCGAGCGCGTTTTCGTAAACATCGTAGGCGGTGGAGGAGCGAAAGAGCAAAGCCATGTCGCCCCAGTTGAAACCTTCGGTTTCGTGAAGTTCGCGCAGGCGTTGAGCGAGCGCTTGCGCGGCGGCTTGCCTGCCTTCTTCGGCTGAGTCGCCAAGTCCAAGATGGAATTCGATGAAAGGCGGTTGGATGTTTTCGCGAACGGGATTCGGGCGATAAGCTTTTAGAGGCGCGAAGGGAACGGCGTACGGTCGCGCGGGGTCGTCGGTCTCGCCGAGGATGGGGGCAAGCAGGGCGTTGAGTTGTTCGAGCAGGGGCTTGTGGGCGCGGAAGGTCAGGTCGAGGTCAATTAGTTCGCCGCCAGAGGTTTGGATGTCAGCTTGAACCTGGCGAAAGACGGTCACGTCGGCGGAGCGGAAACGATAGATGGATTGTTTGGAGTCGCCGACGATGAAGAGGTTGACTGGAGATTGGAGATTGGTAATTGGTGATTGGTGATTGAATCCCGTCAACGCATACACAATTTGACGCTGGCGGTCGTTGGTGTCCTGAAATTCGTCCACGAGGACGGCGCGGAGTTCGGATTGAATCTGCTCGCGGACTTCGGGGTGCGTGGTCAGCAGTTGGGCGCTGAGTCCTTCGAGGTCGTCGAAGTCGAGGGATTGACGTTCGTCTTTGCGGGATTGATATTCGAGCATGGTTTGTTCCAGCAGGCGGTGGACGGCGGGGAGATGCGCGGCGAGTTGTTCATCCAATGCGAAGCGGGATTTTTCAGCGAGGAATTTGAGATGCTCATCATAGATGTCGCGCAAGACTTTCATCGCTTCGCGGACAGTTTCGATATCGTCCCAGTTGGCTTTTTGTCCCTGCGTGGAGATGGCTTTGCGAAGCGCGGCGAGGGAGGCGAGAATTGCATCCCAATTCTGGGCGGCGCGGGCTTGTTGGGTTTCAGTCCATTGCGTGAGGACGGATTGGCGGGCGAGTTCGAGTTTGTCTTCGGGGGATTTGGAACGCAGAGAATTGAGAACGGAAAGAGAGTCAAGCCATGTGGGAGAGTCAAGGTGAGTTACAAGATACGAGTTAAGAGTTACGGAGAATCTTTCGATTAAATTAGATTCTTGTTGGCGGGGTTCCGTCGGACTAAAGTCCTGCCTGGCACAGCCCCCTGTGGGCAGTTCATGAAAGTCCGCTAAAGCGGACTCGGCGGTTACATCCAGCCTGCGGCTCATCAACGCATTGAGAATTTTTCGTAGTTCATTTTCCTTGAACATGCCAAACAGTGCAACAGATTGTTCATCTGTCGCAGCCCACGCCAGCGCGGACTCAATTGCTTCGGCTTGCAGCGCGGCGGACAGTCCCTCTTCGAAGACTTCAAACTGGGGGTCGAGTCCCGCCTCGGCGGGGTGGGCGCGGAGGATTTCGGCACAGAGGGAGTGGATGGTGCCGATTCTTGCAGAATCAAAGGATGAATGATGAAGGATGAAGGATGAAGGTTCGCCCTGAGCGAAGTCGAAGGGTGAATTTTGTGATGCGTGAGACAAAGAATTGCGAATTCTTGAGCGCATTTCTCGCGCGGCTTTTTCGGTGAAGGTGATGGCAAGGATGGAGCGCAGGGGATAGCCTTGTTCGAGCAAATGCAAATAACGCCCTACCAAAGAAAGCGTTTTGCCCGAACCCGCCCCAGCCGTGACCGCAATCGCGGACGATGAATCCGTGACGGCTTTTTCCTGGTTGCCTTTGAAGTGGAATTGAGAGAGTAAAGTCATTCGATTTGCGATTTTAGATTTACCAATTACTAATTACCAATTACTTCTTTCTCCAACAAAAATTAACCGCAGGGCAATAACTCGGACAACCCTCATCGGGCGCTTTCGGCTCAAAATGTCCCGCGCGGATTTCTTTAACATGATGAACGACGTGCGCCACCGCTGTCTCGAACGCGCCATTCACGCCGCCTTCAAACTTTTCGAGCTTCAAACTGCTCGCTTCGGCTTTTTGGATATGCCAATAAAATCCGCCAGAGATTTCACCCAAGCCCAACGCGTCACGCGCCGCCATTGCATAAATCGGCAATTGCAACCTGCGTCCCTCTTTCAAGTGACTCGCAGAAATCGCCGCGCTTCCCGCCTTGTAATCAATCACGCGCAGAGAACCATCGGACGCGGAGTCGAGTCGGTCAATATAACCGTGCAGGCGCACATCCCCCGCAGATGTCTTCAACACCAGCGACGGCTTGCCCATCCCAAAACGCGCCTCCATTGCGTGCGGCGTGAAGCCCTGCGAAACCTTGTTTAATTCCTCAATCGTCTTTTCCAACACGCGCAGCAACTCTGCCTGCTGCTGAGTCCACAACGCCGTTGGGCGAAAACCATATTCGGCGGGCGCATCTACAAAAACTTTTTCCGCCGCCTCCCTGAGCGAAGTCGAAGGGCTGCCATACACATCTTCCAAAATCTTGTGCAACATCGAGCCGAGCATCCGCACATCGAATCCCTCCTCCGCCTCCTCGCGCGGCTCCAGCCCCAGCCCATACGCGACAAAAAACTCAAACGGGCAAGTCCCATAACTTTCGAGTCGGCTCGCGCTCCAGCCATGCGACGCGCCGAATCGTTCGCTCAAATCAAACAACAGTCCTTCGTAGATTCCCTCTGCTTTCGGATTCATCCTCGCCCGCAAAACTTCGATTCCATTTTTGATGTGGATGTCGAAGTCCCGAGCCGATTCCACCCATTCGACATTCGACGCCGCCTCAGCAGAATCCACTAAACAGACATCGCCTCTGACTTTAACTGTGGGCTGGTTGCCAGCTAGACGGTTTATCTCCGCCCAAAACGGGGACGGCTCCCACGCCTGCCCATCCTCCGCAAGATACGGACGGGTTAGCAAAAGCCTTTGCCTTCCGCGTGTGACGGCTTGATAAAACAACGTCCCTTCATCACCGTGTAATTTCGTTTCGAGGTGTAGCGCGGCGCGGTCCGACTCGCGCAATAAAATATCCTCGCGCTCCTGCTTCGGGAATTCGCCTTCGGAGAGTCCCATCAACGCAACGGCTTCAAATGAAAGTCCGCGCCCATCCAGCACGGAAGCGACAAACACGCCCGACTCGGCAGGGACGGTGAATGTCGCCGAGTCCACCGCGCCGCGCAGGTCTTTGTAGAAATCAGGATACTCCAGTGAATCGTTATCCAAAACAGATTCCGCCAGAACCAATCCGCGCAAGACATCCTTGAACGCTTGCAAAGCGGACACATCGCGCTCCGCTGTGGATTGATTTGCGCGGGCGCAAGTGACGACATTCAATCCATTCTCCCTGAGCGAAGCATCGTCCTGAGCCTGTCGAAGGGTCGAAGGGCTAAACGCAGGGTCATCGCCAATCAATAATTCTACAAACCCCACAAACTCTTTGATAGAAGCTTGGGATGGTGGGGTGAGCAAATCCACGAACGATTCAAATTTATCCTTGACGCGTTCATCTTGCGGAACTGTGTTCACCGCTTCTCCATCTTCATCTGTCGCCGCCTTTTTCTTTTCCCACATCTCAAATGCTTCATGCCACTGAGCCAATCCCTGCGAGACTTTTCCCACCCGCGAAATTTCATCCAGCGTCGCGGCGGAGTTGACCTCGATTCCCTGTTCGCTGAAATCAAAATACGGACTGCGCCACGATTCAATCAACGCGCGGCGAGTCCAATCGTTGGCAGGCAGGGAGAGCAGATTCAACAGCGCGGCAACGGCAGGGTTTTCACTCAGCGGTTGCCCACCCACAATCCGCAGGGGAATCCCAAACTCGGCGGCGGTCTCTTCGAGGAAGGGACGGTATGGCTCAAGGTCACGCGCCAGAATTGCCACATCCGATAATTTCATCCCATCGCGGATAACGCGCGCCTTGACCCATCTCAACGCGGCGCGCGCTTCCACTGCGCGGGTCTGGGCTTCGATGAATTCTATTTCATTGCGCCCTGGAGTCGGGCGGCTTGCCGCCCGTGTCTCAGAAGCAAGCTTCTGGACTCCAGAATTAAAATCAAACAAAGCCGCTTCCACATTCGCAATATCCGCCGAAAGCATGGATGAAGATTCCATCGCTTCGGGCTGGAGGTTGAGACTGGAAGTAATCGCAGCTTGTGCGCGGTGAAAACGATGATGCGCAGCGCGTTGCTGATTTTCGATGTTGCCTGTCAATGTGATGAGAGTCTCTTTGGCGCGATTTGCCAGCAGGGACAAAACCGCCAGTTGCGTGGGGTTGAATTCGTCAAAGCCAGAGACGGCTAACAAACGGGTATCGGCAAACAGGCTTCGCCCTGAGCCTGTCGAAGGGTCGAGCGCAATCGCCGCCAGCCAGCCGCGTCCTTCGTTATCCGCCCAGTTTTGTTTTTGCAGCCAATCCTGATAAGCGGAATAGACGAGGGCAATCTCTTCCAGCCGCGCGCCGAGTCCTTTGACGGAATCAGCAAACAGGTCAGGGGTGATGCGGGCGCGTTTGAGTTCTTCAATCGTATTGCGCAGCAGGGCGATAAATCCAGGCTTGTCGCGCAATGCCGCAAAGTGGCGGATGCCCTCACCCTTGCCCTCTCCCAAAGGGAGAGGGGATTCGCCGCGCTCGCACAGGTCATCAACGATGGAGCGCAACAGGCGAATCCGCACGGGGTCGGTCAACAGCGGGATCGGCTGTCCCGCGCGAGTCAGGATTTCAGCATAGAGCGTGTGAAAGGTGTGAACGTCCACGCCCAACGCGCCGCCCGCCGCGCAAAGCCGCTGGCGGAAACCAGCGGCTTGAATCGAATTGGGCACGATGACGATAACAGGCGCAAGCGGCTCACTCGCAAGCGTGGCGCGGATTTGTTCAATAACAAATTGAGTCTTGCCGTGTCCAGCGGGGGCGAGGAGGAGGCGAACAGACATTATGTTTTAACGATTTGACCATGAGCCAGTGCGACCAGTTCTTTGACTGACTCCAGCAACGTCTCGCCCGTTTGCGCGGAGAGGGGAACAACTTCCTCTCCCGCTTCGGGCTGGGCGGTTAAATCCCGAACCTGGGACAACCTTTGAGCTAATTCGGCGGGCAGATGTTCTGCTTCAACAAGTTGTGATTGAACAAGGCGCGGGGAAGGTAAATCCGATGACGGGTCGCGGTCCGCGCTGAGCGAAGTCGAAGCGTGAAGGGCAAGCAGAGAGGTGAGACTCCAGCCGAGGGCTTCGCGCAGGGGACGAGTCATCTCTTCGGGGAAGTCGCCTTTGAGCAGGAGGTCTGCAAGGGCAAGACGTTTTTCGGCGAAGGCTAATCCCTCGCCCGCGCGTTTGCGGCGGATGGATGGCAGGTCTGCCTGGCGGGTAGGCGCGGATATGACCTCGGCGCGATAGGCGACATCTTCGGGGGCGGGTGTGGCGGCGAGTGCGGGGATAAATGAAGAGAGTGACTGATACCCTTCGGAATCCATCAGATGCAGTTGCGGCATGTCTTCGATGTAATGCTCGGATAATGCGGCTTCGACGGCGGGACGCAGGTCGGCGGGCGCGCCAGAGACTACGATGATGACTCCTTCGCCTGTTGCGCCTGGCATGTGCGGCGCTTTGCGGACAAGTTGGATTCGGTTCGGGACGCGGTCAAGCAACAGGTCGGTGAATCCGCTCAAGGTGGGGAGAGAGGCGGACGGAATCTCCACTTCGGGAGTCGGAGTCGCTGGAGCGAGAGCGAGTTCCACATCGGCAGGAGTTTTCAACAAATCGCCTAATTTTTGTAAGAGACTTTGTCCCATGTCTGCAAATTTAATCGAGGCGGGAGATTCGTCTGTGCCGAATACAGTGGCGAAGACGTTTTTCTTCGCGGCGAGGGTGTCGAGCATTCGCTCTTCGATGGTATCTTTGGCGATGAGGTTGATGACTTGCACCGAAGATTTTTGTCCGTGACGATGGGCGCGGGCGATGCGTTGTTCAAGCACGGCGGGATTCCAGGGCAAGTCAAGATTGATGACGAGGCTGGCGGCTTGCAGGTTGAGACCCACGCCGCCCGCGTCGGTGGAGAGGAAGACGCGGCAATCGGGGTCGTCAAAAAATTTTTGGATGAGGTCGCCGCGTTTGGCGGAAGGAACCGCGCCTGTGAGTTTGACGTAGCCGAGTCCGATGCGCTTGAGGATGGGTTCGGTGAGCGCGAGCATGTTTGCCCATTGAGAAAAGATGACGGCTTTATGTCCGTTGCTGGCGATTTCTTCTGTAAGAATTTCTTCGAGTTCGCCGAGTTTGGGTCCCGTCTTTTCGCTGTCTTTGATTTCAATTTCCTTATCGTGAAGCGCAAGCGCGTTGCAGATGAGACGCATTTTGATGAGACACATCAAAAGGAACTCGCGTTCTTTCGGTGTGAGCGGATGCCGCCTGGCTTTGGAGAGAAGTTTGGCAACGTGTTCTTGAAATTCTTTGTAAGCGCTCCATTGCTCATCGGTCATCTCGACGAAGAAATTATTATCGGTGCGCGCTGGCAAATCTTTGAGAACTTCGTCGCGGGTGCGGCGCAGAACGTGCGGTTTGATGAGCGCGCGCAACTGGTCAATGTTTTTGTAGCCGAGGACTTTGTAGGTTCCGCTTTCGCGCTTTTCGAGTTCGTAGAACCTATCATTGAAATGCCAGAGCGGACCGAGAATGCGCGGGTCGAGAAATTGGAAGATGCTGTATAACTCGTCAATGCGATTTTCGAGCGGCGTGCCTGTGAGGACGAAGGCGTAGCGGCTGGGCAGGCTCTTGACCATCATCGCGGTTTTCGCGCGCCAGTTCTTGATGCGCTGCGCTTCGTCGAGGATGATGAGGTCGGGATGCAGTTTGAGCAGTTCGTCCATGTCAAAGCGGACGAGTTCGTAGTTGATGATTTTGAAAAAGGATGAATCGCGGTATAGGTCGCGGCGGGCTTCGAGATTTCCTTCAACCACCGTGACGGATAACGAAGTGAAGCGTCGAATCTCTCGCGCCCACTGATGTTTGAGCGAAGCGGGGCAAATGATGACCGCCTTTTGGATGTCGCGCATTTCTTTGAGCAGAGCGGCGGCGGCAATGGCTTGGACGGTTTTGCCGAGTCCCATATCATCGGCGAGCATGGCGCGGCGACCAAAGGCAAGGTGCATCGCGCCTTCTTCCTGATACGGATAAAGTTTTGTGGAAAGCACATCGAAGGTGCGGCGTCCGCGTTTGACCTGGTCGAGGAACCATTCCTTTTGCTGTTGGATTTCTTCGCGGTCTTGCAAAAGGGACAGATGTTCAAGCGCCGCTTCATTCACGCGGACGAGTGACCTGTCGCGCGCGGGGAGCGACTCAATGGCGGACAGGAGGGCGGGCAATGTTTGGAGCGGCGCACCAACTAACAGTCCCGAAGGATCGAAATATCGGGCGAGCAATTCTTTGACGCGGGCGTTGTCGGGAATCGGCAGGGCGGCGCGCACGGTCACATCCATGCCGTGATGCAGGTAGATTTGAGTCCCACGCGGGCGTTCGGCGGCGAGTTTTTTGAGTTTCTTGCCGTGTTCTTTTTCGAGCGAAATCAGCACACCTTCGATGTGCTTGCAGGTGCCGATGAGGTTGTTTTTGTAATCGGGGCAGGTGCAGGAGTTTTGCAATTCATCCAGCGAGCGGATTTCGACGCGGTAGGTGCTCTTTGAAACCGAACTGACTTCGAATAAACTGAAAACGGGATGGCTGCCTTTGTTGGCAATCTTGAGAATTTCCGCGCGGGCGCGTTCGCGTCGGCGTTCGATTTGTTCCTGAATGTCTGAGGTCATGGGGACTCCGCTGTTTTTCTGCGGATTATACTTGTTTTGAAAGGTTATACTCCAAATAGAGATTCGTAGCGCGGGGTACATATCTGATATATGGGTATAAGTTTCGGAAACGCGTAGGCGGCATAAACTGATCAAAATACAGATCACTTTGCCAGAGGATTGGCAAGGTGATCTGTGTTTTGTAGGCAGAACATCAAACTTGTGTTGCATCACTGAAAACATATATCTTACCCGGTTTGCAGACGGTATTGTGCTCCTTCAATCGCCTGACTGATCGCCTCTTGCAACATCGAAACTGAAGGATTGCCCTTCATCCCCTCAGGCGTGACATAGACGCGGCAACTTAGACTTACCCATTTCCGAAAAATAAAAATCGCCATCCAACATGAAATTGGATGGCGATACTGAAAATGAACTGTTATGCTGTGCTCAGTATGATCTTTTCCAACACCTTATACTCTTCCCGACAATCCTCGCACATATCCAGGTGGCGCTGTACGAGCGGCATCAATTCACTGACATCCTCCCCCTGCGCCGCGAGTTCGGCAAACTGATCCAGCACGGCAAATACCTCATCACACGTCAGCTCAACATCCTGCGTATTGGATAGCATTGCCATCATTTTTTGCATCCTCGCGGAGTTGCCCACCTGCATCCTATTCTGAGAAGATGAAGATTTTTGATTATTTGAGCCAAAGAGCCATTGGAATATTTGTTTGATTTTCATTTTAATAAATTCCTTCTACGAATGGATAGTAATACCCGTCCATTGTCTTACTTCCCAACCCGTTCAAAAACAGACAATACCTGCTGTGGCGTCAGCCCTTCTTTTTCCAATCGTTTCTTGAGCCGCAAGCGGGCATCATGCATTAATTTATACAAGGCATTCCGATTCATTCCCAGCTTTTGCGCGGCTTCCTCCAGCGGGAATCCCTCCATGATTGCCATCATTGCCATGCGCTGTTTTTCAGTCAACTCTTCCATGATGATACGGTTGATCCGCTTCATCATATCCTTTCGGTCTATCTGATCTTCGGCGCTTGGCTGGCTATCGGACAGTTCCCGATATGAAGCGTCGCCTTCTTCACCCATTCCCATTTCCGGCAGGGGCACTTCCCGCCAGCGGACGCGGCGTAACTCGGTCAACGCGGCGCGGACAGCAATTTTATGCGCCCATGTGGTGAATTGACTGCGCCCTTCGAATGTATCCAGATATTCCAACACGCGCATGAGCGTTTCTTGTACTATTTCCTCGACAAGCGCTTCGGACTCGGGGCTGTTGGGTGCGACCCTTCCAGCGACAGCGTAAGGCAAGCCGCGTAAAATGATGGCTCGTAAATCTTCCAATGCCTGAGCTTGCCGCTCCCCTCCAGCGCGTAAATCAGAAACCCATTCTTCGTTGGTTCGTTTGTCCATGAGCGAATTATAAACCACGGGTAATAGTTCTTCCGCGAATACTATCCCTACTTTATGAAATGGAGAACAACATGATCCCGTCCCTGACCACCGCCCAAATGATCGAAGTGGATCGCGCTATGATCGAAGACTATCACATCGAATTGATTCAGATGATGGAAAACGCGGGGCGCAATTTTGCCGAACTGGCTCGCCGTCAGATGCGCGGAGCGGTACAAGGTCACAGCGTAGTAGTCCTCTGCGGAAACGGAAACAACGGCGGGGGCGGAATGACCGCCGCGCGTCATCTGCATAATTGGGGCGCAAATGTCATCGTCGCATTGACCAAATCGGCGAATGACTATCGCGGCATCCCCGCGCATCAATTGGATATTCTCAAGCGGATGAACATCCCCATCGTTGACTCCGCCTCGCTTCCTTCGACCATCGAGTTGATCCTCGACGCAATCATTGGCTACAGCCTGAGCGGATCCCCGCGCGGCGCGGCGGCAGATCTCATTCGTTGGGCAAATAAACAAACCAGCCCAATTCTTTCTCTCGATACGCCGTCTGGTTTGGATACTACCACTGGTATGGCATACGAACCCACCATCCGCGCGACCGCCACCATGACTCTGGCTCTGCCTAAAAAAGGATTGTTGAACCCCGCCATAAAACCCTATGTTGGCGAATTGTATCTCGCAGACATCAGCGTTCCACCCGAACTTTATTTGGCAATGGGCATTAAAGTGTCAGGCTTGTTTGATCGGGAAGATATTATT
>JACRLB010000002.1 GCA_016235445.1 Chloroflexota bacterium | reverse complement strand
CTTGTCAGTTGGGTAATGTTCACGTAACATTGGAGTGCCTCTGCGGTATGGATTTGGTTTGGTTACCTTCCTTTTACCAAAGAGGCTTTTCGTTTGTCAATTGTTTATGTGCTACGCTGCCACTTTTGCACCAGAAACTAGCTACCTGACACTTTGTTTTTTTGGACGCAGATGAACGCTGAAAACGCTGATTCAAACCATTTTGCTCTTGTTTTTCAAAAAATCTGCGTTCATCTGCGTCCCATTTTTAAAACTGTCAGGTGGGTAGGTTTTTGATGGTGCTCTGATTTTTTCTGGAATGACGATATAAAAACATCCCCGTCAAATAGACGGGGATGTTTTGTAATCAAAAAGCGCAGTGCGAAATTGATCTCGTTGTACGGTCAACCGAACTTGAAGCCTGCTACGAAAAGCGCGGTTGTCAGCAGGAGCAGGATGGGGAACAACCTCATGATCGTTTCCCTCGAGAGGATGGGTTTGCCTGTTTTGAGGAAGGAGAGCAATAACCCGCCCACGCCAATCAATGCGCCGCCGATGCCGACAAGGGAAAATAGCGGCTTCATCTGTCCCTGCGCCGAAAGGATGATGGGGAGCAGGAAGATGGTCATGCCGGCGATGCCGTGGGTGACGGCGATGGTGATGACGGGCAGTTTATTCCGCATGGGGATCGAGCGGGTTAATATCACAGCGAGGAAACTGATGATGGTGAAGATCAGGTAAACGGTCCGAAGTGAGGCGAGGTGCTGCCAGACGAGTCCTGTTGCGAGGCTGAGAGGGATGATCGTCGAGACGATGATCACGATGGGCGAGTCGAGCACGTCGAAGCCGAGGATGAAGATCAACAGGGATGCGATGAGAATCACGCCAAAGGAGATGGTGTAGGCGATGATGGGCAGGGCGGTGAAGCCGTCTATGCCGACAGATACCTGGTAGGATGCGAGCAGGGCGGCGCAGAGCAGAAGGATGCGGTCGAGGGAGGAGAGTTTCATATTAAGTAGTGCAAGATGAATCTTGCGGTACTAAATCACTTCGAGGACAACCAAAATCATCGCGGCCAGCATGTAAATGGAAGCGTATTTGAAGAGACCAAAGTTGACGCGCTCAGACGGTTTGAAGGTGATGGCAATCGCCAGCATAAGCAGTCCCGCTGAAAGCACGCCGAGCAGGCGCAGGAAACCCCAGTGCATTCCGATGCCGTAACCTGCGATGACCATTGCCGCCGCCGCAAGCACAGAGGAGATGGCGATGGTGGCGCGGGTGGCGGCGAGTCCGTAGGTGGAGGGGAAGGTGGGCACGCCTGCGTCGGAGTAATCTTTTTCAAACTTCATGCTGAAGGTAAGAGTGTGCGTGGGAATCCAGAGCAGGATGCCGAGCGCGAGCATGATGCCGATCCAATCGAAGGAAGCGAGGCCGAGAACGCGTCCCGCGAGAATGGGCATTGCGCCAGAGATGCCGCCCCAAACGATGCTCCAGCAGGTGCGGCGCTTGAGCCACATGCTGTAGACCACCACGTCGAAGAACCAGCCAGCGAACACGACCAGCCCGTACTGCGCATCCATGGCAATTGCCCAGCCAATGCCGATGACCGAAAGAAGCAAGCCAACCTGCAATACTTCGGTTTCGCTCACCAGTCCCGTGGAGGTGACGCGCTTTTGGGTGCGCCCCATCTTCGTGTCAATGTCACGATCCCACCACATGTTGAGGACGGTACTGCCTGCGATGGCGAGGAATAAGCTCACCGATAGTTGCAGGATGGTGGAGATATTAAAGACGGGACAGCGCGCGCTCATATAACCCGCCAGCCCTGTGGCAAGCAAAAGCCCCGATTGCGACGGTTTGGTCAGCGACCAGTAATGGGCGAGCTTCCCCTTTCGGGAACTTTGCGATTTACGATTTTCGATTGGCGATTGGGCAGACATGGAAAACTCCTGGGAATGTAAACAAGTAAACACGGAAACAAGTATACCTGTCTACTTGTTTACCTGTCTACCTGTTTGCTTTTCTCACCTCACACACCGAAACCCAACCCCAGGGCTGAAATAAGTTGGCGTGGCGTTGTTGCGAACCCACAAGCGCAAGTCCATGTCGTAGGTGTCTTTGGAGCCGCCGCGCATGAAGCGGTAGTGTATCCCTTCGTACACGTCGCCTGTCCATTGCCAGACGTTGCCCGCCATGTCGTACAGTCCATAAGGTGAAGCGGAGTTGACGGTTTGAAAACCGTCGTACGTTTGTCCGTTGTAAAAACCGACGGGGGTTGTGCGCGAGCCGAAGGAACTCATGTCTTCAAACGGGTCGCGGCTGGAATAGAAGTTGGCATTTCCGCGCAAGATTTCATCACCCCACGGGAAGGGACGTTCATCCGAACCGCGCGCGGCTTTTTCCCATTCCATTTCGGTGGGCAGGCGGGCATCGTAATAGTTGCAGTAGCCCCATGAGCCAAACCATGTGACCGTGGTCATCGGGTGATTTTCATAACCAGATTGAACGGAAAATATTGCGCCGTCGAATTTGATTCTCTGGGACGGATCATTCAACGGGATGAAGGACCAATCGCCCGCGTCGATTCTTTCTTCATGCTTGATTCCGTTATACTCGTCGCCTGGGTAAAAGCCGACGATTTTTTCGTTATCCATTTTTACGTAGCCATCCGCGAGAGCGGCGTTGAGGAAGTCTGCGTATTGCGCGGCGGTCACGTCGGTGATCATGATCTCGTAGGCGTCGGTGGATTCGATTTCATCGAACTGCCCGAAGTGAAATTCACCTGCAGGGACTTGCGCCCATGTGTTTGGGTCGATGCCTGTGTCGAAGGTTGGCATCGGAGCGTTTAATTCTGCGGGGGCGCAAGATGCCAGTAACGCCGCACACAGGCAGAGGGTCAGAAAGATGCGTTTCATTTGTCCACCTCCTGCGCGAGTTCGTGGTCAAGTTCTTCGATCCAGCGTCCCTTGTTTTTGAAGAGATCAGTCAGGCGGTAGACCATCAGCGCGGCGAGGATGACCAGCAACATGCCGAGGCCAAAGTCAATGGCGTACATCAGCCCGTTGACGAGCGGCTGTTGTTCGGCTTCGGTGATGAAGAGGCGTTTCATTTCAAAAATGGTCACCGCGCCGAAAGCGATGTCTGAAAGGATGATGATGCTCCAGCCGTACCACTGGCGCAGTTTGCCTTTGAAGCCGTTCATGTCGCCGAAGTAAAGCAGGATGATGGTGGCGATGATGGCCGAGAGCACATGCCAGTGACCCGTCAACTCGATGCGTTCTTCACGGGCAGGCCAAACGCGGAAAATTTGTTCGAGGCGGATCGCCATGAAGATGCCGATGCCGCTGGTGGTGAAGTTCATGAAAAGCATCTGCCAGGTGGGCCCAAACTTAAGCGGATCACGCAGAAGCGCGCCGATCTTTTGACCGAAGGTTGGTTTTTGCAATTGGGCAGTGCCATCCCTGATGAGTTTATTCCAATCCCAAATGAGCAGGAGCAAAGCCGCAAACATGGACGGAGTCGCGCCGACGTAAATAATCATGTGCGCCACAGGTTCCAGCGGAGTGACCACGCCCCACACGCCGAGGTTGAGCACGATGGTGCCGAGGATCATCAACGGCATGGCGAACTTGTGCAGGCCGCCTTTGAAATTCAGCCAACGCCCGATGATGAGCGTGATCATGATTCCGATCAGCGCGAGCATGATGTGCAGGTGACCGATGATCGAATATTCCATGATCGTTTTTTCGGGGTAGCGGATGATGTTTTCAGCGAGGAAGGTCTCGAAACCGTGGCCGTAATACGAGCCAGGTACTGCGCCGAACAAAGCCGAGATCACCGTGGTGACCGCGGTGGCAAAGAAGGCCGTGCGTTCCAGGTCGAGTCCGCTTTTGGTGTGGGAGTACTCTTTATCGGTGATGTAATATTCGGGGTTCCACGGCCAGAGGGCGATGATCAACATCACACCCGCAAAGAAGATCAGCGAAAGCCCCGTGATGTACAGCCCATGAAACGCCCAGTTATGGCCGAAGTAGGCGAAGCCCATGCCGAAGACCATCGTCAAAAGATAGCCGACTGTGATGGCGGCATTGATGGCGGTCTTGAAGAAGGCTTTCATCTTGATCAAGCCTGTCACCATGTAGGTCTCGATGGCGATGATCGCCATTGCAATCGAATGATACAAAATGATGATGCGCCCCTCGCGTTCAGACTGGATGATCTTCATGCCGAGAGCCTTGATCACGATCTCGCGCACGCCCATCTCAGCCATCGGGCCAGAAAGCATCCCCCAAATGGCGGTGACGATTCCCACCATCGCAATCGCCACGAGGATGAGTCCTTTTGTGGAGTTGAAGAGATATTGAAATCGTTCTTTCATGAAAACTCCTTATGTTATGGAGTATTGTTGGTGGAGCAGTAAATGGTAAATCGTAATTGGTAATTGACGGAAAGCAAATGGGCGGAAAAAAATTGGGTGAATAATTCCAGGATTGGGAAACCGGCAATGGCAAGGCCACGCCAATTTCCCAATCACTAATTACCAATTACCAATCCCCAATCACCCCTTCTTCGCAAACCCCAGCACATACGCGCCTGTCATCAGAAAGAGCAGGGGAGTGAGAATCAGCGTCACAAACTCAGGGCTGAAGAACAGCAATTGTTTGCCGAGCGAAATGAAAGCCAATGCAATGCCGCCCAGCCCAATCAACACGCCGCCAACGCTGACCCACCAAAATCCCTTTGGCGCGCCTTTGGCATAAAACGGGCCGACGAAGACCACAAGTCCCGCCACGCCATGAAAGAGCGGAACCGCAACCTTCTTCAGCGCATCCATGCCGCCGATGCTGGTGATGGCAATCGCCAGAAAACCAATCGCCGCAAACCACTTGAAGTACGTTTTCCATGCGGGGAAATACTCCTCAGCCAACCCCATGGAAATGCCCAACGGGATCAGGCTGGCAACCGTCAGCACGTAGGGCGAGGCGAGGATGCCCAGGCCGAGAAATATCAGCAAAAGCCCCGAAACCAAAAGCACCGCAAAACCCATCAAATAGTACAGGTTATGCAGCGCCTTGTGCAGGGTGTAGCGCTGGTAAAAATACCAGCACAGGTAAGCCGCCAGCAGGCCCGTCAACAGCAGGAAGATGATGTCTTTCATTGGAAATTCTCCTTTTGATTTAAGAAATCAGAATTTTGTACTTCACGCTATGTGAAGTATTGCACAAATATTGTCAAAAATACTGTAACTAATGTCACATTTTTTGATCAAGTTCCCCGCCTCCTTTTCTGACCTGTTACCCGCTTCTGTTTCTATGAAGAGCCTACACTTTGACGGTGTTCCTGCAACAGCAGTACGCGCTAAAGTAACTCACCTTACGCAAGTAGGGGCGATATCATACCCTTGCGGTACCCATCCATGTTCTTGAAAACTTGATTGCGCAAAAGGCGGGTCGTCCTGTTCCCACGGCTCCTTCGGGCAACCCTCTCTTTGAGAATAAGCCTCTTGTAATGCCTGGACGGGTTGCCCTACGGAATATCGCGTAACATCAGTAAAGTAAGAAACCCCCAGCCCTGCCATTCTATAAAATATACTATTGCAAAAAGTTGCAATAAGGAAGCCCATGTCCTGCTCTGAAGCATACACCCCCCAACTCCGTGCCCGTGGATACCGCATGACGCCGCAAAGGCTGGCGATCCTGCATGTGTTGCATCACTCTGCGAAACACCTTTCTCCTGTTCAAGTCTATGAACAGGCGCGCGCAGATGTCCCCAGCCTGACCGAGACCACCGTCTACCGCACCCTGGAATTTCTCGCGGAAAATGGGCTGGCGCACCCCGCTCACCTGGGTAATGGACATCTCGTCTATGAAATTGCAGGCCATGAACATCACCATTTGAAATGCAGAACCTGTGGAAGCGAAACGGAGGTTGAACACGCCTTACTGCAAAAGCTTTATCGGCAATTAGAGTCTGAGAGCGGCTATCACCTGACCGATAGCCACATTACATTTTTTGGTCTTTGTCCCGATTGTCAGAAAGGAGAATGACATGCACTTTTCACCCACTCCACTTCACATTCCCGATGGATTTCTCAGCATTGCGATTTCGGCCGTTTGCTGGGCGATCACCATTGTCACCCTCGGCTTTGCCATATCCAAAACGAATAAAGCGCTTGGCGAAAAGCAGATCCCGTTGATGGGCGTGATGGCCGCCTTTGTCTTCGCCGCGCAGATGATCAACTTCCCCGTGGCGGGTGGCACATCTGGTCACTTGCTGGGCGGCGCGCTCGCATCCATTGTGCTGGGTCCCTGGGCGGGGATGCTGGTGATGACTGCTGTGATTGCCGTTCAAGCCCTGCTCTTTCAGGATGGCGGATTGCTCGTCATGGGTGCGAACATCCTGAACATGGGGCTGGTCACCGCCGCCATCGGGTATGGACTGTACCGCGGAGTTGTGAGTCAATCGAAGACCGTCAAACTTGGCGTGGCTGGCGTGGCCGCATGGTTATCCGTGATGGCGGGCGCATTGCTGACCGCGCTTCAATTATGGTTGAGCGGCACATCCCAGTTGACGATTGTCATCCCCGCCATGCTCGGAGTCCACGCGTTGATCGGGCTGGGCGAAGCGTTCATCACGGTTGCCGCGCTTTCCTTTATTTTGCAAACTCGCCCCGACCTGCTTGGCGAAGATTCTGAATCTGCCAAAGGCGGGCGTGGGTGGGTGGTGGCTGGCGGAGTTATTGCGCTTGCGGTTGTATTGCTTTCCCCTCTTGCCTCTACAGACCCCGACGGTTTAAATCATGTTGCCATGGATTTGGGCTTCTTTCAAACAGCCCAATCTGGGGTTGGGCCTTTGGCAGGGTATGCCGTCCCATTTCTGAATTCTGCAATTGCCTCCAAAATTGCCGCTGGCATCCTTGGCGTGATCGTTGCAGGCATTGTCGCTTTGCTGGTTGGCCGCGGCCTGAAATCACAAATCGCCAATCGCAAGCCCCCAGTTTCCAATCTCCAATCTTCAATCGCAAATCGTAAATCAAAAATCGTAAATCAAAAATCGTAAATCGCCATGCACTTCGACGCCTTCGACCGCTACCACGAGAAAGCCAGTTTCCTTCACCGCCTCGACCCGCGTGTGAAGGCGCTTGTCACCGTGATTTATATTGTCTCGAACGCCTTGCTCCCCGACGGTGCATGGCTGGCTTTTGTTGGCGCGTGGATATTTTTGATCGCGGCGAATTTGCTTTCGCAGTTGGGGACTGGCTACACCTTCAAGCGTTCCATCATTGCCCTGCCATTTGCATTGATCGCAATCACGGTTTTGTTTTCCATGCCGGGCAAACCTCTTTCCTCTTTCTTCTTTCTTGCATGGAACTTCACCATCACAGATATGGGACTTCTGCGCTTCGTGAGCATCCTCATCCGTTCCTGGCTTTCGGTGCAGATGGCGATTCTGCTCGTGGCGGTGACTCGTTTCCCCGATCTCATTCATGCGCTGGAGCATTTGCGCGTCCCTGCCATTCTCACCACCATCATTGCCTTCCTGTATCGTTATCTCTTCGTGCTGACGGATGAAGTCTTTCGTCTGCTGAGGGCGAGGGAATCTCGTTCGGCGGCGGAGGCAGGCAACAGGTCGGGGGGAGGCGTGTTGTGGCGGGCGAAAGTCGCGGGCAATATGGCAGGTCAACTCTTTTTGCGAAGCTACGAGCGCAGTGACCGCATCTACAATGCGATGTTGTCGCGCGGATATTCGGGACATCTTTACACGTTGAACCCGCATGAGATGAAGCCCGGCGATTATTACGTCACCGCGTTTGCGATTGCGGTCATTTTTATTGTTCAGTTGATTGGAAGGTTATGATGCCGGTTACTCATGAGATGAATAATTTTGAAATGCCCGAATGCGACGGCGACGTGTTGACCGTGAAGGATTTACATTTTTCCTACCCCGATGGACATGCGGCGTTGCATGGCGTTTCGTTCAACTTATGCAGTGGCGACAAGGTTGCATTGGTCGGGCCGAATGGCGCGGGCAAATCCACATTGATGTTGCACCTGAATGGAATTTTGGGCGGGCATGGAGAAGTGGAAGTTGCCGGTAAATGCCTCACGCGTGACAACCTGCCAGCCATCCGCGCCATGGTTGGGCTTGTGTTTCAGAACCCGGACGACCAGCTTTTTTCACCCACCGTGTTCGAGGACGTGGCCTTTGGCCCGCTTCACATGGGCTTGCCCGAAGCGGATGTGTGTGCGCGGGTGAATGCCGCGCTGGAAGCCGTGCGCATGTCTGCGTATCGAGATCGCTTGTCGCATCACTTGAGCGTCGGCGAAAAAAAACGCATTGCGATTGCCACCGTGCTTTCGATGAATCCAAGCCTGTTGATTTTGGATGAACCCTCCGCAGGCCTCGACCCGCGCGCGCGAAGAACGTTAATTAATTTACTGCGCGAACTGCCGATCACGATGCTCGTCTCCACGCACGACATGAAACTGGTGGAAGAATTGTTTCCACGCACCATCATCATGGATGAAGGCCAGATCGTTGCAGACGGCCTGACCCATGAAATTTTGGAAGACGAAAAATTATTGACGGCGCACGGTTTGGAAAAACCATAAATTAGTTTTTTGTACACGGGCGCTTCGCGCACGGACGAAACGGAAAAGAGCAACTTCTTTAAAAAGGTTTTCCGTGTCCCAAAACCACCTACCCAAACGTCCAGTGCAAAACAACCCATTTCGGCGATACACTCCAGGCATGCCTTCGCTATACTGGCAACAAGGAGATACCCCATGAGCAAAAATATTTTTAGTGAACTTTCAGACGCAATGGCATCCGCCGCCGAACAGGCGGGCAAATCCACTGTGTTGGTGGATGCGCGCCGCCGCATTCCCGCCAGCGGCATTGCCTTTGCGAAAGACATGATTTTGACCGCCGACCACGTTGTCGAACGCGACGAAGATATCAAGGTACTGCTTGGCGATGGGACGGAATTAACAGCCCGCCTCGCTGGTCGGGACCCGGGAACTGATCTGGCAGTTTTGAAATTATCCTCCGCCTCAGCCACTCCCGCCGAAACTGCAAAGACCCCTGCGCGTGTGGGACAATTTGTTCTGGCAATTGGCCGCCCTTCCAAAAACGGAATCGAATCCAGCTTTGGCACGGTCAACGCCATTGGCGGGCCCGTCCGCACGGGGCGCGGCGGCATGTTGGAAAGCTACATCAAAACGGATGTGGTTTCATACCCGGGCTTTTCAGGCGGCCCGCTGATTAATGGAGAGGGGCAGGTCTTTGGCATCAACACCTCTGGCTTCGGCCATGGCGGAGCGATCACCATCCCTGCGAATGTGGCCTGGAAGGTGGCAGAGACTCTGGCAAAGCATGGCAAGATCAAACGCGGCTATCTTGGCATTCGCAGTCAGACGGTGAACATCCCCGAAGATGGACAAAAGCAATTGAAACGCAAACAGGAGACTGGCCTTTTGATCGTTGGGCTGGAGACAGACAGCCCCGCAGGCAAAGGCGGAATCATGGTGGGCGACATTCTCGCGGGGGTGGCGGGCGAGGCCATCGAACATCACGATGAGTTGTTCACGCGCCTGAGCGGGGATGTGGTTGGCAAATCCACTCCGCTGGATGTGTTGCGCGGCGGCAGGTTGGAAGTTGTGAATGTGGTTGTTGGAGAAAGATAGTTGATTCGGGTTACGATTGTTTCGCCGAACCATGCCTTGCGGGTTGGCTTGCGTGAAATGCTCAGCGGCCATTCCGCGATCCGTGTGGTGGGTGAAGCCGTTAACCTTGAAAGTGTGAATGAAAATGAGACCGAGGTGGCTCTGCTTGCCTCGGTCTCATCTGTTTCTTTGCTGGCGGGGAAAAAGGATTTTGCAATTTTATTTCTGACGGATGATCTTGCTTCTGTCCAGTCTTTGTTGAATTCAAAAGTGCGAACGTGGGGTGTCCTTTCCGCTGACGCAACCGAAGACGAATTGGCGGCGGCGGTGCTTGCAGTGGGGGAAGGTCTTTGGGTGGGCGCGCCAGGCCTGGTCGGGGAATTGATGCGTTTTCCTCGAGCAGGAGAATCTTCAAGCGAGGATTCTCTCGTCGAGCCGTTGACTGCGCGGGAGAAGGAAGTCCTCCAATTAATGGCGCAGGGGCTGGCGAATAAACAGATTGCGCTGGCGCTGGGCATCAGCGAGCATACGGTGAAATTTCATCTTTCGTCTTTGTATGCAAAGCTGGGGGTTTCGAGCAGAACCGAGGCGGTGCGGCGCGGCATCGAGCTTGGGTTGATTTCGTTATAAAAAAACAGGGCTCATGTGTAGACTCTGTGTGAAAGGCCAAACGCGAAGTACGCAAATTGGGCAAATCACGCGAATTTTTCGCGCAATTCGTTGAATTCGCGGCATTCGCATTAAGAATTTTGATACGATGCCAATCGCTTGCACACTCCTTAAACATGAGCCAAAAACAGACAGGAACAACCTGTCTGTTTTTTTATTTCCGTTTTTTGCGAAACAACAGCGGCAGGGTGATGATCAATACGATTACAATGCCCATGATGAGAATTCCATCGGTGGAGCCGATCACGGAGGTATCATCCACTGGGGGGGTGGGGGTGGTTTGCAGGGCAAGCCCGGCTGTGCTCTGTGCTGATACGGCGGGCTGGTTGAAATTTGCAAACGCCAGAAGGCTGACAAGGATGATGAATAATAAAACGATGGTTGGAATAGGGGAGGTTTTCATCGGTTGCTGGCTGTAATTGTATCATGCGTCTAAATTGTATAATTTAACCCTTGTATGTACTTTTTTACACTTTCATTGTATAATGCGCCGAGTTATTTGCTGGCGGGGTTCAGCAATAAGATATTATGGAGAGTGTCATGGAAGTATTCATGAAAGTTCTATATTCTATTCTCGTCCTGATGTTTGTCGGGACGGGTTTTATATACGTTCATGCCATGACGGATTCTTCAACATCCTTTTGTTTCGATTGTATCGAGTAAGTAATTCAGCCTAGGCCGCCGTTTTCAAAACGGCGGCTTTGCGCTTAAGTTCATTTCAGGAGCATCCATGATCAAAAGAATATTTGACTGGCTGAAACAGCCTCTTGGTCTGATCGCGGTAGGGATCGCCGTGCTGGCGCTGTTCAGCCTTGCGGCGTACGGAATCTACACAACCCAACAGCCGCCCGAACAGCCCATTCAGTTTCCCCATCAAACGCATGTTGCCTTTGGCATTCAGTGTTTGTATTGCCATCCCGGTGCCGCGAAGGGACCCGCGGCGGGCATTCCCTCACAAGCCAAGTGTTGGGGCTGTCATAACCAAATCGCCAAGACCCAGACAAGCCTACTCCTTGCCCCATTGAAAGATGCGGTGACGAGCGGCACGCCGATTGAGTGGGTGCCGGTGGCGCAGGTGCCGGACTTTGTGCAGTTCAACCATCGGGCGCATATTGCGGCGGGGAAGAACTGCGAAGACTGCCATGGTGACATGTCCAAGGTGACCATTGCGCAAAACCCACAGGTCTTCAACATGGGGTGGTGTTTGAACTGCCACGTTGAAACCGCCGGGCAGGACCATGAAAAACTGGTCAAGCTCAGCGACTGCGGCACGTGTCATTATTAACCGGGCGAAAGGAATCAATATGAGCGAACAATTTTCCCGGCGTGATTTTCTAAAGCTGGCTGGCGTGGGCGCGGCGACTACCGCCATCCTCACCGGTTGCGGGCCTGCTTCGCGGTACGTCAAGCGCGAACCGTACATGCAGATGCCCGAATACAACTACAACGGCCAGAGCACCTATTACGCCACCACATGCCGCGAATGCGCGGCAGGCTGTGGACTCGTCGTCCGCACCAGCCAGGGACGTGCAATCAAAACCGAAGGCAATGCGAATCATCCGCTCAACCTCGGCAAGACTTGCGCGCGCGGCCAGGCCACCCTGCAAGGTTTGTACAACCCAGACCGCGTCACCAACCCGATGAAACGCGCTTCACGCGGCGCCGACTCTACACAGGCCATGGATTGGGAGGCCGCCATTCAAGCAGTGGCCGATGCCCTCAAGAATAACAAACCCGAAGAGATCGCTTTCTTAATGGGCATGGCTCCCGATCATCTCTTTGACCTGGTCACTGACCTTGCCAAAGCAACCGGCATGAACGCCCCAGTCCGCTTTGGCGCGTTGGGCATGTTCGATGCCCGCGCCACCTTGAGCAAGGCCGCAGAGAACCTTTTCGGCCAGGCCAGCCTGCCTTTCTTTGATGTAGGCGGGGCGCAGGTGGTCTTCTCGTTTGGCGCGAACTTCCTCGAAACCTGGCTTTCCCCCGTTTCCTACACTCGCGGGTTTGCAGGTTTGCGCGAAGCCCAGACGAAACAACGCGGCAAGTTCGTGCAATTTGAATCACGCATGTCCATGACGGGCGGCAAGGCGGATGAATGGCTCCCGCTTCGCCCCGGGACCGAGGCGCTGGTTGCGCTTGCAATCGGCAGACTCGCCGCTGAGATTCTCGGCGGATCCATGCCGCGCGTCTTTGCCAGCGTAGACCCGAAAGATGCGGCCACGAAGTCTGGAATCAAACTCGAAACCCTGGAACACCTGGCTGAGATGTTTGCAAGTTCCAATGGCGCGCTTGCCATCCCCGGCGGCGCGGCGCTTGGCCAAAGCAACGGCCTTGCCGTTGCCGAAGCCGTGCTGGCGTTGAACGCTCTCTCCGGTAATTTTGGCAAACCCGGCGGCGTGTATCTCTCTGCCCTTGCGCCAAACCAGACCGAATACAACCGCCCCGCTTCCGCCAGGGAGATGCAGGCGCTGGTTCAAAATATGTTCGATGGCAAGATCAAGGTTTTGTTCGTGCATGGCGTCAATCCGCTGTTTGAGTTGCCGGCCTCGCTGGAATTTGGCGGCGCGAGCAAATACGTCAGCCAGATTATTTCCTTCGCGAGCTTCCCAGATGAAACTGCGCGCGAAGCGGATTTCATCTTCCCCGATCATCACGGACTTGAATCCTGGGGCTATCAGCGCGTAGCGACTGGCTCGGCTCAGCCTGTGTTGTCTGGCGCTCAACCTGTTGTTTCACCTTATTACAACACCCGCGCCACTGCGGATGTGTTGATTGCCGCCGCTCAACTGGCTGGCGGTTCATTTGCCGCCGCGCTTCCTTTCAAGGATGAAGTCGAATTTTTGCAGAGCAAAATCGCATCTTTGATGAGTGAAGCGGATGGCTCCATTTCCGGCCCAGACATTGCCACTTTTATGGCATATTTTCAACAGCATGGCGGTTATTGGAAGTTGACGGACGGGCGGGGCGCTCCCAGCGCCGAGGATATGCTTAACCGCACCATTGCCGCTGAAGAGGCGGAGTTTGCCGGGGAGGGCGAGTTCTTCTTTGTTCCATTCGTCTCACCGACATTGGCTGAGGCGGGCGCGAACAAGCCCTGGTTGCAGGAATTGGCCGACCCGACCACCACAGTCATGTGGAACACCTGGGTCGAGATGAATTCTGAAACTGCCCATGAGTTGGGGATCGAGAATGACGACATGGTGAAGATCGTGAGCGAGGCCGGGGAGTTGGAAGCGCCCGTGTACGTGTACCCAGCCATCCGCCCCGATACGATCGCGATGCCTTTTGGTCAGGGTCATACCGCTTTTGGCAGGTATGCCGAGGGACGCGGCGTCAACCCTGCTGACTTGCTTGGTTCACATTTCAATGAAGCTGGCGATCTTGCTTTTGCTGGTATGAAAGTCAAAGTTACAAAGACCGGTGAAAAGAAACTGCTTTCACGCCTTGAAAGTGTGATGGGTGTGTACGGCATCGGCCTTGGCGAGGAGAAGTAATTATGGCGACATTAGCTGATCTGAAAATTTCCGAAGTTAAGCTGAGCGAGGAACAGACTGGCAAGTGGGGCATGGTCATTGACCAGGATATCTGCACGGGCTGTCAGGCTTGTGTGGCCGCCTGCGCCATGGAGAACAACCTGTCCTTCGTCGGTGAAGTGGATTCTGGTTATGGCCGTTCCATGCACTGGATTCGCATCGAACGTTTCTGGGAGGGTGCATACCCCGAAGTGAAGATGACTCCCAACCAGCCGATGATGTGCCAGCAATGCGGAAGTGCGCCTTGTGAACCTGTCTGCCCTGCCTATGCAACCATGCACTCCCAGGCCGAACAACTCAACTTGCAGGTGTATAACCGCTGTGTGGGTACGCGCTACTGCGCGAACAACTGCCCGTATCAGGTTCGTTCCTTTAACTGGCGTGATTATGAACGCCCGGAACCTTTGTCGAACCAGTTGAACCCAGATGTAACCGTCCGCCGCCGGGGTGTTATGGAAAAATGCACATTCTGCATCCAGCGCATCCACAAGGCACAGGATAAGGCAAAATCTGAGGGACGCGAAGTGGTAGACGGCGAATTCACAACCGCCTGCGCGCAGGCCTGCCCGGCAAATGCCATCACCTTTGGCCGCGTAGACGATCCTGAATCGCTCGTTTCGCAGTTGGCCCATCGCGGTCATGGCGTAAAACATCTTGAAGAACTTGGCGCGCTTCCCAGTGTGACCTACTTCAAGGGAGGGTAACTATGGCATACGAGAAAAAACATGCGGAACATGCTCACGCCGCGCACGCTCACGGCGAAGAGCACTTCCGCGAAAAGCATCTGATGCTCGACCCGCTTCCACGCGGGCAAATGAACGACATGGTGATGGAATCCATGATGGAGAAGCCCACCTGGAAGTTCTGGGTTGTGATTGCAATCCTGAGCGCGATTGTGGCCTACGGCCTCGTCTATTCATGGGCGAAAATGATCGCAGAAGGCTTGGGTATTGCCGGTGTGAACCGCCCCGCTTATTGGGGTATTTTCCTCGTCAACACCGTGTTCTGGATCGGCATCAGCCATGCAGGTACATTCATCTCTGCGATCCTGCGAGTGTTCAAGGCTGAGTTCCGCCGTCCGTTCACCCGCGCCGCAGAGTTGATGACCACCTTCGGCCTGGTGCAGGCGGGGTTCAGCATTTTCATGCACATGGGCCGCGTGTGGCTTTCCTACTGGCTCATGCCCTACCCGAACCAGCGCATGTTATGGCCCAACCTGCACTCCCCGCTCACCTGGGATTTGCTCGCCATCACCACCTACCTGTTGTCCTCCACCATGTATCTCTTCCTGCCGCTCATCCCAGACCTGGCCATGGCGCGTGACCGCTCCACTGGCTGGCGCAAGAATTTCTACAAGATCCTTGCCCTGGGTTTCCGCGGTACGGAAGGCGAGTGGACACACCTGCGAAACGCGATGAATATTTTTGCGTTCGCGATCATCCCGGTCATGTTCTCGGTACACACCATCGTGTCCTGGGATTTTGCCGCCGCAACCCGCCCTGGCTGGTCTTCCACCATCTTCGGGCCGTACTTCGTTGTTGGCGCGCTTCACTCCGGGATGGGCGCTGTCATCGTCGTGCTGGCAGTGATCCGCGCCACGATGAAGCACATGAAATATTTCATCCGCGCCGAACATTTCGACGCCATCGGCAAACTCATGCTCATCATTTCGATGGCCTGGGCCTACTTCTTCTTCAATGATTACATGGTGCAATGGTACGGCGGCGACAAGTGGACGAAACAACTGCTCCACTTCCACGAAGCCGGCCCCATGGGCTGGATGTGGTTCGCCATGTTGATCTTCAACATAGTAATCCCCTGGGCAATTTTATGGAATCCCAAATGGCGTTCCACACCCTGGCTTGTATCCATCGTGGGTATCCTGATCAACGTAGGCATGTGGTTCGAACGCTACATCATTATCCCGGTCTCCCTCACCATCAACCGTATGCCCTTCACCTGGCGACTCTACAAACCGGGCGTGGAAATCCCGCTGGGACTCGGCACCCTGGCCTTCTTCATCCTGCTCTACATGATCGCTTCAAAATTGATTCCCCTGATCCCGGTCTGGGAAGTGCAGGAAGGCCAGATGGCGCACGAACTTAAGAAATTTGGACGCGAGACCGTTGTCACGGTCAGCGAATTGGAATAGGAGGATTGAAATGACCGAATCTAATGTTGTAGATTTGCTGGCGGTCTTTCCGGACCTCGAACCTGCCGCCAATGCCATCGAGCATCTTCGTTCCATTGGGGTTCACGACGACTGCATGAATGTCATCTCTGGCATCCCTGTCACAGAAGCCATGCTCGGCCGCCCAAGCCAGTGGACGAACGTTCCACGTATTGCCATGGGAGGCGCGGCATTGGGCTTTGGCGCAGGCTTTTTCCTCGCGTACATCACGCCATACCTGTATCCATACCCCATTCAGTTGAGCACCCAGTCATTCATCCCAGGGCCTCCCACCGTGGTCGTATTGTTCGAATTAACCATGCTGGGCATGTTACTCTCCACCTTCCTTGGCGTGTTCCTCGATAGCTTCTTCCCGAATTACCGCCCCATGAAGTACGTTCCCGAAGTCAGCGACGGCAAGATCGCCATCCTGGTGGAATGCCCGCATGTGGAAGAAAAGAAAGTTACGGACGCCTTGAAGAAAATGGGCGCTGAATCCGTAAATCCTGCGGAGGCGCAACACCTATGAGACTCTTTAAACAACTCGTTATCGTATTCGCAGTTCTTGGCGTGCTTGTCGGCGCGCTGATGATCTTCGCCTACGACGTGATCAAAATCGACTGGGTCGTCTTCATGGAAATCCAGGACTCGTACACCACACAGGAAAACCCCCTGCCCGTGCCCGCCCAGTCCATTCCCGTGGAAGGCCCCGCCTACATCCCCGGTGAAGGCGCGCCAGCCAACCCCGTCCCTGCGGATGAAACATCCATTGCGCGCGGCGCGGAACTGTACGCCATTCACTGCCAGATGTGTCATGGCGGTGTGGGTAAGGGAAATGGAACCATCTCCGCTTTCCTGGTCAAGAAAAAACCCGCCGACCTCACCGCTGAACTGGTTCAGAGCAAGAGCGACGGCAGTTTATTCCTCACCATTTCCAACGGCATCTTTAACCCGAACAACAGCCTCTTCCCTGAAGTGGAATTCTCCGGGCAAATGCCGCCCCTGAACGAAAACCTTACCGTGCGCGAGCGCTGGGACGTGGTTAACTACCTTCGTACCCTTGCCGTGCCCGAAGGACAATAGGGAGCTGCTACTAATGAATGACGATGTAAAAAAAGTTATCTACGGCACCGTGATCGTTTTCGCCGGCCTGCTTGTATGGTGGTTTGGCATTATATTCGCCAACTCCTGCGGGGGTTCGCTCAATTGCAGCCGCGGCACATTGACCGTTGAACGCACGCCCATCCCCACCCTGCTTCCCGCAAACCTGCCAGCTATCGAAAATACCACTGGCGGAGTCTCTACCCAATGCCGCGTCTCAGCCGCCGATTTTGTCGGCGCATGGGTAAATGCAGGCTCCCCCGAAACAGACGCCTTCCAGTTTGCCGACATCAACGGGCAGAATTGCGAAGCCACATTCGAAGAAGTCAGACCCCTCTTCATCGAATCCAACCTCTGGTATTCCGGCTCGATGTCCTGTGTTGCCTGCCACTCAGCAAATGTGGCAACCTCATCCGCACAACTGGATTTGGGCACCTACGCGGGAATCAAATCCGGCTCCCGCCGCGCCGACGCAGAATCCGCCGGAACCGACATTCTCGCCGCTGGTAAATGGGGCTCCTCCCTGCTGTACGAATTCATCTCCACCAGCAAAGCCGATGTGCCCGGACATACCGACATCCAAGCAAACCTGCTGATTTTTGCAGGTAAGCCACTGCCCACAGCAACCCCAACACCCTAAAGCGATTTGAATCAAAAAGACCCAATCCATGGATTGGGTCTTTTATTTTGCCGGACATCCTAAAATAAGGATGGAGTTAAAAAGGCCTGCCAGATTTCGGAACTGAACCTGACAGGCCTGAACATTTAATCAGCCCCTGCCTGTAATCATGGAATGCAAACAGGCCAGCTAATGCCTTCGATATCGTTGTAAGGCAGGCCAGCGATATTTTCTGCCGTGATCACTTTTTTGATGAGAGGGTTATACGCGAATAAAGTGGTTTTGCCATGCGCTCCCAGCATCAGCAATCCATCCGGGCGCATACCCAAGGCTTCGATATAACCAGGTAATTTATCGGCAACCTTGGTGATCTTGCCGTTGGCCGGGTTATAGACATAGAGCGTTCTTTCCTCCGCGAGATACAGCAGTGTGCCAGTGTTATTCCAGGCCATCCCCTCAACATCTTTATCGTTTTTCTTTATAAGCGTGGCCGCGCCGGAGGCTTTATTGATGGTGACAAGACCTTTGTCCACGCCCCAGCCCCACAGAGTTCCATTGGTGGGGCGAAACGCCAGCGCCGTAATGCCGCGCTGACCTGTTGCGCCCACATGGAAGAACGATCCGTCTGTGCCATCCACCTTGAAAAGATGACCTCTCTGCTGGAAGGCATTGCTTGGGCCAGTCGCTGCATAGATCACGCCTGTGGTTGGGTCAATATCAAATCCCTCCACATCCCAGCCCAAATAAAGTGGACCCAGGTTGGCGGTCACCGCGCTACCGGGGTCAAGAGTGAAGAATTGCGAGTCACGGTAGCCCGTGTCCTGCACACCGTACGCAAGGCAGGCCGCGGGTGCGGGGTTGCCGCAAAGTGTCGCAAATGTAGGTTGGAAGCCGGTGGCCGGTGATGTGTCTGTGCCGTTACACAGCCACGGGCCGAAGTCCACGTTGTCGCTCACCACATCACCTGTGCCCGCAGGATTGCTGGCGTGCGATGGTCCGTTTGTATTGCCCCACCAGTTCTTCTCCGCATTCACCTGAATTGCATCGGTGTTCAGTAAGCCATAATCAACATTTCCCGTAATGCTATTTAGATTGACATCCACATTGCTGAACACACCGCTTGCGCAACTTCCTGAACACTGGTAGATATCGAGACCGATGCCGAAGTCAAGCACTTTGTTGTTCTTCACGGTCAGGTCAATATCCAGTGTCCCAAAGCCGCCATACGCGCCGATACCGTAGCCTGCGCTGGTTCCATCCCCGCTGAGTTCGTTATTCAGGATGGCTACATCCTGCGTTGCAACAGAAGACATCAAAGAATTTACCGAAGCGGCCGCAGATGGCGTGAGGCTCTCATCTTCAAACGGTACGGGGTTTAATCCGGGGGGAGGCGCATCTACGACAAAGCCATAGAAGTACGGCGAAAGCGTTCCCGCTGTAGAGACATTCATGATGTTCGCATCATGTACGCCGGAACCTTCGATGTGGTAAATGCCCACCTGGTTTTCGCTCATCGTATTGCCGTACGTATTCGCATCTGACACATAGATCAATATGCCAGTGGAAGTCCAGTCGCCGGGCGAATAAGAATGATTCGATATCGCATTTCCATTTATATCACCCGTCGCGCCTCCGCTGAATTGCACGCCGTTTTGCGCGATGATGCTCGTCGCGCCCGCTCCGGTGATGATGTTATTGGTCACAGTAGCGGATGAACCGACATTGCTGATCGTCACACCGTTCTTTTGATACCCGGAGATCACATTGTTGCTGATATCGGCTGAACCGCTGGTACCGAATGCGGCGCGCCCGACTAAAATCGCAACACCGTTCTGGCATCCGCTGAAAGGATTATCGCGAATATCCAGAATCTCGTTATCGTGGATATTGGCATACGCATCGTCGCGGACAAAGATTCCACTGCCGATGCTCCCGCATCCACTCGGCCCCGGGCCTGTCACTGTGAAACCGCTGAAGTCCACGCTGACGCCTGATCCCGCGATCTTGACGACCGTCGAGTTTGGATTGGAAGCGACAGGAATTGTAGATGGCGCGACGATGAATGTGGAAGCTGCGCCAGATTCGCCGAGCAGAATAAGCGATTTGTCAACCGCCACCTGCTCAACATACGTTCCAGCCTTGACCAAAACCGTATCACTCGCAACGGCTTTATCCACACTTCCTTGAATGTTCACCCCAATTCTGCGCACGTCGAAGGAGTATGAGCCACTGGTGTAGTTGTACTCGCGCACGTT
Organism: Chloroflexota bacterium; assembly: GCA_016235445.1. Lineage (GTDB taxonomy): Bacteria > Chloroflexota > Anaerolineae > Anaerolineales > Villigracilaceae > Villigracilis. The sequence continues at coordinate 175,670 of JACRLB010000002.1, read as the reverse complement.
AAAAGGAGGATACGCGCCAGTCAAAATCACAACCGCTTTATTGAAGGTATTGTTGTTCCAATAGGCAGTCCAATCGAATTGGCTGTTATCGTAATCTCCGCGGATGCGAATATGACCCGCGCGCACGTCATTGCCATCGAACGTATTGGTGAACGTGTTGTTTTCGATCACCGCGCCGCCAACTGACTGAACAAACCACGGCACGCCTGTGCCTGAGCCATTGAAACTGATGGATGGCCAGAATTCACTGTTTTCGAATTCATTGTTCACAATTTGCCGCCCGTTCACAGGTCCGGAATAGCCCGCGCCACTTGTGATATCAATGCTGGTGCTTTGGTTAATCAGGTTATGGTCAATCGTATAACTTTGAACGTGTGATGTATCTGTGCCTGTGTCAAACTGCCAATCGTTGAAATAGACAGAACCTCCACCGGGCACATCTATATGTGAATCTTTGAGAGTGAATCCATTGCCGATGATCTCAACGGTTTTGTTATCACCAGGGGTATTGGGGCCAATTTGTAAGCCCGCAATGGTTACGTTATCGCCTTGTACAAAGATGCCACTGTACCCAAAGTTATTGGTTGCATTCGTTGTGACGTATGCGCCCAATGCGTTGTAATCGGTAATAGGCACATCGCCTGCATCCACGCCTTGAATTGTGACTTCATCCTTGTCGATGAACAGGCCAAATTGATGCGGCCCGTTCGTTCCCAGTACCCATCGATTGACCGCTGTTTCGCTGTAGTTGCCGGGGAGTACACGGACCTGCCCGCCGGGGTCTACAGCATCAATTGCCGTTTGAATCGTTTTCTTGGCATTCCCTGCGCTCGCGCCACCGTTCACATCGTTCCCGTTGACCGCATCCACATAGCAGACGGTGGTGCAGAGAACTTCGGGTTCAAAGTCGTATGTGGTGTCATCCCCGCTCACGCCGATGGTAAATGCGTCCACATTTCCATCGAAACTTGCCCAGGGACCGCCTGCCTTGAACCACGCGACACCGATACCTGCGCGCAACCCTGCATTTGGAAACGCAGATAGTACCGCGCTCCATGTACAAGGACCCGCCTGTGGACATGGATTTGCTACCGGTGTATCCGCGACGATTGGCGTGCCAGACATCCACCACATGCCGCTCATTGGAGTCCACGTTTGCCATGTGTTCTGTGGAATGTTGCCGCCTCCCGCCGTAAAATATGGCTCAAAGACCAAACGACTTTGCCAGGTTGTTGTCGAGTCTGTCAGATCATAATCCATATCGAATTGGAGTGTGGCCGCCAGCAGATTTTCTGCATCTGCTGAACTACGGTATGTGTTGTATTCTAAATTGGTGATTTGATCGAGTCGTGTTCCAGCATATGCTGGAGTCCCCATCAACATGCGCGCCGTTCCGGCCAGTGCAAAGTTTAAACTTCCCGCGCCCAGCGGCATTCCCGCGGGACCGCTGACAAAATTGGCCGCTCCGCCTGTGTATCCATCATTGTAAGCAAACCACCCATTCATCGCTGACGGTTTGACCGTTATCGTCCCTGAAGCGTTCGCTGGCGTTATCATACTCAGCGCAAGCGCCAAAACAAGAAGCACGGCACAAACTTTAGAAGTTTTCATTTCATCTCCCTATTCTTGTTGAAACTTTTTTTTTGAAAACGACGATTTAAAACCAAACACCTTATATATTTCTCCTTTCTTGACGGGAAATTAAAAACCGACCTTTCAAGTCGGTTTCGCTATTGGCTCACCAGTGCCCCGCGCAATGTGTACGCAAGCGACCAATAAGGGCAGGCTGGTTCATCGCCACTTAAACACAAATTATTTTGCTGATTCAATTCGTTAAGAGATGCAACAGACTCGTTACAAGCTACAAATAAATATGTCCCTATCTGCCGAAATTATCTAAAAATCTGACAGCCATTACAAGTGACAAATGTCATGTGCCATACTTTTCCATTACGGCCCTCATTGTTCTACGGATTTTTGAGAAGATACCGTGAGAACCTAAAAAGGAAATCGCCTCATTGATTGAAGCGTTTTTTGTGGCGGAGAGGGCGGGATTCGAATATCATCCCCTCAATGGGGGCGCGTGAACCTCAAATAAAAACGTCCCTCATGGAGAGGGACACTGTGGCGGAGAGGGCGGGAATTCAAATAACATCCCCTCAATGGGGGGGCGTGAACCTTAAATAAAAACGTCCCTCATGGAGAGGGACACTGTGGCGGAGAAGGCGGGAATTCAAATAACATCCCCTCAATGGGGGCGCGTGAACCTCAAACAAAAACGTCCCTCATGGAGAGGGACGTGGCTGGCGGAGAGGGCGGGATTCGAACCCGCGAACCTTTGTGGGTTACACGCTTTCCAAGCGTGCGCGCTAAGCCAGACTACGCGACCTCTCCAAGTTCAAGCTGGCGAATTATACCACTGGTTTTTTATATGACAATCGGTGATATCGAAATTTTTTTCGATAGTGTACAGAAATTACTTGCTTATATCGTTGACATAATCCACAGCGCCGGAACATGCGCCGGTGAGGTAGGGGGAAAGATTTTCCCAGGTAAGAGCCGCGCCGCCTCTCGTGGCGTTTGTGATGGCATCTGCGAGACACCCGCCGCCTGCGTTGTAGTTGACCAGGGTGAATTTCCATAGCTCTTCGTAGGAGGCTGCATCCCCCGGGGATTTGCCCGTGTAGTTGTAGACAACCTGCCCTGTCTGTTCACAGTTGGCGATCATGGTGTGGGCAAAAACACCGATGGAGAAATCCGCCTGTGTCAGGTCAAGCCCAAGCGGGCAATCTTCACAGGTTGCGTCGACACTGCCTACCAGGGCGCGGCGCAGGGCAACTTGCTGTTCTTCATCCAGGTTCATGTATTTTGCTTCACATGTGCCGGCATCCATGACGAGCGGGCAGAACTGATTGTAGAAGGAGGGATTCCAAAAGAGGGTGGTGTCTGCGCCGTTCTCGGTCAGTTGACCGAGGCCCGTATCGCCGACATCCTGAAAGATGCCCGGCCAAAACTGGCTTTCACGCGCGAAGAGGTTTTTTATCAATCGCGCCGGCACTCCTGTTTCATTTGCGGTGTTCAGGATCAATTCATCGAATTGATTTTGCCATGCCGTTACGGCATCGCGTGATTTTTCCAGGCCGCATTGATTTACAAGATTCCCCGGAGCCAGGCCGCCATCTGTGCAGGAACTGGCATCCACGGCGCCTTGTAGAATGAGGTTAGCCGCAAGATAGGTGTAGGGGATGTCGCTGCTGAGTTCCTCACTTTGTGTGGGGGTGGAGAGCCATTCGGGCACGCCGCCCACGGGAGGGAAGACCCCCCATGAGTCTGAGCAGGTGGCAACGGCATTTCCCTGCCATTGGGAGGAGAGCACATCCACATACCAGTAGAGTTGATCCGGGTCGCCTTCATCGGCGAGTTGCACACGGACTTCTGCCGTGAAAACGGGACTGCTGTCTCCGTAGCTTGAATACGACCAGAATTCGACGGTGGCGCCATCTTCGTCTGTTTCAGGGATGTGGAATTTGCAGATGTGGGTCTCGTTGCAGTCGAAGGACTCGCCTTCGTAGGTGCCCGCTATTTGGATGATGGATTCGTTTGGAAGCGGTTCCTGCCCTGTGATGACGAGGGTGGGCAGGGTCTCGCAAATGTTGGTGGAAGCGCTTGGGACGTATTCGCAATCTTCGAGGGATATCCATGCGCTGGCGGGGGCGAGTTGCATGGAGATTTCTTTTTCTTTTTGCTGGCTGGTGATTAGAACGGCGTAGTAGCCTTCGCAAGTTTTGTATTCACGGATGATGCAGGGGGGTTGGGTGACCCATTTTTTGTAAATGGTATTTCCGCAGTCTCTGAACACTTCTTCGGGGAGGGGCATGCCTTCATGATCTATGATGATGGAGCAGATGAATGCCTTGTTTTTCCATGCCAGCAGATTCCACTCGTGGGCGGTGTATTCCACGGCGATGACGGAGAAGCGGTCTGGGCCGGGTGGCGGATTGGGAGCAGGAGCAGGCGCGAGATTAGGGATGAACGCCATGTTCGAGATGGCGATCATGATCGAGAGGAGGCCGATCTTCCAGTGGCGTCTCTGCATGAGAATCAAAAGAGTCCACTCTAATTATACCCGTCAAGGTCGTAATTTGAGCTTTTTCACAGGAGGGGAAAAGCCATTTGCGACGCGGGCGTTAGATGAGCGGACTCTTTCGATGGCGGATTATTTCTTTTTGGTTTGTTCGGCTTCGAGGGCTTCGAGGGTTTCGAGGTCGCGCTTGAGATTTTTTTTGCGCAGGTACATGCTGAGGGTGTAGATGCCCATGGTGGCGAATGCAATGAGGTAGCCTGCGATCATGTAGCCTGAGGTGTCGGGGATGGTTTCCATTTTTTCTCCAATTACATCGAGACGTTGAGTTTGAGTTGTTCGACCTTCTCTTGCAAACTGCCGAGGCGGATGCGGTGCCACATCAGGTCTATAAAGATGACGGTGAAGGCGAAGAGGGCGAAGAAGAAGGCGGTTTTCATGTCGCTGGTCATGCTGAAGCCGCCCTGGGCTTCGGCGCTTTGACTGCCGATGACGACGGGGTGAATGGTGCGGAAGAGACGGATGACCATGAAGGTGATGGGCGCGCTGAGGCCGCCGAGCAGGGTGTAGACTGCGCCGAAGCGGGCGCGTTTTTCGGGGTCTTCGATACCCTGGCGGAGCATGAAGTAGGCGATGTAGATCAGTTCGGTGACGGCGGCGGTGGTGAGGCGGGGGTCCCAGGTCCACCAGGTGTTCCAGGCGGGGCGCGCCCAGATGGAACCGAGCACGATGGTGATGAAGAAGAACATGGTGCTGACTTCTACAGCGGCGACCTCGAAGCGATCCCATCTCATGTCTTTGGTGACAAGGTAGGTAATGCCTGCAATGGCCGCGACAACAAAGCCGAGCAAGCCGACCCAGGCTGTGCCCACGTGGAAGTAAAAGACGCGCTGTACATTCCCCATGACCAGTTCGGTGGGGGCGAAGACAAGCGCCAGATAGGCGGCGACGCCGAGTACGATGATGGATACAACGTCCAGAATTGTGAGTAGGATTGGTTTGGATTGCATTGGATGAACTCCTTTTTAAAATTTACGATTTTTGATTTACGATTGATTGCGCTTCCAACTACACTGATAACTGCTCACTGTTTACTGACAACTGCCCACTGCCCGCTATTCTTCCACAACAAAATCAAATACCATGAAGGCGACGGCAATAAAGATCACATCGTAGACGATGAGCAGGTTGAGCGGGGTGAGGATTTCTGCGAAGGTAGCGCCATTTAGCAACCCGCCGCTGGCTTTGACGGATGCCAGCAAAACGGGAACCGCCACAGGGAAGAGCAGAATCGGGAGCAGAACATCCCGCGTGCGGGTTTGGACAGACATGGCGGAAAGCAAAGTGCCCACGGCAATGTAGCCAATCGAGCCAAGCAATATTACGCCGAGGAAACTGGGTTGAAAGATGCGGGCTTCGTTGTAAAGCAGGGCATACAGCGGGAGGACTATCGCTTCCACGATGAGCATGAAGGCCAGGTTGCTGATGGCTTTGCCAAAGAAGATGGCAGAGCGGTCTACGGGGGCAAGCAGGAGACCGTCCATACAGCCGCGGTCTTTTTCAACTGCCATGGAGCGGTTGAGGCCGAGGGTGCCGGCGAAGGCGAAGGTTGTCCACAAAACGCCAGCGGTGACGGATTGCCGTACTTTGATATCCAACTCCAGGGCGAAGTTGAAGATGAGGATGACCAGCATGGAAAAGACCAGCATGGCAGAGAGCAGTTCGCGCGAGCGCAATTCTGCGGCAAGGTCTTTATAGACAATGGCCATGGTGGCTTTGAAGAAGGAGGGAGAGGGGGGGGATGACATGGGGGTGGGTTGGTAATGAGATTGGAGATTGGTGACTGCCAGTCTCCAATCGCTAGTTTTTAGCCGCTAGACTCTGTTTATAAAACGCGAGCAGGTTTGTACTCTGCAATTCGTTTTGCGTGGCCGAAGCGGCGATGACTCCGCGTGAGAGGATGTCGAATCTTGTGGCGAGGTCTTCGGCGCGGGCGAGGTCGTGGGATGTCATCACGACGGTGCGTCCCTTCGCGGCAACGGAACGCAGGACATCATCCAGCATTTCGGAGGCGTCCTGGTCGAGGCCGGTGTAAGGCTCGTCGAAGAGCATCACTTCGGGGTCGTGGATGACAGCCCTGCCGATGGCGAGGCGTTGCTGCATTCCGCGTGAAAAGGTGCGGACGAGGTCTTTGCGGCGGGGTTCGAGGCCGACCATTTGCAGAACTTCGGTAATTCGTGATTGGTGATTGGTGATGCCGTACATGCGGGCGTAGAATTGCAGGTTTTCCTCGGCGGTCAGGTCGGGATAGAGCAGGGGCATGTGCGAGACCACGCCCAATTTTGCGCGGACTTGCGCAGACTCATGCGGCAGGGAGTAGCCTGCCACTTTGACACTTCCCAGGCTGGGGCGGGAGAGAGAGGCGAGAATCCGCAGGAAGGTGGTTTTGCCTGCTCCGTTCGGTCCGAGCAGAGCCACAAATTCACCGGGCTGTACTGAAAAATCCACTCCGCGCAGGATGGTTTTCAAGCCAAAGCGTTTGACAAGTTTTTTGGTTTCGATCATTGAAATTCTCTCCGTCATTACGAGGAGGATGTTCTTCCCGACGAAGCAATCTCTTCATTGTATTGGAGATTGCTCACCGCACTGGTGTACGGTGCAAGTGTCGGGCAAAGTGTAAGTGCGCCCTCGCAATGACGATACTATTAGGACTTACGCAAAACCCCAGGAGAATCCGCTAATCTACGCCAATCCACGCGAATTTTAAAAAGATTAGCGAAAATTCGTGAAGATTAGCGGATAAAAATTGATTCTGCGTAAGTCCTGACTATCCTTTTCTCTTCAACGCGTCTTTCAATTCTTCGCGTCTTTGTTTGTAGGCCTCGTCCGAGAGTTTGCCGGCGCGGTGCAGTTCATCTATGGCGATGATGGCATCCATGATGGATTCGCTGTCTTCAAATTCATCATCCTCTTCGTCAGACTCTTCCTCTCTTTTGTTGTCGCGCATGAACATCCACACCCCGGCGAGGATGAGCACAATGCCGAGGCCGCCAATGCCGATCAGCAGGTTTTTATTTTGCGTCACATCCGGGGCGACTGCCGTATTATCCTTTGGCGCGCCTGTGAGTGTGAAGCCCAGGCTTTCGCCTTCTTTCAAGCCGCTGGCAGAATAGACATGAAAGTTCGTGGTCTGGATCGTTTGAATGCCTTCGTCGGTGAGGGCTGTGCCTTCTGCTTCCACACCTTCAGGCAGGAAGAGCGACAACTCGCCGATGGACAGCAAGACAGGTTGGGAGATGGCGATCTCCTTTGCCTTGGGGATGGAGGCGAACGCGATCAGGCTGTAGGCTGTTTCGCTGGGCGGCATGGCGAACCCATCCGCAGTGGGGACGAAGGCCGCGCTGTCCTGGCCGGCTTCGTAGCCCAGTCCTTCGGCTCCTTCGGGGAAGGCGATGAACGGCACTTTTTGCTCATTGCCCATTTTGATGATGATGGTTTTATCGCCCGTGTTGGAGATGTTGTAGACCGCGAATATTTGAGCGACATCTTCGGTTGCGAAATCGAAATAGATCTGCACCGAATCAACTTTCAAGGCGCTGTACTCTTCGGTGGTGGAATGGACGATGATGTCTGGCAGGGTCAGTTCGCTGGTTTCGGCTGGCACAACCGCAAACTCGGTCTGGTAGCTTAAGCCGTCCACTTCAACTTCAGCGAGGTAGATTTGGTTTTCAACAATGCCAACATCCTCGAAGGCGTACGTCCCATCGGCGTTGACCGTTCCTTCGAGGGTGAGAATTTCCTGCGGGCCGGCGGCTGGGTCTGTGCCGTGGTCGAAGCCGCGCAAGGTGACTTTGAGATCGGCTGGGAAGTCTTTGCCTGTGCGATTATCAATGAGACCGCTGACTTTGCCCGCGCTGGCCGCGACAGGTTCAACACTCGCCTCAGGCGTCCCTTCGGCTGCGCTCAGGGCAGGCTGGGCCTGGGCTGTGGCATCGAGAGGCGTTCCCTCGGCTGACGGAGTTCCCGCCCCTGCCACAGCGGGGACGAGAGTCTCCGTAGCAGAATCAACTACGGGCGCGGGCGGAGGCGCAAAGGTCAACGTGCGGATGTAGGCCGCGAGTTCGGTAAATCCACCCTCGGTCATTTTGGATTCCAATGCGGGGATGTCAGGAGTTCCATCGTGGAGCGCTTGCGCGAGTTCCATGTTGGAGACTGAAGACATCCACTCCTGGTTGCGGAAAATTTCGGTGGGGCAATCACCACAAACATACTCGTACAACTCCTTGCCTCTTTTCAAATCCTTTTCAGAAACGTGCAAGGTAAGCGCGTAGGCCACCACATCCCAGCGTTCCTGGTCACTCAGGCTGACGAAGGGCGGCATGAAGCGGTCGAGATTGCCTTGCGTGACGGTGGTGTACCATTTTGCAGGGGATGCCTTGCTTGCGGTTTCGGGCAGACCCAGCGCGGCCACCGTGACGGGAAGTTGCTTGCCGTCGGGGCCATCGCCGAGACCCGTGCCGCCATGGCAGGGCGCGCATTTTTCTGTGTAGATGATTTTGCCGTTTGCAACGTCTGGCGCGCTGGCTGGGTAAAGCGGGCCAAGCGTGGGCGCGGGGGTGGGCGCAATGTAATTCGGCGGGGGAGTGACATCCGCCGCGAGGGTGAAGTTACATGCGGCGAGGAGAGTTGTGGTTATTGCTAAAATAATTGTGTGGCGTAGTTTCATAAGTTCCTCAGTATTTTGTCATTGCGAGCCGCGCTTTTGGCGGCGAAGCAATCTCCCACATGTATTGGAGATTGCTTCGGGCGGAAAAACACCGCCCTCGCAATGACGTTTACTTCAAAGCCTTCCCGCAGGATGGACAGAATTTATCGGTAACCAAAACAGGCTTGCCGCACTTCGGGCAGAAACCCGCAGATTTGCTTTTGTGCTGTTTGCGCCGCGCCGCGATCATCGATTCGAGATCATCGTCGCTGAGTTCGGCGGCCTGCTCGGAAGAGTCTGCGCGTTTTGCGGCGGCGGCTTTTTCGATGCGCGCTTCGGCATTGTTGGCAGAGGTCGGCGCTGGCGCGAGTTCATCGAGACTGCGGAGAATGTCTGCGCCTTTTTGCAGGAGCGCGGCGCGCTGGTCGGGATAATCCTCTGCGGGAATTTTCCCAAGTTTGAAATCGAAATCGAGTTCCTGCAAAGAGTTGATCACGCGGTCACGTTCCGCTTTCAACGCCGAGACCTCATGGGTTTCGCTGACGCGCGCGTATCGTCCACGGGATGTGAAAGGCGCATACAAATACACGCCGACGATCACCAGTACAGCCAGTACCAAAAATAATGAGCCTAAATCCATGTTTCCGCCTTATTGAAGTTTCTGATCAATGATCGATTTTATTTCATCCACCGAAAGGAACGGCCCGATCTTCACATAATACAGCGCGCCGTTTTGGTCTATAAAATAAGTTTCAGGCACGCCGCGAATGCGGAACAATTGTGAAATCTTTGTGCCCATATCGGGTCCGTTGAAAAAGGTAATGCCGAATTTTTTCAGGTACGCGCGCGCTTCGGGTTCTGTGTCCACGTAATCTACGCCGAGGAAAATCACCTCGCCGCCGGGTTCGTAGAACTTCCAGGCTTCTTCGAGTTCGGCGGCTTCCTGTTCGCAGGGCTTGCACCACGATGCCCAAAAATTCAGCACCACGAGCTTGCCTTCAAAATCCGAAAGCTTCACTTCGCTTTTGCCTTCGTATTCATATCCGCTGAAAAGCGGCAGTGTAAAATCGGGGATCGCATCGCCGGGCTGTACCGTCCCCTGCTGGCGTTTGCCGAGGATCACGCCCACCAGCGCCAGCAAACCCACCAGAAAAACCCAAATAACAATTTGCACCCAGAGCGGCACGCCGCGTTTTTGCGGGGTTGTTTCAATCATGGCATTCTCCACTTGCCCTCACCTCTAACTCCTCTCCCGAAGGGAGAGGAGAACTCCCTTCCCCTTTCGGGGGAAGGGTTGGGGATGAGGGAGATTTTTATTTTCTTTTCTTCAATTCTTCTTCGAGCCTGGCGACATAATCATCTTTTTTCAGGGATGACGTTTCGCCTCTCTCCCCGCCCACACCTGTTGCTTCCACTTTGGGCTTTGTCCACTCCCTGAAAGAGCGGAAGAGGAAGAACGCTCCCAAAAGGATAATGGCAGGCGGCAGAAGGTACACCAGCCAGTTCAACCCCGTGCGCGGAGGTTCGGCCAGCACGCGCGCGCCGTAGTTATCCACAAAATATTGTTTGATCTGGTCTTCGGTCATGCCTTCGGCAAGCTGACTGCGGATCAACTCCCGCCACTGACGGCAGGCTTCCGTGGGGCAAACATCCAGCGGCGTGTTCTCGCAAACGGGGCAATACAACTGCTTGGCAATCACATTCACTTCATCGTCCGTTGGCGTATTATCCTGAGCGAAAGCAGAGCCAGCAAACAAGCCCGCCAGCAGAAGCGCCAGTGCGAACGCAAGTACCCCGTAATTTGTAATTTGTAATTTTCTTTTATTCATTTCAATTTTCTCCATTTACCAATTACAAATTACTTCAATCCGCCGCGCTGGGCTGGCGATTGTCGCGGGTTATATTGCGGCGCGCATGTTCCTCAGACGGGTCGTTGTCGGGCCAGGCGGCGAAGATCACCCCCACGAGGAAGAGCAGACTGCCGATCCACAGCCAGTTGACCAGCGGGTTGACGTAAATTTTAAAAGTCGCGCCAATGGATGAGACGGGCTGCCAATCCACAAGCAGGATGTAGAGATCGTCCCTCAAGGTGGAGCGATTACCGGGGATGGTCATGTTTTGCTGGGAGTCATAGTAATAGTCAATGCGCGGGGTGAGTTGGCCGAGGTAAATTCCATCCTCGTACACATTCACGACGGCGCGGGTGTAGTTCACACCTTCGCCCTGGTTATCCCATGAGGCGAGTTCGCGATACTCGACGGTGTAGCCTGCAATTTCCAATTTTTCGCCTGCGGCCAGCGTCCCCTGAGTTTGTTTTTGAAAAATTTCGATGCCGAGAATGCCGATGGCCATCAACGCCATGCTGATGTGGATGATGTAGCCACCGTAGCGGCGGCGGTTGCGTCCCATCAAACGTGCGAGGGCGGTGAAGAAATTCTCGCCCTGTGTTTTCTGCCGCGCGCGTGCGCCACGCCAGAATTCATGGAAAGTGACCAACACGATCAGCACGATCAGGAAGAAACCGATCAACGCGCCGATGTTTTGGGTGTAGGTGAAGAAGAGCGCCACGGTTACAGCAAGCGCGGCAATGGCAGATTTCCAGATCGCCTTGCCGAGAGTCTGCACGGTGGAGTGTCCCCAGGCTGAGAGCGGGGCAACCGCCATCAGGAAGAGAAGAGCCGCGAAGAGCGGGGAGGTGGCGCGTTCATAGAACGGCGGGCCAACCGTCACTTTTTGGCCGGTGAACAACTCGGAGATGAGCGGGAAGATCACGCCCCAGAAACAGACCACCAGAATGCTCATGAAGAGCAGGTTGTTGAGCAGGAAGAGCGCCTCGCGCGAGAGCATGGATTTCATCTCGGTCTCGGCCTGTAACTGCGGCCAGCGCCAGATGACCAATGCCACAGAGACGATGAAGGTCAGCGAAACGAAGCCCATGAAGAAGGGGCCGATTGGGCTGTTCGCAAAGGCGTGGACGGAGGATAGCACGCCCGAACGAGTCAGGAATGTCCCGAAGATCACCAGCGCATAGGTGAGGATGATGAGGATCATGTTCCACTGCTTGAGCAGGCCGCGCTTTTCCTGAATCATCACCGAATGTAAAAAGGCGGTGCCTGTCAGCCAGGGCATGAAAGCCGCGATCTCGACAGGGTCCCAGCCCCAGTAGCCGCCCCAGCCTAAAACGTCATAGGCCCAGCGTCCGCCGAGCACGAGGCCAAAGGACAGGAACAACCAGGCCCACAAAGACCAGCGGCGGGTGATGCGAATCCAGCGGTCATCGGTGCGACCGGTGATGAGCGCGGCCATGGCGAAGGCGTAGGGGATTACGTAGGAGACGAAGCCAAGATAAAGCATGGGTGGGTGGATGACCATGCCCGGGTGGCGAAGGAGCGGATTTAATCCCTGCCCATCCTGAGGAGTGAACACAGTCGCATTGGCGGGGGCGAACATGCTCGGCTCCACGTTCCCGTTCACAAGCCAGAAGCGTGTAAATGGATTTTCGAAAAAGACCGTCATGCCGAGGAAGAAGGTGAGTGTGATGGCGGAGACTAAAATCACCCACGGCAGGAACTCGATATCGCGATCCCATTTTCTCAAGGTGACGGCGGAGGTAAAGACCGCCAAGAGCCATGACCAAAATACGAGCGAACCCGCCTGCCCGCCCCACCAGGCAGTGACCTTGAGGTAGGTGGGCATACTGCGGCTGGTCACTTCGTAAACGAAGGCTACTTCATAGTGATCGTTTATCAGCAGGTAGATCAGCGCCGCCGCCGCAACCGAGATGAGGGGGAAGGTGAGCAGCATGGCGCGCCGTGCGCTTTCCACCAGCGCGGCGGATTTGTTCATTGCGCCATACACTGCCGCAAGGCCGCTATAGATTGCGACGATCAAACTTACCAATAAAACGCCATATCCAAATTCAGCAAACATAGGGATTTCCTTGGTTCTCCCCTCTCCTTTTGGGAGAGGGGCAGGGGGTGAGGGGAAATAAAACCTGACAGGCAATCACCCATCAGGCTGTTTTTCAATTGGTTGCGGCTTGTTCCGGAACCGCTTCTTCGTAGCGGGTGGGACATTTCAACAAAAGTTCATCGGCGTAAAAGACGCCGTCCTGGCCGAGTTTACCCGTCATAATGGCTTGCGCCTCGCCGCGCAGAAGGTCTGGCTTGGGGCCAACGTAAACGACAGACACCTTTTGGCGGGTGGGGTCATTCACTGCCTGGTAAAGCACTTCAGCCAGACCACCCTGGGCTTCGATCTCAGCATTGTCACCGGAGACGTGCGCCACTTCAAATGTAAGCGTCAGCGTTTCCGCGTCATATTGAATCGTGTCGCCGATGACTGCGCCGGAAAGGCGCAGGCTTTTGCTAACAGCCGCCGCGCCATCTGCCTTAAGTTCATCCACGGTCATAAAATATTCGGCGCTGGCCTGGGTTGATGAGGCAATCAAATAGACCACCGCGGCCAGGATGAATGCTCCCCCAATAAAAAATTTATTGATCTTCATGTCTTCCTCCAAAAAGAATTTCTCTACGAGAGCCTGCGTTTCCTGTTTGGCTCGAAGCCTCGTCTATCGTAAAAAACTTTAGTGCCTGCAAACTAAGTGTCAAATATTACAAACAATATCCATTTTACATGATGAGATTAAATCCCCCTGAGTTTTATGGGTAGATGGATGTCATCAAAACATCCTGACTTTGTCCTATTTGTAAGTGATGGTTGTCGAAGCGCGCGTAGAACAAGTCTATAGACTTGTTCTACATCACATGCTGCCGACATATTGATTGATGATATAGTTGGCGGGATGATAAGGAACCTCATGTCGAATCGTGTAAAATTTTTTCTCCCCATTCTGCTTTTAATTGGCGTTATTTCTGCCCTGGCATTTACAGCGCCGCCATTATCTTATGCCAGCCCTTCAAGCGTGCTTTCCACTTCCACGCCAATACCCTCAATGGATCAGACCACTCCGGGCGGCCCGCCGCTCAGCCTCACCATTTCCCTGCTATGTTTTTGCCTGACCTTTTTGTTGATCATCGGCGTATTCGTTTTGGGAGTTGTCGTGCGCCGCAAGGGAAGTTCAGACGATAAACTTTAAACCCGCTACGGATTCGCCTGCACGACAAAATCCACCGCCTCGATTGCCGACCCGAGGCTTGCCACTAAAAAACTGAAAGAGATACTCCCCCCCGGCTGGATCGCTCCGCCCTCCCAGCGTCTCATCCCAACCACCTGGCCGTTCCTGTCATACGCCACCGCCGCAACCCAAACACGGGATGCGGCTTGTGATTCTGCGGGCAGGAATATCTGTCCGCTGAGCTGGGCAGATTTGCCCTCCCAATCAATTTGAGCGACGGTGTTGTTCAAGGTCGCAGGCAGGTAGCGCGAGCTGTCGGATTGGAGCGCGCTCAATAATTGGGCTTGCACATTCACGTTTGCGGGTGTGTCTGGAAAGAACACATACACAGGCAGGGATGAGTTTGACGGGATAATGTCCAATGGCGTGAAGGCGGTCTGGCTTGTGAGTACATTATTGTTTTCATCCAGCAATGTTATTTGCGCAGAGATGTTTTCCAGCGGGGCGGGGGAGTTGTTTTGAATCAACGCGAAACACCACAAGCCATTGTCTGCTGAGGGGTGGCAAACGGTTTGGGTGATGGGAGCAGGCACGGGCGTGGGGGTCGAGGCGTTTGTCGTCGCGGAGGATGGGTCTGGGATGAGGAGAGTCGTCCCGATGGACATGCTGTTCGGGTTGACGTCAGGATTCGCCGCTCTTAACTCATCCATTGAAATTTTGAATTTCTCGGCAATCTCGCTGAGGGTATCGCCTGCTGTGACTGTGTAAATAAACGGCGTTGCGGTTGGCAAAGGCGTTTCGACGATGACGATCACGTTTGGCGTGGATGTTGATGCGGGCGCGCTGGTAAGGTAGGGTTGAAGCGAAACGTCATTGGGTTGTGGGTTCGGGGAGGCACATGCAGAGATGAGCAAGATCGAGAGAAGCAGTTTTTTTTGCATGGGGTGATTATAATTGTGATGAGCGTACAGCAAGATTTATCTTGCTGTACTAAAAAATTTTGGAGGCACAATGAAATATCGTTATCTTGGCAAGACGGGCATTCAAGTAAGCGAGTTATCTTTCGGTTCGTGGGTTACGTTTCATAACCAGGCGGATGTGAGCCTGGCGCAGAACATGATGGCCGCGGCGTATGATGCGGGCGTGAATTTTTTCGATAACGCCGAAGTGTACGCGGGGGGCAAGTCGGAGCAGGTGATGGGCGATGCGCTCAAGAAGTTAAAGTGGCGCAGGGGAAGTTATCTCGTTTCCACAAAATTTTATTGGGGACTGAACAACGGCATCAACGAGAAGAACACGCTTAATCGTAAACGTCTCATCGAAGGCATGAATGGTTCGCTCGAACGCCTGCAACTCGATTATGTGGACCTGGTCTACTGTCACCGCCCCGACCCAACAACTCCCATCGAAGAGACGGTGTGGGCCATGCACAATCTCATCGAATGGGGCAAGGCTTTGTATTGGGGCACATCCGAGTGGGCGGCTTCGGAAATCATCGAGGCGATTCAAATTGCGGAGCGGCATCACTTGCACAAGCCAGTGGTGGAACAGCCGCAATACAATATGTTCGAGCGCAAACGCATGGAAGGTGATTACGTTCGCTTCTATAAAGAATATGGCTACGGCACAACTACGTGGAGTCCGCTGGCTTCGGGTTTGCTTTCGGGCAAATATCAAGGGGGCATTCCCAAAGACAGCCGCGGCGCGTTGAAGGGTTATGAATGGTTGAGAGACAAGCTGACCGATGAAGGCAAGCTGGCAAAGGTCAATGGGCTGGAGCCGATTGTAAAAGAACTCGGCTGTACGCTTTCACAACTTGCGCTGGCCTGGTGTTTGAAGAATCCCTTCGTGAGCACGGTCATCACGGGCGCGAGCCGCGTGGAACAGGTGCATGAAAATATGAAAGCCGCGGATGTGGCCGACAAGGTCACGGCGGAGATCATGGAAAGAATCGATGCGGTCTTTGGGGTGAAAAAGGAAGAGGAAGAAGAATGAGGATGGGGAAGTAACGAGTACCCGAACAACAGGAAGATGCAGGGGAGGAGCGGCTGAATTTCGCCGCTTTTTCCGTGAATTTAAAGTTGTTCGGGCACGAGATATCAAGAAGAAAGAAAGCCCCCGAAATTTTTACTCGGAGGCTTTCTTTTAATTATGCGATTTTTGCAGGTAAGATTTTTTTGCGGCGTCACGTGAAATGATCTTTGGCTTTTTCAGGCGTGATCGAATTGGCGCAAGCTCACCCACGTCAATTAGTATGGTGTTTTTATTTCCCTTTGGAACAGATTTAAGCATAAAGCGTGTATAGCCTGCATCGCGACAATCCAAAAGAAGTACTTCCGCACCTTCGGGAATTTGCTCGCTGAATTTTGGGTGATTGGTAATGTAGCGCGTAAACTCTATGAATAAATCATTATGTTTTATGCGGTAGATGTCATTCATAAACTCATCTCCTTTAAAAAACGGTCTCGATAGGAAGCCCAATTTTCTATAATATCTTTTTGGCCGAATGTCAGGCATCGGCATTTGAAAACCCATCAAGCCATTCTTTGGTTTGTTTGCCGTTTGGATGCAAAATATCACGGTGAGGTTTTCCATGCGCTGTATCATAACGAACAACTGGGCACCAAACACCCGCAACCATAATTTCAAGCTGAATGCGGAATTCCACAATTTGTGTTCCCTGCCATACATGATAATGGCGATAACGACACAACCGTGTTTTGGGATCAAGATAAATTAGGAATTCCCGTTCGCCCATGTCTCTATTTCACACTATGGTTGCGCCTGTAGTTTAACGCTGGCGCTCTGTGTGCAAGCAAAGGTTGTCAGCCTTCCCCTTTTCCCTCACCCCAAGTATGAAGACTTTTCGCCGTGTCGACTCCCCCCTCTCCCTGAGGGAGAGGGCAGGGTGAGGGGTTTTCACAGCCCAGCGAACAATCAACCTCCCCTGACAACCTTTGCTTGCACGCTGGCGCTCTTTCTACACCTTCGTAAAATAATTTTCTTCCACCTGCTGCCATGTCTCGTCGCGTAGCTTCATATATTTTGTCAACAGCGGATGCACGCGGGATATTTCCTCATACATTTTTTGCGCCACTCTCCTAATCGAAAAATGCGCGTTCGCCGCAGTGCGTAGCTGACAGAATGCGAACGCCTCACGTAAATTGAATTGAGCCAGCACACGGCGGTTGAATCCATTGGGGACGATGTATTGCGCGACATCTGGATGGAAGGCATGTAACTTCTCGTACATTTGGATCGCGGCTTCCATTGCCGCCTCATACCTGGACCCGAAGCCTGCTTCTGTTACGAGCAGTGGAATCGTGTACCCAAGCCGAGTCGTCAGGCGCTGTGGGGTTTGCGTCATCATGCGGTGACGTTTGAACTCGGCATATGCGCCCTGGTCCATGACGAGGTCGAAGGTGTAGGTGGAGTATTCTAATTCGCGCAGGGGAACGTCGTACCTGCCCAGTTTTCCGAGCAGGGTTTCCGCGAGTCCTTCGCGCTCCTTCTTTTTGAGTGATTTGATGTAAGCCAGCGCATCTGCAAAGGGGATTTCGTTGAAGCGGTATAACGCGGCGGCGAGGATTTTCTTTTCTCCGTCTTTGTCGTGGTCAATTAAGGTACACCAGTTGGAAGAGGGTAATTGGTAATTGGTAATTCCTGATTCCTGATTCCTAATTCCTAATTCCTTAGTGGTTTCCATGATATATGGAACCGCATCTGCATATTTCACCAGCGTGGGGGTTTCGGCTTTGGAGACTTCCTTCACCTTCTCGCCAATCTGGCGGACTTCTGCGAGGGGGTGCGAGAGCATCTTGCGGATGACCATTTCAATGACGCGGGCGTTGGCGGTGAGGCCCACGTTGGCGTTGGCGGCGGCGGGCAGGAGGAAGCGGCACCTGTCCACGTATTGGGAGCGGATGCGGCGGTCGTAGGCTTCGTCTGATTCGTTCTCGCGGCGGGGGGATCTGCCGAGGATGAGATTCTTTACAGGGTCGAGCGATTCAGCATAAGTCGAGAAAAGGAGGCGAACGGTTTGGATGAATTCGTCACGCAGGGGATGTGAATCCATCTCTGGCGGAATCGTAAAATCATCCGCTCCCCATTTTTGATAGCGGGTGGATTTTTCAGTGTACGAGGCGAGGCGGCTGTTTTCGATGGTTTCGATGGCGATGCGCGAAACGTTTTCAAAGGCGAGGTGCAGAACGGCATGTTCGGCAACGGAGGCGTGCCCGTAGCCGACGACCCATTTTTCGTGGAACTGCGCAGACTTTTCTTCGCTCAATTCCGCGGCGATCTCGCGGAATGATTCGGGTGCGCGCGACGTTTTTGCAAACGCAACGGCAATGGTCTCTGGGCTGAGCGCGCGCGGGGATAACAGGTAGATATCTCTTTCAGGCATTGGTTCTCACTCCATCATTTTATTCTCTACCGTACACAAAACCCTAAAGGTCTGCTTGCCCTTCGTAAATACCCGATTATCCAAAAAGACCTTTAGGGTTTTTACGAGAGAGCTGTACGGTAGCAAATCATTAGACGTTATCGGAAATAACACACAGGCACCGTCCCGAAGGTTTTTCTTGAGGAATTTGAATGCCTGACAACAACCTTCGGGACGTTTTTTTTCTAATTACCGATAACATCTATTTTATAAACCGAGCGGCGTTCTGCCGCTCGGTGGATTTACATCGGTTCGATTGCGCTCGGCACAGCCGTTGTTTTTGCGAGACTGCGAATGGTCTGCCAGTTTAGCCAGATGCGGTACAGAAAGTAGCCGTGAAAACCTGCGCCAAGATAATCTCGAAACATTAAGACGAGCAGGCCATCCAGAAGGTATAAAACCACACCCACGGGAATGAGCCATTTGATTTGTTTTTTAATGAAGAAGCCAAACAAGGCAACGATTACGAGAATGACAAGGTTGAGACCTGCATTGAAGGCAAGGAAGATCGCGCCTGCTTCGGGCGCTTCCTGTTGAAACAGGGATGCCAGCGCGTCGATGAGCTGGGTGATGCCCAGCCCCACAGGGAAGTAAATGCCGCCCTGAAAATAATTGATGATCGAGTTGATGAGGGAGAAGGCGGCAATGGAATAGAAACTCGATCCAACCGTATTGTATGCCTGGATTAATTCCTGTTTCTTTAATTCGGCCTGCGCTTCGGCAGAAGCAAACGGATTTTGAGCCGCTTGTGGGAACTGGCTTTGGGGTGGGTTGGGTGAAGACTGCATAATTTTCTCCTTTGTTTTTGGTTATCCCATTGGGTGTTTCATGGGTGCGCCGCCCAATAAATGCAGGTGGATGTGAAACACGGTCTGGCCGCCGTCGGCATTCGTGTTCATGATCAGGCGGTAGCCGCTCTCAGCGATGCCTTCCTTCACGGCGATATTTTTTGCGGCTGTGAATAGATGGCCAATCAACGCTTCATCGTCTACCCTCAGCTTGTTGACTGAGTCGATGTGCTGATTCGTCACGATCAAAATATGTGTGGGCGCAGACGGGTTGATATCGCGGAAGGCGGTCACCTGCTCGTCGCGATAGACATTGTCGCTGGGAATATCGCCTGTGACGATTTTGCAAAAGATACAATCGGTCATTTTTGCTCTCCTAAAATTATGGGGTGGGCATGGGGCCGTAGGTTTCACTGCATACAATTTCGTAGTATTTATGTTCGATTTCCCTGCTGGCTTGCGCGTATGCCGCCGCCTCTTCGCCGATGATGCGTATCTGGTCTATGGCAGTGAACACATCGTTGACTCGGTAGCGCGGCAGGGTCATCAACGGGTCGTTGATTTGACCTTCAGGCAGGTAGCCTGGGCGTTCGGGGTCGGCTTCATCTGCCAGTGGAATCCAGTTGTACATAACAGGTCCGCGGGAGTTGGCGGTGAAGCCCAGTTGATATTCGAGCAGGCGCGCCGCTTCCACCGGGCGCTGGCCAAACCCGCCGTTGGGCCAGATGAGGGCGTAGGGAGTCTTTCCATAATTGTAGCCAAACGCATCCAGCGCGCCTTGCAATTCACGCGCGATGACAGTTTTGGCGGATTCGTCAGAGAGTTTCGTTTGCGGGGTGACTCCTTGCGACTGGTGATCCACCCAGCCTTCCTTTTCCATGTTGATGTTTTCCTGCCAGAGCGTCTGCGGGGTATCAGGGTCGCTTTGCCAGCCGTTGACGACGGGCCACTTCCAGTTTTCCCAATATTCACGGTAATTCTTGTAATAGTATTCTTCTTCGTAGTTGCCGTCCTGAATGATCAACACCGAGCGCGGCGGGATGATGATATTTCTTTCGATGAAGAAAAGGAATTCCCGCATGTCGATGGCTTCGAATCCCTGGAATTTAAGTTCCTGCATGGTCTTCATAAAGTCCACCACGTTGATGCCGTCTGGCTCGGTCACTGCACCCGTTTGAATTCTTCCCACCATTAATATCAATACAATTGTGCCTGGTTTGGCGTTCAGGGGGTTCCATTTATTTCTCAAATATCGGCACGTGTCGTCTGCATAGGTGTGCGGCGCATCCAGTGGATTTAATAGGGCGGTTTGAAATGTGGAGGGGAGGGGTGTGGCGGCTGTGGTTTCTGGAAAACCTGCAAGAGGTGTATTTGTTTGTACTGGCTGGAGGGTTTGCCTGGCGGAGTTTGAAGCGAAAGACTGGCAGGAAGCCAGGGTAAATACTATTATGAAGTTGAGGATGAATTTTATTGAATTCGTTTGTTTATTCATAGATGCTACATTGTAAACGAATTTCAATTAACGAAATAGCGTGATGACAGGATTTCCTGTCATCACGCTATTCTTACTTGTGGCGAGTCCAAACGATGAAACACTGCGCTGCCGCAAAGACAAAACCTTAACCCAAAGCCGCCGTGACGCCTCCGTCCATGTAGGTCAAATTGCCAATTTGACCTACACCTTGCGCCTGAATCGAGTTTTTGTGATCTACTGATTATGGAATCGCCCCATAGGTGGGCGCGCAGACGATATCATAATATTCGAGTTCGATGGCTTTGTTTTGTTCTGCATAGGCGGCGGCTTCTTCGCCGATCACGCGGACGGAGTCTATGTTTTCGCGCGCGTCGGTGCTCCAGTAGCGGGGCAGGGTCATCAGCGGGTTGCCTGCCGGGGTTTCAGGGATGGCATAGGGGTTTGCGTCATTGATGGCGTCTGCCTGCGGAACCCAGTTGTACATGACAGGCCCACGTGGGTTGACGGTGAAGCCGAGTTTGTAGCCGAGCTGTGTGCCGATTTCCACGGCGCGTTTTGAAAACCCGCCGCCCGGCCAGATGTAGGCGATGGGGGTCTTGTTCATGTATTTTTGGATGGATGAAATCGCGCCGCCCATTTCGCTGGTGATGTACTCATCCGAGGAGCCTTCGCTGATGGGCGTGTTATGGAGGTAGCCATGCGATTGGTAATCCACCCAGCCTTCAGCGGAGAGCGCGGCGTTTTCAGCCCACAGGTCAACGCGTTCATCCACGCCGATATAGGCATTGATGACAGGCCAGCCCCATTGCTCGTAATAGGGGCGGAAGTGGTCGTTGAAATATTCGGCAAAGTGACGGTCGTCCACGATCAACAGCACGGAGCGCGGCGGAATTTTGGCGTTGTTGTACATGAAGTCTGACATTTGTTGCATGGTGATGGCCTGGAAACCCAGTTCGTATAGATCGTCCATCAGTTTTTTATTTTCGGTCACGGTGATGTCGTTTCCCGAGGCTTCACCTTTGTTGATGCCGTGGTGCATGATGACCATCACCACCGTCCCTGGGGCAGAGTTGTTCGAGTTCCATTTATTTTGCAAATACTGGCAGGTATCCGCCACGTATGCGCGCGGGATGTTATGTGATTTCAAAATGGATGTTTGATACGTCCCAGGCAGGGCAGGCGGTGTGCGTGGGACGGTTGCGGTTGGGATGGGTGTTTCGGTTGGTACGGGTGTCGAGGTAGGGATGCTGATCTGTGCGAAGGCCGTCTCGAATGCGGCGGTTTGGATGATGGCTGGGTCGGCGGTAACTGCTGGGGGTTGGCACGCTGTCAATAGCAGGGCAAGCAGGTTGAGGTTAAGAAAGAAGCGGTTTTTTGTCATGGGCGAATTCTACCTGAAAAAAAGAGACGTCTGCTTATGCAAACGTCTCATCAATCTCCAGTCTCTAATCTCTAATCTCTGCCTTACTCATCCGACCTGCCTGCAATAAAATCCTCCACCTTTTCGCGGCAGACATCATCGCGGAATTGTTTGGGCGGGGTCTTGAAGAAATAAGAAGACGGCCCGACGATGGGGCCTGCCAGTTCGCGGTCGAGCGCGATCTTGGCACAGCGCACGGCGTCGATCATTACGCCCGCCGAGTTGGGGCTGTCCCACACTTCGAGTTTGAGTTCAAGGTTGAGCGGCACGTTGCCGAAGGTGGTGCCTTCCATGCGGATGTAGCACCACTTGCGGTCGGTCAGCCAGGGGACGTGGTCGCTGGGGCCGACATGCACATTGCTCGGATCGATCTCGTACGGAATCATGCTGGTGACGGCGTTGGTCTTGGAGATTTTCTTGCTTTCAAGACGTTCACGCTCGAGCATGTTGAGGAAGTCGGTATTGCCGCCGAAGTTGAGTTGATAGGTGCGATCAATTTTTACGCCTCGATCTACGAACAGGCTGGTCAGCACACGATGAACAATCGTCGCCCCGACTTGACTCTTGATGTCGTCGCCGAGGATGGGCAGGCCTGCGTCTGCAAAACGCTTGCCCCAATATTCGGAGGATGCGATGAAAACGGGAATGCCATTGACGAAGGCACAGCCCGCTTCGATGACCTGCTCTACGTACCACTTGGTTGCCATCTCTGAACCGACGGGCAGGAAGTTGATGACCACGTCGGTTTTGGTATCGCGCAATAACTTGACAATGTCTGCGGTGGAGCCAGGCGCTTTTTGGATGACTTCGCTCAGGTATTTGCCAAGCCCATCGTGGGTCATGCCGCGCACAACGGGCACGTCGAGGTGGGGGACATCTGCAAATTTGTAGGTGTTGTTGGGTTCGGCAAAGATGGCCTCTGAGAGGTCTTTGCCCACTTTGGTTGCGTTCACGTCGATGGCGAGGGTGAACTCGATATCGCGCACGTGATAGTCGCCGAGCTGGGTGTGCATGATGCCTGGGATGGCCTCATCCTTTTTTGCGTTTTTGTAGAATTGAACGCCCTGCACCAGAGACGATGCGCAATTTCCCACGCCAATGATGGCGACCCGTACTTTTTTACCTGCCATGAATTTTTCTCCTTGAATTTTCTCTAGCCACCTGACACTTTGTTTTTTGGACGCAGATGAACGCTGAAAACGCTGATTCAAACCGTTTTGCTCTTGTTTTTCAAAAAATCTGTGTTCATCTGCGTTTATCTGCGTCCCATTTTTAAAACTGTCAGGTGGGTAGAATTTTCTTTGCAATTTCCTTAAATCTCGATTCGGCTTCCCTTTCAGATATACCTGTGAAGTATAATCTTACTGAAGGCAAATATGGCTATCGACCGGGTTAAACTCCTTGAACGTCTTTTTGAAATCACGCGAAATCTTGGCGCATCGGTGGATTTGGAATCCTATCTCCAATCCATTCTTTCCGCCGCCACCGAATTGACCGAGAGCGAGAGCGCATCCCTGTTGGAATACGATGAAGCTTCGCAGGAATTTTCCTTTAAATTCGTGCCGTGGTTCCATCGCGATGCGGTCAGTTCTGCCAGAGTCCCATTGAGCGGCAGTGTGGCGGGCTGGGTCTTCCTGAACGCCAAACCGCTTGCAATCGATGACGTGTCCAAAGACAGCCGCCATTACAGCAAAATAGACGACCTGGCTGGCTTCAAGACCAAATCCCTTTTGGCTGTGCCGCTCATTGTGCATGGCAGGCCTGTGGGCGTGTTTGAAGCCTTCAACAAAAAAGATAATTATACCGATGAAGATATCCTCATCCTCGATACCCTGGCTTCGCTCGCCTCCACCGCCCTGCAAAATGATATGCTGGAGAAGAACATTTTCTCGTCGCAGGAAGAAGCCCGCGAACTCGATAAACTAAAAAATGAATTCATCGCCATCACCTCCCACGAACTGCGCACGCCGCTGGGATTGATCCTCGGACACGCCACATTTTTGCGGGAGCTGGTCGGCAATGATTTTCAAGAACAGGTGGATGCCATCATCCGCAATGCGACCCGGTTGAAGGAAATCATCGAAAGCCTTACCCGTGTGGATAATTACGAAACGGGCGGCTCGCTGGTTCGTTCGAATAAAGTTTCGATTGCGCGAATTATCGAAGATGTCTCCGCTTCATTTCATGAAATGGCAAAGAACAAAGGCATCGCCATTAAGACCGAAATCAAACAAGGCCAGGAACTGTGGGTGGATATCGACGGCGGCAAGATCGCAATTGTATTGAGCAACCTTCTCAAGAACGCCCTCACGTTTACGAACGAAGGCGGCCATGTGCTCATTCGCGGCGAACAACAGCCCGAATACATAACCGTCTCTGTGCAGGATGACGGCCTGGGCGTGCCCGCCAAAGACCTGCCGCGCATCTTCGACCGTTTTTATCAAGTCGAATCCCACCTCACCCGCAGGCATGGCGGCATGGGGCTTGGCCTCTCGGTTGCAAAGGTGATGATCGAAATGCACGGCGGGCGCCTTTGGGCTGAAAGCAGGGAAGGCGCCGGAAGTATTTTTACCTTTCTGTTGCCCGCCAACAAAAAAAGCGAACCCGAATTCCCGCCGCCTCTTGCCCAATGAAAATTTTCATCCCGTCAACTTGTTGACGGGATTTTTATTTCTTTGATACACTCACATCATGTCATTGCGAGGAGGGCTTTAGCCCGACGAAGCAATCTCCACCTTGAATTGGAAAACCTCATGCAAAGCATCAACACACAATTCGACCTCATTCGCCAATCCGCCACCGTCGCCATGGCCGACCGCATACTCGCCCTCAAAGCCAGCGGACAAAATATCATCGGCCTGCAAGTCGGCGACCCCGATTTTGGAACTCACCCCGCGATTGTGAATTCAGCCCTCAAAGCGATGCAAGATGGCCTGACTCATTACGGTCCCTCGCGCGGCTACCCCGAACTGAGAACTGCAATTGCAAACAAACTGATTCGCGACGAAGGCATCTCCTACGACCCCGCCTCCGAAATCATCATCACCCACGGCGGCATCCACGCCTATTATCTCGCCATGCAATCCATCTTGAACCCAGGCGATGATGTCCTCATCCCAGACCCCTCCTGGGCGACTCACTCCAACATGGCCGTCATGTTACGTGGAAATGTGATCCGCATCCCTGCCCCCGCCGACAATGGATTCATCCCCTTCTTCGACTCATGGCTGAAAGCGTTGACTCCCAAAACCCGCGCCATTGTTCTGAACTATCCGTCCAATCCAACAGGCGCATACCCCACCCGTGAATATTTACAAAAACTGCAAGACTTCGCCGCCAAATATAATTTATGGATCGTCAGCGACGAAGTCTATGGAAGTTTATATTATGAAGAGAAGCCAACCTCCGCAGGGGCAATCGAAGGCGCAAAAGAGCGCACACTCATCATCAACAGCCTTTCCAAATCCTATGCCATGACGGGCTGGCGGGTTGGCTTCCTTGCCGCGCCTGCCCAAATTATTGAAAATGCTCTGAAAGCAGGGCAAAACTCCATCACCTGTGTGGCTCCCTTCATTCAAAAAGCCGCCGCCTTCGCTCTGACCGACCCCGCCATGCAGGAAGTCACCGCCGAGATGCGCGCAGGATATGCGCGAAGACGCGAATTGGTGATTCGGCTGTCGCATGAACTCGAAAGCGACAAAGTAAAAGTAATTCCTCCGCAAGGCGCTTTCTATTTCTTCCTCGACCTGCGTGCCTTGAAAATGTCATCCGTTGAAATGTGCGAAAAGATATTGGACGAAGTTGGCGTGGGGCTTGTCCCTGGCTCCGCGTTTGGTGAGCAGGGTGAAGGCTTCATCCGCATGACGATTGCCGCATCCGATGAAGATGTGGAAGCGGGCTTTCGGAAGATCGTGGCGTGGGCGGAAAGGCAGTGATTGGAGATTAGAGATTGGAGATTGGAGAATTACTAATATTTAATTCAAAAAGGAGTTTCAATGAAAGTATCTTTCCAGGGCGAACCTGGCGCGTATAGTGAGCAGGCTGTATTTAATTATTTCGGGAATGTGGAAACTGTCCCGTGCGAATCATTCGATGCGATGTTTGATTCGGTTGTGTCAGGCCAAAGCGATGCGGCGCTGGCTCCGATTGAAAATTCATTGGCGGGGAGCATACACCAGAATTACGATCTGCTCCTGCGGCATGACCTGCATATCGTGGGGGAGTATCTTTTGCGCGTTCAGCATTGTTTGATCGCAAACCCAGATGTGAAAAAAGAAGATATCAAGAAAGCCATCAGTCATCCGCAGGCGTTGGGGCAGTGTGCGGGGTATTTGCGGAATCTTGGAATCAAAGCGGAGCAGGTCTACGACACGGCGGGGAGCGTGAAGATGCTCAAAGAGTCGGGGGCGCGGGATGTGGCGGCCATTGCGTCGAAGCGGGCGGCTGAGTTATACGGAATGCAAATTCTGGAGGAAGGCATCGAGGATAACGCGGAAAACTACACGCGTTTTCTCGCTGTCAGACGTGAATCAACTGTCCCGAAGGAAGAGGCGAAGACCTCCATCGTGTTTACGTTGAAAAATCAGCCAGGGGCATTGTTCAAAGCGTTGAGCGTGTTTGCTCTCCGTGATATTGACCTGACAAAAATCGAATCGCGCCCGTTGCAGGGCAAGCCGTGGGAATATCTTTTTTATATTGATTTTATCGGCTCGGTGGATGATGAGACATCCAAGCGGGCGCTCGATCATTTGGGAGAATATGCGTTGATGCTGAGGGTGCTGGGGTCGTACCCGAAGTTTAAGTAGCGCACTTTTGAGAA
Organism: Chloroflexota bacterium; assembly: GCA_016235445.1. Taxonomy (GTDB): domain Bacteria; phylum Chloroflexota; class Anaerolineae; order Anaerolineales; family Villigracilaceae; genus Villigracilis. The sequence continues at coordinate 148,862 of JACRLB010000002.1, read as the reverse complement.
ATCTGCCTGAAGTTTAAGGCAGATTTTTTTATTGACAAAACAGAACATGAGTTCTAAAATACGATAAGAATGGTCGCTTTTTGAGGAAGTAATAATTTGAGTAAGGAAAGTGCAAGAGGAGCATGGATGGGTAAAGCTGATTTTTATTCGATGGATGAGTATATTGCGGGGTTTCCTGAAGAGACGCAAAAGGCATTGCAGGAAATTCGCGCGGCGATTAAAGCTCTTGTCCCTGACGCAGAGGAACACATCAGTTATAAGATGCCCGCTTTCAAGGTGAATGGCAGGTATTTCATCCATTTTTCAGCGTGGAAGAATCACATTGGAATGTATCCTATTCCGGCGGGCGCGAAGCGTGAGGCGTTTCAAAAGCAGATCGAGCCGTATCGCTCGGCTAAGAGTTCGCTCAAGTTTCCGTTGGATAAGCCGATGCCCATCCAATTGATCAAGAAGGTTGTTAAGTTCAGGATTGCGGAAAATCTGAAAGATGCCAAGGCGAAAAGTAAATAATAAAAGGAGAATTTAGAAATGAAAAAGATCACTCCGTTTTTGTGGTTCGATACCCAGGCTGAAGAGGCGATGAATTTTTACGTCTCGCTGTTCAAGAATTCGAAGGTCGGCGGCGTTTCGCGCGGACCCGATGGCAGGGCGTTCTCCGTCTCCTTTGAATTGGATGGGCAGGAATTCATGGGCTTGAACGCAGGACCGCAATTCAAGTTCAACGAGTCGATCTCGATGTTTGTCAATTGCGAAAATCAGGCTGAGGTGGATGAACTGTGGTCGAAGCTCATCTCGGACGGGGGAGAGGAAAGTATGTGCGGGTGGCTCAAGGACAAGTACGGTTTGTCGTGGCAGATCATCCCGAAGCAGTTGGGCGAGTTGATGGGCGACCCCGACCCTGATAAATCTCAGTGGGTGATGCAGGCCATGTTGAAAATGCAGAAGATCATTGTTGCCGATCTACAAAAGGCGTATGATGGAAAGTAACTAGCCACCTGACACTTTGATTTTTTGGACGCAGATGAACGCTGAAAACGCTGATTTAAACCGTGTTGCTCTTGTTTTTCAAAAAATCTGCGTTTATCTGCGTCCCATTTTTAAAACTGTCAGGTGGGTAGGAAAGTAATTCAGATAATGCTTTTCTTGACCGCCCAAAAGGGCGGCCAAGACTGGCTTCGAGGATAGTTCAATCAATTTAAGGAGATTTCCATGAGTCCAAAGACAGATACGAAAAAGTCCACCAAGACATCAGGTGAAGGATTTACAGCCGAAGAAAAAGCCGCAATGAAGGCTCGCGCCCAGGAGATGAAGGCAGAAGCGCGTGCAGGCAAGGACAGGGCGGAAGGTGAAAAAGCCATTCTTGCGGCAATCGGTGCAATGAAAGAACCAGATCGCTCCATGGCGAAGCGCCTGCATGAAATCGTCACAGCCGCCGCGCCGAGTCTCATGCCGAAGACCTGGTATGGGATGCCTGCGTATGCCAACGCAGATGGAAAGGTCATTTGCTTCTTTCAGGCGGCGGGTAAGTTCAACACGAGGTATGCCACGTTCGGCTTCCAGCATGATGCGAATCTCGATGAAGGCAACATGTGGGCGAACTCCTTCGCGCTGATGAAGTTGACCGCCGCCGAAGAGGCGCGAATCAGCACACTTGTGAAGAAAGCGGTTAGTGAGAGCTGATTTTGCCTTGACCGCTTCAAACGATGCGTTTTCATGGGTGGGTAAAACTTGGCTTTTGCCCACCCTTTGCGTTAATATTCGGCAGAGGTTTCAGAGGAGAGATTTATGACACAACAACTTTTGGAGGCCAGGCAATCCCTTGCCCCAGCGCAGGAGATCGACAAATTTATCAAAGACCTCACAGATTGGCGCGGCAAACTGCTTGCCCGCTTGCGTAAACTGGTACTGGAAGCGTCACCCGACCTGACCGAAGATTGGAAATGGGAAACACCCGTTTGGGTTTGCAAGGGAAATGTGGTCGCGGGCGGCGTGTTCAAAGAGCATGTGAAGCTCAACTTCTTCAAAGGCGCATCTTTGAAAGACTCGAAAAAATTGTTCAATGCAGGTTTGGAAGCAAAAACCAGCCGTGGCGTTGACTTTGCTGAAGACTCAAAAATTGACGAAGCCGCGCTGAAGGAATTGATTTTGCAAGCGGTTGAATTTAATAAGGCAGGAAAGAAGAAATAATAGTCAAAGGTGGCAGTCACCCGAGTTATTTATAGGAGTCTCTTATGAACAAAACCATTCGCATACACCTGGATAACATCCGCGCTGACGATGGAGAGACGCAATTCAAAGCCTATGATTATCTGATGAAAGAAACTGAGAAACCCGTAGATTGGGCGTACGAAGCGTGGGATGAAATTGTGGAAGGGCTGGCGCACAAGGATAACCACGTCCGCGCGATTGCATCGCAAATTCTGACGCATCTGGCAAAGAGCGACCCGAAGGGTAGAATCTTCAAAGACTTTGATAAATTGTTGGACGTGACAAAGGATGAACGCTTTGTCACCGCGCGGCATTGTATGCAGGCGTTGTGGAATGTGGGTGTTGTGAGCCATAAACATCAAAAGTTGTATGTAGAAGGCATGTCTGGGCGGTTCAAGGAATGCATAAAGGAAAAGAACAGCGGGTTGATTCGCTATGATATTTTGGTTTCCATGCGCAATGTATATAACAAAGTCAAAGATGAAGCCATTCGGGAAAAAGCGCTGGCATTGATCGAGTCTGAAAAGGATCTGAAGAATAAAAAGAAATATGCAACTGTTTGGAAAAAATAAAGGAAACCTTCCCCCGCCGTTTTTTTAGAAAAAAGGAGATGAACATGAGCAGTGTAAGAGTTTTGGTTGGCACACACAAGGGTGCATTCATTCTGACATCGGATTCGAAACGCAAGAAGTGGAAGGTTAGCGAGCCCCTTTTTGCCGGATGGGAGGTTTATCATATGAATGGGTCTTCCAGGAACCCAAATCGGTTGTATGCGTCGCAATCCACTGGCTGGTTCGGGCAGATGATCCAGCGCTCGGATGATGGCGGCAAGACCTGGGAACCTGTGGGTAATAAATTTATCTATGAAGGTGTTCCCGGTACTCACCTATGGTATGACGGCACACAGCATCCATGGGAGTTCAAACGGGTCTGGCGACTCGAACCATCTTTGACCGACCCGGACACAGTGTATGCCGGGGTTGAGGATGCCGCCATGTTCCGCTCGACCGATGGCGGGCAGACTTGGAATGAACTGGCTGGGCTGCGTGAAGCAAAGGGGCATCTTTGGCAGCCGGGCGCTGGCGGGATGTGCCTGCACACGATCATCCTCGACCCAGTCAACCCACAGCGTATTTTTATTGCGATCTCTGCCGCGGGTGCGTTCCGCACCGAGGATGGCGGCCAAATGTGGAAGCCAATCAATCAAGGGCTTGGGTCGGGTGAACTTCCTGATACGAGCGCCGAGGTTGGGCATTGCGTGCATAACCTTGCGATGCATCCTTCGAATCCAAACGTGTTGTTCATGCAAAAACATTGGGATGTAATGCGCAGTGACAATGCCGGTGATTCATGGAGTGAAGTCAGCGGCAACCTGCCAAGCGACTTTGGCTTTCCGATTGCGGTTCATGCACATGAACCAAACACCATTTATGTAGTCCCAATTAAAAGTGACTCGGAGCATTTTCCGCCAGATGGAAAATTGCGCGTTTATCGCAGTCGCAGAGGTGGAAACGAGTGGGAAGCGTTGACGAATGGGTTGCCGCAAAGTGATTGTTACGTTAATGTTTTGCGAAGCGCCCTCGCCGTGGATACACTCGATTCATGCGGGATTTATTTCGGCACCACCGGTGGACAAGTTTACGCTTCATCTGATTCGGGCGACAGTTGGATGCCCATCGCCAGCAATCTGCCTGCTGTCTTGTCTGTAGAAGTTCAAACCCTGCCATGATCCGAGTCCAGCTTCCGTATCATTTGCAGACTCTGGCACGAGTCGGCAGGGAGGTTGAAATTCAGATCGAAGGAGTGGCAACTCTCAGTTTGGTCATCGATGCGCTTGAGACTCAATATCCAATGTTGCGCGGGACAATCCGTGACTATGTTACAGGTCAACGCCGCGACTTCATTCGCTTCTTTGCCTGTGGTCAGGATATGTCACTTGACCCATTGGATACTCCTTTGCCCGATGCAGTGGCGGCGGCGAGCGAACCATTTCGGATCGTTGGGGCCATGGCGGGCGGTTAGCCAAAGTTGGGAGAAAAAATGAAGATACATCTTGTAGACGGTACCTACGAATTATTCCGCAGTCACTTCGGCGCGCCTCCGAAAAAATCTCTGGATGGCATGGAGATCGGTGCATCGCTGGGGCTTGTGCGGAGCTTGATGTTGTTGTTGTCTGACCCCGCAGTGACTCACGTCGCGGTTGCATTTGATCATGTGATCGAGTCGTTTCGCAACAAGATGTATAAAGGATATAAATCGAGCGCAGGTGTTGACCCTGTCATTTTGAATCAATTTCCACTGGCTGAAAAACTCGTGTCTGCTTTGGGGCTGGTGGTCTGGCCGATGGTCAAGTTCGAAGCGGATGATGCGATTGCCGCGGCGGTGACGAAGTTCAAGAAAGTCAAGTCGGTGGAGCAGATTGTTATTTGTTCGGTGGATAAAGACCTGACCCAGATGGTGGATGGCGACCGCGTCGTCTGTTGGGATCGGCGCCGCGAGATCATCTTGAACGAGCAAGGCGTGACCGAAAAATTCGGCGTCTCTCCCGAATCCATTCCCGATTTTCTTGCGCTGGTTGGCGACTCGGCGGATGGTTATCCTGGAATTCAGGGGTGGGGAGAAAAGTCAACTGCGACAGTGTTGGCGAAATACAAACATATCGAGTCGATTCCGAATGATCCGAATCAACTGGGCTTGGGTCTTGGGCGGGCGACGACCCTGCTCGGAAATCTTCAACAAAACTATAAAGACGCTTTGTTGTTTCGTGAACTATCCACTCTGCGCACGGATGTGCCGCTCAAGGAAACGCTCAATGATCTAAAGTGGGCAGGGGCGCATCCACGCTTGAGGAAGATATGCCATGAGTTGGGGGATGAGCGTATTCCTGAGCGGGTTACGCGCTGGCGATAGATTATTTTTGTACACGGATTTGACGGACAAATACGGATTTTGGCTCATGTGTAAGGAGTATGCAAGCGATTGGCATCGTATCAAAATTCTTAATGCGAATGTCGCGAATTCAACGAATTGTGCGAAACATTCGCGTGATTTGCCCGATTTGCGTACTTCGCGTTTGGCCTTTCGCACAGAGTCTATCCATGAGCCAGGATTTTTTAAAGGCTTTCCGTTCGAATCCGTGTAATCCGTTTGTTCCGTGTACAAAAAAGGCGATAAGAAACAGTCACTTGGGGATTTCATTCGGGTCAAACGGCGTGACCTGATAGACATAGTAATTCAGCCAGTTTGAGTACAGCAGGTTGGCATGTCCACGCCAGCGGACGTTGGGAGTCTTGCTCGGGTCGTCGTTTGGGTAATAATTTTGCGGGACGTGAATGGGAAGTCCCTTGTTGATGTCGCGGTCGTATTCGGTTTTGAGGGTCAGCGGGTCATATTCAGAATGGCCTGTGATGAAGAGATGCCGTCCATCTTTTGTGCCGACGATGTACACGCCTGCCTCGTCTGATTCGGCGAGGATTTGCAACTCGTCCACCTTTTCCACGTCTTTGCGGCGGATCTCGGTGTGGCGGGAGTGGGGGGCGAGGAAAATGTCATCGAATCCCCGAAGCAGGCTTTCGGTCGAAGAAAGGATGCGATGCTCATAGACGCCGAACATCTTGTGGGGGAGGTCATATTTGGGGATGTCATATTTATGATATAGCGCGGCTTGCGCTCCCCAGCAAATATAGAAATTGGATTCAACATTGGTCTCAGACCAATCCATGATCTGAGTCAGTTCGTTCCAGTAATCCACTTCTTTGAATGGCATTTGTTCAACGGGCGCGCCTGTGATGATGAGGCCGTCAAATTTTTTATCTTTGACCATATCGAAGGTGACGTAATGTTCGAGCAAATGATCCGCGTCGGTGTTTTTGGATTCGTAGGTGGCGGTGTGAAGCAAGGTTACTTCCACCTGTAGCGCGGAGTTGGAGAGCAATCGCAATAGCTGAGTTTCAGTTGCGATTTTGGTGGGCATAAGATTCAGGATCGCCACTTGAAGCGGACGAATATCCTGATGCGTTGCGCGTTCTTCATCCATGATGAAAACATTTTCGTTTTCAAGAATGACGCGGGCGGGCAGGGTGGCGGGGATTTTTACAGGCATGGGAGGAAGTGATAAGGATGAAGGATGAATTATGAAAGATGGTTTTATTCATCCTTCATCCTTCCGCCTTCATCCTTTCTTTACGAAAGCGCTTGCTCCAAGTCCCAAAGAATATCTTCGATATCCTCCAGGCCAATCGACAGGCGAATGAAATCGGGGCTGACCCCTGCGGCTTTTTGCTCTTCATCCGAAAGCTGGGAGTGGGTGGTGCTGGCGGGGTGAATGGCTAGCGATTTGGCGTCGCCGAAGTTTGCAACGTGGCTGAATAACTTGAGGCTGTCAATAAATTTTGCGCCTGCTTCACGTCCGTCTTTCACGCCGAAGCCCAGCACCGCGCTGGAGCCTTTGGGTAAATATTTTTGAGCGCGCGCGTAATCAGGATGATTTGGCAATCCCGAATATGTGACCCAATTGACCCTGGGATGATCGGCTAAAAATTCAGCCGTGGCTTGCGCGTTCTTCACGTGACGTTCCATGCGCAGGGATAAAGTCTCCAGGCCTTGAATGAACAGCCATGAATTGAAGGGTGACTGGCAGGTTCCGAGATCGCGCAGGATTCCCGCGCGCGCTTTGGAGATAAACGCCAGCGGGCCAAAGTCTTCGGCGTAGACAACATCATGATACGAAGGGTCGGGGGTGTTGTAGTTTTTGTGGCGCGCGCTCTTTGCCCAGTTGAATTTTCCGCTGTCCACGATCACGCCGCCGAGCGATGTGCCGTGCCCGCCGATGTATTTGGATGTGGAATGGGTGATGATGTGCGCGCCCCATTCGAATGGACGGCAGAGGTACGGCGTGGCGGCGGTGTTATCAATCATCAAGGGGATGTTGAATTCCTCCGCAATCTTTGCCACTTCTTCCAGCGGGAAAATATTCCCGAACGGGTTTGCGATGGTTTCACCGTAAAGCAGTTTTGTATTCGGTTGAATCGCGCGGCGGAAATTTTCAGGGTCCGCTGGGTCCACCAACGTCACGCTGATTCCCAGGCGCGGAAAGGTATATTTGAACTGGCTCACCGTCCCGCCGTATAAAGTGGACGAAGAAACAATATGATCACCCGCTTCGCAAATTGCGAGAATGGCGGTCGTCTGCGCCGCGTGGCCCGAGCTCACTTCCACTGCGGCAATGCCGCCCTCGAGGTCCGCGATTCGTTTTTCCAACACACTCGATGTCGGGTTGCCGATGCGCGTGTAAATATTTCCCGCTTCCTGCAAAGCAAACAAACGCGCGGCGCGGTCTGTGCTTTGCAGGTCATACGCAGTGGTCTGATAGATCGGCACAGCGCGGCTTCCCGTCGTTGATTCGGGATCGTACCCCGAATGCAATTGACGGGTGGTAAAACCAAATTGACGTTCTTTTGCAGTAGTGGACATGAGACTCTCCTCTTGAATATGGTTTATCCGCCCTTCAGAAGAGATAAATTTTCCCTCACCCTAGCCCTCTCCCGAAGGGAGAGGGAACTCCCTTCCCCTTCGGGGGAAGGGTCGGGGATGAGGGCAAAAAACAACCTCTTCTGAAAGTACAAGAAGAGGTACATACGATACCGTCCTCTCATCTTCCAGATATGAATGACTAACGCCATTCCTATTTGCCGAATTTGGCACCATAACTATCGTCTGGTTGCCGAAGCTTCAAAGGGTCGGTCCCTCAGCCTCTCTGGATAAGAGCGAATATTTAATTTCGCGGTTTATATCATGGCGGGTTGAAATTTGTCAAGCAATTTGTACCGCAAGATTATCTTGCGTACGTTTTACAACAACCCTTCATTCACCAACAACTCTGCATTGTAAATGGATGCGCCTGCCGCCCCGCGAATCGTGTTGTGTGAAAGCACAACAAATTTAAGATCAAGGATTGGATCGCGCCTCACGCGGCCGATCACTGTCGACATGCCTTTTCCTGTTAATCGGTCGAGTCTTGGCTGGGGCCTGTCCGCCTCATCCTTAACCTCGATAACTGGTTTGGGCGTCGAAGGCAGATTCCTCGCTGACGGTTTTGCCGCGTAGTCGCGCAGGGCTTGAATGGCAGTGTCTGGCTCAACGGGTTTATCCAATGCCACGCTTGCGCAGACGGTGTGACCATCGATCACCGCCACGCGATTTGTGTGCGCGCTGAATGTGATGTCTGCCATATCAATTTTATTTTCATTGAATTTGCCGAGCATCTTGCGCGGTTCCCATTCCACTTTTTCTTCTTCGCCGCCATTGCCCACATTGGGGATGATGTTGTCCATGATGTCGAGCGATGGCACGCCAGGATACCCCGCGCCCGAAAGCGCCTGCAAAGAAACCATGAACACTTTTTTCACGCCGAAGGCTTCATCCAATGCTTTGAGCGCAATTGTGATGCCCGTGCTCGTGCAATTGGGATTCGTGACAATGCACCCGCTCCAGCCGTGATTCTTGCGCTGTTGCTTCACCAGTTGAATATGCTCCGCGTTGATCTCTGGCAAAAGCAGTGGCACATCCTCACCGCGCCGATACGATGACGCATTCGAACACACAGCCGCGCCTGCTTTTGCAAACTCTGGTTCGAGTTCGTTTGCAATTTCAGTGTGCAGGGCAGAGAAGACGATCTTCGCCTGCACCGCATCTGTGTTGGCTGGGACGATAACCATATCGCGGGCATAGGCTGGCATGGGGTCATCCAACACCCAGCGCGTGGCTTTTGAATAAAGCTGTCCAACCGAGCGGTCAGATGCGGCGAGCGCCACCACCTTGAACCACGGATGATTATCCAGCAACGAAATAAATCGCTGACCGACAGAACCTGTCGCGCCGAGAATGGCTACGGGGATTTGAGACATGGGAACTCCTTAAAATTTATTTTTTATTCGTCCTGAGCGGAGCCGCCGTATTGTGGCGGCGTAGTCGAAGGACGCGGGGTGCGCTTCGACTACGTTCGGACAAAGAGCATGTCCTCACTTCGCTCAGCGAGAAATCTATTTCACGATCAATTCATGCAAAGCCTTCACCGCCAGCTCTGTATCCACTGCGGCGACGACCATACTGATGGATACTTCGGAAGAACCTTGTGCAATTGCGAGAACATTGGCTTTGTTGTTTCCGAGTTGTGTAAAGACTTGTCCTGCCACTCCGGGCGTATGGCGCATTCCAACGCCAACGACGGTGATGATCGAAACATCCTCTGTCATCCACACGCGGTCAATATCTTCGTCTTCGATCTCGCTTGCAAAGACTGCCTGCAAAGCATTGATCACAGACTCTGCGGATTCGGATGGCACTGCAAAACAAATGGACTGTTCTGATGAGGCTTGTGTAATCAATGGCACGCTGGTCTTTGTGGAAGCCACTGCGCCAAATGCGCGCGCCGCCACACCAGGGACGCCCAGCATACCACGCCCTTCTATCGTCACCAATCTTTGACTGCGGATGGCGGTCACGGCTTTGACCACCTGTCCATCGACTTTGCCATTCGTCTTTGCATTTGCAATCAACCGCGTGCCAGGATGGGACGGGTTGAATGTGTTGCAGATGCGCAGGCCAATCCCAGCGTCCACCACAGGGCGGATCGTTTTTGGGTGCAGGACTTTCGCGCCATAATATGCCAGTTCTGCGATTTCGCTGTATGTGATTTCTGGCAGGGTTTTTGCATCTTTCACAATGCGCGGATCGGTGGTCATTACGCCGTCCACATCCGTCCAGATCCAAACATCGTCGGCGGGGAGGACTGCGCCGATGATGGCCGCAGAGTAGTCACTGCCGCCGCGCCCAAGCGTGGTGATTGCGCCTTCGGGGGTTGCGCCGATAAAGCCTGTTGTGATTGGGACAATGCCTTCATCCATCAATGGATTCAAGACCTTCCGTGTCTTTTCGGTGGTTGCCTTGAAATCAGGATGGGCGTTCTGATAATGTGCATTGGTGACTACGAACTCGGTCGACTCGATGGCTTTGGCTTGAACACCCGCGTGATTTACGACAGCTCCCAGCAATCGAACGCTCAATCTTTCGCCGATGGACGCCACCGCATCCATCGCGCGTGGGCTGGCTTCGCCGAGCACGGCAATTGCTTTGCACAAATCCACCAGCGAGAGGATGAGGGCGTTGATCTCGGCTTTCGTCTGCTCGCGGAGTTTTTCATCTTTGATGAGCGCATCGGCGGCGGCGAAGTGTTTCTCTCTCAGCGTGGCTTCTGTTGCTGGAAGTGAATCAACTTTCCCTTGCGAAGCGGAGGCGGCAGAGTCCAATAGCAGATTCGTCACGCCAGACATGGCAGACGTCACAACGACGACTCTGCCCCAATCCTTTTTCGCATCTCGAATAATTTGAATGGCGCTGATGAGCGCATCCACCGAGCCGACGGATGTTCCGCCAAATTTCATGACGAGTGTTTTTTGCATGTTCTTTTCCTTTGCCTCCCCTCTCCTTTTAGGAGAGGGGTTGGGGGTGAGGTAAATAAAAAACGCCCCACGTTACCGTGAGGCGTGAGACGTTGTGTGTTTTGACTAACCTTTGTTCGGTTACTTCATCCCATGCACAAATGCCTCACGGCGTGTACCGGAGGTGGTAGTGGTCATGGTCATGTAGAAGTGAGCCTGGCAGTTGTTCATGATTGGGCGGTATTCTATGCGAGGGATGGATATGAGTCAAGGGGTAAAATAAAATAACGAACGAAACGTGTAAGGGTATCAGTGCAACATGCTATTCCTGGGCTGGCAGAATGACAACAAAGGTCGATCCCTTTCCAAAAGATGACTCCACCCAAACCCGCCCCTGATGACTATCCACGATGGATTTGACAATTGCCAGCCCCAGCCCGGAGCCAGTCACGCCATCGGGGGCATTGGTGGCGCGGTAGAATTTTTCGAAGACGCGTCCCTGTTCCTCTGGTTTTATGCCGGGGCCGGTATCCTCCACTTTGAGAATGATCTGCTTATCCTGCATGGTCATGCTGACGTGAATTCGGCCTTCGTTCGGCGTATATTTTATGGCATTGCCAACCAGGTTATCCAGCATCTGGCGGATGCGGATGGGGTTTGCGCGCAGGGGCAATAAATTCGGGGAAATCTCGGTGGTAAGCTCGATGAGCTTTTTCTTCACCAGCGCTTCGAACATATCCAGCGTGTATTTGAGCACTCCATCGAGATGGATCACCTCACGGCGGGTATCGAAGCCTGCTTCAAGCCGCCCCAGATCCAACAGGTCATTAATCAGGTTGGTTATGTGTTGAACGCTTCCCTGCAAACGGTGCAGGAATTCCTGCTGGTCCTGGTTCAACGGCCCCATGCGTTCCACCAATTCTGTGTAACCGAGAACGGCGGTCAGTGGAGAGCGCAGGTCGTGCGAAACCGTATGGATAAAATCGCTTTTCAGGCGGTCAAGTTCCTTGAGGTAGGAAATATCCTGCATGGTCACAGCCGCGCCAATGCGGGGGATGGGGGTGTACTGGGCATTGAACACGCGCCCGTCATCGAAATTGATCTCGTGATATTTCAACGCGCCTTCGCTCGAGCGGGAGAGCAATGCTCTTAAGTCCGCGTTGGTAATGACATCGCCAAGCGACTTGCCCGTAAAATTCGCATCCCCCAGATTGAAAATTTCGCGGATCGAAGGGTTGATCAGCAGAATGCCCTCTTTTTCATCCATCACCACCACGCCATCCTGGATATTGGAAATGATCGCTTCCAGCTTGACCCGTTCTGCTTCTGAAATTTTGGCTTTTTCCGCCAGCGACGAAGTAGTGCGTCTCACTTCGCGGCGAAGCCAGTCTCCCAGCCTTCTTGCGTGGGCCAGGCTTTTTTGAACCTCGTCCACAATATCCGACATTTGAAGAGGGGGGTACAGGTAACCGCTTAAGCCATTTTTCAACACGGCTTTGGCAAACCCTGTTGTATCCTTCTCGGCGTAAAAAATGATCGGCAGTGTGGGGAAACGTTCGAGCATCTCGCTCGAAATGATAAACCCATCCTGGCTTGCAAACCTCTCGCCAATGATCATCAATGCAGGGATGGCTTCCTGCATTGATTTATCCAACCCTGGGCGGTCATGGGCAACCGCCACATCGTACCCTGCGGCGTGTAACGTGCGCTGCATTAAATCCAAAATTGGCGATGGTTGAAGCGCTAGTAAAATGAGATCCTGTTTTGGCATGAGATCAATGAAATTTGTTTTTTATTTTGATGGGGTCACTGTATTTTCAGACGAGCGCAAAAGGCGTTGCATTGCAGATTGAACAGATTCGAGCGCCTTTTTCTGTTCAGGGTTCAGGGCGCCGGGCATCTCTGTCAACACCAGGTTAAGCGGATACGTGGCCGCCTGTACCCCGCTCTGGATCGCTTCGCGCATTGATTCAAGCGCGGCATGGCGGTATTTTTCGCCTGCCCGCGCATTTTCAGCAGTCTGCTCCAGGGCGCGAAACAGCCGCGCATTCACCAGTGAAATGGATGCGTAGTCTGCCATGGCTTCGAGCATGGTTTGCGCATCCCGTGAAAACTCACGTTCGTTCCTGCGCGCCACAATCAGCAGTCCAATGACTTCATTTTGGATCTTGATGGGAATCACACCCGCCGATTTACCCAAAGCCGCCAGTTTAAATTTCTGCAAGGGTACGCCATTCATAAGCAAACTTTCCCCCGAGAGAGCCACAAGCGAGCTGATGCCGTCATCCACCGGTTGATTCATTTTCTTCGCCCAGGCTTCGGGTAAATTACGCTGGGCGCGCAGTAAATACGCCTTGCTTTTTTCATCGCGTAACATCAGCCAGCACATATCCGCCTCGGCCAATTGGATGGCGTTTTCGAGGATGCGGTCGAACAAGACGCGCTGGTCGGTGATCGAGACCACAGCTTTTGCAGTGGTCAGGATGGTGGTCAGGTCGCGCAGTCTTTTTTGTAATTCGTCATTTGCAATCTTTAACTGTCGGTCCAGTTTTTGGCGTTCGCGGGTTTCCTGGGTCTGGCGCAGGGCGCGCTCGACAATGGATACCACTTCGGTATCACGCAGGGGCCAGAACATTACATCTGTGGAGCCGAGGCGGAATGCCTGAATGGCATCGGCCTCCTGGCCTTTCTCAGCAATGATGATGAGGGGCGATTTCACGCCCTGGGAATTCAACGCGGCGATCAGGTCTTTTCCGCTCAGGCCTGGTAAATTCAAATTGGCGAGGATCAGGTCTGGGGGAGTCTGAACCGCGCGTTTGAGCGCAGAAGCGGCGTCGCCCATCACAGTCACCTGGTAGCCAAGCGGCTGGAGCGATTGCCTCCCGATCAAATCCGCAATATCTGGATCACTCTCAACGATAAGTATTTGTTCCCCGGATGCCATGTGTTTGTTTTCCTTAACGAGATTCTATCACCTTTTCGAGTACAATTTTACTTATAAATTCTTGAAATTTATTGACAATGTTGTAATGATCCAAGGGTAATTTTGCCCGCCTTGATGGGATGTGACCCTACCTCAGATGGAGCACCAGCCGTACATTCCAGGATTCAAACCAGCGGACTCGGGGCCACTCTCGCGGTTTTTACCTCCCCTTGAAGAGGGAGTTATCTCCGCCTGGCTCTCGCATCAGACCCTAACTGGTAACTGGTTGCTGGACCCATTCGGATTCTCCCCGCGGCTGGTTCTCGAAGCCGCGCGCAGTGGATACCGTGTGCTGGTGACGGCGAACAACCCCGTCACACGATTTTTGTTGGAGACCTTCGCCAACCCGCCGCCTGAATCCGAATTCATCGCCGCGCTTGCAGACCTGGGGGCAGTCAAAAAAGGAGAGGAAAGACTGGCGGGTCATCTTCAATCTCTCTATTTCACCACATGCGAAAAATGCAATCAACAAATTCAGGCGCAGGCTTTTCTGTGGCGCAAGGGAGAAGACACACCCTACGCACGAATTTACGAATGCCCGCACTGCGGCGACTCTGGCGAACGCTCTGCCACGGAAGAAGACAGGGAACATGCGAAAAGAATCGCAGTCACAGACGGCCTGCATCGCTCGCGCGCGTTTGAACGCGTGATCTCTCTCAAAGATGAAGACCGCAATTATGCAGAAGAGGCGATCCAACATTATTTACCCCGGCCGTTGTATGTGTTGACGACGATCATCAACCGCCTCGATAGTTTGACATTATCGCCAGAGCGAAAACGCGCGCTGATGGCGCTGACCCTGCTGGCATGTGATGCGGGCAACACGCTCTGGGCGCATCCATCGGAAAGGCCGAGGCCGAAACAGTTGAGCACGCCGAGTCAATTCCGCGAGCATAATGTGTGGATGATGCTCGAGCGTGGAGTCAGCTTGTTTGCGGCATCAAGCTCACCCGTCCCGTGTGAAGCGTACCCTGCGGGCATGATATGGCCCAAAAAGATTCCAGAGAGCGGCGGAATCTGCATCTATGAAGGCCGTCTTAAAGACCTCGCGCACGAAGTCAAAAAGGAAATCCCGATTGCGGCAGTGATTGGTTCTGTGCCGCGCCCGAATCAGGCGTTTTGGACTCTCTCGGCATTGTGGGCGGGGTGGCTGTTCGGCAAAGACGCAGTTGAGCCGTATAAAGTTGCCCTGCGGCGCAGGCGTTATGATTGGGCGTGGAATGCCACGGCCCTCCATGCGATCTTCGAGCATTTGAACGGCCTGCTCGCAGATGGTGTGCCGATGTTTGGCTTGATCCCCGAACCTGAACCTGCCTTCATCACCTCGGCGCTGACGGCGGCACACACCGCGGGATTCGAACTGGAAAGCGTTGCCTTGCGAACTGAACATGATGCGATGCAAGTCGTTTGGAAGACCGCGCAAAAACCGAAGTTTGAACATGCCGGGGCAGATGTTTTACAAAAAGCAATTTATGAATACTTGCGCGCGCGCGGCGAGCCTGCCAGTTATTTGCACATCCACACCGCGGGGTTGATTGCCCTGGCCGAAGCAAACGCGCTCAAACAACCTGAGCTTGAATTCGATGAAGCCTTGCGAAAGATTCATGGAGTATTTTCATCTGCGCTGAAGGATGATGAAAGATTTGCGCATTATTCCACGGGCGAGAATGTGGAGACGGGGATGTGGGGTGTGAACACTAATGCGGGCCCTTCGACTGCGCCGCGAATTACACGCGGCTCCGCTCAGGGCGAAAATATAGAATCGCTTTCAGACCTTGCTGAAATTGCGGTGGTCACTTATTTGCAGAAGAATCCCAATGCGATATTTTTGGAATTGGAAGAGGATTTGTATCCGCGCTTTCCAGGGTTGATGACTCCGTCCAAGGGGTTGATTTACGCGGTGTTGAATTCATATGCCGAAAAGAATGGCGCGAACTGGAAACTGCGCGATGAGGATGTGGCATCTGCGCGGCGCGAAGAAATGAAAAATATATTTGCCCTGCTCGAAAAAATTGGCAAAAGACTTAACTACCAAACCTTCAAGCAGGATAAAGTATTGACGTGGAAAGACAATGGGCAGGTCGTCAAAAAATTCAATGTACTGGCTTCGGCCCTGCTCAACCGCGCATTGGAAAATGCGGACGAACAAACCGTCATCGTCATCCCTGGCGGGCGCGCGGCGCTGGCCGCCTACAAACAGGAGCGCGATCCATCGCTCAAGGCGCGGCTGAAAAAGAATCGGCTCATCAAATATCGTTTACTGCGCAGTCTGCTCGAGGTCCCGATCTTGACGCGCGAGACCTTTGAAGAACAGATCGCCAGCGACCCTGTCGAAGAATCCAAAGGGCAGATGATGATGTTTTAAAGAAGGTAGTCAAGTAAACAGGTATACACGTGTCTTCTTGTCTGCGTGTTTACCTGTTTACACCCACGGAGTTCCATGTTCAAAAAGTTAATTCTTTTAGGCGCGCTTCTTTTGTCTGCCTGCATCTCGGTGCAAGTGGATGATGCGAAAACGCCAACGCCGTCAAATTTCATCACGGCAACTCTTGCGCCAACGAAGGCTGGTTTTGTGCCCGCCACTTTAACTCCCACATTGGCAATCGCCGAAACGCCGACACTTGCGATCACCGTCCCTGCCAATTGTACGAACGCCGCCGTGCTGTTGCGTGACGTGACCATTCAGGATAATACGCAGGTGAAGGCAGGAGAAAAATTCACCAAGACCTGGGAATTCCAAAACACCGGCACCTGCCCGTGGATTGGATATGTGCTCAAATTTGCGGCAGGCGACCAAATGAATGCGCCTCTTTCTGCGCCGATAGCGGATACGCTTCCGAAGGGCATTGTGCAAGTCTCTGTGCAGTTGACCGCTCCCTCGGCAAACGGCTCCTACACCGGCTACTTCACTTTGAACGATCCATCAGGAAATGATGTTTTCATCGGAATTGAAAAAACATTTTGGGTAAAGGTTGTCGTGGGCAGTGGCATAATTGTTCCCGCCACTTCGGGCGTTAGCCCAACACAGTCAGCGGGCGGGGGCGGCACACCCAATTGTGGGTACAGTCCGAACGCTGGTTTTGTGAATCAGATCGCATCCTTGATTAATTCAGAACGCGCGAACGCTGGCCTGCCTGCGTTGACGGTCAATGCGCAACTCACCGCCTCTGCGCAAGGTCACGCCGCAGACATGGCCTGCAATAACAATATCAGCCACACCGGCTCAGACGGTTCGTCTGCTTATTCGCGGGTGCTTGCTTCGGGATATTCCGGCTCCTTCTCGGAGGAGATCATCTACGGGGGCGGCGGCCCGCAAGCCGCGATGACATGGTGGATGAACGATCAAATCCACCGCGATGCGATCTTGAATCCAAACACCACCGAGATGGGCGTTGGGTATGCGTATTTTTCAAATGGTTCGTATGGGGATTATATTGCCGTGGATTTTGGCAGGTAGTAAAGCCGCATTGTGCTAGAATTGAAACAAGCAAGGAGCTATCGGTATGGAAATCAAATGGATCGAAATCAAGGACAACATGCCATTAAAAAAACTGCTGGAGTTTGTCTCTTCAGGCATGGAAGTTGTATTAACTGAGGATAAATCTCCTGTGGCTCGCCTTGTGCCAATGGCACATGGAGTTGGGGCGCGTGTGCCTGGTTTACATGCGGGCAAGGTATGGATCAGTCCCGATTTTGACGCCCCCCTGTCAGACTCGTTTTGGCTTGGGGAAGGCGCAGCATGAAAGTATTGCTGGATACGCATACATTCCTTTGGTGGGACAGCGAGCCAGATAAATTATCCCCCCCGAGCATTGGAAATTTGCTCAGACCCTCAAAACAAGTTGCTTCTTAGCGCTGCAAGTGTTTGGGAAATGCAAATTAAAATCCAATTAGGGAAATTGAAAATCAACATATCCCTTGCAGACTTCATCCATCAACAACAGAAAAATGGGATTGAAATCCTGCCAGTGGAAGTGTCGCATGTTTTTGCAGTTGGCAATCTCCCACCCCTTCACAAAGACCCATTTGACCGTTTATTGATTGCACAAGCAATTGTGGAAAATGCAATTCTCCTCAGCGCCGACCCGCTGATTTCACAGTACGATGCCGAGGTGGAGTGGTAACGTACGTTTATTTCAACACATTCCGTATAACAGGCTGATATTCAGGGAAGATTTCATTCGTAGCGGGGTTGTTCAATCGCTTGGTCAAAATCTCGGAAAGCACATCGCGGTAATCGGTGGTGACAGCTAAATCGCCTGGCCCAATAAGTTGACCCTCCGCCAGCCCCGGCCACTGCCCGTGGACTTTGCCGCCATCCACATTGCCGCCCAAGACCATCATCATACTGCCGTGGCCGTGATCCGTGCCGAGACTGCCATTTTCGGAAGCACGCCGCCCAAACTCGGACATGGTAACTGCCGTGAGTTGATTCATGTGGTCAGCCATATCGGCATGGAAGGCGGCGAGTCCTTCGGCGAGGTCTTTCATCAGGTTGGGCATGAGTCCGCTGGCTGAACCTTGCGCGAAGTGCGTGTCCCAGCCGCCGAGGTCAATGGCTGAGACTTCGAGTCCCACTTCCGCTTTGATGAGCATGGCGGTTTGTTTGAGGGCGAGTCCGAATTCGGTGTCGGGGTAATTGGTAATTGGAGATTGGTAATTTGTAGGGTCTAGTTTTTGGAGGGTATCCATGATGGATAAAGTCTCCTGCCCAAGAATGTCATTGGCATACACTGTTTCGAGGGAAGCACGCATTTGTTGCAAGGCGCGCGGATCGCCGCCGAGGTGAAAATCTGCAATCGAGCGCAGGGCAGAGACTGGAACGTTTCCGCTCAAACTGCGTTGCGGACGTGTGCCCATGCCCACCGCTCGCAATGGCGATGAGTTACCCGTATTCAACGTGGCGAGGTGACGTCCGATCCAACCTGAGGCGGGGCCGCGTTCATCGTCCACGCCGCGCTCCATGAGTTCCATCGCCTTGAAGTGACTGCGCGATTCGTCGGGCGCTCCGCAGGCGTGGATGATGGCGAGTTGTTCACTTTGCCATGCTTCGAGCAAGGGACTCATGTTTGGATGAAAGCCAAAAAATCCATCCAAATCTAAAACTCTTTCCTCTTTCTTCTTTTTTGAATCATCAGGTCTCGCAATCCCCAACGAAGGTCGCAATTGATAATAGGCGTCTTCACCGTGTGGCACAACCATGTTGAGAACATCCGCTGCGCCGCGCAGGAAGACGACAACGAGTGTATCTCCGCGCGGGGCGGTGTTGACGGGGGCAAAGGAAAGGCGGGGGAGCCAGGTTTGTGTGAGCATTAAGTTATCCTTGATAAAGTACCGCAACATTCATGTTGCGCATCTTCGCAAGATAAATCTTGCGGTACATATAATATCAACGCCATTGAAACGCAGGCGAAGCGATGATACTCGTGGCGATGATTTGCAGAGTCTCTTCGTCGGTGGCGCCTGCTGTTCGGACGGAATCAATTATCCCGTTGCGGGCGAGGCGTTCTAACGGGTTGCCTAATAATAAAGATGTAATCGAATCCACATCGTCTTGCAAAATGCCAGTAGATGAGACATCCAATAAACTTTGCAAATTATGTTTTGTATTTTTGAGTTCATCGCGAATCAATGCAAACGAGAATTGCCAGCGCGGCATGAGGTTGCCCTGCCAGGCTTCGTTGTAATCGGGGTAGCCATCGGGCGTGGGCCAGTTGAAATAAAGCTGACCCATGCGGACGAGATATTCATGCAGTGCGATGCCATCGGTTTCGGCGTTGAGCATTCGCAATGTTGAAAGAAGAAAATTCACGGGGCGTTTATATTTTGGTTTTGCAAACGCGAGACCATCGAAAAGAATAACGCGCAAAACAGATTTGATATCACCGTTTGTGTTGAGAAAAGTTTGCGCGGCTATTTCGATGAGTTCCTGCGGCGGATCATCGGCGATGAAACGACGCGCGAGTTTGGTGCAGATAAATTTTGCAGTGGATGGATGCGCGACCAGCATCTCGATAACCTGCTCCGCCTCTTTAATACCCGACGGTTGAATCGAAAGACCCAAAACATTTTTCTCACCTGTGTCATGGATGTCTTCTTTGAAGACAAAATCGCCAAGCCAAAAATGTTCTTTGACATTCCAACCCGTGAGACAACGCGCAAGTTCCATCACATCTTTTTGGGTGTAGCCGCTGTCCACGCCAAGTGTGTGAAGTTCCATTAACTCGCGGGCATAATTTTCGTTGGGATGACTCTTCTCGTTGGCTTGATTATCGAGATAGACCATCATCGCAGGCGAATGCGCGGATGCCCACACGAGGTCACGGAAATTGCCGAGCGCATGTTTGCGAATCACTTCGCGGTCGTCCACGGTTTTGAGGAAGAATTCTTTTTCCTTATCCATGAAGATGTTGAAGTGGTCGCTCCAGAATTCGACCATCACTTCGTAGAGTTGACGTTTGCTGTAAAGCTGACGCAGGAAGGTTGCCTGACGCAATTCGTTGGGGGCTTTCTCGCGGTCGTAACCATCGAAGAGTTCGTTGCTGATGCCTTCGAGTTTGTTGGCTTCCATGTTGAGAGTTTTGAAGGTTGAAAGTTGAAGGTCGCAGGCGAGATCGTTGATGGATTCAAAATCGAGTTGTTCTTCGATGTAGGCTTGCAAACCGATTTCCGCGAAGCGGGCGCGTTCTTCGACCCTTGCGCCGAAGGTGATTCGATTCAGCGCGAGGAAGTCATTTGTGGAGAGCGCTGTCCACGGGACGATGGGCAGGTCGCCTGCGAGTCTGCGATAGACGGGGGCGCAGGAGGAGAGCGCCGCGCTGGCGGTGACGAGGGAGGCGAGTTTGAGGAAGTCTCTTCTTGAGAGCATGGTAATTGGTGATTGGTAATTGGTCGGAGGGGCGTGTAGCGTATTCCGTTGTTTACGCTTGTGTTGGGACAATTTCAGAAACGCGGAGGGTTTTCTCGCGTGGCATCCAGTTGAGCAGGGCAAAACCAGTAGCGCCGAAGGCTGTGATGAGCATGAGCGGCCAGATGAAGAACCAGCCGAGGACGGGGAAGAAGGCGGCGAGTTCGAGGATAACTGAGCCGCGGATGAATCCGTTTAATGGGGAGAGGCTGCTTTGGCTTGTGAGCCTCGCGCCCAAATGCGCGGCGATGCCTGCGGAGCCGATGGAGGAAAGCGCCAGTGATGCGGCAAGCAAAACCCAGCCGAAGAATTTTGCAGGGCCAAATGGAAGCGCGAGCAGGATGACGATGGGTATGGTGACGGCGATGACGATGGCGAGTCCCATCCAGAAGGTTTGCATGGGAGTCTTGTCCACGCGGGTTTGAGCGCGGGAAATCAATGAGGGGAACAACAGCCACCATGCGGTGAGCATGGCAGGGAAGGCGATGCCTATGATTAATAGGATGAAGAAGATGGCGGATATGTCGGCCATGGGGAATGTCCTTTCGTTTTGGTGAGTTATAGGTTGTACAGGGGTGGGGGGAGGAAAGTTGCAAATTGGAGATTGGAGATTGGAGAATAAAAAAAGACGCACGGGAACAAATTGCGCTTTTGTCGAATGAAATTCTTAACGCCAAGTCGCAAAGGCGCGAAGGAAAAGCCCTTGAATCTTTGCGACTTTGTGACTTTGCGTTAAAAAGGAAAACCGCAATTCATGGCCGCGCCCAGTATAGATGGTGAAAAAGCTCTGGGTTATGCTGGCTGCGGCAGGTGAAGTAATGTAATGGGGATTCCCTCAGAGAAGGACGGCGTGTAGGTTGAAAGTGACAAGATCGCTTTTACGGGTTCACTTTCCAATATCTCCATCACAATTTCACGAGTTTCATCAGATAAATTTGTAAGCCCAGTTAGTCGAAAACTGCGGGGGCCAAAATCTGCTTTTTGGATGAGGATGGAGTAATTCAGGAATGTTATGCCGATGGCTTTACGGTTTTCCCTGTCAATGCGCAGGAGGATATGTTCGTTCAGTTCGATTCCCGTTGCTTTTACATCGGGAATAAACGACATATACAAGGTGTCGCTGACATTATCGTAACTTGTGGTTGGTTGAGTCATTTTGTTACCCTATTTCACAAATCTGAAACCCTATCGAGTCAGTTATTGGGTTCGCTGGAAAAACCCCAAAATGGATGCGCCGATGCCGACGAAGCCAACGTAGGGCAAAAGCAGGAACCAGCCGACGAATGGAAGCGCGCACGCAAAGCAAAGGATTATCGCGCTCCAGATGTTTCGCTTCCACAGGGTCAAGTCTGGGAAGAGGCGTTCGCCAAGTACATTAACCATGCCCGTCAGGCCGAGACTCAACAGCACGGCAAGAAAGACAAGGATGAGCAAGGCAGGGATGGTTAGCACACCTTTGACAAATGATCCTGTATTTTCGGCAACCGAGAACAGGACAACAGCGATCAAGCCAAAGAAGAGAAAGTTCACCAATCCCAACCCGAAGGCGCGGCCAGAGGTTTGATTGATGATGTTTTGCGTTTTCATCACGCGGTTGGTGAAGAGCGCGCCGATAACGAGGAAATACGCAGCGAGGGTGATGGTCAGCAGGATGACGATGAAAAAGATGCGAAGGATGTCGGTCATTGATTTCTCCTATGATTTGAGCGTAATCCAAGCGCCCTTCGACTGCGTTCCTCAAAGGGCATTCGTCACTCCGCTCAGGGCGTAGATTATTTCATTTGATTTCGCAACAACAACCCATTGCCCAAAACCCAAAGGACAGATACACCCGCGAGGGCCATCAACAGGCTGGACATTTCCAGAATGGGGATTTCGGGCATGGCTGGCATTTGGAATTGTGACAGCATGTCGAGCCATGCGGTCCATTGGGATTGGACCTCGAACAGCAATGTCGTCAACGTTGATGTTTCGATGGCAGGGATCAATGGAATGACGAACGGCGCGGCGATGATGATGGCCGCGAGCGCGATGGCGGCTTGCAGGGAGGCTGTCAGCGTGAGGAATTTTGGTAGTTGGGCTGGCAGGCTCGGGCGGGGAGTGAACGGCGCGGCAAGGTCGCGGGATAATGCCAGTTCGGGAAGGGAATCCAATTCGGTGAATAAATTTTGAAGCGTGGATAATCGCGCCGCGCATTTATCGCACGAAGATAAATGCAATTCGATTTCTGCGCGCTCGGTGGTGGCTTCATCTAAATATTCGTTGAGTTGCTCTTCAGTGAGATGCATGGAGTTTCTCCGCCAAAATTTTGCGGGCGCGGAAGAGATGACTCTTCACGTCGCTCAATGGGATGTTCAGGTGCGCGGCGATTTCTTCGTAGGGCATTTCCTGATAATGCCGCAGTTCGATGACGATGCGATAATGAGCGGGCAGGGATGCGAGCGTACTGCGAATTTGTTCGCTTCGTTCCTTTAACTCGACAATTGATTCTGGCCTTTGAGTTGGATCGGCATCCCGTTCATCGTCCAACTCGGCTGTGACCTTTTGCCCTTCGATGTGGTTGAGACACAGGTTGGCCGCCACCCGCCGAATCCACGGGCCGAATTCGCGCTCGATGTCAAAGGTGTGGATGCGGTCATAGGCGCGGATAAATGCTTCCTGCGCGAGGTCTTCGGCTTCGCCGCGCTCATGCAGAATGCGGTAACAGACATTGAACACGTTGACTTGATAGCGCGTGACAAGCTCGCCAAACGCCGCCGCCTCGCCGCGACGGGCTTGTAGAATCAGGTCGCGGTCTGATGGCGCATTCATGGCTAAAGTGTAATACAGGAGTCGGTGGGGGGAAGTTGCAGGTTGTGGGAGGATTGGAGGATTGGGGATGGGTTTTAGCATTTTGCTCTCCTCACCTGCACTGCAACACACCTGCCCTGGCGGGCGGTGCCAGGGAACGCAGTGCGGCGCAAGTGTTGTGACCCTTTGTGGACTTTGTGGTAAAAGGTTTTGAAATGTGACATTGTCAAAGTAGTAATTGGTAGGTGAAGGGGCGGGTTGGGGGAACTGTAAATTCAGAGGGTGTAGTATAATGAATTTATGAAAATTCAGCGGTTACTCCTTGAGGAAATCCAGAAAAACCTGATTCGGGGCAAGGTTTTGGTGCTTTATGGCCCACGACAGGCAGGGAAGACTACGCTGGCGAAAGATTTGCTCGCCTCCACCTCACTGCGGACGCGGTTTGTTAATGCTGACGAATTGCTCTACCGTGAAGCGTTGGCCAGCCAGGATTTGAAAACGCTAAAGGAGGTATTGGGGGATGCTGAACTTTTGGTTATTGATGAAGCACAGCGCGTACCTGAAATTGGATTGAATCTCAAAATCCTGATCGACAACAACCCCAACGTAACCATCCTTGCGACTGGGTCGGCTTCGTTTGAACTCGCCAACAAGATCAGCGAGCCGTTGACAGGACGCAAGCTGACTTTCACGTTATATCCGCTCAGTTACCCAGAATTGAGTAAGACCCTTGGAACATTGGAAACTCGAAACCAACTGGAACAATGGATGGTATGGGGTGGGTATCCTGTGATTGCCACAACGGAAGACCTTGTTTTGCGCGAGCGCCTGCTGGGTGAATTGGTTGGCTCCTATCTATATCGTGACCTTCTGGAACTGGAAGGGATTCGACGTCCCGAAAAAATTGTTGACCTGTTACGTTTGCTGGCTTTCCAAATTGGCCAGGAAGTTTCACTATCGGAACTTGCCACCAGCCTTGGATTAAGCCGCGATACTGTGGAGCGGTATTTGGACCTGCTTGAAAAAGTGTTTGTGATCTTTCGGGTGGGCGGGTTTTCGCGCAACCTGCGCAAGGAAGTGACCAAAAACTCACGCTATTATTTCTTCGATAACGGTGTGCGGAACAGCCTGATTCAAAATCTGAATCCCATTTCCATTCGGAATGATGCGGGACAATTGTGGGAAAACTTCCTGATGGTGGAACGGCGTAAGGCGAATCAACTGGCGGGGCGTTCGGTCAATGCTTATTTCTGGCGGACGTATGACCAAAAGGAAATAGATTACATCGAAGAGCACGCAGGACGATTGGATGCGCACGAATTCAAATGGGGCACGGGAGAAATTAAAGCCGCCACGAAACGCACATTTTTAGAGGCATACCCGGACGCAACTGTGCAGGTTATTAAACGAGAAAATTTTGAAGAGTTTTTGAAGTAGTTCCTTTCCCCATCTTGATTCCCAATTAGTTTGACAATGTCACATTTCAAAACCTTTACCACAAAGTCCACAAAGGGGCACAACACTTGCGCCGCACTGCGTTCCCTGGCACCGCCCGCCAGGGCAGGTGTGTTGCAGTGCAGGTGAGGAGAGCAAAAGGCTAAAAACGAAGGTTTCCTTTGTGACACTCACCTGCACTGGTACGGCTTAAGCCGCACGACGCAAGTGTCGTGCCTTTGTGGTTTTGTACTTTGGTTTCAGTATTAATGTGACATTGTCAAATTAGTAACAAGCAGGCCGCGCGAAAGCGCGGCCTGTTCTTTACTTCAAAATAATCTTATTCCAATCCATCATCACTTTCAACTTCTCCAATGGAACCTGCCCTTCGGGAGCGTAGCCCACAAAGGAGCGGTTGTAATTATCCTCATCGCCATCCGCGAGATTCCAGCGTAAGCTGTTGCGGAAGATGCCGAGGCAGGAAGTGCCGCGGAAGTCATCGGGCAGGGATGTTTCAAACGTGTACACATACGTGCCATCGGCGGTGTCCGTCACTTCGATGACAGTCGCTTCATGGATCCAGCGCAGCCACTGGTTTTGTGTCGCCTTCTTTTTCTCAGCGTCGATGGTGGTGCGAGTGCGGGTCATGCCGCCGCCTTTGTATTCCCACGGCACGGCAATCGGCGCGGCATTCTTGCCGCCTTTGGGCTGTGGGCGTTTGCCCATGAATTCCGCGGGAACCAACCCCACGCCATTCGAATCCTGAGTCGCTTTGGGAATCTGCCAAACGCTCGGCTCGCTGTTGACATATCTCAGCCAAAAGATACTCGCGCCCTGTGTGTAATGTTCCGCACCCGTGGCGTGGATGAAATATGAGCCAGGCGCTTTCTCCGCAGAAAGTTTGACGTATCGCGCCGCATTATCGGTCAACCCACCGGGCGGGAGATGCCCGCGGATGTGCTGGGCATGTTCCGCAGTTTCGTTGCAAACCGCGCGCGTGACAATGATCTCCTGCGTCCGTCCATGCTCGGGGCGCCACATGCCCGTATTATCCGAAGCCCACTTGCTAAAGATGGGATAGTAGGCCATGTCTGCAAAGCGGAGCTTATCCTCTTCAGGGGTGAAGGTTTCCCAATTCGCATCGGTGACGTGATTGACTCGCAGGGATGTAAGCATGACGATCATCTTCCACGCCCAGTCTGGGAATTGACTTTTCATCGCCTCCAACTTCGTGAGGGCCTGATCGGTCGTCATGGACATGAACTCGTACCGGGCCTCTTCTTCCACCAACGCCGCGAGGCCAGCGCGCTTGGTCTTCGGCCCATTGGCTTTGACCCCCTGCATGTGCATGGACACTTTATCCTTCCATGACTTGTCACTGGCCGCCGCGAGACCGGGCTTGTTCGCGCCTGCGCCTTCGTATTGAACGATCTTCTCCGTGCATTTTGCGGCTACGTCCGCATCGCTGAGCGCGGCTTGCGCCTTCTTTACTTCTTCAACGCGCAAACGGATGAGCAAGTCTTTCGGGTCTGCCCATGAGCCATGCGCAGACTTGTAGCGCATCCCTGAAAAATGGACAACCATGTATTGCAGCCAAAGTGGGAAGCGTTTGGGTCCCTTCTCGAAACGCGCGCGGATATCCGCCAGCAATTGATACTGCGTTTTGTTTTCGAGAGTCTTCGCAAACTGCTCCACCTTCAAGCGGACAATATCCTTAACCGTGACAGGAACTTTCGGATCGTAATTGACGAGGAATTCACTTTCAGTGGTCTTGTAATTTGGGTCGGCTTTCGTGAGTTTGTACCATTCCAGTTTGGGGCCTTCGAGTTTGTTGTAGGTTTCCTCGAACTGGCGCAATTTTTCCATCTCTTCCAGCACCATCGGCAGTGCGGATTCATTCTTGAGCTTGAATTCGGTCTCCACTTTAGCGCGGTTGGGATGCTCCGCCGCCATCCCCTCGAGCTGGCGCTGTAAATAACGGATGCGGTCGCGCAGAAAACCAAGCTGTGTTTTGAAAGACTCGATGCGGCTCAGAATGAAGGTACGCTCACCGCGAATATCCTTGGGCCAGGAAGAGACAAATAGCGCGTGATTCTTTTGAATCAGCGCCATCGCCTCTTCTTCGATGGGTTTGTACTTGACGAAATAGCCCTTCACATCGGCCAGCATAAAATATTCGCGCAGGCTCGAATACAACTTGAAGTCCGCGATGCGCGCGTTTTCCATGCCTTGTTCGTATTCCGCCACATCCGCTTTGAGCGTGGAAATATCCTTGTTCCTGTATTCCGCCCACAGATCAACTTCCTTATAGAAGATCAGAAAGTCGCGCAGTTTTGTCTCCCGCATGGGATAAATGGTCTTGCACAAAAATTCATTCTGCCATTGGAAATTCAACGTCCCTGTCATGATACGCTCCTTGTGCCAGCTTGTTGTAACGTCTGTTCAATTTTATTCGATTCCGAAGGGTTTTGCACACGGACTACACTTCACGGAAAATCTTTTAATAACTCACCTTACGCCGTTTCTCTCCCTCATACCCTAACGGGCACTTTCCCCAACCCTTCCCCCGAAGGGGAAGGGAGTCCCCTCTCCCTTCGGGACGTGTGCCCGTAAGGGTAGAGGGTAGGGTGAGGGCGCGTAAGGTGAGTTAACAATCCGTCTTATCCCGTGTAGTCCGTCTCATCCGTATACAAAAAAAATCAAACTTTGGCCCGCATCGAAATTGGCTTCAAGTACGAATCCAGAACTCCGTCCATCTGCTCCAAAGACTCGCAGACAAAGAGCATCGGATTAAAGGCATATACCGTCTTGGGGATTCTCGCAATCGTCTCCACATCGAACGGAACCAGAATCACCTCGCCGCCGAAGATTCCCTCGCGCGCGATGCCCAGGCTGTCGTACATCGAATAAACCACATTCCAGCCCTGAGACTCGGAAGACATCTGTCCCTTTTGGTGAAGCGCATTCACCCCGTCGATGATGCGGTACAGGTTGTTCTTGCTGGCATGGAATTGATGCTGTAACTGCTCGAACGCATCCTTGCTGTAATCGATCACATTGTCGCGCCCGAGGCGGTAGAACTCCATGATCGTGCGCGTCAGTTCCTTGCGCCCGGAGATGATCCCCGCACCAAAAACCTTGAAGCGGTTGTCCTGCACCACCAGCCCAAACTCCGTGCTGTACCACGCCAGCCGTTTGATCACTTCCCGTTCCTCCTGCGTGGCATTTATGTACGCGGGCGCAAACTTATCTTCGATGCGCGCATAAAATTCCTGAGTCAGAAAAGGCAGGTGACCGAAAATATCGTGGAACATATCAGGCTCTGGCGTAAACTCCATCTGGTCACGCGTGCGCAGGTAATCCGTAATCAGAAAAATGCGCTGGGCAAATTTCCTGTACCAATCATCCGCCATCGTGTAACGGACAATCGTCCGCTCGATGTGCCAGCCCGTACGCGGCGTAATGCGCTCGATGAGATGCGCCACTGTCGGGATGCACTGCGGATCGAGTTGCAAAAATTCCAACCCAGCCAAATATTCACTGCAAAGATGCTCCAGCAAATACGGCTGGTGAATTCCCGCAAACAAATCCGCCCAAATGGCGTGCTGTTCTTTCGAAAAAACAATCTCCTGATTTTCAGTTGAATATTCATGGGATGGGTCAACGTGCTGTTCGGCAATATCCCCCGTGTAGCCCGGTACGTTTTGATTCATGGTCATGATTTAGCGCCTTTCTCAAATTGGATTTTGGAGAACGCAAACATCAATACTTTCTTCAACGCATCAGCGATGTTATCACCTCCAAAAACGGAAGTCAAGAATAGGATAAACCTTGTCAAGTTTGATGATGATACAATCGCAACGATGCCCAGCCTGAACGGAAAAACCATCCTCATCACCGGGGCCGCCCGCCGCATTGGCCGTCTCTTCGCCCTCGCCTGCGCCCGCGCTGGAGCGGACATCATCCTCCACCATGCGCATTCGGATGAAGAAGCAAAGCAGGTGAAGGATGAGATCGAGTCAATCGGACGAAACGCCCACATCCTCGCCTCCAACTTCGGGACGCCTGATTCTGTTTCGAGACTCATTTCCTCAGCGAATGACATTTCCCCGCTCTACGCGCTGGTCAACAACGCCGCCATCTTCGAGCCGCTCTCCTTCCAAACCACATCCCTCGAAGATTGGAATCGCCACTTCAACATCAACCTGACCGCGCCATTTTTGTTGAGCCAGGCATTTGCAAAACACCTGCTCGCTCCCGCCGCCGAGGACGGCGGCAAGAGCAATCTGGCAATAGGCCGCATCGTCAACATTTTAGACTGGCGCGCCCTGCGCCCCGCCGCCGATCACTTCCCCTACACCGTCAGCAAAGCCGCTCTCGCCGCAATGACAAAGTCTCTTGCGGTGGCATTGGCCCCGCGCATCACCGTCAATGGGCTGGCGCTTGGCGCGATCCTGCCGCCATCAGATGAACCGTCAGCGGGGGAAAAAATAATAGAAAGCGTACCAGCCAAACGGTGGAGCGAGGCGGGCGAAGTCGAAGAGGCGTTGTTGTTTTTATTGAGCGGTCCATCCTACATCACCGGAGAAATCATCCACGTGGATGGCGGAAGGCATTTGATTTAGATTACCCGTCATTGCGAGGAGCGCTCTTGCTCTTCGCGACGAAGCAATCCCCGACACGGCGAGCGAGATTGCTTCGGGCGAAAGAGCATCGCCCTCGCAATGACGAACTGGAGAATTCATGGACAAAACCTTCATCAAAGATTTGCTCGTGCGCGGCATCATCGGTATTCGAGATTGGGAGCGTGTAACGAAGCAGGACATTTTGATCAACGTGACGGTGTTTTCGGATGCTTCGCGCGCGGGTGAAAGCGACGACATCAACGACTGCGTGGATTACAGCGCGCTGGCGAAAAAGATTCAAGCTCACGCTGAATCTGCCGCGCGGCTGACGGTGGAAGCGCTGGCAAATGATTTGGTAAAAATTTGTTTGGAACAGGCCAGCGTGCGGAAAGCCATCGTGCGCGTGGAAAAGCCAGGCGCAGTGCGTTTTGCAAAATCGGTCGGTGTGGAAATCGAACGCAAGCGAGATGAGTAATCTGCATCAAGCCTATCTTAGCCTCGGCTCGAACATCGACGCGGAAAAAAATCTCCCGAAGGCAATCGAATTGCTGGGGGAGGTTGGCAAGGTTGCCGCTGTATCCAGCGTTTGGGAAAGCGAGTCGGTTGGTTTTGACGGGCCTAATTTTTTGAACGCCTGTGTTTTATTTTTGACCCCGCTTCAACCCGTTGAATTGAAGGAAGAAATCATCCGCCCCATCGAAGCGAAACTTGGGCGCATCCGCGGTTCGGAGAAAAACGCGCCGCGCACGATTGACATCGACATCGTGCTCTTCGATGAAACGCCGCTCAACACAGAATTTTGGGAGTATGCTTTTGTTATCATTCCGCTGGCAGAATTGATTCCAGATTTCGTACATCCTGTCGGCGGGGAAAAATTATCCCGGTTTGCCGGGCAGGCGTCCGTTTGGATCGAGAAGCGCGCGGATGTGGTTATATCCGCAATGGCTCCGCGCCGCGATTGAGATGATCTAAAAATTCCTGGCGGGTGTTGATGCTCTTGCGGAAACTGCCCAGCATCGAGGAGGTGGTCATGCGGGCGTCGTGCTTTTTTACGCCGCGCATCATCGCGCAGAGATGCAATCCTTCCACCACCACGGCCACGCCCTGCGGCTTGAGCAAGCCGTGGATAAAATCGGCGATCTGGCGGGTCATGCGTTCCTGCACTTGCAGGCGGCGGGCGAACATATCCACGATGCGGGGAATCTTCGAGAGGCCGATCACCTGTCCGCTGGGGATGTAGGCGACGTGGGCGCGTCCCATGAATGGGAGCATGTGATGTTCGCACAGGCTGAAGTATTCAATATCGCGCACGATGACCATGTCGTCATAATCAACTTTGAAGAGCGCGCCATTGACCAGTTTAGCAGGGTCGACCCGATAGCCGCTTAACAATTCAGGGTACATGCGGGCAATGCGCTTGGGCGTGTTCACCAGTCCCTCGCGCTGTGGGTCTTCGCCAAAGGCGGCCAGCATCGCACGGACGGCGTTTTCAACGGCTTCGGTATGGATCTCTTCATTAAAGGGCGGGCGTTCATCGAAATCTTCGTTCAGTTCAGGATCATGCATTTTTTCACTCCAGTAAATGTATGGAATACCCCGATTGTATCTGATTTGAGGGAGCGCGCCCAAACCCCAGCGGGTACAATATGCAATATCAGGATTTACGCAGTTCAAAATCTTTTAGCCGCGAATTACACGAATTTTCGCGAAATTTGTTCTTGTGGTCTTGCGTAAGTCTTGAATATCTTATTTCAAGAAAAGGCGGCAACATGAACAGGAATAACAACCTTTATTCGAAAAGCGTTTTCTTTGGTGCATGGCTGGGGGGGATCTTCGGCGGGGCGCTTGGGGCGGCTACCGGCGTATTGAGCGGAATGTGGAGCGGCGTGCAATTCGGCGCCTTGCTTGGCATCATCCTCGGCGTGGTGACGGGCGCGCTGACGGGTGTACTCACCGTCCGCACTGCGGGGGAAACGGGCGGGGTTAGCACGGGCGCATATAGCGGCATGGTCTTTGGCGCATTCCTTGGGCTTATTTTTGGAATTTTTATCCCTGAGTCATTTCGGCTAAGTATCCTTGCTCTGGATATCGTCATTCTGAATGTTCTTGTGCAAGGGCGTTTCGAGGCGGCGGTTTTGGTGAGTTTTCTGCTTTCGGCGCTTGCCACCGCTGTCGGCGCATGGATCAGCGGGCGGAATTTGAAGCCGCGCAGTTTGAATCCCACTGCATAACTCACCAGCATGTTCACGCCCCTGCGTCATATCCTTGCCATTTTATTACTGCCGTTCATGGCAGTGATCGCCATCCCTGCATGGCTGTTCAAGGCCTTTGCAAATTTTGACAGCCGCTGGTTTGGAACGGCATCCACCCTGGCGTGGACGGGTTTCATCGCAGGGGCTTTGTTGGTTTGGGTTGGGTTCACTTTGTTCGTGTTGTGCGTCAACCTGTTCGCGCTCTTCGGCCAGGGGACGCTGGCTCCGTGGGACCCAACGCAAAAACTTGTGGTAACTGGCCCGTATCGCCACGTCCGCAACCCGATGATCAGCGGTGTGGCAATGATGTTGATCGGGCAATCCTTATTTTGGGGTTCATGGATCATCGGTCTTTGGGCAGGGGTTTTCATCCTCATCAACCACGTCTATTTTATTTTTTCAGAAGAACCAGGGTTGGAAAAACGGTTTGGCGAAAGCTACTTCAACTACAAAAACCATGTCCCGCGCTGGCTTCCACGTCTCAGACCGTGGAAGGGTTAAAAGCTTTTGCCACAGCCCACAGGGTAATAAGAGCGCCGAGAAAAACTTTTAAAAATCTCTCCCGAAAGAACATCGGGACGATGTGTGAACTCTTTACCTTCCGTGGTTAATGCATTAAATAGGACTTACGCAGAATGCTTTTTTGTCCGCTAATCTACGCCAGTCCACGCGAATTTTTAAAAGGATTAGCGTATATTCGTGGAGATTAGTGAACTCTATCAAGGTTTTGCGTAAGCCCTGAAACAAAAAAGAGCGAACTGCCTCGCGAAGCAGTCCACTCCACTGACTACTGATCACTGATCACTGATTACTCATCACTCGTCACTCACTTCCCCCACCTTGGCTGCCAATCGGAAATCGGATCGTTCGTTAAATTTTTCGCGCCAGTCCCGTCAGGGTGGATGATGTAAATTTCGTTGTTGCCATCTCGAAAGGAGGCGAAGGCGATCCAGTTCCCAGCGGGGGACCAGCTTGGGCCGAGATTATCCCCGCCGTTGGTTAACTGCACCAGATTCGTCCCATCCACATTGATGATGTAAATATTGCGGTTGCCCTGCGGGCCTGCGTAAAAGGCAAGCCGCGTTCCATCAGGTGACCAGGAACTGCGCCCGCCCATATCTTTTAAGTCCGTCACCTGGCGGATGTTCGAACCGTCTGCGTTCATCACGAACAACTGCCGCGTGCCCGCGCGTGAGGATGCAAAGGCAATCATCGAACCATCAGCCGACCAGGTGGGGTCAATGTCGTCGGCGTCGGTGATGGCGTGCGGGTTTGTGCCGTCAGGCTTCATCAGCCAAATGCCATCGTCTTCTTTTGCCATCACGATCCACTGTCCGCCTGGAGAAAGCTCGGGGGCATAGAAATTGCCCGATACGCGCGTGAGGCGTTTAAAATCCTTGCCGCTGGTATTAATGGAATAGATCTCGAAACTTCCAGTGCGGCGCGAAGAGAAATAAATCGTCTGCCCATCGGGTGAGATGGACGCGTAAAAGGCTGTCGCTTCCGCTTCTGTAATTTGCTTGCGGCCTGTTCCATCCGCATTCATCAAACAGATTTGGTCGATCTGCTTGACATAGCAGGTGAAAACGATCCTGCCGACGAGAGACGCCTCGACCCCTACACTGGGAGTTGGTGAGAAAACCAAGGTTGGCAGGGCGCCCCCCGATTCATTCGTTGGCGGCACGGTAGCCGCGGGAGAATTCAACGGCAAACTCACAAACGGGGTTGGGGCTGGCTTCGGCGGGATATACCAGATGTAAATGAACGCGCTTATTAATACACAAATCCCCAACACCCCCAGGGCGGTGCCAGCGATCAGGATTTTGTCAAAGATGGTTAGAAGTTTTCGCGGTGTGGACATGCCCAATATTTTATTCGATACGGGGAGGGAATCACAGGGGGATGGCGCAAAACTGTCGGCAAGCTCAAGCCGCATCCCAAGCAGGAGCTTTCAATATTCCAGGACTTACGCAGTTTAAAATCTTTAGCCGCGAATTGCTACGAATTCCCGCTAATTTTTTTTGGCTCTACAGTTTTTAACGGGAAAACTATCACCAACTAAAAAAATCTGCCGCGAATTTCGCTAATTCACGCTAATTTTCAAACCAATTTGCGAAAATTCGCGTAATTCGCGGCAAAAGGTTTGTTGTTTGAAATTCAATCCCGCCAGAAACGGGAGAGCCTTTTTTTGATAATTCGTGCGAATTCGCGACATCGTGCCCGTAGGGTAAATTGGCGGCAATTCTTGGGGTTTTGCATAAGCCCTGTATTCTCTATTTACCAGCTCCCTCTCCTAATAAAACCCGACCATGATCTGCTTCCAGAGAAATCTTGCATAGGTTTGCCAGAAGGCAGCTTCCTTCGAGCCATTCGGGATCAAGAGACTTTCCATCGGGCTGGGCGGCGTGAGCGAGCTGGACATCTGACTCGAGTCAAAT
The DNA here is from genome assembly GCA_016235445.1 of Chloroflexota bacterium. GTDB lineage: Bacteria > Chloroflexota > Anaerolineae > Anaerolineales > Villigracilaceae > Villigracilis. The sequence goes on along the minus strand of JACRLB010000002.1, from coordinate 114,787 downwards.
GCCATATTGGGTTGGGATGTTGGCGGAAGCCCTGATTTGAATAAAGACGAGTATGGAATATCCCATGTATATGAACCAACGGAAATCCCATCTACATAGATGTTGGGAACCATGATGATAATTTTTTTGTTGTAAGCCGGGTTGAGTATCCAATGACACTCAATCCCGTTTTCCATGGCAATGGGATACGTCAGGTATCCAAAGACGGGTTCGTACGAAGAGTTGATCTCCTGGGCGAGGTTGTGATCATCGCGCAGTGGGGATGCTGTCACGTCTTCGGAATTCACGATCACCATTTCTTGAATAGGTATTCGTATTTTGTGGGAGACTGTGTTGAGGTTATTGTTGGTGGTCGTAATCACTCCGACAAAGAATATCAGTTCATCGCGATTGGCAACAGCGTCCAATGCAGGCTGGGCATTTGGGACGGCGTCTCCGCCGTTGCTGAGCACATCATTGTAGTAGATAGCCTGGATCAATTGCGGGCTTAGAAACGTAACAATGATCTGTGCCTGACTCGAATTGTCCAATTTTATGGTCTGGATATCCGACCAGTTTTTTGTCTCTGTAATCAGGTTTCCAAAGGCGCTGTAATTTATGGGTGAACCTGATAATCCTTGCTGTGGCTGTGCTAACAAGGCGAGTACCTGCTCTTGCGTCAAGTCCGTGGTCACACTTGTGACCCCACTTGATACGGTGCCATTTGTCTCAGGCGCTGAAACTGGCGTTACCCTATAAATATTTACATTGGACGCTTGCGGTGTGCAAATAACTGGCCTTGAATTACTTCCTAAACTCGGTGGCGCACATCCGGTAAGACCTGTTCCAAAGATAGCCAATAGGAAGATACCCAAAGCGATACCCTGATTAAATTGAAAAAACAAAAAGCCCCTTCTCATAAGCCCGCCTTTCTTGATTGAATGATTTATATCAACGCTTGGGATAATTAAAGCAACCTTGCAATTATGTTAGGTGGAATTGTACGACTGATACGGAAATTTGGTAAGTGATTATTAGGACAAGCCACGTCTAAATTTAAACAAAAAATCCCTGAAAATCTCACGACTCTCAGAGACTTTTCCCAATTTCCAATCTCCAACCCCCAATCTCCAATCTCCAATCCCTACACCACCACACTCACCAACCGTCCCTTTGCCACGATCACCTTCTTTGGCTCCCTGCCCTCCAAATACTTCTGGACAGTTTCAGATGCCAACGCCGCGGCGCGGATTTGATCTTCGCTCGCATCGGCCGGGACGATGACCACGTCCCGCACCTTGCCGTTGATCTGCACGGGAATCTCGATGGAGTCTTCCTTCGTAGCGGCTTCGTCCACGGTGGGCCAGGCTTGTGTGTGGATGGAGTACGGCTTGCCCAACTGTGCCCACAATTCTTCGGCGATGTGCGGAGTGACGGGAGCCATCATCTTCAAATAGATTTCCTGCGCTTCCTTCCACACGTCACTACCAGCCGCGCCTGCTTCACGCGCCTTGTACATTTCATTCATCAACTCCATCAAGGATGACACGATGGTGTTGAATTCAAAACTCTCGAAGTCACGCGTCACTTTGCGCAGGGTCTGGTGAACCCGTCGGCGTAGATTCTTTTTGGTTTCTTCAGTGGCAGTTTCGGGGGAGTCGGACGCGTCCTGCTTGGTCGTCGAAGGGTCCGTAAACAGAGTCCACACGCGGCGCACCCAACGCGCGGCTCCTTCGATGCCCTGCGAGTCCCACGGCGCGCCCATCTCCCAACGCGCGAAGAACATGATGTAGGCGCGCACCGTATCCGCGCCGTATTTATTCACCAGCACATCGGGCGCAATCACATTGCCCTTGCTCTTCGACATCTTGTCGCCGTCTTCACCCAACACCATGCCTTGATTGCGCAATTGCATCATCGGCTCGTGGCCTTCGACAATACCGATATCGCGCAAGGCCTTATGGAAGAAACGCGTGTAGAGCAAATGCATGGTGGCGTGTTCGATGCCGCCCGTGTACGTATCCACAGGCATCCAATAGTTGTACTCGGCTTCATCGAACGGGCCCTTATCATACTTCGGCGACAAATAACGCAAGTGATACCACGACGAACACATGAAGGTATCCATCGTATCGGTTTCACGAATCGCCGCCTCGCCGCAAACAGGACAAGTCGTATGCTTCCAGGTCGGATGCAATTTCAACGGTGACTCACCCGTCGGCTTCCATTCCACATCTTCGGGCAACAGCACGGGCAATTGATCGTCGGGCACAGGGTTCCAGCCATGCACATCGCAATGCACCATCGGAATCGGCGCGCCCCAATAACGCTGGCGCGAGATCAACCAATCGCGATAACGATAGTTGACCGACTCTTTGCCGATACCCTGCTCCGTAATCCAATCCAACACCTTCGCAATCCCAGGATTCTTTCTTCCTTTTTCTGTGTTGACCTTCGTCCCGTTGAACTGATTTGAGTTGACCATTATGCCTGATCCCGTGTAAGCGGCATTCGCTTGCCCTGAGCCTGTCGAAGGGTCATCTTTATCCGCTTCATCCTTAACCTCAGGCTGGATCACAAAAACTATCGGCAGTTCATACTTTTTGGCAAATGCAAAATCGCGTTCGTCATGCGCGGGCACAGCCATGATCGCGCCCGTGCCGTAAGACATCATCACATAATCCGCGATCCAAATTGGAATACGCGCCTGATTGACGGGGTTGATGGCATACGCGCCTGTGAACACGCCCGTCTTTTCCTTATCCACTGCGCCGCGTTGAATTTCCGTTTGGCGTGCGGCTTGCGCTTTGTATTCGTTGACAGCAGCTTTATTTTCTTCCGTAGTGATCACATCCACCAACGGATGTTCAGGCGAGAAGACCATAAACGTCGCGCCCCATAACGTGTCCGGACGGGTGGTGAAAACAGTAATTAGGGATTGCGAATTAGGAATTATAGAATCCTCATTCCTCATTCCTAATTCCTGATTTCCTAATTCCTTCTCACTCGCAATCTGAAACTGCACCTCCGCCCCTTCACTCCGATCAATCCAATTCGTCTGCAAGGTCTTCACTGTCTGCGGCCAGTCAATGCCATCGAAGCGCAGTAATTCATCCGCGTACTTCGTGGCCTTGAAGAACCACTGATCCAAATTCTTTTTGATGACAGGCGTGCCACAGCGTTCACAATGACGGTCATCGCCCCAGACCTGTTCGCGCGCCAGCGTGGTATTGCAGTTCGGGCACCAGTCCACCGCAGACATTTTGCGGTAGGCCAGGCCAGCCTTGTACAACTGGATGAAAAACCATTCCGTCCACTTGTAGTATTCGGGCGCGGCAGAGATCATCTCACGTTCCCAATCGAACATCGCTCCCATCGAACGCATCTGCGTACGCATCCGCTCGATATTTTGGAAGGTACGCTTCATGGGATGCACACCGTCCTTGATGGCCGCATTCTCCGCAGGCAGACCGAACGCATCGAAGCCCATCGGGAACAGTACGTTGTAGCCTTTCATACGCATGTATCGCGCGCGCGCATCAGACGGGGTCATCGCATACCAGTGACCGATGTGCAGGTCGCCGCTGGGGTAGGGGAGCATGGTCAAGGCGTAATGCTTGGGCCTGCTCTCATCGATCACCGAGCGATATAACTTGTCCGCGTCCCATTTTTCCTGCCACTTCTTCTCCATTGCCTGCGGCTGAAAGGATTGATCGTGACGGGCAGGTGTAGACTCAGTCTTTTTCTCTGCCTTGACAGGCACGATTGCCTTCGGCTTTTCTTCTTTAACAACCACAGCCATTTTCTTCACTGGCTCAATCGCCATCGTGGTTTTTTTCTTTTGGGCAGGCTTCGGAGCGGATTTCTTTACGGTTGCTTTCGCCGCAGTTTTCTTCACCGCAGGCTTTACCTTTACAGTTTTCACTTTTTTAGCAACAACTTTTTTAACCACGGCTTTCTTCTTAGAAGCTATTTTCTTTGTGTCACTTTTCTTTTTTATAGTTGCCATTCTTGCCTCATTGTTACAAGATGAATTTATGTTTACGGCTCTCCCGTTTCTGGCGGGATTGAATTTCAAACAACAAACCTTTTGCCGCGAATTACGCGAATTTTCGCAAATTGGTTTGAAAATTAGCGTGAATTAGCGAAATTCGCGGCAGATTTTTTAGTTGGCAATAGTTGTCCCGTTAAAAACGGTAAAGCCATGTTTACAAACCTTCAGCTTTCAACCTTTGACTTCCAGGAAGCCCCGCAAGTAATGGACCTTGCTTCCAAAAGATTTTTATATTTTTCATACGAGCCTCCATTTCTATTTTATGTCATTGCGAGGAGGGCTTTTGTTCTCCCCGATACCATCCCGAATGCTCTTATCGGGACGAAGCAACCTCCAACTCAATACCAAGGTTGCTTCGGGCAAAAGAACATTGCCTTCGCAACGACATGTCGACTTAAACAAAAAACCCTTCATCCACATCAGGGACGAAGAGTATTCTCCGCGGTACCACCCAGATTCGGTTGAAAAGTTTGAAGGGTACAGGTTGCAGGCTTTGCCTTCAACATTCTACCTATCAACTTTCAAACGCTCTTTGTCGCTGTAACGGGCTTGCCCGTGGATGACTACTCGCGGGGTTATCGCGGTTCACCATCCAGGTCCTCTTGCGAGAGACAGGCGAGTTCGGTCTTTACATCCTTTTTAGTGGGTGATAGTGCCCCGTGGACACTGGCGCTGGGCTTCCACCTCACTCTCCCAACTCGCTGACGGGTTGACCTACTACTCCTGCCATGACTTTTATCAGACCTGACAGGTTTTGAAAACCTGTCAGGTCTTTTGTTTGTGGACCCAGAGGGATTCGAACCCTCGACCTTCTCAATGCCATTGAGACGCGCTCCCAACTGCGCTATGGGCCCGTTTCAGTAATCAGTTTTTAAGAGTGACCAGTGATCAGTTTTCGACAGTGGTTCAGGCTGATTACTGATGACTGTTCACTGCCTAGTGGACCTGAGGGGATTCGAACCCCTGGCCTCCTCAGTGCGATTGAGGCGCGCTCCCAACTGCGCTACAGGCCCATATTCAAGGCGAAGCGTATTCTACCTGAGGCATTTCGGAATGTCAATGAAGTGTGATGGAAAATTTCAATCTGGCATATGGCTATTCTTGCATTGCATTCAACGTCACTTTGAATGTCGAACCCAGCCCTTCTCCCTCAGACTCTGCCCATATCTTCCCGCCTTGCGCTTCGATCAAACCTTTGGCAATGGTGAGCCCAATGCCAAGCCCGCCGTACCTGCGAGTGTTGGGCGGTTCGATCTGGTAAAACTCTTCGAATATCTTTTGCAATTTATCCACAGGGATGCCAATGCCGCGATCTTGCACCCACGCCATCACCTGTTTATCCCGCGCAACCGCGCCAATGGTAATTTCGCTTCCTTCCTTTGAAAAACGGATGGCATTATTGATCAGGTTCACGAATGCCAGGGTTGTTTTTTCGGCGTCTACATTCACAAAGATGGGATTCTCCTCAAAGGCGAGAACCAGTTGCAGGTCACGACGAGCGGCGAAGTACTTGATCTCATCCAACGCAAAATGCAATACATCCTGAATGGATATCTTCATCGGCCGCATTTCCATCTCGTCGGCCTGGAGCAGAGTCAGGTTATTCATTTGATCGAGCAGTGAACGCATTTGAGCCGCCGCGCCCAACACCTGGTTGGCATGATCCGACGAATCTCCCCTGGCGCTTTCCTGCAGAAAAGTTGAATAGCCGATGATGATGCCCAGCGGAGTCCGTAGTTCGTGAGATGCCAGCGAAAGAAAATTGCTCTTGATCTGATTGGTTACTTTGACCTTCTCCAGGGCCTGCTTCGTGGCTTTCAACAAACGCGCGTTGTTGATGGCGATGGCGGCATGTGCCGCAGTGACGGATAGAATCGCCACGTCGCTGTCGGTGAAGCCGCCATCTTTTTTATTCACCGCTTCGAGCACGCCCATGGTGCGGTCTTTGATGAGCATGGGCACGCCGAGCAATGTATTGATCTTGAATTTGATGTGATCGGAAACCAGTGAATAATGACGCGGGTCCTGTTCTGCATTATTCAGCACGAGCGGCTGGTTCGTGCGGAAGATCGTCCCTGCCAGGCTGTTATCGATGGGCACGGGGATCTCAGCCAGTTGCGCAGGGTTCGACCCCGTGGCGGCGGCGAAGTACAAGCGCGGGTTTTTTTCATCATACAAAAGAATGGATGCGGCTTCACATTCCAGCAACTCGGTGGCGGTTGCAGTGATCAGTTGAAGCAGTTCATCGAGGTCGAGCGTGGAATTTAACGTCACGCTTAATTCGACGAGACGCAAAAGCAATTTATGGCGGCCCTCAAGGTCTTTGAGTTGTCCGGTCTTTGAAAGAGTAGGCATAGTGTCAGTGTACAGGTATTACCTGGTGAATTCAAGACCCAATTGTCCTAAAAAATATGGCTCAGACAGATATTCCAATAATTTATTTTTCCTCACTTGACCCTTCCTCTGGAACGTCCTACAATTCGACCTGCGCGCTTCATACTTAATCTCAAACCTGATTCTGTTTCCTAGGAGATTTTTCCATGCCCGATTATTTGTTCCGTGGTTCGCTTGAAAAACTCGACCCCGATGTTTATGAATTAACCCAGCTCGAAGCGGAGCGCCAGTATCGCAAGTTGATTCTGATCGCGTCTGAATCAACCGCTCCGATGGCGGTGCGCGAGGCGTTGTCTTCCGCATTCCAGAATATCTATGCGGAAGGCTATCCCGATGAAGATACGCGCTGGATGGATGATGAGGACATTCTCGATTACCCTGCCCGCCTCGGCAATTACCGCCGCAACAGTGACCCGCGCTATTACAAGGGCGTCGAATATGCAGACGCAGTTGAAGCCCTCGCGCGCCGCCGCGCCGCGCAAACCTTCGCCGCCAACGGATTCTCAGCCGACCAAATTTATGTAAATGTGCAAGGGTTGTCTGGCGGCCCCGCCAACAATGCGGTCTATCAGGCTTTATTGAATCTCGGCGATACCGTGATGGGACTCAACCTCCTGCACGGCGGACATCTCTCTCACGGCTCATCGGTCAACCGCTCGGGCAAGTGGTTCAAGGCCGTGCATTACACGATTAACCAGAACGAGAAACTTGACTATGACGCGATCCGCGCATTGGCATTGGATAACAAACCCAGGTTGATGATCGCCGGCTATTCATCCTATTCATGGGTTCCTGATTGGAAGAAGTTCCGCGAGATCGCGGACGAAGTGGGCGCGTATTTCCTCGCGGACATTTCGCACATCGGCGGGCTGGTGGCGGCGGGCGTTGTGCCTTCCCCCATCGGATACGCTCACGTGGTCATGTCTACGACGCATAAATCGATTGACGGTCCGCGCGGCGCGGTGTTGATGACAACGGATGCGGCGATTGCGAAGAAGATTGACAAAGCCGTCTTCCCTGGCGAACAGGGCGGCCCGCATGTGAACGTGTTCGCGGCTCTTTCTTTAACCTTCAAGTTGACTCAGACCAGACAGTTTAAACAACTCCAGGCACAGACTCTTAAAAATGCAAAAGCCATGGCTGACCAATTTACCAAGCGTGGACTGCGCGTCCCGTTCGGCGGCACAGACACACATCTCGTCAATGTCGATTGCACCAGTATCGTTGGCGAAGATGGAACCAAACTAAGCGGCGACCAGGCCTCACGCATTTTGGACATCGTCGGCGTGGTGGTCAACCGCAACACCATTCCAGGTGACAAGAACTCGATGGATCCGAGCGGTATTCGTCTCGGCACGCCGTGGATCACCCAGCGCGGATTTGACGAGAAGAAGACTCGCGAGTTGGCAAATATCATGGCGGATGTGCTCATCGCTTGCGCGCCGCATTCTGTGGACACGGTCAAAAAAGGCAAACAGCGCAGAGCCAAGTTGGATTTCAACGTGTTGAACGAAGCCAAGTTGAAGATCCGCAAGCTGGCAACTTCCGCAGGCATTGACTTCAAGCCGACGAAGAATGGCTATCCTCATTTCTATTACATTGATGATGTAGGACAATTTGGCAAATTGTCCTACGGAGTGTACGAATTAAGCGGACAGCGCATTCGTCAGGTGTTGGATTTCGCGGTGTCTTCTGATCTCTCGGCATTGAAGAAGGGTAAGACTCAAGTTACATCCATTGCCACACCAAAGGGCACTGTGAAGGGTTTGTTGAAGAACGTGGATAACAACACCTATCAATTGCAAGTGCCTGTGAAAAACGCTTCGGCAGTGGCGACATGGCTGAGGGATCTTTCGGATGGATACACATCCTTCAATGTGGATGGGACAAAGGATTTCAGCGCGAAGCGAATGCCAGGCGCTTTTGTGGTGAATGAAGTGAAAACCAAACTCTCGGCTACGGTTCCCCCGCTTCAGGGTGGAGTCAAGCCCTGGTTTGTTGGAGTCAACCCACAGTTAAAGGGTGAGGCGCTGCCGCCTTTTGAGTGGAATGAGTCTGAGAGTCCACTAAAGCGCACGGCGTTGTATGATGTCCATAAATCGAGCGGCGGCAGAATGGTCCCATTCGCTGGTTGGGAAATGCCTGTGCAGTACACGGGAATTTTCGAGGAGCATCTTGCCACGCGCAATGCGGCGGGCTTGTTCGATGTTTCGCACATGGGCGTGTACGATGTGCGCGGCGCGGATGCGGCTTCGTTCCTCGATACGGTCTGCGGCAATGACTGCGGCGGGCTTCTGCCGGGCGAGTCTTTGTATTCGCATTTTCTCACGCCCGATGCGGACGTGATAGACGACACGCTCGTCTATCGCCGCGGCTGGGATAATTATCTTGTTGTCGTAAATGCTTCCAACGATGACAAGGATCGCACATGGCTCGAAAGTGTGCGCGATGGCAAAGTGAAAATTGACAATGGCCGACCATGGGCGCGGACGTACGGCTATGAAGCGGACATCCGCAACTTGCGCGACCCGAAAGCGGGGAAGGATATGCGTGTTGACATTGCATTACAGGGTCCGAAAAGTCGTGACATCTTGCTCGCGATGGGTGTGGACGATGAAACGCGAAGAAAAGTAATTGGGTTGAAAAGGACGGAGTTATGTGATGCAGTAATTGGTAATTTTGACCTGATCGTCTCACGCACGGGCTATACAGGCGAGAAGATGGCGTTTGAATTATTCGTCCACCCTGAGCGCGCTGTTGATTTTTGGAACGCGGTGATGAAAGCGGGCGAGGCGTTTGGAGTCAAGCCAATTGGTTTGGGCGCGAGAGATTCGTTGAGGACGGAAGCGGGCTTGCCGTTGTACGGGCACGAAATGGGTAAAGGCTCTCGTCCTGAGCGGAGCGATAGCGCAGTCGAAGGACGCGACCTTGGCGTTGCGGAAGGTGGATTCGGTTCGTACGTAAAACCGTACAAGCCGTGGTTCATCGGTCGGGATGCTTATGTGGCGCGCGAGAAAGAACGCAAAGGTGTTGTCATCCGCTTCACCTTCGACGAACAGCGCGTGCGCATGGCGCACAACGGCGACCCCGTGGTAAACGCCAACGGCGAACGCATTGGCTTCGTCACATCCTGCGCCATTGATGGACAGCGCTTCATCACAGGTCAGGCGTATTTGAATTTTGAGTATGCAAAGGAAGGCACGCCGATTTTGATTCACCAAGGAGCGGCCCTTCGACAGGCTCAGGGTGAACTGATGGATCGTCCCGCTACGGCGGCGAAGGTGGTGAGTCGGTTTGCGAAACTTTAGTAATTGGTAATTAGGGATTGGTAATTAGGCGGCGGGCTTTCTGAGAGGAAAGTCCGCCGCTTTTGGTTGGAAAGTGGCTGTATAATTATTGACATGGTTGTAGTAGATGTTCCAACAATTAACAAGCGCAAGCGCATTCCACAAAAAGCCATTAATCAGGTGGTAAAGCAAATTGTGGAAAAATTCAAGCCGAAAAAAATCATCCTGTTTGGTTCGTACGCACGCGGAAATCCACGCCCTGAAAGTGATGTGGACATACTGGTTGTGATCGATACACCACTTAGGGAGGTACAGCAAGCCATTCAGATTTGCCAGCAAATTGAATATAGATTCGGGCTGGATTTGATCGTCCACACACTAAAGTATCTGGCAGAGCGCGTGAAGATGGGCGACTCCTTCCTGCGGGATGTGCTAAAAGAGGGCAAGGTAATTTATGAATTCAGCAACGATTAAGAATCGTCCCGCCACGGCGGCGAAGGTGGTGAGTCGATTCGCGAAGGGGTAGAGACTGGAGATTGGAGAATTAGAGATTGGGACGGTCTGAGGATGTGGCGGGCTGTCTATTGTTAAATATCAGCTAAAATACATTCATATGGGTAACAGACGATCCTCTATTCAATTAGAACAAGAACAGAAAAGTCGGCATCAACTAGCCGAAAGATTAATTGATTTTGGCTGGCACTGTACTTCACCATCTCCTGATTTAGGTGAAGATTTTATTGTTGATATTTACCATGACGGTCAAAATACAGGAGTAAATTTCTATATTCAAGAGAAAAGTGTCACTAATTTAGCGTCACGAAAAACAAAAGATGATTATCTGGTATATCCACTAAAAGTAAAAGACCTAAAACATTGGAAATCTTTTTCTCTTCCCGTAGCTCTTGTTATTTGGGATGTTATTCTCCGAGAAGGGCGGTGGTGTCTTGTAAAAGATATGATTTCATATCTAGATCAAAATAACCCCAAGTGGCGGAAAAACAAGTCAGATGTGCAAGTTTATGTCCCATGGAAAAACAACACTAGCGATGAAGGTCTACGAAGATTAAAGGTCGAAATCGGGAAACAGGTATATCCCTTAATTTCTTTTGGAAAAGACCTATCAATAAACATGAAGCTAGCTTTTCCTAAAACCCCAGATGGCATGAACCTTCAGAAAGCTTTTGATTTACACATAAAGGAAGGAGAGCCAGTCACTATAAAAGGGGATGTAATTCAAGAATTAAAGTTTTCTGACTGGTGGGAAACATGGTTTGGAGGGTTTGACCTAAAAAATGCAGAGATACATATAGGTGAAATTTCGCATGATCGTCCAGTGCCTATTTCATTTAAGATTATTCCTACTAAGGGGAAAACAGTATCACTCTTAAACTTAGAGTTCAAACCAATTCGAGTTGGAACAGAATTTATAAAATTTAGCAACGAACACACTTCATGTCCTCTGCTACTTACCCTTAGTATGCGTAGGGAAGGAGATGTATCTCAAGGAAGCTTAACTTTCCTTTTTCGCCATGTAGGAGGGGAACCACATGAAATTATGGGATTTCTTAATTTTGCAAAAGCAATGGTTCTTGGCGGAAAGTTGCGAGTGGAATTTCACGATATAAATCAATCTACTTCCACAGATTTCCCATCTGCGAATCTCGAGGTTATCGATCCAATATTTTCTGATTTAGTTCAAAAGCTGTGTGTTATTCAAGACAAAACAGGACATTTCGTTAGGATTCCAAATGAAGGAATCTCGCGAAAAGACGCGAACGCAATCCTTGAACTTTTTGAAATTGTTGAGCATGGCGAGGTTCATTACACAGACAGCATAATGTCTTTAGGGCTTAAGGGAGATGGTTTGAAAATGTTGCTGGATTTACATAAGCAAGGAAAGCCAATTCATCTTGTGCTAGATACACCTGACAGTTATGTGGAATTGTTTGGAGAAAAAATAAAAACTGGCCCCATGAAAAGGGATACAACTGGTTTTGTTGAAATGAGAGTTCAGGAAATTGAAGCCGCGATAAATGTCTTGCTACCAGAAGAGGCTTTAGATATAAAGTTAGTAAAAGTGAATGGCACTGAAACTCTTTCAGATTGGCAATCAGGAAAGTTATAGTTTGTTATTGTCGTGCAATTTTTTAGTGGGCTCTACAAAACAGAGAAATTATCAACGTGGATAGAGTGTGAGGGCATCCCCTCATTAAGATAATTTTTGGGGTGGGCGGACCTCTCCCTAATTAGCGTCATAATCGGCATGTTGACTTGTCCCTTTCCAAATGGAGAGGGCATTTTTTGTCTTCTTTTCTGTGTGATAAAGTTGTCGAATTTCCTAATCAACGTTTCGTTTGAGGAAGGTTCTAGCTTCTCCCCTTTAGGGACATAGTACCCGAAGCCTAGCGAGTGGTAGACGGGAGAGGGGTTTTGTTTTTGGTTCGCGGGGGCGGTACGGACTAAAGTCCTACCTCAGTTCGTGGAAGTCGGCTCAAGCCGACTCAGCGCGAAACGCTTCCATGTGCTGAGCCAGGGATTTATCCCGAAGCGAAGGCTGTGGTAAAATGCTAAGCAAATAAGCATTTTTGCTTAGCAAGGAGATTTATGACCACAACCACTGTAAAAGTTAGTTCGAAATATCAGATCGCTGTCCCGCAAATGGCACGCAAGAAACTAAACATCAAGCAAGGGGATCTTCTGCTTGTAGATGTGCAAGACGGCGTGATCGTTTTGATTCCACAGCCCAAACGCTATGCCGATTATCTACAAGGTCTGCATGGCGAAATTTGGAAAGGCGTGGATGTCGAAAAATATCTCAACGGGGAGCGCGGCGCATGGACGAATTCAGCAAGCGATTAGCAAAAGCAAAAGTCATTGGACTGGACACGTCCATTTTTATTTATTTCCTTGAAAATAACGAACGGTACGGGCCACTGGCTCAGGTCACCATCAACGGGATTGAAAAAGGAAAGTGGCAGGGGGTAACATCCACGATCACATTAATGGAGATCACTGTCCGCCCGTGGCAGTTAGGGCGTGAATCAGCGGCGCGAGAATATGAGGCTGTTCTGGTGCATTTTCCAAACTTGTCCATTGTGGATGTGGATCGGAATGTTGCACGTGCCGCCGCTCAATTGCGTGCGAAGTACAATATCGCTCCGCCTGATGCATTGCAGGTTGCCGCGAGTCTCAACTTTGGGGCAAAGGCATTTTTGACAAACGACAAGAGATTGTCGAGATTACAAGAGTTGATTGATATTCTTGTGTTGGATGATTTTGTGGAATGAAGAACAAGCCTAACTTTAGCAAAGGCAAACGCGGGGCGGTTCTCCCTGCGGCGAAAGGAAAAACCCGAATCACCATCCGCATTGATGATGATATTCTGGAATGGTTTCGTAATCAGGTTGATGCGGCTGGTGGCGGGAGTTACCAAACCCTTGTCAATGATGCTTTGCGCGAGCATATTACAAGTCAACAAGAGCCGATTGAAGTCATTCTTCGGCGGGTGGTGCGCGAAGAATTAACGGCTGCAAAATAATTTTTGAGCAGAGCGGGCCTCACCCTGATTGAGACGAATTATGAGCTAGTCGACTTGTCCCTTTGCGTAGCACCCTGTGGGTTCAGGAGGGGCTGTTTTTTTCTACCCGCAGGGTGGGGCAGATTGTGTGCAAGCAAAGGGTGTCAGCATTCCCCTTTTCCCTCACCCCAAGTATGAAGACTTTTCGCCGTGTCGACTCCCCCCTCTCCCTGAGGGAGAGGGCAGGGTGAGGGGTGTTTACAGCCCAGCGAACAATCAACCTCCCCTGACAACCTTTGCATGCACACGGCAGATTAAACCCCGATGCAACAGGGTGGAAAAAAGGTAAAATAAGAGCATGAACAGAAAAGTTCCACTGCGTATCAGAAAACTGATGAAAGAGTTGAAGGCAGGGCTTGTCCGCATATATGGGGATAAGTTGAAAGCCGTCTACTTGTACGGGTCCTATGCGCGCGGAGATTACCGTCAAGGCTCGGATGTGGATGTGATGATTCTGTTAGAAGATTACAGGGATTATTGGAACGAGCAGAAGAAAATCAGCCAGTTGGCAAGCGATGTTTCTTTGGAGTATGACACCACAGTCAGTTGTATCTTTATCAAGGAAATACAGTGGAAGAATTCAGCGAATGAAAGACCCCTGCTTTACAACATTCATAAAGAGGGAGTGTCTGCATGAAAGAATACGCCAGCAAATTACTGGACAAGGCGTTGGATGCCATCGAAGCCGCAGAAGGATTGACGAATATGGGGAAAGCGGAGATTGCGGCTGGACGCGCTTATTATGCCATGTTCTATGTCGCCGAGGCTTTGCTATATAACGAATTCGATCTTAAGCTTAACCAGCATGGTCAAGTCATTGCGGCGTATGGAAAGAACTTTGCAAAGACAAAAGCGCTCGATCCGAAATATCATCGCTGGCTTCGAGATGGATTTGATAAACGCATTTCTGGAGATTATGGAGTGGATACAGGAATCAGCGAAAGTATTGTTGCTGATATGATCAATCATGCAAGGGATTTTCTGATGGATGCGAAAAAGTATATGGAAAGTCAAAATGAATCTGAGTAATAATTTTGAAACTCCGAAGTTAATTGACTTCGGAGTTTTGCTTTTATAGCAGGAAATGTAATGATAAACCGCCCACGTTGATGGGGTGTGGGGCCTCACCCTGATTAAGATAATTTTTGGGCTGGGCGGTTTCTTCCGTGAATTTCAGTTTATCCCGTATTGTCCGTGTCCAAAAAAGAGTTGAGAAATAGTCTTGAGGCAGGCAGTCACGACCCTTGTCATATTGTCCCCGAAGCGAGTGGGAGGGGTGTATCCCAATGCGGTCTATCCCTTCACGTAGGATAATTTTTCGCAGATGAAACCGCCCTTCACCTGGAATATATCAACTCCCCGCACATGTCCCTTTTTTCCCGCCGCATCCACCCAATTGTATTTCCAGCGCATAATACAGCGCCTGCCAAAGCCGAAAATCTCCTCGACTTCGATGTGGGCATCGGGCGACTCACGGAAGAAATCCTGCCAAAACTGAGTGACAGATTCCTTCCCGGAGTATACGGTCCCATCGGGAGCAGGGTCCGTGTTTTCGAAAATACAATCATCGCTCATCAACTGCATCATTCCTGATACATCATGACGGTTGAAGGCCTCATTGAACTCAAGCACAATGCGAATCGCCGACTCTATTCGTGACATGCGTGTTGGACTCATATGGATACCATCTCCTTCAGTGCAGTGATAAAAAACCTTTGCCCGTCACCCACAATTCATTGCGGGAATTATTTTTTAAACAAATCTCTCCACAACAAAACCCCGCCGACGCCCATTACCACAATCGCCAGCGAATAAGCGATTAGCAACCCGACCACGATTGCCCATTTCAAACTGCCTGGCTCTACATCTCCGAATGCATTCAAGATGGAGATTGAGCCAGCCGCGATGCCGAGTCCCCAGGCAATAATCCCCTGCCGTGACTTGGCGCGGATCGCTCCCCACAGGAGCAAGGCTCCGCCGACGAAGACTAAGATCCCCAATTCTGCGGGCATGAGATAGTCAAAGCGATAGATGCCGTCCATGACCAGGGAAACGAACCCAAAGATAACTGGCGCGAGGATCGGAATCCACACCAGCGCTGTCCCGACGATGGAGAGAATTTTCGAGAGCGTATTTTTCTTTTCCATGGCGAACCTCCTTAACCTCAATATCATTATGACACAAATTGCCTGGATGGATACGGTGGAATCAAAACGGGACGGCTTCTCACCATCCCGTTTTGATTATTGAAAATACTCATATTTGTGCGGTAGACAATAACGGATCACTGATCACTGACAACTGATCACTCCTCACTTCCCTCCCCTACTTCCCATACCTCTTCCGAATCTCAGGCAAAAAATAATCATCGAAGAAACGGTCCACATCATAATCAGGCTTCCAGTTCCAATCGGCGCGGGCGCGTGAGTCATTCACATCTTCGGGCCACGAGTCCACAATCCCCTGGCGGCGTGGATTCGGCTCAAAGCTGATGCTTGCATCCGCAAACGCCTTCACCGCGCGCAGGCGGAATTCCTCGGCAGTGATGGCAAAGGCCGCCACGTTGTACACATTCGTTGTCAATTTTTCGCGCGGCGCATCCATAATCATCAAAAGCGACTTGATCGCATCGGGCATGGCCATGAACGAAATTTTCGTATCCGCGCGCACGAAGCACGGATAGGCCTTCCCCTGCGCCGCCGCATGAAGCATCTCGGGACCGTAGTCGCTGGTGCCGCCGCTGGGCAATGTAAAGGCCGAGATCAGGCCTGGGAAGCGAATCGCCCGAAAGTCCAGCATGACCGGGGGCTTCTCATCCAAATGTTTCTGGCCGTAGAACTTGCTGTAATACATCCCCAATTTTTCGCAATACAATTTATTGCATCCGTACATCGTGTGCGGGTTATCCCAATCCTCCTCCTTCACCGCGCCCGCCCCATTCTTTGCATCGAGGGTCGGCATCCCAAACGCGGCAATCGAACTCGGAAACAAAAACTTCACCGACTTGCCATACTTCTCCGAACGGTACGCCGCCAGCATCAACAACTGCATCGTCCCCTCCACGTTGATGCGATGCGCCTCTTCCGTGGCGATCTCTGCCTTCGACGAAAGCGAAGCCGCAAGGTGAAAAATAATATCGAAATCATAATCGTAAAAAGTTTTTACCTTGTAAACCAAATCCCCTTGCACATGCTCCGCCGAAAGATTTCTGATCGAATCTGGCAGGGGCATCATATCCGATGTAACAATTCGATACCCGCCCTTCTTCGATAATTCCTGCACGAGCGCCTGCCCAATTTCACCGCACGCACCCGTCACCAGCACTTGCTTCTCGCTCATCGGCTACTCCTGATATGCTAGAATGATGTTCACTTAATTTTACGACATATTAAAAGAATTGATGTCACCAAATGAATATGATTTTTTCACCCTTCGCGCTGAGCGGAGCGCAAGCAAAGTCGAAGCGCCTCACATGGATATTATTCGCAATGACGATGCTCATCACATCCTGCTCCCAACTGGATGTGATCCTCGCCACGCCCGTTCCCCTCACTGCGACGGAAACCCCGCTTCCCACCGCGACCATAAACTGGTTCCCACCCTCGGCAACCCCCACGCTGATAGCTTTATCCACCAAAGCCCCCACCCCCGAAATGCGCCCCGGCCTCGGCAGCCAAATCGTCACCGACGATTTCTCCGACCCATCTCTGTGGAACATCGCCGCCTCCAACCAGGCCAGCGCAGATATAAAAAATAACCATCTCATTCTCTCGGTGCAAAGCCAGGTCTACATGCTCAGCCTCAGGAATGACCTCGTGCTCAACGACTACTACGCCGAGATCACCGCCCGCCCCAGCCTCTGCCGCAACGAAGACAGCTACGGCCTCCTCATCCGCGCCAGCGCATCCAGCTATTATCGTTTTGTTTTAGCCTGCAATGGCGTTGTCCGCGCCGAACGAGTCAGCGGCGGGACGCGGCTGGTTTTGCAGCAACCCCTCCCCAGCGGAGACGTGCCCCCGGGCGCACCGGGCCAAGTCCGCATTGGGGTGTGGGCAGTGGGCAGGGAAATGCGCCTCTTCTTGAACGGACGTTTTCAATTCAGCATCACCGACCCCAGCTTCCCCAGCGGTTCCATCGGCGTCTTTGTCCGCTCTGTGGGAGAAACCCCCGCCGTCGTCTCCTTCTCCGACCTCACCATCCAAAGCGTGGATTACATTCTGCCAACGCAGACTCTCATTCCGTGATTAGCTTTTGGCTCTTTCCGTACCGCACACTTGCCCTGGCGGTCAGTGCCAGGGAGATTTATCTTGCGAGTGATGGTTTTACTTCAAAAACACTCGCAACATGAATATTGCGGTACAGAAATCCTTGCTTCACAAAAAGGGATAACGTACAATTATTATCAAGCAGGGCGGAAAAATCCCCCAGCGTTCCATTTGCAACTGATAACTGCTCACTGATAACTGATAACTGCCCACTGCTCACTGATAACTGCTCACTGCCCACCGCCCCCATGCTCACCCCCGCCAACCTCCTGCGCCTGCCCTACACCCCTGACCTGACCGAAGGCGGAATTGCGTACGCTCTGCGTTCATTGACTCATTCTTTCGACCGCGCAGGGGTTTCGCCGTATGACAGGCTGCGCCGTTCCGTTGCCAGCGTGGTGGTGGAACTTGCTTTTCGGCGGCATCTTTCCCAGCAGAACATTCCCTTTGAAGTAAAAGCCTCCGCTCCCTTCACAGACCGTGAGCGGTATGATGTGTCTCTCGGCGGGCGCAGGTGTGACGTGAAATCCTATCTCATCTCGCATCGCAGTCAAATTGCAGAGATGCGCCGCGACCCGTCTGTGTTGTTGAGCGCGCCCGCGCTTGTCCCTGCGGACCAACATGCTGGCGATGGTCATCTCCGCAACGATATTTATATTTTCGGATTTTTAGCGGGTCTCATCGCCGCCTCGCAAGCCGACCTCAAGAAAGCCATTGAAACGAAGCAACCGCATTACCTTGTCCACGCCATGCCTGAAGCGTGGCGCAAACCGCCTCACTGGAATCCGCTGGGGGCGCTGACTCTGAAATCTGATTCAGCGGAGGAACTGCTGGTCGAAATCAACGGGCAGGATGAGGGGCGGGAAATGAAGCGCGGGGTTATCAGTCTGCCGCCGAAAACAAAAGTCGCGGTGGCTGAATCTTTTTATTCGCTGACGAGTGTTCACATCCGCCGCATGGCCGATGCGCGGGTTGGAATCAAATGTGAGGCGATCAAAGAGGCGCATGTGATTTTGCCAGCGGAGTGGGGGAATATTTGGGTCTACGGCCTGGAGATTTTTCTGGCGGGTTGTCTTTCGTATGAAGAGTTTGGTCGGCGCGCAACTGCGCTTGCGCCGAATTCAAAAGTGTTTCAATACGAGCACACCCGCGTAAAAAATTTATGCCTGCCTGTTTCCAGTTTGAAACCGATGAAAAAATTGTTCGAGATTTAAGGTAAGATTATGCAATGCGGAATTCATTCCGCAACCGAGTGCGATATAAAAATCGCGGTACCGAATATCATGGAATCTACAAAAGAAAGACCGCCCCGCCGCCCGAGAAAACCGCGCACACCGAATGCGTTTGCATCCACGCTGGGCATTGCCATTTTGCTTGCGACTCTTTTTACCGCATGGACTCCGAACAGTTTCTTTGCCGGCAATTTGCAGGAGCAGATGCTTTTGATCCTCACGCCTCAGACCGCGCCGAATGTTGTTACCACGCCCCAGCCGCAGTTACGCATTGGCATTGTGGCAGGCCACACGGGCAATGACTCGGGCGCGGCTTGTTTGGACGAAAACGGCGAAGCGGATTTAACGGAAGTGGATGTGAATCTTTCGATTGCGACCCTGGTGCGTGAAAGTTTGGTGGCGAGGGGCTATCAGGTGGATTTGCTCAATGAGTTCGACACACGCTTGAACGGCTATCGCGCGGTGGCGTTGGTTTCCATTCATAATGATTCTTGTGAATATATCAATGATGAAGCGACGGGCTTCAAAGTGGCGGCCTCGCTGGAGACTCGCGACGTGAACCGCGCCCAACGCCTGACGGCCTGCCTGACGGATCGCTATCAGCAGGTGACAGGTTTGACTTTCCATGCCAACAGTATCACCTCGGATATGACCGGGTATCATGCCTTCTCTGAAATTGATCCGAACACCATCACCGCCATTATCGAGACGGGATTTTTGAATCTTGACCGTGAGATTCTCACCAAACAAACCGACCGCGTGGCTGAGGGGGTTACGCAAGGAATTTTGTGTTTCATTAATAATGAAAGCGTTTTGCCGACAGCCTTACCCACGTTGACGCCATGAGCAAATCAACATCTCCTCGGCGCAAAGGCAGGCTGTATCCAGTATTTATCATGGCGCTGATCGTTACTGCGGCTGGCATTGCGGCATGGACGGGGACATCCTCCCTGGCGTTGGGGCTGAATGAGCCTGTTTTCACCGCAACCCGCGCCAACTCCTTTGCGTTTGTAGAGATCGTAAAGCCCACGTACACGGCACTGCCCACGGTAACCGCACTCCCAACGGATTTTTCACTTCCGATAGAAATTGCCCTCCCATCCCAAACGCCGACAAATGCTCCAGAAATATTGATACAGGCGGAGATCGTGGTGGATACGCCCGCGAGCGAGTATGTTGCGCCTGTGTTGCAGTCTGGTTCCGGGCAGGAGCCTGTCTCTTACGGGGGGAACAAATACATTTTGGTGGATATTTCTGAACAGCACATGTATGTCTATGAAGGCGATGCGCTGGTGTTCAGCTTTGTCTCGTCCACTGGGATGAACAATGCCACCCGCGCGGGCAGTTTCAGCGTGCTGGACAAAATCCCAAACGCGTATGGCGCCACCTGGAATATTTGGATGCCCAACTGGCTCGGCATTTATTGGGCGGGTAGTCTGGAGAATGGAATCCATGCCCTGCCGATTCTCTCGAATGGGGGGCAGTTGTGGGCTGGCTATCTCGGCGTACCCATTTCGTATGGATGCGTGGTGCTGGGTACGTACGAGGCTCAATTGCTGTATGACTGGGCCGAGGTTGGTACGCCGGTTGAAATTCAACGGTAGCTATTTATCCTGCCTTACGCAGTTCAAAATCTGTTAGCCGCGAATTACACGAATTTTCGCGAATTTCTTAAATAATCATGCAATTCGCGAACCGTGCCCGTAGGGTAAATTCGCGGCAGTTTTTGTGGCCTTGCGTAAGCCCTAACTTGGACAGGCCGAAACCAAAAAGGATTTAACCACGAAGGACACCAGGTACGAAGTAATACAAACAGGACTTACGCAAAACCTTGATAGAGTCCACTAATCTCCACGAATTTACGCTAATCCTTTAAAAAATTCGCGTGGATTGGCGTAGATTAGCGGACAAAAAAGCGTTCTGCGTAAATCCTAACAAATAAAGAAAGTTTTTCCTTTGTGGCCTTCGTGTCCTTTGTGTTTAAAATACTCTTTTTTTGTGCAAGGATTTAACTGCTAAGTTCCTAAGTTCGTAAGTTCGTAAAGCAGGACAATAAAGGTTTATAATATTTATCGTCGTATTTAGCAGTGGATTTTCCCAAAGGTGAAACATGAATGACCCTCTTTCAAAACTACGCGATTCCATGGCGCAACAAAATGGGAAAATGCCGCAGGGTGGCGGTGGTTCGGGGAATGGCAGGCAGGCCAACGGTCCAGCACGAGGCGTGGCAAAGAGTGGAAAAAGCAAAAAGAAAAAGAGTTTAATCCTTCCAATCTTATTAATCATGGTGGGGTGCGCGGTCTTTGTGTTCGCGGCCTGGTCGGCTGTCAATTCGCCGGTGCTGGCTTCCATTTTGAGTCTTTCATCTGCCCCGCAGGAAGTGCAACGAGCGCCCGCCCAATCCTTTGCGCAGGTGGATATTGCCAAGCCGACGTATACGCCTGCCGTGTTGCAAGCGTCTGTGGCGGAGGCCATTCAGCCAACGGCTACATTTACTTCAATCCCTGCGGCTGTGGATACAGCCCTGCCAGAGATCGCGGCGCCTGCGGTGGATGTTGTTATTCTGCCGACCAACACGCCTTTTATTGAGCCTGCTGTTGCAACTTCCGTGCCGCAACTGGCAAGTGACTCGAGCGTGATCTCGGCAGAGATCGTCCCTGATACGCCCACACCTGAATATGTGGCTGTGCCGACTTCTGTAGCGTACGTTCCCCCGGCAGTGACAGGTTCTGGCGGCGAGCATTGGATCGATGTCAATCTTTCGGAACAGCGCGTGTATGCCTATGAAGGCGATACGCTTGTCAACTCATTTGTGGTTTCCACTGGCACATGGCAGACGCCCACTGTGACGGGGAAATATAAGATATGGATCAAACTGCGTTCGGCGGCCATGTCTGGGTCTGGGTATTACCTGCCTGATGTGCCTTTTATTATGTATTTTTATAAAGGCTATGGACTTCACGGCACATACTGGCACAATAATTTTGGCACGCCGATGAGTCATGGCTGTGTGAATCTCACCATCCCCGACGCGGAATGGATTTATAACTTCACCAATGTTGGGACTGTGGTGAACGTGCATTATTAGGAAGAGCGAAAGCTTTAAACACGAAGTCCACAAAGTGGCACAAAGAGGGGCAAAAAGAAAGAGATCGGTTCATGTGTAGACTCTGTGCGAAAGGCAAAACGCGAAGTACGCAAATCGGGCAAATCACGCGAATTTTTCGCGCAATTCGTTGAATTCGCGGCATTCGCATTAAGAATTTTGATACGATGCCATCGCTTACACACTCCTTATACATGAGCCAAAAGATTTCCTTCGTGTTCCGTTGTGCCCTTTGTGTTTAAAAAGGTTTTGAAATAGACTCAAGAAATGAATTCACCAAACCTATCTCGAAGAGACTTTTTGAAATTGAGCGGCTTGGGGCTGGCAGGGTTGCTGGCGCCTCCGCTCGATTTTGATATCAACGATCCCTTTGCCGAACAACAAGGGCGTGTGACCACGCGCACCGTCTGGGTGTATAAACTTCCATCCAGGAAAGCCGAGAAGGCCAGGTTCTATCAGCGGGATGCGGTTTTTAGGATCAGCAACACAGCCGTCAGCGACGATGTGGAGGCGCATAATCGCATTTGGTATCAAGTCGGCGCGGAAGATAATCCAGAAGGCTACGTCTACTCTGGCGAGATCCATCCCGTGCGAACCATTCTCAACGCTCCGCAAATGGAAATCTCCAAAGATGGTTTGCTGGCTGAGATCAGCGTCCCGTACACCGATGCGCACGAAGAGCCAAACAACGAATCCGATGTTGCCTACCGCATGTATTATGAAACCACACACTGGGTCAAAGGTGTGACGACCAACGCAGATGGGCAGGTCTGGTATCAGGTGCGCGACGATAAATGGGACAAGTTGTATTATGCGCGCGCAGAACACATCCACATGATGACCGCGGAAGAGCTTGCGCCGATCTCTCCCGAAGTTCCAAACAAGGATAAAAAAATACAAGTGCGGCTCGATCAGCAGATTGTCATCGCGTATGAAAATAATCTTCCCGTCTTCGTGACTACCGCATCCACGGGCGGCATCTTGCGGGTGGGAACCTACACCACGCCGCAAGGCAACTTCGTCACATTCTACAAACGTCCCTCGCGCCACATGGCCGCAGGTGATATTGCCGCCAGCGGCTTCGATTTGCCCGGCGTGCCCTGGGTGCAATACATCACCGAAAGCGGCATCTCTTTCCACGGCACTTTCTGGCACAACGACTTCGGCAGGCCGCGCTCGCATGGCTGTATCAATCTTTCATCCAATGCCGCAAAATGGCTCTACCGCTGGACCTCTCCGCAAGTTTCCACCAACAAGGAATTCTCCTTCGGCGGCGTGGGAACAAAAGTTGAGATCATTGCGTAGTACAGATGCTCCTTGCGCCGTCTCGGCGCAAGTTGAGCCATATTGCAGTACCAAAAGCATATTCTCTAAACTTCCTCTCAACCTTTATGATTAGAATTGATTTATGACCATCTCTCAACTTTCCCGCCGTGACTTTTTAAAACTGTCCGCTTCAGGCGCGCTCGGGCTTGCTCTCTCCGAATTGGGCATCAGCCACGCCCTGGCCGCTCCCCCCGCCTCGCAAGGACTCGCCCTATGGAGCGGCGTCCCCATTCAGGATGCGCCCGCTTTCAATGCAAACAGCATTGAATTGCTTGGTAAGGATAAGGTTATTGATCTGCTGGGGGAAGTTCAGGGCGAAAGCAAAGAGAATCCGTATAACACAACCTGGTACCAAGTCGAAGGCGGCTACGTACACTCGGCGGTTATTATGCCAGTTGAAACGAAATATCAAAAAGCCGTCTACGAAATTCCCGCGGAAGGCAAGCTGGCAGAGGTTTGCGTTCCCATGAGCCTGACATACCTTGGACCATATTCCTACGCCAAAAACGCACATCGCATCTACTATGAAACGACCCACTGGGTAAAAAAGGTTATTGTCACTCGCGAAGAAAAAAGCGTTTGGTATGAGATCTACGACAACATCCTCAAAAAATCATTCTATATCCCATCCTATAATCTGCGCCTCATCCCAGACGAGGAACTGACCCAACTCTCGCCAGAAGTTCCCAACGAACAGAAACTCCTGCATGTGGATATTGCCACACAAATGGTCACTGCCTTTGAAGGTGAAAAAATGGTGCTTTCCGTCCGCTGTGCCAGCGGACAACGCGGCACGGACACTCCCGTCGGCGAGTGGTTCACCTATCATAAAGGCCCATCCATTCACATGACCAACTTCGGCGATGCCGTTGCCAACATTTACAGCCTGCCCGGCGTTCCGTGGGTTTCCTTCTTTACAGGCTCAGGCCACGCGTTTCATGGAACCTACTGGCACAATGATTATGGACATCCGCGCAGTAACGGCTGTGTCAACCTTCCTTCCAGCGTCTCCAAATGGGTCTATCGCTGGACCAGCCCTGTCGTCCCCTCGAATGAAGATTACGTCAACCTGCCTGGTCAAGGAACTCGTGTTCAGGTTGTTTAATGCACACAGTCTCATATCAATTTTATAAAGGATAAGAAATGAACCCAACTTTTCAGTACAACCAATATCTGCTCAAACGACAGGTCTTTGCGCTCGCAGGCAAATTCCGCTTTTACGCCCCGAACGAACAGCTCGTTCTGTTCAGCGAACAGAAGATGTTCAAACTGCGAGAAGATATCCGCGTCTATTCCGATGAAAGCAAAACGCAGGAAGTATTGATGATCAAAGCCCGACAGATCGTAGACTTCTCCGCCGCCTACGATGTTGTGGACAGCGCCAGTGGCCAGAAGATCGGCGCTCTCCGCCGCAAGGGACTCGCCTCCATCCTGCGCGACGAATGGGAAATTCTCGATGTCGGCGACAACGTCATCGGCAAATTATTCGAAGACAGCATGGGGCTGGCATTACTGCGCCGCTTCCTCACCAACCTTATTCCCCAGAATTACGATATTACCGTTGGCGCAACCCGCGTAGCAGACCTCAAACAGAACTTCAACCCATTCTCGTATCAATTGAATTTGGATTTCAGCATGGATACCGCCAATCAACTGGACCGCCGTCTCGGCATCGCCGCTGGTATTCTCCTCGCGGCTGTCGAGGGAAGACAGAGTTAGTTCAATATTGCGGAACGCATCTTTCTTCTTTCATCTTTCATGACAAAAAGAGGAAAGAAGAAAGAAAATAAATAAATATGCCCAACACTCCCCTTTTCGCCGGACTCGTAATCGATGAAGCAGGCCGCCCTGCTGAATTCGCTTTTATTGGAAGCGACCCCTGCTATGTTGTAAACGACGACGGCTTCAAACGCCACATCCCTGCCGGGCAGGTGGACCGCGCCGTGCTCGCTCAAATGGCTGAGATGATGAAAGGCAGTGAAGACCTCATCTCGGAGCAGGCCGCGAAAATGCTCGGGCAGGAAGACCCCTTCTCCAAAGCCATCATCGAACAACAATTGAAAAATATAGACAAGCAATTCGAGTCCCTCATGCAAACCGGCATCCCCGAAGATATGCGCGCCTATCTCGGCATGATGGGTTTCAAAGTGATAATCAATTACCACGGCGAGATCGTGCGGGTGGAACAGCCGGGCGCGGCGAGCGATGAAGGTGAATAAAGCAAACCTCCGAGGTCTCGAAGACCTCGGAGGTTTGAAAATGTGACAAGCTGAAAATCTTTATTCCAGATTTTCCAAATCAGCTAAATCTTGATGTCTGCCGGTTGCTTTTTTGTTTTTCTTGAGGTTTTCAAGATCAATGAAATTAACGGAAACCCCATTCAATTCTACGATAGTACGAGACGGGTAGCACTCTGAAAACTCCACCCCCGGCAGGGTCGTCAGGATGTCGATTCGTTCCGGTGGGTAGCCCAATTGGAGCATTTGATCGGAAACGGTAAAGTCTGCCTCCTTCACTCCCAATGAACCAAACCCAAATTGATCGAGCGCTTTCATGATTTTAGAGGCGTTTTCAGCGGTCATTTCCACCCAAATATCGATATCCTTTGTGTAGCGGGGGTAGCCGTGCAATGCTACAGCATATCCTCCCACCACAAGATAGCGCACCCCGTTATCGTTTAACGATTGTATAAACTCTTTGAAATCCTGGTTCAGCACCGTACCTCCAGTGATGGTACTCCCGTCGTATTTCTTCCAAAGCGGCAAGCCGCGCGGAATAAGACTGCTTTCTCCAGTAGGCGGAGTCTGATTTCTTGTCGGTTAGTTTGGCTTTTCTGACAACTTTCTTAATGCCGAGTGTTCGTTGCATGGCTTTATTATACCTTCTCCACCACCCAAAAATGAGACAGGCCAAATACTTTCAACGGCGTGGCTTCAAGAAATTGCAGGACCGCACGCAGGAATTTTCCGAATGCTCCAAAACGTGCAATGATATTATCGTACGCGCCGAAGATGATCGTGCGTTCGATGAATTTCACGGGCAGGCCGTCAAATAATTTTTGCATGTCGCGTCGTGAATACACGCGCACGTGCGGAGCAAGTTTATCGCGCAGGGTGCGCGGCAGATAATTCACGAACAACTTGTTGCCAAAATAATATTTCCCCTTCCAAAAAATTCCGTGCGTTTCAAAGGGGTAGCCGCGGTTCGGGCAAAAGATCACTGCGCGCCCACCCACCCGCAACACGCGCACCATCTCGGCAATCGCGGAGCGGTCACTCTGTACGTGTTCGATCACTTCGTGGCTGAGGATCAGGTCAAAGGTCGAAGAAGGAAGCGGGAGGGATTCGCCTGCGGCATTGATGATCTTCGTCGAGTTGACTTTGGCATCGCGGGCGCGCTCAAAATCATATTCCAATCCGATCACATAGCCCTTCGACTGCGTTCCTCGAAGATCGCTCGGAACTCCGCTCACATCGTCCCGATGCTCTTTCGGGAGGGCGGAGATTTTTTCCACATACATTCCCACCCCGCAGCCATTTTCAAGGACTCGTCTGTGAATGCGTTCCCCGGCAAATTTTATAATCATCTCAAGGCGGCGTTGCTGTCCGTCGCGCCATACATAGGAAGGTTCACCGCGCAGTGCGGCTTTTTGCATGTCTCTTTCATTCATGGCCGAGATTATACCTTGCGCCTTCACAGTCTCTATGCTAAAATTTTGGCGGTAAGGACAACCCAATAAAGAAGACACCGAGAAGTGGGTAGCCCCCACTTCTTTGTTTGTTAAATAGGAGCAATGGAGCAGGCAGTATGGCTAAAAACGATTTCGCATTGGCTTTCAATGAAGTGCTTGAAGAAAAACAACTGGCAAAGGACATTGTCGTTTCAGCGATTGAATCGGCGATGGTATCTGCCTATCGCCGCGCGGTGGGCGCGTCCACGGCACAACATGTGGAAGCAAAACTGGATTCCGAGACCGGGATCGTGACGGTCTACGCCGAGAAGGAAGTGGTGGAAGACAGCGTCATCGATGCGCGCACCGAAGTGATGTTGGATGAGGCTCGCAAGGTCAACCCCGAAGTTCAAGCGGGTGACATGCTCATCGTTGAAACCACGCCCGCAGACTTTGGCCGTGTGGCGGCCCAAACTGCGCGTCAGGTAATTCAACAGCGCATCCGCGAGGCGGAACGTTCGAATCAGATGCAGTATTTCGAGCGGCAGGTTGGCGAGATCGTTTCGGGTTTGGTGCAGGCTATCAATGCACAGGGTATTACCATCGGGCTGGATATGAAGGCCGAAGGTGTGATGCCGAATAACCAGAAGATCCCCGGCGAGCGTTTGAAATTGCACGACCGCATCCGCGCGGTGGTGATGGAAGTGAAGGATGGCACGCGCGGCCCGCAGATTGTTCTGTCTCGCGCGCATCGCAACTTCCTGCGCCGTTTGCTGGAGAATGAAGTTCCTGAAATTTATCACGGCATCGTGGAGATCCGCGCGATCTCACGCGAGCCCGGCGCGCGCGCAAAAGTGGCTGTCTCGGCCACCCAGCCGGGCATTGACCCTGTGGGCGCTTGTGTGGGGATCAAGGGCGTTCGTATTCAAGCTATCGTAAAAGAATTGCACGACGAAAAGATCGATATTATCCAATGGGATCAAGACCCCATCGTTTATATTTCCAAAGCCATCAGCCCGGCTCGTGTGAACGGCGTCTACCTGGTGGATAATGAAGGCGCGCGCACTGCCACGGTGGTGGTGGGCGAGGATCAATTGAGCCTCGCCATCGGGCGTGATGGACAGAATGCCCGCCTCGCCGCGAAGTTGACCGGCTGGCGCATTGACATTAAATCTCTCAGCGAAGCGGCTGGCGATTCACTCAACAAATTACAGGGGGATGCGTCTCTCGCGGCGATGTTGCCTGTGGCTGTGGAGCAGACTCCGCAGATTCAGGAAATCCTCGCGAAGAAGGCGGAAAGCCGCCCGATCACTCCCGAAGAATATACGGCTCTTGGTCAGTTCGTGGACCGTGTGGAACGCCGTACGATTCAGATCAAGGAAGAAGCCGCCCGCGAAGTGGAAGAACGCACATCCAGCGCGCGTGCCGAAATCCCCGCCGCGGCGTTTACCATGCCTCTCGATCAGGCTGGAATCAAGGAACATATTTTCAACATCCTCACTGAAGCTGGGTTTGAAAATATTGGCGACCTGATGTTTGCGATGAAGACCGACGCCAACAAAGTGCTTGGGCTGGCGGGCATTGGTTCCAAAGCTATTCAGAATATCGAAGAGACTCTGGGGGCTTTGTCCTTCCCTGAGCCGGAGCCTGTGAAGGTTGAAGAACCTGTGGCTGTTGAGGCGGCGGCGGTGGAGACTGCTCCAGCGGAAGAAATGCCTGAGGCGAAGAAAGCAGGCGAAGGCAAGAAAGAAGCGAACGCGAAGCGAGTCGTCGAGGAAGCGGAAGATGAGAACGCCAAGGATGGCGTCTCACTTGAAGATTTGTTCAAGATGAAGCCTGAAATCTTCCAGACCCCGGCGGTCGAAGATGAATCGGACGATAAGAAAAAAGGCAAGAAGGTCAAGAAGAAGGGTGTGGCGTTGGAGTTCGATGAAGACCTTGGCGCGGTTGTTGGCCGCAAGAAACACAAACGCGGCGATGAAGCTGGCGGCGATTGGTAGAAATTTATTCCCTCCTCCATTTTGGGGGAGGGGGATGAATCGAAGGTGAAGAAGAAACCTGCCCAACGTGTAAAGCATGTACCCCAACGCACCTGTGTGGGATGCCGCGAAGTGTTGCCGAAAAGGCAAATGCTGAGGATCGTCCGTACTGCGGAGGGGGTGCGCGTGGACCTGACCGGTAAACTGGCTGGCAGGGGCGCGTACATGCATGACCGCCGCGAATGCTGGGTGCGCGGTATGAGGGGAGCTTTGGCCCATGCGCTCAAAGCAGAATTCACTGCGGAAGACCGCAGTGAATTGGAAAACTTTATGAATACTTTGCCGCAGCAGGATGCGGAGACCAACAAGTAAAAGCCATGTGAACGGTTAGCCACTCGCTGACAGGCTCCTTGTTGGGGAATTGAGAACTATGTGGATTTGTAGTATTGAATCCACAATTCGAGAAGGAGGTGGCCTATGAGCAGTAACGGTAACAAACTTGAATTACCCGCCCATATCGTGATTCGCGATCTGGCGCAAAAGATCGAAAAAAGCCCGATTGACCTGATCAAAAAATTGATGACCAATGGTGTGATGGCAACCATTAACCAGACTGTGGATTTTGACACAGCGGCAATTGTGGTTGGTGAGTATGGTTTCGAGGCGGTTCTCGAAGCCTCGGATGAACTGGCGGCGAAAGAGGAAGCAGGCGAAGTGCCACTCTGGCGTCAGATGATTGCTGGTGAAGACGGCGCACAATTGAAGGCGCGTCCCCCGGTGGTGACGATCCTTGGGCATGTTGACCACGGCAAGACCAGCCTGTTGGATGCGATCCGTTCCACGGAAGTGGCGGCAGGCGAGGCAGGCGGCATTACCCAGCACATTGGCGCGTATCAGGTGGAGAAGAAGGGACGCCTCATCACCTTTCTCGATACTCCCGGCCATGCCGCGTTTACTCAAATGCGCGCGCGCGGCGCACAAGGCGCGGATATTGTGGTGCTGGTGGTTGCGGCAGACGATGGCGTGATGCCACAGACAAGAGAAGCGATTGCCCATGCGAAGGCGGCGCGTGTGCCGATCATGGTGGCTTTGAATAAGATCGACAAGGCAAATGCAAACCCGGACCGCGTCAAACAACAACTGGCGGAAATGGAACTCGTCCCCGACGATTGGGGCGGCAGTACCATGGTTGTGCCCGTTTCAGCAAAACAAAACCAGGGCATCGAAGACCTGCTCGAAGGTATTTTGCTCGTGGCAGACAGCAACGATATCAAAGCCAACCCGAATGGAAAAGTGATCGGCACGGTCATCGAAGCCGAGTTGGATAAATCCAAAGGCGTGCTGGCGACCTTGCTGGTTCAGAATGGCACCCTCGAATCTGGCGACAACGTTGTGGCTGGAACCGCTCACGGAAAATTACGAGCGATCACCGATTACAAAGGCAAGCCGATCAAGAAAGCGGGTCCTTCCACGCCTGTGGCTGTTATGGGACTTAGCGACGTTCCCTCCGCTGGTGATCTTTTCCAGGTTGTGAAGACGGAAAAAGAAGCGCGCTCCATTGTGGCAGAACGGCTCGAGGCCATCAAGACACAATCTCAGATGCGCAAGAAAGTCTCATTGGAAGACCTGTTCGCAAACGTGCAGGCGGGCGAGGCAAAGGGACTTAATCTCATCGTCAAAGCCGATGTGCAGGGTTCGCTGGACCCCATCGTCAATGAGTTGAATAAACTTGGCGAAGGTGAGATCGGCCTGCACATCCTGCACGCTGAAACAGGCAACATCGGAAATAATGATGTCATGCTTGCGTCTGCGTCAAAAGCGATTATCATCGGCTTCAACGTGCAGGCCGATGTGGACGCCCGCCGCATGGCTGAAAAAGAAGGCGTGGACCTGCGCCTGTACGAGATCATCTACCGCATGACCGAGGATATCGAAAAAGCCCTCAAGGGTATGCTCGAACCCAAACTTGTGGAAAGAACCCTCGGCCGCGCCCAGGTTTTGCAAGTGTTTACCGCTTCAAAATTTGGCAGGGTTGCAGGCTGTAAAGTAACCGACGGCGAACTCAAACGCGGCGCGAAGGTACGTCTCTACCGCGGTACAGATATTGTCTACGAGGGCGATCTCTCCTCCCTGCGTCATGAAAAAGAAGACGTCAAAGAAATTCGTCAGGGCTTTGAATGCGGAGTGGGCTTCAAGAGCTTCAACGACATTCAACCCGGCGACATGCTGGTTTGTTACGTTGTGGAATAACCTAACTCGGACAAGCCGAAACCAAAAAGGAATTCAACCACAAAGGTAACGAAGGTACACAAAGGAAAACCTAAAAAAACCTTCGTGACCCTTCGTGGTTCAAAAAATTCTTGTACAAAAAGCAAGGATTTAACTTCTAAGTTCCTAATCGCGGTTTCGACCATCAATTGAAAATCGTAAATCAAAAATCGTAAATCAAAAATCGCCTATGCCTTCAGGAATTCGATTACAACGCATTGCAGATCGTGTAAAACAGGAACTCGCGGAGATGCTCATCCGCGAGATCAACGACCCGCGCCTGAAACAAATCTTTGTAACAGACGTAAAGATAGACCGGGAACTCGCCTTTGCAGACGTTTATGTCTCGGCAGTGGAAGGAGCTTCACGCGCCCCCGACGTTCTTGCGGGGCTGGAAGCTGCCTCCGGTTTTATCCGGCGGACTCTCGCTTCGAGAGTGGAGATGCGCGCGTTTCCCAAATTAAGATTCCATTGGGACCCAACCCCGGAACACGCAGACCATATCGAAAAGATATTGGCAGGGTTAAGAAACAAGAAATGATGATGAATGTGTAAGTCTTAATCGTAAATCGTAAATCAAAAGAGGATAAGAAATAGTGGATCATCAACTCACAGGGGAGATAAAAAACAGATTAGCCGTAGCGAAGAAAATTGTCATTGCTTCGCACGTCCGGCCGGATGGGGATGCAATCGGCTCCCTGCTTGGATTGGGATTGGCCCTGCGCGATGCGGGCAAATCCGTGCAAATGATCCTTGTGGATGGTGTGCCTTCATCCTTCAAATACCTTGAAGGCAGTGAACTCATTCAGAAGGAACCAGGCAAAGACCACGACACCTTCATCACCGTGGATTGCGCCGATTTCAAACGCGTGGGGAAAGTCTTTGAAAACTTTGGCCAGCCTGACATCAACATCGACCATCACGTCACCAATGAAAAATTTGGAAAACTCAACCTGATCGAAGCAGACGAGGTCGCCACAGCCGCGATCCTCACCAATCACCTGCCCGAGTGGGGATTGAAAATCACAAAGCCCGTCGCCGCCGCCTTATTGACCGGGGTCATCACCGATACGCTTGGCTTCCGCACCTCCAACACCACTCCTGAATCGCTCAGGCAGGCCGCCACATTGATGGAATCCGGTGTGGATATGCCTGAAATCTACATGCGCGCCCTGGTACGCAAGACATTCTCAGCCGCAAAGTATTGGGGCGCCGGACTCTCCAGCCTCGAAAACAAACACGGCATTGTGTGGGGAACCCTCACCATTGCAGACCGCAAGTCTGCGGGCTATGGTGGCAACGATGACGCAGACCTCATCAACATGATCTCTGCCATCGACGGGAACAAGGTTGGAATGGTTTTCGTAGAACAAAATAATAATCACGTAAAGATTTCCTGGCGTGCGCTGGCGCCGGGTGTGGATGTATCACCAGTTGCAAAACACTTTCAAGGCGGGGGCCATGCCGCTGCCGCAGGAGCAGACATCGAGGGAAGTTTGAGCGAAGTCCAAAAGGAAGTCCTAAAAAAGACCCGCGAATTGTTAAGCCTGTAGGAATTAAAGAATATTAATAGAACTAAAATGCTCATTGCAAATTCAGATATTTATGTCATAATTGAATCGTAAATAGATTCAGGAGGAATATTTTAGATGAACAGTCAAGATATTAAGAACGCTATCTCTGGCGCGCTTGTTGTGGATAAACCTGTCGGGATGACATCCCATGATGTAGTCCAGGCGATTCGAAACGGAACAGGTCTGCGCCGCGCGGGACACACCGGAACGCTCGACCCACGCGCTTCCGGTGTGCTCGTTATTCTCGTTGGACCCGCAGTACGATTAAGCGAATATGTCTCAGCCTCAGACAAACGTTACCAGGCCATCATTCGTTTGGGCGGCTCCACCGATACCTTCGATGCCGAGGGCAAGGTCACTTTATCGAACGACCCGCTCGACGTCACCGAAGCCCAATTTGAAGAGGCGCTCAAAACTTTCGTAGGCGAAATAGAACAGACTCCCCCGCCTTACTCTGCCGTCAAAGTGGCAGGACGCAAAGCCTACGAAATGGCGCGCAAAGGCGAAGAGGTCGATCTCGAACCGCGCAAGATCACCGTGCATCACCTGGAAGTGCTTGAATGGACTCCGCCCGAAGTGGTGATCGATGTGCATTGTTCCTCCGGCACCTACGTCCGTTCGCTGGCGAATGATCTCGGCATCAAGCTGGGCTGTGGCGCGTATCTCGTTGGCCTGCGCCGCACCAAAAGCGGACGCTTCTCTCTGCGCGATTCAGTGCCTCTGCGAAAATTACAGGAAGCCTTCACCGCCGGCAACTGGTATCAATACCTCATCCCCGCCGCCGAAGCGCTTGGCGATTGGCCCGCCGTGGAACTCAACCCGGATGAAGTCGAAGGCGTGCGCCACGGGCATCGTGTAAAAGTAGTCGGTGAACCGGCAATCACCAAAGTCCGCGGCGTAAGCACGCAGGGCGAACTCGTGGCATTGATGGAACTTGTCACCGGCGAAGACGGCGCTCCCGAATGGCAGCCAAAGAAAGTCTTCTTTACTTCGGATTAATTAACACGTCATTGCGAGGGCGCACTTTGCCCGACACTTGCGCCGTACGCCAGTGCGGTGAGCAATCTCAATCTCCGTTACGATGATTGAGATTGCTTCGTCGGGAAGAGCGCCCTCCTCGCAATGACATTATCATGCCGCCATAACATGGCGGCATTTTTATAACTATGCAACATTATCATTCCCTCGAAACAGCATCCTTTCAAAATTCATGGCTCACCATCGGCGTCTTTGACGGTGTCCATCGCGGGCATGGCGAGATCATCCGCAAACTCATCCGCGATGCGCACGCGCACTACGCCCCAGCCGTTGTGTTGACCTTCGACCCGCACCCCGCCAGCGTATTAACCGGCAGGGAGATTCGATGCCTGACCACACCCGATGAACGCGCAGACTTGCTCGCCGCGCTTGGCGTGGATGTGGTCATCACCCAACGCTTCACAACGGACCTGTCAACTGCCACTGCCCATCAATATATGTCTCACCTGAAAGAGACTCTCGGTCTCAGCCACCTGCTGATCGGGTACGACTTTGCCCTCGGAAAGGGACGCGAAGGCAATGCCGCGCGCCTGTCAGAAATCGGCCGGGAACTGGGATACACCGTCGAGGTGGTACCAGCCCTCAGCGACGAAAGCGGCGTGATCTCCTCCACAGAAATCCGCAAACTCGTATCCACAGGCAACATCACCGAAGTTGCAAAATTGCTTGGCTATCCTTATCGCCTGGGCGGCGAAGTCATCCACGGCGAAGGGCGCGGGAAGACCATCAACTTCCCAACCGCAAACATTGATTACCCCAAAGGGAAGGTCATGCCGCCCAACGGCATCTATGCCTGCTGGGCGCATTTGGGCGCAGAGAAATTGATGGCGGCAACCAACATCGGCCTTAACCCAACCTTCACTCCCGAACGGCAGGTCCCCAGCCTCGAAGCCTACCTGCTTGATTTCGACCGCGACATTTACGGCGAGACCCTGCAATTGGAATTCGTCGCCCGCCTGCGGGACGAGTTGAAATTTACTTCGGTGGAAGCGCTGGTCGAAAAAATCCATGACGATGTAAAGCAGACCCGCGCCATTCTCTCGTGAGAAGTGTGTATGCAACGGTTATCAGCATTACCCTTTTCCCTCACCCCAATTATGAAGGCTTTTCGCCGTGTTGAATTCCCCCTCTCCCAAAGGGAGAGGGCAGGGTGAGGGGGGCACAGCGTAGCGAACAACCTGTCTTCCCTAATAACCTTTGCGTGCATACCATGAGACCCCTTTCCTTCTTCTTTGCTTCTTTGTTATGAAAGTAGCATACACCAATGGTCTTGATGTAGTGTAAAATCCTGACATTATGATTGCGCAAAGCCTGCAAAGAAATGAACAGCTTGGTTTTCAACGTTATAGCGCCCTGATTGGCCGCATCTTGCAGTGGATCGTGTTTGGGTATCAGGCGGCGGCGGCCATAATTTTTTTAGGCGGCCTCTTCTTCGCAAACCGCTGGCTTCAACAGCCGTTCATTGGCGCGTTTTATGAGCACACCCTGGTCTTCAATGGCACCGGCCCGCAGGAGTTTGAACCTGCCTGGGCATTGTACAAGGAAGTAAGCCTGGGGGATCGGTTGATTTCCATTAACGGAACGCCCGTGAGTACATCGGGTGATGCCAGGGATATTTTGCAGGAGCGTGTGCCCGGGGAAAATGTTAAAGCCACCGTTCTATTAACGAGCGGGGAAGAACGCACTTTCGATATCACACTATACCCATTCCCGGAATCCAGCCGTACGCTTTATTTCATCGTCCCCTCGGCATTAGGCGCAATCTTCCTTGCCGTCAGTTTGTGGATTTTCGGCTTCCGCCGCAACGAATCGGCTGGCCGCGCATTCTCCCTTTTCACATCCTCCCTTGCCATTGTTACAGGCGCATATTTCAACCTGATCACCACCCACGAATTTACACTCGCGTGGACGCTGGCTTGCGGGCTGGCAGGCGGCGCATTGATCAACCTCGCGCTTGTCTTTCCAACGGAACCGCGCTTTGTCATCAACCGTCCCTACTTGCGCTGGATAGGAGTTGCCATTGGCTTGGTCCTGGTTGCCATAGCCCTGCCGAATGTGTTTAATTTTGACCGCCCCACAGATTACATCCGCAGTTGGCAGTTAATTTATGGTTTCATATTTGTCAGCGTGATTTTCTATCTTGGTGTAAACCTGTATCACACATTTTATGATCAATCGCCAGTGGTAAAGACCCAGTCTCGCGCCATTCTTTTTGGCGCTCTGATTGCCTTCGTTCCGATAAGTATCTGGTTGGGAGCAAGTTTCATTAACCCAATCAATTTTTCACCGTATCTTTTTCTTTTCCTTACCATATTCCCATTGGTCATCGGCTATACCATTTTGCGTTTCCGCTTCCTGCGAACGGATGATTTTGTCCGCCGCGGATTCATGTATGTCACCCTCAGCCTGGTGGTGATGGTGGGGTATGCCCTGCTGGTGACAGGCGCGGGCTTGTTCTTCAACCCCAATTTGCCCGCAAACAATGCCTTTTTGGTGGGCGGCTATATCTTTTTAATCGCGATCCTGCTGGAACCGCTTCGCACGCGTTTGCAAAATACAGTCGACACGATCTTCTTTCGCGGCGAGCGCGCTTTTGCAGAACAACTGGAGGATTTCTCTCACAGGCTCACCACTGCATTGGACCTCAACACCATCGGCATGATCCTGAGCGAGCAGATCGCCTCCACCCTGACCCCGAGCAGGATTCACGTCTATACATACGATTCACTCAACGACTTTTTCTCTGCCTTGCCCGGCGCAAACAGACGTTCCACCAGCGACATCCGCTTTACAGCCGCGAGTCCGCTGGCGCGTTATTTTGAAACGGAACGCCTGCCACTGTACCTGGACAACACAGCCGTATTGCCCGCATCTCTGCAATCGGAACAGTCTCGCCTCGCATTGCTTGGAGCGCGGCTCTTCATTGTATTGCCCGGCAAGGAACGTCCCAATGGCTGGCTGGCCTTGGGGTCGCGCTTATCCGGCCAGCCGTATACCCCGCGTGACCTGAGATTCCTTGAAAACATCTGCGACCAGGCTTCCATTGCCATCGAACGGGTGCAGACCGTTGCCCATCTCGAGCGCCGAATTTTGGAAATGAACGCGCTTACCCGCGTTTCTCAGGGTGTGAACGTGACCCTTACCTTTGACGATGTGCTCGAACTGATCTACGCCCAAACCGCGCAGATCATCCCCACCTCGCATTTTCATATCACCTTGTATAACAAGGACAGCGATTATTTCTATTACGGCTTTTGCCTTGAAAATAACGAGAGAATTCAAGAGCGGGAAAACCTGCCATTTTCGAAGACCACAGGCCTGGGACCGGAAGTGATCCGTAAGAGTCGCCCAATCATCACACAGGATTACCTGCGTGAATGTCAGGCTCGCGGATATACCTCCGTTCTTGAAAATGCTTTTGCCTGGATGGGCGTACCGCTGAATGCGGGCGCGGTATCCATTGGCGCGTTGAGCGTTGCCAGCCGCGATGGCGCCATTGTGTACACACGCGGCCAGCTCGAATTACTGCAAGCCATTGCAGACCAGACGGCCGGCGCCATTGTCAAAGCCCGCCTGCTGGAAGAGACTCAACAACGCGCCCACCAGCTTTCCACGTTGAACGAAATCACACGTCAATTAACCTCCACGCTTGATCTCGACCCCCTCCTGCAAAACATCCTTGAAAACGCGGTTGGGATCTTGAATTGTGAGGCAGGCAGTTTATTTTTGGTGGACGACCAGACCGGCGAACTTGTTTTCCGGGTGACCGTAGGCCCTGTGGCAACAAACCTGGTTGGCAAACGTTTGCCGCCGGGCACTGGCATCGTTGGGCGGGCTGTGCAATCCCGCGGCCCTGTGATCGAAAATGAAGATCAACGCTCAGATTCACGCTTCAAAGGCGTAGACCAGCAGACTGGCTTTGTCAGTCGTTCGTTGATGGCCGTTCCGTTGCAGGTAAAAGACCATGTCACCGGCGTGGTCGAAGTGATCAACCGCCGCGACGGTCTCCCATTTGTGCAGGATGATCAGACCCTGCTCACCGCCTTTGCAGGCCAGGCGGCGGTTGCGATTGAAAATGCCCGCCTTTATACCCTGACAGACCAGGAACTTGCCGCCCGCGTGGAGGAACTCTCGGTGATGCAGAGGATTGACCGCGAGTTGAACGCCAGCCTTGAAATGGATCGCGCCATGCGCATCACCCTGGATTGGGCGCTGAGACAATCCGGCGCAGAAGCTGGGTTGATCGGCATGTTGGAAGAGGCGAAACTTCGCGTCATGTCTCATGTTGGGTTTGATGATTACATCGCCAGCCTGCACGATCAAACAATGAAAGTGGAATTGCCCGCCATGTTCAAGGCTGTGGATACGGGTGTGCCTCAGCAGTTGACGGTTGCCGCTTCGAAAGACAAGCTGTTGGTTGCCTCTCACACCCAAATGGTCATTCCCATCCGCCGTGAAACGACCGTGATCGGCCTGTTATACCTGGAAAGCATCATTGACTCGCAGGTGGATATTGATTTCCTCACCCGTCTGACAGACCATGCCGCGATTGCCATTTCCAACGCGCAGTTGTATGGCGAGGTACAGCGCGCGAACCTTGCCAAAAGCGACTTTGTCTCTTTTGTGGCGCATGAATTAAAGAACCCAATGACCTCCATCAAAGGCTACACCGAGTTGCTGGCTGGCGGGGCGGTGGGGCAGATCAACGAAATGCAGACGAACTTCCTGCACACGATCAAGTCCAACGTCGAGCGCATGTCTACGCTGGTTTCAGATTTGAACGACAACTCCAAGATCGAAGCGGGGCGGTTGCGCCTGGAATATAAAGCCGCCAGCGCCGCCGATCTTGTGGATGAAGTTTCCCGAACCATGAAACGTCAGATCGAAGATAAAAAACAGATATTGGAGATTGTCATCCCCGAAAATCTCCCGCTCATGTGGGCGGATCGTATTCGCGTTGGGCAGGTGCTTACCAACCTGCTCAGCAACGCCTACAAATACACCCCGGAAAGCGGATTGCTTCAGGTGGGCGTGGAGGAGTCTGAAAACTATTGGGATGAAGATGGCGCGCCGCGGGTGATTCACCTGTGGGTAAAAGATAATGGGATTGGGATGAACTCGGAAGACCAGCAAAAAATGTTCCAGAAATTCTTCCGCTCTGATGACCCCAAGGCGCGTGAGGCGCCCGGCACAGGGCTGGGTTTGAACATCACCAAAAGCCTGGTTGAAATGCAGGGCGGGCGTATCTGGTTCGAGAGTGAATTCCGCAAGGGCACAGTATTCCATTTCACGATCCCGGTTGCTGAAGGGTGATGAGGTAGTATGACAATGAATGCATCCGTAGGATTTGCGCAGGCGCTGGATGGCCGCGAAGCTGGTTTAAAGGCCGCGCACAAGGCATTGAATCAACTGGGCGCAAATACGCCTGGGCTTGCCCTGGTGATTGCCTCTCATCAATACCAGCCGCGCGAGGTGTTGAACGGCGTTACCAGCCTTCTGGGGGATCTGCCCATGATCGGTTTCAGTTCGCCCGCCGGGTTGACCGGGGATGGGCATCATCCTCATGCTGTGACGGTGGCTTTGCTCAGCGGCGGCTTTGAAGCGGATACGCTCTGGTTTCCGGGCTATGCCCAGTCGGGGCGGGAAACAGCCGCAAAGGTTGAGCAGCATGTGTCGGCGCGGGTCGAACGACAGTCCATGCTATTTTTTGCGGACGGGTTCAACGGTGACGCCGAGCAGTTTTGTGGCGGGATCACATCCGAATTAAATGCCACTGGCGCGCTTTCCAGCGGTGATTTGCACACCGGTAACACCTATCAAATGACGGGCAGTCAGACGGGGACGGGCGGCCTGGTTGCGGCTTTTCTGCGTGGAAACCTGAAAATAGGGGTTGGGTACGATCATGGCTGGGACCCGGTTGGCAACCAGTTTCGCGTAACACGCTCGCGCGGGTTTTGGCTCCGTACTTTGGATGGCCGCCCCGCTTCGGAAACGTATTCAAGCCTTTTCGGCTATCCCGCGCGGGATTGGGCCTTTCCACCTTTAAGCCATCTTGCGCGGTTATACCCGCTGGGTGTGGAGCAGGGTGAAAGCCTTGTGGTGCGTGCGCCGATCCGCGTGGAGGCGGATGGTAGTTTCCGCATGAATGCAACCATCCGCGATGGCATTGACGCCTTTTTGCTGGTGGGAAGCCGCGCCGCCTGTGAACGCGCGGCAAGGCAGGCTACACAGCAGGCTTTGTTACAACTTGGCAATGCCAAACCCGCCCTTGCGCTCGTGCTTGTGGACGTTGCCTGGCAAATGCTGTTAAAAGCACAGCCCGGCGCAGAGATCACCGCGGTACAGGAAATTTTAGGAAAGCATGTTCCCGTTGCCGGCGGGTATACCCTGGGGCAGGTTATTTCAACCCAGGGAACCGCGCCAAAATTTTTGAACCAGCACATCGTCGTGATCGTTTTTGGCGAAGCTGAACAAAAATAGACAAATTTGGAAATTTGAAGCCCGCCCTGCACAGGCGGGCTTTTTTTAATGGAAAACTATCGGAACTACTTTGACAATGTCATATTAAGACTGAAACCAAAGTACAAAACCACAAAGGGCACGAAGTAACACGAAGGAAACCTTCGTTTTTATTTAGGCTTTTGCTCTCCTCACCTGCACTGCAACAAACGCAGTGCGGCGCAAGTGTTGTGCCCCTTTGTGGACTTTGTGGTAAAGGTTTTGAAATGTGACATTGTCAAACTACTCGGGCGTTTTGCTCCGCCGTAGGCTAAAGCCTAGTCGCCTTTAGGCGGCTTTGTAAAGATAGCCTGGACGTTTACGTCCAAGGCGGGCAGGGAACGCGCAGGTGCTTGCCTGAGCAGTTACAAACTACCTTTCAATTTGGTAAAGACCGGTTGACTCGAATTATTGTATACTGCCTTTAACCAACGAGACCGGGCATGACCGAAAAAAGAACCCCCCCCAAAAAAAACACCAAACAAACAAAACCTGAAACGGAAATACAGGCAGGCGACCAGAGTATTGCCGTCGGCGGCAGTGTGACGGACAGCGCCATCATCCATGGGCAGACGATTGTGCTGGCAGACCGCTTCTGGCGGGACCTTCAGCCTGCTCTGCCAGCCGAGACGATTCGGGAATCCACTGCGGCATATCTCAATTACCTGACCGACCGCCATTATTACCTCAGCATGAAAGGCATGGGGGTTTCAGACCGCGTTCCACTCAAATTAAAACTGCTCGATCTGTACGTTCCGCTCAAGGCGCGCATGGAGCTTCCCGAAGGCGACACATGGAAGCGCGATCTCAGCCTGGCCGGGCGCGAAATCACCGACCATGAACAGGAACTCCTTCACTTTGGAGACCCCGTCCCACTTTTGGATGTGTTGCAAAAACATTCTGGCGTGATCGTGCTCGGAGACCCCGGAGCCGGGAAAACCACCTTTGTAAAATATCTGGCTCTGCGCCTTGCCCGCGGAGAGGGACAAATGATCGGGCTGGATGATTTCCTGCCCATCCTTTTGCCTTTGGCCGCTTTTGCGAATGCGCTCCAAACCCGCGATATTCGTCTGGATGATTTCATCGTCGAATATTTTGACGGCATCGGCGCGGATTTGCCGGTAGGCCCCATGCTGCATGAAGCGCTCAAAGCCGGGCGGGCGTTGATTTTGCTGGACGGCCTTGATGAAGTCCGTGATTTGAACATGCGTAACACTGTGGTCGAGCGCGTGGTGGATTTTTTCGCGTTTCATCGCCGTGAGGGAAATAAGTTCGTGCTCACCAGCCGCGTGGTTGGGTATCGAGCCGTGCGTCCCTCGACAGAGGATTTGGTGGAATGTACCATCGTTGATTTCGAAGAGGATGAGATCGAGGAATTCGTGGGGCACTGGACAACCGCCCTCGAAAAACAGGCGCAGGGCAACACAGCCGTTGCCCGCGCCGACGCTGAAACAGACCGCCGCGAACTGCTGGATGCCATTCAACAAAACCCCGGCGTGCGGCAACTTGCATCCACGCCATTACTGCTCACCATTCTTGCGTTGATGAAACGGCAGGGCGTATCCCTGCCTGAACGCCGTGTGCAACTCTACGATCAATATGTAAACACTTTGCTTTCCACCTGGAATCGCGCCCGCAGTATCAGCGGACGTGCGCCCGGGCGCGACATCGACGAGATTCAAACGATCCGCATCCTTGCGCCTCTGGCGTTGTGGATGCACGAAGTCAGCCCTGGGGTTGGCCTGGTGGGGCGTGAAGACATGCGCCGCAAATTGGAGGAGCTTTTTCTGGAACGCGGCGACCCATCGCCGCACCAGGCCGCGCGCCAATTTCTGACCGATGTGCATGATCATGCCGCCGTCCTTTTGGAGCGCGGGCCGGGCGAATATGGATTCATTCACCTGACCTTTGAAGAATACCTTGCCGCCGTTGCGCTTGCATTGAAAGGACAGGGGAACTCTGCGCCGATTATCGAGACTCTTTCACAGCATGTGGGGGAGCAGGCCTGGCGTGAAGTAACCCTGCTCACCATCGGCTATCTTGGCATTCGCCAGCAACTGCCAAAGGTTGCCGGTGAAGTTGTGGAAGCGCTGGTGGACCAACAACCCGGCCCCGTCGGTGAAGCGGTTGTGCTGGCTGGCGATGCCGTGTTGGATACCTGGCCGGGCGGCGTCCCTTTGCAGAGCAAGGAACATGTTACTCAATCTTTGGTGGTCACCATGCAGGGCGGCGGCATTCGGCCCGAGATACGAAGGCACGCAGGCTTGCTGTTGGGGCGGCTTGGCTGGCGGCCCGGTGACCTGGATCGGTTTGTGGAAGTGCCTGCTGGTGAGTATCAGGCCGGGGTTAAGAAAGAAGCGAGAGAAATCCCGTACATGTATTTCATCGGCAAATATCAAGTCACCAACATCCAGTATGCCCGCTTCGTCAAAGAGGATGGATACCAGACCCGCGAATTTTGGAGCGAAGAAGGCTGGGAGTGGCGCACCGGAAAATATGACTCGCGCACGATGGAAGCTGTCTCGCGGGATTGGCTGGAGCATCGTCCGCTTGCAAAACGCAACATGCCTTATTACTGGCATAACATCGAACTGAGCAACCCGATTGTGCCGGTGGTGGGGGTGAGCTGGTATGAAGCGCAGGCCTATTGCAAATGGCTTGCCAAAAAGATCGTGGCTGTGCCGGAGGGCTACACCATCCGCCTGCCGCGTGATGATGAATGGGAACGCGCCGCAAGGGGAGACCACGGCAGTGAATATCCATGGGGCGAAGGCTTCGATAAAGCGGCCGCCAATACCTGGGACAGCGACTCGACAGGCTCGGGGCTGGGTGGCACCACCGTGGTTTGCACGTTTCCGCAGGGCGTCAGCCCAACGGATGCGTGGGACATGAGCGGCAACGTTTGGGAATGGACAGGCTCGTGGTACGATGAAGACAAAAAATACCGCATTGTGCGCGGCGGGTCGTGGATCGGCTACCAGTGGTTTGCGCGCTCGTCGTTTTGCAACTGGTCTATTCCGCTCATGTTCAATGATGATCTCGGCTTTCGTGTGGTGATCGCGCCGAGGGATGTCTAAACTATATCGGAGAAAATATGACGGCTAAAAATAAAAAAAACGGGTTGAGCGCCGGAGATCACAGCATCGTCATCGGCGGCAGTGTGCAAGGCAGTAATATCGTTGTCGGAAACAACAACAAGGTTTCCAATCAATCGATAAACATTGCGCCTTTGTTCGAGGAGATATACAAAAAACTCGATGCGGAAAAAGAGATCAAAGCCGAGGAGAAGAGTGACCTGAAGGCCGAGTTGCAGGAGATTCAAACCGCGCTCGAAGAACCAACGCCTGATGAAACTTTTCTCGCGCGCCGCTTTCGCAGCCTCAAACGCATGGCTCCCGAAATTGCCGAAAT
The DNA here is from genome assembly GCA_016235445.1 of Chloroflexota bacterium. Classification (GTDB taxonomy): domain Bacteria; phylum Chloroflexota; class Anaerolineae; order Anaerolineales; family Villigracilaceae; genus Villigracilis. The sequence continues at coordinate 71,126 of JACRLB010000002.1, read as the reverse complement.
AGCTTTTGAAACTTTAAAGAATCCAGTGGGCGGTGTGGCAGAGGTGGTCAAACGCATCATCAAAAAAGCGGCGGAAGAAACAGCCGCGGGAACAAAATAATACAAAAAACTGGCGGGATACCCCGCCAGTTTTTTGTGAAATCCAAAATCGGGAGATTTTGGATTGTGAAAGGAAGAAAAATGAGACGCATACTTTTATCGTTGTTGCTGTTGACTCTCGCCTCCTGCGCCGTTCCTGTGGATGAGCCTCCGCCTCCCACCGCCCTGCCAACTGATACTCCCCAACCTGCATTGGTTACCTCTCCAACATTCACTGCCATCCCCACGCTGACACAGCCCCCCGTTTTCACCCAGACGCCCATCCCAACCCAGCCCCCCGAATTTTGCGCCGACATCCGCGGCACAGGGTTGATCAACTCTCTGAGCAAAGCCGTTGCCGCCAAAGACGGCGCCCTGCTTGCCTCTCTTGTTTCCCCATCCAATGGCATGGCGGTTCGATATTACCGCAACGGCAACGTGATTAACTATGATGTGGAACATGCGAAGTTCGTTTTTGAAACCACCTTCCAGGCTGATTGGGGCTTATCCTTTGGAAGCGGCGAACCCACCGTTGGCTCGTTCCAGGAAATTATCCTGCCGGCGTTGCAACAGGTCTTCACGCCAAATTCATTGATCGTTTGCAGTCAACTGCAAACGGGCGGCGCAACCTACATCCCTGAATGGCCCTACCCCGGCATGAATTATTACTCCGTCTACTTCCCCGGCACAGACGAGTTCGGCCAGCTCGACTGGCAAACCTGGGCCGTTGGCATGGAGAACCTTGCCGACAAGCCAGCCATCACTGCGCTTGTCCATTACGTGTGGGAGCCGTAACACATCTGGCGGTACGGCGTAAGTCGGATTGGTAATCCGACCTACATTCAGGGAGAGTCAGAAGTATGAACGCAAAGGTTGTCAGCATTTCCCTTTTCCCTCACCCCAAGTATGAAGACTTTTCGCGGTGTCGACTCCCCCCTCTCCCCGAGGGAGAGGGCAGGGTGAGGGGTTTTCACAGCCCAGCGAACAATCTACCTCCCATGACAACCTTTGCATGCACACGAGTCAGAAACACTAATGTGAAATTGGTGTTTTTGAACTGTATAATCCGAGCAAATTCATGAAACCTTTTTCACCTCCCACTTCATCATTTGATCCATTTACCTCGCGTAACCTTCAAGAATGGCGCGAGTATATTTTGGAGGGGATTTTACGCGGAATACTGGCCATTTGGATGATCGGTCTGCTGGCGGGGATTAATAATGTTTACCACACATACCAGGCAGAGGCAGAGATTACCCCCAATCCGCTGTTTTTTGTTGCGGCAACATTAACCGTTTATGTAGGCGCGACAGCCCTGCTTGCGGCCATCACATTTGCCCGTAAACTGCCCTTCATCATCCGCGCGGGAAGCCTGCTTTTTATTTTGTACGCGCTCGGGAGCATTGGGCTGGTTCAATCCTCCTTCAGCGGTGACGGGCGAATTTTTCTCTTTGCCTTTATCATTCTTTCAGCGGTTTTCTTTGACCTTCGCTACAGTTTGACGGCATTCTTTGTCAGCATGGCTACGATGATCGTGGTTGGCTGGTTTCAGGTGAATGGGTTCATAGTTGTCCCGCCTGCGCGCCAGGTCAACTCGGTGGATGTCGGCGCCTGGGTGAGCGGCACGGCGGTTTTCCTGGTTTTGAGCATTGCCATTTTGATATCGATCACATACTTGTTGGGGGTTTTGGGACGGAATCTCGAAAGGTCGCGTGAACTTCTGGCGCGCGAGCAACGCCTTGGCCGTCTCCTGCGCACGCTGAGCGATGTTAACCAACTTATCGTTCGTGAACAGGATGCCGCGCGAATGCTTCAGCGAGCCTGTGAGATTCTTATTGCCGAGCGCGGCTATATTTTTTCCTGGATCAGCCTGCTGGCGGCAGACTGTATCACGCTCAAGTTGGCCGCATCTGCCGGGGAAACGATCGATGCGGCATTATTCACTGTTCGGCTGGATGGAGAGGGAGGCGGACCTTCCTGCGTGGCCGCGGCGCTTCGTTCCAAACAGCCCTTCCTTGTCGAGCCTGCCGAAAACGATCCCTGCTCTTCCTGCCCGCTCTTGAAGAAATACCCGCTCCGCTCTTCACTGACATTACCCATCGTTCGGGAAGCGCGTATCTTTGGCGTTCTAACCGTGGTGCATCCGTCTCCATCCGGCATATTTGACAGGGAAGAAATCAATTTGTTGACTGAACTGGCGGATGACCTGGCCTATGCGCTCGAAAAAATAGAATCAGAACAGCGGGTATTGACCTATGCCCGCCATCAGACGCTCCTGAATGAAATTACTCAAACCACACTTGAAACGCCAAACCTCGAAGCCATGCTTGAAAAATTCATTGCAGGGCTTGAAAAAGCCTTGAGCGCGGATGGATTTTATTTCTCACTTTGGGATGAAAGCGCACAGGGACCTGGGAAATTTATCAGTTCCGAGATGTTCAAAGACCCGCTTTCGCTTTACCCAAACGTAAAACCCGGCGACAAAATATTCAGCCGTTCCATTCTGGAGAGCGGCCATGTTTTGGCGGTGGAGGATATAAGAAATTCAGTTCACATCAGCCTGCATCTTGCCGAGCTATTCCCGGCCCATTCGGCCCTGGGTCTGCCGCTCATTGCGAGCGGCCGCAAGCTGGGCACGCTTGTGTTTGGCTTTCGCGAACGCCACTATTTTTCCGCGAATGAAATTGAACTGGCAGAGCAGGCCGCCAGGCAAATTGCTCTTTCGATGGTGAAGGCCGGCCTCGATGCCGATATTCGAACGAAAGCCGCCGAACTCGAACAATTGTATGCCGCCGCGCAGGATATGGCCGCCAGCATCATGGATCCGCCCGAATTGCTTGCGAAACTTGCGCGCCACATGACGGAGGCTTTGCAAGCCACCAGCGGCAATATCATGGAGGTAAATATGGCTAGCGCCACCATGCAGGTGGTGGCGGAATACTGGGGTGGGGAGGCATCGGCTTCCGAAGTTCACCCGGATTTGGGGCAGGTCTATTTCAATAGCGATTACGCAACCATCATGAGCGCCATGCAGGAAGGCGAAGTGGTCATGACGCATGTGGATGATGAAGAGATGACGCCCGTTGAGCGCGAGCAATTTGCATTTTACGGAATCAAATCCATGCTGTTTGTGCCGATCATGGCTCATGGACAGTTGTTCGGCGATATCGAGCTTTGGGAAAGCCGCCGCCGCCGCGTATTTACCCCGGCGGAGATTCGGCTTGCAAAAGCGATGGCCGGGCATGCCGCCTCCATCATTGAAAACGCAAACCTTGTGAATGCCCTGCGTTCCTCCGAAACCCGCTACCGTACCCTGGTTGAACAGGCCTCGGACGGCATCTTCCTTGCAAATGCCGAGCGCCGTTATGTGGATGTGAACCCCAGCGGATGCGCCATGCTGGGCTATTCGCGCGAAGAACTGCTGGCGATGCGCATGGATGATATTCTGTTTTCGGAAGAATTATCCGCAGTTCCGTTTCGGATTGACGACTTACGCGCTGGAAAAATATTGATCGTCGAGCGCCTGCTCAAACGGAAGGACGGTTCTCCGATACCGGTTGAGATCAGCGCCCGAATGCTGCCCAATGGATTTTTGCAGGGCATTGTCCGCGATATCAGCGAACGCAAACTTGCAGAAAAAGCATTGGCTAAGAGCGAGGCGTATTTCCGCGCTCTCATCGAAAATGCCGCTGAAGGGGTGGCGATCCTGGATGCCGAAGGGAAATTCCGCTACCTGACTCCGAAGGAAAAAACTCTGACTGGCTACAACTATGAAGAATCCATCGGACAAAGCGCGTTTCGTTACATCCATCCCGATGATTTGCCCGGCCTTGTCAAGGCTTTTCACGAAGGGATACAAACCCCCGGCGCGATTATTACCAGGGAATATCGCCTCCAACGCAAGGACGGCGTTTGGGGTCACTATGAAGTGACCGGTCACAATATGCTTGATGACCCCCATGTGCGCGGTGTTGTTATAAATTATCGTGAGATTACCGAACGCAAACAGGCCGAGCAAGCTCTTGCAGAGCGCGAGGCGTATTTCCGTGTGCTGATCGAAAATTCTGCCGAGGGTGTGGCGATTGTGGATGGAGAGGGAATTGTCCGTTACGTTGCCCCTTCGGAGGAGCGCCTGACGGGGTACACCGCCGAGGAAATTACGGGAGGAAGCGCGTTCAAGTATATTCATCCTGATGACCTGCCCAGGGTGTTGGAAACTTTCTCAGAAGGCGCATCCATTCCGGGCGCGGTCCGAACGACGCAGTATCGCCTTAAAAGCAAGGATGGGGAGTGGCGTCATTTTGAAGTCACTGGTCACAATATGCTGGATGATCCGCATGTGGCGGGGATCGTTGTCAATTACCGCGATATTACCGAGCGCAAGCGGATGAATATCGCGCTGCAAGAAAGCGAGGAAAAATATCGGCGAATTTATGAAAACCTTGAAGATATGCACTACCAGACAGATTATCATGGCATTCTCACTAACATAAGTCCCTCTGTCGAAAAGCAGACAGGGTATAAGCAAGTGGAAGTCATTGGACATAATGTTACGGAATTCTATGCCTTCCCGGAAGATTATGACGCTCTGGTTGCGGTGATTGAAGAGACGGGATCGGTCAACGACTTTGAAGTGCGCCTCAAGCGGAAGGATGAAAATATAGTCTTCGTTTCAATCACAGCGCGCGCTATCTTTGACGCTGCTGGACAGCCAATTAGCACTGAAGGCATCATACGTAATATCACCGAGCGTAAACTGGCTGAAGACGCGCTCAAGGCAAGCGAAAGAAAATTCCGCGCGCTGGCTGAAAATATTCCCAGTGTTGTTTATTTATGTAAAAACGATGACCGCTATACCTTCCTGTATTTGAACGATGCCATTACAGAACTTAGCGGCTACCCTAAAACAGAATTTTTGGAAAACGGGCTTAGCTTCTTTGATCTGTATCATCCAGACGACCTGGTGAATATTCCCCTGCCTTCCACGGCTAAAATTGCATTTGCCAATCAGGGGTCTTTTCATATCACCTATCGCATTCGCCATAAATCTGGCGAATGGCGCTGGGTGGATGAATGGGGCGTGGGCGTGGAAGATGATGCAGGCAACGTGCAATACATTGAAGGCGTGATGGTGGATATCACCGAGCGCAAGCGCGCCGAAGAGCATCTCCGCCGCCATGCCATGGAGCTTGAAATACTTGCCGCGGCCTCCTCCGCATTGCGGACTGCGCATAACGTCAACGAAACGATTCCGATCCTGGCATCGCATTCGCTCCGCGCTGTGGATGGGACTCACGCCTCCATCTTCCTGCTTGATTCTGAGAGCGGCGAATATGTATCGTACGGCTGGTATTCTGCAAACGCCGCCTCGAATGCGCCTCTCTCTGATGAAACGAGTCTGCGGCATTCTCTCAACCAGGGAATCACAGGCCGCGTTGCCACAACAGGTGAAATCTATGTTACTGAAGATATTTGGAAAGACCCGGTCATTTTTATTTTGGAAGGGGAACAGGAACGCTTTCAGCGTATAAAATGCGGTATCTCGTTGCCGCTTCGCGCCGAGGAAAAAATTATTGGCGTAATGCACATTTGGTCGGAAATGCCGCGCATCTTTGCTGAAAGGGAAATCCGCCTGCTGACCGCCCTAGCCGAGAACGCCGGCAACGCAATTCAGCGCGCCATCCTTTTCGATCAGACCCTTCAACACGCTGATGAACTTGCCTTCGCGTATGACAATACTCTGGCGGGCTGGGCGCGCGCGCTCGAACTTCGTGATGAGATCACCGAAGGCCACACCCGCCGCGTCACCGAGTTAACTTTGAAACTCGCCCAGGCCCTCGAAATCCCTGAAAATGAAATCGTACACATCCGCCGCGGCGCGCTCCTGCACGACATTGGCAAAATGGGAATCCCTGATTCGATCCTGCATAAACCGGGTCCCTTCACCGCGCAGGAACGCACCATTATGCAGCAGCACACACAATACGCCCACGACATGCTTTCGTCCATCACATTTTTACAACCCGCCATCGAGATTCCCTATTGCCATCACGAATACTGGAACGGCGCAGGCTACCCGCGCGGATTGAAAGGCGAACAGATTCCCCTCTCTGCCCGCATCTTCTCGATCATAGATGTTTGGGACGCGCTGACTTCAGACCGCCCCTATCGCAAGGCCTGGTCAAAGAAAAAAACCCGCGACTACATTCTCGAACGCGCAGGCAAACAGTTTGACCCATATATTGTGGAAGCGTTTTTCTCGTTGGAAATTGAATAACTCACTTTACGCAGCGTTCAATCCCGAAGGGATGATATTGATTTTACGAGCTATGACACCCCTTCGGGGTCATAAGATTTTGGCTCATGTGTAAGGAGTGTGCAGGCGATTGGCAACCCGTCAAAAATCTTAACGCGAATGCCGCGAATTCAACGAATGACTCGAATTTTTCGCGTCATTCGCCCGATTTGCATAATTCGCGTTTTGCTTTTCGTACTGAGTCTACACATGAGCCAAGATTTTTGCGTAAGGTGAGTGAATATACTGGGCGCGGTCAGGAACTGCGCTTTTATTCAACAGGGATTCGGCGGGCTGAAGCCCTGCCTCAGTACGTTGAAGTCGGCTGAAGCCGACTGGTTTGAGTCCGCTTTAGCGGACTTGCATGTACTGAGCAGGGGATTTATCCCCGCGAAACGGGCGGCAGAAAACCGCAATTTGTAACCGCGCACAGTATAACTCACTGGCTTTTCCTTCGCGGCTTCGCGTTAAAAGTTCCATGGTGAGTTGAATGAAACTACAGACCTTCGTCGCGCCGCAAAAGGTCATCCACTGTCTCCCGCCTTTGAATTAACTTGACTGCGCCATCTTCCAGCCACAACACCGCTGGTTTCCTCGCCCCATTGTAATTGGACGCCATGCTCAACTGATACGCCCCCGAAACTGGAATCGCGATCAAATCGCCAGCCAGGATTTTTGGCATGGGCAAATCTTCGATGACCACATCCCCCGACTCGCAATACGGCCCCGCGATGGAAACCACCTCGCTTCTCTCCCCGCCCGGGCCTGATACCGGCAAACAAGAGTATCTCGCCCCATACATTGCATGTCGCGGATTATCTGTCATGCCGCCGTCGGTTAATATCCAAACTTTGTCGCCGCGTCTTTTGACTGCGCCCACCCTGTAAACCGCCACGCCCGCCCGCGCCGCCAAACTGCGCCCAGGCTCCAAATGCAAATGGGGGAGAGGGAGTCCGTGAGCCTGACAGCCCGCGATCACATTCTCTGCGATCACGCGCACGTACTCATTTACATCAGGCTGTGGAAGTTCATCCTCGTGATAGGCCACGCCCCATCCGCCGCCGGGGCTGAAATGCCAATCTTGCTCAAAGCCAATTTCTTTGGCGAGGTCAAGCCCCAATTCAATTGCCGATTTCAGCGGGCTTGCATCGCGGAAATTTGAACCTTGATGAAAGTGGATTCCGTTCAAAGGTAAATTGTGATCTTTGCAAAATTGCGCGGCTTCGAGAATCTCTTCGCGGGTCATGCCGAACTTGCTTTCGTGCTGTCCGGTCTGGGTGTGGGTGTGGTGGGTGGCTACCGTCACACCTGGGAGGAGGCGCAACCAGAGGTTGGGGATTGGGGGTTGAGGAATGGAGATTGGAGATTGGGGATTTGGGATTAACTCCTTGACCCGATTGAGTTCAAAGATATTGTCCACAACGATTGTGCCGGCATGTTGAATTGCGGAGTTTAGATCGGCGATGGATTTGTTGACGCCATGCGCGAGGATATGCTCACGCGGCGCTCCGCCTGCCATTGCAATGGCGATCTCGCCTTCGCCTGTGCAATCCACGTACAAGGCGTGAGGCTGAGTCCATTGCGCGATGGCAATGCAGAGGAATGCCTTCCCTGCATAGGTAACAGAAGCAGGCCCGGGGTAGTGCGAAGCGAGTGCGGTTTTATATCCTGCTGTTGAATTATCCAGGGTGGCGCGGTCGTATAAATAGAATGGAGTCCCGTATGTGTCGGCGAGGGCGGCGAGGGAATGCCCGGCGATTGTCAGGGAATCGTTGTTTATTTTGGTTGTATCTGGGAAGAGGTCAAGTCTATTCACTGGGGAGGTTCTCCGATGTTTCAGCAATGCAGACGCGGTTTTTCCCGAGGCGTTTGGCGTTCAACTCGGCATTGTCTGCCGCGCGCAGGAGGGCGGCGGTTGTGTCGCCATCGTAGGGGAAGGTTGCCACTCCCAGGCTGATGGTGTATCCGGGGATATATGCGCGGTCGCCGGGTTCGCCGGGCGCCTGTTCTTCGGCGGTTTCCCGCAGTCTTTCTGCCAGGATGGTGGCGCCTTCTTTGGTGGTGTGCGGCAGGATGATGGCGAATTCTTCGCCTCCATAGCGGGCGGCGACGTCTGGGTCGCGCACGTTATCATTCAGGATTATGGCGATGGCTTTCAGGCGTTCATCCCCGGCGGGGTGGCCGTAGGTGTCGTTGTATTCTTTGAAGGAGTCCATATCGAGGATGATGAGCGAAAGCAAGTGGCCGTAGCGTTCTGCGCGGTTGACCTCGGTTTCGAGGAATTGATCGAAGGCGCGGCGGTTGAAGAGGCCGGTCATGCCGTCTTTGAGCACCAGCGAGGTGACCCTGGCGTGCAGGCGGGCGTTGTCAATTGCCATGGCTACGGGGCTGGCGAAGGAGGTCAGCAGATGCATGTCCTTTTCGGTGAGCGGGCGGTTGGAATCTGATTCGATGTTGAGCACGCCCAAAATACTGTCATTTTTTAGTAATGGCACGCAGATTTCACTTTGCACTTCGTAGGAGGCAACCAAAAAGGTTGGGTCGGCGCGAACGTTTTGGATGAACTGTCCCTGTTTGGTGCGGACGGTTTTCCCTGCAATTCCCATGTTGACGGGGATTTCATGGATGATGAGTTCTTGCGGGTATCCTGCCTGGGCGCCAAGCCTCAGGGTTGAATCTTCCAGCAGGTAGATGCTGACATAAGTATAGCCATAGGTTTCTTTCAATAACTGAACTACGGTTTTGAAGATGTTATCGAGTTCGAGGGAAGAGGTGACGGTTTCAGTAACGGATTGCAGGGTGGTCATACTGGTGAGATGTTCGCGGGCTTTGGCGTACAAGTGCGCTTTCTGGATCGTAATGGCAAGGTGGCTGGCCAGGGTTTGCATGGTGATGATATCTTCCGGGAATATGGGGTTTGGAGGGGCGCTCTGGATATAAACCGCGCCAAGCAGTTTTCCCTCGTATAAGACGGGCGTTCCCAATGCCGAGCCACTGCCCTCGCTGACGGGGTGGTAATAATAGGGATCGTTGGTGACATCAGGCGCAAAGTAGGATTCGCGGGTTTCTGCCACATGACCCATGATGCCCTGCCCAACTTTTTGACGAAAGCCCGGGCTGTATCCCAGGTCTACTGTGCCGCCAACCGATATTAATTCCAAGTCATCCCCAACGAGCAGGGAAATTGCGGCTTCATCGTAGCCAAAGACATTCACAATGGCCTGCACGGTTCGCTCGCAAATTTCCCTTTCATCCAGGCTTTCGGTCATTTGCCTGCTGACTTCATTAAGCAGGCTGAGTTGTATTGCGCGGTGCGAAACCGAATCGAATAATTGAGACTTGCTAAATGCCAGCGCGATTTGAGCCGCGGCCTGTTCGCCGATGGCAAATTCCTGTTCGGTGAAGTGGTGGGGTTGGTTGAATAGGATCAAAGCGGCGCCAAGTTTTTGTTCATGCGCGATCAATGGCAGGGCAAGAATGGAACGGCCCGGGAAGCGGGCTGAGATGCTGGCGCTCATGTAAGGCGAATGGGTTGAATCTTCCACGGTGAGGGGATGTCCGGCGCGCAAAACGGATTCTGTCAATGTGGTTTCGTTTGCCTCGAATTTCATCGCCGGGTAGGTTTCTCTTAATTCGCCGAATGCCGCGGCTGGGGTTGTTTTCTGTTCCAATTCATTCCACAAAGTGATGGATGTTCCGTCTGCCTCCATGAGTTCGCCGAGGCGGTCGGCCAATATCTGGAGCATTTCCTGAAATGTATTGGTTTCAAGGGATGCGAGGGTAATGGAGTTGAGGATTTCCATCTGGCGGGCATGGCGGCGCGCTGTGGCCAGCAATTCGTGCTCGCGGCTTGTATCGCGGGCAATGATTACATGCCCCAGCAAGCTTTTATTCAGGTCTCTCAGGGGTGAGATGGTAATGTCAAACCAGCGGCATTGACTGCCTTCCTCAAGGGGGAGAAGGATGGGCAATTCATTCGTCTCCCATTTTTGCCAGATGGGTTCGAGCGGCGTCAATTCCCTGCGCGCATCGCGGCCGATGATTTCGTTTCCCAGATTCAGCCAGGTTCGGGCGGCGGAATTCATATCCACAATCCGCCGGTAGATATCCATCACAATGACTGCGTCGTGCAGATGTTCGATGACCAGCGCATCGGCAATCGGAATCAGGTTGATCAGGTTAAAGCGGAAAAGCCCGATTGCCAGAAAAATACTCGAAAATGCAAAAGTGAAGGAGGTCAGGTCGAAACCGTGCAGGGGAAGTGAAATGAAAAGGGTCACGGCATTCACAACCAGCGGAATGAACGATGCGGCCACCATCATGATAATCTGCTGGCGAAAGATGCGATGCGCCCTTGTATACGCCACCAGGTAGAGAATGATGCCGGCTACTACGAGTCCGTAGGATATGGTTGTATGCACCCAAAACCACAGGCCGTGGCTGAGAACAACCATGGATGGATATCCATTGGGGTCGAGGCCGATTTCATTCCAAATCAGCTTATGGGATTCGTTGGTAAACACCAGCGCCACGGTGATTGTGGAAACCCCCAACAACCCGAGGCGTTTATTGCGCGTCAGCCAGCCCGCATGGCCGGTATATTCCAATGCAAAGACCAGCCAGAAAACAGGGGTCGAGATGATGCCGAGGTAGGCTAATTTCGCGGCCAGGATTTTTAAGGACAGGGTGGGCGCAAGGATTTCGAGGCCATAACATGCGCTCCAGACGGTCATCGCGGTTGTCAACCAGCCAAAGGAGGCTGCGCCCGATTGTCTTTGATGGCTGAACGCGTAGATGGCTATTGCCGCAGTAAGGATGGCAATGGCAAACAAGGGCAGTGCAAAAGGAAGTGAGCCGGGATACATATCTACTATTTAAAAATAGGCCTCGGTAATGGATATCCGAGGTCTGTTACAGGCCGCCTTGACAAGGAAGTGGCCTTCGATTCATTATCCAACGATGATTGCTGTAAAGATGTATCTTTTTCATTACAATCCAATCCTCTTGGTCTGGCTCTGCAATATACCTATAAAAAAACCACAGTATCCTCTCTGGTGTGCAATCTCAAAGATGATCTGCGGGATCGTATCTGACATTTTTCCTTTGGTTACTTGCTAAAGAATAAACTCCACCAGACTTCCCAATTTTGCATTGGGGGAAGGGATGGGACGGGAGTGGAGACGATCACCGGCTCACTGCCCGGCAGTCCCACGGGAATTACAGGATGATCGCCTTCCTGGAGATAATGCCCATCTGTGCGTGCCCACTCCTCGACCGCCTCCGTGGACACCGCATACGCAACCTGCGTTTGCAGGGCCATCTGGGTCTGCATGGCTTGGGTGGCGAGCGCGCGCACCTGGTCACGCTGGTCGTTCAAGCGGTTTAATTCTTCGAGACGTGAATTGAACTCAATCACAAATAAGATCAAAATAAAAATACTCGCAAATGCCGCCACGCGCCGCAGACTGATGGGAAGCTGATTCATGCCTTTATCTTAATCGTAATTCCCCGCATTTGCAAATCCATTTATGGTACAATCCTGCGCCGCAGGGCAAAGTCCTGCTTCAAGCAGGGCAAAGTCCTGCATTGCAGAGCGTAGTACCCTTCGCTCTGACATTCATTTGCCAGAAAGGGCTTAAAGAAAATGAAAGTATTGCTTGTTAAAGATGTGTACAAACTTGGCCGCGCAGGGGATATCAAGAAAGTAGCCGACGGCTATGGCCGTAACTTCCTTCTCCCGCAGGGGCTTGCTGTGCTTGCCACCGAAGGCGCCATGAAACAGGTGCAGAGAATCAAGTCGCAGGCGGAGGTTCGCCGCAATACCCAGAACAACGAACTCCAGGGCGTTGCCGACCTCATCAAGGAAGTGACCCTCACTTTCCCCGCCAAAGCTGGCGATACCGGCAAGTTATACGGCTCCATCACCACCCAGGATATCGCCACCGCGCTCACCGAACAGGTGCGTTACGAAGTCAAACGCCAGTTGGTTGATATTCAACCCATCCGCACGCTTGGTGAATTCACCGCCCACATCCGCCTGACCATGGACCTTGTCCCTGAGATCAAGATCATCGTCCATCGCGAAGGGGAAAGCGCTGAAAGCGCCGCCGAACACGCCGAACCTGAAAAGGCAAAGAAAACTAAAAAAGCTGAACAGCCAGCCGAAGAAGCCGCGGCAGAAACCCCCGCCGTCACAGCCGAATAAGAACAAACAACATCACTGGCGAAAGTCGGTGATGTTTTGTAATACAATACCATCATGTCCGCATCCATTGGTCAACGCTTGAAACAGGCGCGCGAAGCGCGGTATCTCACGCTCGAACGAGCGTCGGATGATACGCGTATTCGCGTTGTCTTTTTGCAGGCCCTGGAGTTGGACGATTATTCGGCCATACCCTCTGCGGCGCAGGGGCGCGGCTTTTTGCGCAATTATGCCGCGTACCTCGAACTCAACATCGATGAGATGATCGCAGAGATTCAACACAGTGCGCCCGCCGAAGTGAGCGGACCCCTGCCACAGGTCAACCTGGTTGAAACGGATATTCCCCCCTTAACAGATTCGCAGACGGAAAAGCCCGCGCCTCGATTCTTGTCCTGGCTTGGCCGCCGTCCGAAGGCAGTTGCCAACCCTGAGGCTGAATCCGCCCTTCGACAGGCTCAGGGCAACGCCGAAGTGACGGAGATAAAACCCACAGCGGCGACTCAGCCGATTGAGACAGATCAGGCTGGGGTTAAGGAAGAGGCGGACTCACTTCTGCTTGCAAGGCTGGCTTTGTCCATCCAATCCCGTTTTGCGAGGAGGGATTCTGAATCCATCCCGATGGCAGAAGAGGCGGCAGAGGATATCGTCGAAGAGGAAAAGCCATCGGCGCCGAGCCTGCCCGCGGATTTGATCTTCGCGGAGATCGGCGCGAAACTGCGTGAGCGGCGCGAGTTGATCAGCCTGACGCTGGAGGAAGTGGAGCGGCACACGCATTTGCGCGCGGTGTTTTTGAAGGCGCTGGAAGACGGCGCAATGGACAGACTGCCCTCGCCTGTGCAAATGCGCGGGATGCTTGCGAATTATGCGGCGTTTCTTGGTTTGGATACCGACGCGATCCTTCTGCGTTTTGCGGATGTGTTGCAGGCGCGGCGGCGCGAGAAATATGCCGAGACCCCGCGCGAGAAAATCCAAACGGAAGTGGTTGCATCCATCCCTTTGCTGAGGACATTTATTGCGGGCGATTTGATCTTCGGCGTGGTGATGATCGTCATTTTGGCCGCGCTTGCGATCTGGGGTTTTGGGCGGCTGGTTAGTTCGCAGGATGAGCAAGGTGAATTCGCTGAAGCGACCGCGCCATCCATTGTGGAGGCGCTTGGGAACGTGCCCCTGCCGACGGCTTCGTTGCCGCCCACTTTCGCGGCGGTGGATGAAGACCTTGCCGCTACTTCGCTGGCTGGCGCGAGTGTGCCCGTTACGCCGCAAACGCCGACGGAAGGCGTTGCCGCAAATGTGACGGTGACCATTTTTGCGCTGGAGCGCATCTTTGTGAGAATCTCTGTGGATGGGGCGGTGGCCTTTGAAGGCCGCATGGCTCCGCGTGAAACGAAAGTGTTCGATGCGAAGAATCAAGTGGTGGTGCTGACGGGCAATGCCTCGGCATTGCGCATCACCTATAATGGACAGGACCTGGGTTTGATGGGCGGCGTTGGCGAAGTGGTCAGCCGCGTTTATTTGGTTTCGGGGGTGGTGACGCCCACTGCCACCATCCCGCCCACGCCGACGGTTACTCCGCTGGTGACGCCTACTTCGACACCAACGCCCACGCCGACGGTGACTCCGCCGGATGGCGGGTAGGCAATTTTTCCAATGCTCCTTGCGCCGTCCTCGGCGCAAGATTTTGACAGGCACAATCTGGCAGATTTATACTGGGCGCGTCATGAATTGCGGTTTTCCTTTTTAACGCCAAGCGGCAAAGTCGCAAAGATTTAAGGGCTTTTCCTTCGCGCCTTTGTGGCTTGGCGTTAAGAATTTCATTCGGCAAAAGCGTAATTTGTTCCCTCGGTCAGTACACATGCAAAACGCCGCCGGGGACGGCGGCTTGAGCAGGATAAAAATTTATGGTTAGGAAAACAACGTGTCTAAAAATACTTTTCATTTAGTGTCGCTTGGTTGTGCAAAGAATACGGTTGATTCGGATTCGATGGCGCAACTGCTTTTGCGTGACGGCTATCGTTCGATGGATGACCCATCCAAAGCGGCGGTGTTGATCGTGAATACCTGCGGGTTCATTGGCCCTGCAAAAGAAGAGTCCTACCGTGTGTTGGATGAGCTTGCCAAATCAAAACTCGATGGGCAGGTGCTCATCGCGGCGGGATGTCTTACCCAACGCTATGGCGTGGAGGTTGCCAAAAAAGTCTCTGGCATCGATGGCATTCTCGGCACGCGCCGCTGGATGGATATTGTGCAGGTGGTGAAGGAAGTCCGAAAATCAAAACACCCCGAGCCAATCTATCATCTGCCTGAAACTGCAACTGTCGGCACGGATGAATATGATGCCCTGCGAGTCAGTGTGGCTGGTGCGAGCGCGTACATCAAAGTGGCGGATGGCTGTCGCCGTCCCTGCGCGTTTTGCGCGATTCCGCTCATCAAAGGCACGGCAGTTTCGCGCCCTGTCGAGGCCATCCTCCACGAAGCGCGGACTCTGCGAGATAGCGGCGTGCGCGAACTCGTTTTGATCGCACAGGATACAACGGATTATGGTCACGACCTCGGCATGAAAGATGGTCTTGCGATTTTGCTCGAGAGGTTATGTGATGAAGTAGCGGATATATCCCCTCACCCCAACCCCTCTTCCATTGGGAAAGGGGCAAGGGGTGAGGGGGGGCTGGATTGGATCCGCGTGATGTATGCCTACCCGGGCTACGTCACGGATCGTCTCATCGAAGTGATGGCAACCCGCAAACAGGTTTTGCCTTATCTTGATATGCCGCTCCAGCACGCGCACCCGAAAACTTTGTACCGCATGAAGCGCCCGTCCAACATGGATTGGGTTTACAAAACGCTGGGCAAAATGCGCGCGACGGTGAAGGACTTGTCCATGCGCACGACGTTCATCGTTGGGTATCCCGGTGAAACCGATGAAGAGTTTCAGGCTTTGTACGATTTTGTGCAGGAGATTCGATTCGACCGCGTGGGCACGTTCCAGTTTTCCTTCGAGCCGGGGACGACATCCGCGCCTCTGGGCGACCCCGTGCCTGCTTCTGTCAAACTGGAGCGATTCGAACGCCTGATGGAGCTTCAGCAGAACATTTCGCTCCAGGTGAATCAATCCTACGTCGGCAAAACATTGGACGTGTTGATCGAGGGATTCGACAACGGTATCTCCATCGGCAGGTCGTACCGCGATGCGCCTGAAATTGACGGCATGGTTCTGGTTGAAGGCAGGGCAAAGGTGGGGGAGATCGTCCCTGTGCGAATTACGGGCGCGATGGCGTACGACTTGACAGGCGCGCTGGTGGAGCCAACTTTGATAAAGCTCTAGCTTTTCAACTCCGAAGGAGTGTAATTTTTATAGGATCGTAATGAAGGTTTGTCGCAACCCCGAAGGGGTGTCAGAAATTGCGAGAGAGCCATGTCATCCCTTCGGGATTTCAGATGGTCAACTGTATGGTTCTATAATCGTTCCATCCCTTCGGGATTGTTTTTTGTAGAATGAAGTAACTACTTTGACAATGTCACATTAAAGCTTGGGTTTAGCATTTTGCTCTCCTCACCTGCACTGCAACACACCTGCCCTGGCGGGCGGTGCCAGGGAACGCAGTGCGGCGCAAGTGTTGTGCCCCTTTGTGGACTTTGTGGTAAAAGGTTTTGAAATGTGACATTGTCAAAGTACTCAGGCACTTTGCTCCGCCGTAGGCTAATACGGCTATCTTTACAAAGTCCGCTAACCCACAGCGGTGCTTCGCAAAGCGGACTCATCGTCCCTGTATGGGGAAGTCGCCTTTAGGCGACTTTGTAAAGATAGCCTGGATGTTTACGTCCAGGCGGGCACGGAACGCGCAGGTGCTTGCCTGAACAGTTACAGAATGAATCAAAAAGAGACCGTTGCTTTTATGGCAACGGTCTCTTTTTGATTTATGAAACTCTTGCAAGAGCGGCGGCTCCGAGGATCAGGGCGGAGAGGAGTAGATTAATCCGCAGGATGAGCAGTTCTTTTCTTTGCAGTTTGGCGAGTTCGCCTTCATCGGCTTTTTCTTTTTTCAACAAGGTGCGGTGGATGGCGGGGAGCACTTCCCAGGTTTGGATGGCGCTGACCACGACCATGACAACCGCCAGCCCATGTTTGATGAGGATGGCAAAAGACCATTGCGTGCTCAGGGATAGAAAGCCGTCATAATGCGGGCTGGTACTGAGTTGGATCAAGCCTGTCACCAGCAGTAATCCCATGCAGAACCATGCCAGGGGTTCGAGTCTTTTTTGAAGGGCGGAGATAAAGCTGAGTTGGTCGACCAGCTTCAAGGTCCGCTGGGAGGCGGGGAGGACGAGCATGTTGATCGCGGCGAGGCTACCAATCCATGTGACGGTTGCGAGCATGTGCATCCAGTAGATGATTGCCAGAATCCATGCGGAGGGTGCGGCCATGAATTACGGGGTGGCGGTTGCCGCAGGTTCGGTTGCGGTGGGTGCGGTTTCTATTGTGGCTGTGGGCAGAATAACCTCGGTGGGTGGGTAGCATTGAGCGTATGCCTGGGCCGAGTTGTTGGCGGAGCCTGCATCCAACGCGCCGATGGAGGCGGCGGTTTGGTATATTTCGTAGGCGGCGCAATAATCCTGTTTGATGAAGAGTTCATTGGCGTAACTCGTCAGCGCGATGAAGTAACGCTGGGAGGCGGTCATGGTTCCGTCCCACATGGAGGGCCAGCCAGCGCCGACTTGTTCGAAATAGGTCACGGCTTGCGCCCAGTCCAGTTCCCAAAAACTTGCGCCGGTGATGTAGGCGCGCGCGCCGTCACGCAGGCCGACGGCGTTGTTATCGAGTGGGCCGAAGCGTTCGGCGAGGGCCAGGTAATAGATGCCGCCTTCGAGGTTGCCTTGTTTGGTGATGAGGTCGTAGCCCTGGTTGCGGAGGGCAAAGTAGTACATGCCGTCTACCTGGGCGGTTTTGTAGGTTGAGTCCAATTTGCGGATGGTGTCGAGGGCTGTGACTGCGCCCGGCCAATCCTGCGCGCTGATGAGTTGTTGTGCGCGTTGGAAGGCGTTTTCTGCGCCGCTGAAATCGGGGGTGGCGGTGAGGGTGGGCGCGGGGGTGGCGGTGGGGATGGTGCTTAACACCAATACCTCGGTCAATTTTTGCTGTGCGCCTGGAAAGTTGGCGTCGCTGTCGATGATGAATTCAAGACGCTGTTTGGCGTTGTCATAGCGGCCAAATTCAATATCCACCAGTGCATAGGAAAATTGGTCGGAGAGCTGTTGGGAAAGGACCGAGGCTTGCTCTTGCTGGCGGACGCCGATACCGGAAGAGTATCCGCCAAATCCGCCCAGCCCAATGAGCAGGAGAAAACCCAAAATGCTGGTTAATATGGATTTCCAGCGGGAGGGTTTCCCGGCTGGTTTGATGGGTTGCGTATCATCTTCCTTGAAAGGTTGGGTAGGTTGTGTGGTTCCAGTTTGTTCAGACATGGTCGTGATTATACTTCCCTTTGAATGGATGATATTTTTTCCTACCCGCCTGACAGTTTTAAAAATGGGACGCAGATAAACGCAGATTTTTTGAAAAACAAAGCAAAACGGTTTGAATCAGCGTTTTCAGCGTTCATCTGCGTCCAAAAAAACAAAGTGTCAGGTGGCTAGATTTTTTCTTATTTTTATTTAAACAGACCCTAAAGGTCTTTCCCCTTCGGGGACGATGTAAGACCTTTAGGGTCTCAACATATTTACAAATGGATCAACTGTTTTGCCTCAGACCAGACGATGACCAGCGCGATCAGGCCGCCGACAACCATGCCGATCAATGCGGTGACGATGGCGCTGCCGGGCAGATACAACGCAACCACGTAGGTGACAATTCCACCAACGACCGCGGCGATGAGTCCTTTGATGACCGAGTTTCCAGTTTCCAGCGGGACATGCGTCCGTTTGGAGAGCCAGCCGAATAAGATGATGGCTTCTATCAACAAGGCAATTTCTGCAAAGGCAATGATCGGCGCGCCGACATCTTTAAAGAAGGTGATGCCCACGATGCCAATTCCAAGAAACATGACGATGCGTAACAGCACAGCATACAGCGGGAACATCGGTTCCTTGCGGGCGTAAAAAGCGCGGACGGCAACCTCGTGGATGGTGTAGCCTGTCAACGCCATGAGGTAGGCGCGGGTGGTCCAGGTGATGAGGGTGGAGGTGGCTTCGTCGAAGCCGAAGACGCCGCGCACGAGCGGGTGAATCCCTGCGGCCATCACAGCCGCAATCGGCAGGGTTAGGGAGATTAAAACTCGCAGGGCGCGTTCGACCGTAGAGCGGAACCCTGCCCAGTCGCCGCGCGAAGCGAATTCCGAAAGAGTCGGCAGCATGGCAGTGGCAATGGCCGTCCCAAGAATCGTTTCAGGCACTTGCATGATCATCCAGCCGTAGGTCAGCGAAGTGACCGCGCCGACCTGGTCGAGCCGCGACGCGAGATTATCGCGCGCAAGAAAGATCAATTGGATGCCGCCCATGGTCAGCAAACGCGGGGCCATTAACTTCAAGGCTTCGATCAAACCCGTGTGACGTAAATTCAGTGAAGGCGTCCAACGGAAGCCAAACATAAAAAGCGCGGGGATTTGAATGAGCAGGTGAAATACCGCGCCGAGGATCACGCCGTACACCAACCCATAAATTCCAAAACGCGGTGTGAGAAAAATTGCGCCGATGATCTGTCCCACGTTGTACATGCTTGGCGCAATGGCGGGCAAAACAAAATGCTGGTTGGCTTGCAGTGACGCCATCACCAACCCGCTGATCGAAAAAATGATCGTGCCAATTAAATTCAAGCGCATCAACTCTGCGAGCAGTTTGCGCTGTTCCTCGCCGAAGCCAGGCGCGATGCCGAGTTTTGCGTCCACAAGTTGTTGGGCGAAGATGGCAATCAGAATCGCAATCGAACCCGTCACCAAAAAACCGACATTTGCCACGCGCGAAAACAAGTCCCATGTGGCGGCGCGGTCTTTGGTGGTGAGATATTCCGTCAGCAGTGGGATGAATGCCATTGCCAGCGCGCCGCCCGAGATCAGCGCGAACAGCACATCGGGCAAATTATTGGCGGCGTTGAAGGTGTCCAGCAGGTGCACTTCGTCGGTGTATTGGCGCGAGACGATTCCCGTCCGCACGAATGCGAGCGCTTTGTCTATCAAAAAGAAAAACGCGATGATGAGGGAGTTGCGGGTCAGGCGGGAGAGTTTGTTCATGGAGTTCCAGTAGGCAGTGGGCAGTTATCAGTTATCAGTGGTCAGTGGGAGTTCCACGCCCGGGAGTTTATCTGCCAGCAAGTGGATTTTGTGAATGAGAATCGGGAAGCATTGCGCGCAAATATATTTTGGCTCGCTCTTGAAGGAAAGAGTCAGCAAAGGAATTTGCTCATCCGTGCGGTTGCAATTCAAACATACTTTTTTATCTTCGTTCATGGGTTCTCCAATGGGTTTCTCCGTCCTGAGCGGAGCCGCACGCTTTTGCTTTTAGCGGCGTAGTCGAAGGACAGAGTTTTGTGATTAGCATTGTGGATTGCCCTTCGACTGCATTCCTCAAAGAGCATTCGTCACTCCGCTCACATCGTCCCGATGCTGTTCGGGAGGGCGAAGAATTTTACAACATACCTTTATACATCCCGCCATCCACGCTCAGCATCACGCCGCTGATGTAAGAAGCGGCAGGGGATACGATGAACACCGCGGCATTTGCAAACTCTTCGGGCTGGCCCATCCTCCCAAACGGACTCTCCGCCGCCTGCCGCTGCGCCTCTTCCTCTACCGTGGAGCTGTTCGCTTTTGCCCGGGCATTCATCAACTCTGTGACACGTTCCGTCTCCGTCCAGCCTGGCAAAATGGAATTGACACGGATGCCCTCCCTGCCGAGTTCCAATGCAAGAGACTTGGTCAACCCAACCGTTGCCGAACGGACGCTGTTCGAGATCAGCAAGTTTGCGATGGGTTGTTTAACCGACAGCGAGGTGACTGTCAAAATGCTTGCAGAGTCAGATTTCCGCAAGAAGGGAAGCGCAGATTTTATCAATCGCACATGCGCCATCAGGCACAGGTCAATGCCTTTTTGCCACGCGGCTTCATCCAATGAATCGATGGAACCTGGCACAGGCCCGCCCGCGTTGGTGATGAGAATATCAAGCCCGCCAAAGGCCCCGGCAGTTTGTTGAACCAGTTTTTCAGGCACATCGGGCAAGCTCACATCACCCGCCAGACCAATGACCTGCGTGCCTGTTTCCTTGCTCAGCTTTTCAGCGATGGCTTTTATCTTCGCTTCATCCCGCCCATTGACGGCAACCTTACAGCTTTCCTTCGCCAATGCCAAAGCGGTGGCATACCCCAACCCGCGTGAGGAAGCAGTGACGAGCGCGCGTTTGTCTTTGAGGTTTAAGTTCATTTCTACTCCTTTACCACAAAGGGTCACGAAGGTACACAAAGGTTTTTCCTTCGTGCCCCTTTGTGACCCTTCGTGGTTATTAAATGATCTCGATCTTTGCATCCCAAACATCCCCATCTGTCCAGTTCGCATCCACCCATTTTGCCACATTTCCCAAAGCGGACTGTAAAAAGGCATGGTCATTTCCCACCATTGCGCAGGTGATGATGGCTTCGTCCCATTTGTCCTGCAAGCCCATCTCCGCCACAGAGATATTGAACTCGCGATGCAAACGCGAGATAAGCGGCTTAATTCGTCCGCGCTTTTCTTTGAGGGAAGCGCAGGCGGGGAGATGGAGGTGGATGGTGAGGGTGGCGAGCAAGATTATTTTTTATGAACTTTGAGACTTTGAAATTATTTCTCTTCTCGCCTGATAATTTCTTGAAGAGCATCAGCTAACATGGGTAAATCTTCGCTTAATGTCTGCCAAATGACTTCGAGATTGATCCCAAAATAGCGATGAACAAGTTTGTTCCTCATGTCTGCTGCGTCCCGCCAGGGGATTTCAGGATATTTTGCGCGGATGTCATCTGGAATATTGCGTGTGGCTTCCCCAATTATTTCGACGGCTCGAATCACAGCGTACACTGTTTTTTCGTCTTTGCTGAAGGCTTCAAAATCCATCCCTTTAGTGAATTGAATTGCTCGATTTGTGTTTTCAAGCATGTCACGCAGATAGTCAATGTATATGCGGCTCATAATACGGGTTCGGCTTCCCTTAATATTCTTTCCCCAATGGCAGGTTTTAGGGAATCTTTTAATACCAGATCTACTTTTACCCCCAGAATATCTGAAAGATGATTTTCCAATCGAATGAATTTTAGAATGCTCGGGGCTTTACTGAACGTGACTAGAATATCCAAATCGCTGGTTGTTTTTTCTTCATGGCGGACGTATGAGCCGAACACTTCCAGCGTGGAAACAGAAAACTGCTCCTTGAGCAGAGGAATTTGCTCGTGGAGAATTGTCTTGAACTTTTCCAGGCGCTTTTTCTGTGGCATGCTTTTATTATACAACAGTGGAATTACTCCCGTCCGCGCTTTTTTTGAGCGACTGCGCCAGCGGGCATGGGGAAATTTACGATTTTTGATTTTGGATTTTTGATTTACAATCCCATTCATGAATACCGAAACTCAATACAACCAAGCTCTCGATTACCTGTATTCCTTCGTGGATTATAGCCTGAAACATTCCTCCGAATTGGCGAAGGCGGATTTTAATTTGGACCGCATGTTCGCGTTGATGGAGTCGCTCGGCGAGCCGCAGAAGAAGTATCCCATCATCCATGTGGCGGGGACGAAGGGCAAGGGGTCTACCTCCGCGCTGTGTGCGGCGGCGTTGATGGCTCGCCCTGAGCGAAGTCGAAGGGCGGCGGGGTACACCGTCGGGCTGTACACTTCGCCTCATTTGCTGGATTACACAGAGCGGATTCAAATCAACGGCGAGCCAATTTCGCATGAGCAATTGGTGGATTTGGTGGAGGAGATCAAGCCTGCCGTGTTGCGTGTTCCGTTCATCACTACATTTGAGATTACAACGGCTTTGGCTTTCATGGCATTCGCAAAATATGGCGTGGACGCGGCGGTCTTTGAAGTGGGTCTCGGCGGCAGGCTGGATGCGACGAATATCGTCACGCCGAAGGTATCGGTTATTACTTCATTATCGTACGATCATATGGCTGTGCTTGGAAATACTCTGGCGTTGATAGCGGGGGAGAAGGCGGGCATCATCAAAGATGGCGTTCCTGTGGTTTCGTCCCCGCAAAGGGATGAGGCTCTCGAAGTTTTGGAGCGCACCGCCAGGCTAAAGAAGGCGGCGTTCACACTGGTTGGGCGCGATGTAAAGTTTGAGTTGATCGAGTCATCTTTGGAGGGACAGAAACTCAGAATTCAGAATTCAGAATTCAGAATTCCACTATTGGGCTCTCACCAGGTTGAGAATGCTGTCACCGCGTACACAGCCTTGAAAGCCAGTGGGATTCCAATTTCGGATGAGCAGATTCAAAAGGGATTTTCTCAGGTAAAATGGCGCGCCCGCTTTGAGATTGCTCGCCTCGACCCCCCGCTGATATTTGATTCTGCTCACAATCAGGATTCTTTCGAGAAGCTGAGTGAAACGCTGGAGACGTATTTCCCCGGCAGGCCTGTCTATCTCATCTTCGGGGCTTCGGAGGATAAGAATATCCCTGGGATGTTTGCGGCGATGAAGCCGAAGATCAGGAAGATCATCATCACAAAAGCAGATCATCCACGCGCTTTGGAAGTGGAAAAAATTCAACAGTTGGCCGAGCAGGCCGGGGCGGAGTCGGAGGCGGTGGTTCCCGTCAAAGATGCGTTGGCACGGGCGTTGGATTTATCGTCAAAAGATGGTAGCATAGTTCTATCCGCTGGTTCGATGTTTGTGACGGCGGAAGTCATGCGAGAATGGAAATCACTGAATGAGTCAACCGAATTGGAATGAAGAAGAAGATAATTTTGACCTGACGCTTTCCCAGCGGACGGAGGAGTTGTATCGCATCCCGAACATGGAGCCGAAAGCGGACGGCTTGATCGAGGCGGTGGTTCTGCCGCTGAGGGATATGGTTATTTTTCCGCGCATGGTCTCGCCGATTTTTGTGGGACGCGAGGCTTCTTTATTGGCGGTGCAGGAAGCGCAACACAAAGAGCAAACTGTCATTGGCCTGACGCAAAAAGACCCCGAGTTGGATGACCCGAACGCGGAGGATTTTCTGCCGATCGGTGTGGAGATGGCGGTGGGGCGTTTGTTGAGTATGCCCGACGGTTCGCGTTCTGCGCTGGTGCAGGGACGCCGCCGCGTGGAGATCGTGGAGTTCATCCGCTTGAAGCCGTACATCAAAGTGCGCGCGCGCATCATCCACGAGCCGCAAACAGCAGACAGGCAAACGCAGGCCATGATGCGTTCGGTGTTGAGTCTGTTCGAGCGTTGTGTGCAATTGGATCGTTCGATTCCCGAAGAGGCGCATTTGTTTGCCTTGAACATCGCCGAGCCTGGCTGGCTGGCGGATATGATCGCCACCTCGCTGGCATTGACGTATGAAGCCAGACTGCGTTTGCTGTTGATCCTCGACCCGAAGGCGCGTTTGGGACAGTTGAATAATTTACTGGCCCAGGAAGTGGATGTGCTCGAACTGGAAGATGAGATTCACGCGCGCGTGCAAAATGAAGTGGATAAAAGCCAGCGCGAGTTTTACCTGCGTGAGCAGATGAAACAAATCCAGACCGAGTTGGGTGAAGGCGACATCTTCACCCGCGACGCTTCGGATTTGAAGAAAAAAGTGGATGCGGCCAATCTGCCCGAAGAGGCGAAGAACGTTGCGATGAAGGAATTGGAGCGGCTTAACCAAATGCCGCCGATGGCGCCCGAGGTGGGCATCATCCGCACCTACATCGATTGGATCGTCGACCTGCCGTGGAACAATTCCACGCCCGATAATTTGGATGTAAAAAACGCCGCGAAGATTTTGGAGCGCGATCATTATGGCTTGAAGAAAGCCAAGGAAAGAATCCTGGAATACATCGCGGTGCGTTCTCTGAAACCAAAAAAGGAACGCCAGCCGATTCTTTGTTTTGTGGGGCCGCCCGGTGTTGGCAAGACTTCGCTCGGACGTTCGATTGCCGATGCGCTTGGCCGCAAGTTTGTGCGCGTCTCACTCGGCGGCGTGCGGGACGAAGCCGAAATCCGCGGGCATCGCCGCACGTACATCGGTGCGTTGCCCGGGCGAATTATCCAGACGATGAAACGGGCTGGGACTGCCAATCCGCTTTTCATGCTGGATGAGATCGATAAGCTGTATTCAGACTTTCGCGGCGATCCTGCCTCGGCGATGCTTGAGGTGCTGGACCCTGAGCAGAACTTCGCTTTTAGCGACCACTACCTTGAACTGCCTTTCGATCTTTCCAGGGTCATGTTTGTGACAACGGCCAATTCGCTTGCCACGATTCCCGCTCCACTGCTCGACCGCATGGAAGTGATCGAGTTCCCCGGCTACATCGAAGAGGAAAAAGTAGAAATTGCCAACCGCTACCTCATCCCGCGTCAATTTGAAGAGAACGGGGTTGAAGGCCTCGGCTTGATATTTGAACCTGCCGCCTTACAGCGCATCATCCGCGAATATACGTATGAAGCGGGTGTGCGCGGACTCGAACGCGAGATCAGCCGCATCTGCCGCAAAGTGGCGCGCATGAAAGCGGAAGGGAAGAAGTTCCCCGCCTCGATTGCGCCTGAGATGATCGAGAAACTGCTCGGCCCGCAACAGGTCTTCCCCTCCGAAGCCGAGCGGACCGATGAAGTGGGTGTGGCTACCAGCCTTGCATGGACGGAAAGCGGCGGCGAGATCATGCCCGTGGAAGTTGCCATCATCGAAGGCAAAGGCGGGATGCAGATGACAGGTCAGATGGGTGAGGTGATGCAGGAGTCTGGTCAGGCGGCGCTCACGTATATCAAGTCTCGTGCGGCGGCGTTGAAAATAGACATGGAAGCCTTCGAGCGTTTGGATATTCACATCCACATGCCGGAAGGCGGCATCCCGAAGGATGGCCCATCCGCTGGAATTACGATGGCGACGGCTATCATCTCTGCGCTGACGGGGCGGCCGGTTCACCGTCACGTGGGCATGACGGGCGAAATCACCCTGCGCGGACGTGTGCTCCCCATCGGCGGCGTGCGCGAGAAAGTCCTCGCCGCGCATCGTGCTGGCTTGAAGACTGTGCTTCTGCCCGAAAAGAATTTGAAGGATCTGGTGGAACTGCCAAAGACTGCCAAGTCTGAGTTGAAGATCATCCCCGTCAAGCACATGGACGATGTGCTGTCCATTGCGCTTTCGGAGAAGGTCACCATCGAGCCGCCGCGACCGAAGAGGCGCGCGGAGGAAACAGGCGAAGATTAGTATTGATTAATATTACTACGCAAGGTTGGCATTTCCACGAGGGAAAATCAGGCGCAAATTAACGACTTTTACTGGCTTTGGTGCATGAATAAATTTCTTCCCACTCAGGGTCAATTTTCGGCGAAATTTTGACTGGTTTCCCCCACAGGAAACACTAAAATTGCCGAGAGCAAGCCAAAATTTGGGATTGCACCTTCAAAAAGTCGATTTATGCACCAAAGCCACTTTTACTCGTAACCTTGCGCTGTAATACTATTTGCTCGAAAGAAACCTTCGGGACGGTGCCTGCGTGTTATTTCCGATAACATCTCTTTTGTCTTTAAGAATGTGATGTGACAACAGGCGTGAAAAAAATTGGCCTGATATATTTCAATGGGTCAGGATTGGATATTTGATAGACTGTTGAGTGCGTCATCGTATAGTGACCCTGATTGCATCCTGTAAATATGGTTGCACAAAATCCCAATTTCTGTTTGGTTATGACTGACTATAATGATAGTGGTATCTCGATCACGCAATCCCCTGAGTAAATCGTGAATATGCTTGGCACCATCTGGATCAAGCGCACTTGTTGGTTCATCTAATAAGAGAAGTTTAGGATTCTCCATAATTGCTTGGGCGATACCTAGTCTTTGGCGCATACCGGTTGAATATGCTTTAACTGGGCGACGATCATTCGGATCTAAGCCGACCAGTTCAATTGCTTTTTGAATATCTACCTTGGAAATTAGGTTACGGATTGATGCCAACAACTCCAAGTTGCGTAAGCCGTCATATTCCAATATGAATCCTGGTCCACTGATTAATGCGCCGAGATCTTGCGGAAACTCGGTGTCACGCCCAACATGTTGGCCGAAGACACTTACTGTTCCTGTGTCTGGAAGAACCAAGCCGCTGATCGCACGCAAAAGCATCGTTTTACCAGAGCCATTTGGACCATATATTCCTGTAATTTCACCGACATTTACCAACAACTCAATATCATTGAGCACTTGGTGTCCACGGAGTTTTTTCGATACTGCTTTCACTGCGACGGCAGTGATTGAGGCGTTTATTAGTACGGGTATATCGTTCATATTGTTAATCGTCATCCTGTGCTCCTAGAAAGTCAAAGGTGCGTAACAGCAAAAAACCAGCTAGCGCCAAAGAGAGAATAGATATAGCGTTATAAGCCAAAGACATGTTTAGTGTGAAATTGGGCAGGCGCGGTTCAAAGGGCGAATGCCTGCTTAGTATTGACTGTACTTCCGGTAACCATTGTTGCCAACTCTGTGCATTGTTTTCCAGGCCAATGATCCATGCGATGAGCGCCAAGGTCAAGACAGTAAATATCCCCCAGATGGTTCGGTGTGTGTGTAATGCAACGAGAGTCTGGATGAGACCTGCAACCGCTAATGAAGAAACTGTAAGGCTAAAAATTGCGGCTGTCACTTGTGCAAGTGACATAGCGGAGGCAGCCTGCCAAACGCCCTGCTCAACAAAAAAGGAACTCAACTCAGAATACCAACTTAATTGTGTAGATATGCCCGCCAGAGTTGCTACGACTGTAACGCTCACATAACCAATGGCTGTGATAATGACTGTTGTTGCAATGCCTAACCACCAAATGCGGCGTGATCTCACCATGAGCATAACCACGTAATCATGTTCGCCTAATTGACGATTTACGAGGCCGCCGATTAACATCATAAAGAAAACTTTATTTAGCATCCATGCCAATAAGATAACCAGGTTGCTATTACCTAGCGATGGGCCTGAGAAAGCTAGAAAGAGTCCATCACCAATGGTGGGCGGTTGCGAGTAAGGTGATGAATTCAGCGCCAGGATTTGCCGACCGCTGAGAAGTCCAGAAAGAAAATGAAAGGCTATGGCGCTAAGAAGCCATCCGCGCTGTTGCGTCACGAAGGCAAAATGCCATTTCATCTGGTTGGTGAGTGGTCTCCATGATTGCGTAAGCAGCGGTGGCAATGCAGAATATCTGTTCATAGGTTAATCGTTAGTTTGAATCTTTAGTGATGATATTGATATTTCTGCAAACACTCCATAAGGCGGTCAAGCCAATGGCGATCCATACAAACCAATACAATGTTGATTGAATGAATAAGCTGCTCAGCGGGTTTGTCGCCAATTTATCTTGCCATAGGAACATGCGCTGATGAAACCAAAGATTATCTAAAAGCGGCGAGCGGACATCGGACATCCAGATGATTAGCGCACTGTAGTTGAGAATCAGACCAGCCATAAATCCGAAGATGGCTTTCTGTGTTGCCATTGTAATGGTAGCCACCACAATGCCAATTCCAATCCACGCAAATCCCAGAAGAGTAAACATGGACAGCACCGTAGGCAATGGTGGAAGCGTTAGGAAGGCTTGGGTTGGTAGCCCTTGCTGGTTGATGATTGGCGCTGCCGCCGAACTCCATGTCAGATTCCATGGCGTGGTCATGGCTGTGACGCCAAAAACTATGACAATGATCAGTGCCATATAAACAATCACTGCTGTGATAGTGCAAATGGCTTGAATTTGGAACCACCGCCATCGGTAGCCTGTTCTTAGCAAGATAAGCTGATCTAATTCACTAAATAAGGCAATGTCACTAATCAAATAGATTAACAGATTAGTTAGTCCATGATGGATCGATGGCCTGCTATTCAACACCCCCACTACAACATCCCAAGCGTTGATAGGAGCGCCCATTTGCCGTGCTAATGTCAGGGTATTGTAGTCCACGTATAAAACCAGCGCGGTTATGAAACTGATTAATGCCAGCCAGCGATTTTTCAACACGCGCTCAGGTAAAAAATGGCTTGTAAGAACATTGAGGACTAATTTCGGTGATTGCCATTTCATAAGACAGGAATTTTTTCTTTAGTACAACTGGAGGCGGTCGTATTTCCTGATAAATCCGAAAATGCTAATTGTGCTCAGAAAAAAAGTGGTTCCTAGTGGTACTAGAATGGTTGTAGCGGTTGATGACAAGATGCCATCGGGTACCAAAACATAGTCAGGCGACAATGCAGGAACACCTAAGAAGTTAGCCAGGAACGCAAAAACCCAACAGAAGACCAATGGAAATGCTAGAACAATGTAACGGCTGCGGACAAATGGAGAAATTGCCATCCCTAGCGTAGCGTAGGTTAGTCCAAATAGAAAGCCAAGCATGATGCGGGCAAAAATATACAAATTGGGGTGTGGGACGAAAAGCCCACCGAGAAAGCCAATAGCCCGCATCCACTCTTCTGTATAACCTGACCAAGCTAAGGGCGGCAGGGTGCGCGCGTAGATGCTATAGGTATAGCCAAAAAATAAGATCATGGGTAGTGCCACAGCCAATCCGCCAATCAGTCCGTTTATTACGAATTTGCTAACGAGGTAGCGTCTATGCGTCATACGTAGAAGGGCATAGCGCGCAAAACCCTGCTCTCGATCCCTGAGATAGGAGTCTGCGTAAGGGAGGGTTGCCGCGAGAGGCGCAAATAGCACAAAGACATCTATGGCTGCAAGCCACGCATTATAAGCATTGAAATAAGAAGGATGCCAACCAGGTGGCGGTGTGGGGTCAAGAGTGTAATTCTGGCTTAGGCTTAAGAATAGCAAGGTTAAACTGACAATGAGAGGCACGCTGAACAACCTGCCAAAAATCGCACGGAGGAATTCTTTAAAAATATACATAATTTGGTTAGGCAGTCGCCCAGTTCCATTATAACCAATGAGGCTGGTGATAATGGGTTAAGAGGTATCATCACCAGCCTTTACACTGTCGATCTTTGGGGTTTGCCATGGCACTGGCTTGCAGTGCCCCTATTGAGAGTCGAAATACCCGCTCACCTGAACACTAACTTTTTCCAACGCCTTAGTTTTGATCTTGAGATAGATCACCGTCCCAACTGCCTGATTAGTACTGTAAGGATTCCAAAGTTGTGATCCTGTGCTTCCATTAATCCAATTAGCGGCAAGGGCTGTTGAACCCTTATAAGGACGAAATTGTACTGTTTTGTTTGCCCCAACTGCAATGTTCGCCACTGCCCATTGCTGGACGGTTGTGGATTTTGTTGTCACGTTTGTGCTAGTGGTTCCTCCAAGTCTGGGAACTACTACATTGAATGTTGTTGTTCCGGCAAATACTTGCGATGCAACCAGCGCGAGTACCAGAGCCATTAGAAAGCCTATACCAAGTTTTCTTTTCAGCATTTTATTCTCCTTGTATTTAGATTTTGATACAAGGAAAAGTGTATGTTCATTCTCTTCTTTTGTCCCTAGTAAAATTACCAGTCTTTAACCTGGGAATTATTCGAGGTCGTCAAGCACATGGACGATGTGCTGTCCATTGCGCTTTCGGATAAAGTCACTATTGAGCCGCCGCGCCCGAAAAGGCGCGCGGAGGAAAGCCAGGAAGAGTAAAACGGTATAATAATCGAGTTGAGGTGATTAATGGAACAGATCACAATTCAAATCAGTGACCGACGCAAAGCCCGCGCCCTGAGGGATTTTTTGAAATCGCTCGATTATGTCGAGAAGATCACAATATCAAATTTCAAACTGCCTATCTTAACAAAATCAAAGAATGGCGATTTTTTCGCATTGGCTGGAATATGGGGAAACCGCAAAATTTCAATCGATTCTGTTCGGCAAGCAGTGTGGAAATAAAATTCTCATTGTGCAATTAACGAAAATTCAAAAGTAACGGGATTCGTAATCTCTGTAAACTCCCCAAAATCAACGACTGCAATTAAATTAACAACCTGCCCATCAAGAATTGCGCTTTTTACCCGGTATTCTGCCTGGGTGTTTAGATTAAACACATCTTCCAGTGCCCCACTCCCGCCGCCGCCGCCCATTGGCTCAATTTCAATCGCGGGATTAAACGAAAGGTCTATCTCATCGTAAATGTCAGGGTATATATAGTCAGGATAGGCAAACTCAAATTCAGAGGGCAGAAAAGCATCTATCCTGAATATAAATGTGGATTTAGAAAGAGAGGCGGAAACTTCAAATCTCATTGTTTTGGATTTGTTGCTAATCACCGTTGGAGATAAAAATTCATAAGATGATGGCGCGTATGTGTTGGACTCTGGAGTGTTTTCTCGATGATTGCTTGAAATAAAGATGCTTGTTGGCGTATTCCCTAGCGAGTTGATAGTAGATTCCTCTTTTGAGATCAAAGAGCAGCTTGTAAAAATAACACTCACACTTAAGATGGCAAATACATTAATTATTGCCTTTTTCATAATTTTATTCCTTGATAACAAAATTGACCTGTAACTTCAACTTGAAGTTACAGGTCGTTGCAGACTATTTTATTGTAATTGCTAGTGGACCTTCAACTTCTTCTTTTAGCACATCTTGGATATAACTAAACAAATGGGCATTTGCTTCAGAGTCTCCCAATTCTGTAATTGCGCCGGTAAAACAATAATATCCTGCCGGGTCTGGTTCAAGATTGATCCCAGACACTTCAAGTTCGCTTCGAATTTTTTCAAAGCCAGATTTATCTGTGCAGTCTGGCATGTTTCGATAAATTTTATTTACAACAAAGGAAATTTCACCTGGTTTAATATTTCTAAAATCTTCGACACTCGATGTAACAGTTGTAAA
The DNA here is from genome assembly GCA_016235445.1 of Chloroflexota bacterium. Classification (GTDB taxonomy): domain Bacteria; phylum Chloroflexota; class Anaerolineae; order Anaerolineales; family Villigracilaceae; genus Villigracilis. Next base: position 39,604 of record JACRLB010000002.1, on the reverse strand, counting down.
GCATCTATGCTTGTTTTGAAGAATTTCAGGTTCTCTAAAATTAGGAATTTGCCAGTAATCGATAGGAAAGGTTTTACTTCCCATTTTGATATAAGCGTCTACACCCCAATCACCGTTGTCTGGTAGTGTCAGACAAGCATCTACTTTTGCAAGGCGGGGTGTAAAGTTTGCCTGCCTTATAACCATGTCAATTCCACTCCTTGCGGTTGCTACTTCATTTGAGGCCAAATCAGTATCCGTTGTTAAAACATTTCTGGGTAAATCAAAGTTAATTGTTTTCAGGATAGGTATATAGACTTCTTTTCCAGTTTCGTTTGAGAAGAACGCCTTATCACCCACATTTATTTCCACTTTCTGTGGAAAATTTTTTTGGAAATCATTATAAAAGAATTGAGTAACGTAATATTGGCCTTCGGATATGAATCTACAGGAAGTGAAGGTCTCTCCAGTGATATCTTCTCCATTGGAACTTAGGACAACAGAACTTCCAATTGGGCAATCGGTGTAATTTCCATGAGAAGTTTGTATGAGCCCATTTACATCATATTCAATCGCAACATGTTTTGCATCAAAAGAAATCCATTGAAGGCTGACGGTGATGTCGTTGTTCTGGTCTGATGGTGTAATATAGACTCGATTTAGGAATGCAAATGCTGAAACAATTATAGACAACGCTATTAGTGTGTAAATAAATTTGCTTTTATTCATTTCAATCTCCTTCACATAGGCAATTTTGATGAATTAGCCACTGTACGATGCGGATGGGTTGTATGTACAAGGCTCCCCAGTATTGTTGTTGCCAGAACAGACAGATGCAGAAATACCTGCAACAGCAGTTACAGTAACTGAACCATCTATCATATAACTAAAAACTGATGCCCCAGCCCCTAAAGTAGGGGTTGCCCAAATATATCTGCTATGTTTATTTGATGGTGTGCTTGTTTTGAATGCTTTTGCAAATAACTGTACAGTAGAAGAATTTGCTACCATAACAGTTGCCCTTGACCAGTTTGATTGACACCCCCCACCATTATCGGGGTCGCTTGGGTTACTATATCTAAGTTCTACTTTAACAGTTCCATTTGTGCCTGATTGTTGATAAGAACCAGCAACTGTATATGTGAAAGTGCTATGAGAACAAATAAATCCGCTTGAATTTGTATATGTTGCAGGATTCTTCTTGTAACAAGTTGAAGCATAGCATGATGCGGCTGAAACAGAACTTTGGGGGATTAATGCGCCAACTATAAACAAAACTATAACTATTAAGATTGAAAATTTGTTTCTCATGTTTATCTCCTTTTGAGTTAATTGTTGTAGACAAAATTGTATTTCTTTCCCTCTCTTCACACACTAGTAAAATTACCAGTCTTTAACCTGGGAATTATTCGAGGTCGTCAGACAAATGCCTCAGCCCCCAAATTGCTGCCTCCTGGCGCGATTTCACCCGTAATTTGGATAACAGGTTACTAACATGATATGCGGCGGTCTTGGTGGAAATATCCAACGATACCGAAATTTCCTGGTTGCCCAGCCCTTTTGCGAGCATTTCCAATATTTCAATCTCGCGCGTTGTTAATTGGCTGATTTTCCCCCCCACCTGTTCTTTCCACTTTTTTGCCCTTTCGTATTGCTCGTTATCAAAAAGTTTTATACCCTTTGCCGCCTGTCGGATGGCGTTGATGATTGCCGCCGTTGTTTCATCTTTGCTTATACAGCCGGATGCGCCCGAATCCATACTATGGGCTAACAGTCTATCGCTTTTGGCGGATGTAAATACAAGGATATTGATGTTTGGATGATTCTCACATACCCACTTTATTAATTCAGATGGATCTGGCCCTGGCGTGGAAGGTTCAAATACAATGATCATAGGCTTCAAGTTTTGAACAAGCGCGTATGCATCGTATCCGTTTTTCGCCTCTCCTATCACTTCAACATCGCTTGTTTGGGAAAGCGAATTACGAAGCCCCATCAGGGTTGTAGGGGAATTATCTATAACGAACACAGAGATTTTATTTTTGGGAATCATCATGTACACTCCCTTCATGTAGTTGTTATTCTACACCGTTTTTTTTTTTTTTTGTGTGTTATAGCTTTTGGTACTTAAGGGGCATTTCTCGATAAGCAGTTAAATAAATATGTTGTGAATGCGCTTCTGGATATAAAGGAAATATGGAAAATACAAATGTAATGTTACTTTTTCAACTTTCGATATAAAATTGCCCTGCCATGAACTCACTCAAAAACAAAGTCGTTCTCATCACGGGCGCATCCTCTGGCTTTGGCGAAGATGCCGCCTGGTTCTTCGCCGCCGAAGGATGCAGGCTGGTGCTTTCCGCCCGCCGCATCGACCGCCTGCAAACCCTCGTCTCACGCATTCAGGATGAAGGCGGAGAAGCCATCGCCATCCCCATGGATATTACCAACGCGGATGATATTGAAAACATGGCGCAATCCGCCGTTGCCCTGTATGGCCGCATTGATATTCTCTTTAACAACGCAGGCATTGGCCGCGTGGACTGGTTCGAGAACCACACACCCGAACGCGATATTGACCTGCTCATACGCGTCAACCTCATCGGCCTCATGCAGGTCACACGCGCCGTCCTGCCGCAAATGATCGAGCAGGGCAGTGGTCATATCATTAATATGTCTTCCGTTGCAGGCCTCATTGCCCCGCCGCTCATCGCATCTTATTCCGCCAGTAAATTTGGCGCGCGCGCCTTTACCGATTCACTGCGCCGCGAAGTTGCCCCGCTCGGCATCAAGGTCAGCGGCATTTACCCTGGCCCCGCCGCCACCGAGTTTGGTCAGCACGTTGGCAACAGCAAAGCCTATGGTTCGTTTCGGAAAAAATTCAATATCCGCATGTCTTCTGAATATGTAGCCAAACGCGTCGTGGATGTTGCCAAACGTCCGCGCCGCAGTCTCGTCATCCCCTGGTGGTTTCGCATCGTCACCGCCTTCGATATGCTTTTCCCCGCCGTAGTGGATTGGATTGCCTATATCTTTTCAAAATCAAAACATAAATTGGAGTAGGAGACTTTTATGACTCAAGCCCGCCTCGACAAACTTACCGCTTCATTATTTAACTCAGGCCTGTCTGCTGTTGCCATCAATCCCAGCCCCACGCTGACGTATTTATCGGGGATCGGCTTTCATTTGATGGAACGTCCCGTTGTGTTGTTCGTCTCGCCAGGTCAAGACCCCGTGCTGATTCTGCCCGAACTCGAATTGCCCAAAGTGGATTTGTTTCCATATAAAATTCAAGCCTTTGCGTACGGCGAAAACCCGTCAGAGTGGGAAGATGCTTTTCGGAAGGCCGCTCAGGCTCTCGGTCTAGACGGGAAGCGGATCGGGGTCGAGCCGCGCCAGATGCGCCTGCTGGAATTCCGTCACATAAAAGCGGGCGCGCCCGAAGCGGACTTCCCCGATGCCACAGATGTGCTGGCTGGGTTGCGTCTCAAAAAAGATAAGGCCGAAGTGGATGCCATGCGCGCCGCGGTGAAGATCGCGCAGGATGCATTGGAGGCGGTGATCCCGAAAATCAAAATTGGGATGACCGAAAAAGAATTGTCTTCCGAATTGGTGATGCAATTGTTGAAGCATGGCTCCGAATCGGAGATGCCTTTCGCGCCGATTGTTTCTGCGGGGCCGAACTCTGCCAACCCGCATGCCTCGCCGACCAAAAGAGAAATTCAGGCTGGCGATTTGCTGGTGGTGGATTGGGGCGCGGCGCACGATGGTTACATCTCGGATTTGACCCGCACCTTTGCCGTGGGCGAGGTGGACGGGGAATACAAAAAGATTCACGAGATCGTGCAGAACTCGAATGCCGCAGGCCGCGCCGCCGCGAAGCCCGGCGTCCCTTGCGCGAACGTGGACATTGCCGCGCGTGAGGTGATCGAAAAATCTGGCTATGGAAAATATTTCACGCATCGTACCGGTCACGGCATTGGCATGGAAGGCCACGAAGACCCTTACATGCGCGGCGATAACATGCAACTGCTCGAACCCGGCATGACCTTCACCGTGGAGCCAGGTATTTATCTCGCTGGCCGCAACGGCGTACGCATCGAAGACAACCTTGTCATCACCGAAAACGGCGCAGAGAGTTTGTCCGACATGCCGAGAGAGATTCGGATGGTGGGGTGAAAAAATTAAACACAAAGGACACAATGTACACGAAGGTTAAAAAAATAAAAAAGTTTGGCTCATGTGTAAAGAGTGTGCAGACTGAATGCTCGGACTTTCAAAGAGCAAAAAACTTAACGCGAATTTTCCGAATGAGGCGAATGCCGCGAAAAATTCGCGTTTTGCCTTTCGCACAGAGTCTGCACATGAGCCATTTTTACAGGTGAAAAATGACAACCTACTGCGATTACTGCATCTCCCATCCCGAAGATACCTTCCATAAAAATTATCACGACACCCAATACGGCTTTCCGCTGAAAAGTGACGATGAGTTGTTCGAGCGTCTCGTGCTTGAGATCAATCAGGCCGGGCTATCGTGGATCACCATTCTCAAAAAGGCCGGGAACTTCCACAAAGCCTACGATAAATTCAAGATCGAAAAAATCGCCAAATATACCGAAAAAGACCGCGCCCGTCTGCTGGCAGATGCAGGCATCATTCGCAATCGCTTGAAGGTGAATGCGGCCATTGTCAACGCGCAGAAAATACTCGAACTCAAAAAAGAACACGGCTCCTTCAAAGGCTGGCTCGATAAAAATCATCCGCTCACAAAAGAGGAATGGACAAAGTTATTCCGAAAAACCTTCGTCTTCACCGGCGGCGAGATCGTAAATGAATTCCTCATGTCTACGGGGTATTTGGCGGGCGCGCACCAGAAGGATTGTCCCATTTTCAAAAAAGTGGCCGTGCAAAAACCCGCGTGGATGAAAACCAAAAAGTGACAGTTACTTTCAAAAGAGACTGTCACCTCTTATACTTGGGGCAACCATGCCGCCCAAATTCGTCATCGCTGGAAAGCTCAACCGTGAATACATCCTGCCGCCATTGGGCAATCCGCTTATGGATTCGCCCGGCGGCAACCTGCTTTATGCCGCAGGCGGGCTGGCCGTGTGGGAAGCGAACGCCGGCCTGGTTGCCCGCGTGGGGGAGGATTATCCGCACCAGTGGCTTCGCGATCTCGAAAAACTTGGGTTTCACACCGCTGGCATTCACATCATCCGCGAAGAAAAAAATATAGACCTGCGCTCTTTTATTGCCTACACAGAAAACAACGAGCGCAGTCATTCCAACGCCGTCTCGCATTTTGCGCGCCGCCAGATCACCTTTCCCAAAGCCCTGCTTGGCTACCAGCCCGTGGATGATTCCAGCGAAGACCTGCGCGAATCAGACATCACCTCTCCCGCCGCGCTGGATGTGCCCAGGGATTTTCGGGATGTCCGCCACGTGCATATCTGTCCCTTTGACTTTACCAGCCAGAGTCAGATGGTCAACCTCTTCAAAGGCGGTTCAGACCAGACCCTCAGCCTGGATCCTGCTCCGAGTTACATGAAGCCACGCTTTTGGCGTACCCTGCGCGTGATCTTGCAGGGTGTCACCATTTTCCATCCGTCGGAAGAGGAACTGCGATCCCTCTTTTGGGGCGAGACGCACGACCCGTGGGAAATGGCGCGCAAGGTCAGCGACTACGGCCCGCGGATCATCGTCATCAAGCGCGGCCCGTTGGGGCAGTGGTTGTATGATGCGGCAGGGAATCATCGCTACGAGATTCCCGCGTATCCATCACGGATCGCAGACCCCACAGGCATTGGCGATGCTTTTTGCGGCGGTTTCCTTGCAGGGTATGAAAAATCAAACGACCCGCTTACCGCGGCTTTGTATGGAAACGTCTCTGCTTCGCTGAAGATAGAAGGAAGCGGCCCCTTCTACCCGTTGGACGTGTTGCCCGGCCTGGCCGAAGCAAGACTGCATTCTTTAGCAGAATTCGCAAGAGAGGTTTGAGTGCGGAATGAGGAATGAGGAATGCAGAATTACAAATTACAAACTCACTTTACGTAATTCAATCCCGAAGGGATGACATGGAATTTCAGAAGCTATGACACCCCTTCGGGGTTGAATTTGCCGCATCCCAAAAGCTATAATCATTTGACCCCTATGGGGTCATAAGAAGTTTTGCGTAAGGTAAATTACAAATTACAAATTACAAAATACGGATTAAGGATTTCACACCCCCATGACACTCACAGACAAAGTCCTCGAGCTGGCAATGCAGATACAGCAGATTCCTGCGCCTACTTTTGCGGAGGGGCCGCGCGCTGAATTTGTGCGCGACCTTTTCTTGAAGGAGAAACTCAAAGATGTTTCGATGGATTCGCTGGGGAATGTTTTTGCGCGTCTGCCGGGGAAACAGAAAAAGGCCAAAGAGTTGATCGTGTCTGCTCATTTGGATACGGTATTTCCGCCGAGTATCAACTTGCAGAGTAGGAGAGAGGCGCGGCGCGTCATCGCACCGGGGATTGGGGATAACTCCCTTGGGGTGGCGGCGTTGTTTGGCATCCTTTGGTCCTTGCGTGAAAGAGAGATTGTGCTCAGGCAGGATGTGTGGTTTGTGGCGAATGTGGGCGAGGAGGGGCTTGGCGATCTGCGCGGGATGCGCGGCGTGGTGGAGCGTTTTGGCGCGGATGTGCTTGGCTATCTGGCGCTGGAGGGGCTGGCGCTTGGGCATGTGTATCATCGCGCGATTGGGGTGAAGCGTTATCGAATTACGGCGAAGACCAGGGGCGGGCATTCGTGGTCGGACTACGGCCAGCCTTCGGCGGTGCATGAACTGGCCGCGCTGGTGACGCAGTTGACATCCATCCGTTTGCCGCAGGAGCCGCGCACGACGATGAACGTGGGTACGATCCTCGGCGGGACGGGCATTAACGTGCTGGCGGCGGAGGCAAAATGTGAATTGGATTTGCGTTCGGAAGACCCCGCCATGCTTGCAAAACTTGTTCATCAGGTGGAGGATGTGCTGGTGAAGGCGGGCCGCAAGGGGGTGAAGATCATGGCAGAGGTGATCGGGGAACGGCCTGCGGGTGAGATTCCCATCGAGCATGAGATGGTTCAACTTGCGGTGCGTTGCACGCAGGAGCAGGGGCTGGAGGCGATTCTCACTGCGGGTTCGACGGATGCGAATATTCCGTTGAGCGAGGGTATCCCTGCGGTGGTGATGGGCATTACCACAGGCGGCGGGGCGCATACGGTGAATGAGTTTATCGATGTGCCGCCGATTGAAAAGGGGTTGGAGGGGGTGGTGAGGTTTGTGGAGAGGGTGGGGGAGAGTGAGAAGTAAAAAGTGATCAGTGGTCAGTGGTCAGTGATCAGGGGTGAGGATGGCTTGGCGGAGGCGCCAGGTGTTTGCGTAGCGGACGTGGTTGACCCAGCCTTGTATGGAGGCGGTGAGTTTGGGAAATGAAAGTTCGCCGCGTTGATGTGCTTTGCGGGCAAGTTTGTATTTGCGCTGAAAGGCAATTCCCTTTTTTCTTTTTAGCCGCCTGTGTTCGAGGTAGATGATGAAGCCGAGAAATGGAATTCCTTCCTGCACGGGGCGGGTTTGACATTTATTTTCATGCAGGGTCAATCGAAAATTTTCGAGTTCGTGAATGATCTGCTCCCGCCAGCTATTGAGTTCGGTTTTGCTGTTCGAGAACAAAAGGAAATCATCCACGTAGCGGACGTAGCCTTTGCATCTCAATTTTCGTTTTACAAAATGGTCGAAGGGGTTGAGGTAGCAATTCGCCCAGAATTGACTCGTGAGATTCCCAATCGGCAGGCCGCGCGGGCGTTGACCTGCGAAGAGGTCGTCCCCTGCAAAATAAACCATGTCGTATTCCTCCTGCAACACGCCTGCGCCACTTTGCAGGATTTTTTTTATTAACCACATGACGGCAGACCCTAAAGGTTTTTTCGGCTGACTCGATAGATGATTCGCGGTGTCGTTTTGCTGATGATCGCCGCTGTTTGCAAGAGAAACCTTTAGGGTCTTTTTCAATATCTCATGGTCTATGCTCGGAAAGAACTGGCGCACGTCACAGGTGAGCGCGTACTTGAAGCGGCGCGCGAACTGCTGGGCGCGGTCAATCGCCTTGTGCGTGCCTTTTCCGATGCGGTTGGCGTACGAATCGAAGATGAAGGATTTTTCAAAAACAGGTTCGATGATATTGCAGAGCGCATGATGCACCACACGGTCACGAAAGGGCGCGGCGGAAATCAACCTTTTTTTGGGGTCGTGGATATAAAAACTGTGATATTCCCCGGGCTGGTAGGTTTGGCTCTGCAATTCACGTTGAAGTTGCAAAAGATTATCTTCGAGGCGGTATTCAAATTCGGCCACGTCTGCAAGACCGCGCTTGCCTTTGCTGGCTTTGCGGTAGGCGAGGAGCAGGTTGTCGAAATCGTAAAGTTGATTCATGGTTAAGACCTGACAGGTTTTCGCAGACGTTTACCCATCCATCGTCAATGTTCGTATCAGAAATAAAATTTAGTCACCGTCCCGAAGGTTTGTTGGAGGGGCATGATTGTTCGGTTAAAACCTTCGGGACGTTTTCGCGAGTTTGCCGCGCGGCGTGGAGCTTGTCCTCCCGAAAGAACATCGGGACGATGTGAGCAGGACGAAGGAACGCCGAGGCCGCGCGGCTCTTCTATATTCGCCTGATTTGCCCCTCTCCCACCGGGAGAGGCTGGGTGAGGGAAAACCAGCCAGGGCGTGACTGCACTATTTCTCTTCCATAGGTTCGGACGCGGCTTCCAGTTCTACGTGGAGAGCATTTCTGTCCTGGGTAACAGGGCGAACCCTGGAAACCTTCCATTTCGAGAAGCATGAACGACGCCACCACACGAAAGCCTTGATTGTTCCATTCGTTGTTGGGATTGTTCCTGTTGCGGTACGCACAACGCAGATTCCTGTCTTCATTGTTGTACGCGCCGCCGCGAACAACACGCGCGACGTTACCAGCCAGCCCCGCCAATTTTCATTGGCTCGATTATTATACGCCACGCAGGTGACAGTCACTTTTAAAGTGACTGTCACCTGTGTTCATGCAATCTTTTTACTCCATCCGCCAAGCAGTTTCCCAATCTCTTCCACCATTTTGAAAACATGTTCATATTGCCTGCCGTCTAAAAAATTCAGCCTGCGGCTTAATCGCAAATACAACCTCAGCCTTTGCAATTCAATATCTGCCTGTTCAAGATAATGCAATCTTTTTTCACTCAATGCTGCGGCGGTGATGGCTTCATAAAAATTGAACGCCGCAAGTTGTATCCTTTGGGCAAGGATAAACCTTTGTTCTTTCGGAAATTTGGTTGTGGCGGGCAGCAGCCACATCAATAAGTCAAACGTGCGCGTGAAGATCGGGGATTCTTTCATTTTGCTCTCCAAATAGATAAGACCTGACAGGTTTCCATAAAACCTTTCAGGTCTATGAGGTCTAAAATTTTAAATTTTTTTAAACCGATTCAGAAACCAGGAACCAGAAATCAGGAACCAGAATAAGGAAGAGAAATAGGGAACGACGCCACCACACGAAAGCCTTGAAAGTACCACACGACGTCGGGATAGAACCTGCCGCGGTACGCACAACGCAGAAACCCGTCTACACTGCCGCACGCGCCGCCGCGAACAACACGCGCGACGCTGCCTTCGGGTTTGTTATTTTCCTTTTTTAAATAACCTTCATAGTTATCCCGCCATTCAGTGGCGCACCATTCCCAAACATTTCCGCTCATGTCGAGCAAGCCGTAGTCGTTCATAGCCAAAGGGAATGCGCCCACTGCGCTGGTGACGTTGAGATTGGTGTCTGCATAATTGGCATGGTTGGGCGTGATCTCATCATTGTTCCATGGATAGCGGTAATTTGTCCCGCCGCGCGCGGCGCGTTCCCATTCGGCTTCGGTGGGCAGGCGGATTTCAAAATGCAAATTGCGGAATGCAGAATGCAGAATGTCGCCTGACTCGAGCGTTTTGCTTTTGGGTTTGTAAATCTGCATTCTGCATTCTTCCTTCTTCATTTTTTCCGTCATCCATTTGCAAAACGCCGCCGCTTCGTACCATGTCACGCCGACAACGGGGTGGTTGGGGAGCGAGAACGCGCCGCTGTATCTTTTGTGTTCTTTTTGGCCTTTGCGCCAATTCAAGCCTGCTTCTGTCCACCATTCATCTTTTGTGTACCCATTCGGGTCTTTCACGAACAAATCAAATTGCGCGTTGGTGATTGGGTAACGCGACATGAAATAGTTGTCGGGAATGTTGTATTCAAATTGCGGGCGTTCATCGTCGCTTGAATTTTTCTCGCCTTCTTTACTGCCCATCAGGAATTTGCCCGCGCGGATTTCACAAAAAAGGAAATCGCTTGTTACGCCAGGGCGCGGGTCACCAAGTTTGGCGAGAGTGTCGCCCGCTTCGGCGCGTTCGCGCGGGGCGAGGGCGTTTTGCTCGAGCAGTTGAACGAGCCAATTTCTGATGCGTTTGATAATGGTTTTGTACTTGATCTGGTCGCCGCCTTTTTCCTTCAAGCGTATTTCGAGCAAGGCTTGCCCTGCCAGCCCGGCGGCCTGCCAGTCTATTGGGGTGATTTCGTGTTCCATTTTTTCGATGTCGCATGGCACAAGCGTGTTTACTTCATCGGCGGCGTTTTTCAAGTTAGGCAACATTCGGGCTATTCCAAGCAGAACCACTTCGCGCCACCATTTCGGTTCACGGTGGAAGATGGCGTCGAGGTGAAATTTCTCGTCCGACTGCGTGTTCAAAAAACCTGCGGCAAGGTATTCCTGAAAAGAGCGATGCGGGAAAACGTAAATCCCTTCCCCGCGATCCAAAAGCAATCCCGCGCGTTTTTCTAAAAAGTTCAACAGTGAGTCCATGTCAATTTCTTTCGGCAGGGAGGAGGAAAAAGCGGCCCAGATTTCGTCCCTGTCAATGTCGGCGGGAGCCTGCTCTTTGGGTTTCGATTCCCTGCCCTGCCTTTCATGCACTTTGTAGGCAAGTTTTTGCAGGATGTCCAGAACCTTGCTGGAGTCTGTTGAAAAGAACCTGACAATTTCCTGTTCCGCGATACTGCTTTCCTTTCTCAGGTGCCAGCGTTGCAGTAACAGGTCGATGGTCTCCTTGTATAATTCGGCGCGGCCTTCGGGTAGTTGCGAGCCACTGCTATCCACAGAGGCGATCAGGGTTAATAACAGGGGGCGTTCCGCCAGTTTGTATAAATATTCCCTGCTTTGTACAGCCTCGTTCAAACCGCTTTTTCGCAATGCGACCAGGGCGTCGTCCCAGTTTTTTACAACCTGCACGGAATCATAAAAACGGGAAATGAAATTTTCGATCTGTTCCGAACTGAAATCCAGCAAATCGAGGATCTCAAAATGCGGCAAATGCCATTTGGGGTTATCGTAGGCATACGGTCTTGCCGTCACCATGACAATGCTTTGTTTGAGGGTGGCGGAAAAATTTTCAATGGCTTCCAATAAACGCGGGCGGCGTTCTTCCGATTCTGGCACTTCATCCAAGCCGTCCAGCATGATCAGGCAGGGCGTGGTTTTTATGCGATTTTGCAAATGGGGAAATAACTGGTCAGCCTGCTCTTTGCCGATTTTTTTAGTCAGGTCTGCGCGCAGGGCATTCCAAAGAATATCCACGCCGCCTGTTTTTGTGTCTGTCGGAATTGCCACATCGCGCAAAATCAGGCGGATCGGGAAATAACGCGCCAGCGTCGAATTTTCGGGCAGGGGCTTTTTTGCGATTGCGTTTTGCTGAATCGCGGCAAGCGCAATCGTCAGGTAATGAACGCAGGTTGTCTTGCCAGAGCCTGCCTCTCCCAACAAGACCACGCGGCGCAGTTTTGCATCTTCCAACGCTTGTGCGATGGGAATGCGCTGTGGTTCGCGTTCTGCGGCTTCCATCTCCTTCTCTTTTTGTTGTCCGCGCGCGCGGGGGCGAATGTCCAGGTCAATATAAACGTCCTCCAAAGAAATCGAGGCTTCATGTTCGGCTTTTTCAAGGGTGACATGAATTGTGCCAAGCGGCAATTTTTCACATTCTGCGGCAAGGGCTTGCAGGTATTCATGTGTCAATTGCTCCATAGAGACGGGAGGGGATGATGTCTTTTCGCCGTAAATATGTGTGATGGTTATGTCTTTTCCAATGGTGATATTATTCCCGCTGACATTCCCGCCGACAATAACATTGTCGTCCCCCGCCTGAACGATCTGTCCCACCTCTTCGGCAAGGCTGGGATATTCAACCAGGATTTTCCTGATCTGGCGCTCCAGCGAATCTCGCGCCGATGGATTCTCAGGCTCCTCCCGCAGAAACTCCATGGCGTCTCTTGCGGCTTCCTTCGCCTCCACCTTTGGCTTCAACTTTTCCCACAGGGCAGCGACGGCCTGCTTGCCCATTTCACTGGCCGCGGCTGTCGCGCCTGCCGTAAGAAAGGGAATCAAAATTTCTGCGACTTTTGCGGCTAATTGGGGTATGTCCATGCCTGCCTCGCTGGAATGATTTGAATAATTGTTTACTTGCCTGTATTTTACCCCCACCCATATCCTTCGACTACGCTCAGGACGAAATAAAAACTTCCGAAGTCACCATCGCCTCGGAAGCCAATTACCAATTACCAATTACCAATTACCAATTACCTTTCCCCTCACTTCAACCCCAACACCTCAAACACCGCAATCGGCTGGGTCTTGCCTTTTACGCCCATGTCTGCGTGCGGTTTCGCTTCCACTTCTTTCTTTACGCGCTCGTAGGCGTCCCTGCTGATGAGGAGTTGGTTTCTGCCTGAGTTTTCCTGAATGCGTTTGGCGGTGTTCACGCTGTCGCTGATGGCGGTGTATTCCAGGCGTTTTTCGGTGCCGATCAAGCCGAGCACGGCGTCGCCATAATGAATGCCAACTCCGAAGGCCAGGTGTGAATCTGCGGGAAGTTCCTTGTATAAATTCTCCACCGAGTCACGGATGGCCAGCGCGGTCTTGACGGCGCGCAGGGTGTGGTCTGGCTGGGGCACGGGGGCATTGAACCAGGCCATGATGGCGTCGCCCATGAACTTGTCAATCGTGCCTTCCTGCGCGAGCACGGCTTCGGCCATGGCGGCCAGGTAGCGGTTCAAAATGCTGACGAGTTTTTCTGGCGGCAGGCTTTCGCTAAACGTTGTAAACCCGCGGATGTCTGCGAACAGCACGGTGATATTCGTGCGCTTGCCGCCAAGCTGTAGACTGTTCGGGTCGAGCTGTTCGATGACGGCGGGGGAGACCATGCGCTCGAAGAGACGACGCTGCGCTTCCAACTTCTTTCGTTCTGTGAGGTCGTCGAGGACGATTGCCACGCCCTGGGTTTTCTGTCCCGCATCTTTGAGCGGGGAGAGATTCAAACGCCAGTCCACTGTGCCGCGGCTGGGCAGGTGGTGGCTGATCTCGAGGTCTACGATGGCTTTGTCCGTTTCGCGGACCTCCATCAGATGCGGAACCAGTTCACTCGAAACAGAGGCAAGCGCCTCGTTAAGATAATGACCGATGATGTCAATCGAATCTGCGCCGAGGATATTTTCCGCGGCTTTGTTGGCAAGTGTCACCTTGTACTGAACATCCGCCGTGATTACGCCGCTGGCAATGGATGCGAAGACGTTGTCCATCAGGTTCTTGAGCCCGGTCACTTCTTCGAGGGTTTGTTTGAGCGAGGAGAACAGGCGCGCGTTTTCGATGGCAACTGCGGCCTGGTTCGCAAACGCGGCCAGCAAATCCCTTTCGGTTTCCGCAAAGATGCCCGTGCGGATGCGGTTGTCGGCATAGACCACGCCGATGAGTTCGTTTTTTACTTTGAGCGGCACGCATAAAATGGAACGCAGGTTGAAAGCCACGATGCTTTCCTGCCCCAAAAAGCGCTGGTCTTCCTGCGCGTTGGTGGTGACGATCGCTTCCCCTGAGTCGATCACGCGCTGGACAACCGTGCGGCTGACATTCTTCTCGGACGAGTTGATCGATTCCATTTCCCAATTGCGCCCCATGCGGATGGACATTTCGCCGTTTTCATCGCGCAACATGAGAAAGCCGCGTTCCGCCTTGGTGAGGCGCACGATGTTGTCCATCACGATGCGCAAAACCTCATCCAGTTCCAGCGATGAATTGATAACCTGCCCCACATCAGCCAGCGCCAGCATGTTGTTGCTTTCGCGTTGAGAGGCTTCCATCCTTTCGGCAAGTTGAACCAGCGCGGTTTGCAGGGCGTGCAGTTCTTCGATTGTGCTTTTGGGGAGTTTTAGTTTGCCGGGTTCCAGGTCGGTGCGGATCTTTCCCGCCTGGGTACTGAGGGCAAGTAGTTGGTCGTGGACGGTTCGTGGGCGTGTTTGTTCAGGGGTCATAAAGGATACCAATTAGCAGGTTGAAAAGGGTCTGATGCGATGCTTTCTCGCCTTTTTTGTATCATCTCAAAAAGAAGGGGGAACGTCCCGAAGGTTTCCTTGAAAAACCTGTTGGGCCGCTCAAACCTTCGGGACGGTGTGTCGTCATTCCCAAGATATTGAGAAGATACTTTTTTTCTAATTGTATCCTAAGATGAAGATTTTTAGACGTGTAGACAGGGTTTGCCGGAGAATCTTCCACGCCGCGCGGCGGGCCGACCGGACACTGCCCATGCGTTTGCTAAACAAAGCGGATTGATACTCGCGCAATAAAATTTCAATCGGCTCGGAAGCCGCAGGAATAAGATTTTGAAGAATGCCCGCGCGTTCTGCGGGAGTGGCGTGAACAGGCTGTGGCGCATCCATCCAACGCAGGCTGAAATTAACGCTGTGAAAATATTTTTCGATGGGGGTCAGCGCCGTCCAAAGTGTCCAGCGGTTTAGCCAGGCGGGCGTTTCCCAGCCGTTGCGCTCGACCACCGATCTCAAAATAACAGCCGCCTGCGTGTTTGGCGCGTAACGCCGCTTAAGGAAGAAGGCGGTCATAAACAGCAGTCCCAGCGTCCCTGCAATACTGAGCTGGATGATTTGCGCGCGAGGCATAAAATTCACGGGCGATTGTTCGAGAGGTTCATTCGTTTGGGGTTCTTGCTGGGCAATCGCCTCCACCTCAAGCGGATTGCTGGTCGGGCTTTCGTTTTCAGGGTTCTCCTCCCGCGCCAATGGACGTTCCACAGGCTGTTGGTTGCCCGTCGGTTCGAACTCGATCCAGCCATATCTGGGGAAATACACTTCAGGCCAGGCGTGCGCGTCGCGTTCGCGCACGGTGTAAAAAGTGTTTTGTAAATTGGGTTCGCCTTGCGCAAACCCCACGGCCAGCCGCGTGGGCACGCCAATCGAGCGCAGCATCAGCACTTCGGCGCTGGCATAATAATTGCAAAAGCCCTGCCTGCCCTCGAGCAAAAAATATTCCAGCGGGTCTTCCGTCCCTTCGGGGAAAGACATGAGCGGGTTGTATGTAATCTCCGAGCGCAGGTAGCTGGTGATGGCGGCGGCCTGGTCGTATGGATTGTCGAATTCGGCGGTGATCTCGAATGCCCGCGCCTGAATGCGCGCCGAAAAATCCGCGGGCAATTGCAGGTATCTATCCGTTACCCAGGCAGGATATTCCCGCCCGGCTCCGCGCAATTCGGTGATGGTGGGGTTGGCAAGCATGGCTCTGGTGTGATACGTCTCCCCCGCCTCCAAATACGGCGAAGCCTGCAACGCCACGATATCCATTATCTCCGCCTCATCATTTTCCCCGGGGATGGCCACATGCGCAATACTCGCAGGGTGGCTCGTCCAGATCGGTTGCGCCGCCGAATAGAGAAGGGTCTGTCCTTTTCTATAAACGCTGTAGGTAAAGTTTAAGTTGAAGCGTTTTTCCAAATCTGGGATATCAAAATCACCATCCTGGGTTGTATATTTGACGTTCTCCACACTCGATATGCGCCAGCGTCCATCCACAAATTGGTCGTACACCCGTCCCCGCCAATACAGGCGCGGAAAATCCTGCGCGGCAGGCGGCGTGTACACCAGAAAAGCAATTGCTTCGCTTTGCGCGGCGCGCGTGCCCAAAGGCAGTTCATTGCGGTAAAAATCACTGGAAGGGACATTATCCTTCTTGACCGCGGCGAACATGTTATCCATCCGCTCATTCTCCGACCAGGTTGCAGATACCCTTTGCCATGCTTGCCTGGCTTGCGAGTTGAATGGCAGGGTGTAGGGAACGACCCACACCGCCAGAATCAATGCCGCCGCGCCCACCATGATGGCGTTGTTGAAATCCATACTGCTTTCTGCTGAAACCTGCACCCGCTGTTCCCGCCATTTTTTTCGATCCACAATGTATTTGACCCGTCCAAGCAGGAGAAAGACCGCGAACAGGTACGCGCCGAACAGCCAGTTGTAATCGCGGGTGGTGTAATGATTCAAATAGATGAAGAACATCAGGAATCCGCTGGGCAGGGCGGAGGCCAGCGCGTTGGCATGGCGGGTTAATTGATAGCCTCCTGCCAGTGCGGTATACCAAAAAGGAATGAACAGCAAGGCGATAAAAAACAACGGGTCTTTGACAGGCCTGCCGGCGGCAAACTCGCTTAACCCAGTCAACAACCTGCCAGCCAGGATGATGAACCTCTCGCCCAGGTAGGAGTCTTCCGCTGAAAACTCGATGTACCCAAACCATTGCCAGATAAACACCGCCAGCATATAGCCAATGGATAAAAAGATCACACCGCGTTTCTGAAATATGCTTTGCCCCAGCGCCAGCCCAACGATCAAACCCGCCAGCGCCACGTTGCGGACGTGCTCAAGCCCCTCCGCCCAATCGGTGGATTGCAACCGCCATGCCGAAAACAGGATTGCAAAAAAAAGAAATACAGCAGAGGGAAGATCCCACCACCGCGCAGAGGTTTTTTTCATTTTTTGAGTGTACAATGAAGGGCGTGTGTTCGTCAATTGTGATACCTCAAAAACCCTACTGGAGGACTACATGCAGACTCTTATTGACGGCGGCATCGCCTTTATCATCGGCCTTCAAGGCCTGGGGGACTGGCTCACCCTGCCCATGCGTTTTTTCAGCTACCTCGGAACAGAAGATTTCTTTTTCCTCGTCCTGCCCCTCATCTACTGGAGCATAGACTCTGCGCTGGGTCTGCGGGTGGGGTTCATCCTGGTGACCAGCAGTATGTTCAACTATCTGGGCAAAGCGCTTTTTGCAGGCCCGCGCCCGTATTGGGTGAGTTCACACGTGCGCGCGCTTTGGCCTGAAACATCCTTCGGCGTTCCATCGGGTCACGCCCAAAATGCCATGAGCGTGTGGGGCATCATTGCCGCCTATCGCAAACAGGTTTGGGTTTGGGTGGCCGCAATCGCGCTCATCTTTTTTATCGGCTTCTCGCGCCTGTTTCTCGGCTCACACTTCCCGCATGATGTCATCGCAGGGTGGCTGTTGGGCGGGGCGCTTCTGTGGGCTTTCTCCCGATTTTGGGAACCGCTTGCCCAATGGATTGGAAAAAAATCATTGACCCAGCAGACCATCTATGCCTTCGTCGGTTCGATGAGTTTCGTTGTGTTGGGGATGGCGGTACTATCTTTGCGAAGCGGATTTCAAATCCCTGCCTTGTGGATGGACAATGCGCTTCTTGCCGGGACCGATCTGCCTGCCCCGGTCGACCCAAACGGAATCTACACCTCGGCAGGGACTTTCTTCGGGCTGGGCTTTGGTCTGGCGTGGATCATGTCGATGGGCGGGTATCAGGCCAACGGTCCGGTTTGGATGCGCGCTCTTCGTTACGTCATCGGCCTGGTCGGCATTCTCATCCTTTGGATGGGGCTGGGTGAAATTTTCCCGCGTGGCGATGGCGCGCTTGTGTATTCCCTGCGTTTCATCCGTTATGCGCTGGTGGGCTGGTGGGTGACGGGCGGCGCGCCGTGGGTGTTCATTCGTTTCAAGTTGGTTGAAGTCGGCAGGGGTAAAACTTCAATCTGATATAATATGCCCTCGTTCAGGAAATTCAATAAAAAATCCAACTTGTTTTTAACGCGCAAATCCATTGCATGGCGCGTTATTGGTTTTAGGCAGGCCATTAGGTTTTAGATGACGCTCGAAAAAGACACCCTCCTTCATAATCGTTATCGAATTATTGATATTCTTGGCCAGGGCGGCATGGGGTCTGTGTACCGCGCCGTGGATGAAAACCTCGGCGTTCAGATTGCGCTCAAGGAAAATCTCTTCACAACGGATGAATATGCGCGCCAGTTTCGTTTGGAAGCGGTCATCCTTGCCAACCTTAGGCATCCAAACCTGCCGCGTGTTTCAGACCATATTGTGCTGGGAGACCAGGGCCAATACCTCGTCATGGATTTTATCGAGGGTGAGGATTTGCGCTTCCGCATGGAACGCCTCGGTATGCTCACCGAGGAGGACGCCGTCCATATTGGCGCCGCCATTTGCGATGCGCTCGCGTATTTGCACTCGCGCAAGCCTCCCATTTTGCACCGCGATATCAAACCCGGCAACGTCAAGATCACCCCGGACGGTCACATATTTTTAGTGGATTTTGGGCTGGCAAAGGTGTATCAAAATGCAAGCCAGGCCACCACCACCGGCGCGCGCGCCATGACCCCCGGCTATTCTCCGCCTGAACAATATGGAACTGCGCGCACCGATCCGCGCACCGATATTTATTCGCTGGGCGCCACGCTGTACGCCGCGCTGTGCGGAATCATCCCGGAAGACGGGCTGGCCCGCGCAATGGACAACGCTCAATTGACCCCGTTGCGGAAGCGCAATTCAAAGGTGTCCCGTCGTCTGGCGGCGGCCATCGAGAAGGCCATGGCCGTGGACCCGAGCGACCGCTTCCAAACCGCCGAGGAATTCAAGAAGGCGTTGCTTGGCGCAAAATCCAAAACCCAGCAGATACCGGGCAGTTATACGGTTGCCCCTCCCCCGGTAGATGCCTTCCCTGCCAGGGAAATAAATGAAGCGGCGGCGGCCCCCCTCAAGGAAAAGACCCCCGTTCGCCCTGTCCCAAAAGGGCCTGTTCCCTCGCCGACCACTGTGGAAGAGGATCAGCCTTTTATTTCACCGCTTAAGAGACAAAAGGAACGCGAGCGGAAACGCCGTTCCACGGTGGTTCGCTTTGTGGTTTTTGTTTTATTGTTATTGTTGGTTTTGGGCGGCCTGGCATATTTTACGCCGTGGATGTTGCCGGCTGATATGCGCGGGATCATCCCCTTCCTTGTGCCCACCCATACAGCCACACCATCCGCTACGCCCACTTCGCCGATTCCCACCAGCTTGCCCACCTTTACAGCCACCTCAACTTCCATTCCCACTGCAACCAAAAGGCCTCCCACCGCAACAACCCTGCCGACCCATACATCCATCCCCAGCATTGTGGATACCGTTGCGCCAACAGATACGGCCCTTCCGAGCACCGCGGTTCCATTGGGCGGGGGAACGGGGCAGGTTGCTTTTGCATCCAACCGCAGTGGCTTACCCCAGCTATACCTGGTGGACATAGAAGTCAACGGCGCCACTCAACTGACCGATATGCCCAACGGAGCCTGCCAGCCTGCCTGGTCGCCGGATGGCTCGAAGTTGGTCTTCATCTCCCCATGCAAAGGCATGGATGATATTTACTACAATGCCAGTTTATACATCATCAATGCCGATGGCACAGGCTTAACTCAAATTGCCCCCGGCCCCGGCGGAGATTTCGACCCCGTCTGGTCGCCGGATGGAAAATCCATTTTCTTCACTTCCCTGCGCAGTGGACAAATGGAAATCTTCTCCGTCAATGTGGATGACCTTTCGAAATTCTCCCAGATCACCAAAGGAGCGTTGCGCGTGGAATCCCGTCAGCCCGCATTTTCGCGCGATGGCTCCCAGATTGTGTACGCAGTCAAACGCTTTGGCGTCTATCAAATTTGGATGATGAATGCCGACGGCACGGAGCCAAAACAGATCGTCCGCAGTGGCGTGGCCTACACAGATTATCTTCCCGCGTGGTCGCCCAACGGCGAACTGATCATCTTCAACCAACGCTGTGCCACCGTATTTTGCAACCCATATTTGATGAGCATTTCTGCCACAGACCATACACGGGAACAAGGCACGCGGATGCAGGTCAACCTGACCATCATCCAAAATGTGGGCTACTCTCCGGACGGCTTCTACCTCGCTTACGAAGGCGTGGAGGAGGAGAGCAATGTGGATATTTTCTACATGACCGCCGCCGGCGGAGGCCGTACCCGCATTACAACCGACCCGGAATTGGATTTCCACCCTGCCTGGCGGCCCAGCGTAACAACAACCCCATAGCTAAAAAAGAGGAAAGATCAAAATGATCTTTCCTCTTTTTCTTCCATTTGTAAATAATTCTTACACTCCTCTTATTGACTTCCCTTTTTCCCACTGTTATCATTATTGCACGATACATAGCGCTCTCGCTTCGGGAGCGCTAAATTATGAATATGACCAACCTCACCGAACGCCAGAAGACCCTGCTTCTTCTAATTATCCGTGATTACATCGAATCCGCTCAGCCCGTCGGCTCGAAGCGGCTGGCGGAGCATTATCACCTCGGCCTTTCAACAGCCACCATTCGCAATGAAATGGTTGCGCTGACCGAAATGGGCTACCTGCGCCAGCCTCACACCTCGGCGGGACGCGCTCCCTCCGAAGAAGGCTATCGCTATTTCGTCAGCCAGATGATGCAGGATGCCGAACTGCCCGAAAGCGTACAGCACACCATCTCGCACCAGTTCTACCAATCCCGCGCAGACATGGACCAGTGGATGACCCTCGCGGCCTCCATCCTTGCCAGCCAATCGCAGGGCGTTTCGGTGGTCACGGCCCCGCATGTCGAGCAGGCAAAATACAAACATGTTGAATTAATCTCCACACAAGGCAGGCAGGTCTTGATGGTGCTGGTGATGGCGGGTGGGGAAGTCTCCCAGCAGATTTTGACGTTGGCAGAACCTGTGCCACAAGAGCGACTCAGCCAGACCACCGCGCGTCTTAACGCCCTTTTAGCTGGCCTGGCAGTGGACGCAATCTCCTCGCTGACGAATCGCCCCGACACGCTCGACCAGGATATTCTGCTCCTCATCCTTCAGGAGATGCGTAACTTTGCAAGCCGCGTCTCCGGTGAAATTTACACAGACGGGTTAACCAATGTGATGAGCGAACCCGAATTTTCAGGCTCGGACGAAGCGCGCAAGACCTTGAAACTTTTCGAAGAACGATCCACCTTGCAGGGATTGCTGGCCCGCACCACGATCAACAGCAACATCGGCGGACTGCAAGTGTTGATCGGCGGCGAAGGCGAGCTGGACGAACTTCGCCAATGCTCGATGGTCATCGCCAGATACGGCGTCCCTGGTATGGCGACGGGCACGCTGGGTGTGCTGGGGCCGATGCGAATGTCCTATGCAAAGACCATCCCCACCGTGAGATATGTCGCTGGGTTGTTAAGTGATCTGGTGAACGATACGATTTCGGGTGAATAAAAAAACGTAAGTAGTAATTGGTAATTTGTAAATGAAATTACCAATTACCAATTACCAATTACCAATTTGAGAGTGAGAAACATGGCAAAAGAGAAAGATAAACAGGAAGAGATCGATGAGACTCAAGCCACAGCGGAAGAAATGCCCGTTGAGGGCGATCAGGCGTCAGCGGAGCGTGAGGCGTTGATCAATCAATTGAAGGAAGCAGAAGCCAAAATCGTCGAATATAAAGATGGGTGGGCGAGGTCTCAGGCTGAATTCCAAAATTATAAAAAGCGTATCGAGCGGGATAATGAGTTGATGTACGCCAGCATGAAAGGCGACATCATCAAGAAGGTGTTGCCCGCGTTGGACGATTTGGAACGCGCCTTGCAAAACCGTCCCGCAGACGATGCGTGGGCGAGCGGCATCGAGTTAATTGCGCGCAAACTGCAAAACATGCTGGATGGCGAAGGCTTGAAACGCATCGAGGCAAAGGGCATGGCCTTCGACCCGAACTTCCACGAAGCGATTTCGCACGAACCGAACGATGAGGTTGAAAGCGAACACGTCATCGATGTGGTGCAGAATGGTTACATGCTCGGCGAACGGGTGATACGACCTGCAATGGTGCGGGTGGCACAGTAAAAAATAATTGGTAATTGGTAAATAGTAATTACTATTTACCAATTACAGATTTTCAAAGGAGCAATCATGGCAAAAATTATAGGAATTGATTTAGGTACAACCAACTCGGTGGCCGCTGTTATGTCTGGCGGCGAGCCGATTGTGATTCCCTCTGCGGAAGGCGAACGGCTTGTGCCTTCGGTGGTGGCGATGAATAAGAACGGTGAACGTCTGGTGGGGCGCGTGGCGCGCAATCAGGCCATCACGAATCCGCAGAATACGATTTTTTCAGTGAAGCGTTTTATGGGACGCAAGGCAGACGATGCCGAAGTGGAGCGCACCCGCAAGCGCGTGCCGTATGCCGTGAACGGCGCGGACAACGGCGATGTGCGTGTGACCCTCGGCGAGAAAGATTATTCCGCGCCCGAAGTTTCGGCGATGATTCTTGCGAAGATCAAGTCGGATGCGGAAGCGTATCTCGGCGAGACGATCACACAGGCGGTCATCACCGTCCCCGCGTATTTCAACGACGCCCAGCGCAACGCCACGAAGGATGCAGGCAAGATCGCTGGTCTTGAAGTTCTTCGTATTATCAACGAGCCAACCGCTTCTTCTCTTGCGTATGGCCTCGATAAAAAGAAAAATGAAGTTATCGTGGTGTACGATCTCGGCGGCGGTACGTTCGATGTTTCCATTTTGGATGTGGGCGACGGCGTGTTCCAGGTGCGTGCCACGAGCGGCGATACCTTCCTCGGCGGCGATGACTTTGACCTTCGCATCATGGATCATTTGATCGAGACTTTCAAGAAAGACAACGGCATTGATTTGCATAATGACCGCCAGGCTTTACAGCGTTTGAAGGAAGCCTCTGAAAAAGCGAAGATCGAACTTTCCACCGTGATGCAGACGGAAATAAATCTCCCTTACTTGACTGCGGATGCAAGCGGCCCCAAACATTTGGTGATGACGATGACCCGCGCCAAGCTGGAGCAAATTACCGCGGATCTTGTCGACCGAACAATTGCTCCTGTCAAACAGGCATTGGCTGACGCTGGATTAAATGCCGGCAACATTGACGAAATTGTTTTGGTGGGCGGTATGACCCGTATGCCCGCCATTCAAGACCGTGTCCGCGCTTTCTTTGGCAAGGACCCGCACAAAGGCGTGAACCCTGACGAAGTGGTCGCGATTGGTGCGGCGATTCAGGCAGGTGTGCTCGGCGGGGAAGTGAAGGATATTCTCCTCCTCGATGTGACTCCGCTGACACTGGCGATTGAAACATTGGGCGGCGTTGCCACGGCTCAAATCGAACGCAACACAACCATCCCGACCCGCCGCTCACAGGTGTTTTCAACCGCTGGCGATAACCAGACCCAGGTTGAGATTCATGTGTTGCAGGGCGAACGTCCGATGGCGAATGATAACAAGTCGCTGGGTAAATTTATTTTGGATGGAATTCCGCCTTCGCCGCGCGGCGTCCCTCAAATTGAGGTGACATTCGATGTGGACGCGAACGGCATTTTGAAAGTCAGCGCGAAGGACAAGGCGACTGGACGTTCCCAGCACATCACGATCACGGCTTCCTCTGGCTTGAGCGATAGCGAAGTGGAAAATATGCGCAAGGATGCCGAAGCCCACGCAGAGGAAGACCGCAAGCGCAAGGATTTGATAGAAGCGCGAAATAACGCCGATAACACAGCCTATGCCGCTGATAAAGCATTGCGCGAATTCGGTGACAAAGTCCCTGTGGATTTGCGAAGCGAAGTTGAAACCAAGACAGCCGAAGTCAAGTCTGTGGCGCAGGGCGAGGATGTGGAGCAGATCAAAGCCGCAACCGAAGCGTTGGGATTGGCGATTCAAAAGATTGGGGCATCTGTCTATGAGCAGGGTCAACCGTCGGCTGAGGGCGAAGCGGAAGCCGAAGGCTCATCCACTGATGCGGGGCCTGATGTGGTTGATGGTGAAGTTAAGGAGTAAATAATCCGTCATTGCGAGGAGGGCATTTGCTCTTCCCGACGACACTGGCGCGCGGCGCAAGTGTCGGGCTAGAACAAGAACGCCCTCGCAATGACGGGATGTGACTTATGAGCAACCAAGATTATTACGAAGCCCTGGGTGTGGGACGGAACGCGAGCGATGATGAGATCAAAACTGCGTTTCGTAAACTTGCGCGCCAGTATCATCCCGATGTAAGCAAGGAAGAGCACGCCGAAGAAAAGTTCAAGGAAATCAATGAGGCGTACGGTGTGCTTTCGGATTCTGAGAAGCGCGCGCGGTATGACCGCTTTGGCAAAGAGGGACTCGGCGGCATGGGTGGCGGCGGTCAACGTGATTACACGGTGGACTTCTCTGATATCTTCGACGAGCTTTTTGGCGGGTTTGGTGGATTCTCTGGCCGCCGCTCGCGCAAATCTCCGCGCCGTGGACGTGATTTGCAGATGCAGGTCACATTGACGTTTGAAGAAGCCGTCTTTGGCGTGGACAAAGAGATCGAGTTTTCGCGCGACGAGACTTGCTCGCATTGTCATGGTAATGGTGCGGAGCCTGGCACTGCGCCAGTGAAGTGCTCCACTTGTAATGGACAGGGTGAAGTGCGTCAGGTGCGCCAGACCTTTTTAGGTCAGATGGTGCAGACGGCGACCTGCCCAACTTGTAATGGACGCGGCGAGATGATCTCGTCCCCGTGCAAGACTTGCCGTGGTAATGGACTCGAGCGCAAGAAGATCAAGAAGAAAGTGCAGATTCCCGCTGGTGTGGATGTTGGCACACAAATCCGTTTGACGGGGGAAGGCGCGCCTGGTGAAAATGGCGGCCCGCAGGGAAGCCTGTTTTTGGTGCTGGATGTGAAGCCGCATCAATTTTTCAAACGCCGTGAGAATGACCTGGTGCTGAATCTCGATATCAATGTGGCGCAAGCCGTGTTGGGCGCGGAAGTGGATGTGCCGACCATCGATGGGGATGAGAAATTAAAAATCCCTGCGGGCACTCAACCTGGCAAGGTGTTTACGCTTCGGAATAAAGGCGTGCCGTATCTGCGCCGCAAAGACCGCGGCAATCAATTGGTGATCGTGAATGTGGCTGTCCCTACCAAGTTGACAAAGGAACAGCGCGAGTTGTTTGAGAAGTTAGCCGAGAGTTTGGGCACCATGGTCAAGCCGCAGGAAAAGGGGTTTTTGGATTGGTTGAATGAGACGTTGGGGGGGTGAGAGAAGAGATTAGAGACTGGAGATTGGTAATTAGCGAGCGGATGAGATGTCTGCTCGTTTTTTATTGAGATCACCAACTGGCTTAGGGTTATAATTGTTGTATGAAGAAGTTACAGCCCAGAGTGCGCGCCTTAAAGCTTGCGAAAGAAGTCCGCCAGCGTTTGACGAAGGAGTTCGGGGTTCCGATCAAAGTGGTTATGTTTGGTTCGCAAGCGCGCGGCGATGCGACGAAGTTTTCCGATATTGATTTGTTGGTCATTCTGCCTGTTGTGAATCGGGAAGCGCGCAAGTTGGTTTCCAGCGTGGCATGGGAAATCGGTTTTGAGGCGGGGAAGATCATTTCCACCTTCCCAACCACGCCGCAGGAGATGGAATATTATGCCATTTCGCCTTTTTATAAGGCGATCAAGAAAGAGGGAGTTTTTGCATGAAAAAAGACAGGGTGGATAAGCAGGTGTTAATTCAATATCGACTCGACCAGGCTGGTGAAGTCTTGAAAGACGCTCATGCGTTATATGATTTGGAACGCACCCCAATCAGCATTGTAAACCGAGCCTATTACTCCATGTTTTATGCCGTGCTGGCATTGATGGTTTCCATTGATAAAGACACCGCGAAACATCAAGGGGCGCTTGCATATTTTGATGAGTATTTTGTAAAGCAAAAGGTATTTCCAAAGGAAATGAGCAGGCTGATTCACGATGCATTCGAATCCAGGCAGGAGGGCGATTACCGTGAAGCTTCAAAAATAGACCGTGAAACAGCGGGCGAAATTTTACAGTCTGCGGATGTGTTTTTGGGGATGGTTGAAAAGAAACTGAACGAAAGCAGTTCCTCCTGAATTTGATGAAACCATTATTGCGCCTCTGGCGACTCTTGCCATTATGGGTGCATTTCCTTGCTTCAAAGATGCTTCGTCCCAGATTCCGCGCGGCGGTGGCGGCGTTGATTTTCGATGAGCAGGGGCGGATTCTCCTTTTCAAGCATACCTATCGCAAGTTTGAGTGGGGCATTCCTGCGGGCGGGTTGGAACATCGCGAACAGCCCGCGGATGCGATTGTCCGCGAATTTTACGAAGAGACAAGTATGCAAATTGAAATTGAGCGGTTGCTCACTGTGGTCAGCGCAAGGGAAGACCATCACATCAGCATGGTGTATTTGTGCAGGATCGTGAGCGGGGAGTTCAAAGAGTCCCTTGAGATTTCGGAGATGAAATACTTTTCCGTCGATGAAATGCCCGCCATGATGCTCACTACGGAAAAAGAATTGATAAAATGGGCGGCAAAAGCGTTAACCACGAAGAGCACGAAGGACACGAAGGATACGAAGGACACTGCGAAAACCAATTAAGAATCTTCGCGTACTCGGTGGTAAAACAGGGTTTAACGGAGTTGCATTTGACAAACATTTTTCTCGTTGGTTTTGGCGGGTTTATCGGTTCGGTCTTGCGGTATCTTGTCGGCGGCGCGGTGCAGCAATCCATGAAGCGGTTGGATTTCCCCTACGGGACTCTGGCTGTCAATCTCATTGGATGCCTTGTCATTGGCGTCCTTGCACAATATGGCGAGGCGCGCGGAGCTTTCTCGACCGAGTCGCGGGCTTTTATTTTCTTCGGTCTTTTGGGCGGTTTCACCACTTTTTCCTCTTTTGGAAATGACACAGTCAATCTTGTGCGCGAGAGCTTTGTGATGAATGCCCTTGCAAATGTCGGCGCGAATGTCATTCTTGGCCTGCTTGCAGTTTGGCTTGGACGAACGATTTCTTATTTTATCTGGAGATAAACATGAATTGGCTTGAAGTTTCTTTAACTGTGGACGGCGAACTCGCTGAGTCTGTTGCGGATGTGCTGGCGCGGTTTGCGCCCAACGGCGTGATGACCGAGCAGGGCGTGAAATTCAATAACGAAGAGGACGAGGGGACTGCGACAGGTCCCATCACCGTCCGTGCTTATTTGGAGGTGAACGATCAATTGGAAGAGACGCGACAGAAGCTCGAAGAGTCGCTTTACTTTTTGGGGATGATTCAGCCTGTGCCGACTCCTGCCTACAAGCAGATCGCGGATCAAAACTGGATGGAGGCCTGGAAAACGCACTACAAGCCGATCCTCATCGGACAGAGACTCCTGATTCTTCCCGCCTGGCTTGAATCTCCCGACCCCAAACGAATCCCGATCAAAATTGACCCTGGCATGGCGTTTGGGACGGGGACGCATCCCACGACGCAGTTATGTTTGGAGTTGATGGAAGTAGCGTTTGAAGAAAGAAGAATGAAGAAAGAGGACGGTCAAGATTCTTTCCTCTTTCCTCTTTCCTGTATTGACGTGGGCTGTGGTTCTGGCATTCTCTCTATTGCGGCAATTAAACTCGGCGCGAAGACCGTCCTCGGTGTGGATATTGATATGGAGTCTGTCAAGAACTCACGCGAGAATGCGGATACCAACGGGGTGGGGGAGGAACTACTGCTTGGGCTGGGATCCGTGACTGAGGTTTTGAGTGGCAGTTTCCAGATTAAGTCCGCGCCGCTGGTGGTGGCGAATATCCTTGGGCCGATTCTCATCCGCCTCTTTGAAGCAGGTCTCGCAGATTTGGTCGAGCCAAATGGCGAAATTATCCTCAGCGGAATTCTCGATCATCAGGCGGAATCTGTCATTGCGGCGGGAGAAGCCAAAGGTTTGAAGCGAAACGATCAACGTCAAATTGGCGATTGGGTGGCTATCTCATTAAAAAAATAAAGTATTCACCACAGAGCACACGGAGTTCGCAGAGAATTAAAAAAGTTTTCTCCGTGTCTCTGTGGCTCCGTGGTTAAAAAACTACAACCATCAATCTTTTTGTGCTATCATCGAACCATCTATGGATCGTCGAAAGCTCATCCAATACCTGCTTCTCAATATCTTTGTCTCGGCGAGTGTGACGGGGACGATCCTGTTCTGGTATGACCGCAACTCCCGTGCCACGAACCAGCCCTCGGTGCAACAGGCCGCGCCCGTCAGCGGCAGTGACTCGTCCAACACGCCCAGCGCTGAATTGCAGACGGATGTTCCCATTAAGATCAGCAGTGTGGTTGGCGCAGGGACGTTCACTTCTGAGATCGTCGTGGTCAAATTTGAAGGCGAAGGCCAGTTGGATTTGGCTTCATGGCAATTGAAAGACGAAGACGGTAACACGTTCACATTCCCCAAACTCACACTATACCCAAATGGAGCGGTGCAAGTCCACACCGTCACTGGCACAGATACCGTCATTGACCTCTATTGGGGCATAGGCGACGCCGTTTGGAGTTCTGGCGAGAATGCCCGCCTTTTTGATTCGCAAGGAAATTTGAGAGCTGTGTATCGAGTTCCGTAAAGCAAAACCGTAATTTGTAATTGGTAATTCGTAATTTGCCTAAGAGACTGTTTCTTAAGTACACGGATTTGACGAATTACACGGGCAAACACGGATTTTTAAAAGGTTTTTCCGTGAGACTCCGTGAAATCCGTGCAGTCCGTGTACAAAAAAGCACTTAAGAAACGCTCTCTAACAATACTCGCAAGGAAATTTACGCGCTGTGTATTGAGTGCCGTAAAGAGGTGAAATATGAGACAAGTCATTATTTATTCTGGCGAAGACGGATATTTCATCGCAGAATGCCCAAGTTTGCCTGGCTGTATCAGTCAGGCAAAAACAAAAGAAGAAGCCGTTGTAAATATCAGCGAAGCCATTCAAGGTTACATCGCCGCTTTGGAAGAAGATAACTTGTCTATTCCTGCTGAACACTTTTAGCTCGTTTCTCCTCACTTGCACGACTTACTGATAACTGTTCACTGATTACCAATTACCAATCTCTAATCACCAATCACCAATCACCAATCACTGGTACCTAAAATGACCCAAGCCCTCTACCGCAAGTACCGCCCAAAACAATGGGATTCCGTGATCGGACAGGAGCACGTTGTCCAGACCCTCACCAATTCCATCAAAGCAGACCGTGTTGGTCATGCCTATCTTTTCGCTGGCCCGCGCGGCACAGGCAAGACCACGGTGGCGCGTTTGCTTGCGAAGGCTGTTAACTGTCTCAACGAAGACCCCGCCCAGCGCCCCGATAACACCTGCGATTATTGTCAGGCCGTCAACGAGAATCGTTTTATGGACCTGATCGAGATCGACGCGGCTTCCAACACCAGCGTGGACGATGTCCGCGACTTGCGCGACAAGATCAACTTCTCGCCATCGCAGGGCAAATACAAAATCTACATCATCGACGAAGTCCACATGCTTTCCACGGCGGCCTTCAACGCGCTTCTCAAAACGCTCGAAGAACCGCCGCCACATGCCATCTTTGTTTTAGCCACCACTGAAATTCACAAAATCCCTGCCACGGTGCTTTCGCGTTGCCAACGTCACGAGTTTCGCCGCGTGCCCATTGATGAGATCGTTGCGAACCTAAAACAGATCGCCGCCACTGAAAATATTCAAGCTGATGAAGAAGCCTTCACGCTGATTGCCCGTCAGTCGGCGGGTGGGATGCGCGACGCGCAATCTCTGCTCGATCAACTCGCGTCCACTGGCACCAAGATCACGCTCGCCCTCGCCCAGCAAGTTCTCGGCACGGCCACCAGCCAAACCGTTCTCGATCTTGTCAACTCCGTGCTTGAAAATCAACCCGCGCACGGTCTCGAAACCATCCACCGCGCGCTCGATTCTGGCGCAGACCCGCGCTCCCTCGCCCGTCAAATTGTCGAATACATGCGCGGTCTCATGCTCATGCAAATGGGCAACCCCGACCAGGTCGAAGCCACGCGCGATGTCAAAATTCAAATGCAAACCCATGCAGACACATTCAATTCATCGGATGTTCTGCGCATGATGAAAATTTTCAACAATGCCGCTGTGGATTTGCGCGGCGGCTGGCAGCCATCTTTGAGTTTGGAACTTGCTCTCGCGGAAGTGCTCGACGCCCCAGCAGAATCTTCGCAAGTCGCCGCGCCGCCTCGAACCAAGCCTCAGCCTGCTGCAACTCAAAGAGCAGAATCCAAGCCTGAGGTTAAGAGCGAGGCGAAAGAATCCGCGCTGAGCGCAGTCGAAGTGCAAGCGCCCGCCGAAAGACCAATCCTCAATTCGGGTGACATTGTCAAAGCGTGGAAATCACTCGCCGCATCTCTTCCGAAAGCACAAGCAAATTTATCAGCGCTGTTGAACTCGGTGAAGATGATCGATATTCAGGGCAAAACTCTTGTGCTTGGCCTCGCAAGTGACGTGCTGGTCTCAAAACTTGACAAGCCCGACCAGATCGAAGCCATTCAAAAATTGATCAAAGACAGCTTCAACGTGGATATTGCTGTTCGCTGCATCGTCACTAATGCGAAAGGCAAAATCCCCGCTAATGTTCCATCAGATGGCATGGTCGCCACCGCCATCCAACACGGCGGCGAAATCGTGGATATGGATGAGTGAGACAATCGTGCTGAGCGGAGTGAGGACATGCCCTTTGTTCGAACGCAGTCGAAGCATGTTGCGTGATTCGTAATTGGTGAATTGAGGCGCTTGATGGCTGTGAAGAAAGATGAAAGAAGAAAGAAGAAAGAAAACCCCTGTGCCTCGAAAGAGCGCGAAGATAAGTCGGTTACGCTGAAGATGGCTGGTAATTTTCTCTGGAAGAATTGGTCAGGGAACAATTTGAGGCCGATGAAATTCATTGGATTGGCAGTTCCAGCGCAGTGAACATGCTTGGAACATCCGAAGTGAAAGATAAAGGAAATTTGATTCTGTCGGCATGGTGGGATTGAAGCGTATAATGTGCGGCAATAAACCGACTATTTGACTATCAAACTACCGAACCAGGAGACTATTTTATGGCTAAAGGATTCAACAAAGGCTCCGCAATTGGCGGACAAGCTGGCATGATGCAGCAAATTCAGCGGATGCAAAAACAAATGGAAGAAGCGAAGGCTAAACTTGCCGAAGCAACTGTGAGCGCGACAGCGGGCGGCGGCGCGATCAAAGTCACCATGACTGGCGACCAGAAATGCAAATCCGTTGAGATTTCCCCTGAATTTCTCAAAGACGCAGACGCCGAACTCCTGCAAGATATGGTTCTCTCTGCCGTCAACCTGGCATTGGACGAGTCGCGCACCTTGCGGGAAAAAATGATGGGTCCGATTACGGGCGGGTTGCCGTTTTAGACAATTTAGAGATTAGAGACTGGAGATTAGTTGTCACTATTCTCCAGTCTCTAATCTCCAGTCTCTCAATATGCTTCTCCCCGAATCCATCCAATCCTTAATCACTGCCCTCGAACGCCTGCCAGGCATTGGGCCAAAGTCCGCTTCACGGCTGGCTTTCTATTTACTGCGCGCCACCGAAGATGTCGCTATGGACTTGTCCACGGCGCTGGCGAATCTCAAAGCAAATACAGCTTTCTGCTCGGAATGTTTCAATATCACCGAAGCAGGCCGCGAGCGCTGCGAAATCTGCGAGTCGCACAAGCGCGACAGTTCGCTCATCTGTGTCGTGGAGGAGGCATTGGATGTCCTTGCCATTGAACGCACGAGCGGCTTCAATGGAAAATATCACGTCTTGCAAGGCGTTCTCTCTCCCATCGAAGGCATTGGCCCTGACGATTTGAAGATCAAGCAATTGGTGGCGCGCGTTGCCAATGGGGGAGTGAAGGAGATCATCCTCGCCACCAATCCCAGCATGGAAGGTGATGCAACCGCACAATATTTGCAGGGACAGTTGAAGCGTTACGATGTGCATGTCACCCGTCTCGCGAGAGGTCTGCCCGTCGGCGGTGATCTTGAGTATGCCGATCAAAATACGTTGTTGAGAGCTTTATCTGGAAGACAGGAAATGAATTAAAAAATTAAGTGACAGCCACGTTCAAAGTGGCTGTCACTTAATGGTGGATAGGTTTGCGCAGATCATTGCTGAGGCCGGGTTGAATGCTGTTCGTAGCCGTGCGCAGGGTATCTGTCAAAAAATAAGAAGCGAAAACAGAGTTGGAGATGCGATCAAGTTGATCGAAGCGTGTGTTGCTGAAGTTCAGTCGGATGCCGGTTTTGTTATCCTAAAACGAGTTTGAAATTCGAGCGATTTTTTAAGGTTCAAAACCCTTTTTTCTATTGACAAGTTTTAGGTAATGCATATAATTGCCATTCGCCAGTACAAAACAAAAAGATTTCGTCTCCCAGACAAATCATTGACAACTGAGTAACCGTCTTACATCAGAGACACAAAGCAAATAAGTTTTGCAGCCTGATGAACCGATGCGAAAGAAAGCATCGGTATTTTAGTCTGTGTAAAACCTTGACGACGGTTATGGTAGCGAGTAGAATACGGCTCGCTCAAATGGCAAGCACCTTAACAACTGAAAAGTGATAGGAAACAACATTTTTGTTGAACCAGTAAATTCCGTAAAGTATAAACTACACTCGCAAGAGTGAAATTTTTTGCGGAGAGTTTGATCCTGGCTCAGGATGAACGCTGGCGGCGTGCCTAATACATGCAAGTCGAACGAGGTGCTTTTGTAGCAATACGAAAGTATCCTAGTGGCGAACGGGTGAGTAACGCGTTGGTGACCTACCCCAAAGTGTGGAATAACAGTTCGAAAGAACTGCTAATACCGCATGTGGTTATCGGATTTAGAAACTGATAACTAAAGGAGCAATTCGCTTTGGGAGGGACCTGCGTCCCATCAGCTAGTTGGTGAGGTAACGGCTCACCAAGGCGACGACGGGTAGGGGACCTGAGAGGGTGACCCCCCACAATGGAACTGAAACACGGTCCATACACCTACGGGTGGCAGCAGTAGGGAATATTGCACAATGGGCGAAAGCCTGATGCAGCAACGCCGCGTGTGCGATGAAGGCCTTCGGGTCGTAAAGCACTTTTCTGAGGGATGAGCAAGGACAGTACCTCAGGAATAAGTCTCGGCTAACTACGTGCCAGCAGCCGCGGTAAAACGTAGGAGGCAAGCGTTATCCGGATTCACTGGGCGTAAAGCGCGTGCAGGCGGTTCGGTAAGTTGGGCGTGAAATCTCCTGGCTTAACTAGGAGAGGTCGTCCAATACTACCGGGCTAGAGAGTGGTAGAGGAAGATGGAATTCCCGGTGTAGTGGTGAAATGCGTAGATATCGGGAGGAACACCAGTGGCGAAAGCGATCTTCTGGACCATTTCTGACGCTCAGACGCGAAAGCTAGGGTAGTAAACGGGATTAGAGACCCCGGTAATCCTAGCCGTAAACGATGTAGACTTGGCGTCGGTGGCTTAAACACCATCGGTGCCGCAGCAAACGCGATAAGTCTACCGCCTGGGGACTACGATCGCAAGATTAAAACTCAAAGGAATTGACGGGGGCCCGCACAAGCAGCGGAGCGTGTGGTTTAATTCGATGCTACACGAAGAACCTTACCCGGGTTTGACATGCAAGTGGTAGTGATCTGAAAGGTGAACGACCCGCAAGGGAGCTTGCACAGGTGTTGCATGGCTGTCGTCAGCTCGTGCCGTGAGGTGTTGGGTTAAGTCCCGCAACGAGCGCAACCCTCGTCGTCAGTTAAAGATCTCTGACGAGACCGCTGGGATAAACCCAGAGGAAGGTGGGGATGACGTCAAGTCAGCATAGCCCTTACGTCCTGGGCTACACACACGCTACAATGGCCGGTACAATGGGCTGCCAAGGCGCGAGCCGGAGCTAATCCCTTAAAGCCGGCCCCAGTTCAGATTGCAGGCTGCAACTCGCCTGCATGAAGGCGGAGTCGCTAGTAACCGCAGGTCAGCACACTGCGGTGAATACGTTCCCGGGCCTTGTACACACCGCCCGTCACGTCATGGAAGCCGGCAGCACCTGAAGCCGTTGAGCCAACGCGCAAGCGAGGCAGGCGTCTAGGGTGAGGCGGGTAACTGGGACGAAGTCGTAACAAGGTAGCCGTACGGGAACGTGCGGCTGGATCACCTCCTTTCTAGGGAGCTGTGAAAGCAGACACGTGGCCTTTATGGCCTCGTCACTCCTAGGTCGACTTTCCCGACTTGTCGGGAGACTACCTTGAAACTAGCCAAGCATTTCCATCCACTATCCAGGGGTTAAGGGCCGGCAGGCCCTGGCCTGGCGGCGGTCCCACGCCGATGGTGGGGGCCCGAACGCCGTCCTTCGTCAGAAGGACTGGGACCGGTGGGCGATTAGCTCAGCTGGTTAGAGCGCGGTCCTGATAAGACCGAGGTCGGTGGTTCGAGTCCACCATCGCCCACCAGCAGAACTCCGGGTGGGGCCGTAGCTCAGCTGGGAGAGCGCCGCCTTTGCAAGGCGGATGTCGGGGGTTCGAGTCCCCCCGGCTCCACCAGAGACACCCCGGGGATGGTTAGCGGCGGACTTCTGCGGCCAAGGTTACTTGGCCGGGGGAGCCCGGTGCGAACCGGAAGAGCACGTTAATAAGCGAATAGAGAGTGATGACCTGAGGGATCAAACCACGCGTTGTGGCGGTTATGGAATGGTGGAGAAGCTATTAAGGGCGCGCGGTGGATGCCTAGGCGCTGGAGGCCGAAGAAGGACGTGGCACGACTGCGATAAGCCTCGGTTAGCTGTCTAGCAAGCTTAGCCGGGGATTTCCGAATGGGGTAACCCGGCCCGATGAATAATCGGGTCATCCGACCGCATTAGCGGCGGAAGGGAACCGGGCGAACTGAAACATCTAAGTAGCCCGAGGAAAAGAGATTATTCCCTTAGTAGCGGCGAGCGAACGGGGAAAAGCCCAAACCTGCAGGGGAGGTAACGGATCACGGTCCAATACCCTGCGGGGGTTGTAAGACACAGGCTGGCCGGGCCGTGAGACCGGCCGGGTAGTTACCAAGGCCCGCTCTAACAGAAGGACCCTGGAAAGGGCCGCCGAAGAGAGTGACAGCCTCGTAAGTGAAAGAGTGTGGCTCTACCTGGTCTGTGTTCTTGAGTACCACGGGACACGAGGAATCCCGTGGGAAGCTGGTGAGACCACTTTCCAAGGCTAAACACCTCCAGTGACCGATAGTGCAGCAGTACCGTGAGGGAAAGGTGAAAAAGCACCCCGGGAGGGGAGTTAAAAGTTCCTGAAACCGCGTGCCTACAAACCGTCGGGGTCCTTCTTCGGAAGGATGACGGCGTGCCTATTGAAGAATGAGCCGGCGAGTAAATCTTAGTGGCAAGGTTAAGCAAGGAGACTTGCGGAGCCATAGCGAAAGCGAGTCCGAACCGGGCGATTTAAGTCGCTGGGATTTGACCCGAAACCGGGTGAGCTACCCATGGCCAGGGTGAAGCCTGGATAATATCCAGGTGGAGGTCCGAACCATTTGACGGTGCAAAGTCTCTGGATGAGCTGTGGGTAGAGGTGAAATGCCAATCGAACTCGGAGATAGCTGGTTCTCCCCGAAATGCATTGAGGTGCAGCCTCGGGAAGCGTCTCTTGGAGGTAGGGCACTGAATGGGCTAGGGGGCAAAACGCTTACCAAACCCAATCAAACCACGAATGCCATTAGATAAGGCTGGGAGTGAGCCCGTGGGGGATAAACTTCACGGACAAAAGGGGAACAACCCAGACCACCGGCTAAGGTCCCGAAGTGTGCGCTAAGTGGGAAAGGATGTGGGATAGCCCAGACAGCCAGGAGGTTGGCTTAGAAGCAGCCACCCTTTAAAGAGTGCGTAACAGCTCACTGGTCGATGCCGTCCTGCGCCGAAAATGTAACGGGGCTAAAGCGCACCACCGAAGCCGTGGCTGTCCTTCTTCGGAAGGACGGGGTAGGGGAGCGTTCCGTTCAGCAGTGAAGCCAAGCCGTAAGGCCGGGTGGAGCGGACGGAAGTGAGAATGCCGGCATGAGTAGCAAAAGGCGAGTGAGAATCTCGCCCACCGAATGCCTAAGGTTTCCTACGGAAGGATCGTCCGCGTAGGGTTAGGCGGGCCTAAGGATAAGGCGTAAAGCCGATGCCGATGGACAGACGGTTATTATTCCGTCCCCGTTTGTGTGACGTTTGAAACGAAGGGGGGACCCAGGAGGGTAGGCTGAGCGGGCCCATTGGACATGGTCCGTCCCTGGCCTGTAGGCGTCCGGAGGGAGGAAAATCCCTCTCCGGGTTAAGCCGAGGGGTTGGGGGAAGCGGCGACTTCGGTCAAGGCGACTCAGTTGAGCCCAGGCTGGCTAGAAAAGCCCCGTCGTTGAGTCACACAGGCGCCCGTACCGCAAACCGACACAGGTAGGCTAGGGTTAGCGCCCTCAGGTGGTCGAGTGATCCCCCCTCAAGGAACTCGGCAATTTGGCCTCGTAACTTAGGGAGAAGAGGTGCCCCTGTTGGTGAAAGGACTTGCTCCTGGAGCTGACGGGGGTCGCAGCGAAGCGGCCCTGGCGACTGTTTAACAAAAACACAGGTCTCTGCCAAAGCGAAAGCTGAGGTATAGGGGCTGACACCTGCCCGGTGCCGGAAGGTTAAGGGGAGGGCTGATGAGGCCCGAACCGAAGCCCCGGTGAACGGCGGCCGTAACTATAACGGTCCTAAGGTAGCGAAATTCCTTGTCGGGTAAGTTCCGACCCGCACGAAAGGTGTCACGACTGGGGCACTGTCTCGAGGGGGGGCTCAGCGAAATTGCAGGACCCGTGAAGATGCGGGTTACCCGCTGCAGGACAAAAAGACCCCGTGGAGCTTTACTGTAGCTTGGCGTTGAAGGCGGGCCTGGGATGCGTAGGATAGGTGGGAGGCTATGAAGCCCGGGCTCCGGATCGGGTGGAGCCGTCCTTGAAATACCACTCTTCCCAAGTCTTCCTCCTAACTCCCGAAAAGGGAAGACAGCGCCTGGTGGGCAGTTTGACTGGGGCGGTCGCCTCCTAAAAGGTAACGGAGGCGCCCAAAGGTCCCCTCAGGCTGGATGGAAATCAGCCGTTGAGCGCATTGGTATAAGGGGGCTTGACTGTGAGGCCTACAAGCCGAACAGGGACGAAAGTCGGGCAAAGTGACCCTACGGTTCCGAGTGGAAGGGCCGTGGATCATCGGATAAAAGCTACCCCGGGGATAACAGGCTGATCTCTCCCAAGCGTTCACAGCGACGGGGAGGTTTGGCACCTCGATGTCGGCTCGTCGCATCCTGGGGCTGGAGTAGGTCCCAAGGGTTGGGCTGTTCGCCCATTAAAGCGGCACGCGAGCTGGGTTCAGAACGTCGTGAGACAGTTCGGTCTCTATCCGCAGTGGGCGCAGGAGACTTGCGAGGAGCTGCCCCTAGTACGAGAGGACTGGGGTGGACGAACCGCTGGTGTGTGGGTTGTCTCGCCAGAGGCAGAATGCCCAGTAGCTATGTTCGGACGGGATAAGCGCTGAAAGCATCTAAGCGCGAAACCCTCCTCAAGATGAGGTCTCCCACCGGGTTAACCGGGTAAGGTCGCAGGAAGACTACCTGCTTGATAGGCGGCATGTGTAAGTCCGGCAACGGATTCAGCTGAGCCGTACTAATGACCGAGGGCTTGACCACCATTTCATAATCCCTACAACGCAGTTTGACCCCTCAGTTCATCACCCTCTTTTCGGCTTACCTGCCCCAACGGGCAGGGACCTCGGCGCGGGGTGGAGCAGCGGCAGCTCGCCGGGCTCATAACCCGGAGGTCGTGGGTTCGAGTCCCACCCCCGCTACCAACGCGCCCAATCCGGAGGACGGCCATTCTACCCGTCCTCCGGATCTACAACCGCATAGATAAGCTCCTGGTGACTAGAGCGAGGTGGAACCACCCGTTCCCATCCCGAACACGGAAGTGAAACGCCTCAGCGCCGACGATACTGCCCGGGCGACTGGGTGTGGAAAATAGGCCGTTGCCTGGAGCTTTTCTTTTTGTCTTGCACAGCCCCCCGAGGGACCGCCCGCCTGCGTCCCGGCAAGGGCCGACAAAGGCCCTTCAGTGCCTGTTCGCTTGGGGCGTGCGTGCTATAATGAACCACGCAGGGGACTCGATGTCCCCTGATCCCATCTCTTATCGGAGGTATCGCCTTTGACATCGGAACAGCCTAGTGGAGGGAGTGCCGGCGCGGAACAGCCCATGGCCGCAATGGCAGCCCTTCTTGAAGAAGAATCCGCCGCCTATCCCGAACTTCGCCGCGGCGAAATCGTTGAGGGGGTAGTCGTCGGCACAGACCGAGATGGGATCCTCGTAGATATCGGCGCCAAGTCTGAAGGTGTGGTCCCGCCCCACGAGATGCACTGCCTTCAGCCGGAAGGCCCGTCCCGTCTCAACTCCGGGGACAAGGTCCTCGTGTTCATCGTGCAGCCGGAATCCCAGGAGGGGCAGATCATCCTCTCGCTGGACCGGGCGCGCGGCGAGCGCGGCTGGCGTGTGTTGCAGGACTACCTGGACGCGAACCAGTCGTTCGAAGGGTATGTGACGGGCAGCAACAAGGGTGGCCTGCTGGTCAACGTTGAGGGCGTCAACGCCTTCGTGCCGCTGTCGCAGATCGTGGCAGGGCCGGAGCGCGGCTCGCCGGAGGCGACGCAGCGGGCGCTGACCGAGTGGGTGGGGAAGAACATCACGCTGAAGGTGATCGAGCTGAACCGGCGCCGGAACCGGGCGATCCTGTCGGAGCGCGCGGCGGTGCAGGAAAGGCGGGCGGCGGACAAGGAGCGATTGCTCCAGGAGCTCAGCGAGGGCGACGTCAAGACCGGCCGTGTGACCAGCATCCGGGACTTCGGGATCTTCGTCGACATCGGCGGGGCCGATGGTCTGGTGCACCTCTCGGAACTCTCCTGGGAGCGGACGCCGAAGTCGCCGCATGAGCTGTTCAAGGTAGGCGATGAGGTGCCGGTGTTCGTCCTGAAAGTCGACAATGAGACGAAGAAGATAGCGCTCAGCGTGCGGCGCGCGCAGCCCGAGCGCTGGGAAGAGATCGTGTCGCGGTACCGGGAGGGCCAGGTGGTCCCGGGCCAGATCACGAAGCTCGCGCCGTTCGGAGCCTTTGTGCGGTTGGAGGGCCCCATCGAGGGCCTGATCCACATCTCCGAGCTCGTCGACCGCCGCATCAACCACCCGAAAGAGGTGGTGCAGGAGAACGACGTTGTGCCGGTCAAGATCGTGCGCATCGAGTACGACAGGCACCGGCTGGGGCTGAGCCTGCGGCAGGCGCGGGCCTCGGCGGAGGATGACGGCTGGTCGTTCGACGAGTTCGGCGGCCCGAAGGGTATCCCGCAGGACGCGCTGGACCGGCTTGGCCTGGCGGCTGCGCCGCAGCGAGCGGCCACGGTGGCGCCTGCTTACGGTGATGAGGAAGCTGTCGCGGAAGCCGCGCCGGCAGAGGTGGCGGGCGCCGAAGCGGCCGCACCCGAGCCTGAGGCCGAAGCGCCTGTGGCT
>JACRLB010000018.1 GCA_016235445.1 Chloroflexota bacterium | reverse complement strand
TGCCAAACCCGCACCTGATCACCCCTGGCGCAATTACCCTCTGCCTACTTCGCGGTAAAAAAGTAGAAATGTCACCGCCCTGCAGGGCGGTGACATTTCTACTTTGGAATTCAGGTGACATTTCTACTTTGGGCTAACACCAGCAGGATGTATCTGCTGATATACTTTTAAAAACTTACAACGGAGCGCCACCATGAAAAAAATAATTCCCGTCGGTTTATTTTTTATGATTGCCATGAGTTTTGGCTTATTCGCTTTTGCGCCGGTAAAAGTCAGCGCGGCTGGCAATCGGGAGCTGGCGGGTTCATCTCAAACTGCCCAAACGGATGCGGATGTCTACACGGTGGATATCATTGTGCTCAATTTGTTCGATATTGACCTGAACGCCGGCACCTATTCCATGGACTTTTACCTCATGTTTAATTGCGCGGATGCTCCCTGCGCGCGTGAACCCAAATGGGATATTTTGAACAGTACTTCCGGGCTGGACGTGCAGGATCAAGGCACGACGATACCGTTTGCCTATTATGAATACCGCGTCAAAGCCGATATGATCGGCAGGGTGGATTACACATACTATCCATTCGATTATCTATACGTTGATGTCTTCATTGAAGACAAGGAATATCGCTCGAATGAAGTCTCTTATGAATATTTGGCGATCTCTGTCGATCCTTATCTGTTCAACCCCGCGGGATGGATCCACAAAGAGGATTACGATTACGGTGAAACCTATACCATTCAATATGGCGACCCTGATATAACCTATGACCGTTTGGATGTCTGGCTGTTTCTCGAACGAGACTGGTTCGGCGCGTTCATGAAGACTGTCTTTGCCGCGATCGTGATCGTGATGATCGGCATGTTGTCTTATTTGATGAAGGCGAATGCCACCACCGAACGCCTTGCACTGGTCTCTTCCACGTTGGTTGCCATCGTGCTGTATCACATCTCGCTCGTGGCAGGCGTTCCCGCCACAGGCTACCTGACCTTTATAGATAAGTTCATGATCTGGACCTACCTGATTGTGTTTCTGTCTCTTGCGGTTTCCGTGATGATGATGGTGTATGTGAATGCGGGAAAACAGGAGAAGGCGGAACGCCTCCACGCGCAGACTCGCTGGCTTGTCCCTGCGATGTGGATCGCGATCATGGCCTATGTGTTTATCTTCGAGTTAATCCTCCCTTACAATAAATTGCTTGCCTCGATCTCGTAACCAGAGTTAATGACTCAGTTTTTCTCCCTCATCCCCGCCCTTCCCCCGAAGGGTAGAGGGTAGGATGGGGGCGCGTAAGGTGTGTTACTTAAACAAAAAACTCCGCTTCATGGCGGAATTTTTTGTTGCGCTATTGTAAATGCCTGCCAAAGAACTTCTTCGCACGTTCCCAGGCATCTTTCGATGCTTCAGGGATATAGACGCTTGGGTCGCTGTCGCGGAAGAAGGCGTGGCCTGAATTGGGGTACATGATAATCTCATGCTCCACGCCAACTTCATCGAGGAGTTTGTCGAACTCTTCCACCGTCCCAGCAGGGATGGAAACATCGGCATCGCCAAAGAATCCAAGCACGGGGGCTTTGAGGTTGGCGCGTAGTTGCTCGAAGATCATCTGCATTCCGCCGCCGTAGAATGTGCAAACTGCATCCAGCGGGCGGGACGTGCCTAAGGCCAGCGACATGCGTCCGCCAAAGCAAAAGCCGACACTGCCAATTTTGCCACTGCAATCGGGCAGGGATTTCAAAGCATCGAAAATCGTCGCCAATTCCTTCGGCGCATTGGGGCCGTATTTTTGCACCAGTTTCATGGCCGTATCGCTGTCGCCGAGGCTGGCAAGCTCGCCATGGTACACATCGGGCGCAAAAGCGAGGTAGCCTTCCATCGCAAAACGGTCTGCCACTGATTTGGTCTGCGCGTCCAAGCCCCACCATTCCTGAATCACGATCACAGCAGGGAAGGGTCCCGCGCCTGCTGGTTTTGCAAGATAGCCTTGCACTGCTCCAAGTTGAATAGAATCGCTCATGAGTTTATCCTCCGGGTGTGGCTGTTGGTTCTGGTTGGGGGGTGGTTTCTCCGCTGGCGGCCCCCGTCTCGCTATAGCTGGAACTACTGCTTCCGGCACTGCATACGGCTATTTTTTCCTGCAACATACAACCGGATAAATATCCACTCTTCAGGCTGTCGAGCAGGTAGATGGCGTCTTCCAGGCTGTTCGCAAGCAGGGTCAATGTATTGCCTTTGCTGGTTGCATCCAGCAGGAGAAAGGTGTTGCCGTAAATGCCGATTTTTCCGAACCCGGGCGCTTCCACAAATTCACTGCCATTTTCCAGCGTGAGATCGAATTTGTTTATCAGCGGCGTAAGCTCTTCGCCGGGGGTGTAGGAACTGATGATGATCGCGTCGCCATCCCTGGGCAGTTCATTCACATACTCGATTGCAATATTCATGAATTGCAGGGATGCCTGCAACTTCCCCAGCGCAGAGACGATTTCCGCAGTCTTTCTTATTTCCGAAGTGAGGTACACCTGCGCCTTGCTTCCGTTGAACACAAACGGGAATTTATCGAGGGTTATCTTTTGTGTTCCTGAAAGCGCAAAATCTGCAAGGTTCGCAATCAGCGAGGCATTGTCGGCATAATTATTGTAGGGGGATGACATGAAGGTGATATCGCCGAACGCTGTTACATTCCCATCCCTGCTGAGCGCTGCGCCGCCCTGGGCAGGGTCATTCGCATCATTCGCCGACGAGAGGGTGGATTCTGTTTCTCGAAGCAGGATCAACCCTGAGGGCGATTCGAGCGAATGCGTCCCGTAAAGGGCAACTTCTTTAAGTCCAAAGGTCAATTCATTTTTGGCAAAGTCATCGAAGATTACGTTGCGGAAGTTGCCTTCATTTTTTTCAAGGCTGTAAAGATAATCGTTGTTGATGGAAATGCCAAACGGAGCCAGCAGGGGGTTGGCGGCATTCACGTCGCCCAGGGCAATCGGGTTGCCGGAGGTCAGGTCGAAATAGATCGAGTTGCGCGTGGCGTCTGTGAAGACCAACAGCCTGCCGCCGCGCTCTGTAAATTTTTTGATAAGGCGGATTTCATCCGCAGTAAAAGTAATGGATGGCGAAATGGCAACGAATGCGCTGGCGTATTTCAATTTGAATTCGAGCAGGGCGGGGTCGTTGTGCAGTTCCACTCGTCCGCCACGCTGGGTGATCGCTTCCGTCAACGAGGCAACTTCGGTCATTGTGAATTGATTGCCATGTGAGGCATCGAACAAAACCACGCCGCCATATTGTGTGATATCTTCGGGGTTTATGGCCGGCGGGTTGGCTGGGGCTTGCGGCGCTTTTAGGGCGGCAAAGTCTGGCGTGGCAAAGCCGGGCCGCTCTGCGAAACCGCGATAGAAAGACAAACCGCGCAGAAGGGCGGGGAGCAACAGCGCGGCCAATGCGATAAAAAGATAATTCTTTTTCATGACCGTCTCCTGTTATTTAACCGGCAATGGGGGAATGTAAAGCAGGTACGTGCCCGCTTCGTTTGGATAGGGCAATGCCATGCCGTCCGGGCTTTGGATGAAGAAAGGCGCGGCGGCCGGCGAGGTTAACCCCGCAAGTTCATAAAGGTCTTTGATTTCATAATTGGCAACCTTCGCAAGCGAGGCGGCTTTTTCAGCCGCGTCGGTTTCTGTGCCGATCGCATCCGCAATGCCGAGGCGCACCGCTTCGATACCCACCCAGATCTGCCCGGTAAAAATGACCTCAGGCCCGGCGTTCAGTTTTCCTTCGCGCCCCAGTTTCACAGCTTCGAAGAATCCCTGCTTGACCATTTCGATCTGGCGCATATCCGAATCGCGCGGCGCGCCCCAAAGTTTGTAG
This sequence comes from Chloroflexota bacterium, assembly GCA_016235445.1. Taxonomy (GTDB): domain Bacteria; phylum Chloroflexota; class Anaerolineae; order Anaerolineales; family Villigracilaceae; genus Villigracilis. Next base: position 123,991 of record JACRLB010000018.1, on the reverse strand, counting down.
GGGCCTGTTGAAATGATGTCTTCGATGATAAATGGGGCAGGCGGCAGGTAGCCGATCACGCCGATATTTCCCACCAGTGAAGTTGGCTTGGCATAAATGTAATCGGTGTTGACCGAGAGATAATATGCGCCGCTGGCCGCCATTCCGTTTACTGCCGTAACGACGGGCTTCTTTTCCCGCAGGCGCGAGAGTTCCATGTAAACGGCTTCGGTATCCACCACGGTGCCGCCGGGGCTTTCAAAGGCCAGCACAACTGCGCGAACTTCCGCATGGTCCACGGCGTAATGGATTTGGGCGATCATCTCTTTGGCTGTGAACGAATAAATTGCATCATTGAGATGGATGACGCCGATCACAGGCTGGGGGATGGAAGCCGCGATCAAGATTCCCACGATCAACGGGAGGGCGATCCATACCAGGCTGGTTCGAATAGATTCCCATTTCAATTCAGAAATATTCATAACGGCTCCTTTGGTCTGCGGCGCTTTCGTTCGAGCATATACGAGAAGACATGCTTTGTCAACACGGTTGTCTTTGAAAAAGAACTAAAGTATATTTGGTCAAATTTACTTTTTCATCGGGTAAATTTCATTCCATTTTTGACAGGAGATATCTTATGCCGACCCCCTTGAAGGCCACAGTAAAAAGCGGCGCAGTCGTTTCGAAAGCAGGCGCAGTTTCATACGTCAAGTTCTCCGATAAACTGACAGGCTCGATCAACGACATCGTCAAGATCATCGAACAGCACAAGGAAATGATCGACTCGATCCAGGAGATCGCGCTCGAGTTGACCTCTTCCATTGGCTCACTGCATACGCTCACCGTCAAATACGCGCGCACCGCCAACGCCATTTTGGATGTCCTGCTTCCCATTCTCAAGAACCTGCCGCTCATCCCAAAGAACATCATGCAGATGCTGGTCAACCTCGAAAGCCTCACCCAGAAGATCATTGATAATGAAGCCGCCACGTCAAAGACCATTACAGATGTTCGCTCCGGTTTGCAAACTGGCGACGCAAACAAACTCAAGGCGCACGCAGGCCAACTCCAAAATGTGACAAGGACGATCACGGCCATCATCCCCAAGCAGGGATAACCGCCTCTTTCCTAATCTGACGCCTGCTCTGCCAATTTGGGGCTTTCCTCTCTCTGGTATTTTCCACGTCAAAATCCGTTGACAGGTGTACCCACCCGCATGTATAATATCGTCCGCTTCAGCCCCGGCTGTTATTAACCGGGGCGGTTGCCTGTAAATTACCCAGCTTCCCCGAAAGTAGGCGAAGGTACTGAGTGAAGTCGAAGTACCCGCAAACTGCGCGGCGAAGTGAATGACTGGAGATCATAATAATGAGAACTGCAATCGTTGAAAGTGGCGGCAAACAGTATCGCGCCGTCGAAGGCTCCACTATCGATGTGGATCGCCTCACCTATGAAGTAGGCAAATCGTTTGACTTTGAACGCGTCCTGATGATGCTCGATGAAGATGTCGTCATGGTCGGGACGCCCACAGTGGGTGAGATCAAAGTCTCCGCCACCGTTGTGGAGCATGTCAAAGGCCCCAAGGTAGTTTCTTTCAAATATCGCCCCAAGAAACGCATCCGTGTGAAGGGCGGCCACCGCCATCAATACACACGTTTGATGATCGATTTCATTGGCAAGGCTGGCGAAGAACGCCAGGTTGCGAAGAAGCAGGCCGCGCCTGTGGTTGAGCCAGTTGAAGCGGTCGAAGCGATGGAAGAAGCCAAAGTCGAGAAGCAGGCTAAGGCGCCGAAGGAAGCGACTGTAAAAAAGTCGGAAAAGGCTCCCGCCGCAAAAAAGTCAACAGCCAAGAAGACTGAAAAGAAGTAGAGGTAAACATGGCACATAAAACAGGTGGCGGGTCAACCCGCAACGGAAGAGACAGTAATTCCCAGCGCTTGGGTGTAAAGCGTTACGCCGGGCAATTTGTGCTTTCAGGCAATGTTCTTGTTCGCCAGCGCGGCACGAAGATCAAGCCGGGCATTAATGTTTTGGTTGGCAAGGACGATACCTTGTTTGCAATTGCGGACGGTGTTGTGATGTTCGATGTTGTGCATGGCCGCAAGCGTGTTAATATCATCCCGGCTGAGGTGGAATAATGAAAGCAGATATCCATCCTACAGTGTTTCAAGCACAGGTCACCTGCGCTTCCTGCGGCAAGACGTGGGTAACCACATCCACCAAAAAGGAATTGCGCATCGATGTGTGCTCCAATTGCCACCCGTTCTTCACCGGTGAATCCGCGAGAATGTTGGATGTCGAAGGTCAGGTGGATCGCTTCTACAAGAAGCTTTCTGCGCGCCAGTCTTATGTGGAAACGCAGAAGTCGAAGGAAGAGTCTTTGAATTCTCCGGATCGCTCCATTGACGATCTGGCTCTGGCTCCCCGCGCCGCCGAGTCTCTTAAGAAAGCTGGTATTTTGACCATTGGCCAGGTGCTTGCCAAATTTGGGGAAGGCGATGCCTCTCTGTTGGCGATTGCTGGTTATGGTCAGTCTGCTCTCACCACCACGAAGAAGAAACTTCGCGCGCTGGGCTTTGAAATTCCCGAAGCGCCCAAAGTCGAAAAAGTTGAAAAGGCCCCAAAAGCTGAAAAAACCGCTGAAGCTGAACCCGAAGCAGGCGCGGAAGCAGGCGAGTAGGCTTTCTCTTTCAACTCTTTTCCCACAGGGGCTTTGCCCCACAGGGCTTTGCCCCACAGGACTTTGTCCACAGGACTTTGTCAGGGATAAGTTTCTCAGGTAAACTAAACAGGCAGATGCTAAAACATCTGCCTGTTTTTATAACCCCACCGCCGCTAAAGCGGCAGGGAGGGGGTTGGAGAATTGGATGAAACATACACACGGTTCCATTGAAGTTGTCTGCGGTTCGATGTTCAGCGGCAAGACGGATGAATTGATCCGCAGATTGGTACGAGCTACCATCGCAAAGCAAAAAGTACAGGTTTTCAAACCCGCCATCGATGTGCGCTACGCCGTTGAAAAAGTGGCATCGCACACAGGCTCCACCTTCGATGCAATTCCCGTTGAAAAAGCCGCCGATATCCGCTCGAAACTCGATGAAGACGCAACTGTCATCGGCTTGGACGAAGCGCAATTTTTCGACCCCGAAGTGGTGGCCGTTGCCCAGGAACTCGCCGCCCGCGGCGTGCGCGTGATCATCGCAGGTTTGGATACAGACTTCCGCGGCGAGCCGTTCGGTTCCATGCCCGTGTTGATGTCTGAAGCCGAGGATGTTTTGAAACTCCACGCCATTTGCATGGTCTGCGGTGACAATGCCTCCCGCACCCAGCGTCTCGTCAATGGCAACCCAGCCCGCTATAATGAACCCATCGTCATCGTCGGCGCATCGGAGTTGTACGAAGCGCGTTGCCGCCAGCATCACGAAGTCCCCCGATAGGGGGGGAAGTCCCCCGATAGCGGGCGAAGCGCCATGCTAATTCTTCTCCACGTATGACCTGTCTACTTGTCTACTTGTGTACCTGTATACAGGCAGACAGGTACAGAGGAAATAAACCATGCAAGACTACAAAGACGTGCTCGCTGAAATCTTAATAGACGCAGAAACCTTGCAGGCGCGAGTCAAAGAACTCGGAGCGCAGATCAGCGCAGAGTATGCCGCCGAAGACCTCCTGCTCATTTGCATCCTGCGTGGTGGCGTGCCATTCATGGTGGACCTCAGCAGGCACATCACCACCCCGCATATGATGGACTTCATGGCCGTCTCATCCTATGGCGCAGGCAAACGTGAGTCCACTGGCTCGGCCCGCGTCACCCTCGACCTGCAAACAGATATTCGCGGCAGGAACGTCCTGCTCGTCGAAGACATCGTAGACAGCGGCCACACCATCTCTGCCGTTTTGCAAATGCTCGAAACCCGCCATCCGAAATCCCTCAAAGTCTGCGCCCTGCTCGATAAACCCGAACGCCGCGAAGCGCATGTTCCCGTCCATTATCTTGGCTTCACCATCCCAAATAAATTTGTATTCGGCTACGGCCTCGATCTGGACGAATACTATCGCAACCTGCCCTTCGTCGGCGTGGTTGACCTGAACAAGTACAAGCCGTCCGCCTGACGATTTCACCTGGCTGGGGATACAATGAACGAAGAGACTGCCAATTCTAAAAAACATCAATCGCCATACGCGGGCCGCTGGGTGGCTCTCGTGCGCGGACGAGTCATCGCCCAGGGCGGCACACCCGAACAAGCCCTGCGCGCCTCGCTCTCCAGCCGTTACAAAGAAAAACCAGAGATCGTTTTTATGCCAGCCAATCTTTCGTTACCCCCACTACTCGATAGGATTAAGAACGCCCTGCCCCCCGAACAGGAAATTTACCTCGTCGGCGGCGCCGTGCGTGACCTGCTACTCTCCCGCCTCTCACCCGACCTGGATTTTGCTCTGCCATCGAACGGCATTTCCCTCGCTCGAAAAGTTGCCAACCATCTCGAAGCCCACTTCATGCCCCTGGACGAAGAACGCGACACAGGCCGCGTCATCCTGACAAACGAAGATGGCTCTCACACCTTCCTCGATTTCGCAACCTATCGCGGCGCTCCTTCGGCAGGCTCACAACTCAGCCTCGAAGAAGACCTGCGCGCCCGCGATTTCACCATCAACGCCATTGCTCTCAACCTGCAAGACAACACCATCGTCGATCCCCTGGATGGCGCAAAAGACATTCTCGCCAAAGTCATCCGCGCCTGCTCGCCGACTTCGTTATCAGACGACCCCGTCCGCATTTTGCGCGCGGTGCGTCAGGCCGCCGCTTTCGGCTTCACCATAGACAAACCCACCCGCGAGTGGATGAAGCAATCCACCGGCCAGCTTGGCCGCATCTCTGCCGAACGCCTGCGCGACGAAATCTTCAAAATCCTGCAAGGCCCCAGGGCAGACGCATCCATCCGCGCCTTGGAAATGCTCGGCGCGCTTTCGCACCTCATGCCCGAATTGCTCAAAATGAAAGGCGTGGAACAATCTCCGCCGCACATTCATGATGTGTGGACTCATACCCTCGCAGTCCTCGACCATCTTGATCACATCATCTCTGGCTTGCGCGTTGGCTACGATGCCGAAAAAACGAACGACATGTTCACAGGCCTGCTTGGCCTGCGCCTGGGGCGTTTCCGCGAACAAATTGCAAAACACTTCGCCGATTCACTTAATGTAGACCGCTCGCATCGATCCCTGCTTTTCTTCGCCGCCCTGTATCATGATGTTTGCAAGCCTGAGACAAAAACGCTTGACGAATCAGGCCGCATCCGCTTTTTCGACCACGACATGCAAGGCGCCGAAGTTGCCGCGGAGCGCGCCCGCTCCTTCAACCTCAGCAACGACGAAGTGGAACGCATCCACGCCATTGTCAAATATCACATGCGGATTCATTTCTTCGGCGGCCGCCTGTTGACCGACAAACAAACCCCGTCGCGCAAAGCCATCTATCGCTTCTTTCGCGACAGCGGCAAGGCAGGCATAGACCTCATCCTGCTCGCCCTCGCCGATTTACGCGGCACATCCGCCAATGAACTTACACTTGAAACCTGGACGGCCTACCTTGATATCGCACGCATCCTGCTGGAAAATTATTGGGAACGCCCCGAAGAGGTGGTTGCCCCGCCGAGTTTGTTAAATGGGCGCGACCTGATTACGGAATTAAATCTCAAGCCTGGCTCCATTATTGGTCAACTGCTGGAGGCCATCCGCGAGAACCAGGCTTCGGGCAAAATCGAAAACCGCGAGCAGGCCATGTCGTTTGCGCGCGAAGAACTGTCGAAAGGATCGGCTGGTGAAACATGAACCTTGTCTTCTTTGATCTTGAATCTCAATACCTGTTCGACGAAGTCGGCGGGCGCGGCAACATCGAAAAACTAAAAGTTGCCTGCGGCGTCTCGTATTCAACCGCGAAAAACGATTTCACCATTTATTGGGAACAGGATATCCCCGCCTTGATCGGAGAATTAAAATCCGCGACGAAGATCATAGGATTTAATTTGATCGGATTTGATTACCGCGTGCTTCAACCCTACTCGCCTGAAACCCGCTTCGCCTCTCTCCCGACCCTTGACCTGCTCCTCGACCTGCAAAAGATTCTAGGCTTTCGCATCAGCCTCGACACCATCGCCAGCGCCACACTCGGCGCGGCCAAAACCGCGGACGGAATTCAATCCGTCCAATGGTTTCGCAATGGCGAGCTGGATAAAGTCGCTGAATACTGCAAGGCAGATGTGGACATCACCCGCCGCGTCTACGAGTTTGGGCGCGATAATGGGCACATCTTTTATAAATCGAAACTTGGCAGTAAATTGAAAGTGGAAGTGAAATGGAAGTAGAAAAGAAAGAGAATCATAAAGATGGAAAACCAGCCAGAAAATAATATTGATCTATCCTACGAACGCCACGGAAAAGGCGCCCCGCTGGTGCTGATTCACGGCTTCCCGCTCGACCTTTCCATTTGGGACAATGTCGTCCCCCTGCTGGAAAATGATTTTGATCTGATTGTTCCAGACCTGCGCGGGTTCGGCGAATCATCCACTGTGGATGCGCCGTACACCATGCTGGATTTTGCACATGACATCGCTGGCCTGCTCGATCATCTCGGCGTGGAAAAGGCCGCTTTCGCAGGTCATTCGATGGGCGGATATGTGGCGCTTGCTTTCGCGAAAGAATATCCAGGGCGTGTGAGCGGGCTGGCTTTGGTCTCTTCGCAGGCCGCCGCCGATGCTCCTGAACGAAAAGCTGGGCGCTATAAAACAGCGCGCGATGTGGCTGAAAAAGGGGTGGATGTGGTGGCGAATGCCATGACCCCAAAACTTTCGGCGAATGAAAAAGTGCAGGAATTTACAAACCTTTTGATGAAGGCACAAAGCAGGGAAGGGGTTGTCGGCGCTTTGAAGGCGATGGCGGAACGGGAAGATTCGACATCCGTTCTTTCCCAGTTTACATTTCCTGTTGTGCTGATTCACGGGGATGCGGACGCGCTCATCCCCATGGATCGGGCAAGGGAGATAAAATCCATTTTGCCAGCGGCGCAATGGATTAGGCTAAAGAAGGCTGGGCATATGCCGATGCTGGAATTTCCTGAAAAAACCGCCGAGGCGTTGAAACTGTTGAAGTGAAATAATAACGTCCGCCACTCTCGAAGCGGCGGACGTGTTTTTTAAGTAGAATCAACTTGCAGTTAAGAAGGAAGCGGTTGTGTGTTGCTGGCGAGAGCATCCGTTTTTTTTAGCTTGGATCTGTCCAGCGAACCAGTCCGCCTGACCATCTTCCTGATGTGGGCCACCAGGACGCCGCTGGGTACGGGTTTGACGAGGAAATCGTCTGCGCCTGCATCCAACACGCTGGCGACCATGCGCGGGTCGTTGATGGCGGAAAGGATGAGGATGGGCACATTGCTGAATGCGCGAATCGATTTGCTGACCTGCCAGCCGTCTACTTCAGGCATCATCAGATCCAGAAGTACAACGTTTGGGTTGTTTTCGCGCGCGAGTTTAATTCCTTCCGCGCCGCTGTTGGTGGAGATCACATCGAAGCCGTGAGTTTTGAGGAGCATACTCATTAGCTCAGTGATGGCAATGTCATCATCGATTACAAGAATTTTTGTGGTCATATTTTTACCGTGAAGCTATTATCACTTAATACCATCTCAATGTACTTTGCAATGTGTTTACAGCTTGAGATTTGTTGTTCGGGTTTGCAAGAACGTCAGGTAGATTTAGAGAGTATTTCTTGAATTGGAATAGTGTTCAAAAAATATTCGCCACAGAGAACACAGAAAGCACAGGGATTTATAGGACTTTCGCTTATATCCGCTAATCTACGCCAATCTTCACGAATTGAAGAAAAGATTAGCGCAGATTAGCGAGGATTGGCGGATTATTTTTTCACAAGCGAAAGTCCTGTAAAGGTTTTCTCAGTGTCTTTGTGGCAAAAAGACCTTTAGGATTTGTGTGTGCGGAAGTGGAATTTTTATAAAGTCTGCGGAGTGAAATCGGTTGATCTGGTGATATTCGTCATGTATGAATTAGACTGTTTTTGGTAAAATATTTCACAATCGAGTAGATTCAAAAAAATTATTTAATCCAATCCTTGTAGGAGGCATAAATGACCAAGTGGGTTTATCTCTTTAGTGAAGTGAAAGAGGCCGAGAAAGTTGCTGGCGGCTCATGGGATGCGGTAAAAGCGCTCGTGGGCGGGAAAGGTTCGGGCTTGCTGGATATGACGCGCGCAGGCGTGCCCGTGCCGCCGTTTTTTACAGTGACCACCGAGGCATGTAACGCATATCAAAAGTTGGGGAAATTTCCCGCAGGGTTGTGGGATCAAGAATTAAAAGCATTGAAAGCAATTGAAAATAAAACAGGCAAGAAGTTTGGAGATTCGAAGAATCCCCTGCTGGTTTCGTGCCGTTCGGGCGCGAAATTTTCGATGCCAGGCATGATGGATACGGTATTGAATATTGGGCTGACGGACAAAACCGCCGAAGGCATGGCGGCGTTGACGGGCAACCCGCGTTTTGTATATGACTCGTACCGCCGTTTGGTGGAGATGTTCGGCTCTGTGGTGCTGGGGATTCCAGACGAAGCGTTTGAACACCCGCTGGAGGAATACAAACACAGCAAAGGCTACAAGCTGGATACCGAAATGACAGCCGACGACTGGATGCAAATGGTCGAGGCGTTCAAGGCGGTGGTGAAAAAAGAAAAAGGCTTTGATTTTCCGCAGGATCCAAATAAACAGCTCCAGTTGGCGACGGAGGCGGTCTTCAAATCCTGGAACGGCAAACGCGCCATAGACTATCGCAACGCAACAGGCATCTCCCACACGCTGGGGACGGCGGTCAACATTCAGACCATGGCATTCGGCAACATGGGCGAGGACTCGGCAACGGGCGTGGCCTTCACCAGAAACCCATCCACGGGCGATAAAAAGATGCTCGGTGATTTTCTTTTCAACGCCCAGGGTGAGGATGTGGTGGCGGGCATTCGCAACACGAACCCGATCGAGACGTTGAAAGAAAGAATGCCCAAAGCCTACGACGAATTCATGAAGATCACTGCGCGCCTTGAAAAGCATTACAAGGATATTCAGGATGTCGAGTTCACCATCGAGCGCGGTAAACTGTGGATGCTCCAAACCCGCAACGGAAAACGCACCGCAAAAGCCGCAGTGAAGATCGTGGTTGACCTGGCGACGGAGGGTCTGATCACGAAGGAAGAGGCGCTGGAACGCATCACCCCTGAAAACGTGGATACGCTCCTGCATCCGCAATTTGACGAAGAAGCCAAGCAAGCCGCGGAGAAATCGGGCGCGTTGATTGCGAAAGGCGTAAACGCTTCCCCTGGCGCGGCGGTTGGGCAAATCTATTTTGACGCAGATACCGCGGAACGATTTGCGAAGGAAGGCAAACAAGACACCATCATGGTGCGTCCCTTCACCAAGCCAGACGATGTGCATGGCATGATCGCCTCCAAAGGTGTGTTGACCAGTGAAGGCGGCGCGACCTCGCACGCGGCGGTGGTCGCCCGACAATTCGGCATCCCTTGTGTGGTGGGCGCTTCCACGATCAAGATTGATCTCGAGAAGCGGGTGATGAACGTTGGCGAAACTGTTGTCAAAGAAGGGGAGTGGATTTCTGTGGACGGCACAACCGGGCAGGTTTTCGTCGGCAAAATTCCAATGTCCACGCCTTCGCTGGAAGAACAAACCGACCTGATGATATTGCTCAAATGGGCGGATGAGATTTGCACACGCAAGAATCTGCGCGCCGCCCCCAAAGGCTGGCCCACTCGCGGCCTGCAAGTTTGGGCCAATGCAGACTATCCCAAAGATGCGCGCCGCGCCCGCTCGTATGGCGCGGTGGGCATTGGCCTATGCCGCACCGAGCACATGTTCTTCGAGCCTGAACGCCTGCCGATTGTTCAGCAGATGATTCTCTCCGAAACAAGCGAGGGACGTACCGAAGCGCTCGACAAACTCCTGCCATATCAGCGCAAGGATTTCGACGGCCTTTTTGATGCGATGGATGGTTACCCCGTCATCATCCGCCTGATCGATCCGCCTCTCCATGAATTTATGCCTGATGAGGAAAAACTATTTGAAGAAGTCGTCACTTTGAGAGTGAAAGGCGACCCTTCGACAAGCTCAGGGCTGGCTTTGACAAGCTCAGGGCTGGTTGAAAAAGAGAAATTGCTCGCCGCAATCAAAGGGATGCATGAATCCAATCCGATGATGGGCTTGCGCGGCGTGCGCCTCTCGATTGCCATGCCTGAGATCGTCGAGATGCAGGTGCGCGCCATCTTCGAAGCCGCCGCAGATTGCACCAAGCGCGGCGTTGTGGTCAAGCCCGAAATCATGATCCCGCTGACGGGTACGGTGAAAGAATTGGAATGGATTCAGCCGCGCCTCGAACGGATCGGCTCGACAGTCATGCAGGAAAAAGGCGTGCAATTCGAATATAAATTCGGCACGATGATCGAAATCCCGCGCGCCGCCGTAACCGCCGCCGCCGTTGCCAAAGAAGCCCAGTTCTTCTCCTTTGGCACGAACGACCTCACGCAAATGACCTATGGCTACTCGCGCGACGATGCCGAACGTAACTTCCTCGTCACCTACGTACAGCAGGGAATTTTGGAAAAGAATCCCTTCCAGACCATTGACCGCGACGGCGTAGGCAAGCTCATGCAGTGGGCCATCACCGAAGGCCGCGCCACCCGTCCCAACCTGGAAGTGGGCATCTGCGGCGAACACGGCGGCGACCCCGACTCCATCGAATGGTGTCACATGATCGGCAACAACTACGTTTCCTGCTCCCCCTTCCGCGTGCCGATTGCGCGCCTTGCGGCGGCTCATGCCGCGTTGAAGCATCGCCCCAAGGTTGCAAAGAAAACGATTAAGAAAGTTGCGAAGAAGAATGTGAAGAAAGCCAAAAAGTGATCAGTACCCAGTGATCAGCGTAAATAGCCCCCCGAAATTCTCGAATTCGGGGGGCTTTGGTTTTATACGAACTTCATAAAGACCCGATTCCCCAGCAGTTTTCCACGTTGGGTAAGCTTGTAACCCTCGGATGGTTTTGATTCAAGCAAACCATCGTGGATGAGTTCTTCGATTTCCTTTGGATAGACATCCAAAAGCCCGCTTCCGAATCTTAATCTGAAATCTGATTCAGCGACCCCGGCATTCGTCAGCCTGAGATTATTCAGCATGTACTCAGACATGTCATCCTGCAATGTTTGCTTGTGCTGGTTGACGGTGGCGGGGGAGAGGGGGAATTGGAGATTGGTATTTAGAGATTGGAGATTGGTAACCCTCTCGATGTAGGTTTTGATTCGCAATGCGTTTGAATAGCGATAGCCATTGGCATATCCGTGCGCGCCTGCGCCGAAGGCCAGGTAGGGGAGCGAGCGCCAGTATTGCAGGTTGTGCTGACAGGCAAAGGATGAATTATGAAGGATGAAGGATGAATTTGTATTTACTTCATCCTTCATCCTTTCTCCTTCATCCTTATTATTTCTTGCCCAGTTCGATATTTCATAATGCACATATCCATTCGCTTCCAGAAACTCTTCGGCGTATTCGTACATTTCGGCGGCGAGGTCGGGGTCGGGGAGGGGGAGCAGGCCTTTCGATGACCAGCGTCCGAAGGGAGTGCCGTGTTCGAGGGTCAGCGCGTAGGCAGAGATGTGTTCGGGATGAAGGTCAACGATGCGGTGCAGGGTGGTCTGCCATGTGGACAAGGTCTGTTCGGGGAGGCCATAAATCAAGTCGAGGTTGAGATTGTCGAAGCCTGCTTTTCGGGCGGTGGATACAGCTTCGATGACGGTGAAAAAATCGTGGATGCGTTCGAGCATTCGCAGTTCTTCGGTGTTGGCAGATTGCACGCCGAAGCTGATGCGGTTGATGCCTGACTTGCGAATTGCATTTAATTTTTCAGGGGAGATCGTGCCAGGGTTGGCTTCGATGCTGATCTCCGCGTCCGCGGTGAATGTGAAGGCGGAGCGCAATGCCCGTAGAACAGAATCAATTTGCGGCGCGGAAAGAAGCGAGGGAGTCCCTCCTCCAAAAAAGATTGTGTGAATGGTGATTGGTAATTTGTGATTGGTAATTTGTTGTCCAATAAAATTGATTTCATTTATTAGCGCATCCACATAAGCGGGAATCGAATCTTCCTGACCCGCGTAGGTGTTGAAATCGCAGTAGGCACAGCGGTGTTTGCAAAAAGGGATGTGGAGGTAAATGGATGTGTTCATGGTTGCAGGTTGCAGGTTACAGGTTGCAGGTGACTTTCAACCTTCAACTTTCAACCTTCCAGGTAATCCAATAAATAACGCAATTGGCCCTGCGAGCAAAAGCCACATGGCGGGGCCGATGCCGAAGTTGTGCGCGGCAAGGCCGATGCCGAAGGGGATGAGTTTACCAAATAATCCTGAAACGTTGTCGAGGGTTAATACCGCGCCGCTCTGGCCGTGCATGGCGTCGAAGAGATTGGCTTTGAGGATGGCGTACCAGCCTGAGTTGAAAAAACCCATGAAGCCGATGATGACGAGTTTAAGCCAGGGCTGTGGGGTGAGTAGAAAAAGCGGAAATAGAATGAGTTCGATGACCACGCTGATGCGGAGATAGTCGAGGCCTTTCATGCGTTCGACAAGCGGGATGAGCAGAAAGTCGCCGAGCAGGCCAACGCCCGTCCACACGGCGACGGAGAGGGCGGCTTGCGCGGGCGTGAAGCGGGCTACGTCTACGAAGTAAAGCGGAAGGAAGGCGTAGAGCACATCGAGCATGAGGTCTGAGAATTCAAGCAGAATCAGCCAGCGGACGATGCTCCAGTTTTTGAGGGCGGCGAAAGTTAATTTGAATTGGTTGAGGATTTCTGTAAAGTTGGGTAATTGGTGATTAGTAGTTGAGGCGTTTGGGATGCGCTTCCATGCGTAGGCGAGGATGAGCGTGGAAAGCAGGGCCAGAGCAAGGAACATGCCGCGCCATCCGAAGCCGATATAAGCCGCGCCGCTGAGAAGGATGGGGCCAATGAAAACGCCGAGCGACCCTGCAAAGGTCCAGCGCGCCATGTTGTGTTCGCGGCGTTCGGGGGCAAGGTCCATGAGCGAGGCTTGCGAGATGCTGACGAATGCGCCCGAAGATGGGTGGAAAAGGATGAAAGAGGAAAGAAGAAAGAGAAAGGAGAAACTTATTCCTGTGAGGGCAAGGGAGATGGTAAAAAAGATTCCACCCGCAAGGATGACGGCGCGGCGTTTCCACGTGTCTGCGATGGCGAAGAGGAAGGGTTCGATGAAACTGGCGAGAAACCCAGGCAGGGACAAGGCGAGTCCGATCTGCACGTAGTTGAGGTGCAGGTCATCGCGGATGAGCGGCCAGGCGGCTTCGCCAATTCCGTAAATTAGTTCGTCGAGAAATTCGATGAGGAGGTAGACGAAGCTCATAGGCAGGTTCGTTGAATTTAACCATATTTTCAAATTTTCATGGTCGTTTTGCGCCTATTTCAAATCACTTCCAAAATGGCAGTTGAGATAATGATTATGACCTGCGGGGCACAGGCAATGATGGTTTTGATTTCAACACCGCATTGCCATAAAAAATATTCACTGCCAAAAAAGATTGACACTCCGCCGCGCCATAGTATAACTGCCGCACAGAGTCTGCTCGAAGACCGTTCCACGCGTTACGCAGGGATACATCCTGCGGATCGTTTGGAAAATCGTTTTCGGGTGGGTTCTTTCATTTTTAATCCTTTGGAGGTGTAAGTGAACGCGACTTTGAAATTGGGAGAGCATTTTATCTTCGATCTCTCCGACTGCAACCATGAAATTCTCATGGATAGCGAGCGGGCTTCTTCGCTGTTTGCGCAAGCCGTGCGTGAAAGCGGCCTGACGGTTGTGGATGAGGGCTTCTACAAGTTCAGCCCGCACGGCTTTACCTGTTTTTTGCTTCTCGCAGAGTCACATGCAAGCCTGCACGCCTGGCCCGAACATAATTACTGCGCCATAGACCTCTTCACCTGCGCCATCGGCATGGACATGATGCCCCTGCTCATGCGCATCAAACACGCATTCGGCGCAGACGATTTCTCGATGCGCAAGCTCGACCGCGAAGCGTCCGTCGAAACAAAACTCCCGTTGGCAATATGAGCATCTGGTTTACCGAAGAATTACACCCCTACTATCGCAAGGGAATCCGCATCAAAAAAATCCTTGCCGACGAACAGACTCAGTTTCAACATTTGCAAATCGTTGAAACTGAGTTTTTCGGCAAAGCCATGATCCTCGATGGCATCATCCAACTCACCGAGCGCGACAACATCGGCTATCACGAAATGATCGTCCATGTGCCCATGCTCGCGGTTGGGAATCCAAAACGGGTTCTCATCATCGGCGGCGGCGATGGCGGCTCGCTTCAACAAGTCTTGCGATATCCCTCCGTCGAGCAGGCCCTCGTCTGTGAGCTGGATCAGCGCGTCGTGGATTTATCACGCGAACACTTCGCCTCTTTCGGCAACCCCTGGGCTGATCCTCGTGCCACCCTGCTTGTTCGTGACGCTTTTGGCTTTCTCGAAGAAAACCCGGGCCAATTCGATGTCATCATCTCAGACACCACCGACCCCATCGGCATGGCCGAGCGCCTGTTCTCCGACGAGTTTTACAAACTCATGGCACGCGCATTGACCCCCAGCGGAGCCGCATCCACCCAATGCGAACAACCCTTCTTCGATACCGAATTGATCAAGGCCATTTATCGCTCTGCCAAAACTTTAACAACGAACCCCGCCTATTATTATGCCAACATCCCCACCTACCCTGGCGGCGGAATTGGCTTCATGTACGTCTCGAATACCCCCTGGCAAAACGGCCTGCAAACCCCAATGCCCCCAGGCGTGAACAATTACATCAACCCCGAAATCCACAAAGCCGCATTTGCCCTGCCCGAATTCTTCAGGAGAGAGTTGTACGGGTAATTCATCATGACATGTGCCGCGACATTTATGTCGCGTGCGGCTTCTTGCTTCTTGCGTTGGGGCATTCCAAAAGTGATGTGGTAAAATTTTTTATGAAAAATACTCAGCAGATCACGAAGGGTCTCGTAGTGGCGACTTCAGTCGCTTTTTAGCCGAACGACTGACGCGAAGCCGTCACTACGTGTTTGTGAACTACTGATAATACACTCCAGGAGAAGATTGAAATGGACAACAAAGCCTCGAAAGAAATATCCCGCCGTGATGCAATAAAAATATTAGGCGCGGCAATTGGCGCAGTTGCGCTTGCAAACATACCCTCAAAATGGAATACACCCGAGCTTGCCGCTGGCGTGCTCCCCGCACATGCCCAGACTTCAGTTGGCGCCCATACCCTTACACCCGGCCCGGATGAACCCGCCGCTAATTTTTGTTTTCCTTTGAACAGCACAGTTACCATTACCCCTCCCACACCTGGGATACTCATGCGTTACGTGATCACAACCAGCCCCGGCGTAATCATCACATCGCCCGCCGCGCTCACCGGGACGGTGCCCACTGATGGATCAGGAATTGCCAGCCTGGATGTTATGGTTGACACTTTTGCCTTCAAAGTTGACGATACCGTCACTGTAACCTGGACTTTTGATAATCCAACCGATGGTTCTGGCAGTGGCGCCCAGGTATTTACAAGTGTCGGCGGCGGCTGTTAGTAAGTCACCTTACGCAGTTTCTCTCCCTCATCCCCCGCCCTTCCCCCGAAGGGGAAGGGAGTCCCCTCTCCCTTCGGGAGAGGGTAGGGTGAGGGCGCGTAAAGTGAGTTAGTAATTCAGTCATCTTACGCACCGTCCCGAAGGTTTGAACTGCTTAATTCGACAATGTCAGATTGAGATGGAAACCAAAGTACAAGACCATAAAGGGTACAACGTAACACGAAGGAACCTACGTTTTTAACCTTTTGCTCTCCTTTGTGCCCCTTTGTGGACTTTGTGGTAAAGATTTTGAAATGTGATATTGTCAAATTAACAAGATCCTTCAATGAAACCTTCGGAACGTTTCGCGTGAGCGGTAAAATGGATAATTCAGATATTCTGAAACGTAGAAAATGATCGTTCCCACACCCGTTGATGGTTTTCAAATCGAATCGCTGGATGGCGAACTCGTTCTGCTCCACCCGACACGCAATATCATCATCCACAGCAACCAGACGGGCGCGCTCATCTGGCAGTTGTGTGACGGCGCTCGGACGGTGGAGGAGATCACAGAAATCCTCGGCGCGGCATATCCCGAAGCGCGTGATGAAATTCGGGCGGACGTTCCCGCTGTCATTCAAACCCTGGCGAGTCGCGGCGCGCTTGAATCAAAGTGAAGGGAATGCAAACCAGCGGCAGGCTGGTTCATTTTGCAGGCAATACAGTCAGATTTAATTCCGACCATGCAGGCTTCCTCGCGGCAGTGGATGCGCATTTCAAAAACTGCCTCGGCGAAGACGGACCCATCATTGCAGAATATAAAATCACTACCCTGCGCGACTCTGATTTTTCAGTGTCGCTCAACGGTAGTGATTTGTTTTCCAAAATTAATTTCGATCAACTTCTGTGGCATTTGATGCAGGACAGCATCACCCAGCTAAATGGGACATCGACAACCGAACTTGTCTTCCACGCCGCCGCGCTGGCGCACGATGATAACGGGCTGATCCTGTGCGGGCAGAGCGGCAGTGGTAAGTCATCGCTCACTGCCTGGCTCGCCGCCAACGGCTTGCAATACCTGACCGATGAAGTTATTGCATTGCCAGTCAACGGCGGCGAGATCAGCGGATTTTCCCGCTCCATGATTCTCAAACGCGGCTCCGCTTTCATCTGGCAGCGTTGGTTGACAAAAACTGAATCAGATGGCTTTCTTCAATTCAGCGATGGAACTGCCTGGGTTGCGCCAACACTCCTTAACGCTTCACCAGTTCGAAGCGGAGTCAGACCGCGTGTTCTCATCTTCCCGCGTTACATCGCAGGGGCTGAATTTCAAACACAGCCTCTCACTTCAGCCGAAACCCTCTTCCAACTTTTACAATGTTTGGTGAATGCCCGCAACTTTCCCGATCACGGCATGTCTGCCACAAAACAACTTGCACGCGAAGTCTCTGCATTTCGCCTGAACTATTCTGATATTGAGATTGCAACCCAGTGGATTCAAAAAATAACAGCATAGACCAAACCTACCGCCTGCTCGCATTGTGCGCTCGCGCCGATGGGCATCCATTATTCTACGAACGACTCGCCCGCCAAATCGAGGCGTTTACAGCCTGGGATGATTTGCCCGCCCACGCCGAACTGCATGGCATGGCTCCGCTGTTATGGCATCACATCCATCAGGCGCGCATTTCCATTCCGTCGAAAACGGAGCAAACTCTCAAAGGGCTTTATCTTCGCCACCACATTTTTAATCAAGCGCACACTCAGACCCTGCTTGAAATCACCGCGCTATTTGAACAGGCGGGCATCCGCGCATTGGTCTTGAAAGGATTGGCGCTGGCGTACGAATATTATCCAAACCCCGCCCTGCGCCCGGTCAGCGATATTGATTTGCTTTTAAAACGGGATGATGTTTTACCAGCTTTGGATTTGCTTGCAGGCGCGGGCTTTCAAATACCATCGCCTCATTCGACCTTTGGGCTGATCCCAAAAGAACTGACAGCAGATTCGCCTCTGCGGGATGGAATCCGCACACATATCGAGTTGCATCATTACGATCCCCGTCAACGATCTCTGGCTGACAACTCCCCCGACAACGAATTCACAGGTTTCGACTCGCCTCCGCATTCTCTGACGGTGGGGGAGGGCGTTGTTTATGCGCCAGACCCAATGGACACTCTGCGTTATTTGTTCAGGCATTTTACACGTCATCACTTTGCCGCTACCGCTTCCAGCCCTTCGCAACTCAAGTGGGTTGCGGATATTATCAGCCTCGTCGAGCGTCACGCCGAAACGATGGATTGGACGTATCTGCGGCGGCATGATCCATCCATTTTGAATCGTCTTGAAGTGTTTTACAGCCTGACACCCCTGCCTGAGCGCCTTGTAAACATCATCCCCGTCAGGCAGAGTTTGCCGCCTGCTGGCATTAATCAATATCCAAAAGGCTGGCCCCAGCAGAATTTTTCACAATGGAGAAGGGTCGGCTTCCTGCGTTTTGTCTGGCAGACCCTGACCCCGCCTTCAAATTGGTGGCTGTGCCTGTGCTACGGCATCGGCGAACGATCCGTTTTTTGGCACGGTCAAGTCATCCATCGTTTGCGAATTCTCAGAATGGCGCTCTGGGCGTTGATTCGCAAGAGATAAACAAAGACCTCCGAGTTTTCAAACTCGGAGGTCTTTGTTTTTACGCATCAGCCAAAATCAACGCGTACGAATCTTCCCGTTCTTCGTAACTCTCCCGCGCTTGTTGCACCGCTTCCGCATTTTTCTCCGCCCATGCGCCGAGCATGGAGATGGGTTCCAACAATTCCCTGCCAATCGGGGTGAGAGTATATTCCACCATCGGCGGGAGAACGGGGTACACCTTGCGGTTGATGATTCCGTTTTGTTCGAGTTTACGCAGGGTCTGCGCGAGCATTTTTTTGGAGATGCCGCCGATCTCGCGCAGCATTCGGTTGTGACGGTTGATTCCGCGCGCGATGGAGACGAGCACCAGCGTCGCCCATTTATCGGCGATGATTTCAAGCGTCTGCCGCGAGGGGCACATTTCATTCAATACGTTTGGTGGATATTTTTGCTTTTGCATGGTTACCTTTGGGTTACCTGGTTACTAAAAAGTGCGTTCTAGGCGGAACGCGCAACTCCGAATAAGATGGGATTATATCTGATAACCCGTACATCGTTGCGAGCCATTCGTTGGCGAAGCAATCCCCAACACAAAGAGGGATTGCTTCGTCGCAAAGAGCAAAGGCGCTCCTCGCAATGACGGGGAAACAAGGAGTTGCACCAATGCACATGCGCGTCGTATCCATGAAAATTAAACCTGAACTGGTGGATGGTTTCAAGTCCGCTTCGACGGCGGGGATCGAGAAATTGCTCAGCCAGCCTGGTGTGGTCAGCACGGCGCTGCTTCAGCAGGTGGGCGCTCCGTCCCATTTTTTCTTTATCGAAGTATACAGCAGTCTCGATGCCTACAACGAACATTTGAAATCGGAATGTTATTTGGACTGGCAGAAGGAAGTTGCGAATCTGCTGGACGAAGCGGCGGAATCTGTGGAGTACGCGCCGATCTATCCGCTGGAGGATGCATGGGTTGACGAATCAGTTGAAGGTTAAGAAAAAGAAGCGTGATGGGTATCCAGATTTCGGGACTTCCGAAATCTATAAATAATCAAAAATCAAAACAGGAGAATATAAAATGGAACAAAAAGAAGTAGCGTTAAGTGTCTCGAAAGCCATCCTCAACGGAGAATGGGATAAGTTGAATGGAATTCTGTCCGACGATTTCACGTACACGGGCGACGGAATGCATTTCAACAAAAAGCAATATATTGATTTCATGAAAGGCATGAAGGCCGCTTTCAGCAACATGAACATGGAATTTACGCATGTGATCAACGAAGGCGACACGGTCAGCATTCGATTCATCACCACCAGCAAGCACACGGGTAATTTCATGGGCGCGGCTGCCACGAATAAAAACCTCGAGATCGGCGGCATTTTCATGCGCAAGATCAAGGGCGATAAAGTTATTCAAGAATGGCAGACCACCGACCTGCTCGGCACGATGACTCAGATGGGCGCGGGTACATTGCTGGGCTATGCCATCTTTGGTGTGATGTTCAAGAAGAAATAAGAAATTATTTCTTAAACACAAAGGACACGAAGTACACAAAGGAAAACCTTTTTTGGAATTCCTTCGTGACCTTTGTGTCCTTCGTGTTTAATGATTTTATAAAGGATAACTCCATGAAACTCCCCTCCACCAATCGTATCGAAGCTTTCAGCGACGGCGTGATTGCGATCATCGTCACCCTGCTTGTGCTTGAAATTAAAATTCCCGAATTTGAAGAACATACCCTCGCGGGTTTTCTGGCGGTGATGACCCCGCTCATTCCCAAACTCATCGGCTTTGCTTTTAGTTTTTTCACCGTTGCAATTTTTTGGGTTAATCATCACAGCTTTTTTCATCGCATCAAACACGCCACATGGCGTTTGCTCTGGCACAACAATCTTTTGCTGTTCTTCCTGAGCGTCGTTCCGTTTACCACGGGCTTCGTCGGCGATTATCCCTTCGACCGTTTCGTGGTTGCGATGTACGCTTTCAATCTTTTGCTGGCGGGTTTTGCCTTTTCGATGATGTGGCAGTACGCGCTCGTCCGCACGAATCTTGCGGAGGAAACTACGTCGCTTGCTGAACGCAAAAAGGAATATATGCAGACGGGCGTCTACGGGCTTGCGCTTTATGGCGCCGCGGTTGTTCTGGCGTTGATCTATCCGCCCGCCGCGCTGGCGATGTTGGTTTTGTTGCAACTGGCTTATTTCTTTATGAACTCAAAAACAGCGGACTCTCCGCTGGAAGAGTAGAACGAAACAGCCCGATTTTTTTGAAACGATAAAAAACTTCCGAAGTCAAAAGACTTCGGAAGTTTTTCTTTTTACACCAGCATCCTGACGGGATTTTCGAGGAACCTCGCCAGCGCTTGCATGAACTGGGCGGCTTCGGCTCCGTCGCTGACGCGGTGGTCTACTGATATTGTTGCCTTCATTCGCCAACCTACCTTCAACTCACCATTTTCTACAACAGGGATTTCTCTTGCGGATGAAATCGCCAAAATTCCTGCTTCGGGAGGGTTGATGATGGCGATGAATTCTTCGACATCGTACATTCCCAAATTGGAGGTGGAGAAGGTCGAGCCATCCACATCATCAGGCTTGACCTTGCCTTCGCGGGCGCGGGCCGCCATGGTTTTGACTTCGCTCGAAATCTGGCGCAATGTCTTGTGGTCTGTGTCTTTGACGACGACGGTCATCAATCCGCCGGGGACGGTGACTGCCACCCCGACATTGACATGTCCGAACTGGACGATCTCATTGCCTTTGAGAGTCGCATTCAAATTGGGGAATTGACTCAGCGACAACGCCACGCCTTTGAGAATAAAGTCATTGACCGATACTTTTTCGTTATCGGGCAAATACGCATTGACCTGCTTGCGCATGTCCATCAACGCGTCCATTTTGAATTCGTGAGTTACATAAAAATGCGGGATGGTTGTCTTGGACTCGACCAGTCTGCGCCCGATGGCTTGGCGGAGTTTGGTGGTGGGAACGATGGTGTCGTTGTAATTTGTAATTGGAGATTGGTAATTGGTGATTGGTTGAGCGGACTGTTTACTGCTCACTGATGACTGACCACTGCTCAACGCCGCTTCGATGTCACGACGAATGATGCGCCCGCCGGGGCCAGTGCCTTGGATGTGGGACAAGTCCACTTTTTGGTCGCGGGCAACTTTTTTGGCGAGAGGCGATGCTTTGACAACTGGAGACTGGAGATTGGAGACTGAAGTTTGCGGCGTAGATGATAGTTGAGAAACAGCATCAACTGTCGGTTGAGTCTGAGGCGCAGGTTTTTCATCCACATTCTGCATTCTGCCTTCCGCATTCTGCACTGCTTCCCCTGCCTGTCCCACAATCGCAATCGGCGCATTGACAGGAACCATCGTACCCTGGTCAACGATCAATTGCAAGACAACGCCGCTCGCGGAAGATTCAACTTCAACGGTGGCTTTATCGGTTTCGATTTCAGCAAGCACATCGCCTTTGTTGATGGTCTCGCCAACCTGCTTGACCCAGCGGACGAGCAAACCCTCAGCCATGTCAAAGCCGAGTTTGGGCATGGAAATTGTTTCAGCCATTATTTCAAAACCTCCTTTACCGCCGCGGTGATGTCGGCCACCTGCGGGAGCGCGGCTTGTTCGAGCGCGCGGTTGTAGGGGAGCGGTACTTCTTTTTGCGCCACGCGGATGATGGGCGCGTCGACGTAATCGAATGCTTCTTCGTAAATGCGGCTGACGATTTCACTGCCGACGCCGTAGGATTTCCATCCTTCTTCGACGACGACTGCGCGATTTGTTTTCTTGAACGATTCCAAAACAGGTTCCATGTCGAGCGGGCGCAGGGTGCGCAGGTCAACGACTTCAACTTCGATGCCTTCTTTTGATAATTCTTCCGCCGCCTTCATCGAAAGCTCAAGCCCTTTGCAATACGTGACGATGGTGACATCTTTCCCAGTGCGCTGGATTTTTGATTTGCCAATCGGGATGGTGTACTCGCCCTCAGGCACTTCACCGCGGACTTGGTACATGGTTGCATGTTCGATGAAAAGAATCGGGTCATTCGACCTGATCGCTGATTTGAGCAATCCCTTCGCATCTTCCGGTGTCCCGGGGCTGACAACTTTCAAGCCGGGGAAATGCGCGAAGATCGCATCCGGGGTCTGCGAGTGCGTGGCGCCGAGTTGACGCCCGCCGCCGCCGACAGCGCGAATCACCAAAGGTAATGTGAACTGTCCGCCAAACATATAATGCAGTTTGGGCGCTTGATTAACGATGTAATCCATTGCCGAGAAACCAAAGTTGATGGTCATCAATTCTGCAATCGGACGTTGACCGACCATCGCCGCGCCAATCGCTCCGCCGATGATGGCGTTTTCCGCGATGGGCGTATCTTTGACGCGCATCGCGCCGTATTTATCGTAGAAACCTTTGGTGACGGCATACGTGCCGCCCCAAACGCCGACCTCTTCACCCATAATAAAGACTGCGGGGTCACGGTCCATTTCTTCCATAAGAGCCTGCGAGATCGCCTCGCGCATTGTGATTTTTGCCATGTTGTAATTCCTTTACCACGAAGGGTCACAAAGGTACACGAAGGAAAACCTTTGTGACCCTTTGTCTCCTTTGTGGTTAATTAATCCGCGTAAATATCCGTAAACAATTCTTCCATCGCAGGCTCAGGGGATGCCTCGGCGAACTCAACCGCCTTCGCAACTTCCTCTTCCACACGCGCTTCGATCTCATCCAAAGCCTTACGGGTGGCGAGCTTCTTTTCCAAAAGATACCTGTTGAAAATTCCGATGGGATCATTCTCCTGCCACTTCTTCACTTCTTCCGCTTTGCGGTAGCGTTCGGGGTCGCCCATGGAGTGACCGCGGAAGCGATACGTGTCAATTTCAAGCAAATAAGGCTGGCTCGATTCGCGGACGAATTTCATAGCTTCCATTGCGGCTTCATAGACTTTTGTCACATCCATGCCGTCCACTTGACCGTTCTTCATACCGTAGCCTTCCGCCTTCTGGCGGATTTCCGTCACAGCCGAAGCGCGGTCCACTGCGGTGCCCATGCCGTACTGATTGTTTTCACAAACCCACAGCACACGCAGATTCCAGATTTTTGAAATATTCAACGCCTCATGGAAATAACCGATGTTGGTCGCGCCATCGCCGAACATACAGATCGTGATGTTATCGTTGCCCGCATATTGATCGCCGATGGCAAACCCAGAAGCGATGGGGAGGTGACCGCCCACGATGGCGTGTCCGCCCCACATGTTCCTGGATGTATCTGCCATGTGCATCGAACCGCCCTTGCCCTTCGACATGCCCGTGGCTTTGCCTAGCAATTCCGCCATCACTTCATTTGCAGAGATGCCGCAATTCAACGCCACACCATGATCGCGATAGGCAGTGATCACGCGGTCACGCGGTTCACGCGCCGCAATCAATCCTGTGCTGACAGCTTCCTGCCCAATGTACAGGTGCATGAAGCCGCCGATCTTGCCGACCTGATACAACTCCGCGCCGCGTTCTTCCAAACGGCGGATGAGAACCATTTGGTAGTACAGGTTTAAATATTGTTCTTTCTTCATTCTTTTATAAGCTCCGATAAAGATTTCGCGCGTCAAGAGGCGCACCTAACGTGTTTTTACACTTAGGTAGGAAACACCAAAATTGTTTTAACGTTATGGCTTGGGACAACCGAGTCGGGGATTATATCAGAGAAAATTCATCCGATTTCAAAGCCTGATAGGTTTTGAGGGTTGAAAACTTGGTGAAAAAAATAACTTACTGATTCACAGTACGCGATATTCAGTAGGGGCAACCCGTCCGGGCAATACAAGAGGTTTGTCCCAAAAGAGAGGGTTGCCCAGTGCGGGAAGGCGCCGTGGGAACAGGGCGACCCACCTTTTGCGCAATCAGGTTTTCAAGAATGTAGATGGGTACCACAAGGGTATGATATCGCCCCTACTGCGTAAGGTGAGTTACTAAAATGAACGCTTTTCCCAAACGAAAGAGAACTCCCCGCCATATGACGGGGAGTTCTCTTTCGTCACTTACATGCTGGTACGATCTGCGTTGCCTTCTCCGACATGCCGTTTTCATTCAACGCCGCCAACTCGTAGACAAGGTTGATGTTAAAGGGGGCCTTGGTATCCTTGAACCCGGTTTTGGAAGCATTTAATTCCAGTATCTGTTTTCCATCGCGGAAGATCCGATAGCCCGTCTCCCCTCCGCCGCTCGACCACTTGAAAGTCACCGTGAAAATCCTCGGCCCCGGTTGACAGCTTTGATCCACCACTGAAAAGTTTAACGGCTTACCCGGCAGGGGCGGCGCATCGCCGATTGGTAAATCAGCGAAGTCTCTATTTGGCCTTGCGTTTTCGTGGAAGATCCAGCACTTCCTGCCCGTCTCGTTGACCACCTGCCACCAGGTATTTTTATCATCGCGGCCAATCACATCCATCACCTCTGAATTGGCGATCTGGTCAACGACGTTGTAATTTGTGCTGGGCCCCAGGCGGCAATTGGAATTATTTATCATTGAAATTTCAGGGGGAATGGATACCGTCAGGGTTGGCACGATCTGCGTTTCGGTTGGGGCGGCTGTGGCAGTGTTTTCAACTGTTGGCGCCGCAGTATTTGTGGGGGGGAGGGGAGCCAGCGGCGTGGCCGTAATTTCAGATTCCCCCGAATTTCCGTTGGGCAAATTACAAGCCAGCATCGCAAAAATCAAAACAAACACAAATAAAAATTCTCTTTTGAATTTCATAATTCTCTCCTTTTGGGCGAATAAACCCGGGCAAATTATATACTCTTTATTTTTAATGTAAAATAGCTCTATGGATTGGTTGACAGGTTCAAAACATGGACAGGCAAAAAAGCTGATCGTTCAACTTGCAGATTCAGCCAAACGGGATGTTGCCGCGCGCGAACTGATCAAGATGGGGGCAGATGCCGCGCCGCCATTGATCGACGCGCTTCAGACTCAAGACTTGAGCCTGATCCCTATCTACCAGCAGATTCTCTCCCGAATCCCCTCTGCTTCGCCCCAACTGATACATACCCTCGCAACCGCGCATCCCCTCGTTCGCGGGCGGGTTGCGGAAGTATTTTCCATCAGCAAAGATAAAGCCGCCGTCCCCGCCCTGCTCGATGCGCTGAAAGGCGAATTTTTCACCGTGCGTTCACGCGCCGCCTTCGCATTGGGTACTATCGGTGATGCGCGAGTCATTCCCAGTTTGTTTCCCCTGCTCAAAGACAGGGATGATGAAGTCCGCATTGCGGCTTGCGTTGCCATTGGCAGTTTTCGCGACCCTTCCACTTTCGATGAAATCACAAGTGTTTTGCTGGACGACCCGAAGATCGAGGTGCGCCAGGCCGCCGCAAAAACATTGGGTGAAACGAAACATCCCGCCGCAATTCCATTTTTGATGGAAGCCCTCCGCGATTCATTTTGGTGGTATGAAAAAGAACAATCGGCGCAGGTCTTGTTGAATGCCATCGAAAAGATGGGTTCCGCTGTTGTAGAGCCATTGATCGAAGCCCTGGGCGACCGCGAAGTGACGGTTCGTAAATATGCGGCAATGGTGTTGGGGAATCTGAAAGATGCCCGCGCAATGGATGAATTAGGCATGGCCGTCTACGACTTGCACCATGAAGTGAGTCAAGCCGCAGCGGAGGCGCTTGCCAAATTTGGCGCGCCAGCCATCGGCGTGTTGAGTGAGGCGCTGCGTCATCCCGAAGCGGCGGTTCGTGAACACGCTGTCATCGGGTTGAGTCAAATCCCGGATGCCCGCGTCGCTCCGCTGTTGATCGAAATGCTGCGCGATCCTGACCGCATCGTGCAGAAGCAGGCGTTGCAGTCGCTGGGCAGGTTGCAGGATTCAAGCGCCGTCCCTGTTTTGCAGGAGATTGCATCCAGCCGTGTGGATAGGGAAATGTCTGCGCTGGCAAAGCAGATGCTTGAGTTATATTTTTAGGAGTGAGTTGATCGCGGGGGCAATGCCTGCAAGATCGGTGATGGTTTTAAATTCGGTTTGATTTGTTTTATCCCCAAATAATAAAAGTGGAACGTGTGCGGATGTGTGCTTGCGTGTGGATAAGTCTTCCATGTTGCCGTGGTCGGATGTGAGCACGATCAGACCTTCTTCGGCCTGCCACGCTTCGAGCAGTCCTTTCAACACTGAATCGAATGTCTCCAGTTGACGGGTTGCCGAGGGCATATCCTGTTTGTGGCCTGCATAGTCGCTGGCCCAATATTCGAAGAAGGAGAAATCATATTGTTTGGCGAGCGCCGCGAGTTTTGCGCCTGCTTCTTCTGATTGGTATAAAGGCGAATCGGATAATTTCATAAATTCACGCCAGCCTTGGCCTGTGAAATCGGCGGAGAGTGCGCGGCCTGAATACAAATCATCCTGTGTGAAAAGGGGGAGCCCCGCATTTGTCACTGCCTGCGGAATTGCGGAGTAAAGCCGTTTGCCAGAATCGATTCCGTCAAAGTAGCGTGGGGGATAGGCATTTAGCAAGGCGGCTTTTTTACCCGCTTTGACTGTTTTGGAAAATATGGTTGCTCCATCCAAATATTGCGCAACTTCGGGGTTTGGTTTCGGCCCGTAGTGATAGCCCAACTCGGCGGGGATGTTGATGCCCGTGAGCAGAACGGCCTGCCCCGTGGCGGATTGGGGTAATCCTTTGACTCCGAGGTTGGGGTCTGCCGCCATTAATGAAAGATGTTCATTTTCGTAGGGGGCGGCGCTGGCCGTCAGTTTTTTGCCGCCAAGCAGAGATTCCAAATAAGGCATGTTTGCGCGCACGAAGGGATTCGTCTCAGGGTTGTCTTCGCCGAGGCCGATGCCGTCGAGAAAGAGGAAGAGGATTTTCATGGGGGAAAGGATGAGGGATGAAGGATGAATGATGAAAGATGAATGGTGAATGATGAAGGATGAAGGATGAATAAAAAATCCCGTAGGGATTTCACGAGTGTTTTTGATACAGGAACCATGCCGAGGGGCGTTCGCGTTTGTCGAAGCCGTCTGTGCGGGAGAGGAGGGTTAAGCCGTGGGCTGAGATCATGTCAACGTCAGAGGGAGCAAGCCCGGGCGGGGGGAGAAGCGGGGCGGGTTTGAAGAATCCGTACATGAGCCAGAATCCGTTGGGGACGAGGATGTGGGTCAGTTGAGTCAGATAATCCGCTTTGTTTTGAATGCCGTGGAAACAGCCGAGGTCGAGGGCGAGTTCGAATGGGCCGCGCACTTTTTTCATTTGGATGGCGTCGTCGGTAAAAACATCTGCCTGAATGCCGGCGTGTTTCAATTTGCGTTTTGCGATTTGTACGGCGCGTGAAGCAAAGTCGAAACCTGTCACCTGCCAGCCTGCATTTGCAAGTGTGATGATGTTTGTGCCCGTGCCACAGCCAATGTCTATGGCGCGGGCGGCGGGGTGGCTGGTGATGAAATCATAAAGTTCTGGCGGGCTGATGCCGCTATCCCAGGGCGCTTTGCCAAAGTAGGTGAGGTTGAATTTCAGGCGGCGGAGAAGATTCATTGCATCGAGTCGCGCACGAGTTGCGGGTCGAATTCGCCGATCATGCGCCAGAGTTCGTTGCCTTGCGCATCGAAGAATATAAAGGTGGGGGTGAATTCAAACCCATAGACAGGCGCAAGTTCCATGCCCACCTCTTCCTGAATGTTGAGGCGGATGATGTGAATTCTTTTGCCGATGCTGATTTCGTTATTGATTTCTTTTTCGAGCTCGTCCACGACGGGCCTGGTTACGGTACAACTAATTCAGAATGGGGATTGAAATTCGAGCAGGACTGGCGTGCCTGAGCCGATCAATTCCTGCACCTTTTTCGCATCGTCCATCAGCGGGGTCTGGCGCGGATGCAGGACGCTCCACGCGCTGACAAGCCCCAGCAGGATGACGCCAAAGGCCAGGTAGTCTTTCCATTTGGGTTTGTTGGTAAGCAGGATGAAGCCTGCCAGCAGGGTAAACCCAACAGCAACCGTGAGGAAGGAATATTGATTGGCTATTAAATTCATAGCGCCCTCGGTTTTGAAATTTTTTTACTTGAAAACGGCAGGGTTTGCAATGTCATGTTTTATCCGTGACGCTTCACACTTTGACAATTCAATTGAGTTCTTTTACAATCGTGCAACGCTTTACATCCTACATCTTATAGGAAGGGCTTTTTCGATGAAAGAGTATACCACCGAGTTTCTTCGCAACGTTGCGCTTGTCTCGCACGGAGGTGCGGGCAAGACGATGTTGGCGGAGGCATTTCTTCATGCCACGGGGGCAACGACCCGCCTCGGCAAGGTCGAGGACGGGACGACGGTTTCGGACTATGATGACGAGGAACACCGTCGAAAAATATCCATCTATTCAAGCGTAATTCCCATAGAGCACCGCGATCACAAAATAAACGTTATCGACGCGCCCGGCTTCACTGATTTTACAGGCGAGATGATCTCTGCCTTGAGTGTCGCGGATGGCGCGATACTTTTAGTGGATGCGGTTTCAGGCATCGAGGTCGGCACTGAACTTGCCTGGCGTTATGCCGACGAATTCAACCTGCCGCGATTTTTCGTCATCAACAAAATGGATCGCGATAACGCTGATTTTGAAAAAACCTATGAGGCCATAGAAGAATTCGTACGCGCGCGCGGCAAGCGCGCCATTAAAGTCCATTTGCCGATTGGCGAGAAACAAAATTTCAAAGGTGTCGTGGACATCATCGGTATGAAGGCTTATATCGGCGATGGCAGGACTACTGGCGATATCCCTGCGGACTTAAAAGATGCGGCGGATAAAGCCCACTTTGCGCTCGTGGAAGCCGCCGCCGAGGGCGAAGATGAGTTGATGGAAAAATATCTCGAAAACGGCTCCCTCTCTGATGCAGAGATGGTGCGTGGACTGGAAGATGTGGTCTACGCTGGGGCATTTGTCCCTGTCTTCTGCGCCGCCGGCGGGCATGAGGTTGGCGCAATTGCCCTGCTCAACGACATCATTGATTTGATGCCTTCCCCGTTGAACGCTCCCAAGCGTGTGGCCCAGGGCAAAAGCGGCGAAGAGGGATTGAAACCATCCGATACTGAACCTTTGTGTGCGTATGTTTGGAAGACCACCGCCGATCCTTTTGTTGGCCGGATGACTTATTTCCGGGTGTACTCAGGTGTTATGCAGGCGGATGCACATGTCTGGAATCAAAACAAAAGCGCAGATGAACGCGTGTCTGGTTTGCATTTTCAGCGCGGCAAGGAAGCGATTGCGGCAAAGGTGATCCACGCTGGTGATATTGCGGCTGTTTCCAAATTAAATGCAACCGCCACAGGTGATACTTTCTGCGAAAAGGGACATCCACTCACGGTTGAAAAACCGAAATTCCCTGCGGCGCTCTATCGCGTGGCGATCACTCCCAAGAGCCAGGCAGATGCCGCTAAAATATCCCCAACTTTGACCAAGCTCTGTGAAGAAGATGTGACCCTCGCATGGGAAAATGATCCCATCACGCACGAGACCGTTTTGAAGGGCTTGGGCGACCAGCACATCGATGTAGCGTTACACCGCGCCCAGGCCAAGTTCCAGGTAGGTCTTGCAACGCATGAACCGCGTGTTCCCTACCGCGAAGGAATTACACGCAAAGCCAGCGGTCAATATCGCCACAAGAAGCAAAGCGGCGGCTCAGGTCAATTTGGCGAAGTACACCTTCGCATCGAACCCCTGCCCACATCCGACTTTGAATTTGCAGATGAACTCGTTGGTATGAACCTGTCGAAATCCTATCTGCCCCCAATCGAAAAAGGCATTAAGGCAACGATGGAGCGTGGCGCGTTTGCGGGCTACCCGATGAGCAATGTCAAAGTGATTGTGTATGACGGTAAAGAGCATGAAGTGGATTCCAAGCCTTTGGCGTTCGAAATTGCAGGGCGCGAAGCCTTCAAGCTTGCCGTGCAGGAGGCTGGCCCTGTTTTGTTCGAGCCGATCATGACCATCCGTGTGACGGTTCCCGATGCGAACATGGGCGATGTAATGAGCGATCTCAATACCCGCCGCGGCCGCGTGCAAGGGACGGATTCGGAATTCGGCAACACCGTCATTGTGGCGCATGTGCCGCTGGCGGAAGTGTTGCGTTATACAACCCAGCTCCGCTCCATTACCGGTGGCCGTGGCTACTTCGCGATGGACTTCGACCACTACGATACGGTTCCGTCCCACATCACGGGCCCGATCATCGAAGCGCACAAGAAGGAAATGGAAGCCAAGAAGGAAGAGTAAGATCATGCCGTGTGTTGCGTGATGCGTAAAGCCCCGAGGCGTCCTGCTTCGGGGCTTTTTTTGATTGGAACATAGACGACCGACCTGTGGCTTTTCCAAAATCGCTTGACGAGTCTTAATTTCTACGGCGTGCTTGGAACGCGAATTCCGCGAATGAACGAATTTTGGATATCAAACAAGGATGAACGCCTTATTACGCGCTTATATGGAAGCACACAAAAAAACAGCGGCGCGGGCATGAAAATGAATGTGTGAAGCAGTCTCCGAATAGTCGTACTCAGCCTGCCGAAGTACGCCCTCCTTGCAAAGGTATAAATGAAATTATGGCAGTGACATTGATCAATGAGCGGGCGGGGAAGGCGTTGATTAAGCAGAATCAACTTTCAGATTAAGCTTGAGGCGTTTGGCCTGCGCGTAGGCGCATTTAGGTACGTCTTAACTCCTCATCCGATTCAAACCCTACAACTGCCATACGAATCCATAACAATTTTGCTTTTGACATTGACTCGCATTTTGAAAAGTACTATACTCGCTTTATCGAGGTAACGCCGCCATGCGCTTATTTCACGGAAATACCAGGTTTTGTTGAGATAGACACGCGAATATCTGCGCGTGTCTTTTTTTTATATTCCTCTATTCAAAAGGAGACCCACACCATGGACTACGGACTGATCGGCAAGCTCGAAAAAGCAAAACGATATGCAGAAGACCGAAAGCGATTCCGCTTCAACCAATTTGACCTTACTTTTCACGGCGATAACAACGAACACCATGTATCTTACGATAACGGCGTATTTACCTGCGATTGCGAATTCTTCCTGACCCACAAACGCTGTGGCCACTCGATGGCGCTTGAAATCCTGCTCAAGGATATGATTGTTGAAACTGTCGAAGCCTGATAAAAATTGAATATTCAGACTGCCCTCCGCAACCGCGCAGGGCAGTTTTTTTATTTCCCCGCCGCCTCTCCCTGCCTCACTGAATCCTTGAATCGCTCATTCTCTGCATTCTCATTAATTCTTAAAGATTATGGTGTAAAATTTTCTACATGAAATCAAAATTTTCACGGCGTGACTTTTTAAAACTTGGCGGACTCACCCTCGGCGGCCTCGCTTTTTCACCCTTCCTGCCAGGCTTAACCGATTTTGACGACAGCTTCATCGTCCGAATTGCCACGGCTGAAATGCCCGTCCGCAAAGAACCCACCGACGAAAGCCGCATCGAATTGACCTGGTACCGCGACGAGCTTGTACACATTTACGATCAAGTGACCGCCGAAGAGCCGCCGCATAACCCGGTCTGGTATCGAGTGTGGGGGGGCTACCTGCATCGCGGACGTTTACAGCGCGTGAAGACACTTTATCAAACGCCGCCGAGCGCTATCCCCGAAGGCGGGCGGCTTATTACCGATGTCTCGGTTCCTTTCACCACGCCCTACCGGTATTCAAAAACCTACGGCTGGCAGCCATTGTCGCCTCCGCTGTATTATGGTTCCGTCCACTGGGTTGTCGCCCTGGAGGAAGGCCCCCCGATGGCCGATTACAAAGGCGCATGGTATCGCATTTTCGATGAGCTTGATTCGAACGTCTCTTATTATGTGCCAGCCATTCACATGCGTGTTCTTCCGCCGGAATACATGCAACCGATCTCGCCCGAAGTGCCCTACGAACAAAAATTAATCGAGGTCAACCTCTCCACCCAAACCCTGTATGCGCACGAATACGGCAAGACTGTTTTCCAGACCAATATTTCATCCGGTGTCCCCGGCGACCCCACAGGCGGCACGGGCATCCCAACCACTTCACCCGCCGGAAAATTTTCCATTTTAGATAAAGTCCCTGCCAAGCACATGGGCAACAGCTACTTCAGCAGTGAAACCACCGGCAACCTGCTCGCCGATGTGGATAATTACGTTCTCCCCGGCGTGCCCTGGTCATCCTTCTTCACCACGCAAGGGCACGCCTTCCACGGCACATACTGGCACGAAAATTTTGGCGCGCCCATGAGCCACGGCTGTATCAACATGCGCACCGACGAAGCCAATTGGATATTCCGCTGGGTCAGACCCATTCATGCCAGCGACGCAGTCGCCACCCGCGGCCTTGGCACGGTTGTCGAAATCCACTATTAATTTTTTTTTTTTTGGATTTCTCCCCCCAAACCGACTTCACATCCCAAAGGATACCTCTCGCTATGCCAATCCTCAACTGGAACGGAAAGCATCTTTCCCCGCCCGCGCCTGCCACTCTTATTCAAGATTCATTTCTCTACCCGAATGGACGCGGCTATCCCAAAACCCGTCCCGAGGGCCGCGTCATTCTTGGGGATAATCTCTCTGTGATGGCCGCGCTCCTTCCCGAATATGAAGGCCGCATCAATTTAATCTACGCCGACCCGCCTTTTTTCACCAACCGAAAATTCTCCGCCCGCGTTGGCAGGGGAGAGGATTCGCGCAAGCCATCCAAATGGAAATTAGCCGAGGGCTATCACGATTCCTGGACTGATCTTGATTCCTATTTACAATTCCTGTATGAACGGCTTTCATTAATGCACCGCCTGCTCGCGTCAAACGGAACGCTATATCTCCACCTCGACTGGCACGCCGATGCATACGCGCGTTTGATTCTGGATGAAATCTTCGGCGCAGAGAATTTTATCAACGAGATCATCTGGGCGTATCACGGCCCTTCTCCGATCAAGACCGCATTCAACCGCAAGCATGACACAATCCTCTCTTTTGCAAAAAGCAAGGATTACGTCTTCAATGCGGATGATGTCCGTGAGCCGTACAACCCAAACACGGTGAATACCTTTAAATCTTCGCGCAAGGCGGGGTTCGGCAAAGTCCCTGATTTGGAGCGGGGCAAAGTGCCTGAGGATTGGTGGTATTTTCCTGTTGTAGCGCGTTTACATAACGAACGCACAGGGTATCCCACTCAAAAGCCTGAGGCGTTTCTAGAGAGAATCATCCGTGCCTCTTCCAACAAAGGTGATCTCGTCGCGGACTTTTTCTGCGGCTCTGGCACAACTGCTCTCGTGGCCGCGAAGAACGAACGCAAGTTCATCACCTGTGACGAGTCTATGCGGGCGGTGCAGACTGCGCGCGCGAGACTTTCCGACACAAATTCAGTTTTCACTTTCGAGCGCGATTCGATTGTAAAAAATGAGGTTGCGCTCAAATCCAGGAAGATCAAGATACAGGCCTCTGGCGGATATATCCGCTTGCAAACTTCTCTCGATGTGGATTTTTGGGAGGTGGACCCTGATTGGGATGGGAAAATGTTCAAGAGCGTTGCGCAGGCCCAACGTCATGCACGAAGCGGTGAACTTCCTCTTGAATTAAAAATAAAAATCGGAGGCAGGCGCGAAGCGTGCATCCGATTGGTGACTGTTCAGGGAAAACAGTTTCAGTTAAATATCTAGGCGGTAGCCAACGCCGCGAATGGTTTTGAGGAATTTGGGATTATTGGGGTCAAGCTCGATGGCGCGCCTGAGCCAGGAGATATGGACATCGAGGGTGCGGGTATCGCCGGTGTAATTTGTTTCCCACGCTTTTTTGAAGAGCGGCTCGCGTTCGACAACTTCACCGTGTTTATCCATAAGCAAATGCAATAACGTGACGAGGCGGGGAGTGAGCTTTGTGCTTTTGCCGAGACAGCGCACGCGGCGCTTTTCAAGGTCGAGCCGAATGGGGCCCACGTGCAGAACATTTTTTCCGTCACCGGGCAGTAACGGCTTGATGCGGTTGACCAGTTTTTGCACGGTGAATGGAAGCATAAGCACAGCATCCGCGGCATCTTTGCTTACTTCTTTATCGTCTTCGAGTATTAGGATGAGGGGAAGCTTTGCATCATTTTCACGAATGGACTGGCAGATGCGCAAGCCCGTGCTTCTTAATGAAGCGGCATTGATCACAACCAGGCTTGGGCTTACTTCTTTAAGTAATGAAACCGCTTTACTGCCATTTTGGGCAATATGTACATCAAATCCCTTCTTTTGCAAGTCAGAAGCAAAGGAAGGGATTTCTGCGTGTTTAACTTCGATAACCAGAAGTGTGGTGGTCTTCATAATAAGTTTCAGATAATGCCTGTCTTGGGAAAATTTGAATAGATTGGGATTTATTTTTTTTAATATTTAAGTTTGTTAAGGTTTTTTTATTATACACCAAATCTTAACAAACGTTTTCGACCCCTGGTACTATTTTCAATGATGCTGATATTTTTGTATCTGGCTTTATTTTTATCAAAACGTCAACATTGCTTGACTTTTTTATGTTTCGTTGGTAATATCGGCGGGCTAAACTAATCGATGCGGGGTGGAGCAGTGGCAGCTCGTCGGGCTCATAACCCGAAGGTCGCAGGTTCAAGTCCTGCCCCCGCTACTAACAAGAACCATGATTTTTCGTGGTTCTTGTGTTTTAAGTCCCTGCCTCTGCTGAGAGAGTGTTTCTTATCATCCTTCGGGATGATTGACATGTAAAGTGAGATAATGAGATAAACCCACCCTTTTGGCGCGACGCACTACCACAGGAAAATACATGCTCAAATCATTCATCGAAGTACATCCAGAATCAGACTTTCCAATTCAGAACCTGCCGTATGGCGTGTTCTCGACGAAGGCCAATCCAAACCCCAGAATTGGGACTCGGATTGGCGGCGTTGCCATTGATCTTTCTATTCTCGATGAAGAAAATTTATTTGGAAAGCGCCATGGCTTTTTCGCTGATGCAACCCTGAATCGATTCATGTCTGCGGGGCGCGAAGTCTGGCGGGAAATTCGTCAGCGGTTGACGGGCTTGTTGAGCAGTGACAACTCTCCGTTAAAGGATGAGGCGATGCAGTCGCGTGTGTTTGTTTCAGTCGAAGAAATCCAAATGCATTTGCCTGTCGCCATCGGTGATTACACGGATTTCTATGCGTCGCGCGAACATGCCACGAATGTTGGCATTATGTTTCGTGGAAAAGAAAATGCGCTCATGCCCAATTGGCTGTATTTGCCCGTTGGCTATCATGGCCGCGCGAGTTCGGTTGTCATTTCGGGCGCGGATGTGATTCGTCCGCGCGGGCAGGTGGCGCCGCATGAGTTCGTTGCGTCTCGTTCGCTGGACTTTGAATTGGAGATGGGGTTTTTTATCGGCGCTGGAAATAATTTAGGCGAACCGATTTCCATTGAAAACGCGCGCGAACATATTTTTGGAATGACACTGCTCAACGATTGGAGCGCGCGCGATATTCAGGCCTGGGAGTATCAGCCGCTTGGGCCGTTCCTCGCGAAAAATTTTGCGACGACGATCTCGCCCTGGGTGGTGACGATGGACGCTCTCGAACCCTTCCGCGTGGATGGACCGACACAAGACCCCGCGCCTCTCCCGTACCTGACGATTGATTCAGCAAATGGATATGACATCCACCTTGAAGTGACTTTGCAAACCCCAGCCATGGATGCGCCGCAAACCATCAGCCGCTCGAACATGAAACATTTATATTGGAGCATGGAACAGATGCTCGCGCATCACACAGTCACTGGCTGTAACATGCGGACAGGCGACCTGTGCGGCACAGGCACGATCAGCGGCCCAACGGAAGATAGTTATGGCTCACTGCTCGAATTGACATGGCGCGGCGAAAAACCAATTGCCCTGCCCAATGGCGAAGCGCGAAAATTTTTACAGGATGGCGATACCGTGACGATGAAAGGCTATTGTCAGGGCGATGGCTATCGCGTTGGCTTCGGCGAAGTGACAGGGAAGATTCTGCCTGCGCTGGCAGACCGCAGACGATAGACCGCAGACGATAGACCGCAGACGATAGACCGCAGACCGTTATTGTCCACTGTCCGCGGTCTATCTTCCAATACTAGCGGATCATGTGTAAAGAGTGTGCAGGCTGAATGATCGGGCTTTCAAAGAGCAAAAAACTTAACGCGAATTTTCCGAATGAGGCGAATGACGCGAATTTTTTTTCGCATCATTCGCCCAATTTGCGTAACACCGCACTGGTGCGCGGCGCAAGTGTTCGCGTTAAAAGGTTTTGATCTATTGCACAGAGCTACACATGAACCAAACTATTTTATTGACGAAAGCGTTTCGAGAAAAGCAATGATTTGATTAAGCTGTACTTCGCTCAAATGCAACAACTCCAACTCCGTGTGACCCATCGGCGCGGCAGGCGCTTCGTTGTAGTGGCTGAGAACACCTTGCAATGTGGTGAACTGACCCGCGTGCATGTACGGCGCGCGCTGTGCCACATCACGCAATGACGGCGGCTTGTAGGCGCGTTCCAGCGCTTCGCCTTCGGTGAGCATAAATTTCAACTCACTGCAATCTTCGGGAGCGGCGTCGCTGTAAACGCTCAGGCAGTTGAATTCATCGGCAAGCGCTTGTTGAGCGCCGAGCGCGCGGCCTGTATCCTCTGGCAGGTTTTCAATGACAGGCACGCCCGTGTTGTGGAAATCGTTATCCGTGAACAGCGCGCCATTGTGACAGCGCGTGCAGTTCGCCGCACCGATAAATAATTTCAAGCCCGCAATTTCATCATCGCTCAAAATCGTGTCGGCAGTTGCGCCATCGTTTGCCAAAACCGATTCCACATATTGGTCGAAGCGCGACTCGCCAGGCATGATCGTGCGCTCGTACGCCGCAATCGCCTTGCCCATGTTGACGTACACCCGCGTCACGGCTTCGCGGTCTTCGGCGGTCATCGCCTCCCAATTTGCCGCCGCCGCCTCATCGCTCACAGGCGCGGCAGGTTCAGGGAAGCGGCTTGCATCCGAAAAATCAGGCAACGCGCCAAAGACGGCTTCATATTCATCTTTGTAATTCGCCCCAATCAATTTCACATACTGCGTGCGCGTTCCGCCATGTTCCACCGCGCTTTCCAGCGGCCCCAACGCCTGCGCCCACTGGCTATCCTTGCGCCCATCCCAAAACATCCACGGGCTGTAGGCCGTCCCTGCAATCGGCATGGCGCGGCGGTTGGTTGTGCCCACGCCTTGCGCGCGCGGCAGGCCATCCTGAAAATTTTTCTCAGGGTCGTGGCAGGTGGCGCAGGCCACTTCACCATTACTGCTGAAGCGCGTATCGAAGAATAGCTTTTCGCCCAACGCCGCCGCTTGTGGATTGTCTCCATATTGATTGGATGGATCGGTTGGCAACCCAGGCAGACTGCCGATCCAAAGCGACTGCAAAATTTCGACTTCCGCATCTGTCCACGCTGTGGGCTGGGCGCTGCACCCAAACAGAATCCCCGCTGAAAGGGTGAGCAAAATACCTGTGAGAATGAGATATCGTTTTGTCATAGTGGTCGTTACCCTCCCACGATCAAATTAAACGTGACGTTGTCTTCCGTCCCATCCGCGGTGATGTTGAACTTAACTTCCCACCAGCCGCCCATTTGGAACTTCAAGCCTTCGACGAGATAATCGCCATTACCCAAATCCTGAGTCACTTGCGGAGCGGTCGGCAGGCCGTGGCCATGCTCAGGCATTCCGCCGTCCACAAGGATGGTTGCGCCTTCCACAGGCTGGCCGTCTGCGGTTTCGACGTGCAAAACCCACGAGTGCATCGAACCGAGGGTGATCGGGTCCAGCTCGCTCTTGAACGAGACCTTGAACGCGCCGTTATTGGTCAGGCGTTCGGCGCTGGTGTCCAGGTCACTGGCGGTGACGGAACTGGGGCTGTTCCCGTCCATAAACTGAGACATGATCGGGTGCATGAAGCGCGGCCCGAAGACGGGCATCAGCAGGATAAACCCCGCAACGAGCACGATAACCGTGACAACCGTGGTGATGACAATGGTTTTAGTTTGAGAATTCATTAAAGTACCTTCCTTTGGTTGAATAGTTGTAAACAGGTGAGCATGTTAATCGCCACAATTTTTATCGTCAATTCGATTTCGCGTTTCTTTACAGAATCTTTATAATGACTTCATCCGTTGTTTATGGCTTTTGAATACCATGATACTGAAGCGCGGACTTCAGTCCGTGATTTGCCGTGAAAAGGCGGACTGAAGTCCGCGCTCCGATCAGGGCAATGAAACCTTTGGTTTTAGCCTTTTGCTCTCCTTTGTGACCCTTTGTGGACTTTGTGGTAAAGGTTTTGAAATGTGACATTGTCAAACTACTTAAAGGTAAAATCTCACCATGACAAAAATTCTCGTAATCGACGATGAACCCTCCATTGTCAACCTCGTGCAGGCCTATCTCAAGCCCGAAGGCTACGAAGTCTACACCGCCACCGATGGCCCTTCGGGGCTTAAAGCCGCCCGCGCCTTCAAGCCTGACCTCATCGTTCTCGATGTCATGCTCCCCGGCATGGATGGGCTGGAACTGCTCTCGAAATTACGCCGTGAATCCGAAGTGTATGTCATCATGCTCACGGCGCGGACGGAGGAGACAGACAAGATCGTCGGCCTCTCCGTCGGCGCGGATGATTACGTGACCAAACCGTTCAGCCCGCGCGAGCTTGTGGCGAGAGTCAAGGCGGCGTTGCGGCGTCAGCAAATAGGATCAGGTTCGGGCGGCGAGGGAGGCGTTCTGGCCTTTCGTCATGTGCGGATCGATATCGGCGCGCGTCAAGTGACGGTGGACGACCAGCCCATCGAATTAACCGCCATCGAATTCGATATTTTACGCGCGCTGGCTGAAAATCGCGGACGTGTGTTATCGCGTGAGCAACTGTTGGAAAAAGTTTGGGGCGGCCAATATTTTGGCGAGATGCGCGTGGTGGATGTGCATCTTGGGCATGTGCGCACAAAGCTGGGCAACCCCGAAACCATTGCCACTGTGCGCGGCGTGGGCTATCGTTTCGATGATGAGGCCGTATGAAATATATCAACGCGCATTTGGGTATTAAACTTTTCGCATCCTACATTTTGGTCATCACCATTGGCATGGCGGTTGTTTGGGGGACCACAGTGTTCACAACCCCGCGCGCATTCGAACGGCATTTGTCATTCATGGAGCAAAGATTGGGCGCAGGAAATGGGATGATGATGGGGCAGGGGCAGGGCGGCGGCATGATGGCCGATTTTTACCTGAACTTTCAGGCCTCCTTCAACGAGTCGCTGATCATCGCTGTGATCGCGGCAACACTGGTTGCGTTGGTCGTGAGTTTTGTTTTGAGCAGGAGTGTGATTGCCCCCGTGCGTGTGATGATGAACGCCAGCCAGAGAATTTCGGAAGGCCATTACGATGAGCGCGTGCAATCGCACGGCGTGGATGAGTTGAGTCAACTTGCGGCCAGTTTCAATCAAATGGCCGAACAACTCGAGCAGGTGGAAGCCATGCGCCGCCGTCTCCTTGGCGATGTGGCGCACGAACTCCGCACGCCGCTCACCGCCATCAAAGGTTCCGCCGAAGGTCTCATGGACGGCGTACTGCCCGCCAGCGACGAAACCTATCAACAAATTCACAACGAAGCCGAACGCCTCAACAAGCTCGTGAACGATTTGCAGGAACTCAGCCGCGTGGAAGCAAAAGCCATTCCGTTGAATGTTCAACCCGTGAAAGTGACCCGCCTGATCGAGACGGTGACCAAACGAATGCAATTCCAGTTCGACGAAAAGCGCGTCATTCTAAACCGACAGTTGCCCCACGACCCAATCCTTGTCCTCGCTGATGAAGACCGCGCCCTGCAAATTCTCACCAACCTGCTTGGCAACGCCCTGCAATACACTCCCGAAAGCGGAACCGTAACCGTGGCCATCGCGCGCGAGAAAAACATGGCATGCTTCTCGATCCACGACTCGGGCATTGGCATCCCCGCCGAACACCTCGCGCACATCTTCGACCGCTTCTACCGCGTGGACAAATCCCGCTCCCGTACTCACGGCGGCTCTGGCATTGGGCTGACGATTTCGAAGCATCTTGTCGAAGCGCATGGCGGAAAAATTTGGGCCGAAAGCGATGGCGCAAATAAAGGCAGTATGTTTGTGTTTACACTGCCAATTACGTGACGCGGTTCGTACCGCAAAATTCATTTGGGTGTGTTTCATTTCAGTTGAAACAACCGTCCCGAAGGTTTGAAAAAGGGTCAAAGTCTTCGAGAAAACCTTCGGGACGTTCTATCCTTCAACTCATTTGAAACACACCCAATTCATTTTGCCCCCAGGCAGGCAAGATAATAGACTTTATCGGTAATAAGCCACAAGCTTTAATCGGACGCAGATGAACGCTGATTTTCGCTGATTTAAAAGAATTTATCCGCGTTTTTCTGCGCGCTTCGCGGTCAGCGTCCCAATTTTATTTCCGATAACGTCTAATGCAGGATTTCGTACCGCAACGTTCACGTAGCGAGTATTTTGACGGCAAATCCTGCCACAGCAAGATAAATCTTGCAGTACTGACGGCGGCAAACATCTTCGCGGTTGTGATAGATTCTCAAGAGTAATATTATAAACTCACCTTACGCAGTTCAATCCCGAAGGGATGATATAGATTTTACGAGCCATGACACCCCTGCGGGGTTGAATTTGGCACATTCCAAAAACTATAATCATTTGACCCCTTCGGGGTCTTCGAGTAAATCGCGTATGGTGAGTTATAAATACGCAGTGGCGGCCCGCCCTCATTGAATCAAAAGAGCCGCGCTTGTGAATTGCGCGGCTCTTTTGTGTTTTAACGGCTTATCGCCTGCGTCCGCCGCGGAGCAAGCCGATGACATAAAGCAGGACAACCGCGCCCAAAATCGCCACCAGCAGACTGGGAAGGTTGAAGCCAGCCTCAACCTCCACGCCGAAAAAGTCCACGATGTAGCCGCCGATGAACGCGCCCACGATACCGACCACGATGTTGGCAATTGCCCCCATCTGCTTGTTCTTTTTCATGATGATGCTTGCGATCCAGCCAGCCAGCGCGCCAAAGATAATCCATACGAGAATGTTCATATCTGCCTCCAAAAGGGGTAAAGTTTGTTTCTTCGATTTTATCATCCCGCGGTTAAATAATCTTTAACGCGAATGGCTCGAATGAAACGAATGGCGCGAATTTTTCTGTATTTTCGCGAAATTCACCCAGTTTGCGTAATTCGCGTTAAGCCTTTGCCATAAACTTGTAAAATGGTCAAGCTACTTTGAGAAAGCCGTATCCACGAACGTTTTTTTAATATTTGGTTTCCGCGTTCTCGTCGTAATCCTGCCGCTCCCTGTGCGTCGAGACCCTTGCGCTGATAATGCGGACAGCGCCCTCGGCTCTTTCGATGAAACATGTCAACAGCCTGGAGCGCGCCGCCGACCTGCCGATGACCATTTCGCGCTTTTCCTTCTGCGAATGTTCGATGTCGTCAGAATAAAGCGCGTGTGGGTCTTTGAAAATGGTGGCCGCCTCATCAAAACTGACGCCATACTTGGCGTCATTCTTTTCCGCTTTGGCGGGGTCCCAGTCAAATTTCATTGGTTTTATTTTTGCCATGCGGTGAGTATAGCATATGGAACTTGTAAAAAAGTGACAGCCCCCTTCAAGGTGACTGTCACTTTGATTTCTATCTCCGTATCGTCGCCTCGCGCTCAGGCCCCACCCCAATCCACTTGACGGGGACTCCCGCCGCCTCTTCGATTATCCTCACATAATTCTGCTCGTTATGAATTTAACAACCCAGACGACTCCAATATTTTCTCCGACCATTTCTTTGATTGAACAGATAAAAGCGCTCGCAGGTGTCCGTCCATTTGGGCGTACTCCCAACTGTCGCGCCACAGTTTTAGCATGACGCTGATGTCTGCCAATTCTTTACCCGCATTATCAGTCTGCTGAGATAGAGTCCATTCGATAAATTGCAGGCATTCATTCAGCATGGGGATAATCGCCTTTGTGCGGGCGGTTTTCTCCGCCGACGAAGCGATACGCCCAAGCGTGGCGGCAAGCGCACCCAGTTGACGGGCAGGCGATTCTTTTGTGAAAGAGTCGGAATACATGGTCATGGGTTTACATCTCCGAGAAAACTGCGTGTGATACGTTCGACCTCATTGCATATATTTTCGTCTTGAATAATGATGCTTCTATTTTGGCGTGGACGTATATTTATCAACGATTCGAATTCGATGCTTTGTTCATCAGGAAACCAGTTTGCGCCCCATAGGTTTTCCTGGGCACTGCCTTCACCTAGCAAGAGTTGCTCGCACTCATAGTGCATTCCGCTTCCGCCTGCGAGAATTTCGTTTTCAATATCAACGACAATCTTAATCATTCGCATATCAGGAAACGCCGTCAGCATTTCCTGAATTTGAAGCGATGTTGCTTTGTATCTCAAAATGTGGATATTCATATCTAAATTATAAGCCAAACGCCTGCTATCTCCGTATCGTCGCCTCGCGCTCAGGCCCCACCCCAACCCACTTGACAGGGACTCCTGCCGCCTCTTCGATCATCCTCACATAACTCTGCGCGTTGACTGGCAATTCATCGAACGACCTCGCCTTGCCGATATCCTCACCCCAGCCTGGGACGGTTTGATAGACGGTCTCCACTTTATCCAGGCCGTAGGCATCCACATCCGCATAGCGGACACCCACTCCATTCAGCCTGTAGCCAATGCAAACTTGCAGTTCGTCCAGCCCGCTCAACACATCCAACTTGGTCAGGCACAATTCCGTCACACCGCTGAGTTGAACGGCGGTACGCACGATCTCCAAATCCAGCCAGCCCACTCGGCGGACTCGTCCCGTCGTTGCGGCGACTTCGCCGAATTTTTTGTACACCTCGCTATCGTAATCGTGAATCTCCGTGGGCAACGGCCCCGCGCCGACTCGGGTGGTGTAGGCCTTCGTCACGCCGACAACATTCGTAATATATTTCGGCGGAATTCCAAGCCCAGCCGATGCGGCAGATGGAATCGTCGTCGAAGCCGTCACGAACGGGTACGTTCCCCAGTCCGTATCCAAAAATGTGCCCATGGCTTGTTCGAGCAAAAAATTCTTGCCCGCTTTCAAACCATCCTGCACCAATGAAAACAACTCTTTGATGTACGGCTTGAGCTTCAAATAATATCCGCGATACTCAGCGCGCACGGATTCATACTTCAATGCCTCGCCGCCCAACGCTGAAATAATTTTATTTTTCAACTCCAACTGCACTTGCAATCTCTGCTCGAACATATCGCTTGCGAAGTCCGTCCAGCGGATGCCGTTGTAGCTAACCTTGTCTGCAAACACGGGGCCGATGCCGCGCCGCGTTGTGCCCGT
Organism: Chloroflexota bacterium; assembly: GCA_016235445.1. Classification (GTDB taxonomy): domain Bacteria; phylum Chloroflexota; class Anaerolineae; order Anaerolineales; family Villigracilaceae; genus Villigracilis. The sequence goes on along the minus strand of JACRLB010000018.1, from coordinate 80,254 downwards.
TGCGCCCGCGCCCTTGGCTTCTTCATACAAGCCATCCAAAATTTTATGATACGGCATGATCAAATGCGAACGCGGCGAAACCCACAAACGCCCATCCACGCCCACGCCCGATTTGTTGAGCATTTCGATTTCTTCGATCAACACCGCAGGGTCGATCACCACGCCGCCGCCGATCAGGCCTGTTGTATTCTGCGAAAAAATCCCCGACGGCACGAGATGAATTTTGAACGTCCCAAACTCGTTGATCACGGTATGCCCCGCATTATTCCCGCCGTTGAAACGCGCCACATAATCTGCGCGCTCCGCGAGAAAATCCACGGCCTTGCCCTTGCCCTCGTCCCCCCACTGCGAGCCGATCACTGCTGTAACTGTCATGGTTTCTCCTTGATTTGAATTCCAACTCTCGAACATTTTCCACACCGACAAATCGCTTCGCACTTAATCTGAAACTTGATTCTGTTTCGAGAGCATTATCTTTCACTGGAATAAAACGTACTGCAAGAGTTATCTTGCAAGCTCTCGAACACGCACAGCATAAATGTTGCGGCACGGATCCTGCTCATTTTGAAATGAACAGGCGGCAGTTAAGCGCGAAGCGGATTTTTATCCAACAGACTCATCATCACGCATTATAATTCGGGCGGTTTGATTTTGGATATCAGGAGTCTCCCCATGAAAATTTTGCAGGATACCGCTTTAACCTATGACGATGTTTTGCTTGTGCCGCAATATTCCAACGTGGATTCGCGGCGCGTCCTTTCCACCAAAAGCTGGCTGACGAAAAAGATCGCCCTGCATTCGCCCATCGTATCCGCGAACATGGATGTGGTGACCGAAAGCGAAATGGCGATCACGATGGCGCGCGAGGGCGGCATTGGAATCATTCACCGTTTTATGACCATCGCCGAGCAAACGCGCCAGATCGAACGCGTCAAAAAGGCTGAGTCCTTCATCGTGGACAGGCCCATTACCATGACCGACCAGCACACCGTCGGCGATGTGAAGCGCATCGTCGAAGAAACAGATACGGGCGGAATTTTAATCGTGGACAAAGACGAGAAACTGATCGGCATTATCACCACGCGAGACTTGTTATTCGAAGAAGACGACAGCAGGCCCGTCACCGCGATCATGTCTCGTGAAATTCACAGCGCGCCGCCGAATACTTCCCTCAAAGATGCCGAACGCCTGCTTCACGAGTACCGCGTGGAAAAACTTCCGCTCGTGGATAAGAATGGAAAGATCACAGGCCTGGTGACGTTGAAAGACATTATGAAGATCACCAAGTTTCCCAAAGCTACAAAAGATTCAAAAGGACGCCTTGCCGTAGGCGCGGCGGTTGGCGTGCGTGATAAAGAGATGCGCCGCGTCGAGGCCGCCTTGCAGGCAGGCGCGGACTGCATCGTGGTGGATATTGCTCACGGCGATTCGAATTTGGAAATCGATATGATAAAAAATATCCGCAAACACTTCAGCGATGCCCAGATCATCGGCGGTAATGTCGCCACTGCGGATGGAACCAAACGATTGATAGATGCAGGCGTAGACTCGGTGAAGGTGGGTGTGGGGCCTGGCTCCATTTGCATCACGCGGCAGGTGGCGGGTTCGGGCGTTCCGCAGTTGACGGCTGTCATCCAATGCGCGGATGCGGCACGTGATTCTGGCATCCCCATCATTGCCGATGGCGGCATCCGCTTCCCTGGCGATGTGGCAAAAGCCGTGGCCGCGGGCGCGCAGACGGTGATGATCGGCTCGATGCTCGCAGGCACCGACGAAAGCCCAGGCATGATCCTGACCCGCCGCGGACACCGCTATAAAGCCTCACGCGGCATGGCATCGCTGGCGGCGAACATCGAACGCAACAAACGCGAAGGCAACGATCTCACCCGCGAAGAAGTTGAAGATTACGTGGCTGAAGGCGTGGAGGCCGCTGTTCCGTACCGCGGCAAGGCGCGCGAGGTGCTCAATCAACTGGTGGGTGGTTTGCAATCGGGCATGAGCTACAGCGGCGCGCAATCGGTTGAAGATTTTCAAAAGAAGGCAATCTTTGTGCGGATGACAGGCGCAGGGCTAAGGGAGTCTGGTCCGCATGATGTGGAGGTGTTGGGCTAATGATGAATTGTGAAGGATGAAGGATGAATAAAGATAAAGTGCAATAGCGCTTACCTTTGTTGCCTTCGTGTCCTTTGTGTTTAAAATCTTTTTTGGGAGCCAAAAATGACTAAACAAACCACCGCAGCCTGGATCGAAAAAGACAAAAAACAGCTTCACCCAACCTATCATCCCAAGTCACACGCCAACCCGTTGGTGATCGAACGCGGGGAGGGTGTCTGGCTTTACACAACCGATGGACAAAAAATTCTCGACGGCATGGCGGGTCTTTGGAATGTCAACGCGGGGTATGGGCGCGAGGAACTTGCCAAAGCCGCCTATGACCAGATGAAGGAACTGGCATTCACGTCCAATTTTTCGGGGATGACGAATCTTCCGTCCGTTATGCTGGCGGATAAACTCGCTGGCTTTGCCTACGAAGGCTTGAACACCACCTTCTTTACTTCTGGTGGCTCCGAGGCAAATGACTCGGCCTTCAAAACTGCGCGCTATTACTGGAAGCGTAAAGGCAAGCCTGGCAAGTACAAGGTCATTGCACGCAAGGGAGCGTATCATGGCATTACCCTTGCGGCTACCTTCGCCACGGGGCTGGAAAAATATCAAACCATGTTCGGCCCCGCGCTGGAAGGATTTGTCCACATCCCTGCGCCGAATCCGTACCGCTATGAAGGTCAATTGAAAGACGGCGAGACGATTGGCGAAGCAGCAGCCCGTGAATTGGAAGAAGCGATTCTGCGCGAGGGACAGGATACCATCGCGGCGTTCATTGCTGAACCTGTGATGGGCGTCGGCGGTGTGGTCATTCCCCCCGCTGACTATTTTCCACTCGTCCGCCAGATTTGCGATAAATACGAAATTCTCTTTATTGCCGATGAAATCATCACAGGCTTTGGGCGCACAGGTGAATGGTTCGCCCTCAAACATTGGAATGTCAAACCAGATATTCTTTCCTTCGCCAAAGCCATCACCAGTGGATACGCCCCACTGGGCGGCATTCAACTCTCTGACGCGATCCGCGAGACGATGGAATCCGCCGCAGACTCTGAAGCCTACATGCACGGATACACTTATTCTGGTCATGCCATGGCTTGCGCGGTCGGGCTCAAAAATCTCGAAATCATGGAACGCGAAGAATTCCCCAAGCGCGCCCGCGACTTGGGCAAACGTCTGCTGGACGGATTGCAAACCCTGAAAGAATTTTCCTTCGTCGGGGATGTGCGCGGACTCGGTTTGGTCTGCGGTCTGGAAATTGTCTCGAACAAGGAAACCAAAGCCGCCGACGTTGCAACGACCATGAAGATTTTCAAAGCCGCACAAGAGCGCGGACTTCGCACCCGTCCGCTTGGAAACACGCTCGCGTTCTCGCCCCCGCTTTCCATCAATGAAGATGAAGTGGATGAAATCATCAAACGCCTCGGCGCGGCGATGGATGCGGTTGGGTAATTGGAGACGAGAGACTAGTGATTAGAGATTGGTAATTACTAATCTCCAATCTCCATAATCGTAAATCGTAAATCCAAAATCGTAAATCTTATGTCCATTTACCTTCACGATATTCCCCTCTCTCAAGCGCAATCCCGTCTGCGCGAAGCCTTGCAGGACGCAGACCTCTGGCGCGTGCTTGGCTCTGAATCGATTCCGCTCGATGAAAGTGCTCTCGGTCGTGTCACCGCCGAGCCGATCTGGGCGGAGATTTCCTCACCGCATTACCACGCCTCTGCAATGGATGGTTTTGCTGTCCGCGCGGAAGAGACGAATGGCGCTCAACCCTCGTCGCCTGTCACCTTGTCACTCGTCACTCGTCACTTGCCCCAGGCGCAATATGTGGACACAGGCGACCCGCTTCCTGAATGGGCAAATGCCGTCATCCCGATTGAAAATGTAGAGTCCCTGGATGAGCACGGAAAAATATCGTCTGCCGTCCGCGGTCCGTCGTCCATTCGCATTCGCGCCGCTGTTACGCCGTGGAGTCATGTCCGTCCGCTGGGTGAGGATATCGTTGCAACTCAATTGGTTTTGCCCGCAGGCCACACCCTCCGCCCAGCGGATTTGGGAGCCATAGCCGCATCAGGGCATCAAACCATCCGCGTCGCGCGCAAGCCGAAAGTTGCCATTTTGCCAACAGGCACGGAACTCGTCCCGATCGGCTCCAAACTAAAAGCGGGAGACATCCTCGAATACAACTCCCTCGTGATCGCGGCGCAAATTAAATCAATGGGTGGCGAGCCGACCCGCTATCCGATTACCAAAGATGATTTTGATTCCATCTGTGAAACGGTTTTGCAAGCCGCCCAAACTCACGATCTTGTTTTGCTCAACGCAGGCTCCTCCGCAGGCGCGGAAGATTTCTCATCCAAGGTTGTCGAAAAGTTAGGTCAATTACTTGTGCATGGCGTCGCCGTTCGCCCAGGGCATCCAGTAATTCTTGGCGTCATTGCGAGGAGCGCTCTTGTACTTGGCGACGAAGCAATCCCCTCATTGTTGGAGATTGCTTCGGGGACGAACATCCCTCGCAATGACGGAGTTCCAATTATCGGCGTCCCTGGCTACCCCGTCTCCGCCGCTCTCACAGTTGACATTTTCGTCGAGTCCCTCATTGCCAAATGGCTGGGGCGCAGGCCGCACGAACTTCCAATTGAAATGGCAACTCTCACGCGCAAACTTGTCTCTCCCGCGGGTGACGATGACTACGTCCGCGTGGCGGTGGGCAAGGTGGGCGGTAAACTTCTCGCCGCGCCCTTGTCTCGCGGAGCAGGAGTCATCACATCCCTTGTGCAGGCGGATGGGCTTGCATTAATTCCCAGCGGCGTGCAAGGCATGGAAGCGGGCGAGCAAGTCAAAGTCCATTTGTATCGAAGCAAAGCCGAAATCGAAAAGACAATTTTCTGCATCGGCTCGCATGATCTCACATTGGATTTGATGGCTCAATTCCTCGCCGAGCATAACCGCAGGCTTGCTTCTGCAAATGTCGGTTCGCAAGGCGGCCTCGTTGCTTTGCGTCGCGGAGAAGCGCACATGGCTGGCTCACATTTGCTCGACCCGCAAGACGGCTCGTATAATATTTCGTACATCCGCCAATACATGCCGAACATTCCCGTCAAAGTGATTGCGTTGGTTGGGCGCGATCAGGGGTTGATCGTTAAGCAGGGAAACCCAAAGGGAGTTAAAAGTTTGGGAGACCTCGCAGGCACAAGTCAGGAAAGAAGCGTGCAGTTCGTTAATCGTCAGCGTGGCGCGGGTACGCGAGTCCTTTTGGATTATCATTTGAATTTGATGACAATCCCTTCTGAGTCTATTGCGGGCTATTCTCAGGAAGAGTATACTCACCTCGGTGTTGCAACGGCTGTGGCTTCGGGCCGCGCAGATTGCGGGCTTGGAATTGCCGCCGCCGCACAGGCATTGGATTTGGATTTTATTCCGCTGTTTCAGGAACGCTACGATTTGGTGATTCCAAAACAACATGCGGATGACAACCTGCTCGCGCCTCTCTTCGACCTGTTGGCTGATTCGCGTTTTCGAGAGGCAGTATCTCAACTGAAAGGTTATGACGTGTCTGTGATGGGCACGGTAATTTTGGAGGACTAATGTCAGAAGGATTGATCATCGACGATAACCGCCAGACGGCGGATGCATTACAGCAAATGTTGGAAGTGTTGGAATTGCCCGCGAAGGTGGCCTACGGCTCCAGCCCTGCGATGGCTGTGTTGGGGACACAAATTCCGCGCTTTGTTTGTCTCGACATCAACATGCCCGGTGTGGATGGGACGGAAGTCCTCGCCTACATTCGCCGCGAACCGCGCCTGATGAAAGTGCCCGTCATCGTCATCACATCCGACGACCAGCCTGAGACTCGCCAGCATGTATTAAAAGGCGGCGCGCAGGCCATGTTGATAAAGCCAGCAACAATTGACGCGCTGGAAGGCGCGCTGAAAAAAGCAGGCGTGATTTCATAAAAACTCTGGAGTCGAGCAGCTTGCTGCTCGACTTTTTCTATCAGCAAGCTGATGGAGTCCAGAATTACGGTTTCGGCCACGGAATATCCACTGGTTTGGAGAACCCATGTTTTTCAACCGTGTACAACTTTCCATACGATGCCGCAGGACAACCCGCTTCATCTTCCACGGTGTAGCTGGTGGTGAACTGATCGGGGTAGGAGAATGTCCACCAGAGATATGCGCCGCCCTGGCAGACGAAGGCTTCGATTAAGTAACCACGGTCGTCATCCTTTGTCATTTCCACTTGATCCCAGGAGATGATGACTTCACCGCCGTCGCGTTCTGCCCGCACATTGGATGGCGGTCCGTACCTGTTACTGCCAATCGAAAGCAGGTTTGGCTCCACCTTGTTGATCGTGCTGACATCCCCAGTCACATCCACTACCGAAGGCGCAACCCAGCAGAAGTAATTGAGTTTGTCGAATTTAATGTAAAGCCATTGGCTGTAGAACGCCCGTCCGCGCACACTGCCCACGTCGCCGGCGAACAAGTCCGCGGCGTGCAGGTAGGCGGAGGAAGGTCCATAGCGGCAATGCGCCTGTTTGTTGACCGTAACCGTGGGAAATGTAAAAGTCGGTGTGGCGGTGAGGGTTGGCGTCAATGTGATCGTGGGGGTGAGTGTGAATGTTGGCGTAAAAGTTGCCTCAGGCGTAAATGTGGAAGTGGGAGTCTCTGTGGCAGTTGGCGGCAGGGGTGTGGGAGTTGCTCCACTGGATGGCGCGTTGCACGCGAGCATTGCTAGAACGAGGGCGAGGATACCGAATTGCTGTTTTCTCATTTGAAATTCTCCAATAAAGTGACGATGTTTACGCCGAGCGCATCGTTGGCGTAACCGCCTTCCATGATAATGGCGGTGGGCAGGGTTAAGCCAGCAATCCTTTTTCCTATTTCGGCAAACCCCTCGCGGGTGACATGGAACTTCCCAAGCGGGTCGCCGTCGAATGTGTCCATCCCTGCGGAGAGGACGAGATAATTCGGCGCGAACTTTTGAATCATTTCCAATGCTTCATCCAACGCGGAGAGATAGCCTTCGTCACCTGTATCTTTTAGAAGGGGAAAATTCTTATGAAAGCCGAGTCCTTTGACCGCGCCTGTTTCATCCGCGAAGCCGATGTAGTGCGGATATTCGTAATCGGGGTCGCCGTGAATGGAAATGGTCAGCACATCGTCCCGTTCATAGAAAATATCCTGCGTGCCGTTGCCCGCGTGATAGTCAATATCAAGGATGGCAACTTTTCCTTTTGCGGAAAGCCAGTTCGCCGCAACGGCTGCGTTGTTGATGAAGCAATACCCTGCGGCATAATCCTTGCCTGCGTGGTGTCCCGGTGGACGGCAAAGAGCAAAGGATGAATTGTGAAGGATGAAGGATGAAGATGCGGCGGTCAGGGCGCAGTTGGCGGAAGCAAGCGCGGCTTTGTAGGTATGCTCCACGATGCAGGCGGATAAGTCCATGAGGTAGTAGCCGCCTTTTCCAAGCAGGGAGGTGGTTGGGCGGGCTTTGCGCCGCAGGGCAAAGGTCGCTGGCAGGAAGGCGTGTTGCTCAGGCGTGGCCGCAGTTTCGGGGTCAGCGGCCAGCCACTCGGTCCAGCAGGAAGCGAGGAAGTTGATGTAATCCCGGTCATGCACAGTGAGGATGGGGTCGAGTCCAAAATCTGTTGGCTCGCTTAATTCCGCCCAATCCGTTTTTTCGAGCGCCGATAAAATTCTATCCATGCGGTCGGGGTTTTCGTAATAAGGCACGCGTTTGCCGCCGTCGAAAACCTCGAAGGGCGGGTGATGTTTGCGGTGTTCTTCGGAATAGAAAATTTTCATGGTAAGACAATTTTACCCGCAAGCGTCCTTGATGCAGGAGAAACAATGGAAGTATTTGATGCAATTCATGGAAGACAGACAATTAAAAATATAAAACAGGATGCCCTGCCGCGCGAGATGATCGAAAAACTTTTGAGCGCAGGCGCGCAGGCTCCCAATCATCATAAAGTGCGCCCCTGGCGATTTGTGGTTTTGACCGGGGATGGGCGAAAAAAATTGGGTGACGTAATGGCCGCCTCTTTCTTTGACCGTAACCCTGCCACTCCGCCTGAAGGTTTGGACAAAACCCGGGCATTGCCGCTTCGCGCTCCCGTGGTCATTGTCATTGGCGCGGATAAGCCCGCCGATGCGAAGATCATTGAAATTGAAAATGTATCTTCCGCCTCTGCCGCCGCGCAGAATGTTTTGCTGGCCGCGCACGCGCTGGGGCTTGGCGCAATCTGGCGGACAGGTGAATGGGCGCGCGATGCAAAGGTAAAGGAATTTCTAGGCTTTACCGCTGACCAGTATATTGTCGGGTTTATTTACGTTGGCTATCCCGACGTGTTGCCAGAGCCTTACATCCGCATTGGTTTTGAAGACCGGGTGACATGGGTGGAATGATCCATAATTTGTAATGCGTTACATAGGGTTGTTGCAAAGTCGCTTGACATGGTTCTGAATTTATGGCGTTGTTCTAACGCGAACGCCGCGAAAAAAGCGAAAGAGCGCGAATTATTCCTTTTTCGAGTCCATTCGCCAAATTCGCGTATTTCGCGTTCAGATTTTCCTGACTTTGCAATAGCCATGGCTCGTTACATTTTTAGAATTGACACGCTCCATCTTTTCACTTATAAGTAGCAAAAATTTTGCTACCGTACATTTCCTCGTAAAAAGCCCTAAAGGTCTTTCTTGCCAATCAGGAATTTGCGAAGAGAAAGGAGACCTTTAGGGTTTGGATGTACGGTAGAGAAGCAAAAATAAAAATCTGGAGGTGGATATGCTGGCTTTGCGTTTGTTATCTGAAGGCGCGGAAGGTCCGAACGTGGAACTTCTGTGGTTACTGTATAGTGGGATGGCTTTCTTCTTTTCGATGATCCTCGTCGGGTGGCGGGTGAGTTCGAGAAAACAGGAGCCGCCCGAGGTTAAATATGAGGCGAAGAAGCCGGCGAAGAAGGATGCCGACAAACAAAAAAAATCGAGGAATAAGTAGTGCAGGCTGGTGAAAACCAAATCAAATTAATGGGTGTCACATTTAATGTGTAACTTAAATCACTGTACATTAATTCACAAGGTACATATAATTTCGCCCACTATTCTATATATATAACAACTGGAGGTTTATGATGAAGAAAGTCTTGTTTGCTGTTTTAGTTTTCGCCGCGCTGGTTCTCTCGGCTTGCGGCGGTGGTGCGGATGCAGTTGCCACCCTGGCTCCTGTTCCTGCTGATTTTGCCGGCCAAACCAACCCCCTCGGCGCAGATGGCTCTGCGGCTGGCGCTGAAGTTTTCACAACCAATTGTGAATCCTGCCACGGCCCTCAGGGACATGGTGACGGCCCTGCCGGCGCCGCTCTTGACCCCGCCCCGAAGAACCTTGCTGAACTTCAGGCTACGGCTGGTGACGATTATCTGTTTTGGCGCATATCTACTGGTAAAGAAGGCACCTCTATGGTTGCATGGAAGGGTGTTCTCACCGATGAGCAGATCTGGCAGGCTGTTTCATTTATCCGCACTTTGAAGTAATCGAGTTTTGAGATAATTTAATAAAAAGACATGCCTCATTCGAGGCATGTCTTTTTATTAGAGAAGTTCCCTGATTACCTTATACTTTGGGTTCGGATGCTGAAAAACGCAGATTTATTTGAAGCATCGCGAGAAAAAAACAGTTCAATCAGCGTTTTCAGCGTTCATCTGCGTCCCAATTTTGAGAATGTAAGGTAATCAGAGAAGTTCCTTTATTCTAATTGCAAGTTCATCGGGGTGGAACGGCTTGGTGAGGTAGTCATTTGCGCCTGCGCCAAAGGCAACCGCCCTGCTGTCGCTGTCATCCAGGGCGGTAATGATAATGATGGGGGTAGTTACAAAATCCACAGTTTGACGCAGCATCCTGCACAGTTTGAAGCCGTCCGGTGGCGGCATCATTAAATCCAACAGGAAAAGATCTGGTTTTACCAAACTTGCAATTTCAATCGCTTTTGAACTATCGTTCACTGCGGTCGTTTCATACCCTTCGATTGCAAGCAGTTTTTCCAAAAGTGTAGTAACCAGACTGTCATCGTCCACAACCATGATTTTTGTCATTGAGTTTTCCAGATAGCCATTTGAATTTTTCCAATCATACAATTAAAGATGGGGTCTGACAAGTTGTAACGAGGTTACAAATCCTTTGCAGAAATGGAGAAAAGAGACGTGGAGATTTTTAAAGGAAGAGTGAAATACGTGAGGAAAACAAAAAGCCGCCGAGTAAAAACTCAACGGCTTTTTGTTTGTGAAAATAGTTAAGGAGTTGGAGTCGAAGTGGGAGTTTCTGTGGCAGGTACGCTGGTATTGGTGGCAGTGCTGGTGGCCGCCGCTCCGCCGACAAGGATCACAAGATATACCTCATCGCCGAAGAACTGCCCGCCCGCAGTGGACATGCGCCAGTTTCCGCGCGCTGTGCCTGCGGTGGCTGGGGCTGTCATCGCAACTGAAATTTCAGTCTCTGCATTTGCCGCCACGCTTTGCGGAAGTGTGAACGTTGTGCCGTTCATGGCGTTTCCGCCGGTGAATGCAAACTTAAAGCCGGCATCCCACGCGCAGGAGCCTGTGTTTTTTACTTTCCATGTTTTTGTAAACGCCTGTCCTGGCGTCATGGATGTGTTGTCGGGAATGCTAATGTCTGCAACGAACGACATTGCATAACAGGATGCAGTTGGTTTTATCGGGACGATTGTCCCAAGCGGGGTTATGGTGTTAAGCAATCCGAGAGTCGGCAGAGGGGCGAGAGTGTTCGTAGGCGCAGGAGTCTCTGTCGGCGCGGCAAGAGCCGTTTGGGTTAATCCGTTTGCAAAAGTCGCCACGGCATTCGTCTCGATTGCTTTTGGGTCGAGGGTTGGCGTCTGCGTCGCTTCCGCTTCACCGCCGCCACAGGCGCTGATGAGCAGGATGGCGATCATTATCAAAATAGTTGTTTTGAATTTCATTCAAATTCCTTTCCTTTGTTTGTTTGAATTCCCCGTGCGCTTGGCAAGGGTTGGCTCGAAATTCTACCAGCCTGAAAAGATTATCAACCTACGATAACCATACTGCCGCCCTACTTTTAAGAACTTCTTAATTTCCATTAATGTGATTTGCTCTTGCAGGAAGAAAAACAATGGATGAAAATACAAACCATAAAGAGATGGAAGGATTGACATGGCAAAACTTATTCCAGCCGCAGAACGCCTCATCCGCGCCCGACAGTTGATTCAAAAAGCCCGCGAGTTTCCCCTCCCCGTTGAAATGGGCAGAAATGACCTGGCTTACATTGCAGGCGTAAGAGATTTTCTTCGACAGGCGCGCGACATGATCAAATTCATTTCCATGACGCCAAGCGCAACCGCCGAAGTGAAGGCAGATGTGAAAATGATCTTTGAAGAGATCGAGCAGGCAGACCGTGAAATATTGGGATGAAGCCGCGAGGGAATTCAAAAAGATGTACAATGGAGTTGTGAACGAAGCTCGACATATCTTTAATAGGAGTGTGTTCGATGAAAAACCAAAAAATTCGTGAGCTCCTCGAGCAGTTGCAGGGAGAATTGAGCCGCATGGGCCCCCTTGATGAAAAGGGACGCGCCTTGCTGGAAAACGTCACCGAAGACATAAACAGCCTCTTGGGGGGCGCCGATATGCAGGCGGATGATTCTGTTCTCCAGCGTTTTCAAGATACGATAGACCATTTCAAGATCGAACATCCCAACCTGACGATGGCGCTTTCAGAGATGATGGCGATCTTGAGCAACGCGGGGATTTAGCCAGCCTGTTGGCGGAGAGCGGATCATTCCGCCGCGAGGTCAATTCATCCATTTAAGGAGAGGCGTTGATGGACAAAAAAATTTCTTTTCTTTGGGCGCTGGGTGTGGGTCTCTTGTTCGTTATTTTGAATCTGCTGACGTTTTTGTTTCGCCTTGGTTCGTTGAACGCGGAAGCCTCATTCGTTGATTATGTGATGTTCTTTTTGGCTGGGACGCTGATTGGTGTGGCGCTGGTTTATTTTTTGCGCCACAGTGCGGCAAAGCCTGTGTTTAATGCCGTGTGGACCGCCTTTGTCATCAGCCTGCCATTTGCATTATTCGGCATGATGTTCGGGGGCGTGGTGGGGGGGATTGGCATCTTTTTACTCGGTGTATCTCCTGCGGTCTTTATCATTGGCGTGGGGTACTATCTTGGGCGGGCTTTTGCAAAATAATTGATGATGAGTGGAAATAAAAAAAGACGGGATTTTCCCGTCTTTTTTTATTCGTTGTTTGACTCAGGGTGTGTTGGTTGGGACGGGGGTGGTGACACTCCCCACCAAAATGTTGACCGAAAGTGTGTCTCCGAAGAAATTGCCGTTTTCATCTGCCATGCGCCAGGAGCTTTGGATCAGGCCGTTTTGCCCGCTGGGGACAACCAGTTGCACCGATAGTTCACGCTTCGAGCCGGTTTGAATTGCTTCGGTGAGCGTGACAATACTGCCGCGCATGGCATTCCCGCCCACGTGTTGGAAGGTGAAGCCTGCTTTCCACGCGCATCCGCCGATGTTTTGCACGAGCCATGTTTTAATGAACACTTCTCCCGCTTTCATTTGTGTGTTGTCGGGGATGGTGATGTCTTCGATGTAGAGCAGGTTATAGCAGGTGTTGACGGTTGGCGGGGTTTCGAGGGTGACGGTGACAAGCGGCGGAGTGGCGGTTGGTTCAACCGTCAGCGTGGGGGATGCAGTGGGCACAGCGACCCGTGTCTCGGTTAGGGAGGAGGCGTAGGTGGCTACTGCTTCGGTGCGGAGCGTGTTTGCGTCCACGGTCGTTTTTTCTTCTGTGGAATTTGTCCCGCATGAAAAAAGCAGGGAGAGTAGAATGCCAATCGATAGGATGGAAATGATTCTGGATTTCATTCTTCAAGTATACAACTTTTGCCCCTGCTTATTGGGCGGTAATTTTTATGGATCAGCCTGCCAGCCCCTGCCATGATAAAATACGAACCATCATGGCGAAGCATCTGGTTTTGGTGGCAGGGAATATTGGCGCAGGCAAGACAACGCTGACCGAACGCATCGGCGCCCGTCTTGGCTGGTGGACGGGGTATGAGTCTGTTGCCGACAACCCGTATCTTTCCGATTTTTATGGGGATATGCACGCCTGGTCTTTCCATTTGCAAATATTTTTTTTAGGGCATCGCGCCGATCAATATTTGGAGGCATCCCGCGATGCGCGTTCGGCTATTTTGGATCGAAGCATTTATGAAGACGCCTATATTTTTGCGCGCGCCCTGCATCACATGGGAAATTTAGGCGAACGCGATTATCTTGCCTATCGCAGGCTTTTCGAGGTGGTCGTTGATGGTTTGCCGCGCCCTGATTTGTTGATCTATCTGAAAGCGCCCGTTTCGGTTCTCATGGACCGCATCCGCAGGCGCGCGCGTAATATGGAAACTGGCATTACGCCGGAATACCTTACGCTTCTGGATTCGTTTTACGATGAATGGCTCGGCTCGTTCGACCTTTGCCCTGTTCTGACCATCCAGACAGACGACCATGACTACGTGAATCAACCAAGCCACCTCGACCTGGTCGTCGGTAGAATTCAAGACAAGCTTGCCGGCAGAGAAGTCATGGATTTGAGTAAAAAATAAATTATTAATATGAGCATCAATCTGCTGTCGAAAATCCCCTTGTTTGCCGGGTTGCCCGTTCACGAATTGGATGAGATCATCTCCACGTTGGATGTGCAAGAGTTGAATGATCGCGATATCCTTTTTCGTGAGGGCGACCTCGGCGAGCATTTTTACGTGGTTTTAAGCGGGGTGTTGGAAGTGTTGATGGCCGAAAATACACCGGAAGAATTTTTGCTCAACATTTTATACGAAGGCGAATACCTTGGCGAGATGAGCCTGCTCATGCCTGGCGGTCATCGCACGGCCAGCGTCCGCGCGAAGGGAAAATCCACATTGCTTTCCTTGAGCCGCGCACAATTCATGGACATTACAAAAAAGCATCCTGAGTTGGCCGTCTCGATGGTGCGGGTATTAAGCCAGCGGCTGGATGCCACCAACACCGCCACCTTCCGCGACCTGACCGAAAAGAACCGCCAATTGCAAACTGCATTTGATGAATTGAAAGCCGCGCAGGCCCAGATCATCGAAAAGGAACGCCTCGAACGCGAATTACAGGTTGCCGCCGACATTCAATTAAGTATCCTCCCCGATGTACTACCCGAATTTGATGAGTTCGGTTTTGGCGCATGTATCCTCCCTGCCCGCCAGGTGGGCGGCGATTTTTATGATGTCTTCGTTCTCAAAGATGGCCGCGTTGGCGTATTGATCGGCGACGTGGCCGACAAGGGTGTGCCTTCCGCCTTATTCATGGCGCGCGCCCATGCATTGATCATGGCCGAGGCAGATATTGGCCTGACAGCCGGCGATGCGCTCAGGCTGGTCAACAATCACATTACTCGATTGCAGAAATTAACACAATTTGTAACCGTGCTTTACGGAATACTGGATATGAAAACCCGCGCCTTTTCCTATGCCCGCGCAGGCCACGAACCGCCCCTGCTCTTGCATCTTGATGGAAGTGTAGAGCGCATCCCTCACAGCCCCGGCATGGCTCTCGGACTTTGGGATTCGATCATGCTGGATGAGCGCACCATTGAATTGCTCCCCGGCGACACCCTGCTTTTATACACCGACGGTATGACGGATTGCCGCGACCCCAAAAGTGAGCCTTTTGGGCTGGAACGCATCAAAGATACATTGAGCGGTTTTGCAAACCTCAATGCCCAACAGGTCTGCGATAATTTGCTGGAGACGCTGAAAAAATACCAGGATGGCTCCAAACAGGATGACGATGTAACGCTCGTGGCCGTCAATGTCGCCGTCGCTTCAGCCACCATGCGGTTAAAAAAATAACAACCAGAAAAAAGGCCTCCCATTTCGGGAGGCCTTTTTTATCTCAAACCCTGCTCGAGGTCTGCCAGCAAATCATCCACATTTTCGATGCCAACCGAAAGCCTCACCAGCCCGGGGTCAACCTCCAGCGCGGAGCCGACTACGGATAAATGCGTCATCGCGGCGGGCACTTCGATCAGCGATTCGACTCCGCCAAGCGATTCTGCCAGCGTAAATAATTTTGTAGACTCGGCGACTTTGACCGCCGCATCCTTTCCATCCTTCATCACAAACGAGATCATTCCCCCGCCATTGAGCATTTGCCGCTTCGCTATCTGGACCTGGGGATGGCTCTCGTGAAATGGGTAGATCAGCCGTTTGACATTTTTCTGCTTCTCGAGAAACGCCACGATCTTCTCCGCGTTCTGCGCATGACGATCCATGCGGATGGGCAGGGTCTTGATTCCGCGCAGAACGAGGAACGAATCCATCGGGCCTTGAATCCCGCCGATGGCATTTTGCAAATAAGCCAGCTTCTCGCCGAGTTCCTTGTCCTTGCCGATGATCGCGCCGCCAACCACATCCGAATGGCCGCCGAGATATTTGGTCATCGAGTGGACGACTAAATCCGCGCCGAGTTCGAGCGGGCGTTGAAGATAGGGCGTGGCGAAGGTATTGTCCACGACCAGCAACGGCTTGTTTGGGTGGCTCTTCACAATTTGGGAAATTGCGCGGATGTCACTTACTGCCAACAGCGGATTTGTGGGAGTCTCCAGCCACACAATTCGCGTGGACGGGTTTAATGCCTCAGCTAGATTCTCTGGGTCGGTTGTGTCAGCAAATGTAAAGTCCAGACCGAAGCGGCGCAGTATTTTGTCAAAGAGACGGAAGGTGCCGCCGTACACATCATTGCCTGCAACAACATGATCGCCTTGCGCCAGCATCCTCAAAACTGTATCGGTGGCCGCCATTCCAGATGCGAAGGCCAGCCCCCAATCTCCAGCCTCCAATTCTGCCAGGCAATCCTGCAATGCCTTGCGGGTGGGGTTGAGCGTGCGCGAATATTCGTATCCCTGCCGCGGCTTTCCGATCCCATCCTGTTTGTACGTGGAAGTGAGATAGACGGGCGTCATCACCGCGCCGTTGTTGGGGTCGGGTTCCTGCCCTGCGTGAATGGCGAGAGTTTCAAATTTCATTTATGCTCCTGTAAATTCCAGTATTCACAATGCGTCTTATAAGAGTAAAATTCAGACCAACATTATAAACGAGGAAAATGATGACAAAAAAAATATTGGCAGTTCTGGCTCACCCCGATGATGAGTCTTTTGGTTTGGGCGGCACGCTGGCGTTGTATGCCCAGCGCGGCGTAGAGACGTATTACATCTGCGCTACGCGCGGCGAAGCTGGCACTGTGGACGAAGAGCATTTACGCGGCTTTGAAAACACCGCCGAAATGCGCACCGATGAATTGATGCGGGCCGCAAAACATTTGGGCTTGAAGGACGTTTTCTTTTTGGGCTACCGCGATTCGGGTATGCCTGGCATGGAGGATAATAATCATCCCGATGCGCAGATCAACGCTCCCATCGAAGAGGTGGCGGGGCGGGTGGTGAAATACATCCGCGAGATCAAGCCTGATGTTGTTTTGACGTTCGACCCGATTGGCGGATATAAACATCCCGACCACATCCACATTCACAAGGCGACGGTGTTCGCTTTTGCCAACGCAGATAACGCCTCTTTCTACCCCGAAGCTGGTGACCCTTTCAAGCCGCAGGCATTGTACTTTCAGGTTTTTCCGAAAGGCTTGCTGAAAGCGGCAGTTCGTTTGATGCCGCTCTTCGGCAAAGACCCCGCAAAATTTGGACGCAATGGCGATATTAATTTGAAGGAGCTTGCCGAGGTAAGTTTCCCTGTGCATGTGCGCTTGAACGTTCACGCGGCGGCGGATGCAAAAAGCAAGGCAAGTGAATGCCATGCCTCACAAGGCGGGATGCAAATGCGGCGCGGCCTGATGGGCTTTGTGACGAAAATGTTTGGCGAGAAGGAAGATTACATGCAGGCCTACCCGCCCGTGAATGACGGGTTCAAACGGAAACACGATTTGTTTGATATTTGAATCAAGCAGGACAAATCTATGGATTTGTCCCCCAACATTGGGTAAAAATGGCTGGAACAATCCCATCCATTTTTTCGTTTAATAACTTACCTTACGCGCCCTCATACCCTAACGGGCACTTTCCCCAACCCTTCCCCTCCGCTTTGCGGGGGAAGGGAGTCCCCTCTCCCTTCGGGAGAGGGTTAGGGTGAGGGAAAAACACGCGCATTTTCTAAAAACTGCGTAAGGTGAATTAATAACGTGAGCATGAAATTGGGAAGCATGTTAGAATTTTTTATACCCATGGATTGGTAAAAATATGACAGAAAACATCGCATTGCAATCAAATAGCAGGTTTAATTTTGCGCGAATTATGGAAACTCTGCTTCAGCCGCGGCGCACCTTTTCTTTGATCTCGGAGGAAGCGCGCCCCTCCTGGCTGACGCCCATGTTGTCGCTGAGCATATCCACTTTTTTGAGTGTGCTTGTCAGCGGATATTTGACTTCACGAGCGGCGGCGATGGGCGAAGTCCAATTGCCGCGTGACTGGCAATACTGGACGCCTGACATGCAGAACAATTACATGGCGGCGCAACAGTCCATGCAGGGGCCGGTGTTTGCGTACATCATCCCGCTGGTGTCTGCGCTGATCGGGCTGTGGCTTGGCTGGCTGATTCTGAGCGGCTTACTGCATCTTGGTTCCACGCTTTTGGGCGGACGAGGCTCGATGCAGGGCGCGTTGAACATCACAGGCTGGGCAAGCCTGCCATTTTTAGCGCGAGACGCCCTGCGGATCGTGTTTATGCTGATTGCAGGCCATGCCATTACCAGCCCCGGGCTTTCTGGCTTTGCAGGGAGCGCATCCTTTGTGGCTCAACTTCTGGCGCGAATGGATATCTTCTTCATTTGGAGCTGTGTTTTACTGGTCATCGGTTGTGGGGCGGGGGAAAGCCTTTCAAAGACCAAGGCAGTTACCAGCGTTGTGATCGTCACTCTTTTGCTTTTACTGGCGCGGGCGGGCATGGGCGCTTTGCTTTCAAACGCCAGCGGACTTGTGGTTCAGAGGCCATTCTTTTAACCCATGACTTCTTCTTTGATACAGATCGCAGGATTGAAAAAACACTACCAGATGGGCGGCACAACCGTCCGCGCTTTGGATGGTGTGGATTTGGAGATTCCCGCTCACACCCTGACAGTGGTGATGGGTCCTTCCGGGTCGGGGAAAAGCAGTTTGCTTTACCTGCTCGGCGGGTTGGATAGACCCACCGCAGGCGAGATCACCGTCAGCGGCGAGCGGCTGGATCAGATGGATGAAAATGCGCTGGCTCTCTTCCGCCGCAAGACGATGGGCTTCATTTTTCAATCCTTCAACCTTGTCCCAAGCATGTCTGCCCTGGAAAATGTCGCTTTCCCGATGCAGTTTGCTGGAATTGCCACTGCGCGGCGGAATGAAAAATCCAAACAATTATTGGAGCAGGTGGGGCTTGCAGACCGCAGTCACCATACCCCATCCGAATTATCAGGCGGACAGCAACAGCGCGTGGCGGTGGCGCGCGCTCTGGTCAATGACCCCAGCCTGATCCTGGCGGATGAGCCGACAGGGAATCTCGATTCCCAAAGCGGCATTGCTGTGATGCAATTGCTTTCTGATTTACATCGTTCCGGGCGGACGGTGCTGGTTGTGACCCACGATCCACGTATGACACGCTTTGCCACGCACAAGATATTTCTGCTGGATGGCAGGGTCGTCAGCGAGGCTGAGTATCAGTCTGCGGCGCTGGATGCGATGCAGGTTTCTCATGGAGGATAAATGTTTTTAGCAAGGAAATATTCAACTACATTGGGTTTAATTTTGGCGTTATTGATGGCGTCCATACCGTCTTTAGCCCTCGCAGCGGATTTGATTTCGATCACACCCGACACCATTACCAATAATGTGGACAATACGATCACAATCAATGGCGATGGCTTTGACAATACTGCTGTGGTGCTCCTGAACGGGAGTGCAATGACGGATACTGTTTTTCTGAACGACAAGACGCTCAGAATTGTAGTTCCTGCTGGGTTTGCATCTGGCACATATACAGTTACTATCACAATGTCCAGCCCAAATGTTGTTAATGGTACAGCCACTTTGGTGGTTAATGCGCCTGTTCCCACAGCCACCCCAACTGCAACTGAGCCTCCCCCGCCATTCACCCGTCCGCAGGTGGTTGTGGAATGGTCAGAAGCCAACGTGGAGCAGATTTCAACAGGAAATAAATTCAAATTTACGGTAAGTTTTGCAAACGCCGGCAACATGACCGCATTCAACGCGCAGGCTGTGTTTGCATCCGCCGACCTGGTGCCTTTGAATACCGGCGGCGTTGTGGCTGTGGGAAATATCCCCATTGGGGGCAGCGCCGTCGTTAACCAGCGATTTATTTCGGCTGATTCGTTGTACGGCAAAACCTTTGTGCTAATTGACGTCACACTGACGTATTATGACGATAAGGGAACTTCGTATTCCGACAAGTTCACGCTCACGGTTCCAGTGGCAGGCGGGGGCGGAGGAACAGGCGTCTATGCCACAGCAACCCCGAGCGGAGTCAGAAGCGGGCAGTTGATCATCCCATCCTATGGGACAACTATCAACCCGTTACAGCCCGGTTCCCAATTCACGTTGACGATGACGGTCCAGAACGCGGGCAACGATAAAGCCCAGCGCGTCACCATGATCGTGGGCGGTGGAACATCTGGCGGAAGCGGCGGCACACCACAGGCGGGCGGGGTCTCTGGCGGAAGCGGCGAGTTTACCAACTTTGCGCCTGTTGGAACATCGAACATAAAATCGCTTGGCGATATTTCATCGGGCGGCATGTTGCAGGTTTCGCAGGATCTGATCGTCAACGTTTCCACCCTGCCGGGCGCGTACCCCATGAAGGTTACTTTTTCTTATTTGAATAACAGCGGGGAAGTGGTGAACGATGAACAAGTGATTACCCTGCTGGTGTACAGCCTGCCGAATATCGAGATTAGTTTTTACCGCCCGCTCGATTTATTTTTCAGCGGCCAGCCCGGCGCATTGCCGATCCAAATTGTGAATCTGGGCAAACGAACGGCGGTGTTGGGCAACATGACCGTCACCTCGGAAAATGGCATGATCGAGAGCGGCACATCTCTTGTCGGCTCGCTTGACCCCGGCGGTTACTACACCATGGATTCCATGCTCTCCGCCGAAACGCCCGGCCTGGTCAAGTTAAATATTGTCATCGAATACACCGATGATTTCAACCAGCCCCGCACGATTGAGAAATCACTCGAAGTGACTGTGGAAGAGGAATTTATTGAAACGACTCCCGACCCATCCATGGATGGGGGCGGCGGCGAGGAATTCTTCCCAGTCCCGACGGGGGAGACGTTCCTCCAAAAAACCTGGCGCTTCATTCTTGGACTTTTGGGCCTGGATAGCGCTCCCCCGGCATCTTCTCCCGAAATGCCGATTCCGCCCATCGAGGAAGTCCCTATTCCGAGCCAGGGGCAGGGCGGCAAAGGCGGGTAGCCGCAGATATGAAATTCCGTGACCTGTTACGCCTTGTGATAAATAACTTGAACCGCCGCAAAGCGCGCGTGGCGCTCACTGCCATTGGCGTGGTGATTGGCACTGCCGCAGTGGTGATTCTGGTGTCGCTTGCCATCGGCTTGCAAATGAACGCCACCGAGCAGTTATATGGCATTGGCGATTTGAGCCAGATTTATGTGATGCCAAGCTATGGCGGCGAGGGTTCCTTTGTGGGTCCAATAGGCGGTGGGGGCGGCGGAGGAGAAATTGCCAGCCCGGATATTTTGTTATTGACGAACAGCGCCGTGGATGATTTGCGCGGCATTTCCGGGGTGAAGTCTGTGATTCCGCGTGAATATTTAATGTCATCCATGTTCATGCAATTTAGAAAGACAATGGGGTACAGCGGCGTTTATGGGGTTGGCACAAGTGACCTGGCCGACCTGGGACTCGAAACCCAGCAGGGCACCACCCAGCTTTCCCGCGCCACCGTTGTGATTGGGTACATGGTGGCTCAAAATTTTTCAGACCCGAATCTCAGGCCCGGGCAGGAGCCGCCGCCTCCGCCTGAATTGTACGATCAGCAGGTGCAACTGATCATTTCGAAATGGGATAGCGAGGGAAACGAAATCCGCAGGAATTTCAGCGTGCGCGTGGCTGGCGTTTTGAGCGAATCTGGCTCGGAGGCAGACTGGTCGGTGTACATGCCGCTCGAACAGGTTAAGGCGATGAACGAATGGGCCATGGGCACGCGCATCAATTACAACAAGACCGGTTACAACGAAGTGATCGTTAAAGTGGAAAATGCAGACAGGACTCTCGAAGTCCGTGACCAGATTTTGGCAATGGGTTTCCAGGCCAACACCATGCTCGACTTTGTGCAGGGCATCAACAACTTTTATAAAATCTTACAGGTTGTCCTGGGGGGCGTGGGAGCAATTGCCCTGCTGGTCGCCGCCATCGGTATTGCGAACACGATGGCCATGTCCATTTTGGAGCGGACGCGCGAGATCGGCTTGATGAAGGCGGTGGGCGCAACCAACCGTGATGTGCTGACCATCTTTTTGGGCGAGGCGGCTGGCATTGGATTCATCGGCGGCGTAGGCGGTGTGTTGACGGGCTGGCTGGCGGGGCAGGCGTTGAATGTGGTTGCGGTGGCTTATCTTGCCCAACAGGCGGCGGAACAGGGAGGGATGCCCCCAAGTGTGGCGGTGTATACCCCGTTGTGGCTACCCGTTTTTGTTTTGCTGTTCTCGATCTTTATTGGCATGGTTTCGGGGTTGTACCCCGCGTTGCGGGCGGCGACGATGATTCCTGTGTTGGCATTGAAGTACGAATGATAAGGAATTGAAAAGAAAAAATCATTGCCGTCTATGTATAATTAAGTAAAGGGTTTCCGAGTTTGCGAAAGCAGAGGTCATATGGCTGAAAAGCGAACTGTACCGCGAAAAAACTTTTCTTTTTACATGCGTGTGTTAAACGACGACACCGAAGAAATTCTGGGGCATATGGTGGAGGTCAGCGCGGTTGGGCTGAGGCTGGAAACGGTTGGACCTTTGCCGATCAACAAGGATTATTATCTGCGAGTTGAATTAACCCCCGACCTGGGTGACCTGCCTTACATTGTTTTCATCGCGCGTTCGAAGTGGTGCAAAATTGACAACATCCAGCCGAATCTGTTTCGTGTGGGCTTCGAGATGATCGAGATAATGCCTGAGGATAGGGAAATATTTTTGCGGATTCAAGCTAAGTTCGGTTCTTGAAAAAGACATGGTCTTCAACCCCTGCTTCGGGTGAGGTCTAAAGTTTCGGAAATGTGGCGCAAGTCTCTGACTTGCGAGGCAAATCAGAGATTTGCGCCACGCGGAGCGCCGAAAAAATATTCCACACCCCCTGCTTCGAGCAGGGGTTTTGTTTTAAAACTGTCCACGGGTGGATTCTGTTTGGGATGACGTGGCAGGTCAAAGGTCAAGAGAGAAGCGAGTGGGTATATTTGGGGGTGTGTTGTGGATATTGTCCACATCTGGGGCTTGATAATTTAGAAATAATGTTCTAAAATCAATCATCTTTATTCATTCAACCAAAGGAGTGTGTCATGTCAAAACGAAACGTTGTTCACGTTGAAATCCCTGCCGCAAATGTGGAGTCTGCGGGCAAATTCTATGCAGACCTGTTCGGCTGGAAGCTTCAACCCATGCTTGAAATGAAGTACACCATGTGGGAGGCGGCCGATGGGACGGGCGGTGGTTTTCCTGAAGTTTCCGATGAATTCCCGGCCGGGCAGGTGCTGGTTTACATTGCCAGCGACGATATTGATGCTGACTTGAAGAATGTAAAAAAGCTCGGCGGCAAGGTACTGCGTGAGAAGACTGAGATTCCAGGCATGGGCTGGTTTGGAATATTTCAGGACCCGACTGGCAATGTGCTGGCCGTGTACGCAAGCATGAACCCAGCCAATAATTAAGCGCTGTGAACGCGAAGGAATTTGTGTTGGATATGGAGGCACGCGGCGAACTTCGCCGCGTGCCAAAGTCCAAACCGCAGTTGGTTGAGTTGGGCAGTGACTTTTGAACCTGGCCCAGGGAAAAATTTATATGTATGCAATGACTGGAAAACTTGTGGCTCAAACCGGCAGGCGCGCCGAGCTTGTGGAAATTCTGAATCAGGCGGCGGGTTTTGTTGGCGAAATTCCCCAATGCCATTTGTATATTGTCAACGAAGACCTGTCCAATGAAACGCATGTGTGGGTTTATGAATTATGGGATGATAAGCAGTCGCACGATGCTTCCCTGAGCGATGAACGGATTCGCGCTCTGATCGCAAACGCAAGACCTTTGCTTGCATGTGCGCCCGACGGGGCGGAGTTAAGAGCCGTTGGCGGGCATGGGATTCACCTTCGATATTAAAGATTCGGTTGGGGGAACGTAAATTTTCGCGAACTTCTTGACGCATGTACCTCGCAGTGGTATCCTTGCGCGCAATGTTCAATAAACCAGTTTTTGATATTACAAATACCAATCGTATCACTCGCACTGACATAGTGACGGGGCGTTGGTATTTATCTGGTGAACATGAACAAGTCCATTCATCCAGATAGGAAAACCAAACGCCCCGAGCTTCGGGGCGTTTTTCTTAATCAAAGAGACCCTAAAGGTTTCTAAAACCTTTAGGGTCTGACACAAGGAGAAATCATCATGTCCATTTCCAACACCACACCCATCTTCGCCGTTGACGAAAAAAACCTCATCCCCGTCAGCGGGCATCTAAAACAGTTGGCGGATATTCCGCCTTCGCGCATGTTCCTCATCAACAAATCGTTGAAAGTGTATGTCGAGAAATACCCCGGCGCAAAGACTTTCGACGCTTCCCAGGGCGATGGCGGAGCATCCCTGCCCGGAACCCCGCGGGTGATTTTGGAACGTGCGCTTCAACTTCAACTGGAACATGGTACGGCTTACGATATGCCGTTCGGTACTGACGCATACCGCAAGGCCGTGATCGAGCAGTATTGGAAGTTGGACTCAAGCAGTGGCTGGGGCCCCGCCAACGTGCTCGGCACCGCAGGCGGACGTGACGCGCTGGTCAAAGCGTATCAGGCCATGCTTGCTCTTGGCCACGGACGCCAGGGTGACATCATCATGGTCTCCCGCGTCCCGTGGATTTCCTACAACTGGGGGCCGTACGGAGTCGGCGCAAATGTCCTGTGGACTCCGGGCGACCCCGCTCAAGGCTGGGCCTATTCCGAAGATGCGATCCGCGAGAGCGTGAAGTTCGCCGAATCCAACGGACGCAAGATTGCGGGCATCGTCATCACCAACCCCGATAACCCCACGGGTCTGACCATCGCTGTTGAAAAACAAGTCTCGCTTGCCAAAGCCGCCTTGGAAGCGGGTGTGGCTTTCGTGCTTTTCGATTGGATGTATCACTACGTCACCGACGAATCGCCAATGGACTTGAATTCCTTCCTCAAATTCTTCACCCCCGAAGAACGCAAGCGGATCATATTCCTCGATGGGATTACCAAATCACTCGGCGGATCAAACATCCGCAACTGCCATCTTCTCGCGGATGAAAGCGTCATCAAGTTCATCACAGCGCGCGCCTCGCACGGAGTCATTCCGCCGTTTTACTCGCTGGCAGTTGCAATGGCCGCCTACGAAATGGGATTTGCCGAAGCCGCAAAAACCATCATCGAGCCGACCAACGCCAGCCGCGTGGTTTTGAAGAAACTGCTTGCTGAAAGCGGAATTCAGCACATCATCGGCAAAGGTTATTATGCTTTCATGAACGTGGGTGAATTTATCAAAGCGAAAGGCTGGGCAGACAGCGAACCTCTCGGTCAATATCTTGCTGAAAATCACGGCATCGCCATTGTCCCCGGCGCGTTCTTCTCGCCCTTCGGCAATGATTGGATCCGCTTCTCGTATGCCACTCCCGCTGAAAGAACCGAAGGCGCATTCAAGAGATTAGTGGAAGGGTTGGAGAGTTTGAAGAAATAAGAAAGAAGAAAGAGGAAAGAAGTGGTGATGTACTCAAAAAGCAAGTTCGTTTTGATTAACTTTGTGTTGGCAGCATTGCTATCTTTGATTTCCTGTACAGTAAAATCAATCACCGCCGAGCCAACTTTAATTTTATCGAGTACTCCCTCACTATCTATCCTTCCAACTTTGATTTCCTCAACTGCTACTTACAAACCCACGTCCACAGCCATTCCTTCAACATTAATCCTGCCATCGCCCACCGAAACTCCACTTTTTATTTCTAACGGGAGAATATTGTTTGTAGGAAATTCCATTAAGGACGATGTTAATTCAAACGGTTTAGTGCTGTTAAATCTAAAAAGCAACGAATCAATTTTGGTTGTGCATAAGAACCAGGAATTAAATGGTCAAACCTTGTTGTTGTCTTACCCAAATATTACGTGGTCGCCAGATGGGCACTGGATTGCTTTTATCGCTATAAATACTGAGAACAACTTTTTTTGGCATGCGCAAGAAGATATCTATATTGTCAAGTCAGATGGAACAGAACTGCGACGGCTGACCTATAGCCCGCGCCATACCAAGCGCGACATTGCATGGTCGCCAGATGGACAATATATACTTGTTGCAATGGGGATAAACGGTTCAGACTTATACCTCGTTGACGCAGTTAATGGCGAGATAGCCAAAAGGCTTACTTCAAGTGGAAATAATTATATGGCAGTATGGTCACCTGATGGAGATAAGATTGCCTATCTGGAAGATTTGGCTTTGTCAATTATGAATGTTACTGATAAGACATCGCAACAAATAAGCATTCCCTCCAATCATCATATACTAGGCATTTCGTGGTCTCCAAATAATGAACAAATTGCTTTTGTGTCATCCGTTGACAATTCAAAGTGTGGCGATATTTTTACAGTCGCTATAAACACTGGCGAGATTACGAACCTTACTTCCTCAAAATACTACGAGAGATATCCTGACTGGCTACCCGACGGAAACCATTTAGTTTTTTCAAGGTCAGTACTTGCCTGCGATGAAATGGTCGGACCAGGTGACTGGGATATTTTCATAACAAATCCAGTTAGTGAAGAGCACAAGATTGTTTCCGATACCAGCTCCGAGACCACTATCGCTTGGTCGCCTGTTCCAAATTTGGAGATAGGCAAGCAGTACACCATCACGGAATTGGGAGCATTTCTAAATTTGAGAACCGAACCTTCACTTAATGGAAAGATACTTGAAAAACTCCCTGCGGGAGAAGTCGTAACTGTTCTTGACGGCTTCGTAGACATGGATGATTATTACTGGTGGAAAATCCAAACACAAGATGGCATAGAAGGTTGGGCTGTCGAAGTGGCAAATTGGTATAAGCTATTGACCGAATAACCACTTTCTACTTTCCACCCTCTTTCTTCTTTCCTCTTTCGTTCACTATTCACAACTTAGGACTCACCCATGCCCTCACAAAAATTCGCCGACAAATATCTTTTAGCAACCGAACAAGCCGCCAAAGAAAAACCACAAGGCGGACTCAACGGCTTCGAGCAGGAATGGAATCTGCTCGATGAAGAACTGCGCCCCCTGCTTACCGTGGGCGCAGGCCCCAGCCAGCAATCCTTTGTAGATTATCTCCGCGCCGAATGCCTCCCGCAATGGCAGACGCAATTCAGCCAGCTCGAAGTCTTCCATTGGATGATCGAATGGGCCACGCGCCCATATTACACCCCGCGCGGAGCGATCTACGAAGCGCGCCTCATGGAAGCCTCGCTGGTCAACGCGCTTCATCGCGCAGGCTCCAATTTCGATGAGCGCCTGCATTACTGGCACGGCAATCTTTTATTCCTCACCGATATCGGTCACAATTCCATCCCCGGCAATTGGAGCATTGCCAAACGCCGCTATCTCGAAAAATGCGTTGACCTCTACGGCGACACACTTGCCACAGCAGGCATTCACACCAACATGTCTTTGCCAGACCCGCTCTTCGCATGGGACTTCATGCACCTCTCAGCCAGCGAGCGCGGCGACCAGCATCTTGACGAATACAAGTCCGAGTTCTACATCACTGCCACTCGTCTCCTGCGCGCGTTTTCAAGTCTCTTCATTGCCACCGCTGCGTCCACGCCGATGCAGGCTCAGGTCAAGGATGGACGCGCCGCCGTCATCCTCACCGCGCACGATTCGATTCGCAATCTAACTTTCCCGAATCCGCGCGAGCTTGACCTTCCCGATCTTTATCGATCCTATGACGATTATCTGCAAATCTCATACGACCTTGTACGACGCGGCGTGCGTTTTGGAAACAACAACTGGACTCCCGTCCGTGCGCGTTCATTTGCCGAGCCTGTGGAGCGATTGATCTCCACCACAAGCGATGAACTGACGCATCTTTACACCCGCGGCCTGTTCGCTGTCGGTCAGGCGACTCCTCCCGAAGAGATGGCTCTCCAAATCGAAAAGCAAAACCTCATGGCGCGAATCAATTTACCCATGGGGCGTGTCGAAGTCCGCGTGGATGACGGCGGCCACACCCTCGACATAGACATTGCGAATCTGACCCTCAAGCACCTCCTGCTCCTCCGCATTTACTCCGACCCGCAGTTTGCGCGCGCCTTCCGCTATGACCGCGAAGATATCGTTCGCGCCCGCAACAACGAAAACCTCGCCGCAAAATTCAGCCTGCGCGCCGAAATCGAAAACCCATTCACAGCCAAACCAATTGCCATGCGCGATTTCCTCAAGTGGACTCTCAACGAAGTGAAGCCCTTAGCCGAAGCATTGAACTTGTGGAACGATTTGACTCCGCTCGTCGAAATGTCTGAAGGCGGACGCAACACCGCCGAAAAATTCCGCGCCCGCTTGCAAGGTGAACTCGGCAACGGTAATGAAGTCCCGCTCGATGTTTTGAAGGAAATCCATTTTGAACGCGAAGCCCAAGTCAAAAGTGACGTGGAGCGCATTGCCTCCGACGCGCAGCGTGGAACGCTCGGCGAAGACTCAGCCAAGATCGCCGAATTCCTGCAACGCGGGCGCGATGCCGCACGCCACGCAGAGCGTCAAAACGCGCCAATCCAATTCCGTCCGCGTGCGCAGGCAGTGGTTGAAATTTCCTATCCAGACAAAACCTCCGAAATTTTGGATCTGGCACAGCAGTTGATTCGCATCCCGTCCGTCACCGCCTGCCCCGATGAGCGGCTGGACGAAGTCCACCGCGCAGGCTCGCTCATTGACGACTACCTGCGCAATGCCGGTCTCGAAGTCAAATTTTTCGATGGCAAATACCCCGCCGTCTACGCCGCCTTCCCGCCAATTACCAATCCCCAATTACCATCTCATCCGCCAGTCTCCAATCTCCAATCTCCAATTACTAATTCCCCAATCCTCTTAACCGGCCACTTCGACGTCGTCGAACCTGAACCCGACGATTCTCAATTCATCCCGCGCATCGAAGGCGATTATCTCTGGGGACGCGGCGCGGCGGATATGAAAACCGTCGTTGCCACCTATCTGGTTTGGATGAAGGATATGGCGCGTACCGGCGCGGCGTCGCCGCGTCCCAACATTGCCCTGCTTTTGGTTGGCAACGAAGAAAATGGCGAGGCTGAAGCATGGGGCACGCCGCATGTGCTCAAGGCATTGGGCGATATTGAAGGCGGGGACAACCGCAAGGGTCATCCCTACGAACCCGCCTTATTTATCGCTGGCGAGCGCACGGGCGAAAAAGGAAATGAACTCTTTGGCGAAATCTGCGTGGAAAATCGCGGCGTGATGCGCTTTGACGTGATTGCGCGCGGCGCGAAAGGTCATTCTGGCGTGGCTGGCACAGGTGACTTGAGCGAGAGATTGATTCATGCCCGCACAGCGTTGAATGAAATCTTCGCCAGGCATCTCACACTCAAAGCCGCGGATGGCTGGCAGTCACAGGCGAAGTTCCCGTTCATCAATGTGGGAACGCCGGGCGTGTACAACGTCACCGCGGCGGAAGGGATTCTTGGCGTGGAGATTCGTCCCATTCCCCAGGATGATGTGGAAGGTTTAAGGTTGCAGGTTGAAAGTTATTGCGCCGAAAATAATTTGGAAGCGAAGTTCTCGGTGATGGAAAATGGTGTGGCTTGCGACCCGAATAATCCAGCGTTGAAAGCGCTCGTCGAAGCAGTCAAACAGGCGTCGGCGGGGAAAGAGGCGCGCATCGGGAAAAAGCTCCCCGGTACGAGTGCGCGATTCGCTCCGGGCGGTCAGGCAGTTGTGTGGGGTCAGTCTGGTCTTGGCCCGCACGCAAAAGATGAGCGGCATTACATCCCAAGCATCGAGCCGTATTACAGATCGCTGAATGAGCTGGCGAAGTTGTGGAAGTAAAAAGATGGAGCGGAAATTTCCGCTCCATCTTTTAGAATTTGAAATGGATGAAAATCCTTCCAAAGTTTTTATCATCCTTTTCAACGCGATGATACAGCTTCTTGATGTGCCCTTGATTCAAAAAACGCAGAACTTTTTTCTTGAGCTGTCCACTGCCCTTGCCGGGAATGATCTCGACGAGATTGATTTTTTTATCAAGCGCCTCTTCGACAATGCGGTTGAGTTCCGCGTCAATCTGGTAGCCCTTGTTGTAAATCTCGTGCAAATCCAGTTTGAGTTTTGCCATTATTTTTTCTTTTCCTTTGGAAGAAACTCGAACGGGGGACGATGGTTGAGTTTGATCAAATGCGCGCCCGCTTCCCCGGCGTGGAGGGCCGTCAATGAGCCTGTGTCACAGCCGAGGCGTTGAAAATGATCGAGCGGCAAACCCAGGAAGTGTGACACCGCCAGTTTGATTGGGTCGGCGTGAAAGACAACCGCAATAATATCCTGCGGTTTTTTATGGGTCTGAATGATGCGTTCCAGCACGTTCACGATTCGCAATTGCGTTTCAGGAAAAGATTCACCGTCGGGGAATCGAAAACGCGACGGCGCGTTTTGCACGATCTTCCAGGCCTTCGTGAGCCGCAAAATTTTCCACGAACGCCCCTGCCATTTGCCCACGTGGGTATCCATCAGGTCGGGCTCCTGCTGGATTTTTAATTTATGCAACCCGGCGATTGGACTCGCGGTCTCCATGGCCCTCTCCAAAGGACTCGAATAAACGGCCTTGATCGGAACGTTTTTCAACGCCTCTCCCAGCGCCCGGGCCTGATTCTGCCCCCGTTCATTTAGATGTACCCCAGGCAGACGCCCTGCCATTTTCCCTGTTTTTACATAATCGTTTTCGCCGTGACGGATGAGCAATACTAAAGGCATTATTTGATCTTCCTCTTCATTTCCTTAATTTCGTCTTCACTCAAATCAGGGACATTCTCCCCTCGTTCGATGCCCAGCGCTTTCCGTTGAGCTTCGCGCCACATTTCCAGCCTTGTTTTTACCTGGGATTCGTATCCTTCCTGTGAAGGCGCATAAAAGTATGTGCCGAGTAATCGCTTTGGTAAATATTGCTGTGGCGCGAAATGTCCCTCATTGTCGTGTGGATAAACGTACTCCTTGCCGTGCCCCATCGCGTCGGCGTCGCGGTTACCGTCTGCAAGGTGGCGCGGCACGGAGATTTGCCCCTCGTCTTCGATCTTCTTCATGGCTTTGAAATATGCCCCCGCCGTGTTGGACTTGGGCGCAGTGGCGAGGTACAGCGTGGCTTCGACGATGGGGTAAATCCCTTCGGGCAGGCCGATGAATTCAAAGGCCTGCGCGGCTGATGACGCTACTACAATGCCCATGGGGTCTGCCAGGCCAATATCCTCTCCGGCCAAAATAATCAACCTGCGGATGATAAATTTCGGGTCTTCGCCAGCGTAGATCATTTTTGCCAGCCAGTACAATGCCGCGTCGGGGTCTGAGCCGCGGACGGATTTTATGAAAGCTGAGATCGTGTCGTAGTGCGCGTCGCCATCTTTATCATAAAGAACCGCGCGGCGTTGAATTGATTCCTGCGCGACATCGAGCGTAATTTGGATGATGCCGTCAGAATCTGGCGCAGTGGATTCCACTGCCAGCTCGAGAGCGTTGAGCGCGTTCCTTGCATCACCGGAGGAAACTTCAATTAAGTGGGAGCGGGCTTCGAGGTCGAGTATGATGCGCTTGTTTCCGTAGCCGCGTTCCTTGTCGATGAGGGCGCGGTCGAGCAGGATTCCAGTTTCGGTTTGATTCAAATTTCGCAATTGAAAAACGCGCGAGCGCGAGATCAAGGCTTTGATGACTTCAAAATACGGGTTCTCGGTAGTTGCACCGATGAGGGTAAATGTCCCATTTTCTACGTGGGGGAGCAAAGCATCCTGCTGGGCTTTGTTCCAGCGGTGGACTTCATCCACAAAGAGGATGGTGCGTTCGTTGTGCAGGCGCCTGCGTTCGAGCGCCTCGTCGATGGCAACGCGCAAATCTGCCTTGCCCGCGAGAATGGCAGAGATGGTGACGAAGTGACTCTTGGTCGTATTTGCAATCACCTGCGCGAGAGTGGTTTTGCCCGTGCCTGGCGGCCCCCACAAAATAATGGACGAGAACAACCGATCCGCTTCGATGGCGCGGCGCAGGAGTTTTCCTTCGCCCACGATATGTTCCTGCCCGATGTATTCCTCCAACATGCGCGGACGCATCCGCGCGGCAAGCGGCGCTTCGTTTTTCATGCGCTCGTGCATGGCGTGATCAAAAAGGTCTTGAGACATGGCGGCGATTATAGCAAACTGGTTTTCAATGTCGCATGGGAAATCGGCTTTGATGCGGGGAAGGTTATCCCGACATTTTCTGCGAAGGCTAATCTTCCAGCATTCGGCTGGCTTCTTCGTTGAGCCAGCGGCGTCCGTCGCGGGCGAGCAGGTCGTATGCTTCGGGTGGGCCCCAACTGCCAGTCTTGTAAACAGCTAACGGCGGAGTCTGATGCGTTTCCCACGTCTGCAAAATTGGATCGATCAGCGACCAGGCTGTCTCGACTTCGTCGGCGCGGGTGAAGAGCGAAGCGTCTCCTTGAATGGCATCGAGCAGAAGTCTTTCGTAGGCTTCGGGGATGGCGGTTTCGCCGAAGGCTTCTGCGTAATGGAATTCCATATCCACCGAGCGGGTTTCAGAAACGGTGTCTGGGGCTTTGGCCTCGAAGCGGACGTGCAAGCCTTCATCTGGCTGAAGGTACAACACGAGCATGTTCGGTTTCATGGTTTGCATGGGGAACATGGCAAGCGGCGGCTCTTTGAATTGGATGATGATCTGCGATTGTTTTTCGGCAAGGTTTTTACCCGAACGCAAATAGAAAGGCACGCCCTTCCAGCGCCAGTTATTGATGTAGAGCCGTAACGCCGCATAGGTGGGGGTTGCTGAATTTGGATTGACCTGCGCCTCACTGCGATAGCCTTTGTACTGACCGCGCACCGTACTTCCCGACACCTGTTCGGGAGTCATGGGCTGTACCGCGCTGAGAACTTTTACTTTTTCGTTCCGCAAGTGACTTGCGCTGAAAGACGCGGGCGGCTCCATGGCCACGAGGGTGAGCAATTGCAAAAGATGATTCTGGAACATGTCGCGCAGTACGCCGACTCCGTCATAAAAACCTGCGCGGTGTTCGAGGCCCACCTTCTCTGCCACAGTGATCTGGACGTGGTCGATGTAGGTGCGATTCCAGATCGGCTCGAAGATGGTGTTGGCAAAGCGCGTGAACAAAATATTCTGCACGGTTTCCTTGCCGAGATAATGGTCGATGCGATAGATCTGGTTTTCGTTGAGCGCCTTGTGGACTTGTTTGTTCAGCGTGACCGCCGAGGCAAGGTCTGTGCCGAACGGCTTTTCGAGCACCACGCGCCGCCAGCCTCCATTCTCGTGCAGTTGACCCGTGGCATCGAGGTTGTCAATAATGGCGGGGAAGAGGGTGGGCGGGAGCGCCATGTAATAGAGGCGGTTGGATTCGCTGTCTTCCAGCCTGGCGAGCGTATCGGCGAGCTTTTTGAAATCGGCTGGTTCGGTGTATTTGCCTGAGATGTAATACAGATTTGGCGCGAAGATGTTCCATTCTTCTTCTGTGAAACTGTAGCTGGCCAATTCCTTCAAGCCTTTGTGTAAATGTTCGCGGAACTCTTCGTCGGTAAATGCGGTGCCGCCAAAGCCGACGATCTGGAATTCTTTTGGCGTGCGCCGCTTGCGGAATAAATTAAACAGCGAGGGGAGCAATTTGCGCTGGGTCAGATCACCCGATGCGCCGAAGATGATGATCGTTGTGGAATGTCCGTTATAAAGTGAGGTATTCATGGGTATTGGTAACTGGTAATTGGTAATTGGTAATCGAGGATTTCAATCTCCAATTACCAATATCTAATTACTCTGCCTTTTTTATTGCGTGCCCGCCGAATTGATTTCGCAAGGCGGCCAACATGCGCGCGGGATAATTCTCCTCGTCGCGGCTGGCGAAGCGCATTTGCAGGGCCAGGGTGATGATGGGCGCGGGCACATCGAGGTCGATGGATTCGAATACCGTCCAGCGGCCTTCGCCAGAATCTGCGACCCAGGGTTTGATGTCTTTCAATTCGGTATCTTCATCGAGGGCATTCGCCGCCAAATCCAACAGCCACGAGCGGACGACGCTTCCATTTTGCCAGATGTGGGAAATCTGCGAGAGGTCCATGCCAAATTCCTTTTTGGCTTTCAGAATGCCAAAGCCTTCGGCAAAAGCCTGCATCATGCCATATTCGATTCCGTTGTGAACCATCTTCACGTAGTGACCTGCGCCATGCGGGCCGACTCGTCCCCAGCCTGTTTCTTTGCCCGGGGCGAGGGTTTCAAAAATAGGATTCAACTTTGCGGTGATCTCTTCCTTGCCGCCGATCATCAGGCTGTAGCCTTCGGTGAGTCCCCAAATGCCGCCGCTGGTGCCGCAGTCTACAAAATCAATGCCTTTGGCCGCGAGCATTTCAGCGTGCTGGATGGTGTCTTTGTAATTGGAGTTGCCGCCGTCTATGATGATGTCGCCTGCCTTCAATAAAGCGGCGACTTTTTCAATGGTCTCTGTGGTGGTCTTGCCAGAGGGAACCATCACCCAAACGACCTTGGGAGAGGAGGTCAGTTTGTTGACCGCTTCTTCCAAAGTGAACGCGCCTTCCGCGCCAAGTTTGACGGCAGATTCAACCGTCTCTTTTGTGCGGGCATATCCAACCACGCGATGGCCGCCGCGGGTTAAGCGCGTTGCCATGTTCAACCCCATTTTTCCTAAACCGATTAATGCTAATTCCATTATTAAAGCTCCTTTGGTTTTCCCTCACCCTGGCCCTCTCCCGAAGGGAGAGGGGACTCCCTTCCCCCTTTGGGGGAAGGGTTGGGGATGAGGGTTGGTTTATAAAAGACTCGCCGCTTCCTCGTCGATCATCCAGACCAGGTTTCCATCCACGGGTTTGATGCGTTGGGCGGGATACAGCCTGGGCTTGTACGCGCCGTCCAAAACGTTCAGCAGTGTTTCCGCTTTGTTTTTGCCAGCCACCAGAAACCAGATTTCGCGCGCGTCGTTGATGACGAGTTGAGTCAACGTCACGCGGCTGGCGGGGCGGTCTTGATAGTTGGCTGTGACTGCGAGAGTGGGGGAGGTTACATCCACGGGCGAGTTGGGGAATAACGATGCGGTGTGGCCATCGTCTCCCATGCCGAGCAGGACGAGGTCGAAGCGCGGCCAATCGAGCGGGGGTTCGGAGAAAACTTTCAAGGTGTGGGCATAGTCCATCGCGGCAGAATCAGGCGCGAGGTCCGAATTGACGCGGTGGATGTTTGTCGCTCCGATCTTGTCGAATAAAATTTTTTTCGTCTGCCCATAACTGTTGCCCGCGTCATCCACAGGCACACAACGCTCATCGCCCCAAAAGAAATGCGCGCGGCTCCAGTCTACATCGTTTTGAAATTGATCCCCCAACAGTTCATACAAGCGCATGGGAGTACTGCCGCCAGAAAGTGCGACCAGAAAACGCCCGCGCTCTTCGATGGCTTTGTTTGCGATGCCGATAAAGGAACGTGCCGCGTACTGACTTAATTCGCTGATATCTTTTAAAGTTGTGATCATCTTCCTGTCGATTTTATCCTACTTGCGCTAAAATTTACCGCATGACTCAAATTGACTTGAAAAAACTGCACACGCTTCACTCGCGGACCTTCAACCTGCCTCCCGCTAAAAGGCTTTCATCCCCAGCCCAGGCATTGACCTTCGTCAACGCGCGCGGCTTCGTTTACTTTTGGCCCATCAAAGGCATTGACCTGCCCTCGCTGTGGACAGCCGTTGCGGGCGATAGACCCGTGGCCGACAAGCACGATGACCCCGGTCACATCACCTGGGGCTGGAAGGATGGCGCGCTGGATAAAAAGATATGGTATTACGGAAAAATATTACGCGGCAAAGCGACCATGATCTCACTGGAGACCGCGCCGTATTTTTATGCGCTCTCCGAAAACTATGGCTCGCCCGAAGAGGATTATCTGATTGCCTATCACGAGGGACGCCTGACGCAAGCCTCGAAGCAAGTGTATGAAACCCTGCTCGATAACGGCGCGTTGAACACCCTGGATTTGCGCAAGATGGCGAAACTCTCCAACGCAAAAGATTCTGAATTCAACAAAGCTCTGGAGCAATTACAAAGAGACTTCAAAATTTTGCCCGTCGGTGTGGCGCAGGCAGGCGCGTGGAAGTATTCGCACATCTATGAAATCGTCACACGGCATTATCCTGACCTTTCGGAACAGGCACGCGCGATCAAAGAATCGCAGGCGCGCGCGAAATTGCTGGAGTTGTATTTCAACATGGTCGGCGCGGCGCAATTGCGGGATGTGAATAAGTTGTTCGGCTGGGGGAATGATGCCGTGAAGAAGGCGGTCGGTAAATTGATCGAAAGTGGAATGTTGAAAATGGCTGAACATCCCAAGCCTGCCCTGAGCGTGTCGAATGGGTCTACGGGGGAGTGGGCGGCGGTGGCTGGGGTTTGCAAATAACAAAGTTGCGAGGCCGTTCCCTCTTGAACGCTTGTATAATCATTTAACACCCGAAACCATTTTGCGCTTCAAAAGGATGAGCCATGTTTAATCCTTCCGGTGAGGAGTACTTGATTACCTTGTTCGAATATGCCCCAATTTCCCTCTGGGAACAGGATTTCAGCGGCATCAAAAAGATGTTCGATGAATTGCGAAAAAAGAGGGTCAAGTCGCTGGATTCGTATCTCGACAAACACCCATCCTTTGTGGATGAATGTATGCGGCTGATCAAGGTAGTAAACGTCAACCAGAAAACCGTAACCATGTTCCAGGCAGACTCAAAAGCCGATTTGATCTCCAATCTCGATCGGGTCTTTCGCGATGGAATGCGCCACCACTTCCGCGAGGAATTGCTCGCGCTGTGGAATGGCAATGTCAACTGGTCTGGCGAGGGAGTCAACTACACCCTGCGCGGCGAACCGCTGGATATCCTCCTGCACTGGCGCATCCTGCCGGAATACGAAAAAAATTGGGAGCGGGCGCTGGTCACCATCGAAGACATCACTGCCCGCAAACAGGCCGAACAGCGCTTTCGCAACCTCTTCGATTCCTCGCCCATCTCCCTGTGGGAGGAAGATTACAGCGCCATCAAAGCCTCTTTCGATGAACTGCACAATCAGGGGGTGACCGATCTGCGTGAACACCTGGAGACCCATCCCAGCCTTGTCCGTCATTTTGCCGGGCTGATCAAAGTGACCAATGTAAACAGAAAGACGCTTGAATTGTTCGGCGCATCTTCCATGCAGGAACTCAACGAAAATTTGCACCTCGTCTTTCGGGATGAGATGACCGTCCATTTTGCAGAGGAACTGGTTGATCTATGGAACGGCAAACTATCCTATGAGCGCGAAGGCATTAATTATGCGTTGGACGGCGAACCGATAAACATCCAGATCGATTTTCGCATCATGCCCGGCCACGAAGAGGACTTTCGCTGGGCGCTGGTATCCATTCAGGATATTACCTCCCGAAAGAAAGCCGAAGATTACCTGCGCTATCTCGGCACGCACGATGCCATGACAGGTTTGTACAACCGCGCTTTTTTTGAAGAAACGCTCATCAAACTCGAACACCAGCGCAAGGAGCCGATCAGCATTGTGATTCTCGATCTCAATTTCCTGAAACAGGCCAACGATACGCTCGGGCATCAGTCGGGTGATAAATTAATCCGCCGCACGGCGGAAGTGCTCAACGCCGCCTTCGATTCCGAACACATCGTTGCGCGTATCGGCGGCGATGAATTTGCCGCCATCCTGCCCAATGTGGACGAAGCCACTGCGGCAGAGTTAACCAAACAAATCCAGACGCTGATTGGGCTTAATAACAAATACTATCGCGAACCTGAGTTGAGCATTTCGGTTGGCTTTTCAACCAGTTCACCGGGCACCTCCCTTGAAAAAGTGATCGGTGCGGCAGACGATGCAATGTATCGTCACAAAAGCGAGAATCACCGCCGCCGCAGGGATGATCGTTAATTTTGTCCGCGCCGAATAAAATTCTTGAAAACGCCTTGCGCGCAAATCCGCAGGCGCGTGGCGCGGCGCAAATTCTTGCCCATGCTTTTATTGCCGCAGAACCTGGCGCGGCGGTAAAAAAGTACCTTCGTGAACATCCCCTGCCTTTTGCCAAAAATTATTTTGCCTTCGGATTGGGAAAAGCCTCCTGCGCGATGACCCAGGCCCTGGCAGATGAAATTCCGCTGGCGGATTCACTCATCATCACCAAACACGCCTCTTCCTTAACCTTTGGGCCTGTTACGGTTATCGAAGGAAATCATCCACTCCCAGGCAGAGCCAGCCTTCAAGCGGGGAACGCGGCCATTAAATTTCTTTCGCAATTAACAAAAGATGACCTGCTGGTTTGCCTCATCTCAGGCGGCGGTTCGGCGTTGATGACCGCGCCCCGCGTTCCACTTGAAGATTTGCAAAGTCTCACCTCCGCTTTGCTGAAATGCGGCGCGCGCATCGACGAGATCAACACCCTGCGGCGGCATCTCGATTCATTGAAAGGCGGGGGAGTGGCGGCGTTGGCGAACGGCGCCCGAGTCTGTGCCCTCCTGCTTTCGGATGTAGTCGGTGATTCTCTCGAAGCGATTGCCTCCGGTCCCACTGTGCCAGACTCAACTTCACTCGCGGATGCGATTGCCATTATCGAGAAGTATGGTTTAAATGAAAAAATTCCCGCTTCCATTATTCCTGCTCTAACTGAAACCTCCAAGCCAGGTAGCCCACTATTTGAAAAAGTTCAAAACAATATTATTGCCAGCAATTCGATTGCGTTGAAAGCGGCGCAAACTCAGGCAGAATTGCTGGGATTTCAAACCAAAATAATCGACACAGGTTTACAGGGCGAGGCGCGCCTGCGGGGCGAAGAAATAGCTTTGCAATTAAAAGAATCATTGCAAACGATGAAGCGTCCATTTTGTCTGCTGGCTGGCGGTGAAACAACGGTGACGATAAAAGGGAATGGAAAAGGCGGCAGAAATCAAGAAGTTGCGCTTGCCGCTGTGGATGCGCTGGCTGGCTTGGACGATGTGCTTTTCATTTCGATTGCGACGGATGGCGAGGATGGCCCCACGGATGCGGCAGGCGCTTTTGTGACGGGGGAAACTGCCCAAAGGGCCGAGTCGCTTGGGATGTTCGCGGCAGGCTTCTTGTTAAGAAATGATGCGTATTCTTATTTCGAGAAAATCGATCAACTGATCAAAGTCGGGCCTAGCGGGACGAACGTCAACGATCTGGTTATCTGCCTTGCATATTGATCAGCGCGTAGATTCCGAAAAGGAAGATGACCGCGCCTGAAATGCGGTTGATCCATGCCATGTGATTTTGATTTAATTGGCCGCGCATCAGGCCGACGCCGAAGCTGAGCGCCAGCCACCAGCTTGCAGAACCCGCGAAGACGCCGGCCACCATTATGAGCGGCGAGCCTGTGGTTTTGCCGAGCATGGCGCCTGCGAAGATCGCGGCGAAAGAGAGGATGGTGAGCGGGTTGGTGATGGTGAGAAAAAAGGTGGAAAGATACAAGCTGAAAAAACCGCCCTGCTTGGCTTGCGCCGCGTGGTCGGCTGGTTTTTCAAGAAAGGTTTTTATGCCGAGAAATAAAAGAAAGCCGCCGCCGATCAACTGAAGCCAGAAGGCGTTTTCGACCAAAAGGGTTGTGATGAATGTTAATCCGTATGCGGCAGTCGCGCCGTAGACCATGTCTGCGGTGGCCGCGCCCATGCCAGATAAAAAGCCTGCCAGTTTTCCGTTGGACAAAGTGCGGCGGATGCACAACACGCCGATGGGTCCCACCGGCGCGGCGATGGAGATGCCGATGAGAAATGAGCGAAGAAAGAGGGAGAGGGTTTCAGGCATGGGATGGGAATCAAAAAGGGACGCACGATCAAGTGCGTCCCTTTTGTTATTTGGTTAAGAGGTTTCCTTGCGTCCGAACCAGGTTTGCCATTCGTGGTTTTCCCACACAACGAGAATGGGAGCGGCGTTGAAGATGGAGGAGTATGTTCCGCTGAAAATACCCACCAGCAGGATTAGAACGAAATGGCGGGTGCTATCGCCGCCGAAGAGAACGAGGGCGAAGAGTGTGAGCATCACGGTCAACTGGGTGGTGATGGAACGATCCAGCGTTTGCACGATGGAGTGATTGACCATGGTTTCGTACTCTACGCGGCGCAGGGTGTTCGAGTTCTCACGGACGCGGTCGAATACTACGATGGTGTCGTGTACCGAGAAGCCGATTACGGTTAGCAGGGCGGTCAGGAAGAGGGCGTCCGCTTCCCAGCCGAGGAAGTATCCCAGGATGGCTTCTGTTCCAAGAACCACGAACACATCATGAAGCATTGCCAAAATTGCGGCTGTGCCGTAGCGGTAGGGGTGCTCAACGCTGCGAAAAGCCCACCAGATGTAGAGAAGGATCGCAACAGCGGCGAAAAGAATTGCCCAGCCGGCTGCGCGGGTTACTTCCGCCCCGATGGAGGGGCTGACGGAGGTAAAGTTTAATAAAGTGACCTTTGAACCAAAGCGGGTTTCCATTTCTGTAACGAGCCGGCCTTTGGTTTCATCTGTCATGGTCTTTGAGCGAATCGCGAAAGAATCTTCACCCAAAGGCTGGATGACAGGTTCGGCGATGGCCTCTTCAGTTGTGGAAAATTCCTTGTACAATGCGGAAATTTCTTCCACCGAGGGGCGTGTGCCTTCAAACTGCACTTCAAGTAATGAGCCGCCGCGGAAGTCGATGCCGAGGGGTAATGGGCCTGTTTTTGTTTTGGACCAGTTGAGTCCCATGAAAATGATCCCTGGGATGATGACCAGCAGGGAGATCAAAAAATAGACGTAACGATTTTTAATAATATTCATTGCGCGCTCCTATGCACAAACACTCTAAAGACCAAACCAGCGCGGATGGTCGGCGAGGTTGATTCTATCAAGCACTGTATGCAAAAATGTGCGTGTGACGATGATGGCGGTGAACAAACTGACACCCACACCCAATGCCAGTGTGATCGAAAAGCCTTTTACAATGCTGGCTCCGAAGGTGTTGCCAAAGAGGAACAGGATCAGGCAGGTGATCAGTGTGGAGGTGTTTGAGTCGCGAATGGAAGGCCAGGCGCGGCTCCAGGCAAGGTCAATGGCCTGGCGGAGGTTTCGGCCATGGCGTAATTCTTCTTTAAGGCGTTCGAAGATCAGCACGTTTGCATCCACAGCCATGCCTACGCTGAGGATGAAACCAGCAATGCCGGGCAGGGTGAGGACCACAGGGATTAGCTTGAAAAGCATCAGAGTGAATATGGCATAGCAGATCAAGGCAAGGTCTGCGATCACACCGGGCAGGCGGTAATAAAGCCCCATGAAAAGGACCACGACGGATAAACCGATGATGCCCGCCAATACGCTCTTGCGAAGGCTTTCTTCACCAAGGGTTGGACCAACGGTACGGCTTTCCACTACTTTAATTGGGATTGGCAATGCGCCTGAGCGAAGTTGTACGGCAAGGGTTTGGGCGCTTTCCTGGGTGAAGTTTCCGGAGATCTGTCCCTGACCATCGGTGATTGGGTTCTGAATGATCGGGGTGGAGATGACCAGCTTGTCGAGCACGATTGCCAGATATTGTTGTTGATGCGAAGTGGTGTATTCCGCAAAAATGTTGGTTGTGTCGGAATTAAGGACAAAGGAAATTGCGAA
The DNA here is from genome assembly GCA_016235445.1 of Chloroflexota bacterium. Taxonomy (GTDB): domain Bacteria; phylum Chloroflexota; class Anaerolineae; order Anaerolineales; family Villigracilaceae; genus Villigracilis. The sequence continues at coordinate 38,940 of JACRLB010000018.1, read as the reverse complement.
CTCGCCTGTCTGGCTTCTGGTGACAGAGGCGGTGTTCAGGCCGGCGCCTGTCATCACAGTGTGATAGATGGGTTCGCCGCTTTCTGTTGTTGCCGCGGCATTCTCAATTCCGAAATCGGTTTGAATGAGGGAGCCTTCCTCGGCTGGGGTTGTGCCCATGTCTACAAATTCCAGCAGGGCGGTTTGCTTAAGGGCGGCTACTACCTCTTCAGGGTTGGTAACGCCCGGGAATTCTGCCACAATGCGGCGGTCACCTGCGGTCTGCATGACCACTTCACTTACACCGAGGGCGTTCGCGCGGTTTTGCAGAATGTTCTTGGCGTTGAGCAGGTCTTCAGCGGTGACGGTTGTTTCAACAGGGACATCAGCTTCAAGCAGGGCTTGAAGGCCGCCGCGCAGGTCGAGTCCTAATTTCACATCCACATCGCGCTCGATCAGTGGTTGATCGGTAAAAGGGTTGTAAATCAAAATATTTTTTTTAAGGTCCACCAAAAGGGAAAAGGCAACCAAAATAAAAATTACAACCAGCCAGATATTTTTATTACGCATGTTTCTCTACTCCATCCAAAAAAATGCCAGCCTATGGCTGGCGCGGACGCCATTATACTCCCAATGAATGATTTTATGGGCATATCGGCGATGGAAAAAATGCCTGGGGGTGGGGATTCTGTCTCTTGCGCAGTGGGCAGGCCGCAGGGCGGGAAAAGAAGCGCGGCGTTTGAGATGTCAAATGCCTTTTTACAGGATTCTGTTTTTAAAGTAGTCCATTGCGCGGGCGAGGACTTCATCCGAATTAAGGATGTTGGTGTCGATGATCAAGTCTGCATGTTCGCGGGCGTGGGAGAGACGGCGTAATTGCTCTTCGTGGTCGGCGGGGAGCCAGTTTAATTTTCGGCGCGTGGTGGAGTTTTCAAATGAGCATTCGAGAAAGATGAGAATATCTGGGTTGGTGATGGCCTGCCACATGTGTTTGACGTAGGAATGTTCCTGGGCAATGTGACGACAGCGATAGCCGTGTTTTTCAAGCCCTGCAATCAGCGTGGATTTTCCCGACCCGCACGGGCCAACGATGCCGATGAGCGGTCTGCTATCGTCATCCTTCATTGTCGTAGAGCAGTTTTTGCAATTGTTCAGGCCCGCCAAGCACGGCGATGACATCGCCTGGGTGGAGCGGACTTTTATCTGTCGGGTGCATTTCGGATTGATGGTCGTGGCGCAGGAGCACGATGTTGAGATGGTAGTTATCTTCCACGTAGCCGATGGTTTTATTTGCATACGGCGCATCGTCGGAAATGGTGAGGCGGGCCAGGCTGAGGAGTTGGCCTTCCACCGAGATGGGGTTGGTCACATCCACGCCTGCGGCGGCGGCGGCGAAAACGGGCGCGGCCATTTCTGTGGCGCTGAGGGCGATGAATCCGAATTGCTCCTGAAGCGCGTGGGCAAAGTCGTCATCGAAGATGCGGACGACGACGCTGATCTTCGGGTTGATGCTGCGCGCTTTGAGCGCGATCTGTAAATTCATCGCGTCGTTCTGGCTGGCCATGATGATGGTGCGCGCGTCTTTGATGTTGGCGGCTTCGAGCGCGGCGGGGCGTGTGGCGTCATCGTGAATGACGGGGATGCCGAGATTGCGCGCGGCGTTTAATGTGTCTGTGTCGGCGTTGAATTCGATGACTGCAATCTGTTCGCCCATTTCGTGTAATTTGAGGGCGACGCGGTAGCCGAGATGCCCCAGCCCAACGAGGATGATATGTTTTCTAAGTGTGGATGCGACGGCCATTTCCCATTCCTTTGTGCGTGCGCGGCGGTTGAAGAGCAATCCGCTGAAATCTGCCAGCCCTTGCGCGAGCACGATCAGCCCGACGATGGGCATAAAAAAGTGAAATAATTGCAAAGCGATGTGATGGGGAAAATCACGGTTTGCAGGTTGTAAAAAAGTGGCGATCAGTACGATGTAAATGGATTCTGCCAGGCTGTAGACTGGTTCATCCACCAGTTTTGAAATGATGTCATATAAAATTCCCCCGCCGATGATGGCAAAGGAAAACCATAATAAAGGCGCGCGGAACTCTCCAAGCAATATGGTGGTGTCTCTGACCGAGGCCTGGAAATGCCTCCAGCGATGTTTGGCCGCTTTATTTTTATGAATAAGCATGGATCGGAAGCCTGACACTCATGCGCCGTACATCATCATCCCCGTTGCGTGCCGAGACTTTGACTACCAGCACGCTGATATCATCTGCGGGGCGGTTATCGTCCAGGCTGACTGCGTGCGCGAGGAGGGTGTCTGCGAGTTGCTGGGGGGATGGGTCCTGGTCTTCGATCACCGAGCGGATGGTTGCGCTCACGTTCATCGGCTGGCCGCGGCGTTCGCCGGCATGGCTGATGCCGTCGCTGAAGATGACGATGGTCAGCCCAGATTCAATTCCCAGCTCCGTAATGAGCGGGCGGACACTTCGCGAAGTTCCAAGTGAAATGCTTTCCTCGTGATTGGCGTCAATTTCTTCACCGCGGCAAATGTACATCGGCGCAGGGTTGTTTCGCGTAAGCACTATGGTCTGGCTGTGCAAATCCACCGAGGCAATGTTCAGCGTGCAGGTGACTTTCCCAGCTTTGTCTGCAAACAGGGCATCAGAAGCGGCTCTCGCCGCCGCCCCGTCGCGGACGCCCTCGGCGATCAGGCCGATCACTTTTCGCACGACCAGCATCGAAACTGCCTTCGCGCCGCGCCCGCTGGTTTGTCCATCCGCGAGCACAACAGAAAGCCCGCCTGTGGGGCGTTCCACCACTTCCAGCGTGTCCCCACTTTCGGAGACCGCATATTTATTGATTTTGGCAACTGCGATCTGGATTTCCATGAAATGATTTTACATCGAATTCGTCTTGACGTCACTGCCTCCTGCCGATATAATCACCGCGCTTCACTGAAAAACCAATCCAGACGGGCGCACGCCCGTCTGATGTATGTATAAAGGAGAAAGTATTCATGACCCCACATCCCAAGCGCAAACATTCCAAAGGACGCCGCGATCGCCGTCGTTCACAGGATGCCCTCACCGCGGTAAACACAGTCGCCTGCTCCAATTGTGGAGTGAAACGCCTGCCTCACACCGTTTGCCCGAATTGCGGCTACTACAAAGGCCGCGAAGTCATTCAGGTCAAAAAAGAAAAGAAAACGGCTGAGTAAACCTCAACGGGTCGTGACTATCACGACCCGTTTGTGTTTTAATTGCAAACTTTTCGTATATTTCATTGGAGACCCATGATTCTTAATATGCAAAACACCGCATTCATCTTTCCCGGCCAGGGTTCGCAAACCGTTGGCATGGGCAAAGACCTTGCCGCGCAACACCCAATCGCAAAACAAACATTTGACGAAGCCGATTCCATCCTTGGCTTTTCCCTCTCCAAACTCATGTGGGATGGTCCCGATGCCGACTTAAACGACACGGTCAACACCCAGCCCGCGCTCTACATCCATTCCCTTGCCGCCTTTCGGACTTTTTCGCATCTTTTCCCTAATCTGACGCCTGCTTCGCTGGCCGGGCATTCGCTTGGCGAATTATCGGCTCTGACCGCCGCTGGAGCATTATCCTTCGCGGATGGTCTTCGCCTCGTCCGCAGGCGCGGCGAGTTGATGAAGCACGCAGGCACACTCGCCCCCGGCGGCATGGCCGCCATCCTCGGCCTGGACATTCCCACGCTGGATAAAGTCTGTGCGGATGCAAGCACACCCGACGAACTGGCGCAGGTGGCAAACGACAATTGCCCCGGCCAGGTGGTCATCTCTGGCGCGAAACCCGCTGTGGAACGCGCAATGGCGGGAGCAAAGTCTGCGGGCGCAAAACGCGCCTTGCCTTTGGCCGTTTCCATCGCCGCACATTCCCCGTTGATGGCATCCATTCAAGAGGAATGGAACGATGTAGTTAATAATGCGGGCTTTTCCCCTTTGAAAATTCAAGTGATTGGGAACGTTCACGCCAAAGCGCTGGAGGATGAAGAATCGGCTCGCACGGATATTAAATCTCAAATGCAATCGCGTGTGCGCTGGACCGAGTCTGTAAAGTTGATGTCTGCCCAGGGCGTCACCACCTTTGTGGAAGTGGGGACTGGCTCTGTCTTAGGCGGCCTCATCAAACGCATTGTGGATGGCGCGGCTGTTTATCCGCTTGGCAACCCGCAGGATTTCACCGCTCTGGATTAACTCTGGAGTCGAACAGCTTGCTGTTCGATAAAAAAATGAAGAAAACCTTACTAATTTCATTCCTGCTCATCTCAACCTTGCTCGCCGCTTGCGAACCTGTGGACTCCTCTTACCCACCTGTCACTCAGATTCCATTTTTCGCCTCTGAAACCCCGCCGCCGTTCATCGTCCCTGTGACGGATACTCCAAATATCATTCAACCTGTCACAGATACGCCATCTGGCGGCCTTCCGCTGGTAACTGACACCCCGATTGTCCCAACAGAGCCGACAATCCTTGTTCCAGTTGACAGGTGGTGGGATGTCTATTTTACAGATCCGCTACTCATTAATAATCCAGAAGTCTTGTCTGGTTCCATCGAAGAAAAGCTGATCGGGTTCATTAACAATGCACAGACAAGCATTCACATCGCATCTTTTGAATTCAATCTCACGCCCGTTGCAGAAGCATTGATCGCCGCAAAAAATCGCGGCGTGGATGTGAAATGGATGACGGATGATAAATTTGGGCTGGAGGCCGATACCCAACCTGAGCACGGGCAATTTACATTAATGAGCGCAGCAGGTATTGAGGTTAAAGATGATGCGGGACGTTCTGCTTATATGCACAACAAGTTTTGGATATTCGATCAACAGATTATATGGACAGGATCTACAAATATTACAATTAGGGGAATCTTCGAAAATAATAGCAACGTGTTGGTCATTCGCTCGCCTGAGATTGCTTACGCGTACGAGCGTGAATTTCAGGAAATGTGGAATGGGCAGTTTGGCCCGCGCGCGCCATCCACGGTGAATAATCAATGGGCGATTTTGGACGGCACGCCTGTGCAGGTGCTTTTCTCGCCCGAGGATAAAATTGTAAGCAACCTCATCGCGCTGGTGAAGGATGCGCAGGTGAGCATCCGTTTTCTGGCGTTTAGTTTTACTGATTATCCGCTCGCACAGGTGATGATCGACCGCGCAAAGGCAGGCGTGGATGTGCAGGGAGTTTTCGAGACCTTTGGCAGTAGTAGTTCAAGCTCTGAACTGCCTACATTTTGGTGTGCGGGCGTGCCTGTGCGGCAGGATGGCAATAGTAGTTTTTTGCATGATAAATTGATCATTGTGGATGACAGCATTGTGGTGACGGGGTCTTTGAATTTCTCGTCCAATGCAGATGAGTCAAATGAAGAGAATGTGGTCATTCTCGAAAATGCCGAGATCGGGGCTTTGTATTTGCAGGAATTCGAGAAGTTGTGGAATCAGGCGCAGGATATTGGCCCTGCCATGTTTGCCTGTCCATGATGAAGGCCAGGTTTGCCAATTACATTTATCAGCTCAACGGAGCGCACAGAGGTCACGGAGAAAAACCTCTTAATAATCTCTGTGTGCTCCGTGATCTCAGTGGTGATATCTTTTCTTAGCCCATCCTTTTAGCCCCTCTCAGAAAAATTGACTTAAAATCAAACCGCCGCGGACTTGCCCAAGTCCGCGGCGGTTTGATAAAGGGAGAATGTAATTCTTATTATAGGCGGGCACTTAAATGGAACCTGAATACCATATAAACGCTGTATGAGAGTTTATTCCAATACAGCCAAAAGCTCTGCCATTGAAACGGGCCCTTCGCGCAGGATGATGGGTTTGCTTCCAGTGCAATCCACCAGCGTGGATGGGATTCCGCCAGGCGTTTTGCCGCCATCCAGAATCAACGGGATGCGGCCATTGAGTTGGGCGTACACTTCTTCAGCGGCGGATGGGCTTGATTGCCCTGAAATATTGGCGGAGGTGACTGCCATGGGGCCAGCGGCGCGGAGCAGGGCAAGCGCATCAGGATGATTCGGGATGCGGACTGCAACGGTGGAGGTGGCAGAAACCGCCAGGGGGAGAGTCTGCTTTTTGGGGAGGATGCAGGTCAACGGTCCGGGCCAGAAGCGGGAGGCAAAACGGAGAGCCATGTTTGGGATGTCGTCTGCAATTTTATCGAGGTCGCTCAAACTCCCGATCAAAATGGGAATGGCTTTTTCGATGGGACGGTCTTTTGCAATGTAAATATTTTCGATGGCGGCGTTGTTGAAGGCCAGCGCGCCGAGGCCGTAGACGGTGTCGGTGGGGAAGGCGAGGATGCCGCCATTTTTTAGAATGGTGAGCGCGTGCTGGATTTGCGTGGCGGGGATGATTTCAGTTTTCACGAAGAGTGATTTCTAAAATGCGGTCATGGCCTGCAAGGTCTTGATGCAGGTTGATGGTGACATCTTCAAAGGAGTCGTAGGCGAGGCTGAGAATTTTTGCGCCTTGCGAGGCTTCGATTTCGAGCAGAATTTTTCCGTTGGGCGTGAGCCAGTTGGGCGCAAGTTTTAGCAGGCGGCGGTAGGGGTCGAGGCCGTCCAGGCCGCCGTCGAGAGCGAGGGTGGGTTCACTGCCGTAGATGGGAAGTTTATGTAAAGTTTCGGTGGGGATGTAGGGCAGGTTGGCGCAGAGAAGATCAAATGATGAAGGATCAAGGATGAAGGATGAAGGAAGCAGATCGCATTCTATGAATTCAATTTGAGATTGGACATTGAATTTGTGAGCGTTGCTTTTTGCGACCTTCAACGCGGCGGGTGAAATGTCGGTGGCGAGGATTTTTACATTTGGGATGTGTGACGCGATGGAGATTGCGATTGCGCCTGAGCCTGTGCCAACATCCACCACGCTTCGCGCTTCGGGACGGCTAGTCAGCCAACTGATGGATTTCTCCACGAGAAGTTCTGTTTCCGGGCGCGGGATGAGCACATCCTTTGTGACGTTGAAATCGAGGCCGAAGAATTCCCAGTGGCCGATAATGTAGGGAAGCGGCTCGCCCGCTTTCAGCCTGGCGAATGCCTGTTGAGCAGAATCAATTTGCGGCGGGGTGAGAGGCGTTTCAAGGTGGGCGATCAGCCATGAGCGCGGACGTCCGATCACATGCGCGAGGATGATCTGCGCGTCCAGTTGGGGAGTGTCGCTAAAAACGAGTCCCCGCGCCGCATCATCGAGCAAGTCACGAATTTTCACCACGCTTCCGATCTCTAATCTCCAATCTCATTTCTTATTCATCATCCACGCCAGTGGCGGCGAGTTTTTCGGCTTCTTCGCGGGTGGAGAGTTCGTCGATGAACTGGTCGATGTCGCCGTCCATCACGGCGGGCAGGTTGTAGCTGGAATATCCAACGCGATGGTCTGTGACGCGATTTTGTGGATAGTTGTAGGTGCGTATTTTTTCGGAGCGATCGCCAGAGCCAACCTGTGAGCGGCGGTCTGCTTCGAGTTCGGCCTGGCGTTTGGCGAGTTCGATATCGTACAAGCGCGCGCGCAGGATGCTGAGGGCGCGCAATTTATTTTGCAGTTGCGAGCGTTCATCCTGGCAGGTGACGATCATGCCTGTGGGTTTGTGATAGAGCCGTACGGCGGTGGAGTTCTTTTGCACGTTTTGCCCGCCCGCGCCCGAGGAACGATAGACTTCGATCTCGATGTCGCTTTCGGGGATGTCCACTTCGACGTCGTCCACTTCGGCAAGCACGGTGACTGTGGCCGTGGAGGTGTGGATGCGTCCCTGTGATTCGGTGGCGGGCACGCGCTGGACGCGATGCACGCCAGATTCGTATTTCAATTTTGAATACGCCTTGCCGCGCACTTCAAAGATGACTTCTTTGTAGCCGCCCACGCCGATGGAATTTTCAGACATGATCTCGGTCTTCCACTTTTGATCTTCGGCGTAGCGGGTGTACATGCGGAACAGGTCAGACGCGAAGATGGCGGCTTCGTCACCGCCTGCGCCCGCGCGAATTTCCACGATGACGTTCTTGTCGTCACGCGGGTCTTTGGGAACCAGCAAGGTTTTGATTTGCTTTTCGAGGATTTCGATTCTTGGGGTGAGTTCGTCCACATCCGCTTTGGCGAGGGCGATCAATTCCGCATCATTCTCATTGATGATGATTGCTTTGGCTTCCTCCAGGCTTTTCATTGCCTGACGGTATTCCCGCGCCTTTTCGATGAGCGGTTCGAGGTCCACGCGTTCTTTGTTGATCTCGCCCGCGCGTTGATAGTCACTGCCTACTTCGAGCAGTTCACTGCCGAGCTGGTCGAATCTTTCTTCGATTGCCTGTAATTTGTCGAGCATGTTACTTCCTTATGTTTGCATGTAAGACCACAGCAAAATGCCGTTCAGGGTAATGTTTATTGGAGCTGAAAAAAGCTTTAGCCGCTAATTTCACGAATTCACGCGGATTTTTAAACCAATTCGCGAAATTAGCGTAATTCGCGGCTAATTGTTTTTTATATCCTCGCCATCGTAAAATGTTCTCGCAATGACATTTTCTATATTTTCACGAAATAAAGCGCGGCTCCAAAAGGGCCGCGCGGGCAGGATTATACCATTCGACTACGTTAGTAATTTGCTACGGCAGAGAGCACCATCGAAAGGATGAGAATAACGGCAAATATGGCGAACATAATCTGTGCGGCCCTGTTTTGAGCGGCAGGTTTGGCGTCTGCGGCCTTGATTGGTTTCTTGTTTTTTACAGCCATCTTTCATTACTCACTTCTTTATATGATTATAAAAGGCGCGTGACATCACCTTTTCGAGTTCGTCAATTGTAACAGGCTTCATCACATACCCGTCTGCGCCCAGTTGCATGGCTTTTTCCACCATCACATCCGCGGCTTCGGAGGAGAGCATGATGACGGGGAGGTCTTTCCATTCCTTGCGGCGGCGCAGGAATTCGAGCATGTCCAATCCGCTGACCTCGGGCATGTTGATGTCGAGGATCATCAGTTCGGGGTTCCCGCCTGCCAGCAGGGCTTGCGCGGCGGCGCGTGAATTTAGAAAATGCTTTGTGTTGCAATCCAACAGTTTCAGCATTAAGCTGATGGCGCGGCCCATCTCTTCGTCGTCGTCCACAATCCAAATTTCTTTCATTTTGACAGATTCTCTTCCACGCGTTTCAAAAATTCATCGAAGATTATTTCAGCATCCGTAAATTCGTGCCGCTGTGGGTCTTCGTAGGGGTGCCAGTGCCAGCCTTTTTTATTGTCCGCGCCAAATATTCGGCGGTCATCGCGGATTTGGGTATAAGTTATTTTTCCTGTTTCTTGATTGTAGGAAATATCGACAAAGCTTCCGTCTGTTAAGTATGTCCGTATTTTGATCCAGGTAAAGCTGAAAGTTAAGATCGCCGTACTTTTAACGGCAAGGGATTTTGAGCAGATGGATATAATGGATGCTTCAAATTCTTCGACATTCATACGATCCATTGCGAAATTTCCTCTAGCGCGGCGAGGTCTGTAATAGCGGCTTCCCACTCAAAGTCGTCTTTTTCTACTTCATAGGAAAATGGATCTTCGATCCGCCCGTCATCACAGGCTTTTTCAAACTCGACAAACGTCATGTTGTATTTGTTTTCAAAGCTTTTAATCTGTTCCTGCGCTTCTTTGGCGCGTAATCGCACAAGTTGCTTGATGGCAAGCGACAACGCGACATCAGGACGGGATTGTCCTGTCAATCTTTGCAAAATATTGTGAGTTCCTTTGGGAATAACGACCATTTCTGTAACCATCTTAGCTCCTATTCCAAATGCGCTTTCACGCTTTCCGCCGCAGACTCATTCATGCCTTTCACCACGGCCAACTCTTCGAGTGTCGCTTCTCTAATCTTATCCATAGAACCGAAATGTTTCAAGAGGGCTTTTCGGCGCGTCGGCCCAATGCCTGGGATGGAATCAAGCTGGGAGGCCAGACCCAGCTTCGAGCGTTTTTTGCGATGCGCGGTGATCCCGAAACGGTGCGCCTCGTCACGGATGCGCTGTACGAGATACAGTCCCTGCGAATGGCGCGGCAACATCAACGGCTTGCTGTTGTGCGGGAAGAAGATTTCCTCCTCCTGCTTCGCCAGCCCCACCACGGGCACTTTATCAAACAACTCAAATTGCTCGAGGACTTTGACCACGCGGCTCAATTGACCCTTGCCGCCGTCGATGATGATCAGGTCAGGCAAAAAGGAAAAAGACGCATCTTTTTTTGCGCCCGGGCTTGATTCGGTTTCTTCGGCGGCGCGCCACCTTTTGAATCTGCGCGTGAGCATTTCCTCCATCGAGGCAAAGTCATCGGGGTTGCCAATGCTTGTGCTTTCGATGTTGAACTTGCGGTACAACTTTTTGGATGGCACGCCCTGCTCGAAGACGATCATCGCGCCGACAGTTGCCACTCCCTGCGTGTGACTCACGTCATAGCACTCGATGCGGTTCGGCGGCGCGGACAGTTTCAACTCGCTCTGCAATTCGCTGAGAGCGGTTTCCTGCTTGTGCGCATCCGCCTGCCATTGAGCGCGCAACGCCTGCAAGGTTTCGGTGGCGTTCTCCGCCGCCATTTGCACCAGATCGCGTGGTTGACCATCCTTCGGAACGAGCAATTCCACTTTCCTGCCGCCGCGTTTCGAGCGCAGCCACTGCGAGATGATGATACGTTCTTCGATCTCCTGCGGTAGCATTACCTGTTCGGGGATGTTCGCCGCATCCGTGTAAAACTGCTTGACGAATTCAGACATCACTTCATTATCGGCAGTGTCTTCCGTGCCTTCGAGGATGAAGTATTCGCGCCCGATCAACTTGCCGCCGCGGATGAAGAAGATTTGCACACAGGCTTCTCCGTCTGTGCGTGCCATTGCCAACACATCCGAATCGAGATAATCTGTCCCGAAGATAACTTTCTGCCGTTCAATAATGGACTGGATCGCTTTCAACTGGTCGCGCAAAGCCGCGGCTTTTTCAAAGCGCATTTCGTCTGCGGCTTTTTGCATTTCATTTTGCATCCGCGTGACAATCTCTTCGCTGTGCCCGCCAAGGAAATCCATCAGGTCGGAGATCATTTGGCGATAGCCTGCTTCTGAAACCGCTCCAATGCACGGCGCGTTGCAAAGTTTGATATCGTAATAAAGGCAGGCGCGTTTGTCTTGCCCTGTAATTTCACGGTCACAAGTCAGGTAGGGAAAAATCTTGCGCAGAACTTCCAGCGTTTGATACACCGCCCACGCCGAAGTGTACGGCCCGAAATAACGCGAACCATCCTCCACCATTTGGCGGGTGACGGTAATCTTCGGGAATGCTTCACCCCAACTAATTTTTATGTACGGGTAGCGTTTGTCGTCTTTGAGACGGATATTGTATTTCGGGCGGTGCTTCTTGATGAGGTTCATCTCAAGGATGAGCGCCTCAAGTTCCGAACCCACCACGATCCACTCGATGTCTGCAATGTCGCGCACGAGGCGGCGGGTCTTTGCATCGTGGCTTGAGTCCGCGTGAAAATACGACCGCACGCGGTTCTTCAAGCTGATGGCTTTGCCGACGTAGATAATCGTCCCTTCGGCGTTGTGGTAAATATAACAGCCTGGCTTGGCAGGCAAAGTGGCAAGGATGCCCTGGAGTTTCTCCGAGATTTCCATTGGCGGCAATTCTACCGTAGAACAAGTCTATAGACTTGTTCTACGCTGGATGAGTTGCTTTGCAATCGCAAGACCCAGCGCGTTGTTCACCCGCCCACTGCGCGATTTATCGCCGCGCCAGAATCGGTCAAAGATAAGTGAACGTGCCCGTAGAACAAGTCTATAGACTTGTTCTACAACTCAATTACAAACACCGTGCCTTTGCCCACTTCACTTTGCGCTTCAATCGTCCCGCCATGCGCCTGAATTAATTGCTTTGCAATCGCAAGACCCAGCCCACTGTTCGCCCGCCCACTGCGCGATTTATCGCCGCGCCAGAATCGGTCAAAGATAAATGGTAGATCATCGGATGCAATTCCCGTGCCTGTATCATTGACCTTGATCCGCACGCCTCTTTCCCCGCCGACAATTGATTCTGTTTCGAGTGAAATTTTCCCGCCGCTGGATGTGTGCCGCAGTGCGTTGGATATCAAATTGGACAGGACTTGATTGAGCCTGTCGTAATCGGCGGTGATTTCTTGGGCTGGGTCGCTGACATGCGTTTGCAGATCAACTCCATCAGACGCGGCCTGGGAGGAAAAGCTGGCGGCGAGATCATGCATCAGGTCAGCGAGCAGGAAGCGGGTGGGGTGAAGCGGAAGTTGTCCCGCCTCCGCAAGTGACAGAGTCTGCAAGTCATTCACGAGTCGTGCGAGCAGTTTGGTCTCATCCAATGTGTTGTTGATGTGTTCGGGTGTCGCTTCGTAGACGCCGTCAATCACACCTTCGAGATTGCCCTGGATGATGTGCAGTGGAGTTCGTAGTTCGTGGGCGATGTCTGAAGTTAGATTGCGGCGCTGTTGGTCGGAACGCTCCAGTTCGCTGACCATTTTGTTGAAGCGTTTGAATAACTCGCTGAACATGTCTGAATTGTTTTCTGGCACACGCGCAGATAAGTTGCCCTCAGCGACGGAGTCTATGGCGTTGAAGATCTGCCCCATCGGTTTGCCGAAACGATTATATAAAGTGATGATGGTGATGATCGCGAGGATGACCACAGCGACCGGCGCGCCGCACAGAAGAAGCCATATATTTCTGACCCCGGCGTATTCCGAAAAGACCCAATACAGAATGGCGGCAGTGCCGCCAGTAAAAAGCATTATGGTGCCGAAGAAGAAAAATGCAAACGGGAAAAACCGACGACTGCCGCCGCGCCAGCGACGTTGAAAGCGATGCGGTGGAAAGTGGGGGGGAGGGCGATGGGACATGAGGAGTACGTGGTAATTGGTAAATAGTATTTACCAATTACCTTTCCATGAAGCGATAGCCAATGCCATAGACGGTTTCAATGGATGGACTGCCTGATTCGGCTTCGAGTTTTTTGCGGAGATTCTTGATGTGTGAATCCACACTGCGGTCTATGCTGGATGCGGCTCCGTGCAGGTCTTCGAGCAGTTGCTCGCGGGTGAGGGTTTGGCCTGGGCGGCTGGCGAGGATGAAAAGCAATTTGAATTCGTTTGGCGTGAGTTTGATGGGTGTCCCGTTGAATGTGACCGAGTATTTTTCTGTATCGATCTCCAGCCCGCCAATGCGAATGATGGACGGCGCTTTGATCTCGCCTTTGGCGCGGCGAAGCAAGGCGCGCACACGAGCGACAAGCGCGCGCGGGGAAAACGGCTTGGTGATGTAATCATCCGCGCCGATCTCAAGGCCAGTGACCTGATCGACTTCTTCGGCTAATGCTGTCAGCATGATGATGGGCACGTCACTTTCGCGGCGCAGAATTTTGCAGACTTCGCGCCCGTCAATGTTGGGGAGCATCAGGTCGAGGACGATGAGGTCGGGCTTTTCGCGGCGGGCAGTTGTCAGCGCGGATTGACCGTCGCCTGCGGTGAGGACGCGATAGCCGTTCTTTTCCAAATAATCCCGCGCGAGGCGGGCGATCTTGGGTTCATCATCAACTACGAGGATTAGTTCTGGCATGGGGAGAGTATAAAGGATGAGGGATGAATTATGAAGGATGAAGAAAGACGAAAGAAGAAAGAGGCGCAACCAACGGTTTCTTTCCTCTTTCTTCTTTCGTTTAATGCAGCTTATTCTTTTTTGTCTGCTTCGCCGTCAGCTTTGTCTTCGGCGGGTTGTTCACCATGCGCGCGCTTGTGCATTTCATTGAACATGGATGAGGGACCGCCTTCCCAGCCTTTACCCCACGGGCCGTGCATGTGATGACCGCCGTGACGCATTCTGCGGAAGAACATCATTTTCATGAAGCCGAAGAAGAAGAACAGGAAGAAGATGGAGCCGCAGATGGCGCCGAACGGGAAGAAGCCAAAGTGATGACCATATCCGCGCATCCCATAGCCATACCCGTAGGGATGACCGTAGCCATACATCGGCGGGACGGCTTGTCCGTCTTCGGCGGCTTTTTCAATGGCGGCGGCAACTTCGGGAGCCTGCATGATTCCGCGGGCTTCTCCAGCTTTGAAGCTGAACGCCCCTGCGCCAACGATCAGCCCGATAAAGAGCAAAAGACCGAGGACGCGAAACAAAATAAATGGACCTTTTTTCATTTTTTATCTCCAATAGATTGAATTGATTTAGTTCGTTCTTACACCCCAAATGTATCAATCCATTGTGGAGGAATTGTGGATGGGTGGGCGAGAGATTGTGGAGGTTGTGTAAGCAAAGTGTTGGAATTGGACAGTGGTCTGTTGTCTACGGGACCACCCACCTGGCCTACCGAATCTTCAACACGATCTTTGCCTTTGCGTGGCCTGTCCCTAAATAGCGCATTGCATCAGCGGTTTCGTTGAGCGGGTAGGTTCGGTCAACGACGGGTTTTACTGTACCAGCTTCGATCATGTCCCGTAGTATTGCAAGGTCTTCACGGGTGAATTTTGCGATGAAGAAAGAAACCTTTTGGCTTGCGCCGAAGGCTGTCAATTTGATTTTTAGAATATGGCTCAGTGGGCCGAGTACTAGATTGCTCTTGGGCCCGCCAACGATGACGAAATTCGCAGTAGGCGACAGCACGCGCTTGTATTCCTTCCAGGTTCGGCCTCCGGCAATATCGAACAGCACGTCGTAGCGCTGTCCGCTTTGTGTAAAATCTTCCTTTGTGTAGTCAATGACATGGTCAGCCCCAAGTGAACGGATCAGATCCACGTTTTTGGTACTGCATACACCAGTCACCTCTGCGCCAAAGGCTTTGGCGATTTGCACGGCAAACGTGCCCACGCCGCCTGCCGCGCCGTTGATGAGGACTTTCTGCCCAGCTTGAATCTTTCCCTGGTCGCGCAGTCCTTGCAGTGCGGTGATCGCCGCTGTGGGGACTGCCGCCGCCTGTTCAAAGGAGATATTTGCAGGTTTGCGCGTCACCGCATTGATGACATTGACATACTCGGCAAACGCTCCGCTTCTCCCGCCGTACACTTCATCGCCGGGTTTAAAATCAGTCACCTGGTTTCCCACTGCTTCCACCGTGCCGGCAAAGTCTGCTCCAAGGCGGGGGTCTTTAGGCGTGAACAAACCGCTCGATGCACGGGCAATTAACAAACCGGCCATGCTGTACCACTCGGCAGGGTTGACCGAAGATGCGTACACACGAACCAGCACGCCATTCTCCGTGACTGCGGGCTTTTCAACCTCTTCGATCTTCAGCACATCCGGCGCCCCATAGGAACGATACACAACAGCTTTCATGGATTTTTTCTCCTCGAATAAGTTTACTCAAATGTACTGTTCAATTGTGGAGGAAATATGGACGATCCCGCCAGAGATTGTGGAGACTGTTAGAGAATTGTTAATGGGTGACAGACGGCGGACAATAGACCGTAGTCTACCGTCCGTTGTCCGTCGTCCAGCCTGTAACTTTTCACCTCTGTAAGCATCTGATACAATGCGAAACGGTAATAACAAGCCTCAAAGAAGCGTCCTGACTATAGTTGAAAATAAATCACAGGCGGAATGCCTAAGGAAGATGAATCCATGTCCAACGAGAAAAATGTAAAGGTATTAATTTTGGGGTCGGGACCGGCGGGGCTGGCGGCGGCTTTGTACGCCGCGCGCGCAGAACTCGAACCCGTTGTTTTGACGGGGATGCAATTGGGCGGCCAGGCCGCGTTGACCCACTTGATCGAAAACTACCCAGGCTTCCCCGAAGGTGTGGGTGGGGCGCAGTTGGGTGAGTTGTTCCAAAAGCAGGCCGAGCACTTCGGCGCGAAGGTTGAATTTGATCTGGCGAACGAAGTGGATTTGTCCCAGCGGCCATACACCGTAAAGACCGACAGCGGCGAATACAAAGCCGAAACCCTCATCCTCACCACGGGCGCGAACCCGCTTCATTTGGAAGTCCCCGGCGAAGTCGAACTCACAGGCCGCGGCGTTTCCTACTGCGCCACTTGTGACGGCTGGTTCTTCAAAGATAAAAAAGTCGTCGTGGTGGGCGGCGGCGACAGCGCATTCGAAGAGGCGCTTTTCATCACCCGCTATGCTTCCTCCGTCACGCTCATTCATCGCCGTGAAGAATTCCGCGCAGGTGCAATTTTACAGAACCGCGCCAAAGAACACCCCAGGATGAATTTCATCTTGAACACCGTCGTCACCGAAGTTGTCGGCACAGACAAGCTCACCGCCTTGAAATTAAAGAACCTTCAAACGGGCGAAGAATCCACCTTTGATACCGATGGCTTGTTCATCTTTATCGGTCACTCGCCAAACTCACAAATCTTCAAAGGTCAGGTCGAGATGAGCGACCTCGGCTACGTCATCGTCAACGACAAAATGGAAACCAGCGTCGAAGGCGTCTACGCGGCGGGTGAGATCGCCGACCCGCATTTCAGGCAGGTGATCACATCCGCGGGCATGGGCGCCGCCGCCGCCATTCAGGCGACGAGATTCCTCGAAGAAGCAGAAGCAGTTCCCAGTTAAGAATGAAGCGGCAAAGTTCGCGCATCGCACTTAAGCGACAGTTGATCCTGTTCAAGAATCAGAATCCAACCGAATCAGTTTCCTCCAAAAAGGACTCGTAACATCCGAGTCCTTTTTGTGTGTCTAAAAATGTGACATTTTGTACTTTTGGGCTGTACTACTTTCGGATAGAATTGGTGAAAAATAACGGCGGTCAACGCCGAATAAACCATTGGAGGAACCATGAAGAAAATCTCTATCATCGGCGCTGGTATGACAGGCTCCACAGCCGCGCACTGGATCGCCGAACGTGAACTTGCCGATGTCGTTTTATTGGATGTGGTGGAAGGGATGCCGCAGGGCAAAAGCCTCGACCTCGCGCAAGCCATGCCGATCATTGGCAAGGATTCAAAGATTATCGGTACGAATGATTATGCCGCCACCCAGGGCTCGGACATTATCATTATCACCGCAGGACTGCCGCGCAAGCCCGGCATGAGCCGCGATGACCTGCTCAAGACCAATGCCGATATCGTGGGCAAGGCCGCCACCGAAACCCTGAAATATTCACCCGATGCAATTTACATTGTGTTGACCAACCCGCTCGATACGATGGCCTACCTGACCATGAAAAAGACAGGCCTGCCGCGTGAGCGTGTGATCGGGCAGGCTGGCATTTTAGACTCAGCCCGTATGCGCGCTTTCGTTGCCATGGAAACTGGCGTGAGCGTGGAAAATATCCAGTGCTATGTGCTGGGCGGCCACGGCGATGAAATGGTTCCGTTGACCCGTCATTCCAACGTGGCTGGTATTCCGTTGAAGGAATATTTGCCCGCCGACAAGCTCGAAGCCATTGTCAACCGCACACGCAAGGGCGGCGGTGAGATCGTCAATTTGCTCAAGACAGGTTCCGCCTATTACGCGCCTTCGATGGCTTGCGTACAAATGGCGGATGCGATTTTGAAGGACAAGAAATTAATTGTCCCTTGCGCGGCGTACATGAACGGCGAGTACGGCCTGACTGACATGTACTTCGGCGTGCCCGTCATGCTCGGCGCGGGCGGCATGGAAAGAATCGTCGAATACAAATTCGATGCCGATGAAAAAGCCATGTTCGAGAAATCTGCGGCTTCGGTGAAGGAAACTCACGAAGCGTTGAAGAGTTTGGTAACGTTGTAAACGGAAACATGTAGACAGGTAGACACGGAAACATGTAGACACGTAAACACGTAAACATATGTACTTGTATTCTTGTGTACCTGTATACCTGTATACCTGTATACCTGTATACCTGCATCACTTTGTAAACGAGGAATATCACAATGATCTTACATGAAAAAATCTCAGCTCAACTGCCCGCGTGGCGCGAACGAATCAAGTCCCTTGCGAAGGAACATGCCGAAGTAAAAGTGGACCATGTCACCGTCGGCCAGATCGTCGGCGGAATGCGCGATATCAAATCCCTGCTTTCGGATGTCTCGTTCGTGGACCCCGCCGAAGGCATTCGCTTCCGCGGTTTGTCCATCCCTGAATTGTTGAACGCCCTGCCCAAAGCGCGCGGCGGCAAAATGCCCCTGGTGGGCGGCCTGTACTACCTGTTGATGGTTGGCGAAGTGCCGACCCGTGAACAGGCCATGGAAGTGGAATCCGAGTGGGCCAAACGCGCCGATATTCCTGACTATGTCTACAAGTTGTTGAAGACCATGCCGAAAGACACCCATCCGATGATCCTTCTCACGCTGGCGGTGATGTCTCTCGAGCGCACATCCGCTTTTGCGAGCAAGTATAAGGAAGGCATGAAGAAGGATGAATATTGGGAGCCTGCCCTCGAAGACAGCCTCAACCTGACCGCGAAAATACCCGTGATCGCCGCATTCATCTATCGCTACAAATATTTCGGCGAAAAGAAGAATCCCAAATACAACCCCAAACTGGATTACGGCGCAAATTTTGCGCGCATGATGAAAGTGCCCGATAAAAAAGGA
The DNA here is from genome assembly GCA_016235445.1 of Chloroflexota bacterium. Classification (GTDB taxonomy): domain Bacteria; phylum Chloroflexota; class Anaerolineae; order Anaerolineales; family Villigracilaceae; genus Villigracilis. The sequence continues at coordinate 20,430 of JACRLB010000018.1, read as the reverse complement.
TATGCGGAATTATCCCGCCTGTACTTCATCCTGCATTCCGATCATGAATCTGGCAACGTTTCGGCTCATGCCACCCATTTGGTTGGCTCCTCGCTCTCGGACATTTACTTCGCCTATTCAGCCGGCCTGAGCGGCCTTGCCGGTCCATTGCATGGATTGGCAAACCAGGAATGCCTCGGCTGGCTGTTGGAAGTACACCAGCGTTTCAACGGCGTGCCTTCACGCGATGACTTGTATAAATTTGCATGGGATACTCTCAACGGCGGCAAGGTCATCCCTGGCTACGGACATGCCGTCCTGCGCGTGCCCGATCCGCGCTTCACCGCGCAGATGGACTTTGCCAAGAAGAACTTCCCCGAAGATGAACTCGTCCGCCTGGCAGATATGGTCTTCGATGTGGTGCCGTCTGTCCTCAAAGAGCAGGGCAAAGCCAAGAACCCTGCGCCAAATGTGGATGCCATCAGCGGCACACTGCAACATTACTATGGCGTGCGCGAATTCGATTTCTACACCGTGCTTTTCGGCGTAGGCCGCGCCCTCGGCGTGACGGCCAACTTTGTTTGGGCGCGCGCGCTCGGACAGCCCATCGAACGCCCCAAGTCTTTGACGACGAAGATGTTGGAAGACATCGTGGCGAAAGCGGAAGCCCAGCCCGTGTAATAAACGAAAACATAAAACTCCCGAAGTCGAAAAGACTTCGGGAGTTTTATGTTTTCAGTACTTCCTCCATCACCGTCCCCAACTCCATCGCCTTCCCCCTCTCCTCCGCCGCCGCGCGGACTTGCGACTTATCCATCCCCTCCACGAACTCCGCCACCACCCCATCCAAACTCTGAATCGTCTCTGGGTCAGTCTTCGCATGATGGCGGATCAACCCGAACAACTCAAACGCTCTCTCCAACTCCCCGCGCCGCGCGTGGATTCCCGCCACCCAAACTAAAGCATCCAGCGCGATGAAATCCGCTTTGATGCCGCGCGCCTCGCGGATGGACTGCCGCAGGTAATACAGCGCTTCCCGTTCGTTGCCCAGGCAGTAATGCGCCGTGCCGACATTATCCAGCGCGATTGCAATTCCATACGGATAGCCCGTGTTGCGATGGGTTTCCAACCCCTGCATGAATAATTTTAACGCTTCCTCGTATTGCCCCTCTCTCTTGAATATCCCGCCAAGGTTGCCGAGCGCCCCCGCCAGATTGCGCGGCTGATTGATGCGGCGCGAGATTTCGATCGCTTCATAAAGCAATGGCTTGACTTCCTCATCCCGTCCCTGGTTGAACAACGCCACACCCAGGTTGATCAGCGTAGAGGATATTCCCGCTTCATCGTTCAATTCGCGCCTGATGACAAGGCACTCGTGTAACAACCGTTCGGCTTCCTCGAAATTTTCCATCACGTTCATGGCAGTGCAAAGGTTGTTTAATGCGGTGGCTTCTTCATGGCGGTTTTTCAATTCACGCGCAATCTTCAATTGACTGCGAAAATATTCGGCGCCTTTCTCTTCCTGACCCACAAAACGATAGGCGATTCCCAGCGCGTTCAGGCAGGTCATGATTTGCGCCTGATCCCCTGCGCGTTTGAAATACGCAAGGCAGGTCACTAGCGTCGGCAATGTTTCGTCGGGCTTTCCCATGTCGCCCAGATACAACGCCCTGTACGTCAGCAGTTTTGCAATCAATTGACCGCGCTCATCGAGTGACAGGTCATCCGCGTTATTGGGCGCGTCAAATTGTTTCAACGTGCGCTCCATTAAATCAAAGCCTTCGCGATAACGTCCCTGAATGTCGAGATACCTTTTTGTAAAATGAACCAGCCCCGAAAGTGAAGCCCCGTCTTTTTGTTCGCTCGCCCACATCCACGCGGCGCGCGCGTTTTCAAATTCGCGCGTCATCACCGCGAACGACGCGCGCTCGTTCCATTGCGCGCGCTCGCCTGCCCATTTTGCAAAATACGCCGCGTGCGCGTCGCGCGCCTTTTTCTTTGCGCGCAAATTTTCCTCTGCAAATTGCCGCGTCACTTCGTGCAACTCGAATCGCTCGCCGTTTTTTTGCACCAGCGATTTATCCACGAGCGTAAAGAAATTCCCCGCCACCTGCTCCGCCGCCTCGCGCGTGAATCCGCCGCGAAACACTGAAAGCGCCGCGAACGTTTTTTGCTCCACCTCATTCAATTTCGTCCACGACGATTCAAATACGGCTCTCAAACTTCGTTGCCGTTCAGGCACATCGCGCCGCGTCGACGCCAGAAAATCCAAACTTTTTTGAATTTCATCTTTGATGGATTCGCAATCCATCGAACGCGTCCACGCCGCGGCAATTTCAATTCCCAGTGGGAGACCTCCGACCAAGCGGCAGATTTCGGACACTGCGACTCTGTCCTGCTCTGTGACTTGAATCTCCGCCCGCGCACGCTTCGCACTCTGGACGAAAAGCTGGTCGGCGCTCGATGAGCCTGTTTCCAACCCTGAGAGTTCCACAATCCACTCGCCGTCCACGTCCAGCCATTCGCGCGATGTGACGAGTATCTTCACTTCGGGCGCGGCTTGCAGAATCTCCGTCACCAGCGCGGACGATTCGATCAAATGCTCGAAGTTGTCCATCACCAGCAAAAGTTCTTTTTGGCGAAGGTAATTCAGCAGTTGCTTCTTCGCGTCGCCTTTGGTGAACGGGAAATCGAAGACGTTTCCGATGGCGGGGATCAATCCCTGCGAGTCCGCCGCCGCCAGCGGAATCATCCACGCGCCGTTGATGAACATGTCCGCGCACGTCCGCGCCGTCTCCTGCGCGAGACGGGTTTTGCCCGCGCCGCCCAATCCTGTCAGCGTGATGAGGCGGCAGGCAGGGTTTGCCAATCGTTCGCGGAGTTGTTCCAGCTCCTTTTTGCGCCCGACAAATTCCGTGGATGAAGCGGGGAGATTGTGCCGCGTCGTTTGCCGCGCGGCGCGAATTCTTTCATAAAGCGCGGTCGTCTCCAGCGAAGGCTGGACGCCGAGTTCTTTCTCCAGAATTTTCTTGCAGGTTTCATATTGGGATAACGCCGCGCTGAGTTGACCCGTCCGCGCTTGCAACAGCATGAGTTGACGATGCGCTTCTTCGCGCCAGGGGTCGAAAGCCAGCAGGCGCGAGGCGTGAGTCATGGCTTCGGGGAAGTGTCCGCGTGAGGCGTGAAATTGTGTCAGCGTGTGGAGGGCTTGCAACGCGAGTTCGCGCAGGCGGGCGCGTTCGGCGAGCGCCCAATCTTCAAAGTCTGGCGCGTCGCGGACGTGGAAGCCTTCGAGGAAGTCGCCGCGGTAGAGGGCTAGGGAATCTGTCAGGATAACGGAGGCAGGCTCGGGGTTAAGAGAAGAAGCGGAACGGAGGGCGGAGTCGAAGTGAGTCGAGTCGAGGTCGCAGTCCCCAGAAAATTCAATCGAGTCGCGGGTGATGGTCAGTTCGTTGTCAAAATTTTTGCGGAGGTTGGTGAGGGCTTGCCGTAAATTATTTTTCGCGTCGGCGTCGGTCATCTCACCCCACAGCAATGCCGCCAGTTTGTCGCGCGAATGAGCGCGGCGCGTGACGGCGAGATACGCCAGCAGGGCGGGAACCTTGTTGGAGATGAAATCGGTGATGGCCTGGTCGGCGCGCGAGATTTGCAGACCGCCAAGGAGATGAATTTTTAGTTCTGCCACCACTCTCCAGTAAATAATAGACTTTATCGGTAATTAGAAAAAACGTCCCGAAGGTTGCTGTCAGTCGCCCAAATTACTCGAAATAAACCTTCGGGACGGTGCCTGTATGACTTTATGCAATGAAGCTAGAATATCACAACCGAGAATGGATTACCAGAGTTTTCAAATGGCGGGGATGAGTCTGTCAACCGCGCCGCGCGATGAGCACTGCCGCATCCAGCCTGCTGCGGACATGTAGTTTGTCTAATATATTGGTTATGTAATGTTTGATGGTTTTTTCAGAGAGGTGCAGGCGTTCGCCAATCTGGCGGTTGGTAAGACCTTGCGCAACAAATTGCAGGATTTCCTGTTCGCGTTCGGTGAGTTCCATCAATGGGTCATGAGGTTTGCCGCGGGTCATTTCAACCAAAACCCCGGCCGCCAAAGCAGGGGTTACATACACTTCGCCATCTGCCACAGCGCGGAGGATGGCCGCAAGTTCCCGCGCAGAGACTCCTTTTAGCACATATCCTTTTGCCCCAGCTTTGAATGCCGCCAGGAGATCATCCTCGTGTTCGGATACTGTGAGCATCACGATTTTTGTTACCGGACAGGCTGTGGCAATCTCTCTGGCGATTGCCAGCCCTCCCTTTTCGGGAATGGCAATATCCAATAAGACTATGTCCGGCAGAAGTTCACGCGCGAGGCGCAGGGCTTGCTCGGCAGTTTCAGCCTGTCCGATGACGGTGATGTTTGCTTTTCCTGAAAGTGAGTGGGCGACTCCCTCGCGGAAGAGCGGGTGATCGTCAGCGATTAGAACACGAATTGGATCAGACATCATCCGCCTCCAATAAATTCATCGGCAGTTGGGCTCGGATTAATGTTCCATGGTTCGGCGAGCTTTTCAGTTCAAATATCCCGCCGAGAATTTCTATCCGTTCGCGCATACCGACCAGCCCGAAATGCCCTTCGGCGAAGCTTGCGCTTTGAATGAAGCCCGGTCCATCATCTGAGATCTCGGCCAGTAAATAATCTTCTGCCCCGGTAATTTTTACCTGCTGGCTCGCTTCAGGCGCATGTTTGAATCCGTTGGCGAGCGACTCTTGCAGGATTCGATACAATGTGATTTTGACGGAGAGGGGGGCTTTAGCAGAATCGTAATGGATCATCAGGTTCACCGCATGACCGGTTTTCTGCTCGTAATTACGCACTGCGCGCTCAACTGTTTCTCGAAGAGAAAGAGGGGCAATATCAGGGAGGCGTAAACCCGATAGTACCGAGCGCATTTCCGCCATCGCGGAGCGAAGGGAGGCTTGGATGGTATTAAAGTCATTGTTCGCTTTACCCTTGCGGATGCCAATCACTTTGCAGGCTGAACAAGCCTCAGCGAGTTCCTCGATGCGCAGAAGCGCGAAACTTAAATTCTGGCCGGGGCCGTCGTGCATGTCTGAGGCAATGCGGAGTAAAAATCGTTCGTTTAGCGCAGTAGTGCGGGAAGCGGCGCGGGTTACGCGGTTGTGGAGTAATTCATTCTGAGTCAAAAGCCCGGTTAACTGGGTCACTTTTTCCTGTAATTCTTTTTGCTGGGCAAGGATCGTATTGCTGGCGCGCTCCACCAGCCCCGCGAGAAGAAAATACATGGTCAGGGTGGCCGCGCCTACGATCAACCATCCGCCAAATTGAGCCGCCCATACCGCCTCATCCAATTTATCGGTCTTTTGGTAGAACTCGGAGATCGCGATAATCTCATTCGTTCCCTGCAACCGAACAGGCGCGTACGTTTCGATCAACTGCGACCAGATTCCATTTTCATATTCGTTTTCCGTGGCATCGAGTTCGCTGATCTCGGTATGGATTTCGCCCGCAAACGCAAGTTGAAATTGATCACGAATGGGGAACACCCGCCCGATCAGCGCGGAATTCGTGCTGTACAGGATGCGGCCATCCGGTCCCCAGACTTTGAAGGCGACGATTTCCTGTCCGAGGGGCGTATTCATAAGCAGGGATTCCAGGAATGCAATGTTTTCGGCGTCAAGATGATCGGCGTCTCGCAGAATTTGCAGGTGGGGAGCGATAAAACTATCCACATACAAAGCGGTCACTGCCCCGGTGCGGTTGACAACCCCCGTTTCGATCTGCCGCGCCATCCAGGCGCCAATAATGAACATGCCGCTGAAAAGAATGATAAAACTCGCCAGCATAAACTGACGGGTAAGACTGAGCCTTGTAAAAGCAGTCATATCGGCGCCTCCGATGCAACCATTTTATCCCCTATTGTCCTGTGGGGATATAGACCATCGTCTCTTTTTTGCGCGAAGGTAGTCTCGAAAAACAGGTCTTCCCAGCCGTTCTCAACCAGATTCTCCAAAGCCATAATGAATATGAGTATCTTGAAGTTGCTTATTTCCCAGCCTGCCAAAAGGAAATAATACTCACATTTCAAATGAGATCCAAAAAGGAGAATGAAAATGCATAGGAAAAAGATTCTTTCACTGGTTCTGGTCGCACTCGGCGTGTTGGCGCTCATCCTGGCCGCCTGCGCGCCACAACAACCAGCCCCGGTCGGCAACCCTGCCCGGGGCGGCCAGTTATATGACCGGTGGTGGCGCGTCGTCGACGCAGACGCCCCTGTAGAAGATCATCCATTGTGGGCGACTCAAACCACCAACACACTCACCGGCGGTGACACCTGGCGCTGTAAAGAATGTCACGGCTGGGATTACAAAGGCAAGGACGGTGCCTACGGCTCAGGCTCACACCTCACGGGTTTCATCGGGGTGATGAAAATGGACGGGAAGGACCCCAACGAAATTCTCGCCATCCTGAAAGGCTCCACCAATCCCGATCACGATTTTTCATCGGTGATGGATGAGCAGGCGCTCATAGACATTGCGTTGTTCTTAAACCAGGGCTTGATCGATGATGCCGCCATCGTCAATGACGACAAGAGTCCACAGGCCAGTGGCAAGGCAGAAGCAGGGAAAACGATCTTTGCGCTTTGTTCAACCTGTCATGGTGTGGACGGAACCGCCATCAACTTCGACAATGACAGCGCGCCCGAATACCTGGGGACGGTTGCATCAGACAATCCGTGGGAATTCGTACACAAGGCTCGCTTCGGCCAGCCCGGAGTGGGCATCATGCCGGCTGGCGTGAGCATGAACAGGTCAACCCAGGAGTACATCGATCTGCTCGCTTTCGTGCAGAGCCTGCCCGCCGATTCACCTTTGACAGAGGGCGGCCGCCTGTATGACAAATGGTGGGCCGCAATGGGAATAAAAGACCCCCCCGCAGGAGAACACCCGTTGTGGGCGACTCAAACCACCAGCGAAATTACAGGCGGCGATACCTGGCGCTGTAAAGAATGCCATGGCTGGGATTACAAAGGCAGGGATGGCGCCTACGGCTCCGGGAAACACTTCACTGGATTCCCCGGCGTGATGGATGCGGCCAGTATGTCTACCGCCGAGTTGACTGCCTGGCTCAACGGTGGAAAGAATCCAGACCACGATTTCTCCACTTTTATGGAAGAAGCCCAGATCAACATGCTGGTCACTTTCATTCAGAAAGGCCTGGAGGATAGGTCGGCTTTCATCAACGAAGATAAATCTGTCAACGGCAGCGCCGAACATGGCGAAACGCTTTACATCTCCGTATGTATTCGCTGTCACGGATCGGAAGGCAGGGATATTAACTTTGGCGACGACACAGAACCCGAGTATCTTGGCACCGTCGCAAACGACAACCCATGGGAGACCCTCCACAAAGCATCTGTGGGACAGCCCGGCAGGAAAATGCCAGCAGGCTTGAACTTCGGCTGGTCGTTGCAAGACATCGCCGACCTGGTTGCCTACCTGCAAACGTTCCCGGTCAAATAATAACGGGTTGCCAACTTCAGTCTGCCAGGGGACATCACAATGAAAACGTCCCGAAGGTTTGCGAAAATGATCGAATTTTTTCGACAAAACCTTCGGGACGTTTTGCGCCTCTTTCTCACCCCAGGCTGATTCATCACGAATGGCATGGCCTGCGCTGAATCACCTGAAAGGCAGAGGCGTGCCAGAGGCCGGGAGGCTTTGTCAGAATAACAGAAGCAGGCTTGCAGGTTAAGGAGGAAGCGTTTTTTATCCCCCATGTATTCAAATCCATCAGGGTGTCTGAGTCGCCTGGTCTTCGCACGTCTGCATATAAATGATTTCTAAATGATGGCTTCGTACAATGAGCGCAAGAATACCATCCCGTGAAATGGAGTGCTGATGCCAGAATCGACCCAAGCCCGCCCGCCCCGTTATCACCACTTCGTTCTTTTGTTGTGGGAAGAGCGCGGCGCGGATGGACAACACGTGACCTGGCGGTTCAGTTTGCAGGATTCACAGAAGGAGGCGCGCATCGGATTCAAAAACCTGGAAGAACTCACGGCGTTTCTCGATGGATGGATGAAATCTTCATCCGAAGATGACTCAAACAATATTTCACCAAAGGAGAAAATCAAATGAAACTCAATGTAATGTTCATCATCGCGGCTGTTTATGGGATCTTCCTCGGTCTTTTTGAACTTATCGCCCCCGCCGCCGCTTCGGCAGGGACGCTGACCGACTCTATGCCAGGCATGTTATTCATGATCGTGCGGTTTTGGGGTGTCGCCTACATTGGGCTGGGACTGATCGCATGGTTCGTCCGCAATGCCGAAGCATCCAAGGCGCGTGACGGCGTGACTCTCGGCTTGACGGTCTTCTTCACCTTGCATGCTTTGACCAGCCTGTATGGTCAGTTCACCGATGCGTCCATGTCCACGCATTGGATCATGGCGACCATTCAGGCTTTGATCGCGGTCGGCTTTTTCTCGGCGGGCAAAGCCAGCATGTCTGCCAATGTGAAATAAGAAAAGAACCATCCCGCAGGATGCCAAACCTGTGGGATGGCATTACAAGTATTTACCAAAAGGAGAAAACCATGTCCACCAAAAATATTTTTCGCATCGGCGGCATTGCGGCATTTTTAGGCTTGGGTTTTACGCTGGCTGATTTCCTGACCACGGGCGTCGTCTCGCCAGATGAAGTTCCAATGCTTTCAAAACTTCTGAATTCAGCGTCTGCGCTCACCATCCTTCCGCTGGCGTATGCGCTTTATCAACTGTATCGTGAGAAGGAGTCGACGCTTAGGATGACCGCACTGGTCGAAGCCATATTGGCGGTTTTTTTGTTCGTGGTCTGCATGTTGTTCCTGAATCTCCAGCCTCTGAACCTGTACAACTTCGCTTTCATGGCTGTGTATTACCTGCCGCCTTTGCTCTTCGGTTTACTCGGTTACAAACAACCTCAAACAGGGATGCCGCGGGCTCTGAGCGTGATCGGTATGCTGGCAGGTGTGGCGGCTCTGATTCGTTTTGCTGTCCTTACCGCAGGCGGAGGGGATTGGGCAAATCTTCCCGAGTCTCTTGTGCCTGTGGCATTCATCCTGTATTTGACGGCAACCGCCCTTGCGCTGATCTGGCTGGTGTGGACGGGCATCCTGCTTCTGAGGCGCAAGGCATAGACAGACGTACCCGAATTAATTTTATTCAAGGAGAAAACCAAATGCTTTATCAAATCGTTGTCTTCCTGCACATCATTTTTGTCTTCGGATACCTGCTGGCGCACGGCGTCTCGGCGGCGGTTTCCTTCGCCCTCAAAAAGGAACGCGACATCCAGCGCATCCGCGCCATGCTCGACCTTTCAGCGGCTTCATATCCGACGATGTTCATGTCGCTTTACGCCTTCTTCCTCTTCGGCATCATCGCGGGCTTTCAGGGAGGATGGTGGGCTCGCGGATGGATCTGGGTCTCGATAGTTCTGCTGATCCTCATCGTCGTTTTGATGATGGCATTCGGCGGCGGACTCTACGGCGAAGCGCGCAAAGCCGCGGGGATTCGCTACAACGTCAAAGGGAAATGGTTTCCGCCCGAGCCCGCCAAAAGCGATGAAGAAGTCTTTGCGATTCTGGCGAAGACCAATCCCACCCTGCTCACCGTCATCGGCTACGGCGGATTCGCCGTCATCGCCTGGCTAATGGTCGCCAAGCCGTTCTAAAGGAGAATGCAATGAACGCAAATCCATATCGTCTTGCTGGCTGGTCTGGCTACCTGAGCGCCACCGCCACGATTATCGGCGCGGTGACGCTGGTCATCTTTTTCAGCATCGGTGACCCGTTTGGAAAGATCAACGATGTGTGCAGTGTCGTCATCGGACTGACAGCCATCGTAATTTTATTCGCGCTCTATCAACTTCATCGAAGCGCCGCGCCAACGATCAGCCTCATCATATTTCTCGTCGGCGCGCTTGCCATGCTTGCCGCGGCTGTGGTTCAGACGTTGCTGGTAATAAACGGTACAAATTTTGGAATGATCGTTACCATTTCGTTTGGCGTTTTTGGCGCATCGCTGATCGGGTTTGGCTTCCTTACTCTTGTCAATCAGATACTGCCCCGCAGACTTAGCTGGTGGGGAATCGCTGCTGGCATCGGCTACGTGCTGGTGATCACGGGCTTCATCCTCGGCGGAGAGAATCATCCGCTGACCTACCTCGGCGGCTTGGTTGCCGTTGTCGCTTATTCCGTATGGGCGATCTGGCTGGGACGCGTGTTCTTGAAATCCAATCAAGCGTAACCGATGCTAGAGAGCGTCGGTATCTCAAATCAAATTTCAAAAAGGAGAAAATATCATGGCAAAAATCGAACAATCCATCAAGGTCAACTGCGCGCCTGAGAAAGCCTTCGCCCTCGCGACGGATTTCAACAAAGCGGCGACGTGGCAGGCGGGCGTCATCGAAGCGAAGGTCACATCCGAAGGAGAGCCAGGTGTTGGCACAACCTACGCCTGGACGGCCAAAGCCCTCGGTCAGACGATGGAAACGCGCGGCGAAGTGACGGTCTGGAATCCGCCGCTGGCCTACGAGTGGAAGGCGACCAAATCCCCGTTTCCACTGGCGGGCGGAATGAAATTCCAGGCGGACGGAAGCGGCACGCTCGTCACTACCTTCGCAGACGCGGAACCTGGCGGCTTCTTCAAACTGGCAGAGGGGATGATCAAAGGTCAGATGGAGAAGCAGTTTGAAGAAAATCTCGAAGCGCTGAAAAAGGCGCTGGAAGGGTAATGACAGACCCTAAAGGTTTCCAAAACCTTTAGGGTCTCAAAAAAATTCACCAAAGGAGAATTGAAATGAAAAAGATATTCAAATGGTTCGGCATCGTGTTGGGTTCTGTCATGGGTTTGGTCATCCTTGCTGCTGCAACCCTTTACATAATGGGCAACGCCCGCGTTAATAAAACCTACGATTTTCCACCCTCGGGTATTGTCGCTCCCATCGATGCAGAAAGCATCGCGCGTGGCAAACATATTATCGAGACCACCTGCGTGGGCTGTCACGGCACGGATTTGAGTGGGGTTAGTCCCTTTGTCAGCATTGGCCCCATCATGACGCTTGATTCTGCAAACCTCACACCAGGGGAAGGAGGAATTGGCGGCGAATTTACCGATGAAGATTATGTTCGAGCTATTCGTCATGGCATAGACCCCGAGGGCAAACCCCTATATATGCCTTCTGTGCCAGCTTTTCAGTATATGAGCGATGAAGATCTCGGTGCGATAATCGCTTACCTCAAAACTATCCCGCCTGTGGATCACCAGACCAATGGATTCGAGATTAAGCCGCTGGGATATATTCTCATGGCTGCGGGAATGTTCGGCAACCTGCCTGTGGAGGATGCGGGTCATGCAAACAATGTCACTGCGCCTGAGCCGGGAGTGACTGTCGAATACGGCGAATATCGTCTCACCATCAGCGATTGCCGAGGATGCCACGGCGAAGAGCTGGCGGGCGGTCCATATCCCGACCCGAGCATTGTGTACACGGTTCCAAACCTCACCCCCGGCGGTGACCTCAGCGGCTGGACGGAGGAGGGATTCATTCAAACCATTCGTATGCAAATTACTCCTGATGGGCGCAACTTGAACTCGAACCTCATGCCGCTTGATGAAATCAACAACCTGACCGACGATGAATTGAGAGCCATCTTCCTTTATTTGCAATCGCTCCCCGCATTGGAACAGGTGACGGGTCAGTGAAAGAAAAACAGCCTTCAAAGACAATGATGACTTTGAAGGCTGTTTTATTAACTCACCTTACGCGAAACGTCCCGACACTGGCGCCGTACGCCACATCGTCCCGATGCTCTTTCGGGAGTGCGGTGAGGTTCCCGTAAATCGAACTTATTTTTCCTCCAAACCTTCGGGAGGACGGTGCGTAACATCAGTTATTAACCGCCTGCCTGCTTGCTGTGCTCGTCTGTAGCGAGATCGAATTTGACCAGCCGTACAATGCGCGCGTGATCCCTCAAATACCACGGCACGATCTGCCTCGCATCCTCGAGGCTTTCCGCTTCGACCACAGCCCAGCCTGTGTGGTCGTTGTCCTTGCAACCCCATTCAAAATGATGAAGGTAGCCAGCGGCGAACAAATCATGAATCACCTGGTCACATTTTTCAACAGCGTGGGCCGACTCAATAATATACCGATTCATATTTTCTCCTTTACAGATAAAGTTAAACCATTATAGGCTTTTTGAGTCGATTTTCAACCGTTTTAAGAAATAGACGGAAGATATTTTTCACGCAGGCTCGCCATGTGATGTTCGACATGGCCGACGATCATGTGGATCAAAGCCCGCGCGCTCACTGCCGACCCGCTGGCTGTTCCAACCTGCGCGGCAGATTCCTCGCTGACGTTTTTGATGGCAATCGCATTCGCGCGGCGGAGATACTCGAACTCGCTCAGCAAATCGCCGAGCGCCAGTTCATCCGCCCCCGATTCGCGGACGAAATCCTCCTGCTCGAAACCCGCCAGCGGAGTCTTGTCCTTTCGAGAGATGCGCAGAAAACGATAGGAAAAGACCCGCTCGGCATCTATCAGGTGGGAAACTATCTCTTTGATGGACCAATCGTCGGCGGAGATGCGGAAGCGGGCTTGTTCGTCAGAGAGATTCCCAAGCGCGAATCTCACTTCAGCGATTTGCAGGAGCAATGCGGCAATCACATCGCCCCTGGCCTGCGCGCGTTGGATGTAGTCTGTATAAAATGGGGCGTATTCTTCGGGGGTTGGGTGGGTAATCGATTCCAATTTTGTCTCCTTGTTCTAAAGCATCCGTAATTTTCTTGAAAGTATAGCATTCATTTCTGTCTCCCCTCATTCGCTGTATAATGCTGCCAGACATTAGGAGTTTTCTACATGACCATGAGCCTTGATTCAAAACCAATTCTGAGTTGGGAAAAAAATGAAAAAACTGTTTAGAGGATTGTTTATTCTAGCCGCCTGGCTGGCGTTTTTTGCGGCTCTCGGAGTTGTATTCCTGTTTTTTTATGCGCCCATTTATTTTTCCCCGCAAGACCCAGGTTCTTGCGCCGCGTCGTACGTGGGGATAAATAAAGGGATGGTATGGAGGGATGGCGAATGGCATCATTATGTAGAGTTTGCGGTGGATAACCAAATGTCCTTTTTTGCCTGGGAGGTTGTTGAACAGCCCCTGCCTTCCTCCTTTTGGAATGACGACCCCGCCACCCCGCATTACAAACGGGTCGGCTATCGCTGGCCAAGAGATTGGTGGGACCCGTTTCCCGCCAGTACCTGGAAAATTTGTTTGATGAGTTCGTAAATTTACACTTCTACCATCAATGAATACGACAAGAAAAAATAAGCAAAGGCCGAATGATAATTTCTTCAAATTATAAAGAACTGTTTCGCAGCGCCACTACAGAGGATAAGCTGATTCTTTTTCAGGTTTTGTTGGACGCCAAAGAGGATATGACTGTGAACCTCACGCTGGCTTTGCTAAAAACGATCCACAAAGAATTATGCAGGAATCAAAATCGAGACCGTCTGGCGTACAAATATTATGCCGAAGCGGTCGAGTCTCTTCGCTATGAAATGCCGGATGCGTTTCGGCAGGTTGTGGATGCCTGGAAAATCGATCACATTGTTGAAGATGTGGAGTGGCTTTCTGATGGCGTGATCAAATAAAATATCGTAAGTGAAATTGAAAAAAGAGGGGAAGCCGTATGATATTCTCACTGTATGATTGTGATATATTTAATTAGAAATGTCTGACATTTTTTCAGAGTTTGTGCAAACGATAAGGTTTATTTCATGACTTCAAATCACACTCGTAACCCCGGCACGCCCCTAGACCTTGATTGGGTGATGGGCGCGCACATCAACAAAAGCGCAGTGGAGCGCCGCATTGCCACGCTCACAGGCCGCCGCACCGTCAAAAAGGATTGGCAGGCGGCGTGGCTTCTGCGCGCCATCACCAACATTGACCTAACCACGCTCGCAGGCGACGATACGCCCGGGCGTGTTCATCGTTTGTGTGCCAAAGCAAAACAACCGCTACGCCCCGACATGCTTGAAAAACTTGGGTTGGATGGCGAGAAGATCACCGTCGGCGCGGTGTGCGTGTACCCTAACCGTGTGGCGGATGCAGTGCAGGCGCTTCGCGGGACTACCATTCCAGTTGCCTCTGTTGCGACAGGTTTTCCAGCGGGACAGACTCCCCTGCCACAGCGCATTCAGGAGATTGAGCAAGCCGTGGAAGCAGGCGCGAAAGAAATTGACGTGGTCATCGCCCGTAATTATGTTCTCACTGGCGATTGGCAAGCCATGTACGACGAGCTTCAACAATTCCGCAAGGCCTGCGGTGACGCGCACATGAAGACCATCTTGGCAACAGGTGACCTCGGCTCTCTCAAGCAAGTCTATCAAGCCAGTCTCGTGGCGATGATGGCAGGCTCAGACTTTATCAAGACATCCACAGGCAAGGAAACGGTCAATGCCACGCTGGAATTTAGTCTGGTGATGACTCGCGCCATCCGCGATTATTTGGATCGCTTTGGCTACAAAGTTGGATTCAAGCCCGCAGGTGGAATCAGCTCCGCGAAGCAGGCAATGGCTTGGCAGTCGTTGATGAAGGAAGAACTCGGCGATGAATGGCTGAAGAATGACCTGTTCCGCATCGGCGCGAGCAGTTTGTTGACCGACATCGAGCGGCAGTTGTATCACTACATCACAGGTCACTACGCCGCGAAACATCACATGCCGATGGGATAGGTTTTTTACCACGAAGGGTCACGAAGGTACACAAAGGAAGAACAAAAAAAGGTTTTCCTTCGTGACCCTTGGTGCTCCTTTGTGGTTGATTGAATTTTGGAGTTACTTATGAGCAAAATACTTGAAATCTTCAAAAGCATGGAATACGGACCTGCGCCCGAAGCGCCTGATGCTGTCAAAGCGTGGCTGGATGAGCATGGACGTAAGTTCGGCTTGTTTATCAACAACGAGTGGGTGACGCCGAAAGGGGCGAAGTTTTATTCATCCATCAACCCAGCGAATGGCGAATTATTAGCCGAGACCACGCAGGCTGGACAAAAAGAAGTTGATGCGGCGGTGGGTGCGGCGCGTGAGGCGTTCAAGACCTGGAGCAAGACTCCAGGTGTGACTCGCGCTCGCTATTTGTATGCGATTGCACGCAATCTTCAGAAACATTCGCGCTTGCTGGCGGTACTCGAAAGCATGGACAACGGCAAGCCGATTCGCGAGTCGCGTGATATTGATGTGCCTTTGCTGGCGCGTCACTTTTACTATTATGCGGGCTGGGCGCAGTTGATGGAAACCGAACTGCGCGATTATCAATCCGTCGGTGTGGTCGGGCAGATCATCCCGTGGAACTTCCCGCTGTTGATGTTGGCATGGAAGATCGCGCCTGCGATTGCGATGGGCAACACGGTGGTGTTGAAACCCGCTTCATATACAAGGCTCACTGCGTTATTGTTTGCTGAAATTGTCGCAGAGGCGGGACTTCCCGCGGGCGTTGTAAATGTCATTACGGGTTCGAGCAGTGCTGGCTCGATGATCGTCACGCATCCCGATGTGGATAAGATTGCCTTCACGGGTTCAACCGATGTCGGGCGAACTCTTCGTCAGCAGACCGCTGGCTCTGGAAAAAAACTTTCACTCGAACTCGGTGGCAAGAGTCCATTTGTCGTGTTTGACGATGCCGATTTGGATGGAGCAGTTGAAGGGGTGGTCGATGCGATTTGGTTTAATCAAGGTCAAGTTTGCTGTGCAGGGTCAAGGCTGATTGTGCAGGAAAATGTCGCAGCGAAGTTTATCCAAAAATTAAAAAATAGAATGCAACACATGCGCGTGGGCGACCCGCTCGATAAAGCGATTGACATGGGCGCGATCGTCGATCAGTCGCAATGGGACACGATCGATGGTTGGGTGAAGACGGGCATTGCCGAAGGCGGCGAATGTTTTCAGCCGAATATCGCGCTGCCCGAAAAGGGGCTGTTTTATAAACCCACGCTCATCACGGGGCTTGACCCCGCCGCCACAACCGTGCAAGAAGAAATTTTCGGACCCGTGCTTGTCTCGCTCACGTTCCGCACGCCGAGCGAAGCCATCGAACTTGCGAACAACACGCGCTATGGTCTCGCGGCGAGTGTGTGGAGCGATAACATCAACCTCGCGCTCGATGTGGCGAGCAAGATCAAGGCGGGCTCGGTGTGGGTCAATTGCACCAATCAATTCGACGGCGCTTCGGGCTTCGGCGGCTATCGTGAGTCGGGCTACGGGCGCGAAGGCGGACGTGAAGGTCTGTTTGAATATTTAAGACCGACATGGATGGATCGTCCACGCCCTGCCCTTCGACTGCGGGCGACGGACACGCCCTCCGCTCAGGGCGGCGCGGCGGCTTGGGGATCACACACCCCCACGCTTCCGACTCAGCCGACAACTGCTCGGGCAAATGGACATTCGCTTCCCCCGATAGATCGCACACCAAAGATGTACATCGGCGGCAAGCAGATTCGCCCTGACGGCGCATACACCACGACGGTGTTGAACGCCAAAGGAAAAATTGTTGGGCAAGTTGGTGACGGCAATCGCAAAGATATTCGCGATGCAGTCGAAGCCGCTCACAAAGCGCGGACATCAGGCTGGGCAATGCGCCACGGCTACAACCGCTCACAAATTTTATATTTCATCGCTGAAAATCTCGATGCCCGCAATGCTGAATTTGTAAAACGAATCGTCGACACTTCGACTTCGCTCAGTGCGGGAATGACGGGACGTTCGCAGAAGTCCGCGCAAGCCGAAGTGGACGCGTCCGTTGAAAGATTATTCACCTACGCGGCATGGGCTGACAAATACGGCGGCACTGTGCAAGAGACCACCCTGCGCGGAATCACCGTCGCGGTCAATGAACCTGTGGGTGTGATCGGCATTGCCTGCCCCGATGAAAATCCATTGCTTGGATTCATCTCGCTCATGGCGCCTGCCATCGCGCGCGGCAACAGCGTAGTGATGATCCCCAGCCAGAAATATCCGCTCTCCGCCATGGACTTCTATCAGGTGCTCGACACCTCCGATGTGCCTGGCGGCGTGGTCAACATCGTCACAGGCGACCGTGACCATTTGGTGAAGACATTAGTCCAGCACGAAGATGTAGACTCGGTCTGGTACTTCGGCTCGGCGGAAGGCAGTTACCACGTCGAGAACGAATCCGCCGCCAACATGAAGCGCACCTGGACAGGCTACGGTCTGCCAAGAGATTGGATGTCCCGCGAGCAAGGCGAAGGTCACGAGTTCCTGCACGAGGCAACTCAGGTCAAGAATATCTGGGTGCCGACGGGGGAATAGGGTGCTGTATAATTGCTACTATTGAGAAGGAGTTTTATTATGTTGGCTCAGACGGCTCTTAAATATGATGTTGAAGTAAATAAAGATGGGCAGGTCGAGTTGACTGTCCCGTTTCCTGCTGGTGCGCATGTGACAGTTTTCGTCCTGGAAGCGGGAGACGCTTTTGCTGATTTGCTTTACGCTTCGCAAAGCAGTCTTGAATTTTGGGATAATCCGCTGGACGATGAGGATTGGAACAATGCCTGAACAAGGGGATATTCTGCTTGTACCCATCCCGTTCACCGACCTTTCATCGCAGAAACGACGCCCTGTTATTGTTGTCTCCAATAATGCTTATAACCAGAAAACGACCGATTTGGTTGTCGTGGCAATGACATCCAACCCTGTTGAGGTGGATTATAGTTTTTCGATCACGTCCAATGATCTCGAAAAAGGGACGCTTAACCACCCTGGCAAAGTGCGCGTGGATAAGATTTACACAATTTCAAAATCCATCATCGTCAAGACGTTTGGACGGGTGAATGGGAAAGTGCTTGAGCGCATTCAAAAAGAGTTACAAGCTTTGACAGCCAAAAAGTAAAATGCACCATGTAGGCATCCTCTCCAAATCCGAATTGAAGAGACTGAATAATTGCCCCATCTTCTTATTTCGGATTTGGGGAGGGACGGGGAGGGGCAGAACATCTGGGTGCCGACGGGGGAGTAGGGGGAGTATAATTTTATTAACGAGGTGAGCCATGACCAATATGGAACAAACTATTCTGCTTGAAATTTCCACACTGCCAGAGAGACGTTTGGCGGATGTCCTGGCGTTTGTCCGCTACTTGAAATTGAGCATACCCGCTGAAGAAAAAGACTTGGAAGAGCGCTTCGATAAAGCATTAAAGTCCATCCGTGCGCGCGCAGAGGAAATGAACATCACAGACGAAGATATTGAAGCGGAAATCCGTGCCGTGCGGGAAGGTAAATAATGCGTGTGGTTTTGGATACGAACATTTTTGTTTCGTCGGTTTTGGGCGGAAAATTGAGTGTCATTATTGATGAGTGGAAAGCGGGAAAATTCAAACTGATCGTTTCGGAAGCGATTGCCCGCGAATACCTTGACGTTATTAACCGCCCCAAATTCAAAATCCCTCAAGTCGAGATCGTGACAGCTACCGAGTATCTTTTGCAAAACGCGGAATTTGTGACGCCCGAAGAGAAAATTGTCGTAATCATCGCCGACCCAACTGATAATAAATTTCTCGAAGCGGCTGTTGTGGGAAAGGTAAATTACATCGTCAGCGGGGACGGGCATTTGCTTGATCTCGGTTTTTTCAGGGAGATACCTATCATTAAAGCGGCGGATTTTATCGTATTGTTGAATTCGTAAGTTTTCAAAATTCCCACCCCGCGATTGGATGTCCCGTGAGCAGGGCGAAGGTCACGAGTTCCTGCACGAGGCGACTCAGGTCAAGAATATCTGGGTACCGACGGGGGAGTGAGAACATAGTAAAATGATGAAGAGTAAAATCCATTCCTGAAATATCACGCTTCTTCGGTATCATCATTCGGATGTATGTTGAGATTGGTGTACCGCACCATCATCCCCATTTACATGCGTATTACCAAAATGCCGTTGGCATTTATCGCATTGACCAGATTGAGATGATCGAAGGAACGCTTTCCCGAAAGGAACAGCGGTTGGTTGAGGCTTGGATTGTTCTGCACCAGAACGAATTATTGGAAAACTGGGAACGGTTGCAATCCAGCCAGGTGCCTTTCAAGATTGCGCCGCTCAAATAGAAAGTAGGTTTGAAATGGAACATAAAATTTACCGTGTCGTTTCGTGTGAGCCAGTCCGCCCGTTTACTTTGCAGGTAACTTTTGACGACGGTTCGAAGCAAGTTATAGATTTTCGTCCCATTCTGACCGGTGAAATCTACGGGCCTTTGCAGGATGAAAAGTTTTTCAACCAGGTGGAAATTGATCCTGAAGTCCATACCCTCGTCTGGCCCAATGGCGCGGACTTTGATCCCGCAACGCTGCATGATTGGCCAGAATATCTGGATGAAATGAAGAAGATGACGAAGCGGTGGGGAAAGGTCAACGCGTAGGAATTCATTCTCACGATTGGATGTCCCGCGAGCAGAGCGAAGGTCATGAATTCCTGCACGAGGCGACTCAGGTCAAGAATATCTGGGTGCCGACGGGGGAGTGAAAAGGCAGATAATTCGATATTAGATGATTAGATCTCCAAGAGCTACTCTCGGAGGTCTAATTTACTGGAACAATCCTCAATATATTTTTGTATCAGTTAAAATTACAATATCAAGTTCTCTGACTCTAGAATATCTTAAGATGTATATCGCATTTGATGTGCAGATTGGAGAATTGAAATGGAAACGGATAAACTTTATGAACAACGAAAAATGGCTATTCATCTATTACGAAGTGGATTGTCTAAACCCGAAGTCGCTACTAGATTACATCATTCACGGGAATGGGTTTATACATGGTGGAAGAGATACAACAAAAATAAAAACTTTGCAGACCTCCGTAATTATTCCAGTGCCCCTAAACATAAGCCGAATAAGTTCAGTGAACAAATGCGTCAAGAAATCATAATAGCAAGAAGCGAACTTGAAGCCGAAAAAGCAGAAAGTAAAACTAAAGTGCATATTGGCGTTGATGGAATACGAGAGCGCCTCAAAACAAAAGGGTTGAAAAAAATACCATGTGCAAGAAGCATTGAACGCATACTTAAAGAATCAAGCATAAGACAAACTCGCAAAGCAGAGAGCAAACCAGTAAGCACCAAATCCTCAAAAGTAGACACGAATTTACAACATAGATCAGAGAAAAATGTACATACAAATCAAGCAAATTCCCGAAAGCAAAACTCCAGCTGGGTTCTCAAATTAATTCAAGGGAAAATTGACTTAGTAATTTGAATTAAATAACTATCGAATTAGGAATGGCGCGATAGTTCCAAGCAGGTAAGAAGTCGTCAAAGACAATGCGCATGGTTTGTTTAAAGTCATCGGCGACTTTTCGTCCAGTTTGGTAAATGGTTTCAAT
>JACRLB010000045.1 GCA_016235445.1 Chloroflexota bacterium | reverse complement strand
GCTGAAACAGCAAGATCACCGCTTCCACCCCTTGTTGGTATGCGATGCGTATATCAGTTTCACTCGCTATTGGCTTTGTCTGCATTACTGTTCCTAACACCTATTTTCGCTTTTCGTCTCTATTCAGGCTGAGTAGTTACGATTTTTCTCTGCGTTGATCTGCGCGCTTCACGGTCAGCGTCCCGCAAAGGTTTTGGTTATTACGGATAATGTCTCATGATTATTTTTCTATTTCAGGGGAATGTTATCATCAAACAAGTAATTGAAAATAATTGGGAATGTATTTATTGGGTTTATATCCTGCGGTAAGGTTGACGTATCGTATCCAGGGAGGCGGAGGGCAAACACGATTTGGGTCTTGTATTCTTCGGGATAATTACTCAGCATTGCGCTTCCGTAATAGATATTTCTGGCTCCATGATCAGATTGAAGGATGATTACTGGTGGGCGATCCGGGTCGGCATTTGCCAAAATATTTTCGACTATTTTCTTTGCAACTTCCAATGAGTAATTATATGTCCCCAAGTAATAATTCCAATTTCCATGGTATTTTACGTCAATGACATTCCCATTCTCATCAAACATGAACGGCAAATGAGGTAGCAGTAGATGTACATAGATAAATTTCGGGGAGGATACTTCCTTCAAATTACCAAGCGTATTAACGATATAAAGTATTTTGTCCCTATGGCCCGAATACCCATTTTCGTAGGGTATTGGGAAGGCCCGCAGCATGGAATAATCCGCAACCAATTTGCCAAACTCGTCAAATAGTCCACTGGAACCCACTGTGGATATGTTGGCTTTTGAAACGTCCGCAAAAGAGTAGTTGGCTGAAATAGGATGCATGGCGGGAAATGCGCCGGGAATTGTTAATTCCTCAAATACAACCGTCGAGTATCCCTTCGATTTCAGGTAACGCATAACCTTATTATCAGAGACATTCTCATAATAGATCTCGATATATTTTTCATATTCACAGCAGGGAAATTCCTGATAGTTTAATCTTGTCGCCATCTGGTGAAGCGATACCAGGGAACTGCTACGGCTGTTTTCAGCGATAAAAAAACCATTCGACCCCAAAAAATCGACAAAACCATCAACCTTCCGATTATGCCAATATTTCCTCATCGGCTCAAAACCAGATAACTCATCGAAGATAATGTAATAAATATCTGGGGAGTTTTGTGTTGATAAATTTGACGCTACGGTTTCTTCCGAAACTGCGGTACGCTTCTCCAGTTTTCTGATTTCTAAAAACCCTATTTTTGCTATATTGAAAATCAGGAGTACGCTCATAACAAAAAGAGAGTTTTTCCAAAAACGAACAGATTGGAGGGGTTTCATTTTTAGCACCGCCCAAGATACATAACATGCAAGCAAAATTGTGAAAGGCAGCAGCATGTAATGTTCCACCTGGAAAACATCCAATTTCAACGAGTAGTCCATCACTACGCCATATAAATGGAAAAAGATAAGAAACACAAACGAAGCGTTTGCAGCCTCAAAGGTTTGTTTTGCCAACAGCCAGAGCGCCATGTAAACGATCACGGCTATTACGATGTATAGCAACATGGCCCGGACGAGGCTTTGCAATACCAAAAGCCTCGCATTATTACCGTAGTGGAATAGCGCAGGATAAATCGCAATGCAAAGCGGCAACAGAACAGGTTTTACAATTTTTGAAATGTTTTTAGTCAATGAATGCACATACATTCCTTTAAATGCAGGTTATGAAATACTATTTGCGCTATTACGAATTTGCCTATTTCTCCACCGGCTCAAGCAACAGGTAGTTCGGCGTTCGAATAAGCATTTTATTGGTAATTCTATAATATTCGGTTTTATCCTGCCTGCCTTTGAATAATATGCCAATACGATACGACCCAGGTTGAATGAATTCCCTGGATAGGTGTACTTTAATTTGACGTGATGACGTTATCACAGAAAAAAAATAGGTCTTTGTTTCAGAATGCAGGATGATCCATTTTTCAAAATGGGTATTATCAGGATCGGACCGTAAAAAGGCCGATCCATTTAAACTATATAGACCCCGCTCAAGATAGGAGAGGCTGCCAAGCCCGCCTCCGATCTCTTTTGTTTCAGGGGGCAGTTTTTTTTCATAGGCAATTGGCTGGCCGTCGGCATCAGACAGGAAAAATTTGATATAGAGATCATGCGCAAAAAATAGATAAACCAGCATGAATCCCCAGAGTAGTAAATGGAACTTATTTCGATCAATAAACTTTTGCACATTTTCCTCATTGACTGCTTAGGCATCAAAATCTAAACGGTTTTGCATTCCTGAAAAGACACATCGATTTATCGACAGAAACCTTCCGGAAGCTTCGTGCCATCAGTATCTGATTCGGCAAGACTGCAAATCATTCTTTTCTGCCTAGCGGAATAATCTGCCAATTTTATCAAGACAGTGTCGTCCACGACCCGAACACTGCCTTCAGTAGGCCAGATTGGCATTTTATTTGCAACATCCACAAATGCGATTCGCCTTGATTCAGGCAAAGCCTCGAAATCCTGATAGCCAGAAATTTGCAAAAATAGTGAGATTCTAAATACCTGTCCGCCTGTCCCTTTTAATTCAAAGAACGAAACTCCAAAAGTTTCACGTCTGGGGATTGGTTGTATTTCCGGTCTGACCAAATCTCCGATAACATCTATATAAAATGGATTTGGATTTCCGGATATGGCTTTTGCCTTGTCTATTTTCTCCATTAAACGTACGGCGAGCAGGCGATCCGCCTCCAGCGCTAAATACGAAGAGGAGAACAGCCGATTATTGGAAACGATGAATTGAAACACACTGAATGCTGCCAGCATCAGCAAAGAGAACCTGACCACTCGGGGATTTGCAGGCAGCCCAAGAATAAAAACACCGGCGATTGAAACCGGCAACGCTAGTAAAGTGCGGGAAATAATTTTTCCACGAGAGAATAAAATACCCGAAAACGGAATTAATAAAAGAACAAGGGAAAACAAGAGTATGATCACCAAGTTTTTATTTGAAATGCCATTGTCCATCAATTTTAGAATAATGCCTGCTAATGAAACAAGAAGCAGAAGTCCCAGAGCCGTTATCTCCATGCCATAAATGCGACCTGAACCAGTATAATAACCAATAATAGCCTTCCATGAAGTAGATAAAACCCGCTTAAAATGATCGAATAAATAGGAAAAATCAAAATAGTGCGAAACATAGGGGGTGTCCCTAATTCCGCTTAAAGAGAGAAAGAGTTTTTCGGCCAAATAATAAAACAAAAAAGCAAGGGTAAGTATCATTGCAATGGACAGCAGATTTCTAAACCAGGGACGATTGTCTCGAATCTCAATAATTAAATAAACGAGAAATATCGCGGCCAGCGCCAGCGCAAAAGGTTGATAAATCGCAATAGCGAAACCTGCGGGAAACACTGCGAACAACCTGTTAGCCCACTTATTTGTAGAGTACAGAAGAAGACTTAATCCAGCGCAAAAGAATCCAATCCCTATGCCAAAGTTCAGCGAAGAAAATTCATATATAAATGCAAGAGTTGGAAAGGTCAGAAGGATGGCTCCGCAAACCAGCTGTTCCAATTTTGATTTGACCCGCCATGAATTTAATATTAATAGGATGGCCATTAAATGAAATGCCAACCCAATAAACAAGGGAACCACCGGTATGGTCGTGTAGGGTAGCAAAAATTTATTAAGTAAAAACATCCCCCAACGGCCTTCGCCAATCCAAAGGGGGGTGGGGGTTTTTAGGAAAGCGTGAAATTCTTCGTCAATCGTTAAGTTTAGATTGAACAACTCAAATCCATAAGCTGCCAGCGATACAACTCCTAAACTGAGGATTACCACCCCATTGTTCTTAATATACTTTTCCGAACTCGCCAGAAACAAATCTGATTGTTCAGAAAGCCAATCAACGGGTGTTTGTAACGAAGCGAAAATTTGCTCCAGTTTGCCGGCAAAAACGAAACGAGAGGATAATTTCGAAATCACAGCCTGGAAATATATCCAAAAAACAACCAGCAATACCGCCAATATCAAAACTTGCATTGAAGGTGATCGATCACTTAAGTGAAAGAAAATCTGTCCAATAAGAATTGCGATAGTCAGGCTAAGCACAGCACAGGCAAAAATAATGACCCAGCCACGAAAACCATCTTTCATTTTATATTTCCTTTCTTATGAGTTTTTTGCGACAGTCCGGCGTTGCTTATACTTATCACATCATTGGCTTGGGCAAATAAACGAGGATTCATTGTCATGCCTGATGTGTACGATAATATTACCGAATTTTTCGACTGGGACATACGTTTCCTCCAAATAGTTTGCTACGATAGGCGCGTAATCTCGAATCTCACGGGCGGTCGGACTAAAAGCCATTGGCCGGTAAACATAGAACAATATATCGTCGGTCTTCATATCATGCACAACGACTTCCTGGTCGCTTGACCCGGTAAAAATCGGACCGATTGCTTTCAATCGTCCGCCCAGTGGACGGTTGGTGAAATAGTAAAAATCCACCAAGTAAGGCCAAGTAATGATTTTATCATCAGGATTTGTGCATTTACGAATAAAGTTCATGGCCTGCAAGAGGTCACTGTTGGGATATTGTTGAATTAAACCCTCCGTAAATTGATCGCGCCTCAGGTTATATAAGGCAAGATTATTTAGGGTCTTGCTCATGGAAATGTCTTTCCATTTCGGTAAACTGAAAAATAACATGATGCTGAGAAGGCCGATCCCCAACCCCAGCCCGATCAATGACAACATATTCTTTTTAGTCGTAAAAAGATTCGCCGCGTGTTTGAGCAGATACGCCAGCAGGATAAATGTTGTTGGGACAGCCTGCAAGAGATGCTCATAATCGGAACGATGCAATCCCTGGATCAAAGTCAACTGTGAGGCAACAATTAATGCGAATAATATCGGTCTTGTTGATAAATCCGGGGCGTGACTGTCCAGAAAAAACACAAATAAAGAGAGAGCCGGAATAAGATTAAAAGCTATCTTGGCAAGTAGTTGAAGGTTTTTCAGACTTAAAATATCTTGAGAAACTGATACTGGCAGGCTCATCCCAACGCCCGTGGTAACCATGCCAATCGTCGAATTGTACAAATAGTCTTGAAGCCCTCCCTGTGTGCCAACAAATATCAACCATGGTGATGCAATCACGAGCAGAATTCCACAAAAATAGAACAGGTTTACAAAATTTTTCTTGATCGTGAAATTTTTCTGGAAAAGCATTGCGATTGCAGCGCTCAAAATCATATAGATACCAAAGTCGGGTCGAAATAACCCGGTGATTACAACAGCCAGGCCGACCATCCAGAGGTTTTTGTACGAGGGATGCTCTACGTAGATCCATAAAAAGAACAACGTTAATGCAGGTCCGAGGATGATATAGTATTTATAAAGCCTCGGGACCAGGACAAGGAGAATTGTCAGCAGGATAAATGCCAACAGCCTGTCTCGGCTTATTGACCACATGAGCCAATAGAAGATTGTATAAGCGGATGAGAAACCTAAAACAATAAGAAAAATCTCCCCAATGACCCTTGTGCTGAAAATAATCTGGGTGAATGCGCTGGCGTAAAAAGTGAGCGGTCCATACACGTCCAAAAAAGTAATAAATGGATGTTGCCCTTTGAGAATCTGATTTGCGCCAGCCAATTGGTGCGCCCAATCCTGGTCTTGAATGAACTTTAGCGGCGACGGCAATAACAATGTGATGCTGAGAGCGCTAAAAATAAAAACAGTCACGATTGTCAAAAATGCGGAAGGGGTAATAATCCAGCCAAAAATATTCCATGTTGATATTCTATTATCTAGCCCCCTTTTCTTACCCGGATTTTGTCCGTCTTCCAGATTCAACGTCTGGCCGGAGGTTATTTGTGCAACAAAAATCAGCAAGAGCGATAGATAAATTAATCCATAGCGGGATAAGTTATTTAATGATTCACCATAGTGAACTATGCACAAGATACATATAACCCCTGCAACCAGGAGGAAATTGCTGATAGTTCTTCGAATTGTCATCAAGAATACTCCTGTGGGTTGTCTCCAGAATATTTCTGAAAATACAAGGCTGATAGATGAATTTTACCAGCACATGAAAGTATCATCTCAATAAAACGGGGTGTTTATGCGCCGTCCCGAAGGTTTTCCGAAAGGCTACCCAAATTTGTAAAAACCTTCGGGACGTTTCTCCTGATTATTGAGAAGATACACATGAAACCGAATTACATCACGGAAAACGTTACTTCCCAAAGTAACATTTACCGTGATGCAATTCGGATTCAATTCGCCATATAGGCGGGGTGGTATAATTTTTTTGCTCAACGAGAAATTCCCCACAAACGTGGTTATTTTGAAGGAGAACGTGTATGTCTGGTCATTCCAAGTGGTCTACCATCAAACGAAAGAAAGGCGTCGCTGACGCCAAACGCGGCGCC
Source organism: Chloroflexota bacterium (assembly GCA_016235445.1). GTDB lineage: Bacteria > Chloroflexota > Anaerolineae > Anaerolineales > Villigracilaceae > Villigracilis. The sequence goes on along the minus strand of JACRLB010000045.1, from coordinate 24,449 downwards.
ATTTTTACCCGCCTTGCCCGCGAGATCGTAATCGCCGCCCGCGAAAGCGGCAGCGACATTGATTCAAATTTCCGTTTACGGCTGGCAGTGGATAAAGCCCGCGCCGAAAACATGCCCAAGGATAATATCGAGCGCGCCATCAAACGCGGCGCAGGTGAGGACAAGGACGGCACGGTTTTTGAAGAAATCACCTTCGAAGGCTACGGCCCGCACGGCTCGGCACTCATGGTCACCTGCGTCACCGATAACCGCAACCGCACCGTGCCAGACATGCGCCATGCCTTCAGCAAATATGGCGGCAACATGGCAGAGCCCGGCGCAGTGGCCTGGCAGTTCGACCGCAAATCTTATTTCGCTTTCCCTTCGAGTCAATTCTCTTTCGACAAGGCATTTGAACTCGGCATTGTCGTAGGCGCAGATGACGTGGTGGACGGCGGCGACACCATCGACATTTACGGCCCCGTTGAATCTTTCAAGACCATCGCCGATGCGCTTCATCAAGTCCATGTTCATCCCGACGAAGCAGGCCTGCGCATGATCGCCAAGCAGGAGATCGAACTCGATGTCGAATCAACGTTGAAGTTCATGCGAATGGTCGAAGCCATCGAGGAACTCGACGATGTGCAGGACGTCTTCCACAACGTCAAAGTTTCAGACGAAGCCCTCGCCGCCCTCGAAGCCGCCTAAGAGCAATCAACCACAAAGGACACGAAGAACACGAAGTAAAAACCTTTGTGACCTTCGTGTCCTCACCGCACTGGCGCGCGGCGCAAGTGTTGTGGTTAAAAAGATATGACTCTCGCTCTCGGAATTGACCCCGGCACCGCCACCACAGGATACGGACTCGTACGCCTCCTGCCCGACGGGGAGCTGGTGGCTGTTTCCTTTGGCATACTCTCCACTCCAAAAGAAGCAACCCCATCCGCGCGGCTCGAAATGTTGTTCGACGATCTCAACAAGTTATTGAAGAAACATAAACCCGATACCGCCGCAGTCGAAAAATTGTTTTTTTCAAGCAATGTCAAAACCGCCCTCGCAGTTGGGCAAGCCCGCGGCGTGGTAATGCTCTGCATCCAAAAAGCGGGCATCGAACCTTTTGAATACACCCCCAATGAAGTCAAGCAAGCCGTCGCTGGCTACGGCGGCGCAGACAAACGCCAGGTGCAGGAAATGGTGCGCGCGCTTCTTCAACTGGAAAAAATCCCCAAGCCCGATGACGCCGCCGATGCGCTGGCGATTGCGATCACGCATTTGAATACAAAACGATATGACTAACCACAAAGGGCACAAAGGTTTAATTTGTGGCATAACAGGATGATTTCTTTTCGATTATCTTTCGTGAAAGTCTTAAACAAAAAATCATAACCATCACTCAATCTACTTTGTGTACTTCGTGTACTTTGTGTACTTCGTGTTTAAACAGGTTAAAATACAATTATGATAGCAACCCTGCGCGGAGAAATTTCCCAAATTGAAGAGAACGCCCTCATCGTCGAAGTTGGCGGCGTGGGCATGAGAGTCTTTGTCCCTGCGCCGTTGCGCGCGAATGCCAAGGCGGGGGAAATGCTTTTTATGTTCACCCATCTCGTCGTCAGGGAAGATGCGCTGACTTTGTATGGATTCGAATCCCAATCGGATCGTGACCTGTTCAACATCCTGCTCGGCGTGGATGGAGTCGGCCCCAAGGTGGCGCTCTCGGTTCTTTCCACGCTGACAATTGATACAATCCAACGAGCTATTTTCGCCGATGAAGCCGACTTGTTGAGCAAAGTTCCTGGCGTGGGCAAAAAGACCGCGCAGAAAATGGCCCTGCATCTGAAAGACAAACTCAAGCCGACAGATGCGCTTTCCAAACTGGCCGCCATGGCTGATTACGACAGCGAAGTTCTCGCCGCGCTCACTGCGTTGGGATATTCGGTGGTCGAAGCGCAAGCCGCCATCCAATCCCTGCCGAAGGATGCGCCCAAGGAAGTGGAGGAACGGTTGCGCGTGGCGCTTGGGTATTTCCAGTAAAAAAGCCTTCTGCAAAACGAGATCGCTGATCTCGTTTTGCTATGTAAATTAAGGTTTTTGATCTCGTTTTGCATGGTAGAATAAATCATGTATACACGTCTGCTTACCCCCGACAAAAGAAACAATGTACTGTTGTTCGGTCCGCGCGGTACGGGCAAAACAACCTGGGTTCTCCACTACTACCCCGAAGCGCTCAAATTTGACCTGCTTGATTCTGAGACATATAAAGAATTCCTTGCGAAACCCAACCGCCTTGCCAACTATATTCCCCCAGGCTTTAAAGGGCAGGTGATTATTGATGAGATACAAAGAGTTCCCGAACTTCTCAATGAAGTCCACCGCTTGATCGAATCGCTCAAGATCACTTTTGTATTGACGGGTAGCAGCGCGCGCAAACTAAGGCGCAAGGGGCATAATCTTTTGGCAGGCAGGGCGCTTAGTTATCACATGCATCCATTGACCGCGATTGAAATGAAAGAGGATTTTTCAATTGAGCAAGCCCTGGTGAGGGGAATGCTGCCGATGGCGCAACAGGACAACTACGAAAAGTATCTTCAAACATACGTTCAAACGTATCTTGAGCAGGAGATATTACAGGAAGGTTTAACCAGAAACCTTTCTGCGTTCAGCAGATTTATGGAAGTGGCGAGTTTATCGCAGGGACAGATTTTGAACATCACCAACGTCGCGCGCGAAGCCGGCATCGAACGATCGGTGGTCGCGGGTTATTTTGAAATATTAAGAGACCTGCTTATCGGATATTCCCTTCCGCCTTTCAGCAAGAAGGCAAAACGCAGGCTTGTCAGCCATCCTAAATTTTATTATTTTGACCCTGGGATATATCACGCCATCCGCCCGAAGGGACCTTATGACACCCCCAAAGAAGTGAGCGGGATCAGCCTCGAAACCCTGGTTCACCAACAGATCAACGCGGTCAACGAACTGCTTGATCTGGGATACAAGATGTATTACTTCCGCACCGCCTCGGGAATTGAAGTGGATTTTATTTTGTACGGAAAAAAAGGAATCAAAGCAGTGGAAGTGAAAGCGACAGATCGTTTCCAGGACAATATGCTGGCGGGGTTGAAAAAATTCAGAGGTGATTATCCGGAAGCAAAACTTTACCTGCTCTACGGCGGCGCGAAAAAGATGTACGTTGATGATGTTACGATCCTTCCCATACAAGAAGCTTTGCTGACATTGGACAAGTGGTTGGAAGCATGAACCAAATGAGGATCGGCGATCTTGTTCAAGTTCACGCCTGCAAAACGGACGGGACGATATATCGAAGCTGGCAAGCCACAATCGAGTCTGTAACCACAGACTCGATTGTCACAATTGCGCCAGCCGGTTCTTCGGTATTCAACATCAAAGGCGAAGATTATCCGATCCGCCATCATTACCGCGCTTATTATTGGTTCGATAAATTCTATAACCTTCTTGAGATATTTGAAACCAGCGGTGAATTGATTCATATCTATATCAATATTGCATCGCCGCCTGAATTGAAAAACGGGATCATGAGTTTCAAAGACCATGAGCTGGATGTCTCGAAATATTTCCCCAAACCCGCCGAACTTGTGGACGAAGATGAATTCGCCGAAGCCATTGTAAAATATCAATACTCGCAGGAATTTCAAGACAAAATGTATAAAGCCGCCAACGAAGCTCTCGAATTAGCTAATCATTGGAAGCCCGGTCCTTTTCCTGTTTTTTCGTAAAGTTGTTGTTTCTCCATTCACCTGTTCTTTCTTCTTACATCTTTCTTCACCCTTCACCCCTTCTTTCAGGAGACCTCCCATGCTCAAAAAGAAAATCGCATTCATCGGCCCTGGCGTAATGGCAGAAGCCATGATCGCGGGACTGTTGCGCAAAAAACTTGCGGATGCAAAGAACATCATCGCCTCTGGCCCGCGTGAGGAACGCGGAACTGAACTGCATAAAAAATACGGCATCAAGGTTTCCACAGATAATGCTGTCTCCATTCACGAAGCGGATGTGGTGGTGCTTTCGGTCAAACCGCAGCGACTCACCGAAGTGATGAAGGGACTCAAAGGCATCCGCACTGACGCGCTGGTTCTGTCCATTATTGCAGGGGCGACCATGAAGAAGATCGGCACGGGATTGAAACATAAGGCCATCGTGCGCTCGATGCCGAATACGCCGGGTCAAATTGGCGAAGGCATCACGGTGTGGACTGCGTCCAGGGAAGTGACAGCGGAACAGCAGGAAATGACCCGCGCCATCCTCGGCGCTTTGGGCGAGGAGGTCTTTGTGGAAGATGAATCCTATTTGGATATGGCAACCGCGCTTTCAGGTTCCGGTCCCGCCTATGTGTTCCTCTTCACCGAAGCGCTGATCGATGCTGGCGTGCATATGGGGTTTCCCCGCCGCATTGCCGAGCAATTGGTCTTACAGACCGTCAAAGGTTCGGCGTCGTTTTATCAGGGCGCGGCGCGGCATCCCGCCACCTTGCGGAATCAAGTCACATCCCCGGGTGGCACATCCGCCGAGGCGTTGTATTATCTAGAGAAGGCAGGCTTCCGCACAGCGATTTCTCGCGCCGTCTGGGCGGCGTATCAACGGTCATTGGAGTTGGGGAAGGAGAAGCCGGGTCACATTGATACGGATGAAGAAAAATGAAACCGCCTGAGCAATTCGAGACCGAACGTCTCATTCTTCGAAAGCCATGCATGGATGATGCGCCCATCCTTTTTACTGCATACATGCAAGATTCAGAAGTGACACGTTATACAATCTGGCGTCCACATCAGTATTTGCAAGAGGTAGAGGATTTCATCAGGAATTGCATTTCTGCATGGGAGAAGGAAGTTCGCTTTCCTTGCGTCATCACGCTCAAGGGACATGAAGAACCGTTTGGAATGATCGACTTCCATATTACAGGCTGCACGGTTGGTTTTGGATATGTCATTGCTTGTTCTCATCAACGCAAAGGGTATGCGACTGAGGCCACACGTGCCGTCATTGATTGGGCTTTCAAACAGCCTTCAATTTATCGAGTCAATGCTTCAACGGATGTGGAGAATCTTGCCTCTGCGCGAGTGATGGAAAAAGTGGGTATGCAGCGCGAGGGATTGTTGCGAAAATATACCGTCCACCCGAATATTAGTGACGAGCCGAGAGATAGTTATATGTATGCGATTGTGAAATGAATCGTCAGGAACGCGGACTTTAGTCCGCGTTCCATCATCTCAATATCGAAGACTAATAGGCGTTATTGGAAATAAAACACAGGCACCGTCCCGAAGGTTTTTCTTGAGGAATTTGAACGCCTGATAACAACCTTCGGGACGTTTTTTCTAATTACCGATAAAGACTAATAAGCAATCCCTTTCGCTTATAATACGGGGCGTTCAAATCTGGAAATTGGAAACCATGTCACTCATCACTGTAAGTTCACTCTCAAAATCATACGGCCCCACTGATATTTTCAGCGGGGTATCTTTCTCCGTGGTCAAAGGCGCGCGCATGGCCATTGTGGGACCCAACGGAATCGGCAAGACCACGCTCATGCGAATCCTCGTCGGCGTGGATGAAGCTACCTCGGGAACAGTATCCCGCTCACGGGGAGTCAGAATCGGGTATTTATCGCAGGAAGCAGATTTCCAAATGTCGGGAACAATCTGGTCGGCTTGCGAATCGGTCTTCAGTCATTTCAAAGATGAGCAGGAGGAATTGCATCGGCTTGAGGGCTTGATGTCTGACCCCGCGCAACTTGAAGAAGTAATGGAACGTTATGGCAAATTGCAGGAGGAATTCGAGCGGCGCGGCGGTTACACCTACACTACAAAAATTCGCACGGTCTTGACAGGCTTGGGATTCAGCGAAGCCGATTATGAACTCGATCTCGATCATCTCTCCGGCGGACAACGTACCCGCGGATTTCTCGCACGATTATTACTCGAAGACCCAGACCTGCTCCTGCTCGATGAGCCAACCAACCACCTCGACATCGCCGCCGTGGAATGGCTCGAAGGATATTTGAGTCAATGGGAAGGCGCGGCGATCATCATTTCGCATGACCGATTCTTTTTGGATAAAGCCAGCAACGCAATTTTAGAAATGTTCCCCGGCGCAACAGAAACCTATCGCGGTAATTACAGCGCGTATTTAAAACAACGCGTCGAACGCATGGCGCGCCGTCAGGAAGTGTTCGACGCCGAAAAAGAAAAACTGCAAAAAGAAATGGAATACATCCGTAAAAATGTGGCGGGGCAAAATGTGTTGCAAGCCAAAGGCAAACTCAAACGTCTCTCGCGCATTATTCAAGCCATCGAACAGATCGGCATGGAAGCCGCGCTCAAACAAAAATGGAGCGAGACCGCGGGCGAAATTTCCGTCACCACCTCCATCCTCGGCGTGGACGAAGCGGGTCGCCGCATCAACGCCTTGCAATCCCCCGTGCGCCAACTGCCCAATTTGCATTTGCGCCTTGCCCAAGCCGCGCGCTCAGGTGACATGGTCATCCGTACTGAAAAACTTGAAGTAGGATTCTCTGATAAATTTTTATTCCGTTCACCAAACATTGACTTAAGACGCGGCGACTGTGCCGCCTTAATCGGACCGAACGGCGCTGGCAAATCCACTTTCCTCAAAACGATCCTCGGTCAGATTCCGCCCTTAGCTGGTGACGTGACTCTGGGAGAGAGTCTACACATCGGCTATTTCGCTCAAGCCCATGAAAGCCTCGACCCGAAGAAAAGCGTCATCGACGAAATCATGCATACGACAGGCTGGCTTCCACAAAAGGCGCGTGAGTATCTCGGCAAATATCTATTCTCTGGCGACGATGCCTTCAAGATGGTATCCATGCTCTCCGGCGGCGAGCGCGGACGTTTAGCATTAGCCAAACTTGCCTTGCAAGACACCAACCTTCTATTATTGGATGAACCAACAAACCACTTGGACATCCCCTCGCAGGAAATTCTCGAAGCCGTGCTCGACGACTACGAAGGCACGATCCTGCTCGTCACACACGACCGCTATCTCGTGGATGCCATCGCCACTCAAATCTGGGAAATTGACACAGACGAATCGCATCTCATCATCTTCAAGGGAATCTATTCCCAATTGAAGGAAGAACGCGAGAAAGATTTGGCTCGCCGCGCAACTGTACAGGCGGAGCGTGAAGAGGCTGATACTCGCAAAAAAGAAACTCCGAAGGCAAAGGCTGTTAATACGAAGGAAGATAAAAAGAAGAATGCGAAAAGGCAGGAACTGGAAAAAAAGATCGCCGCACTTGAAGCGCAATTAAGTGAAATTGGCGAGAAGCTGGCGCATCCGCCCAGGGATGCGGGGGCGGTTGTCCAACTGGCGAAAGAGTACGATCAAGTGCAAAAGGAAATGGAATCAACTCTGGCGGAGTGGGAAGCGTTGCAGGGATGAAAGTAATCAACAATGCTATACTGTGATTAGAAAACAATTTGGAGATTGTCATGCCTAAAAATCCCCTTGCAGAAGTCTTTGGCTATCCTGTTGAAAATATGATACAGGAAGCCAATAACCATCGTCGTGGTCGTTTATGTCCATTCCATAATTCATCAGGTATCAATTGCACAAAGAGTAGCGCTACAGACCCTATTGGGGTATGTACTATATTTGATGGAAATAAAGTTGTGGCAACTTGCCCCGTTCGATTCAGAGAGGATTTTCAAATTATTGCTGATGCGGCGGATTTCTTTTTTCCTGGAATGAATTATGTTGCTCTTACAGAAGCAAGGTTGAAGGATATATATGGTAAATCTGCCGGGAATATTGATATTGTTATAGCAACTGTTGATAAAAATGGGGAAATCATGGATTTTGGAGCAGTCGAAGTCCAAGCTGTTTACATCACAGGCAATGTAAGAAATGTTTTCGAAAAGTATATGGAAAATCCAAAGAAAAACCAGAATATAGAATGGCCTGCAAAAAATTATCCAAGCCCCGATTATTTATCTTCATCGCGCAAGAGACTTGCTCCTCAATTAATTTACAAAGGCGGTATTTTACACAAGTGGGGAAGAAAGATGGCCGTGGTTGTTGATGAAAGCTTTTTCAGTAGACTGCCTGAATTTGAGGAAGTTGATAAAGAATCTGCTGACATTGCCTGGATGGTGTATGGTTTTCAGAAAAAAGGGGGGCGTTATGCTTTGAAAAAGAAGGGTATAAGATACACTCAATTTGAAAGCGCACTGGCAACAATGACAACGCCAGAAGTAGGCAACGTCAATGATTTTGTAGAATATTTGAAAGGTAGAATTGCAAAAGGAAAAACAATGGGCACACCAGCGTCATCTGGTGTAGCTCCAGACGTTGAACCTTTGCCAGATATTTTTAGCAAATAAAACTATGGAACAAATTGGTTTTTGGGAAGTTGAAGTTTCACCTAAAGTCATAAATGTCGCGAGCATTCCTCAGCGTAGTCCATTTCGCTACCCTGGCGGGAAAACGTGGCTCGTGCCAAAAATACGACAATGGTTAAGGTCCCTGCCTTCAAAACCAAAGAAATTTATAGAGCCATTTGCAGGCGGGGCAATAACAGGATTAACGATAGCATTTGAAAAGCTGGCTGACTCTGTTATTTTGGTGGAGAAAGATGAGCAAGTAGCGGCTGTATGGCAAACAATTATTAATACTGACAATGGCGCGGAATGGTTAGCAAATAAGATTATTAATTTCAACCTGACACCCGAGTCTGCCAGGTTAATAATTTCAACTCAGCCAGACACTGTAAAGGGTTTGGCGTTTAAGACCATTATTCAAAACCGCGTAAGTCATGGCGGAATCCTTGCTGATGGCGCGGGTATTTTAAAGAATGGCGAAAATCGAAAGGGTATTCTGTCGAGGTGGTATCCAGCAACACTCCAGAAACGAATACTCGATATTTCAAAAATAAAGAATAACTTGAATTTTATTCAGGGTGATGGTTTTCAAATAATAAGGAAATATATCGATTCGACCAATGCTGTATTTTTCATTGACCCCCCATATACTGCTTCAAAGAAAAAAGCGGGCTCCAGACTTTACAAATACCATCAAATTGACCACGAAAAATTATTTAGGTTAATGTCAAAGACGAAAGGGGATTTCCTAATGACCTATGACGATGCAGATGAAGTAAGAGCCCTGGCTTTGAAGTATCGATTCGAAACCCGTTTGGTTGCCATGACAAACACCCGCAATGCCACAATGATGGAACTGCTTGTTGGGCGTACTTTAAATTGGGCGGATTAAAAGAACAGAGAATGGCTCGTGAACAAATGTAAAATTCGATTTTGAAATTAACTTCCCCAACGGCAGGATTTCGAAATAATGCAAAAAGCCATTCGCGCCTTTTCTACCCTGACATTTTTAGCCGGGCTGTCAGCCTTTGCCTATCTGGCATCCCTGCCCGGAGACATTCAAAACGGCCCCCTGAATGTATCCCCCTTTCGCCTGATTTCTCTGGCTGGGATAATGGCGGTCATCGGCCTCAGCGCTTTCATTTTCCTCAAATTTAGATCAGCCGGGAAAACAGCGAAAGCAATAGAACGAATCAAAAGTTTTAAATCAGGCATAGTTTTATCCTTTATTTTATGTACCGTTTCCCTGACGGCCTGGGTCGCAGTTCTGTACAGGGAAGTATTGGTAGCTTTGTTCAGTGAAGCAGTTTATCTTCGGCTTGCCCCGTTGATCCTGCTTGGGTCGCTGGTCTGTTTGGAAGCGGGGGTTGTTTTATTACTGCCCCACCTCAAAGAAAAAAAAGATCATTCGCTCAAAAGTGTTTGGAAGACAACCCTATTTATCAGCGGGGGATTTGCTTTAATGGCAATTTTTATATCCCTCACGAGAATTGGCTTTACAGCCGACAACGTCGGACTCAATTGGGGGCCCGCAGGAACTCCGCTGACATTTGCCCAGGTGAATCTCGTTCTCGCCATTGGTTTCCTGCTCTCTTTTTTAATTTCCATCATCGGCGCAAGGATAAAAAGCGGCCACCCTCGCTGGCAGTTCATTCTGGATATCGGCATCTTCCTTGCCTTGTGGGGGCTGGCTCTTCTGCTTTGGTCGAATCAAACCATAAGTCCGTCTCACTTTGCCCCCGCCCCGTCTGCCCCCAATTACGAATACTATCCATATTCCGATGCCGCTTTATTCGACAGAATGTCCTACCACCTGCTTTCAGGCGTCGGGTTTTCAGAGACGCTGGTCCGCAGGCCTTTATACGTTGGCCTGGTTGCCCTGTTCCATACAATCGGCGGGGCTGGCTACGATGGAACCGTCTTTGTTCAAATTCTGTTCCTTGCGTTGATCCCCTCCTTTATCTATTTGCTGACCGTCAAACTGTCCAACCGTCTCGCGGGTTTCATGGCGGGCGGCCTTTTCATTTTGCGCGAAACAAACGCCATCGAACTATCGGGGAAAATTGTCGCGGCGCACGCCAAATTAATCATGAGCGACCTGACAGCAACCCTGGGAATCATAGTCTTTGTATATGCCTGTATCATTCTTTTCAAAAACAAGCGGCATGATACATGGCTGTTGCTGGTCATTGGCGTATCCCTTGGCCTGCTGGCTTTGGTGCGCGCGCAATCCCTGATCCTCCTGCCGTTGATTCTCTTGTTCGTCTTGATTCCGCAAAAAACGAAGAGACCATTATTCAGCAGTTCAGCGATTATTCTTCTCGGCCTTTTTCTGGTCATTGCTCCCTGGGCCTGGCGAAATTGGAATGTCAGCGGCAAGTTCACGCTCGGCGACCCCGGCGAGAAAATGCTGATGGCGCGGAATTATTCATTGCACCCCATCGAATATCCACAGCCATTATCGGGAGAAACCCCTTCAGGTTTTTCAGACCGCCTTTCCCGGGAAATTCTTTCATTCATCCTCGAACGCCCCACCGATGTGGCGTATTTCATATCCAATCATTTCCTGCACGGCCTCGCTGAGAGCGCGGTTTACATCGCCCCGCTTTATTCCACAGACACGCCTGAAAGCCTCGTCAGTCAATACCCATTTTGGGATGTTTGGGATGGCTCTTTGAGCGGATACAGCCTGCTCCCTCTGCTGGGCAATCTTTTCATCCTTGCATTCGGCATCAGCCTTGCGCAGAAAGATAACAAACAGGCTGGCTGGTATCCATTGCTGATTTTTCTAGTTTATCAAACTGGAAATGCGCTCGCTCGCACTTCGGGATGGAGATTTTCCCTCCCCGTAGACTGGGTCATCCTGGTCTATTATTGCATTGCCCTCGCTTCCCTCTCCCCCAAAATTGGTTCAGCAATCGAAAATCACCAGGCTGACAGGGACGCTTCACAGCCCGCAAAAGCAAACCCCGCCTACCCCGCAGTATTTTTGGTTTTGTTTTTAATCGGCATTTCCGTCCCCCTTGCAGAACGATTGATCCCCGCGCAAAAATTTGATTCCGTGACAGATAAAATTCAACATACCCTGGTTGAAGAAAACATCCTCACATCTGATCAGCTCGCAGAATTTCTCGGGCAGAAAAATGCAACCCTCATTTCCGGTATCGCGCTGTACCCCCGCTACTTCAAACCCGACGGAGGCATTTACCTGGCAGACATGCCCACAGACTTCCGGTATTTGCATTTCTGGCTGATCAATGAAGGCGATACACAAATTATTCTCCCCCGTCAAAAACCGCCGCAGTTTTTCCCGCACTCAGCCACTGTTTCGATCATCGGCTGTGCGGATGGCGCATACGTCTCCGCCTGGGCTGTATTGGTTCAAACAGAGAATCACGAACAACTCATTCTCCAGGAACCCCTGCCGCCACCGGTCTGCCCATAAACGCTGAGTAACTCACCTTACGCGCCCTCATCCCCAACCCTTCCCCCGAAGGGGAAGGGAGTCACCCGTCCGGGTATTACAAGAGGCTTATTCTCAAAGGGAGGGTTGCCCCGTGCGGGAAAACGCCGTGAGAACAGGGCGACCCGCCTTTTGCGCAATCAGGTTTTCAAGAATGTGGATGGGTACCACAAGGGTATGATATCGCCCCTACTGCGTACCATCATTTCATTTCAGTTGAAACAACCGTCCCGAAGGTTTGAAAAAGGGTCAAAGTCTTCGAGAAAACCTTCGGGACGTTCTATCCTTCAACTCATTTGAAACACACCCAAATCTTTTGGCAAGCCCACTACATTAGCCACTCCCCAGTTACTGCAAAACCTGCATTTATTTCTTTGTGTATAATCCTTCCTACCCACCTGACAGTTTTAAAAATGGGACGCAGATGAACGCAGATTTTTTGAAAAACAAGAGCAAAATGGTTTGAATCAGCGTTTTCAGCGTTCATTTGCGTCCAAAAAAACAAAGTGTCAGGTGGCTAGAATCCTTCCAATGAAAAAATTAATCCTCGTCGTTGTTCTCTTCCTCGGCATTGCAGTCATTGCGATCAGTTTCAGCGAACTGGAAACGATCCTGCTGACTCTGCGAAAAGCGCATTTGGGGTTTTTCATCCTGGCGATATTCATCCAGTTGATCTGGTTCATCACAACGGCGCGCATGTATCAGTCCATTTTTCATTTGCTCGGGGTTCACGAAGAGATACTGGTCTTGAGTCGCATCGCCACAGCGGCGAACTTTGTCAACGTGGTGGCGCCAACTGCGGGCGTAGGCGGAGTCGCGCTCTTCGCATCCGAAGCCCGTCGGCGTGGACATCCCGCAGGCAAAGTCACGGTCGCCGCCGCATTATTCCTTTTGCTCGATCAAGCCGCATTTTTGGTAATCCTCGCCCTGGGGTTGATCGTGCTCGTCCGCCGCAACGACCTGGATGCAGGTGAAATTTCCGCATCGTTTTTCCTGCTTTGCATTGCGGTCACGTATGCATTCGTTCTGTACATCGGCTACCGCTCGGAACAGAAGCTGGGAAACATGCTTGCGAAAATGGCGCGGCTCATCAACCGCGTGGTGAGATTCTTTCGCAAGGATGAATATCTCAGCGAAAAGCGCGCGCGCGAATTTGCCCATGAAATTTCAGAAGGCTTTGCAGGGCTCACCGAAAAACCATCCAGCCTGGTGCGGCCGATCTTGTGGGGAATTTTCGACAAGGGTTTGTTGGTGCTCATTCTGGTCTGCGCGTTCTTATCCTTTGAAGTTCCGTTCTCGGCAGGCACCATCATCGCGGGCTTTTCGATTGCATATCTTTTCCTGATCGTTTCGCCTACGCCTTCGGGCATCGGCGTTGTGGAAGGCCTCATGCCCATTGCGCTGGCTTCGCTGAACGTGAATTGGAGTCAGGCAGTGCTCATCACGCTCACCTATCGCACCGTCACATTCTGGGTTCCGTTCGGCATCGGCGCATGGGCATTCCGCTCATTGCACACAGGCGGCGAAGAACCATCGTCCATGCAGGCAGTGCAATAACCTTGAATAACCTTTCCGCTCTTTTTGATTTTTGGAAACAGGACCCCGACACCGCGCCAAACTTTTTCGCATGGCGGACGACCCCCGCGCGCGCCGCGCAGACGCATCCCTTCCCGACCGATCTGCCTGATGCGCTTCGAGCGGCATTATCCACCCGCGGCATTCGCTCACTCTATTCCCACCAACTCTCGGCATGGACTCAAACCCGCGCAGGCAAAAACATCATCCTCGCCACAGGCACAGCCAGCGGAAAGACACTTTCGTACAACCTGCCCGTGCTTGCAACCATGCTTCAAAACTCCGAAGCCCGCGCGTTGTATTTGTTTCCAACGAAGGCGCTCGCGCAAGATCAGTTATCAGTGATCAGTGATCAGTTATCAGTATTGCAAAAACTGATTACTGATCACTCGTCACTCGTCACTGGCATTTACGATGGCGACACTCCCCAACTCCACCGCCCCTCCATCCGCAAAAACGCCCGCATCATCCTCTCCAACCCCGATATGCTGCATACGGGCATTCTTCCGCATCACGCCAACTGGGCAGGCTTTTTCACCAACCTGAAATTCATCATCATCGACGAAGCCCACACCTACCGCGGAGTCTTTGGCTCGCATGTAGCCAACGTCATTCGCAGGCTCAAGCGCGTGGCAAATTTCTACGGCGCAAAGCCGCAATTCATTCTGGCATCTGCAACCATCGGCAACCCCAAAGAACTTGCAGAAAAATTGATCGAAGAAGAAGTCGAATTAATTGACAACGACGGCTCGTCCCGCGGCGAACGGCATTTCATCATCTACAACCCACCTGTTACAGACGCGGCGTTGGGTCTGAGAAAAAGCGCATTGCTCGAAAGTGTGCGGCTGGCAAATCACCTGCTCGCGCGGGATATTCAATCTGTGGTGTTTGCGAGGACGAGGAGAAGTGTTGAAATTATTCTTACCTATCTTCAGGGCGAAGCAGGCATCGGTAAACAAGTAGACAAGTACACAAGTACATCCGTGCCAATGGATGAAGCAAAACGCAACGCACAACAGGAATTACCAATTACCAATTACGCATCACGTATCCGCGGCTACCGTAGCGGCTACCTCCCACACCAGCGCCGCGAGATCGAGCAAGGACTTCGTGACGGCTCCGTCAAAACCGTGGTTGCCACGAACGCGCTGGAATTGGGAATCGATATCGGCGGACTCGGCGCGGCAATCCTCGTCGGCTACCCTGGCACGATTGCGAGCGCGAGACAGCAATCGGGGCGGGCAGGGCGCGGCGATGACCCTGCGGTATCTGTGCTGGTCGCTTCGCCCAATCCGCTCGATCAGTTCCTCGCGCATCACCCTGAATATTTTTTCGGCAGTTCGCCAGAGATGGCGCTGGTGAATCCAAATCATCTTTTGATTCTGCTCGAGCATTTGCGCTGTGCCTTGTTTGAACTACCCTTTCAAAAAGGTGAAGGCTTTGGAAGCATCTCCGATGAATTGCTCGATGAATATCTCGAATTTCTGGTCGCCAATCAAGAGTCACATTTTTCGGACGAAAAATATTATTGGATGAAGGATCAATATCCCGCCGCGAATATTTCACTGCGCTCCGCTTCGCCGCAAAGTTTTGTGTTGCAAGCGACTTCGGACGATGGACGACCAACTACAATTGGAACTGTGGATGGCGAATCTGCCATGTGGATGATTCACCCGGGCGCAATCTACATGCACGAAGCCCAGCAATATTTTGTGCAGGAACTCAACCTTGAAAACCGCGTTGCCCAGCTTGTGCCTGTCGGGTTGGATTACTACACCGAGGCACAGCGCCGTTCTGAAATTCAGGTTTTAAGTGAAAGCGCTCAAGCCGCCGTCGCTGGCGGTTTGAAAGTGCATGGCGAGATTCAAGTCACCACGCAGGTGGCTGGCTTTCGCAAAATTCGCTGGTTCACGTATGAGACTTTGGGACAAGAACCATTGGACTTGCCCCCCTCCGAATTGCAGACGACTGGCTACTGGCTTTCCCTCTCCGAAGAGACTCTCGCGCATCTTCGCGACGCTGGCATCTGGTCCAACGACCCGAACGACTACGGCCCCGACTGGCAAAAGATTAGAGTCGCCGTCAGAAAACGGGACCAGTTCAAATGTCAGGTATGCGGCGCGGCGGAAGCCGACCCTTCGGCTACGCTCAGGGCGAAGCAACATGACGTGCATCACAAAACCCCGTTCCGCGCCTTCATCCAAAATGGAGTCGTCAACCGCGAGCAGGCCAACCGTTTGGAAAATCTCACCACGCTTTGCAGTAGTTGCCATCACAAAGCGGAACAGAACGTCCGCATCCGCAGTGGGCTGGGCGGCCTCGGCTTTGTGCTTGGCAACCTTGCGCCGCTATTTTTGATGTGTGACCCGCGTGATCTGGGAAGTTTTACCGACCCTGCCTGGTCTGCGGTGGATGGCCTGCCGTCTGTCGTCCTGTATGACCTTATCCCTGCGGGGATCGGGTTCAGCCAAAAATTATTTGAAATTCACGATGAGCTAATTCAGCGCGCGTTCGAGTTGGTGAATCAATGTGAATGTGAAGATGGCTGTCCTTCGTGCGTGGGGCCGGGCGGGGAAAACGGTGTCGGGGGCAAAGCGGAAACGCTGGCGATATTGAAAGAGTTGTTGTCATAATCAAAAGGAGATAAAAAATGCAATGGATTACCCGCTCTCACGTTCATGTTGACCGAGTCGCCTGCCCGTGGCTCATCACCCGCTTCATCGATAACGAAGCGGAGTTTTTATTCGTGCCTGCCAGCCAGATCGAGAAAGTTGCAAAAGAAACGGGCGCAATTCCATTCGATGCGCCCGGGGTGGAACTCGGCCATGTGGATGGACGCTGTTCATTTGAATCCATCATTGTCAAATACGGCTTGAAGGAAGCAGGCTTGCTTCGCCTCGCAAAGATCGTCCACGCGGCGGATGTGGCCGAGGATATCGACAGCGACCCCATCGCCCGTGGACTCGAAGCAATAGCCAGCGGTTATAGTTTGCGCTTCCCTGAAGATATGGAAAATCTCGAACATCAATTCGAAGTGTATGACGCGCTCTATGCGTGGTGCCGTTTGGAAGCGGCAAAGAACAAATAAATCCATCCAGCATGATCACACTCTCCGATTTTTTTCAACTTAACCGCGAGATCATCCTCTTCGTGTACGGATTGGTCTTTTTCCTTTTGGGGTTTGCGATCATTTTGCAAACCCGCCAATCTTCACGGCTGGACCTGGCACGCAACCTTCGCTGGCTGGCGGCCTTCGGCATTGCGCATGGTTTTTACGAATGGGGCGACTTATTTATTCCCATTCAGGGTGAATACCTGGGCGCGGCCACCATGCGAATGCTGTATTTTGCACACCTGGTTTTGCTGGCGGTTTCGTTTGTCTGCCTTTTCGAGTTCGGCGCGGCTGTGCATCCCTCCAGCAAAAAAGCGCGCGGTTTTCACGGGTCGTCTGTGACTCTGTTTGGGCTTTGGCTGGCGCTGATTTTTCTGGCGTTCCCCGGCAGGCTCGATGATTTGGAATGGAGGCAGACAGCCAATGCCCTTGCCCGCTATTTCATTGGCTTCCCCGGCGGAATGCTTGCCGCCTACGGCCTGCGCGCGCACACCTTTCAGCGCATTCGTCCGTTGAACGTGCCGAAGATCGTGCAAATGTTTCGCGTGGCCGGGGTTTCCCTGGGCGTGTATGCGATTGTCGGCGGGCTTATCGTTCCCCCCATCAATTTTTTTCCCGGAAATATCGTCAACGCCGAAGCATTCACAGAGCTGATCGGCGTGCCGCCGCTGGTCTTTCGCTCGCTGGTGGGCATGGTGATTGCTTTTACCATCATCCGCGCCCTGGAGATCTTCAGCCTCGAAACCGACCGCCGTATCGAACACCTCGAACAACAGCAGATCATCAACGCCGAACAGGAGCGGCTGGCGCGCGACCTGCATGACGGCGCGATTCAAAAAGTGTACACCGCAGGCCTGCTGGTGGAATCGGCGGCGCACATTGCCGAACCTGAAAGTGAATTGGATAAGCGACTCAAACGGGCTGTGGCCGCGCTCCGCGATTCAATCCTCGACCTGAGGCGGAATCTGTCCGAACTGCATTCCCACACCCAGGCAGTCCGCGAGCCGCTTCCCGAATTATTGCAAAAAATCTCCGAGAACCCAAGCTACAATACGATGGTTCGTATTTCAGTGGACGTTAACCTGCCTGAAGATAAATATATTTCAGACAGGCGGGCGGGCCATTTGCTTGCAATTCTCAACGAAGCGATGGCAAATGCGGTGCGCCATGCGCAGGCGCAAAATGTATTTATCGAAACCCGCGACCGCGGCGAATTTTTACAAATTCAGATCAAGGATGACGGCATAGGCCTGCCTGCCGATGCCAAGAATGGATATGGCTTGCGCAACATGCGTGACCGCGCGCGCCTGCTCAATAGCAAAATTGATTTTGAAAATGATAAAGGCCTTGTAATTACCCTTGAAGTTCCATGGAAAGATTGAGATGACAAAGATTCGCATTTTACTTGTGGACGACCATGATATTGTGAGGCTCGGTTTAATGACTCTATTAAATGACCGATCCGATATGGAAGTGGTGGGAGAGGCCAGTACCTCGGCGGAAGCCATCCAGGCGGCGGAGAAACTCAGCCCGGATGTTGTATTGATGGATATCCGTTTGCCGGGCGAGGGCGGTATCGAAGCCACCCGCCAGGTTACGGCGCGTTTTCCAAAAAGCAAGGTGGTGATGCTCACCTCTTTTGCGGATGATGAACTGGTGATGCGCGCCATCAACGCGGGGGCGGTTGGGTATGTGCTGAAACAAGTCGGGAATGAAGAGTTGATTCGGGCGATTCAGGCGGCAGGGAGGGGCGAAGCGGTTCTTGATCCATCCACCACGGCGCGGCTGTTGAGCCGAGTCCGCGAGGCGGATAGAAAAGCGGAGGAGGATGCCTTTCGTGAAATTTCAGACCGCGAGATGGATGTGTTACTGCACCTTGCAAAAGGCCGCACGAATGCCGAGATCGGCAGGCTGTTGAATTTGAGCGAGAAGACGGTGGGCAATTATGTGGGTTCGATGTTCGAGAAATTGCATTTGAACAACCGCATCGAGCTGGCGGCGTACGCGTATGAGCATCACTTGTTCGAGAGAGTTGGCAGGGAATAAAAATTTATCCCCCGCAGTTTTCACTGCGGGGGATTTTTTTATTCAATCATACTACGCTGAGCGTCCCGAAGGTTCTCGTAATTGAAGCCTTTTTATATTTCAAACCTTCGGGACGGTGTCTGAGTACTCAATGAAAAGGAGAGTTTTTATTGAGGCTTGAAGACGAGGAAGGAAGGCGCGGTCTGTGTTGCGTGGCGGACTTGCGCGTTCTCGAAGATTGCTACGCCGAAGTAATACGAGGCGGCGAGGTCGGTGAACTCCACATCGAATTCAGAGGCGGTGTCGAGCAGGCGGCCAAATTCGAGCGTCCAGACGCCATCGGCCCACACCCAGCCAGCGGAGATGTTGCCGCGGTCGCCAACGATGGCGGATTTGACGATGCCGGGGATGATGGAACCGACGGGCAGGGCATCGAGGTCTTCCTTGGTGAGCGCTACTTTTTCACTGTCGAGGATGTAGCCGGGAGCGCCGGTGGCCATGTCAATGTTGGGAGAGGTGAAGCCGGGCATGGTCTTGTCTGCTACGGTCTTGGTTGCATCGGCGGGGTCGGGCATGGTTGCAAAGTTGTCTGCGTAGCCGCCTGATTCCTTGGGGTCGCTCTTGCGGCCAGCTTCTTTGGCTGTATCGGCATTGAACGGTGTCGAGTCAACATATTGATCGTCGATCTGATTCAGGTTGCGGACGGATTTCCAGTGCCAGATATCGCCCAGTTGACCTTCGGCGGCGGTGTACTTGTTTCCGTAGGGTTTCAGATCAGGGTTTTCGCCGTCATGGCAGGCGGTGTAACAGCCCTTGGTTTCAAACTTTTCAATGCTGTTGTTGATCGGCCAGATAAAGGCCATCTTGTCTTCGTAATTAAGGTTATTGTCGCCGCCTTTGTCGTCCGGGTCTTTGTCCTGTTTCCAGGTGCCATCTTCTTGCTTGATCCACGGGTAGCGGTACCAGGATTCGGTGGGGTCTGCGTAGCTGACGAGGAAGTAGACGCTGTCAGCGGTGTACACAGCCTTGATGTTGACTTTGGTCTCATAGCCGCCAAAGCCGCCATCCACATCAACGACGAAATCTTCGGCATCGGCCCAGAAGGCTTCGTCAGCGACGCCGTCAAGCGTGGGGGCTGTGTCTACAAAGCTGGCAACCAAGGCGCCTTCGGGAGCTTCCCATGCGGGGGCGGGTGGTTCGGTGGGAGCCGGCGGTTCAGTTGCAACAATCGGCGCTTCAGTGGGCGCGGCGGTGGGTGGCGTGCCGCAAGCTGAAAGGATCAGCGAGGCAAGCACGATCAGGGAAAAAACGTACATTAACTTTTTCATGGTGAACTCCTCATTAATATTTGTGAGACGGATATCTACTCAAAGTCTCTTATGGATTTTTCATCTTTCACTCATAAGTTTATATATGTTCACATTTTTGGGGGAGGGGAATTCTCCCCTATTTCGATGGGGGAGTTCAAGCAGTTTTTTTAAGGCTCTCTGGGAGTTGCCCTGATTCTGTACACGGAACTCACGGAAAAACCTTTTAAAAATCCGTGTTTTTCTGTGTCCGTCTGCGTAATCCATGTCCAAAAGGTTTGAATCAAGGCAATTCACAGGGACCCTTTATTAATTTATCGCCCGTAGTGATTTCGGGTCTATAATTTGTCCATGACCCATCGCAAAGACATTTCCCTTCTTTTTGCAACCCGTATCATCCGCCTGTTCTGCTACGGATTTCTCTCCGTTGTCCTTGTGCTATATCTTGCCGAGGCTGGCCTCACCGAAAAACAGATTGGACTGCTCTTCACGCTCACCCTCGCAGGTGACGCGGGCATTTCGCTCTGGCTCACCACCCATGCCGATGGCTTCGGGCGCAAGCGCACTTTGCTGATCGGCGCCCTGCTCATGTTGGGCGCGGGCATCGTTTTCATCCTCACGAACAATATCGTCATCCTCATGGCCGCCGCCATCATCGGCGTCATCAGCCCAAGCGGAAATGAGATCGGGCCATTCCTTTCTGTGGAACAGGCAGGTCTATCGCAACTCGTCTCGAATGAAACGCGCACAAACACCTTTGCCTGGTACAACCTCGTTGGATCGTTTTCCACGGCAAGCGGCGCGCTGGCAGGCGGCTGGCTTGCGCAGATATTACAGTCAAGAGGCTGGGCGGCTCTGGAAGCCTACCGCTTAATTTTGATGGGCTACGCACTCGGCGGCCTTTTGCTCACAATTTTGTTTTTCGCCGTTTCCCCCGCCATCGAAGTTGTAAACACAAAAACAAATATCGAAATCAAAAAGACCTTCGGCCTGCACCGTTCGCAAAAAGTTGTCATCAAACTCAGCATGTTGTTCGCGTTGGATGCCTTCGCAGGCGGCCTCATCGTGCAAAGCATGATCGCCTACTGGTTCCATGTAAAGTTTGGGGTCGATGCGGGCATCCTCGGCAGTATCTTCTTCTTTGCCAACATCCTCGCGGGCATCTCCGCTTTGCTGGCCGTAAAAATTGCCGCGAAGATCGGCCTGATCAACACGATGGTCTTCACCCACATCCCATCCAATATTTTGTTGATGCTCGTCCCATTGATGCCCTCCCTGCCCTTCGCCATCGGACTCCTGCTCCTGCGCTTCAGCATCTCTCAAATGGATGTACCCACGCGTCAATCCTACACGATGGCTGTTGTGTCACCCGACGAACGCTCCGCCGCTGCGGGAGTGACCGCCATTGCCCGTTCTGTGGGAGCGGCCATTTCCCCCACGCTGACGGGCATCTTCTTCAGTATCCCTGCCTTGTTCAGCGTGCCTTTTTTCCTTGCAGGCGGGCTAAAGATTGTTTATGATCTTTTGCTATTCAGAGAGTTTCGTTCCGTCAAACCACCGGAAGAAAAGAAATAAGTTTGGAGGAAGCATGTCCATCACAGCAAAATCACAGGTTGTACACATGGCCGAACTGGTCAACTATCAGGAAGGCTCAGTCGTCAGCCGCCAGATCACCAAGGCAGATGCGGGTAATGTCACTCTTTTCGCTTTCGACATCCATCAAGGCTTGAGTGAACACACCGCGCCTTTCGACGCGCTGGTTCATATCCTTGAAGGCGAAGCCGAGGTGACAATTTCAGGCAAGCCGTTTCAATTGAAAATAGGGGATGCCATCATCATGCCAGCGAATGAACCGCACGCATTGAAAGCTGTTCAAAAATTCAAGATGCTGTTGACGATGATCCGCGCATAATGTCTACTCCGTTATTGCGAGGAGGGCGCTCTTCCCGACGAAGCAATCTCCTTCATGATCCATAAATGTCGCGATGCAGAGAATCTCGCAAATACTTTTCAAAACCATTCAAGTCAACACGCGCCGTCATATCCAAATCCAGCGGGGTGACGGCCACCATTTTTTTATTTCGCAAAACAAACACATCTGTATCTTCCTGCTCGTTGTCCAGGTTGTTGCCGTGGCGGTAAGAGATGGAGCCGGGCACATCCCAGGATTCCCTTTCAACAGGGAACGGTTCATAGTATCGGAGGCGGGAAAGCCTTGCCATTTGCCACTCCGTTTCAGGCGTGGCATGAGACGGCACTTCCACTTTGATCAAATCCACACCGCTTGAAAGCTTCCTCTCCAAAAGCAGTTTTGCAAAGTAGCCGGTGAAATATCCCGCCGCTTTAAAATCAATATCCTCCGAATGACTGAGGTGATAATGCGCTTCCGTTTGCAGTGAAACCGCCATCGCAAGAAATCCCATGGATGACGCTTCCATGGCCGCGCCCACCGTGCCAGAGATCGTGATCCCCAAACCAACGTTCTCTCCATAATTAATACCGGAGACAACAAGATCAGGCTTGTGCGGGACGATCTCCAAAACAGCATGGAGAACGGCCTGGGCCGGGGAGCCGCCAACCGCATACACGCTCCATTCCTGACCGTTGACCTGCACCAGTTCCTTTTGAATGATCCCATCTGACGTGCTGGGCAAACTGCGCCCCATGCCCGTGGATTGTTCGCGCGGCGCGGCCACCGTGACATACCCGATCTTGGATAGTTCGCTGGCCGCCGCCCATAATCCAGGCGAACGAATGCCGTCATCGTTGGTGAGAAGGATGTGTGGTTTTTTGTTTTTCATAGGTTCCATTATAAACAAAACGAAGCGGAGTACTCCGCTTCGTTTTCTGTGGTGCTCTCGGCAGGACTCGAACCTGCGACCTATTGCTCCGCAAGCAAGCGCTCTAATCCACTGAGCTACGAGAGCATTGTTTGGGCGAGTGGTATTTTACTTTAATGTGTGAGGAATGGCAAGGTGCTTGACTGACTTTGAGCATCACAGTAAAATCAGGCTCTCGCGGGAGTCGCCAAGTGGTAAGGCATCAGCCTTCCAAGCTGATATTCGTGGGTTCGAATCCCATCTCCCGCTCTGTTTCAGTGACCAGTAATCAGTCACCAGTCGTTTAGTTTTGGCTCACTGATTCCTGGTCACTGTTTACTGAATCAGGGCCCGTGGCGCAGCGGTTAGCGCAGGCGACTCATAATCGCTTGGTCACAGGTTCGAATCCTGTCGGGCCCACTTTCGGAACTTTTTTAGGGGTATTTCGTGCCAAGACCAGCTCATCTTAATCACACGCCCCATCGAGGGATGATTCGAATCCTGCCGGGCCCACTTGCAATGATTTTCCAGAACAAAAAATACCCGTCAGGGGCGGGTATTTTTTGTTGGGTGAATCAACTGTCCCGTAGGGGGAGGCGGTTTTTTGTCCGCTTTTAAGGGGTGCAGGTGACGGGGAATGTCACCTGGTTGACTTGTTCGTTGGGGGCGAGGATCAGCAGTTTGATTAGATAATCGCCGGGGGCGTTGATCTGGTAGTATTCGTTGATGATTTGTGTGCCGGCTTCTTCGTAGATCATTGCGCCTTCATTCGATGTGATGCCTGTGTTGACTTCCCATTTCCATTTTAATAGGGTGGGGCCGTTGGCGGTGATTTGCGCTTCGAAGAAAACTGTTTGCGGAAATTGATTGCAGGCTACGACGATGCGGTTGGGTTCGATGCGCAGGTCAACTTTGGTGATGGTGACGAATGGCGGCTGTGCAATTTGCAATTGACTGGCGTCACCCTGCGTTTCGGTTACTTCGGCGGAGACCCAGCAGAAGCCGCCGGGGTTGCCGGGGTCTTGCACCTGCCACCAGGTGGATGCTTCGTTGCGCCCCACTGCGCGTACGGCCTGTCCCTGGTGAAGTTCGGTGACAAGTTGATAGACTGTTCCAGGCCCGAAGCGGCAGTTGACCAGCTCGCTTGTGATGAGCGCTCTCACTTGTGCGGGTGTTGGGGTGGGTGGAACGGGGGTTGCGCTGGGAAGAATTGGGGTGATGGTTGCGGGGATGGGGGTTGGCAGGGATGGGACGGGTGAACGAGTACAGGCCATTAAGGCGATGGATACAAGCCCTGCGAGTTGGACGATGCGCTTCATGTGTTCCTCCTTGTATGAAACCATCTTATTCACGATATTACAAAAGTAGTATGGCACAAAAGTACGGTTGGTTTTTGTTTTCTTCTCGTTAAGGCGTGGGTGTTAAAGACTGTTTCTTAAGTACACGGATTTAACGGATGACTCCACTGCAAAAACTTTTTTTAACCACGAAGGGCACGAAGGAAGTTCAAAAGCGAAAGCCTTTTTGCAGTGGAGTCACGGATTACATGGACAAACACGGATTTTTAAAAGATTTTTCCGTGAAAACCTGTGAAATCCGTGCCGTCCGTGTACCAAAAAGCACTTAAGAAACGCTCTCTTAAAGAAACAGAGGGGCTGTCTAAAAAGGGGATGAAAAAGCAGGGAAAAGAGACAGGAGAGAGCAAGAGATAAAAAAACTGGCGGTCAAAGGATCGCCAGTTTTCGTAAATTGTGAGCCATGCAAACCAACCCCCATTCCACATCCACTTTT
>JACRLB010000019.1 GCA_016235445.1 Chloroflexota bacterium | reverse complement strand
TTTTGGCGACCTGTCGTCAACAAGCCATACCAATTTTGGAGTACTTGATCAAACTCCAAAAATTCGGCGAGACGCCACCTTCCTTGACCAATTCCCTTGCGCCTGCCGCTTGCCTAAGCGGGTTAGACGCTATACATGTACGGAAAATCTTTATTTTACAGGCGGCGGTAATGGCCCTTATTATGGCGTGCGATGGAACGAATCACATTCCCATTACTCATTAAATTACTTACAGGCTTTGCTAAACTCAAAGGTTGTAGATAATTATTTGCGCAGAATTAGCAGTCCGTTTCAAGGTGGATATTGGTCTTACGGGAAGCGATTTATTGAGCAACTTCCCATTCGCACAATCAACTTCAACGACTCCGCCGAAAAGTCCGCGCACGATAAGATCGTCTCGCTGGTCGAGTCCATGCTGGGGTTGCATAAGAGTCTCGCCTCGGCGCACAGTCCGCTTGAAAAGGAAAGGCTGGAACATCAAATTGAAGTCACAGACAGGGCGATTGATTCGCTGGTTTATGAGTTGTACGGGTTGAACGAAGAAGAGATCAAGATTGTGAAGGAAAAATGAATAGAGACTTTATCCTAAAAGATAAACTGACTATTTACGATAACCGCGCAAAATCTGGAGATAGCTTGGGGCGATTATCTGTTACGTATGATATTTATCCAGCCCCAGCAATATTCTGGGAATTTGAAACTGAGAGTAGGGCAATTGACCTTCCAAAATATGATGAAAAAGGCAACCTGATTTCACCTTTTGAATGTGTGTATTTCAACTTGCTTGATCCTTTTCTTTACCCAACCGATGAACTAGAGGCTCATTTATCGCTTGGCAGAAGAATGACAGGAAGTACCACCAGAGCTATTATAGGCGATCAAACTGTAACGGGAAAATCTTTTACGTTTTTCCTTCCTAATGCAAAATTCCAAGAAGCAGGGATATTAGGCAAGAATTTTGTTGTCAAAGAAATAATCTACAAAAAATCAAAAGAAACGGAGGAATCGGAAGAATTAGAAGAATTCGGTGGAAACTTCCGAGAAGGATTTCTGGAAGCCAGTATTGGGAATGGAGTTACCCTAAAAATGCAGACGCCAATTGAATCTATTGATTGGCTAAGAAAGCGAAGAAGCATAGGTACATACATAACAACACATGGGGAATTATTTGTTGACAATGATATATCAATTAATGATGCGGCAGATTTATTAGATGATGTGGCATTTCTGCTTTCCTTTGCGAATGGCGGCTCAATTGCCCCACTCGTAGTCAAAATGGATCAAAGCAACTTCGACATGGAGTACCCCACTGTTTACACATCTTTTGCAATTGACCCAATTGAGCATATTGCAGGCACTTGGCTGGATAAGCAAAGTGATATTGACGATTTACTTAAGTGCTTTCCTTCTTTTCAAAAAATGCTTCAATCCGACCATTGGAAAGATAATTATTGGTTGATTTTGATGTGGTATTTTCAAGCTATTCAGCCATCAGGAATTCAAATTAAGGGCAAACCTTGGCCTGTTGTCGCAAATGCTTTAGGGGCAGCTTTAGAAAAACTTGCAAGCATTATCCTTGTCGATGAACAGAAGATTTCAAAAACACAATTCAAAAAATTGACTCTTGAAGATGAAATTCGAGAGTTATTAAGAGCAATTGGTATTAATAACATTGGCCCAAAATATGACACCCATGATCCTGAACATGGAGCGCAAGATGCTGTATGGTGGTTTAAAGAATTACGAAATGATGCTACACACCCTAAAAGTAATCGAAAATGGACAGGGGAGGAAGCTAATATAATTCTTGACAATGCTATCCAATGGGTTGAAGAAATTTTACTTTGGAGATTGGGATATAAAGGAGGATATAGCGACAGGTCGAGAAATAACAAATTTATTCCCTCACCACGATATAAAATTGAACTAAGGGATGCTTCATGGTAATTCTAGTGGGGAGGATGTTGGCCTTGCACAAGAGTCTTAAGTCCACGCACAGTCCGCTTGAAAAGGAAAGGCTGGAACGCCAAATTGAAGTCACAGACAGGGCGATTGATTCGCTGGTCTATGTGTTGTACGGGTTGAACGAAGAAGAGATTGGAATTGTGGAAGGGTAACATCAAGAACTGGCAGGTTTCCACTGTGCCACGACATTTATATCGCGCTTAACGTGAATTATTACCCCACACCGCCTTCACCAACTCTGGCAGAATCTCGCCTGATTTTCCGTGAAAGGCAAAATCGGTTTTCGGCGTCAGCGGAGTCGGCTCGGCGTTGATCTCCACCACCACAGCGCCTTTGTTGCGCGCGGCGTGCGCCAGTGCGGCGGCAGGTTGAACGACGCCCGATGTCCCAATCGAAAAGAAGACTTGCGCCTCGCGCGCCGCATTCACCGCGGATTCCAACTCTGCACGCGGCAAGGCCTCTCCAAACCAGACCACGTCTGGGCGCAACAACCCAGAGCATCTTTCACACTTCGGCACAGACTCGGTATCGTCGCCCCAGGTTTCGGTGAAAGTTCCACAGTTCGCGCAGCGCACGCGCAGGATGTTGCCGTGCAATTCGAGCAGGTTCCTGCTCCCCGCAAAGCGATGCAGGCCGTCCACATTTTGGGTGACGAGAGTGAATGTGGGAATTTTGTTTTCCATTTCAACCAAAGCATAATGCCCCGCATTTGGGCGCACGCCTTTGATGGCTTCTCGCCGCCACGCGTACCAGTCCCAGACGAGTTTGGGGTCGCGGGCGAATGCTTCAGGCGAGGCGAGGTCTTCGGGACGGTACTGTGCCCATAGCCCGGACTGGGAATCTCTAAAAGTGCGGAGTCCGCTCTCTTGGGAGGCGCCAGCCCCCGTTAAGACAGAGACGCGCTCTGCCTTTGTCAGAAATCGAATCAGATCAGAGGGAAAGTCCATTGGGTCTCAAAATTTTTCCGTCATTGCGAGGCGGCGTTCGCCTGCCGAAGAAATCTCGTTCGCTATGAATGGGATTGCTTTGTCGGGCTAAAGCCCTCCTCGCAATGACGGATGGTTACGGCGTGATGGTCGCGGGTGTGGGGGTCGTCGTGCATGGGAGCATGGTGAGTTTTTCTTTGAAGATCGCAGTCCGCCCGATTTCTTTCGCATCGCCAGTGGTTGCCACAAATTGATAATCCACCCAGGCGGTTGTATAAAAAGCGTCGTTCTTTATCTCATCCGAATACAGGTCGTGAATCCACGTGCCTGCGCCGATGGTGTGCATGGGAATGCTGGTCCACTCGCTGGTCTTGCCCGAGGTGAGACTGCGAAAGCGGACGAAAAGTAAAACGTAGGCCGTGCGGTCGCGATCTGATACCTGCGCTGTGAATTTTACAGAAGCGGGGTCGCAGGTTCTTCCTTTGTAAAATTCATGGACGGAGATGAGCGCGGCAATAAAACCTTCCATTTGCAGGGTGGGGGTTGCGGTGTTTGGGGTAATCAACGCAAGGGGTGTAACGCTGATAACCGTTGTGGGTGTGCTTTCCTGCGAGGGCGTCGGAGATTTCAAACCGACCAGGGTCGGCGTGGATGTAAAGGTCAACGTTGGCGTGGCAGGCGTGGCGGTTGGGATGGGGGTGCGCGTGTTCGTGGATGTGAGCGAGGGCGTGGGCGTTGCGCCTACATTCAAGGTGAAGCCACCCACCGAACAGGATAACGAGAGTACAGCAAAGGCGAGAATGACGGTTATTTTTTTCATGGCGTTACGATGGGGCATCCTTTTAAAGGCTCATAGCACATGCAAGGTTCGAGGGTGGTAACTTCGGGGAAAATTCTGGTGCGGCCCACTTCTTCGCCTTTGATATTCGTCGCCACCAACTGCATCCGCACCCATGATTTTTTATAATGGTTATGCCCTTCGATCTCGGTTGCCTGCAAGATGTAGGAAAATGTGCCATCGCCATAATTGAACATGACATCGCCCGTCGTCCAGGGCGTGTAATCTTCATCCACAAAAGATTTCACTTGCACGAAAATCACCACGCTGGCAACCTCTTCGGGGTCTGTCACTTTTACAACGACCACTGATTTGTTCGGCGTGCAGTCTCCCCAAAAAATCCTTTTCTCTGAAATGGTCAGCGAAAGAAAGCCCGGCCCCGGGCGGATGGGCGTGGGCGGGGTGGCAGGCGTGGCGGTGTATTCGCCGATAAAAATCGGAATGGGCGCAAAGGTGGAAGTGGGAACGTTCGGGTCCAAACTGGGGATGCGAACAATCGTCGGCGAAGGCGTGATGGTTGGAGTGATGGACGGCGTCCACGTTGGCAGGGGGGTATACGTCACCAATTCTGTGGCGGTTGGAACGGGCGTGTTCGTTGGCGGATTTAAAATATCGTTCATGGAACAAGCCTGTAACAAAACGGTTAACATCATCACGAAATAGAACCTGCGCATATTTGGCCTCATAAAGCTATGATACTATGAAATCAATATCCTTTGATTTTACAACGGCTTCCGCCTCTCCCTTAACTGACAATTGAATCGCAACAAATAAAATGACCTGCGCTGATGAAGCGCAGGTCATTTTATTTATGCCGAGGCCCCGGAGTAACTCCGCAAGCCGATCTTCCAGAACGTACGTGCCAGGATGAAAAGAAAAATTGTCAGGGCGAGCGCACCCAGCCAGGTCTGGAGAGTGAGGCGTCCTGTCAACGCTTCTGCAGGGACCGTCACCGCAAAAGCGACGGGCACGAGGAAGGTCAATCCAGCTTGAAGCCACTTGGGATAAATATCCACAGGCCAGCGTCCCGCGGCGTACAGGCCTTCGAAGAGATTTGCGATCTCATGCACGCGCACAAACCAGAACGCAGTGGAGGTGATCATCAACCAAAAGCAATAGATCATCACGGCGCCCATCACCAGCGCAGAAACAAAACCAAGCGCAGACCAGACGCCGATGAGCCAGTTCATCTGCGAAAGCGCAACGCCCATCACGATCATACCCGTGAGCACGTCCACAATTTGCCAGAAGCGGAATTCGCGCACGCTGACGAGCAATTGCGCGTCGGCGGGTTTGGTGAGGGCGAAATCCAGTTTGCCTTCGCGAATCTCCTCCATCAGCCTTTCCATATTCGGTTGAATGGCGGAACGGATCACGCCGCCCATCGTGATGAAAACGCCCATCACCGCCAGCAATTCAGATTTGTTCCAGCCGCCCAGTTGACTGGTCTGGCTGAAGACGAGGTTCAAGCCGATCAGTCCAGTGCCGAGCGCGATGAAGGTTTGCAGAATCTGAATATAAAAATTGGCGCGGTATTGAAACTCGTTCAGCACGCCGATTCGTAAATAGTTGAGAGCAAGGCGAAGTCCGTGCATCTTAACCTCCCACCGCAGAAAACCTGCGAATGGCAACCTTCCAAATCAGGCTGACCGAAATCACGCCGAAGAGAATCCACGCGAGTTGCATACCCAAGCCTGTGAGCAATTCGGTGGCGGTCATACTGCCAACCAGCGCTTCAATTGGAAAACCAAACGCCCAGCGAAACGGAAAGAACCAGGCGAGTCTCTGCACCCAATCAGGCATGAGCGAAAGCGGCACAAGGCGGCCAGAGAGAATCAACTCTGCCGCGAAATACAACTCAAAGAGAGCGCTGACTCGCGTCGTCCAAAACGTGACCATGCCCAGCAGAGACAATGTCATCGTGCGGATGAGGTAGGCCATCCAAATGGCGAAGAAGAACACGATGCCTTGAAGCAAAGTTGGGTTCAATTCAGGTTTGAAGATCAGCGAGAGGATGAGCGCCAGCGGAAGCCAAAGCAAAATGACAACCACCTTCCAGCCTGCAAAATACGCCACATCCCCATGCAGTGGATGGATCGGGCGAAGCAGGCTCATCGAAAGCTGTCCCTCGCGAATGCGCCACTCCCAGCCATACGGCGTGAACACGATGTTCATGTTGCGGACGAGAGTCCACACAATGTAATAGGCGGCAAACGCGCCAGGCGTGTATCCGCCCACCATGCCGCCCTGCTGATTCGCAACCGCCGACCACACCACCATGTAAATGACGGGTTCGGCGATCATGCCGATCATATAAAAATAATTAGCGACGGGGTATTGCAACTGCTCCAACACGGAGAGTTTCATGGTCGCGCGGTAGAAGTCGAAATATCGCTTCATTCCACCGCCTCCTCTTTGACCGCGAAAACGGATTCGATCACGTCTTCGATTGGAGCGGCTTCGACGGTTAAATCTTCGACCGCCAGATCATTCAACAAACGGGATGTGATGGCCGAGGTCTTTTCCTTTGGGACACGCAGCGTCACACGCGACCCGTCCACTGATACCACGTCCCCATACTGACTCAAATCTGCGGCATGGTTATCCAGCGTGAATCCAACTGTCTTGAAGGCGGAAAATTTTTCGACAAGCGCAGAGAGATCGCCATCAAACAACAGCTTGCCGTGATGGATGACGACGACGCGTTTGCACAAGGCTTCCACGTCCGCCATGTAGTGACTGGTGAGCAGTACGGTGGCGTCGTAGCGCTTGTTGTACTCCGCTATAAAAGTACGGATGCGTTTCTGCATGGTCACATCCAGCCCGAGGGTCGGCTCATCGAGGAAGAGTATCTTCGGCTTGTGGAGCAGTGCGCCGACGATCTCCATCTTCATGCGTTCGCCCAAAGACAGGTTGCGGATGGGTTTTTGGACAAGCTCTTTCAACTCCAGCAGTTCGATGAATTCATCACGGGTGCGTTTGAACTCGTCCATGGGGATGCTGTAGATGGCGCGTTGCAGGTCGAAGGAGTCGAGCGCGGGCAAGTCCCATGAGAGTTGGTTGCGGTTGCCCATCACCAGGGTGATCTGACGCAGGAAATCATGCGAACGCTTGGCAGGTTCAAAGCCAAGAACAGAAGTATTTCCCGAAGTCGGGTGCAGGAGTCCGCTGAGCATTTTGAGGGTGGTGGTTTTGCCCGCGCCGTTCGGCCCTAAAAAGCCGACCACTTCTCCAGGCTGAATGTCGAAGGAGATTTCATTCACGGCTTTGACAGTTTTGTAACGGCGTTTGATCAATCCCATGGCGGCGGCTTTCAGACCCGCTTCACGCTCGGGCACTTCGTAATGTTTTGCCAGTTTCGATATTGCAATAACTGAAGACATGTATTTCTCCATATATCTTTATTATGAGACCCTAAAGGTTTATATTCATGAGTTTGCATAGTGCCGGGCGAGAAAACCTTTAGGGTCTATTATAGGCAAAAAAAAACCGCAGGGCACGAATGCGCCTGCGGCGTGGTGGCATGTAAATTAAATTACAAACCAAACCCGCTCGGAGGCACACGAAACAAAAATGAGTTTTGGTTGATCTTCATCATTGCAAGTACCTCCTTTCAAAGTGGATTTATTAATCGAGAGTTTATCATAATCAGAATTGACATGCAAGCAGTGCGCGTGGGGCGTGGAGTATTTTTTCGGCGCACCCTGTAGGGCAAATCTCTGATTTGCCTCGCAAGTCGGAGACTTGCGCCACATTTCCGAAAAAATAGTCCACACCCGCGCCTGCATGCAAAGGTTGTCAGCATTCCCCTTTTCCCTCACCCTGCCCTCTCCCTGAGGGACGTGTGCCCGTAAGGGTAGAGGGCAAGGTGAGGGGTTTGCACAGCCCAGCGAACAATCTACCTCCCCTGACATCTTTGCATGCACACCAGTGCGCGTGGGGTGTGGACTATTTTTTCGGCGCACCCTGTAGGGCAAATCTCTGATTTGCCTCGCAAGTCGGAGACTTGCGCCACATTTCCGAAACTTTAGTCCACACCGCGCGGACTCCGTACCAACCGTCAGCGTGGACGGGGGCTTACGGGAAGGCGCAAGCAGGCATAAGGTACAGAATGAGGCGCGGGTTTCTCTGGTATAATCTCGCCCGTGACTGGTCCTGCCCTATGGTAAATCCTCTATTAGTGGATGAAGCTGTGGACACGGAGACCTGCAAAATATATCTAAAGAAAGGAAGCATACGTCATGCCACTCGCTAAAGAAGTCAAGACGCAGGCGATCGAAGGTTTTCATCGCCATGAGAAGGACACCGGTTCGCCCGAAGTGCAAATCGCCATCCTGACCAACCGCATTACTCAACTCACCGAGCATTTGCGGAATAACAAGCAGGATCAATCCTGCCGCCGCGGTTTGCTCAAAATGGTTGGTTCCCGCCGTCGTTTGCTCATGTACTTGCGCCAAAGCAATTATAAGAGCTACCTCAGCGTCACCGAACGCTTGAACCTGCGCCGCAAGTAAGTTTGTTAGACCCTAAAGGTCATGAGACTTTTAGGGTCTTTTTAAAAGTTTTAGTTACAAAGGAAATGAGGGGACAACCCTCACCCCAACCTCTACCCGTACGGGCACACGTTCCGCGGGGAGAGAGTGAAATCAGAAACCCGCCGTCAGGAATTGAATAGCGCGAACAACGTGGTTGTTCCCACTCTTCAGTCCCTGACCAAAAGCGGGAAAATCTGGAACGCGGCGGTTACACGCTTCGCGTGTTCATGAGCAAGCTCATGAGTTCCAGAGTAAAAATAGGAGACAAAATGAATTTCGAAGGTAAAAAGTTTTCAACCGTTGTTGGCAACAAAACGGTCACTATCGAAACTGGCCGTTTGGCAGGCCAGGCTGGCGGCGCGGTAACCATTGGCATCGAAGATGCAATTGTGTTCGCGGCGGCCACCATGGGCGGCGTGCGTGAAGGCATTGATTTCTTCCCGCTTTCCGTGGAATATGAAGAAAGACTCTACGCAGGCGGCAAAATCCCCGGCTCGTTCTTCCGACGAGAAGGCCGCGCTTCCACTGAATCCATTCTCACCGCGCGGCTCACGGATCGTCCACTGCGCCCGTTGTTTCAGGATGGAATGCGCAACGAAGTGCAGGTCATCATGTACTCGTTCTCGTCCGATGGCGTCAACCCGCTGGATATTCTCGCAATCAACGCGGCTTCCACTGCCATCATGATCTCGGACATTCCCTGGGGCGGCCCCGTTGGCGCGGTGCGCATTGGCCGCGTGAACGGCGAGTTCGTGGTCAACCCCACCTTTGCCGAGATGGAAGTTTCCGATCTAGACTTGAGACTGGCTGGCACCAAAGACGCCATCCTCATGGTGGAGTGCGGCGCGCTCGAAATCCCCGAAGATGTAATGGCGCAGGCTTTGGATTTGGGTCACCAATCCATTCAGCCGCTTGTTGACCTGCAATTGAAAATCGCCGCTGAAATCGGCAAGCCGAAACGTGAAGTCAAACTCTTCCTGCCCAGCGAAGAAGCGAAGAAAAAAGTATTCGACCGCGTCAGCGGCGCGATGAATGAACTGCTCGACAAGCCTCTTTCCAAAGTGGAATTTTATACCGGCATGAGCAAGATCAAAGAAGAAGCGGAAGCAGAACTTTGCACCGTCCCAGACCCCACCAATGCTGGGGCAAGTGGAGCAGACGCCTCCGCCTACCTGACAGTTGCTTCATTCCGAGAATCATTTGAACTCGCTGAAATGAACGTCGTCCGCGAGAGAATCCTGAGCATGGGCAAACGCCCCGATGGACGCACTCCGACTGAAATCCGCCCGATCTGGTGTGACGTAGGCCTATCCCCGCGCGCCCATGGCACGGGTCTCTTCACCCGCGGCGAAACCCAGATTTTATCCTTCGCCACCCTCGCCACCCTCGGCGAAGCGCAGGAACTGGATAACCTATCCCCCTTCAATAAAAAGCGTTACATGCACCACTACAACTTCCCGCCATTCTCCACAGGCGAGGCAAAAATGCTTCGTGGACAGAGCAGGCGCGAGGTTGGGCATGGGGCGTTGGCAGAACGCGCACTCGAACCCGTCATCCCAGCCGAAGAATCCTTCCCGTACGCAATCCGCGTGGTGTCCGAAGCGTTGTCATCCAATGGCTCCACTTCGATGGGCTCCGTCTGCGGCTCGACCCTGGCGTTGATGGATGCGGGCGTGCCGATCAAGGCCCCCGTCTCCGGCGTGGCGATGGGTCTCATCACCGATTCTTCAACAGGCTCAGGGCAGGCTGGCCGCTATCAAATTCTCACCGACATTCAGGGAACCGAAGATCACCTCGGCGACATGGATTTCAAAGTAGCTGGAACTGCGGCAGGAATTACCGCTTTGCAGATGGATATCAAAATCTCCGGCCTGAGCGCGCAAATGATGAAGGAAGCTCTCGCCCAGGCATACACCGCCCGCATGTCCATCATGGAAAAGATGCTGGCCGCGCTGGCTGAACCCCGCGCCGAATTAAAGCCGCACGCCCCGCGCATCATCACCGTGAAAATCCCGATCGACAAAATCGGCGCGCTCATCGGGCCTGGCGGCAAGAACATCCGCGCCTTGCAGGAAGAGACTGGCGTCAAGATCGACATCGAAGAAGATGGCACGGTGTACATCGCATCCACGAGCGCAGAAGGCGCAAAGATCGCAAGGGAACGCATCGAAGGCCTGAGCGAAAGCGCAGTGATCGGCAACATTTATACAGGCAAGGTCGTGCGCATCGAAGCGTTCGGCGCATTCGTCAACATCATGCCTGGCATAGACGGCCTCGTACACATTTCCCAGCTTGCCAGCGAACGCGTGAACACGGTTGAAGATGTCTGCGTACTCGGCGACGAACTGACCGTGATGGTCACAGACATCGACCCCGCAGGCAAGATTCGTTTATCCCGTCAGGCTGTGCTCGAAGGCTGGTCTGCTGAAGAAGCCCGCGAAAAAGACAAAGGCGGACGAAGCGGCGGTGGTCGAGGCGGTCCTTCGTCAGGCTCAGGACGCGGCGGAAGGAATGGCGACCGTGGCGGTGGAGATCGGGGACGAAGCGGCGGCGGGGATCGTAATCGTAGGTAGTGCAAGTAAACAGGTAAAAAAGTGGACGAAGGAAATCTTCGTCCGCTTTTTATGTTGTATACTTGAAGCTGCATCATGAAAACAACGCAGTATTTCATCTACACCCGCGAACGGCCTGACCGTTCAATCATTAAAGATGAATGGATAGAATACGTTATTCAAAATCCATTGCGGGAAGAGCGCCAATCTGATGGAAGAATTCGTCGTTGGGCGCGGATTTCTGAAATGGGCAACCGCGCGTTGCGCGTCATCTTGCTTGATGACGGTGAAACTGTCCACAATGCGTTTTTTGACCGAGATTTTAAGGAGTAACCCCATGCGTGTAAAATATTTCCCCGATACAGACACTACCTTGCTTGAATTTTCCACAAAAACTCCCGTTGAAACGCGAGAACTAAATCAAAACATTTACCTCGATCTTGATGAGCTAGGGCGGGTGGTGAGTATGACCATTGAACATGCCAGCCAGTCTACGGATGTGGAAGAATTTCTTTATCAGCGAATCTCCGCTCATTTACCAGCCTGACAAATCCAACACATAAAAAGCGGACAAAGGAAATCTTCGTCCGCTTTTTGTTTAAAAGCCTCCACTTCCCAAACTATTTAACTCATCTTACACAGTTTTCTTCGGGAAGCCTATTTTTTGTTCGGACTGCGGACTTTAGTCCGCTTCTTGCCAAAAACGTGGACTAAAGTCCGCAATCCAACTTTTTTTTGCGTAAGGTGAGTATTTAAACAGAAACCATACCTCGTTATCGGGGTTAATAATAAGTATTATTAATTTTATAAACTGGAGTATTAAATGAAACTTCCCAAGTTAATACAAGGCGGCATGGGCGTCGCCATTTCCGATTGGCGGTTGGCAAAGGCTGTTTCGCAATTGGGACAATTGGGCGTGGTCTCAGGGACAGGCATCAGCCGCGTGCTAGCCAGCCGCCTCATGGACGGCGACCTGAGCGGAAACGTCCGCCGCGCGCTGGCAAATTTTTCACTGCCTGAGCCGGTGCAAAACATCATCAATCGCTACTACACCCCCGGTGGAAAATCAGCAAAAACCCCCTACAAAACGCCCGCGGCTTATACCATCAAACCGCCGAAATTCCTCGATCAGATCACAGCCATTGCCAATTATGTAGAAGTCTTTCTCGCAAAAGAAGGACATTCGGGCATTGTTGGCATCAACCTGTTGGAAAAAGTGCAGATGCCGAACCTGGCCTCACTCTATGGCGCAATGCTCGCCGGGGTGGACGTGGTATTGATGGGCGCAGGTATCCCCACTCAAATTGCAGGAATTTTGGATAAGCTCAGCAACCACGAACCCGTCTCCTACCGCGTGGATGTGCATGGCGCGGAAAAAGACGACGATCATCGCATCCATTTTGACCCAGAGAATATTTTCCCCGGCATTGCCAAACTCGTCGGAAAACTCAAACGGCCTAAATTTTTACCCATTATCTCTTCAGTGGTTCTGGCGCAGGCTTTGATCAAACGCAGTGAAGGCGCAGTGGATGGATTTGTGATCGAAGGTCCCACTGCCGGGGGCCATAATGCACCCCCGCGAGGCGCAGTCACTTTCAACAAAAAAGGCGAACCGATCTACGGTGATAAAGACGCAGTAGACCTGGAAAAGATGAAACAATTGGGACTGCCTTTCTGGCTTGCAGGCGGTTATGGAAATCCACAGCAAGTACAAGCGGCATTGGATGCAGGCGCGGCAGGCGTGCAGGTAGGCACTGCATTTTCCCTTTGCGACGAATCCGGCATGAGAGATGATTTGAAAAAGCGTATGCTTCGTAAAGTAATGAACGAAGAGGCAGAGGTATTCACAAGCCCGCTCGCTTCACCAACGGGCTTCCCTTTTAAAGTTGCCAAATTGGAAGGCACTCTCTCCGAGCCAGAGGCGTACAGCGCGCGTAATCGAATTTGCGACCTGGGTTTTCTGCGTATCCTTTATAAACGGGAAGATGGCTCAGTCGGCTACCGCTGTGCCTCCGAACCCGTGGATATGTTTGTCAAAAAAGGCGGCGATGTTGAAGACACCGTTAACCGCTCCTGCCTGTGCAACAACCTGACGGCCACGGCTGGCTTTCCCCAAGTCCGCAAAGATGGCTACGTGGAAGAACCCATTATCACTTCTGGCGACGACCTGGTGGCAGTCGGCCAGTTCCTCAAAGAAGGCAAAACCAGCTACTCCGTCGAAGATGTGATCTCCTACCTGCTTGGCCCATTTTTAAAGCCAAATCTTGCGCCAGGCAGATAAACAACACCCTTCACAAAAATAAGAAAGCGCCCAACAGTTGAAACAACCGTCCCGAAGGTTTGAAAACGGCTAAAGTCTTCGAGAAAACCTTCGGGACGTTCCATCCTTCAACTCATTTGAAGCACCCCCAAATTATTTCGTTTACCTGCTCAAGGCTGTTTCCAAATTCTTTTTCACCTCCCCCCACTCCGTATCCAAAATACTGTAAAAAACCGAATCACGATACCTGCCATCAGGCAGGATCATGTGATTGCGAAGGACGCCTTCCTTCTTCGCCCCAATCCGCTCGATGGCTTTTTGCGAACGCTCGTTCCGCGCATCCGTTTTCAACTGCACGCGGATGCACTTCAAGGTCTCGAAGGCATGGGTCAGCAACAGGTATTTGCATTCCGTATTAACGGGCGTGCGTTGAAAATCCGTCCCGTACCATGTGCCGCCAATTTCCAGCCCCCGATCCTTTGGCATAATGTTCAGGTAACGGGTCGCTCCTGCCACCCGTCCCGAAGCGAGGTGAATCACTGCAAAAGGCAGGTCGGTTCCTTTTTCAACTCTGCTGAGAATATCCAGCACCCAGTTCCGCATATCAGCTTCCGAATTCATGTCGCCGTACAACATAAAATCCCAGAAACTTTGACCAATTCCAATTTCAGCCAAACCTGCAATATGAGCCTCCGTCATCGGCTCCAGCCTTATATACTTGCCCTGCAAGGTAACAGGCGTAATCCAATTTGTCATATTATTCTCCCAACCATTCCTCTTCCATCTTATTTTGTGATGGTAAATAAGGCATCTTCGGCCCATCCATTCCTAAAAATTCCGCGAGCGCGGCTTTCATTGCGGTGCGGTCATCCCAAAGATATTCAGTCCTGCCAAAACACATCGACTGTTCATGTCCCTTTCCACACGAAAGCACCACATCACCCTTGCGCGCAAGACGCAGTGCAAATTTGATGGCTTCGCCTCGATCCGCAACCCGCCAGAACGTCTCCCCTTCGCGTCCTCCTCTGGACCTTGCGCCTGCCGCCATTTCCTCGAGAATTCCCACCAGCGACTCAGTGCGAGGATCCTCAGCCGTCAACACGGTGAGGTCCGCCAACTCTGCGGATGTCTCTGCCATCATGCGCCGCTTCTCTTTATCCCTCAGGCCTGCTGATCCAAAAACTGAAATGACTCTGCCCCTCACCCCTGCCCCTCTCCCTGAGGGAGAGGGGTTAGTGGTGAGAGTTCTTCCAGCTTCCAAGGCCACTTTCAAGGCATTGGGCGTATGGGCAAAATCCACGATTGCGATGAAATTCTGTCCCATCGAAATTTTTTCCATCCGCCCAGGAATGCCCTCCAGCGCCGCGATGCCCTGCGCGGCAACCTGCGGATCGATCCCCAAGCCGTAGATTGTCGCTGTCAACGCGGCTAGGCAGTTCGAGACGTTATACGCTCCAACCAGGTTACTGGAAGCGCCTACACGAAAATCTTTTGAGACGACAGTAAATTTGATTCCCGTCGAGCTATATTCGATATCCTCCGCCCGAACATCCGCCTCCTCCCCCAGCCCATAGTTGATCCTGTTTACTTTGATATGGTCGTTGAGAAAGGAAAATGACTTAACGTCATCGCGATTGATAACCCCCAAACGCGGGTTCCCCGGCACAGCCCCCTGTGGGTGCGGTTTTGCGCGCGTCCATTCAAGGCTTGAAAATAACCTGGCCTTGGCGGCGCGATAGTTTTCATAACTGCCATGCTGGTCCATATGCTCGTGTGTAATATTAGTGACCACGCCAATATCAAACTCACAGGCATCCACACGGTACTGCGCCCAGCCATGAGACGTGGTCTCGAGCACAACATGGGTCAGGCCTGCATCCACCATCTTTGCCAGGTAATTTTGCACATCATGCGCATCGGGCGTGGTGACATGGAATCCCGTATCCAGCACTTCATCGCCAATGACGGCGTTCACGGTCGAGATCATGCCCGCTTTGATGCCCGCCGCAATGAGGATTTTATAGATCAAATTGCTGGTCGTAGTTTTGCCATCGGTGCCTGTTACGCCGATCACCGTCAGCTTGCGGGCAGGCCAGTTGTAAAACGAACCAGCCAGCCAGGTCAGGGCTTGACGCGGGTTTTCGAGTCGAATGTATGGGACGGAGAGTCCATCCAAATCCCGATCCCCCACAACCACAGCGGCTCCGTTATCAATGGCATTTTGGATGAAATCATGCCCATCCATTGTGCCGCCTTGCATGGCGACAAAAAGATAGCCAGGCTTCACAGCGCGGCTGTTGATGGCAATGCCTGAAATCTGCGCGTCGGGGAGTTTGGATGGAAGAGGGAAAGGGATTTCTGAAAAAATTTGCTGGAGTGATTTTGTGTTATTGTTTGACATGGCCTTAACGAAAAAGAGGATTTTGATGATTGTATCGCCAAAATCCTCCGATGTCCAAAATCGTTCGCCGTTTTATGTGGCTACGACTTTTATATTGAAGCGATGAGACGAAGTAGACAGCCGCAAACTACGCCACAGGAGCGCGTACATTTCAACGGAGCGCGAGGTGGTGATATCGCCGAGGTCAACGATGTGTTTCCAGTGGAACCAATCGCGCAGGATTTTTGTTACCCTGGCTTTGGCTTCGGCGCTGTTGCCGCTGACGAAGATGTCGGTTCTTTCCACAAGTTTGTCGGGGTCAACCATCACTGTGCAATAGACCGTGTTAAGCGTTTTTACCACCATCGTTTCGGGAAAGGCGCGTTGGATTTGTTCGCCAAGGGAATCGGTGTTGCAAACTGTCAGCTTCCAATGTTTTTCATCCGAGTAATCGAGCGGGTTGGATGTGTCGATCAGGATTTTCCCTTTTAAGTTCCCCGCGCCCGCCAGGTATAAAGCATCCAGCGAGGCGGAACCCAGGGTGCAGTTGAAGATGATTTCGCCGAATGCGGCGGCGTTGGCAAATGTGCCGAACAAGGCATTGTGGTTTTCCTCCTTTGCCCAGGCCACAGCTTTCGGGCTGGCTTCGTCGCGTGCGCCCATCATTACATCATGGCCCAACTGCACGAGTTTGTGGCCGATTGTTTGACCTACCTGTCCCGTACCCAGTACTGCAATGTTCATGATATCACCTCAATTTTCGGATTGATTATTTTCAGTCTCTATTTTACCCCTCGTTTGCCCTGGACATCTTCGTTTTCAGCCATTTCAAACGGAAGGTCTCTTCGCGTTCGCGTTCTTCGAGAGAGCTGACGATGAACTCGATCTGGTGTTTGTATTGCGGTATGAAAATATGCTGAAGGGCGTTCACGCGGCGCTGGGTTTTTCGTAATTCATTGGCGAGGCGCCACACCGCGGCGGTCAACATCGAGAGTTGCGGAATGCGTAAAAGCACCTCGCGGAATGCGTCGCTGGCTTCATCGAGCGCGGCCGAGGTATCGCCGGGGCTGTAGGGAAGTTTCGGTGGTTCGCCCCGCGCTTCGATCTGTGGAAGCGCCACGCCCATAACTCCGCGCAGGCGCAGATGCACATCCACAGTTTTATCCACCGCGAGAGCCGCCCATTCAACGTGATCGGAACCCATCACCAGGCGCGCTTTTTCCATCGTGGCATACGCAGTTATCAACAACGCCCAAACTTCCTTTTGAAGGGTGTCGGCTTCTTTTGCCACCCGAACCAGTTCACCGGTCAGGGCTTCGCGTTTGCGGTCGAGGATCTCGTAGCCCTCTTTTGCGAAACGCAATTCCTTCTTGAGGCGAATCAGGTTCGTGCGGGTGGGGGCAATGCTAATTTGCGGCATCGTCGCCTTTGTAATATTGAGCTATCTCGTCGAGCGTGACGCGGGTGAGCTCCTTCTTCGGAAGCATGGAAAGAAGTTTCCAGCCGATTTCGAGAGTCCGCTCGATGGTGCGATTTTCAGTAAAACTTTGGTTGACGAATTCACGCTCGAACGCGCGTCCGAACTTAAGGTATTTCTGGTCCACGTCGCTGAGTTCTTCCTCGCCGATCACGGATGCAAGCGCGCGCACGTCCTGAGTCTTGGCGTAGGCCGCATACAACTGCGCCCCCCAACGCGGATGATCATCACGCGTGCGGTTCTTGCCGATGCCATCCTTCATCAAACGCGAAAGGCTCGGCAGGACGGCCACAGGAGGATAGATGCCCGCAAAGTAAAGCTCGCGCCCCAACACGATCTGCCCCTCGGTGATGTAACCGGTCAAATCGGGCATCGGATGGGTGATGTCGTCGTTGGGCATTGTAAGGATCGGAATCTGCGTAATCGAACCCTTGCTTGTGCGGATGCGCCCCGTGCGTTCGTACATCGAAGCAAGATCGCTGTACAAATAACCGGGGTATCCTTTGCGGCTCGGCACTTCGCCGCGCACGTTCGAAATCTGGCGCAAGGCTTCGCCGTAGTTGGTCATATCGGTAAGCACCACAAGCACGTGCATGTCACGTTCGTAGGCGAGATATTCGGCAAGAGTCAATGCCGCGCGCGGGGTAACGATACGTTCCACGGGGGGGTCATCTGCCAGGTTGAGGAACATCGCAACACGGGTCAGCGCTCCGCTTTCGGTGAACGAGCGGCGGAAGTAATCTGCCACATCATTCTTCACGCCCATCGCGGCAAACACAATCGCAAACTCTTCGCCTTCAGTTGGCGGCGCGCCTGCCACTTTTCCAAGTGTCGCCTGGCGCACGATTTGTGCGGCAAGTTGATCGTGCGGCAGGCCTGCGCCAGAAAACAATGGGAGCTTCTGCCCGCGCAGGAGCGTGTTCACACCGTCGATGGTGGAAATGCCAGTCTGGATGTAATCGCGCGGATAGATGCGTGCCGTCGGGTTGATCGGCTGGCCGTTGACATCGGCATAACGGTCGGTAAGCGGTTCAGGGCCGCCATCAATCGGGTTGCCCAAACCGTCGAAGATGCGCCCGAGCATTTCCTCGGCAACGGGAATGTGCAGGGTACTGCCCAAAAAGCGGACTCGGGTCCCGTCAATCGAAAGGCCGGTGGAACCTGCAAACACCTGAACCACCGCGTAGCCCTCGCCCACTTCCAGCACGCGCCCACGGCGAAGTTGACCGCGAGTATCCTGAATTTCAACAACCTCGTCGTACCGGACATTCGCCGCGCCTTCGACGACCAAAATCGGACCTTCGATGCGCCCGACGCCGACGACTTCCTGACCGCCTTGCACTGTCACTTCGCTCATGATCTGTACTCCGCATCCAATTGACCCATTTGCTGGTCAATTTGCTTTTGAATGTCATCGAACTTGTGCATCTCTTCGTTCGTAACCGCAGATTTGGCGCGAATGATCGTATCCACCACCGGCAGGTCGTGAATCAAATGGATCGGCGCGCCGTGTTTGACAATTGCCATGCCGCGCTCGTGGAAGTAAAGCACGAGTTCGAGCATACGAATCTGTTTTTCCACCGATGAAAACGC
Organism: Chloroflexota bacterium; assembly: GCA_016235445.1. GTDB lineage: Bacteria > Chloroflexota > Anaerolineae > Anaerolineales > Villigracilaceae > Villigracilis. Next base: position 45,879 of record JACRLB010000019.1, on the reverse strand, counting down.
ATCCACAGCCTCGGTGGCATTCTGTTGCAAAAGTCCTTCGCGGATGAGGCGTGTGGTTTCGAGAACCATACGCTCCGCGTAAGGCAGTGCATCCGGCCCCACCAACTTCACGATTTGCGACAGGCGGCTTTCCTCACTCAACAATTCCATGGCGCGGTTGCGCATTGCCAGCCAATCTTTGCCGGTCTTTTCGCGCCACCAGTTGCCCACATCTTCGAGATATTCGCTGTAGCTATCCAGCCAGTTGATGGCGGGGAAGTGACGGGCGGAAGCAAGCGATTTATCCAAGGCCCAGAAACAGCGGATGAAGCGTTTGGTGTGCTGGGTGACTGGCTCCGAGAAGTCGCCGCCGGGAGGAGACACCGCTCCCACAATGGAAACCGATCCCTGTGTGCCGTTCAAGTTATCCACATAACCTGCGCGTTCGTAAAATTCCGCGAGGCGGCCCGCAAGATAGGCGGGATAACCTTCTTCAGCAGGCATTTCTTCAAGGCGGCCTGAAACTTCGCGCAAGGCTTCTGCCCAGCGGGAGGTTGAATCTGCCATCAATGCCACGTGGTAGCCCATATCTCGGTAATATTCCGCGATGGTGATACCGGTGTAGATGCTGGCCTCGCGCGCGGCGACAGGCATGTTGGACGTATTCGCTATCAGCACCGTGCGTTCCATTAATGGCCGACCAGTTCTCGGGTCGATCAGATGCGGAAACTCCTGCAATACTTCAGTCATCTCGTTGCCGCGTTCGCCGCATCCGATGTAGACGATGATTTCCGCATCCGCCCATTTTGCGATGCTGTGCTGGGTGACGGTCTTGCCCGATCCGAACGGGCCGGGGATGCCCGCCGCTCCGCCTTTGGCGACGGGAAAAAACGTATCGAGAATTCTTTGGCCGGTAATCAACGGAATGTTCGCAGGGCGCCTGTTGGTAAATGGCCGCGCGCGGCGAACAGGCCAGCGCTGAAGCATGGCGATGGTCTTTTCTTCCCTGCCCATTTTTAGTTTGGCAATCGGGTCGATGACCGTGTAATCGCCTGCGGGGGCAACCCAGGTGATCGTGCCTGAGTCGTCGGGGTTAAGCATGACGCGATGCTCGAAGGTGTCGGTCTCCATCGCAACGCCGAGAATTGCGCCGCCTCTGACTTCGTCACCTGCTTTGACTTTGGGTGTGAACTTCCATTTCTTCTCGCGGCTGATCGAATCGAAGTGCGCGCCGCGGTTGATGAAGGAGCCCATTGCCTGTTCGATCAACGGAAGCGGGCGCTGGACGCCGTCGTAAATGCTTTGAATTAATCCGGGGGCCAGTTCCACAGACAGGGGCAGGCCTGTGCCGTAGATGGGCGCGCCGGTCTGCATACCGGCGGTTTCTTCATATACTTGAATCGTCATCTGGTCGCCTTTGAGGCCGATGACCTCGCCCACGAGACGGTCTTCGCCCACTTCGACGAGTTCAAGCATACCCACGTTGCGGGATCCGCGGGCGCGCACAACAGGCCCGCTGATCCAGGTTATCGTTCCGACTTGATCGCTCATACCGTTTCTCCCATAAGCGCCTTATAAACCGAGGAACGCAGGGAGCCCTGCAAGCGGTTCAGGCGGGTCTCGAGCGTGTTATCGTATTGCAGTTTCCCGCCTGCCGCGCTCACCACAACACCGGCGCCTTCCTCGAGTGTTTTGCCGAATGTAAATTTTCCATTGAGTTCCGTGGAAAGCTCATCCAGCCTCAGGCTTTTTTGAGCGGATGCGTCCGCCCGCACTTCGGCTTCCTTCACCTGTAACTGGGTCAACGCTTCGCGCGCCAGCATGGTTGCAATTGCGCCGTAATCCGGCCGTTCCATTACGGAACCAAACCGCTCTCTGGCTTTCTCGAAAACCTCGTTCAGGATTTTTTCGCGTTGATCCAATTGCACAGAACGCGCCTTAAGCTGGGATGTGGCCGATGATTGACTGCGAAGACGATCCGCATCCTCTTTTGCGCGCGCGAGGATTGCCTTTCGCTCCGACTCCGCCTGTTCCTGGGCGCGCTTCCGAATGGCTTCTGCCTTCTCTTTTGCCTCGGCGTGCAACTGTTCGGCTTCCTCCCGCGCTTCCGTCATAATGGCGCGTGCAAGCAATTCAATATCTTCTTCGACAGATTTCATAGCGCTCAATCCAATCCTTTTCCTTGTAGTGGATATCCGAAGGAAAGCTTATAGCTTGATTCCGATTGCCCGCAGGACGATATCGCCGAGCGAAGCCTGCCCCTCCGGGACGCCTCCGCGAGAGGGAATCTCGACCACCAGCGGAACCGTACTCCGCAGGTTAAGATGTTCCATGCGGGCTGGAATTAGCCCAGCCACATCCTGCGTGACAAGCACAATGCCGATGTCTTTGCTGGCTTGGGCTTCGTCCAATGCCTGATTCACCTCGTCGGCAGTGGTGGCGACTCTGCCGCCCACGCCTGCCAGCGAAAAACCAAGCACTGCATCAGGATGACCGATGACCAAAATCTTCATATTTTTTTCTTTATCTTCGTAAGGGTTTACGGAAGAATAAGGAAGGAAATGATCAAGCCGTAGATGGCAATCCCTTCCGAGAGGCCCACGAAGATCAGCGCGCGGCCAAAGGACTCGGGTTTTTCAGCCGTGGCGCCCACCGCCGCCGCGCCAGCATTTCCGACTGCAATGCCTGCGCCGATACAAGCGAGACCTGTCGAAAGGGCCGCCGCAAGCGTGGCGTATTGATCCACTGCGGCTTCCTGTGCTGCGCCAGATGCGAGCGCGGAAGTCGGCGAGGCGAGCCAGACCATTGCCAGTCCCGCCGCGAACATGCCAACGAGGAAATTAAATCCAGTAAATCCGCTGACAATGCGGGAAACCGCCTGAGCGGGGCTGGTCTTTCCGTTTTGAAGCAAAAAGACCACTGCGGGAATTACCGGGATCAAACCAACCAGGACAGCAAATACTAACAACATTGTTTATCTCCTTTTAGATAGATGGAAATTTTTTATTCGAGTTCTACAAACCGATACCACGCAATTTTATTGGCGCCGTAACGCGCTTCGCGATATTGCCCTGCGTTCAGGCTACGTCTCCTCTTGCGAGGAACTTAACTTCAGGGGTTCGAATTGCATACCGCCCCCATGGAAGAACTTCCCCAGAATTTCATAATAATGCAAGCGCATGGTTTGAATGCCCACAATCAAACCTTCGAAGCCGATGATAAAGAGATTGCCGATGACAATCGTGATCCAAAAACCCGCATCGGGCTCCTCCCCCGCCAGCGAAAAGATGGCAAGACTCAAACCGCCGTGCGCCACCGCAAACGCACCCACGCGGATGAATGAAAGCGTGTTGCTAAGCATACTGATGACCGTCTCGATCAGGTCCATGAGCGATTGGATGAGAAACATCATAAACCCGCCAACGCCTTTGCCTTCGATCAGGGTGTGCCCTTCCACCATGTTCCTGAAAAAGCCGCCGAACATCACGAAGACCCCAAACACAGCCAGCAGAGTCGTGAACGGAAGCGGAAGCGAATTGATGGCAACCGCAACCCTCGGAGCAAGCGCGGTATCGCCCAAAAATGCGCCCAGCATCGCAAGGAAGCAAATGTAAAACACAAAGGCGGCGATGCCTGAATGTCCAAAGAGCAGGTGCGCCCAATCCTGCGAACGGATGCTGTTGAGCATACCGAGCAAAAAGCTGAACATCAGGATCACAATGCCAACATCGATGGCAATGCTCAAAAGACTCAAAATATTCTCCATCGGACTGATCCACATCGGCTCAAAGTGGAAATGAAGATACTCTTCGACCAGGTGACCCTCGAACCCGAAGATACTTCCATACAAATACCCAAACAAAGAAGCCGACACCCCGCAATAAGCGATCAGCAAACCGAGGCCTTGCATACCCTTCATCATGATCTTGTTGTGCATCAAAATGCCCAACACCAGCATCACCAATCCCTGCCCCAGGTCGCCGAACATCGCCCCATATAAAAGTGGGAACGTGAAAGCCATCAACAACGTCGGGTCGAGCTCGCCATAGCTGGGATGTCCATACGTACCCACCAGCATTTGAATCGGCTTGAGCCACTTGTTTTGCGTCAACGCCACAGGCACTTGCGCATGGTGCCCCGAACGGCTGGTTGCCATCGTTTCGATCAAAATCTCGCGTGAGGCTTCCTTGAGTCTTGAAGTCAGGTCTTCCAAATCTGCCGTGGGCGCCCACCCCACCACAACATAGGTATGGCGCAATTGCCCAAAACGGACAATCGCATCTGCCATAACGCGGCTGATATGAACATCCCAAAGCAATTTCTGTAATTCACTTTTGTAAGAGCCGCCCAGCCTGGCAAGGTCAGCTTCGAAACCTGAAATCCTCTGTTTCGCAGATTCGATTTCCTTTCTCAACATCGCAGTGATCTGTTCGGGCGTGCCGCCAAATTCATCGGGCAGGCTCAGCGGGTTAAGATAGGCGCTTTTTGCGGCGCGCTCCAGAACATCCGAATTGCTCCTGATACCCAAAATCCAAACAACGGGTTTTTGAGCATCTTCACGCAGGATGAAAAACACATGCGGAACTCTCAAAAGGCTGGTTCTCAACCTGCTGATATTCGCCGAAGGAACGACGCCTAAAATGGAGTGCATAAAAGATGACTTTTTCAGCGCCCCCACTTCCACATCGACATCGGCGATCGGCTCCAACTGGCGAAGCTGACTCTCCAACAACTCAAGCCGCTTCCTTTCACCCGACAATTGATCGCTGACCCCTTTGACTTCCTCCTCGATCCGATCCACCCCCGGTCGGACGGCGTCCATGTCGACCACCGATTCGATCTCAGCTTTGACAGGATACTCCTCCGCCAGCCCTACATTCTGCATGATGGCCTGAATGCGGCGTTCGAGCGTGGAATACGCCCCGGCTTTATCCTGCCACGCATTCGGACCCTGGCTTTCCAACCCCAAATACGCGCTGTCAACCTGATGAAATACGCCATAGCCGCTCAAGGTTCTTGTTACAGCCACAAGGTCTTTGGAAGGCACAATCAACTCAACTTCAGACATCTGCTTCGGAAATAACATTGCATCTCCAATATGAAAGTGATAAGCGCGTTGGCCTCCTCTCCCAATGGGAGAGGGCGTTACTATATCAAAGTCGTTTTCAATAACAAGGGACGAAATTCTTCATCTTTGAGTTTGGAGGATTTTGCCTCGACCAACACCACCAGGTCCTGGATCTCAAAGTCGCTGAGCAACAAGTAGGCCAACGGAAGCCCAATGTGGAATGGGTAGCCGATGAACGCCGAGACGCATTGGCGCATCACCTGTTGCTTGAGCAAATGCTCCAGTTTGGGCAACCCAGATTGGGGGTGGTCAAGAAGCGTGTTTACATCGTGAATATTCGGGTAGATGCGCGACACAACAGAGGCAATATCCGCACCCGCCGCGATGGCGCGCACATCCTCATCGCGCACACGATAGCCAAAGGGCAGGGTGTAATTAATCAATTCCTCTTCCGAAAGGTTGTGATAAATCTTGTAGCGAATGACCCACATCAGGTTGTTCAAATCAAGCAGAGAGCCGATCAACTTTCCGCCCATCTCGCGGTCTTTGCCTTTGAGATTTTTGATTTCGGCCCACAGACGGCGCCAGAAATCCAAATCCAACGCCACTTCCAGCGGAAAGAGATTCTGCTCGGCAGAGAAACGCTTCATCGCAAAAGACATGGTCGCTTCGTAGGGGGAACCATGCAACAGGTCCACCGCCGAAGCGACGCTCCCCGATTCCACCATGGCCTGCGCAGGGATGGAAGCAAAAGCGCCGAATGGAAATAATACTTCGCGTACGCGGTCCCACGCGGCGACATCGGAATTCCAGGATGAAACTGTTTGAATACTGCGTAATACGGCTTTGAGATTTCCCACTTCGAAATATCGAAAGAGTTGCTTTACCAGGGGGCGCGTCTGCTCGGGGGCCTGCTGAACCACACTGGAGTACGAATCCGCCAGTCTATTTCTGATCTGCAAAATGATGCGGCGCGGCGTCATTTCATTGTCTTTTATTCCGGAAAGGTATTTTCCGTAGGGCGTGTTTTTCAAAGCGCTGACGAGCGCAGGGAGATCAGGTGAATCGCCCAGACGGGTCATCTCTTGGGGTGTGAGCAAATCGGAATACATTGCCCGCACCCGCGTGCTGATTGCCGCGTAACCGGAAACGCCGCTCGCCATGGGTTACGCCCTGCCAATGACATGTTCCAAAACAATGGCAACCGCTTTATCGAGGTTCTTCCTGGCTGAATCTTCGAATTCGCTGTTCCTGGACGCTTCATCCGCCGCACCATGATCGGAGGCATTGTTCGACTGTGCGCCCGCGATCATTCTGCGCGCTTCTTCATGAGCGTCAGCTTTAGCTTTGGCAATCAACGCCTGCGCTTCCTGCTCCGCTTTCACAGGAATTTCTTGCGCTTCGCGCCTTGCCTTATCCTGTATTTCCTGTGCCTGTTTTTCAATTTCAAGTACTTGCTGGATGTGCTTCTCGTTCATAACGATTCACCTCACTCAGTACTGCCAGGGTAATTAATGTCCGCTATTGTAAAGTATAAATACTTGACAATCAAGGGTGGAAATCACTTTATTGTGCGAAAATTCCTATTCTTTATTGACTGATGTTACGCACTCAACTCCGCAGGAGTGAAATGATTGTAGAGCAGGCCATGCAAGAAAATTTTCAATCCCGAAGGGATGTCATGGAACTCCCTTTGCAAAACATGACACCCCTTCGGGGTTGATTTCTGCATATTTCCACGTTCTACAATCATTCCATCCCTTCGGGATTGAATACTACTTACCATCACTATTAACTCACCTTACGCGATATTCCGTAGGGGCGACCCGACAAGGCATAACCGTACACCCGTCTTACAAGAAAGGATCGCCCTGTGATAAAAGTTTCCTAAAAATGCGGGTGGGTCGTCCCTATTGCGTAAGTCCTAATTAAAACAAAAATGCCCAATCTCTCGGGCAATTAAAAAGAGGGCTTTGTTTTACCAAAGCCCTCTTTCATCTGTCATTTCTATTACTTCAAATTCTGGCGCAAACCTTCAAGCCTGCCAGAGACTGAACCATCCATTACCTTGTCGCCCACTTTGATGACAAGACCTCCCAGGATTGACGGGTCTACCCGGAAGCTTACATCCGTGGCTCCAACTTTCGAGAGCACATCCTTCTTGACCGTGGCTTCTTCATCTTTGGTCAAAGGCAGGGCGCTTGTAATTTCAGCGGACTCGCCTTTGAAATCAGCGGCATCCAAAACAACCACCTTGCCGGATTTCACACCGGAGAAAAACTCATCGAGCAAGGCTCGTTGTTTCTTTTCATCCAGCGCATCGCCGACAAGTTTGTTGGCGGCGGCAATTGCAAGGGCCGCAACCTGGCCGCGCAAATCACCGAGAATGCGGTTGCGTTCCAATTCAGCTTCAGCGGCGGCAGATTCACGCGCTTTTGTAGTTTCAGCTTCCGCAGCAGATTTTACATCCTTCACAGCGTCCGCGGCGCGTTCGGTGGCTTCACGAACCACCTTACCCGCTTCAGCCTGTGCGCTCGCCAAAATCTTGGCGGAATCCTTTTCTGCGTCGGCCCGCGCTTCCGCAGCGATGCGGGCGTCTTCAAGGCCTTGCGCAATCTTCTTCTTGCGGGACTCCATCATGTCCAGCATGGGCTTGTAGACCCAGGCGTTCAATGTGAGGAACACAATTGCGAACGCGATCAGCTGAACAATGAGCAATCCGAGATTAATACCTAAACCTTCCATTTTTCTCCTGCCTTCCAGCCTAAGGCACTATGCCAAAGAGCATCAAAAATGCAATAACCAGGCAGTAGATGGCAATGGATTCAGAGAACGCCACGCCAAGAATCATGTTGGTCAACAAATTGCCGTATGTGTCGGGGTTGCGAGCCATGCCGCCAAGGGCACCATGTACACTCAAACCAATTCCTACACCAGCGCCCGCGGCACCGATCATCGCCAAGCCAGCTCCAATCAACCGAGCTGCATCTAAAATATTTCCATCCATGTTTCAATTCTCCTTAAGAATAATTAACTTAATTATATTTCGTGCGCTTCCGTATGCGCTTCAGCGTGGTCTTCTTCGCCATGTCCCTGTGTGGCCATTGCCATGAACACCATGGTCAACATGCCGAACACGAAAGCCTGAATAATGCCCACGAACAACTCGAACATCATGATCATTGAGGGCAGAATGCTGATCTTGCCGAGCAGGGAAGCAACCACCGCCACCAACACCACACCCGCGAACATGTTCCCGAAAAGACGGAATGTAAACGAGAGAATCTTGGCAAATTCAGAAATGATTTCCAGCAAACCTACGAGGAAATCCATCGCGCCGAAGAACGGCACTTTGAACATCCGCTTTGTGTTGAAGAACTTGCTGAAGTAGCCAAGTCCCTGAGCGCGAACACCCATCACCTGAATGGAAAAGAACGAGATCAACGCCAAAGACAGGGTGAAGTTCAAATCCACAGAAATGCCGCGGAAGAACGGGGCCAGAATATAGCCGCCTTCCTCCACCTTTGCGGGGAGAATATTGGCAAATGCGCCCATCTCAGCAATTGCATGTCCCTCACCGTGTGCCTCATGCAGAACGCCAATTGACTCAAAACCAGGGATTAATTTGAGCAGGTTGGCAAACAACACATAGATCATGATCGTTGCAAACCAGGGGAAGATCGCCTTCGCCCACTTCGTGCCCGCAGAACCTTCGGTCATGTTGTACAACATTTCCAAAATGGCTTCCATCACATTGCCAATGCCGCTCGGCACAAGGTCAGTCTGTTGACTCTTCTTCAATGAACGATTCGCGGCAAAGCCAATCACCACCAGCAGGACAATTGTCACCGCCAATGTGGGGAGCGTATTTACCAAATAGAAGGGGCCGGCAAAACCAAGAAAATTCTCGGTCAGCGGCTCCTCGATCAATTTTTCGGCGGCAACCGTAATCTCAGGCTGAACCGGGGCATAAATTCCGCCCAGCACAAAACCTGCAATCATCAGGATTAGAACAATCCAGCGCCGCCAGGGGGTACGTTTTTGGGTCTCCAAGCCCGCCTCCTAAGCAGTAGTTTTTTTCTCTTCGGCTTCGTATTTTTCCTTCAACCGCGCCAGCGTTTTCCGCGCCGCAAACAGCATCAGGAAGACCGAAAGAGGGATTCCAGCAAACAACAGGGCCAGTGTAAAAACCCGCCCTGTTCCGAACGTTTCATCAAGCCACAACCCGCCAAACACCGAAGCCAAAATGACCGCAATGGTAATACAACCCACCTGCCCGACCATAACCACGAGCAGGGTGTACACCATATTTTGACGATTGGTTTGTTTTGATTGTGTCATGTCGCACGATTATAACTGACAGGTCAAAGGGCTGTCAAACGAAAATCCTTTTTGTGAAAATCCGCTCGAAGAGACCTCCTCCCCTCCCCATCAACGCCTCTTTCTCGACTTTTGACCTGATTCTGCTTTCTCTAATATTTTTCTTCACTGAAGCCTCTGGAATCCATCAGCAAGCTGATGGATTCCAGACTCCAGAACTAGAACAAATTCAACGCCGCCGCGTCAGACCAGCTAAACCACGGCGCAAACACAGTACCAACCAAGATCACGCCAATGGCAAGTACAACCAGCGCAATCGCGTACGGACGGGTCAAGGGCACAGGGTGCTGTTCCTCGTTCTCCCCTTCCATACGGTACAGGTACACATACTTCAACACATTAAGGTAGTAGTACACGCCAAAGATCGAGTTGATAATACCCACAACCACCAGCCAGGTGTAATTGGCCTGCACACCCGCGGCAAAGACAAAAACCTTCGCCACGAAACCGCCGAACGGAGGCATCCCCGCCAGAGACAGGAAAGCGGCCAGCATCATCAAGCCCATCAACGGGTTGCGGCGGCTGAGGCCTGCGTAGTCGGTAATCTCTTCCAAACCAGTGATGCGGCTGAATGCCATCACCACACCGAAGGCGAGCAGGTTCGTTGCAATGTACGCGGCAAGATAAAACACCACACTCGCCGCGCCAAGCTGGCTGAACGCCACCACACCGATCAACGCATACCCCGCATGTGCAATGGATGAATACGCAAGCAAACGTTTGATATTCGTCTGCGTAAGCGCGAGCAGGTTGCCAACTGTCATGGTGATGGCGGCAAGCGCGGCGAAGATCAACGTCCACGAGGGGGCGAAGGCGGGTAGCGCTACGAAGAAAAAGCGCACCACAACCGCAAAGCCAGCGGCTTTGGAAGCTGTGGAAAGGAAACCCGCCACGGGTGTGGGAGAACCCTGATATACATCTGGCGCCCAAAAGTGGAAGGGGACGATTGCCATTTTGAAGCCAAGGCCAACCGTCACGAGGGCAACCAGCCCAAAGGCAAGTAAGACCGAAAGATTGCCAGCGGCGAGAATCTCAGAGAGTTGGTAAATATTCGTCGTGCCGGCAAATCCAAAGATGAGGCTAAATCCATAAAGCATGATGGTGGAAGCCAGCGTGCCAAACAGCAAATATTTGAAGCCCGCTTCTGTGGAGCGTTCGTCGGCGAGCAGGAAGCCCGCGAGGATGTAAAGCGGGATGGACGCGGTTTCAATTGCCAGGTAGAGCATGACCAGGTCGGAGGAAACAGCCATCAGGTTCATGCCGAGAAGCGAAGCGAGAAGCAGAACATAGGCCTCGCCGCGATGTCCCGCAGTTTTATGATCCATCAAAAGCAGGGCTGTTACCGCCCCCGCAAACATGAACAAAAGTTTGAAGAAGAAGCCCAACCAGTCAAAGCGGATCATGCCGCCAAGGACGGAGGTCGGTTCGCCAGGCTGGCCAAACAACAGGCTGATGATGATCGCGGCGAAAAGCCCGCCTGCGGTGAGCCAGCCTGCATTGCGCCGCTGGTCTTCCTTCCAGAAGGGCTCAAAGACGAGGATGAGAATGCCGAGAACGAGGATCAGAATTTCGGGGAGGATGGAAGCAAAAATTTGTGAAGTAAACATTATGCACCTCCCAGCAGGCGGATGATATTCTCGACGCCTTTTTCCACCATGGGAACCATGACGGCGGGAAACACGCCAATGACGATCATCAGGAAGCACAGGGTTGAGATTGCCACTTTGTCTAAAATGGTGATGTCTCCTACGTGACCTTCGAGTTTTTCAGGCATTGGGCTAAAGAAGACTTTACGAATGTTGATCATGATGTAAGCCGCCGTGATGATGATGGAAATGCTTGCGATCACTGCCACCAGCCATTGTTCCTCCCAAACGCCCATGAAGATCGGGAATTCGGCGACGAACCCAGAGAAGCCAGGCATACCCATGGACACGAGGCCGCCAATGATGAAGCCGATTGTGGCGAAGGGTATCACTTTGGAAATGCCGCCCAGTTCGGGGATCATACGGGTGTGCGCGCGGTCGTAGATCATGCCTGTGATGGCAAAGAAGAGAGCCGTCATGATGCCGTGCGAGAACATCTGCACGCCCGCCCCCACCAATCCATTATGGTTGAGGGTGGAAATGCCGAGCATCACCAGCCCCATGTGCGAAACGGAGGAAAAACCGATCATGTATTTCATGTCGGTTTGAACGAAAGCAATGTACGCTCCGTACACAACCGCCACTCCCGCGAAGGCCATGATGAGCCACGACCATTGCTTCGCGCCTTCGGGCAGGAGCATGACGCCCACACGCAAGGCGGCGAAGGCGCCGAGCTTCATCAACACACCTGCATGGAACATGGAAACCGCTGTCGGTGCGGCGACGTGACCATCTGGTGACCAGTTGTGGAAGGGCCAGATACCGCCCAAGACCGCAAATCCGAAGAAGACGGGCAGGAACCAGGCATATTGGAATGCGGCTGAGAAGCCTGCGCTCTCCATCTGGATCATGTCAAAGGAGAGTACGCCTGTGTTCTGGTATTGAGTCCAGTACATGGCGAGCGCGCCGACAAGTGAAACGACCGAACCGATGAACAGGTAGAGCGTCAATTTCATGGCGGCGTATTCACGAGTGACTACCCAGCCCCAAATTGCGATGAGAAGGTACATCGGGAAGACGGCGATTTCATAGAAGAAGAACAGCATGAACAGGTCGAGCGAGACGAAGACGCCGAACACGCCGCCTGCGAGCAGGAAGAGGAAGGCGAAGAATTCACGCGGACGATCCTGAATGCCAGCCATGACGTGTTTATCGTCATCGCCCCAGGAGATGAGCACGCCTGTAAACATGACGATGCCCGTCAGCAGGACGAGCGGAGCGCTCATACCATCCACGCCGAATTTCAGGCTGATGCCAAGCGCGGGGAGCCAGTTGTATGTCTCGATGAACTGGTAGCCCGTCAGGTCGCGGAGCAGGTATTGCGCATACATCCAACCAGCAAGCAGGAGGTCAATGGCGGCGGTTGCCAGCGCAACGCCGCGGACTTCTGTTTTGCGGTCGGCAGGCATCAGCAACATGATGACCGCGGCTACAAAGGGAAGGAAAGTGATAATACTTAATATTGGAAAATTCATAATCACCTCAAGGGCGGGGAAGAGCAAAGATTAGAGAATTAGAGATTAGAACAAAGCGACTACGGCTTTATTGATAACTTCCAAAATCCACGCAGGGTAGATACCGATGACCAGGATTAGGATCATCAGCGGGACGACCACGAAAATTTCGCGTGTGTTGATCTCGGTGAGTTTATGTACGCCGTGCGCCCAATGTTCGTTCATGGGGCCATGCAAAACTTTCATGATGCCTTTCAAAATATATGCGCCCGTGAAGAGTAAGCCAAGCATGGAGATGGCGGTGTAGATCGTAAGTACAGGATACGCGCCCCGCACAACCATGAATTCGGAGACGAAGCCGTTAAGTCCGGGCAGGCCGAGGGAGGCCATGCTCATGAAGATCAAAATGCCGCCGTAGATTGGAACAAGCGGGAACAGGCCGCCGAACTCTTCCAGGTTGCGGGTGTGCGTGCGTTCGTAGATCACACCGACGAGGAAGAACATGCCCGCCGCAGACAGGCCGTGATTGAACATCTGCAAGACTGCGCCGTTCATGGCGATGTGAGCATCGGGCGTGCCAGCGGCCAGACCGGCGGCGGCGATGCCGAGCACGACAAAGCCCATGTGATTGACGGAGGAGTAGGCCACGAGTCGTTTGAAGTCCGTCTGGCCGAAGGAGCCAAACGCACCGAAGACGATTGCACCAACGGCAAGGACAGCGAGCGCGCCTGCAAATATCTTTGCTTCCAACGGATAAAGTGGAAGCACGAGTCTGATGAAGCCGTACGCGCCGAGTTTGAGGAGCACACCTGCCAAAATCATCGAACCAGCGGTGGGGGCTTCGGTGTGAGCATCAGGCAGCCAGGTGTGGAAAGGCCATAATGGAACTTTGACCGCGAAGGCAATTGTAAATGCCCAGAAGGCTATGGTCTTGATGGTATGCACGGGCATACCGAGGAGAACAGAACCAGCATCCAGCGAATTCCAACGCTCGTAGAGGGCAACCAGATCATAGGTCCCGAAAAGAACGCCGAGCATCTGCACAGCCAGCAGCAGGCCGAGCGATCCGCCCATGGTGTAGATCATGAACTTGAGCGAAGCGTAATCCTTATTGGCGCTGCCCCACTGGTTGATGAGGAAATACATCGGCACGAGGCCGATTTCCCAGAAGACGAAGAAGATGAGCAGGTCGAGCGACATGAAAACGCCCAACATGCCTGTTTCCAAAAAGAGGAAGAGCATCATGTATGGCTTGACGCGGTCGGTCACGCTGAAAGATGCGAGGATGGCAAGCGGCGTAAGCAGGGTGGTGAGCAAGACCATCGTGATGGAGATGCCATCCACGCCGAGATGCAGGGATGAATTCAGCGCTTCGTACCAGGGATACGTTTCTTGAAATTGAAAGCCTGTTGTGTTCGGGTCAAAATTGTTCCAGAGCACAAGCGTGAGCACAAAAGGAATCAGGCTGGCGCCGAGGGCGTACCAGCGTAATAATTTTGTTTCCGCGCCCGGCAGGAAAAGCATGATCAATGCCGCAATGGTCGGCAGGAACAAGATCAGGCTGAGGAGATGAGTATTGAGGAAGTCCATCATGCGCTCCTGGCCAGCAGAAAGAAATATAGCAGGCCGCCGACAACAAAAAGGACGACCAGTGAAAGGATGAGATACTGCTGGATGCGGCCCGTTTGAATGGGGCGAAGGTTTTTGCCGACCCACCAGGTGGCATCCGCGGAACCATCACCGAAGAATTGATTGATAACGGGCAGATCAAAGTAATTACGAATTGCGCTTCCGACTCCGCCGGTGGCTGGCCCGACCAAATGGAGAATGCCGTCGATGAAGCCTTTGTCCATCCATTTGGAGACGAAGACTTCGGAGAACCAAATGGCAGGCTTGATAAAAAGAAAACCGTAGATTTCATCGAAGTACCATTTGTTCTTGAGCACGCCGATCTGGAGTTTGTCTTCTGCTGGAGACTGAACATTGCGATACGCAAGCCAGCCGAAGAATAAGCCGCCGAGAGCGACAAACAATGAAGTGGCAAGCGGAACAATATTGAATTCAACAGCTTCGGGGTGTTCGGCCAGTGTGCCGCCGACGAATTCGTGGAACCAGTTTGGCACGAGTCCGCCGAGGACTGGAAAATGTTCGGGGATGCCGACCCAGCCATAGGTTATGGCAAAGAACGAGAGGACAACGAGCGGAGCGGTCATCGTCCATTTATTTTCCTGCGCGTGTTCTGCTTCCTTCGTGCGCGGTTCGCCAAGGAAGGTCAACGTGATCTGGCGCATGGTGTAGAAGGCGGTCATAAATGCGGCGATAGCGAGGGTGATGAAGACAGCCATGTGACCATGACCGAAAGCGTCCGCGAGAATTTCATCCTTCGACCAGAAGCCAGCGGTGATGAGTGGAAAGCCAGAAAGGGCAAAGCCGCCGATGAGGAAGGTCCAGAATGTAATTGGCATCTTCTTGCGCAGGCCGCCCATGTTGAACATGTCCTGCGGGTCAACTTTGTGATCCCCCGTGTGAAGCACACCATGCTCCATGCCGTGGATGACGGAGCCAGAGCCGAGGAAGAGCAGAGCCTTGAAGAAAGCGTGTGTAATCAGATGGAAGACTGCGGCAACATACGCGCCGATGCCGAGTGCGGCGATCATGAAGCCAAGTTGTGAAATGGTCGAATAAGCCAGCACGCGCTTGATGTCATTTTGCGCAACAGCGATTGTCGCGGCAAAGATGGCGGTGAACGCGCCGATGAAGGCAACGATGGTCATCGTCTTCGGGTCGAGGCTGAGGAGCGGGAACATGCGGATGACCGCGTACACACCCGCTGACACCATCGTGGCCGCATGGATCATTGCGCTGACAGGGGTCGGGCCTTCCATCGCATCTGGCAACCAGACATGCAAGGGGAACTGCGCCGATTTACCGACTGTACCAATGAAGAGTAAAAGCGCGATCAAACCAGCGGCAGAGAGGCCAAAGACGCCAGTTGGCACGATGGCGAGGGTGTGCAAAATCTCTTCGGTGAAAATCTCGCGATAGGAAAGTGTGCCCGTCACGCTGTACAGGAATGCAATGCCCAACAGCATGAAGACATCGCCGATGCGGGTGGTCATAAAGGCTTTGACCGCCGCATTGCGAGCGGAAGGCTTGGCGTACCAGAAGCCGATCAAAAGGTAGGAGCACAGCCCCATGATCTCCCAACCTACAAAAAGCGTAAGCAGGTTATCGGAAACCACGAGGGTGTACATGCCGAAAGCGAACAGGCCGATAAATGCAAAGAAGCGGGAATACATCGGCTCGATAGATGGTACGGTGTGTCCATGCACGGTTGCGCCATGCGGCGGAAGGCCTGCGTGGTCATGGTCGCCTTCGGGCTGGCCGTAATTGTGATAGCCAACGCTGTAGATGAAGATCATCAACACCGTCCACGCCACGAAGAATAAAACCGCGGCGGAAAGTGGATCGATCAACACGCCAATCTTCAACCACGTCTCGCCTGTCGGCAGCCAGTTGACCGCAGACTCAAACGGATGTTCGCCAAGGTGTTCCACGCCAAGCGCGCGCGCAAAAACGATCATTGCGCCGAGCCACGAAAGGAAAGCCGCGCCCACCGCTATAGAGTGGCTGAGCGCCTTACTCTTGTTCGTGAACAGCACGATCAAGAAGAACGCCAGCAAAGGCGGTAGTGGGATTAACCAAATCAATAATTCAGTCGTCATGAAGCCTCCGAAAAAGTAATTAGTAATTGGTGAATAGTAATTACCATTTACTAATTACCGATTTCTACCATTTCAACATATCGAGTTCATCTGCGATCACAGTATTGCGCCTGCGGTACACAGAAATGACCAAAGCCAGCCCCACGGAAACTTCGGCGGCGGCAACCGCAAACACGATGATGGCAAAAACCTGCCCGGCCATCGTTGCCATGTCACCGTAGCGCCAAAAGGCCACGAGGTTGATATTCACCGCATTGAGCATGAGTTCCACGCCGAGCAAAATCGCAACCGCGTTCCTGCGCACCAGCACGCCGAACAAGCCAATGCCGAACAACGCCGCCGCAAGAATGAGATACCATGAGAGGGGAATCATTTAGCCTCCAAAAATCAGGGGTGTAGGTAATTAGGGATTAGGAATTAGGGATCGTCAATTCCTAATTACCTAATCACTATTTCCTAATTTTATTTTTTATTGAACGCGACATACACCGCGCCAACCAACGCCGCCAACAGAAGGACGGATGCAACTTCAAACGGCAGGACGTAGGCCGTGGGCGATGTCAACTGTTCACCAAGCTGACTGATCGCATCAAAGCCTAACGGGACGGCTGATGCTGTCTTCGAGAAGCCGCTCCAACTCTGGAGCGTAAAAACGAGTCCCACAAAAGTCAGCGCCGCCACAAGCGCGCCAGCCCACCAGTTCTTGTTCGTCTGCGGGGTATTGTCGCGCAAGTCTTTGCGGGTGAGCATCACTGCAAAGATGAAGAGGATGGCAATCGCGCCGATGTACACCACCACCTGCACCACCGCCATAAAACCCGCATTCAACAACGCGTAAATGACCGCCACACCGAACAGGGTGGCAACCAGCCACAGCGCCGCATGGATCAAGTTGCGCGTCGTCACCACCATCAGCGCAGAGCCGAGGGTGAAGAGGGCCACGATCAGAAAAATGATTTGTTCGCCTGTCATATAAAATCCTTTGGTAATTCGTTGTTGGTAATTGGTAATTAGAGACTGGGGACTTCATTTACCAATTACTATTTACCAATTACTACTTACGAATGATGCACCTCGGCAACCTGCTTCACGCCCTCAACTCGTTCGCGTTCTTTTTTACTCACCGAACGCGCAATCTCCAGCGCGACCCAGGCGGTCACTACATTAGCGAGGAACATGCCCAGGATGTAGAGCCAGCCGTCCGCACCGCGCAGAAGCGTATTCATCAAGGCGGTGACAAGTAAAAGGGCAAATGAAAGCGGAGTCAGGAATTTCCAGTTGAAGCCAAGCATCTGGTCGATACGGATGCGCATCATGGTGTATTTGACCCACATGATGACCCAGTAACCAAGCATGGCTTTGATAACCAAAATGAGGATGGCAAGGAAGGGGCTGACCTGTTCCAGGCCGAAGAAACGATAGCCGCCGAAGAATAGGATTGCCCAGAAACCGCCGAAGGTGAAGGCGTGCAAAAGTTCACCCGCGTAGAACATGCCGAACTTCATGCCTGAATATTCGATGTTGAAACCAGCCACCAATTCGGATTCGCCTTCTGCTAGATCGAAGGGAGCGCGTCCCAACTCTGCAATCGCGGCGATCAAAAAGATCAACGCGCCAAGCGGAGAAATGATGAAGTACCAAACGTTCTGCGACTCGATGATGTCGTTCATGTTCATCGAACCCGCAAAAATGGTCGGGATCATCAGCATGGTGAGCATGGGAATCTCGAACGCCACCATCACCGCCACCTGACGAAAGCCGCCGATCATCGCAAATTTATTGTTCGATGACCAACCCGCCATAATAATGGAGAGTGTGCCAATTGCGCCTGCGGCAATCAGAAAGAGCACGCCGACGTTCAAATCCACGCCCAGCATGACGGGCGCCAGAGGCACAATCGCCCACAAGATGAGCACAGACATCATCGAAAGAATCGGCGCAAGGTTGTAGACCACCTTGTCTGCGCCATCGGGGGTGGTATCTTCTTTAATGATGAGTTTGATAATGTCTGCAAACGGCTGGATCAAACCATACGGGCCGACACGGTTGGGGCCGATGCGGTCCTGGAAGCGAGCCACCACCTTGCGCTCGATCCACACCAGGAAAATATCCAACACCATCAAGATTGTGATGAGCAGAAATACGCCGAGGAAGACCACCAGCACATGCGCAAGGACAGCGTCCATGCCCCAGCCCGTGAAGATTCCTTCCAGCCAACCCGCGGCGACTTTTAGTGGGTCATTCCAAAAATTCATAATCACTCCTGTTTCTCCCTCATCCCCTACCCTTCCCCCGAAGGGGAAGGGAGTCCCCTCTCCCTTCGGGAGAGGGCTAGGGTGAGGGGGATTTTCCTTATTACACAAAGAAAAGGCTGAAAGGATTTAATCCAATCAGCCTTCTCTATTATTTACTTGAAAACTACACCCATTCCAACATTCCCTTGCGCCAGGTGTACACCAGGCCAACAACCAGGATGCCCACAAATACAATGCCCTCAATCACTGCATACAACCCAAGCTGTCCAATTTTTACAGCCCACGGAAAAAGGAAAACCGCCTCCACGTCGAAGACAAGGAAGACCAGCGCAAAAATATAATACTGCGCCTTGAACTGGATCCATGCCTCGCCGACTGGCTCGATACCGCATTCATAAGTTGATTGTTTAATGGGGTTTGGCTTTTTGGGTCCGAAGATAAAGCCTGCCGCGATCGCGCCGATGGGGATGATCATCCCGACAACAATAAACAAAGCTACATACAGCCACTCGTTCATTTAAGTACTCCGTCGTGAAATTTATTACAACAAGTTCGCAAATTGTACCATAGAGAACAAACGGCCTTCCCGTAAAGCATGTCAATTTTTTAGGTGATATTCGTCATATTTTTCCCCGCTTTCTCCTGTCACTTCCTTCTTCTCCTCCGAAACAAAAACTTGACGATATCCTCCAAAAACGGGAAGCCGACGATGCCACCCACGACAGAACCCACCACGCCTGAAGTCCTCGCCAGGTTGACGGAGAATCCAAAGAAGTCCACCGCCTCGATCTCTACGACCTGGGCTGATACAGCCATTCGGCTTTCTGCCCCGCTGATGCGGTCCACAAAAACCAAATGCAACCAGACCGTGCCGCGATACACCCCCGTCTCTTGCGGGCGGATGCTCCAGAAAAATTTCACAGGCTGGCCGGGGGTCATCGGTTCGTAAATCGCGCCAGCGGGTTGAATATCCATGCCAGCCATATCAATCCGCGCTTCGGCGGTGACGGTGTGTGTTTCATATAAATTGGGGATTTGGATCGTTTCGCCAGTGATCACGTTCCCTTCCACCTGCGCGGTGGGAGTGATGTTGCCCTGCTCATCCACCTCGAGCGTCAGGCGGATCACGTCACTCTCGGCGCCTGCTTTCATTTTGGGGGGATATTCCAGGGTGAGGCGGCGCGTCTCTGGGATGGCGGGTTGTGTCTCTGCTGTGGATGCGGACTGAGTGGCTTGCGGAGCAATAAAGGTTGCGGCGGGTTCAGAGCCTGCGTCTGCGGGAGGCTGGGCTATGGGGGAAGTGACAACGCCGCAGGCATAGTTGACGAGAGCAATCGTCAGCGCGGCGATGAGCAGGGAAATGATTCGGGGGGAAAAATGTTTGTAGGTCATAAAACAGGCAACGGGTAAGGATGAAGCGAGGTGGGAGTTGGGAGTTGCATCTCGGCAGGCGGGATGTCCCTGTCAATCACTTCACGCGGGTTGGGCAAATATCCCCAAAGTAAAAGGGAAAATGAAACTGCAAGAATCAGCAGGGCAAGTAAAAGCCGAAGTTTTTTCATCGCGAGACTTCTTCCACTTCGATGTACCATTTGATGCGGGTGCCGACGCGGTCGCGTAATTGCCAGGCGACGGGTTTTTGCATTTCGGCAAATGTTTTTTCGATCTCGCGCACGCGGCGGATGATGAGGCCGCGTTCATCGTGTGTAAGGCTGATATCTTTTTCGTCGACCAGTTCGACAACGCGCCGCAAATTGATGGAGGTGGTTTTGTACAAGCCCCAATCCTGACTGCATAACTGGGCGAGAATTTTCAGGTTGATGGTTTCGTTATCGCCGTCGCCAGTTTCATTGTTCAATAAAATGGATGTTAGATCAAGCGCGTCTTTGCGGTTGAGTTCCACGATCTGCGCTTTGGAGAGCAGTAATTCGGCGAGCGGTATGGTGACGGGGTCGGCGGTGAGGCGGTCTTCGAGGGGAATTTTGTGGCACATTTCAAAGTCGCCGACGAAGATATCTACTTTCATTTCGGTGGTCTCGTGATAGTAAATCTGGCGTTGGTCGCCGTTCATGATGTTGAATTTTTTATTTGGCTGATAGCCGACTTCGGGCATGAAGGCTTCAAAGCTACGGCGTTGTTTGCTGGCGACTACAAAATCCAGGTCGGCGAATTCACGCGCAAAAAGCGGGTGGTTGGTTTTGTTGTGCGCCTGAACTGCCAGCCCGCCGATGGCGCGGAGTTGGATTTTTTTTCCATCCCCTGCCTTGATGAGGCGGTGCATTTCATTGAATATCTCGGTCTGATTCGTTTCCATTTATGATGCCTGTACATCTTTCAGCCAGAGGGGGAATTCCGCCGAATCCATTTTTTCCATTGCCCTGCCCCAGCGTTCGATGGCCCAGCCCCAAAAGTCAAAGTCGATGGTGGAGATATTGGCTTGAATGGCGGCCCACAATCCCCAGCCCACGTCAGACATGACCATGTTCAATTTCATGCGGGCAATTTTATCAGCAGATGCCTCGCCAAAATAAGCCTCGCAGACTTCCATGATCTGCTGGTCGTTGAACTGCATTTCCTGGCAGGTGTTTCCGAGTTCAAAAGTTGGGTCGTTGTTGCCGCTGTATTCGTAGTCGATGAGCCAGAGTTGTTTGCCGTCGTCGATGTAGTTTTCGGCGAGGAGGTCGTTGTTGCAAGGGACGGTTGCCAGCGGCTTCACGGACATGGCTTTTTCGATCTGCGTTACTGTTTGCATTCTTTCGAGATAACCGTCGGGGATTTTGATGCTCCGCTCTTTGCAAAGGCGGAGGTAATACTCTGTGAGGCGGAACATGTTGAAGTCGAGCAGGAGGCGTTCTCCAGCGTGGAGTCTCTTGATCGAGTCAGCCATCCGCTTTGGCATTCCGGGCGCGTTCAGCGAATCTCTGGACATGGTAACGCCGTTCAGGAATTCCAGAATCATCACGTTGTATTCGGGGAAATGATATAAAACTTTCGGGCCAACGCCCGCCTGCGCGGCGGCTTTGGCGCTGTGATATTCGTTGTTGCGGTCTATTGCCAGCAGTTCCGTGCCTTCGCCCGGCACGCGGATAAAAAATGGTTTTCCATTCACAGTGACTTTGTAGTTCGTATTCGTCAACCCGCCAGAAAGATGTTGAATTTGAACATCCCCATCTTTCCATTCTTCCACTTTCTCAACGACTTCTTCGATTACAGACATAGGCGCTCCAAAACAAAAGGTGACTGTCACCTTGAAGGTGACAGTCACCCAACTTCATATTACTATTCTACAGGAATTTCGGTCTGGACCTTGTCCATGTCGATGCCGCCTTTTTGGCGGTAGGACTTGAAGCCGTAGTAAATGGAGGCGGACAAGCCATAGCAGACGAGCAGGAAGATGATGGAGTTTGTATTCTTAAAGCTGATGCCGTACAAACCCGCGCCTTCTCCGCCTGTGTTGAGCCAGGGGTCAAACATCCATTCCACGAGCAGGAAGGCCAGGAAGCCGCCGAAGATCAGGCCGGCAACGGTGATGAGCGGAATTCCAGCCACTTTCATCTGGGCAATTGGAGAAGCCTCGAAAAGCTCCTTCTTTTTATATGGAAGGACGATTGCGGCGATGGCTGTGCCGAAGTACATGATCGCAATCCCTTGTGTGGCGGCAAGGGTGATCGTATAGAAACCGCCCGTGCCGTCTGCGGCTGCGCCGACGTTATAAGCATAGAGGTAGGAAACCAGAATGGCGGGTAGCACCATCAACAGCATGGCATTGATGGGGGTTCCGTTTTTGTTCAATTCGGCGACCTTCTCGGGGAGCAGACGGTCGAACGCGGCGGCGAAGATCACACGGGTCGAGGAAAGGAACAACGTCCCTGCCCAGCCAAACCACCAGAAGCTCATCAAAACAACGACGAGGATTTGAACGAAGCGGTTTGTGGTAAGGAAGACTGCCAACAAAGCGGGGTAAGGCCAAATGGGCAGTGGCGGTTTGTCGGTGACATAAGCCCAGGCGTAATTCCACCAGGCGCCGTTGGACTGCATGTAGAAATCCCAGCCGATGGTCTTTGCCACGCCGAGGAAGAAGATGATGCCGAGCACAGTCACCGAGCCAAGCGCCCAGGCCATGCCTGAGAAGTTGCGCTTGTAATCTGTTGCGCCGCGCACTTCGCCATAAAGGGTTGCGCCCCAGTTCGGCCACAAGTTAAAGAACACGAGCCACGGAAGCGTGAGGAAAACCAGATTGAGAGTACCGCCAGTGAGAGGCGTGGCCGCGCCCGCATCTGTGCCTGCCTGAACGGTGGCATCATACGCCCCGGGTTGGGAGCCAAACAAGGCGGTTGCATTCGCATCGTAGCCTGCCTTGAAAGCATCGTGAGAGCCTGTGAAGAGCAGGACGATCACAATCAGCAGGCCAAGCATTCCAGCATAGAAGGAATATTTTTGAACGCGGGCATAGGTCTTCATACCCATTGCAATCACAACAGACACAAACCCAATGGCAATCAAGGTGCTGACGAACAACGGGGTCCCTTTGCCGGAGAACCACAATGCCAGGTCTTGCTGTCCCAATACTCCAAGCAATGGGGTGATGACAAATTGGCGCAGCATGTCGCCATAGATCGGCGTCCAGAGCCAGAGGGTGAACCACCAGCCTGTAATGGCAAGGATGAAGCCAATGCCTCCGCCAAAGATGCGTGTCATCCAGACGTAATCGCCGCCCGAGCGCGGCATGACCGCAATCAGCGAGGCATAGACGATGATCTCAAAGATCAAAAAGATGGCGCTCACGACCAACGAGTTGATCATGCCGCCACCAAAGAAATACATCTGGCTGAAACTGTAGAATCCCAATGTCACAATATTGATGGAAAAGAACGCGTAAATGAACGCGTCGAAGACTGACCACGAACGCACCATGCCAGTCGCCTTACGGACAAACAAGTTGCTCATAACTCTCTCCTCTTTTGGTTTTTATTTCTTTTATTTACGAATTACCCATTACGCGGTAATTGGTAATTCGCTGTTACCCTGTCGTCAAAACATAATCTTCAACTTTTTTCCTGCCAAGTTTTACAATTGCGCCAAGCAAGGTTCCCTGTTCATACATGGAACCCGGGTTGACGCAAAGAGTTTTTCCAATTCTCGAAACGCCGCGTCCTTCGTGGATGTGCCCATGCAAGCCAAGCAACGGCTGGGCGTTTTCTATCGCTTCACGCAGGGCGGTGGAACCAACAGGCTTCAAGGCATTGCCCGCTAAAATGGGACGTAAATCCTTATCCAATTCGGGAGCTTCATCCAGTTGGGATTTATAAGGCGGCACGTGGATATTAAAGATGGCATTGTGCGGGTCTTTCAATTGGGACGTCATCGCTTCATACCTGACTTTGAGCTGATCCTCGTCCTCTTCACGGTGCGTGTCCCAGGGAGTTCTGTTGCTCCAGCCTGAGGCAATCATCTCGTGGCCGCTCTTCAGGATAGTCACCTGCCCTTCGGCCAGAACCACACTGCGGCTCGCCCGAACGATCTCGTCCACTTCATCCATATCATCGTTGCCCGGACAGCAGTAGAGTTTCATATCCGTGCCTTCCAGTTTTTTATCCGCCAGGTCCATCCACTGCTGGACGACCTTGAGCACTTCGGCAAGAAATATCCCGCTGACGCGTTCTGGGTTTTTTTCCAATTCGGCAATTTCATCGGGGTTGGTCATGTAGGGATAATAACCACGACTGCGGACACGTTTGACAATGTCCTGCAATTCGTCGTTGTTCGTAGTATCAAACACCTGTTCAAGTAAAGTGATGCGATAATTACTGCCGCCCTGATGCACAAACGGGACCACCGCCTTGCCCGTCATATCGCCGCCGAGGATCAACTGATCCGCGCCGTAGAACTTCCCCGCATTCAAAAACTTGCTCCAACAAATATCCGACCCGTGAATGTCCGTGGCAAAGAAGATTGTAGTCACATGCAAATCCTTTAAAGTGGGATGGCTTGCAGAGGTGGTGCAGTTTCGATTGGCTGATTATACCCCCCGAAAAACAGAACGCAACTGCCATATTAACAAAAATCACCCGCCCCATGAGGAGAGACTTGCCAGAGGAGAGAACCTGGAAGTGCGCTCTGCTTTTCTGCGTTCCGGGGTGTGGACTAAAGTTTTGGAAATGTAACGCAAGTCTCTGACTTGCGCGGGCAAATCGAAGATTTGCCCCACACCCGCGTAGACTGTCACGGCGGTGATCACTCCAAAACCAGAGATGTGCTCCAAGCGTCCTATCTCACTGTTGACTTCTTTTATCCTTCATCCTTCAGCAAATCCCTCACCAACTCATCCGGCACCTGCACAGCCACCAACTCACCGCGCACAGTAATCACCCCATTCACCACGATCCATTCTTCGATGACAACCTTGCGCCCCTTTATTTCCTTCACTCTCCCGCGGATTTCCAGTTTGGGACCCAGCGGCGTGGGCTTGAGATAATCCACGTGCAGGGAGGCGGTGAGGTAACGGAGAGGCGGCTCGGTATCCATGGCGCGGTTTTCGGCGCGGTAGCCTGCCGCAGCGGCGGTGCCGGTGCCGTGACAATCGATCAACGAAGCCAGCAGGCCGCCGTAGACATAGCCAGGGATGGCGGTATGAAACGGCTTGGGTTGAAAATACGCAACGGATTCTTCCCCGTCCCAATGGCTTTTAATCTGATGCCCCAACTCATTTAAACTTCCACAGCCATAACAGTGCGCCATATGATCGGGGTAGTAATCCTGGAATGCTTTTTCGGTCATTGAAAAACCTTTCAATTTACGATTTACGATTTTGGATTTATGATTTTCGATTGGTGGTTGAATAGCCGCGCCTTTTGCTCTTGCCTAGTATCGACACCAGATTTGCGTTTTTCGCCTTGCAAGGCCTCACTCACACGCTGAAACAACAAATTACGAATTACCAATTACGCTCTTTATGGCGTAGGCGTGCCCGTAGCCGTTGGCGTCGTGAGGCTTTCCAACACTCGAAACCGCCCGACCACCTTCCATTCGTAGCCCATGAAAATCTGCACTTCGTATTCGCCAGCCTGCCAACCGTCGATGGGAGTGGAACATTCGGTGTAACCGCCAATGCCGCCCGTGCCGCCATCCCAGGGCTTGGTTTCGTAGCACACCAATTGAGCGTTGCGATACCAGAGCGCAGTCCACTGCACGCCGGGCAGGGTGTTGTTGTAATCGAAGCCGCCATACATGGTTTGGATGGGAAGTTCAAAAACAGTTTTCGGGTCCACCGGGTTGAGGCCGTCAAATTTTGGAGAGAATTGAATGGCAGTAAACAACGCCTCCGGGTTCGGGGTGACAGGCCCTTCGAACAGGGCTTCGATGGCAAGCGGCAAAAAAGGCGTGAGAGTTAATGTGGGAGTATCAGACACAGCAGGAGTTAAGGTAAGTGTCGGCTGGACTGTGATCGACGGCGTTAATGTGATGGTGGGCGTCAGTGTAATCGTCGGGGTCAGCGATGGCGTGGCAGATGGCGGGAAATACACATAGATCATCGGCTCGCCATAGAATGGAAGCCAGTAGGCAAACCCCGCTAAAAATATAGCCAGAAAAAACAACCGCCAGGCCGTGGCATTCTGCCGCTTTCGCAAACTGTAAAAAGATAACTTACGCGCGGTCTGCATCGTTTTGACAGCCGCCCGTATCGAAAAATATGCAGCCACAACAACAAGCAAAGCAAGTGCAATCACGCCCGCGCGAATATCCATAAAGTGATTATAGCATGTGGGTATGTGCCACAATATGGGTCGGATTGCCAATCCGACTTACGCGTGGTAAAACATAACCCATGAAAAAAGACATCGTTCTCCTCAAACTGGGCGGATCGCTCATCACAGACAAGGATATTCCCTACACCCCAAGACTCGATAAATTAAATGAACTGGCTCTGGAAATAAAAACGGCTCTCGACTCGCGCCCGGACCTGCTCCTGATTCTAGGACATGGCTCTGGCTCGTTCGGACATGTGGCCGCGAAGAAGTATGGCACGCGGGATGGGTTTCCCTCACCCCTAACCCCTCTCCCTGAGGGAGAGGGGAATTATTGGAAAGGTTTTGCCGAAGTCCGTTTTCAGGCGGCAGAGTTGAACCGCCATGTGATGGAGGCGCTGTTCAATGCGGGCGTGCCTGCCATCTCATTTCCGCCATCCTCTTCGATGGTTTCAAATAGCCGCAAAGTCACCCATCACAATATACTGACTATACGCAAGGCGTTGGATGTCCACTTACTGCCGGTGGTGTATGGCGATGTGACCTTCGACGAGAAACTCGGCGGAACCATACTTTCGACGGAGGATGTCTTTACATTTTTGGTTGAGCAGTTCTCCCCCACACGCATTTTGCTGGCTGGAATGGAAGCCGGGGTGTGGGAGGATTTCCCAGCGAGGACGAGGCTGGTGAAACAGATTCAATTGTCAGATTATGAAAAGATGCGGGCAGGCATCGGCGGTTCGACGAGTACCGATGTCACTGGCGGGATGAAAGCCAAAGTGGAGGAAATGCTTGCATTAATCCAAAGAACAAAAGGGCTGACCGTGCAAATTTTTTCGGCAGAGGAAAGAGGGTTTTTGGAGCGGGCATTGCGCGGAGAAAATGCGGGCACGCTGTTAACAGCCTGACATGACAAAGATGTGACGAAAAACTCTTGCTTTTTTTATCGTTAATTAAGATAATTGGGTAAGTGAATTATATATAATTTCAAGGAGAGATCATGGCAACCAAAGCAAAGTCCACAAAGAAAAGCGCGAAGAAAGTTGCGCCGAAAAAAGCGGCAGTAAAAGTGACCTTCAAGCCGACGAAACTAAAACTCGTCCGCCCTGTGCCTTCGGATATTGATATCGCGCAGGCGGCAAAGCTCAAGCCCATTTTGCAGATCGCCGAAGAACTTGGCATTCGCGCGAATGAGCTTGAATTGTACGGGCCTTACAAGGCCAAGATCAAACTTGAAATTTTGGATCGTTTGAAGAACCGCAAGAACGGCAAATATGTGGACGTGACCGCGATCACCCCCACGCCGCTCGGCGAAGGCAAGACGACTACCACAGTGGGGCTTTCACAGGCGCTCGGCGCACTACTCGGCAAGAAGGTGATCACTGCCATTCGTCAGCCCTCGCAAGGGCCAACCTTTGGCATCAAAGGCGGCGCGGCGGGCGGCGGATATTCGCAGATCATCCCGATGGAAGATTTCAACCTGCATCTCACGGGTGACATCCACGCCATCACTGCCTCGCACAACCTTGTATCAGCGGCGTTGGATGCGCGTGTGATGCACGAGAAGATGCAGGATGACGAAAAACTTTTCAATGCGCTCTGCCCGATGGACAAGAAAGGCAACCGCAGATTCTCCCCCACCATGCTGAGGCGCATGAAGAAACTCGGCATCGAGAAAACCGATCCCAACGATTTGACTCCCGAAGAACGCTCCCGTTTTGCGCGGCTCGATATTGACGAAGCCACCATCACCTGGCGGCGCGTGATCGACATCAACGACCGATTCCTGCGCGAAGTGCAGGTTGGCCGCGGCAAGGATGAAGCAGGCCACGAGCACATGTCTGGCTACGACATCACCGTCGCTTCCGAGATCATGGCCGTGCTGGCGTTGACCACCTCCCTCGAAGATATGCGCGACCGCTTCGGGCGCATGGTGGTAGCCACCAACAAACGCGGCGAAGCTGTCACTGCCGAAGACCTTGGCGTAGCTGGCGCAGTCACTGTTTTGATGAAGGATGCCATCAAGCCCAACCTGATGCAGACTTTGGAAGGCACGCCCGCCACCGTTCACGCGGGGCCGTTCGCCAACATCGCCCACGGACAATCCTCCATCATCGCCGACAAGATCGCGCTCAAACTCGCCGATTACGTCATCACCGAATCAGGTTTCGGCGCAGACATTGGCATGGAAAAATTCTTCGATATCAAATGCCGTTACTCTGGCCTGATTCCGCAGGTGGTGGTGCTGGTTGCCACTGTCCGCGCTTTGAAGATGCATGGCGGCGGGCCTAAAGTTGTGGCTGGCAAACCGCTCGCCCCTGAATACACAGATGAAAACCTGGAATTGCTGAAAGCGGGTTTGCCCAACCTTGAACGCCATGTTCAGAACGCTTTGAAATACGGCGTGAACGTGGTGGTGGCTGTCAACTCGTTTGCAACCGACACCCCAACGGAAGTCGAAATCATCCGCGAAGCCGCGCTCAAGATGGGCGCCATGGATGCGGTCGTCTCCACGCATTGGGCGGATGGCGGCGCGGGCGCGAAGAAACTGGCTGAGGCGGTTATCAAAGCGGCCGAAAAGCCCAGCAAGTTTGAATTCCTGTATCCGTTGGAATCGACCAGCATCAAGGAAAAGATCGAGACGATTGCCCGCGAGATCTACCGCGCCGACGGCGTAGATTACTCCCCCGAAGCCGAAGAACAAATCGAACGCTACACCCGCCTCGGTTTTCATCAACTGCCGATCTGCATGGCGAAGACTCATCTCTCCTTCACCACCGATGCGGCAAAGAAAGGCGCGCCCACGGGCTTCCGCATCAGCGTGCGTGAAATCCGCGCTTCGGCTGGCGCAGGCTTTTTGTACCCGATTCTCGGCGACATGCGCACGATGCCCGGCCTGCCCACCCGCCCCGTCTTCTACGATGTTGACCTGGATTTGAAAACAGGCAAAGTGGTTGGTTTGTTCTAAAACCCGAATCGTCCAAACAATTTGCAGGTCACGCCTGGTCTCGAAATGCTCGCGCTACTCGGCCGCCAAAGCGTGACCTGCTTTTTCAGTACCGACAGGCTATGGGAAAACGAACTTCTTTGGATATAATTTCACCGTATGAAACTTGACACATTATCCCTGACCGACCAGCGCGATTTGGTAAAAAGCCGCGAAGTGCGCGCCTCTGACCTCGCCTCAGCCTGTTACCGTCAAATTGAAAAACTCAACCCGACGCTTAATGCTTTTATCACGATGGTGGAACCCGAGCAAAACATGCTTCCTCCATCTGGAAGCGCCCCGCTTTATGGAATCCCCATTGCGGTAAAAGATCTATACGATACGAAAGGCATCCGCACCACCAGCGGCTCGAAATTCTTCGCGGACAACATCCCCACAGAAGACGCCTTCGTTGTGCATAAAATAAAAAGAGCGGGCGGGCAGATCATCGGCAAAACGAACACCCATGAGATCGCGCTGGGTGTCACCAACAACAATCCACACTTTGGGGCGTGTAAAAATCCATGGGATATTACCCGCACACCCGGTGGTTCCTCCGGCGGAAGCGCCGTGGCAGTTGCCACAGGCATGGCCATGGCGGCAATAGGCACAGACACAGGCGGCTCCATCCGCATCCCCGCTTCGTTATGCGGCGTGGTGGGACTCAAACCCACTTATGGACGAGTCAGCCTGCGCGGAATCCTGCCGCTCTCGTGGAATCTCGACCACGCAGGCCCCATCACCCGCAAAGTGGAAGATGCGGCGTTGATGCTGCAAGTGATGGGCGGATATGACGAGAAGGACCCCACCAGCGTAAAAACATTGCCCGGCGATTATTCCAGTCATTTGCAGGATACGATGATAGGGCGCAAGGCCGCCCTTGCAATTGGCAGTTTCATCGAAGAAGGAACAGACGAGGAAATATTGGCGGCTGTGCTCAAGGCGGCAAAAATTTTGGAAGAGCAGGGCGTGGTCATCACCGAAGTGAACATGGATTTTCTAAAAGAAGCCGCGCTTGCCAATGCCGTGATAGGCCAGTCTGACGCCGCCGCCTTTCACCGCGAAAGAATGAAGGAACACCCAGACTGGTTCGGCGCGGATGTGCGTCAGCGGCTGGAAACGGGAGCGGCATTCACCTCCAGCGAGTATGCGCTTGCGAGGCACACCCAGATCGAGGAGCGGCGCAGATGCGAGAATCTCTTCGATCAATATGATGTGCTGATCCTCCCGACTACACCCATCGCCGCGCCGCTGTCGGAAGGGGAAAATGCCGTGGAACGCGCCCGCCAATTGACGCGCTTCACTGCGCCCTTCAACCTGACCGGCCTGCCCGCGCTCTCCCTCCCCTGCGGCTTCACCAAAGATGGCCTGCCGATTGGCTTGCAGATCGTTGCACGTCCGTGGAATGAATCGGGCGCGCTAAGGGCTGGGTACGCCTACCAGCAAGCCACCGAATGGCACACGCTTAAACCAAAAATCGCTTTACTGTAAATTTATGAAAAAATTCTCCACCTTACACCAAACCCTAAAGGTCTGCCTATCTTTCGTAATTCCCCGATTGTCAAAAAAGACCTTTAGGGTTTTCACGAGAGAAATGTACGGATGCAAGTGAAAAAAACAGGGCTGGTTATTTGGGCGCTCCTGCGCCTGCCGATGATTGCGGCAGGCGCATATTTATTCCGTTTTTCGATTGCCGCTTTCATCGAGGAAAAATATGGGCTGGGGGCGGCAATGGATTTTGCGGTCTATTCTGCGAGCACGTTTGGGACAAGGTTTTTGCTTTATGTTGTTTGCGCGACCATGCCTGGGTTTGGAATTTGGCTGGCAAAAAAATGGATGGCTTCCGAGCTTTGGGGCTATGTCGTTTCGCTTTTTGGCGCATTCATTTTTGTTTATTTTTCATTTGCATTTTTATTGCTTTCATCCGATGCTTTGCTGAAAACATCCCTTGTTGTTTTAATTTTGGCAATAAATACTCTGCCAGAGAATTGGCTCGCGAGGCGAATGCCCGAGAGTGGTTTAATGAATCTTGTTTTTGTGGCAGGCGTCGGGGTGAGTGAGGCGGTTTTGCCGCAGGCGTATATTTTCTGGTTGATGGGAAAGTTGCGGGCGAGCGCATCCATCAAAAAATGGTCATGGTTGAGCGGCGTGGTGATCGCCCCGCTCTTCTGGATTTTTTTGCTGACGCCCTACGACAATCAACGCATTCTGACGCTGGGGGAAAAAATCCACGCGAGCGCGGCGGTGGAAAAATTTGCGCAGGGAGATTACAACTGGATCGAGTTCAACCGTGAACATAACCTGCTTTATGCGGTTGGGCGCGGAACGAATTTTTTGCTGGCTTTCGATACAGAAAACCTCAACCTGCCGCCGCGCAAATCAAAAAGAGATATTGGAAAAACGCAGAGTTTTGCGTTCAACCCCGAGCGGCAGGAAATTTATGTTTACGAGGCGGGCGCGAAGCAGTTGGATTACATCGACGCGGTGACTTTGGAAATCATCCGCTCCACGCCTGTGACAAGCCTTTCGCCGGGCGACGTGTGGGTGAACTGGCATCGCGGCACAGACAGCGTCACCATCGCCTCTGAAGCGGACCTGGTAACTGGTGTGCCCTTCGTGATGATCGACCACGCGAGCGGCGAAGCGATCGCATCCATGCAACTGCCGTTGATTCCCACCAACATTGCTTTTCATTCTGAAAAAAATATTTTGTATTTCAATTCGTTTCGAGACACGTACCTGGTTTCATGGAATATGAATTCGCACGAAGTTCTTCAGCGGGTGGAGACCAGTCCACGCACAGACAGGCTAGTCTTCTGGCCGGGTGCGTCTGAGGTGTTGGTCGCTTCTCCATTGGAGGGAGTCATTCTGCGCTACGATGCAGAGACGTTGGAATTCAAAGGCAAAATCAAAACCAGCCTTGGCGACCGCACGTTGACCATCGACTCGCAAAGAAATTTATTGCTGGTTGGGAATTTCATCAACAACCGTGTGCAGGTGATTGACTTAAACACGTTCGAGCCTGTCGCCAGCTTTTACATCGGCCCGTGGATCCGCACGATCTCTCTGAATGTGGAACGGGGAATTGCGTATGTGTCCACGGTGCGGAATTTGTTCAAAGTAAAGTATGCGCTCGATGAAAGCGGGTGACTCACCTTGTTATCATTTATGAGTCATAAAAAACCCCGCAGGCTAATCCCTGCGGGGTCGTTAGATTTATGGCGAAGGCATTTCGCAAACCGAGTCTTTTTCATTCCAGCTACAGAAATTCGCCACACAACGGGATTCGCTAGCGCTGTATTGCGCGCAGGTGTTGACAGGCTCACTGCATTTGAGAGTTGTCACCCTCACTGTGGTACAACCCTCCCCGCTAAGTTCCGCGTTTGTGGGAATGCAGGATTTCAAGTCCGGGCTGTACACATATCCAGCGGCACAGCCGGGGTACGTTCCACCTGTCATTGCCTGACAGCATTGGAATCCTTCGTTATAGGAATAGCCAGCCGCACAGCCTGCAAAGGTCTGCGCGGCAAGTGAAGAATTATCAATGCCATAGGGCGCGGAGGTTTCACCGTTTGGCGGCGCACACATCCCTGCCAATTCATCGAAATACAAACCAGCGGGACAATAGCCATTCGCATCCCTGCTGATGGCACAGGTTTGCTGGCCGCCCCTGTCCATCATGGAATACCCCAGCGGACAGCCCGCCACAGTAGCCTGATTGAGAATAGGCGTGTAATTACACATCCCTGTGGATGGGTCGAGGGTATACCCAGAATCACAGACGGGGCTAACGCCTTGCAAGGATGGCCCGCTTGTACAAGCCGTGTTGCACACTACGATTTCGTTCGTCGATTCAATCGTCTCCGGGCCAGCGCAGGTCAACTGCCTGAGGCCGCCGTTGACCGCTTCGGTGCAGATGAGCCGCGTCCCACTCACCTCCCATGTTGAGTTGAAGGAAAGCTGAACAGTGGCATAGGTTTCACCCTGGGCGCAGTATTGATTTGTCACTGTGCCTTCGGGCAATTCACAACTGGCAGAGACCGTAGCGGCTGAAGGGACAAACGCAGAAAGCTGGCAATACGGCGCTATTGGCTGTGGATTTGCCACAACGCAACGAAAGCCCGTATCGCGTTCACTATCACCTGATTCATTAAAGCGGCGAATTGCAGAGGCGATCTGGTTTGCAGAGGTTTCAAATGAACTGCCGCGCACCACACGGTACTGTCCACTTTCGGGGCCAGTTGGGTTGACAAGAGGCGACGAACCGTAATAGCTTTCATCGTACCAATCGCCCACCCATTCAAAAGCGTTGCCCGCCATATCCAACAAGCCGTACGGGCTTGCGCCCGTGGAAAGAAAAGCCTCCACGTTGCTGGTGGCTTCATAGCAATTGGCAAAGTTCAACAGATTACATGCAGGGGCATTATTCCCCCAGGGATAGTCGTTGCCGCTCGTTCCGCGCGCGGCTTTTTCCCATTGTGCCTCTGTCGGCAGGCTTCCTTGAGTCCACGCGCAGTAGGCCTGCGCTTGATCCCATGCCACACCGACAACGGGATGATTTCCAAATTGCGGATTGCTAAAAACAGGTCCACCCAATTCCTGCGAAGGGGACGAACATGCTCCCACTTTCACACACTGCTCATACATGCGGTTGGTGACCTTGGTTTGTTGAATCCAATATCCATCCAAAGTGACGTTATGCGAAAGCGCGTTGACGCCATCCCCCATTGTGAAATCACCAGCGGGGATGTAAGCCAGAGTGGAGCCATCCAGCCATTTCAGGGTGGAGCCGCTCTGAGGTCCAGAAAGAGCGACGGGTACAAAAGTCGCAGTAGGCTCTGCAATTGAAGCCTCCGTCGCTGGCAACGAGGTCGCCGTGACCACGATCAACTGTGGAGTTGGGGTTGCGCCACATGCCGACAAAACAAAAGCAAGTATCAAAATGCAGGCAACCATCACGTATCGAGCTTTTTTCATTCAATCTCCTTTTCCTTGCATAAACAAGCCTTATTATTATAAAAGAAAAATGCCCCGAGAATTTTCGAAAATCTGCGGGGCATTGAAATTATTTTACCTTTTTTATCTCATCCACCGCCCCCGGATTCACCAGCGAAGATGTGTCGCCCAGCTCCAGGCCTAAATACGCGGCGCGAATCATTCTGCGCATCACCTTTGCATTGCGCGTCTTCGGCAGATCAGAAACAAACAGGATCGCCTTCGGCGCGAGCGGCTTGCCCATTTCAGCGACGACCATCTCGTACAATTGCCGACGAAGTACATCGCTTCTTTCTACCCCTGGCCTGATCACTGCGAAAAGGATCAGTTCACTCCCCTTGACAGCGTGCGGCGTCCCAATCGCCGCGGCCTCCACAACATCTTCATGCCTCACCAAAATAGACTCGACCTCGGCGGGACCCAAACGTTTGCCTGCAATTTTTATCGTGTCATCCGAACGCCCGAGGATGTACCACAAGCCGTCATCGTCAATCGCGGCGAAGTCACCATGCACCCAAACATTCTCCCAGCGTGACCAGTACGTATCCAGATATCGTTGGGTGTCCTTCCAAAACCCGCGCGTCATGCCGACCCACGGCGCTTTGATGACCAGCTCCCCAACCGCATTGCGGATGGGCTTTCCATTTTCATCCACCACATCCGCATCCATGCCGGGGCAGGGTGCGGAAAAAGCGCACGGTTTCAGCGGCAGTAGCGGGTTGCCCATCACAATGCCGCCGGAGATTTCCGTCCCGCCGGAGTAGTTGATGATCGGGATGCGCCCGCCGCCCACCTTCTCGAACAGCCACATCCACGGGTCAGGATTCCACGGCTCGCCAGTGGACGCGAAACACGTCAACGAAGATAGATCGTGTTTCTTGAAATGCTCATCGCCATGCGGGATTAATGAACGAATCAAAGTTGGCGAAACTCCCAGTTGATTGATTTTGTGCTTTTCAACCAACTCCCATAAACGGCTGGGCGTGGGAAAATCTGGCGCGCCATCGTAAATGAACATGGTTGCGCCAAGTAGTAGACTGCCGAAGACCTGCCAGGGTCCCATCATCCAACCCATGTCTGTCATCCAGTAAATCACATCTGCGTGGGGCAAATTGGCAATTTGCCCCGCGCCATGCACATCTGTACCGAACGCCATATCTTGCGCGGCTTTGACGGGGAATCCGCAATGGGTGTGGAGCGCGCCTTTTGGTTTGCCTGTCGTTCCCGAGGTGTAGATGATCATCAGCGGATCTTCAGCGGAGGTAATTTCTGTCGAAGCAGTATCAGGCTGAGGCGCGGTCAGAGGCGCCCACCAGTGGTCGCGTCCCGCTTTCATATTTACATCCTGCCCGGTGCGTTTCAAAACGATCATGTGTTTCAAGGTGGGGATTTGCGCGGCGGCTTCATCGGCAATGGATTTCATCTCGACGGCTTTGCCGCGCCGAAATGCGCCGTCTGCGGCGAAGAGGGCTTTTGCGTTTGCATCGTTCATGCGTGAGACGATTGCGCCCGCGCCGTAGCCCGAAAAGAGCGGAAGAATGATGCCGCCAATTTTTGCGATGGCAAGCAGGGCAATGACAATTTCGGGTGTCATCGGCATGAAGATGCCAATGGCATCGCCTTTGCCGAGGCCAAGCGAGCGGAGCGCGTTTGCGGTTTTATTTACTTCTTTATAAAGTTCTTCGTATGTGAGCGATTTTGTACTTCCCTCTTCGCCTTCGAAAACCACTGCCAACTGATGGCTGATTTCTGATGACTGGTATTTATCCATGCAGTTATGCACGATGTTCATCTTCCCATCCACACACCATTTTGGAAATTGAATCCCATCCGAAAGATCGACGACGTTTGTGTACGGTTCATAAAATTGAATATCGAGATATTTAAATACTGCGTCTGTAAACCATGCCACATCGGTTGTTGACCTGCGCATGAGTTCATTAAAATTCTTGATGCCGTGCGCGTGCATGAAGGATGTCAGGTTTGCGTGTTCGATGTGCTGTGGGGTTGGCTTCCAAACGATGTCACCGCCGAAGCCTGCACTGAGCGCAGTCGAAGTGTTAAATTGATCGGTCATGGATGTTCTCCTCATAAACGGGATGACCAGATTTTATCTCAAAGCGTGGACGAGACGGATATCCCGTTCGATGTGGGATGTGGTCTAAAGTTTCGGAAATGTGGCGCAAATCAGAGACTTGCGCCACGCGGAGTGCCGAAAAAATATTCCACACCCTAGATGTGGGCGGATTGCCAATGAACTTAGTTTATCGAGAGGAGGAAAAAAGAAATAGCGGCATTGAGTAAATGATGTATACTGAACACGGGAACAAATTGCGCTTTTGTCGAATGAAATTCTTAACGCCAAGTCGCAAAGGCGCGAAGGAAAAGCCCTTGAATCTTTGCGACTTTGTGACTTTGCGTTAATAAGGAAAACCGCAATTCATGGCCGCGCCCAGTATAGCGCGAGATAATATCTCGCGTTACGGTTGCCAACATTTATTTCGACCCACTGCCAAAAAAGAAAGTCGTCATCCTTCCCTTTGCAGGGAAAGATGACGACTTCAACTATTTTGACAGCCAACTCATCGTCAACCGGGGCTGGCGATGAGTTGGTATTTCAACTTATGGTGTGACGAGTGGGAACGGAGTGAGGTTCACCCACTCAGATACCCCGGCGGCGTTGATGGCGCGAATGCGGTAATAGTAGCTTCTATTCCGATTACGGGTTTCGACGCGGGTGACGGTGTTGGCCGCGACCGTGTTGGTATTCAGGCCGGCTGTGAAGGCGGCGTTGGTGGCGCGCTGAATTTCAAAGCTGGCTTCGTTGTTGGAGTTGTCAGTCCAGGTCAACGTGACGATGGCATTGTTTCCGCTTACCACAGCCGTGCCCGTAAAGTTGGAAGGAGCTGTGGGGGCCAGAACACCCATTGTGAATGTGTTCGAGTAAGCGGATGGGCCTACTCCGTTTACAGCCATCACTCTGTAGCTGTAGGTGTTGCCTGCCAGCACGGTGGTGTCATTGTAGGTTACGCCGCCTGTATTATTCCTGCGCGGCAGGGTTGCGAGCAGGGCGAATGGCCCACCGTTTTCAGAGCGTTCAAGCGCGAAGTTGATTTCGGTGGTGGCGTTGTCTGTAAACGTCAGGCGGATGCGGGTGGGGTTGCCCAACAATGTGCCTGCCAGGTTGGTTGGAGCTGTTGGAGCGGCGCCAATAGCCATGCTAATCACGTTTGAGGGGGCCGATGAGCCTGCCGCATTGATAGCCACTATGCGGTAGGAATAGATATTGCCGTTTGTCAGAGTTTGCGTTGTGTAGGTCATACTGCCTGTGCCAGCGCGGGCCTGGAGGGTGGTCACCATGGCGAAGGGACTGCCGTTTATGGAGCGTTCAACCACAAAGCCAGTTTCGTTGGTGGCGTTGTCAAGCCAGGTCATCCGAATTCTCGTTGGGTTGGCAAGCAGGGTCGCCGTCAGGTCTGTTGGGGCGGCTGGAGGGGCAAGAAGCGTCAAACTAACGGAATTGGAATAGCCTGAGGGGCCTCCTGCATTTACAGCCATCACTTGATAGGTGTAGGTGTTGCCGGCAATCAGCGCCGTATCCGCGTAGCCGATAGTGTCAGCGGGTAATGTGGCAAGCGCTTCAAAGACTCCACCGTTCACGGCCCGTTCGACCACAAAATTCGCTTCGTTGTTCGCATTATCGGTCCATGCCAGGTCAATTTGCGGACCGTTCTGCAATACTGCGCTCAACCCTGTTGGAGCGGCAGGCGGCACGTCTGGCGTTGTGGCAGTGGCAATGTTGGATGAAGGCGAGTCACCAGATGCGTTGAACGCAAACACCTGATAGGCATAAGTGGTGTTGGCGGCGGCAGATGGGTCACTGTAGGTTGTGACATTTGCGCCCACACCGTCAATGGCAGTGAACAGGCCGGGGATTCCAGCAGTCACCAACGCGCGTTCGACGCGGAAGCCGGTTTCTGTGGCGGCGGTGTCAGTCCAGCTTAGATCAATCTGGCTTGCGCTGATGGCCGTGGCGGTCAAATCAGCGGGAGCGGATGGCGCTGGAGGAGACACAACAATAACATTCGACTGAGTCTCGCCTAGCGCGTTGAAGGCAACGATGCGATAGCTGTAAGAAAAGACGGGCGCGGTAGTTGAGTCAGTAAATGATGTTGCGTTGGGCAGGGTTGTTCCAATGACGGCATACGCCCCGGCGCCAACAGCCCGTTCGATTCTGAACCCAATCTCATTTCTGGGGTCGCCCCAGGTTGCTATATTTTGCATATCCACTGGAGTTCCATCCGTCCAGGAGAGCGCAATGGGAGACCCAGGAACAGGAACTCCACCAGCAGACAACACAGACGCGGCAGGAAGTTCATTGTTTGGGTCGACGGCAAGCGGCCGCATCATGTCCATCTCTTCATGGCTGAGGATATGGCAATGCCAGACATACTCCCATCCGAAGTTGGTTGTGATATTGAAAATACCGCCAGGGATTGGGTTACCGAACGCATCGGTGGGGTTGAAACCAATCTGCGAGCCTTCGGGCATCATGGGATTCAACAAGCGCTCGCTGTTTGGGAGTCCGAACGGCATCTTCGGGAGGACTGGCCTAAAGGCCACGATCGTATCTTCGAGCGGACTGATGCGGACTGTATCCTTCCAGCCTAACTCATTCGGGTCGGGACGCCTGATGATCCCGTCCCAGCCGACGCGGTTGATGAGTTGCACATCAAAGAGGTGGAAGTGAATCGGATGAGTATCCACCCCGTTATGGGTGATTTTCCAGATTTGCGTTCCATCGTCCGCTGTGGAAATTGGGGTTAATTCAACGCCAGGCGGCAATACGATTCCATCGAGAATCTCACTCGCCGGGTTGACATACGGGTACAAAATCATATTTTGTACGCCAGCAGTGGCATTCGGCGCCTCGAGGCCCAGATAGCCGCTCATGCGCCCATATTCCTGCTCAAAGGCCTCACCCATTTCATCCTGGATCATCTTTGGTTTGAGCGGGAAGGTCATTGACGGTCCAGTGGGGCCGCCGAAAAGGGTTTTGAAACTGAATGATGTATTGAAAATCTGAACCGTGCCGGCATTGGCTCCGCTAAGCGCGAAGGATGTGCCATAGGCTGAGTTGTAGGCGCTCTGCCCGACGATGATCGGATTCTGGGATGATTCGAACACACCAGAACCATCAGCCTTGTGCCTAAATGCATCCTGAAGAGGAGCCATCTGGAAGCCTTGGCCCGTCCCAGCATTCACCTTGATCTGCATGATGGTGCGGGTATTGGGGCCATAGCCAGCAAGGGTTGAAGGCGCGCCGCCTGTTTCTGTCAGATCGCCATTTCCGGTGTAGTAATCGTAGCGAGCATCGCGCGCCGGGAAAGCGGCAGGAGCGTCGTTATAGAGGATAAGGGTTTGCCCGGCGTATTGCGAGAGATCGACAATAACGTCCGCTCGTTCGGCTGGGCCGAGCAGAAGGGAATGCTTGTCCACATTACCAGCATTGAATACCGTTGGGTCCGTCACCCAGGTGATGGGCTGATTCGGAATTACCACCGGGGCCGGCAGGAAGCCGCCTTCAGTGCCGATCTGGATCCAGCTTGGGCCTGCATTGCTCATAACAGGGTTGGGGAAAACTGTCGGGTCATCCAATGCCGCGGCCAATTCGGCTTGGTTAAGCGCCACCTCAGTGCATGTGACACCGGTCGACTCCGGCGCAGGGGTGGGGTTGACAGCCTCATTACAGACAACGCCATTTGCATCGATGGCTTTATAGAGTTGCAGGTTCCAGAAGCGGTCATTGGCGGCATTCAAGATGCGAAGCCGGTAGGATTTCGGATCCAATGTGAGCGTGGGATAAACCGTCCCATTGACGAGGGGCGTATCGTTGAAAGCTTCCATGCCCATGGATACGTTTGGCACGCCGGGCATCAATGGCGGCTCGCACCACTGAACATCGGGGTCACAGTTCGGATCGTAGTATGGGTTATCGACTGGAGGAAAGGCAATGTTGGTCGTAGGCGGCCAGAACCAGGGGCCATAAGCCCAGCGTCCAAATTGGTTGACGCCTGAAGGATCGCCTGGGTTTTGCGCAGGCACATAGACATGCGGCACCCACAAGTTGCCTTCGCCGCCCCAACGAGCGGTATCCCAGGTGGGATCCTGCATGGAAAGTTGCGCATCGTTAGGAACGAAGGTTTTATCCTGGATGATGAGCGGGATTTGATCCGCAGGAATGATCCCGTTGCTAATGAGCGCCTGCTCTGTAGAGTCGGTGATCAGGTAGCCAGCAGCCTCTCCCGCATAAACGTTCAGGCGGGTGATGCCCCAGGCGTGATCGTGATAGAACATCAAGCGGGCGCTCTGCTGATTGGTGTAGTAGAAGGTCTGACAGCCATCGTCAGGCGCGCCGCAAACATCCATATCCGGTACATTCTTAACGCTGACACCCTGAGGATAAGGAGTGTTTTCGTTCGCAGGAGTAATCCACTGATGTGGGGTTCCATCGCTGATCCATGGGGTTAGGCCGCCATGTAGATGCAGTGTAGCCCGGTTCTCGGTATAGCAATCGGCAGGTTTGGGAATCGATCCACACATGGGGTTCTGTGGGTCAGGCTCCACCATTTCACCCATATTGGGTCCCATGCCTGAGCCCATCACCGTAGTGTCAACTGGAAGGAATAAATTGCCTTCCTCACCAGTAGGCAGAAGGTTGCGGAACAGGATACGCACAGGGCGGTCTTTCGTGGCAGAGATCAACGGTCCCAAATAGTGAGGCAGGGTTCCTCCCATGTTGGCTTGCCGATAACCACGCAATTGAGTTGGCGGCATATCCGAATGCATCTGCTCGGTATATTGCACCAATTCGATTTCGTAATAATCAGAGCCTGGGTAGGTGGTTGTATCTGGCGTGGCAACAGGAATATACTGGCCGAGGTTATTCGCTGCGTCTGGTCCCAGCCCGGGCAGGGTATCGACAAACTTGCGGATACCAGGCGTAACGTAGCCACTGCCGCCATTAACCAATGTAATTGCGCTGACAGAGCCAGCGATGGTTGTCACGGCGGAAGCTCCAGTCCCTCCAGAGAATGAAACATCTGGAGCGGACGAATAGCCAGAGCCTGCATTTGTGAGAGTAACGCTCGTGACCGCGCCGCTAGCTGTATCTACGACTACTGAGCCAGTCGCCCCGCTGCCATCCCCGGTAATCGTCAGAGTGGCCGAAGTATATCCAGCGCCACCATTCGTCACATTAATTGCAGAAACGGAGCCGCTGGTCGTATTCACAGTGGCATCGGCTGTGGCATCCACACCGTCACCAACAAAGGAGATTGTTGGGGGAAGGGTATATCCGGAGCCGCCATTCGTGATGGTAATTGCTGTGATGGGGCCATGGGTTGTATCAACCACGGCATCCGCAAAGGCGTCCACGCCGTCACCCGATATGGTGATAGTAGCAGTGGAATACCCGGAGCCGCCATTAGTGATATTGATGCCGCTGATAAAGCCAGACGGATCAATCACCGCTTCAGCAGTCGCCCCCACCCCATCGCCATCGATGGTGACGGTGGCCGCGCTATAACCAGAACCATTATTGGTCAAGGAAATGGCGCTGACGTAACCAATCGGCGTTACTGTGGCTGAAGCCCCCGCGCCGACCCCATCCCCCGCAATATCAACAGTTGCGGATGTGTAGCCAGAACCGCCGTTCGTGATAGAAGCGCCATCAACAAAGCCGATTGGCGATATGGTGGCAGTAGCCAACGCGCCGGTTCCATCCCCCGCAATATCCACTGTTGCAGTGGTATAGCCCGATCCGCCCTCGATAACCGACGCGCCGCTAACAAAGCCAATCGGCGAGACAGTCGCTGTGCCGGCCGCGCCAGAACCGCCGCCGCCTGAGAACACAACGGAAACGGGTTCAGTGTAACCAGACCCGCCGCCAACGAGCACAAAGTCTGTAACGGAGCCTGAGATCGTGGCAGTTGCCGAAGCCCCTGCCCCGCTGGTTACAACCGCGCTGGAAATTACAATGGTCGGAGCAGTTGTATAACCAATGCCGCCAGAATCCAGCGTTAAGCCAGTGATCGCGCCGGTGGCTGGGTCAACAACTGCCGAAGCGAGCGCGCCTGTTCCATCGCCTGCGATTTCCACAATCGCGTCAGGCAGGCGAAGGGGACTGTTGGCATAGTTTGGCGAACTAAAATAATGCGGAACCTCGCCCGCCGCCGGCATCCGGGCTTTATCAATTTCAGCGGGAGCCAGGTTTGCGCCAGCCTTTACGTTCTGTGCCTCTACCTGGCTATATCCACCAGACATAAGGCTGATGATCAACAAAACATTGAAAAACTTACTGAGTCGTGTTTTCATGTGAAATCCTCCGGGTAAAATGAAAAAATGAATACGGTTGAAATGTTTTTTGTTATTTCTTTGGTTTACCTCCGGTCATGCCATAGAAAATTGATCGTCTACCACTGCATATATGTCTTCCACACTTTTGACTTGGATCCGCCGTCTGCCATAGACTTCCATAAAATTTTCGCTCAGGCTTACAAGAATGACCTTGTTCAACTCCGGGCAATCCTGCAACAATTGCGCCGACAAGCGCTCGTCATATCCGCGCTCCTTGCGGGAGAGAATAACGATATTGGGGTTCGCCTCTGCCACTTTTCGAGATACGTCTGGAATGGCGTGGCATTCAGATACCAGGAGAACCATCCATTCTTTCTCGTCGGTTGTAAGGTATTCCACCGCGCATCCAAGCAGGCTTTCGCGCCTTGAAATGACCACAACTTTTGGCTTAACAGAAATCATCAAGTCTTCCACATTAACCAAGCTTCCTGTTTTATACAAATAGTATTCACAGCCAAACCCGGCTGAATGCGACAAGGGTATCTCAGCGCCGGGCATCCGTACATCCACCTCACCTAAACATTGGGGATAAAAAAGACCACCCTTTTCGGGTGGTCTTTTGTGGAAAATAATTAATCCCCTGGTTAATCCTATTTAACCAGGCCGCGCTCTCTCGCAAAGGTGACAGCCTCCCTGCGATCTTTAAGACGCAGTTTTTCAAGGATGGAATGCACATGGAATTTGACCGTGTTTTCGGAAAGGAAGAGTTCCTTCCCGATTTCCTGGTTGGTCTTCCCTGTCGCAATAGACTGAAGCACATCCAAT
Organism: Chloroflexota bacterium; assembly: GCA_016235445.1. Taxonomy (GTDB): domain Bacteria; phylum Chloroflexota; class Anaerolineae; order Anaerolineales; family Villigracilaceae; genus Villigracilis. Next base: position 2,463 of record JACRLB010000019.1, on the reverse strand, counting down.
TCCCTGCGCGTCAGCGTGGGGGATGCCTGGGCCATATCGGCTTTCTTCGTCTGGGACAGTTCCTTCATTACGCGCAGGGTCATTGCCCGCGAAAGGGCGCTTTCCCCTTTGTACACCGACCGTATGGCAGAGACAAGTTTGGACGGATGCATGTCTTTAAGTAAATATCCCTTGGCCCCACTGCGAATCGCATCGAACAGGTTTTCATCCTCATCGGTCATGGTCAGAAATATGATATTGCAAATTGAATGCGCGCCAAGGATCAGGCGTGTCGCATCTGCCCCGGTGCCATCCGGCAATGTAAAATCCATCAGGATAATGTCCGGCTTGATCCTGCCAGCCATCTCGACAGCGTCTCGAACCGTGCCGGCCAGGCCTGCGATCTCCATATCGGGTTCTGCGCGAATGATCGATGCCAGACCTTCGCGAAAAAGAACATGATCATCTACTATCAACATCTTCATTGTTCACCATATTAAATTTATAAATAACCCAGGGTTATTGACTGCCAATCGGCAGATTGATCAGAATATTCGTTCCTGAATCTGGCGCGGAAGTGATGGCCAGCGTTCCATCCAGCATTTCGATTCTCTCTCTCATGAATCTTAATCCATAGTGACCGCCTGGCTGAACGAAGTTTATCATATCAAACCCACAGCCATCGTCGAAAACAATAAGAGCCAGGCAATCCTCACTCCAGACAATCTCGATGGATACCTTGCTGGCGCGGGCGTGTTTTTCGATATTGTTCAAAATTTCCCGGTATACGTAAAACAACTGGCGCATACGTTTCGGCGAAAGAGGCCGGGGTTCGCCCCTGCTGGAAAAATCAACCTTGAAGGTCGAGCGCTCCTCAATTCGGCTTACGTACCGGGCAAACAAATCGGAAAGATCGGAGGAGTCATCCGATTGAAGCACGGCAAGCGTGCCGCGCATCAGATCGAAGGATTCATTTGCAACCTGGCTCATGCGCTTGATTTCCTGGGCAATCTCCGAATCTGTGAAAAGCTCCTTATCCAGCATGTATTCGAGTTTCATACGCAGATAACTAATGTTCTGCCCCACTGTATCATGCAGGTCGCGCGCGATATCCAACTGCATGGTGTGGATGGTCTGGGTAAGCAGTTTTGTCTTGCGGTCATGTTCCCTGCCGGCGGCTTCCGCGCGTTTTCGTTCGGTGATATCCTGTTGAATCGCGATGAAATTTTCGATTTCACCGTCCGAATTAATTACCGGCGTAATGGTTTGCTCATCGATGTAAAGCGTGCGGTCTTTGCGGCGATTCGTCACCTCGCCATGCCATACATTTCCCGAAAGTATGGTTTCCCATAAACTCTTGTAAAACTCCGGTCCATGCACCCCTGAGTTTAATAATTTAGGCGATTTACCCAGCACCTCTGGAATGGAATAGCCAGTCAGGTTTGCAAAGGCGCGGTTTGCCCAAAGGATATTCCCATCCCTGTCAGTGACAATGACCCCATTCGCCGCCGTCTCCAGCGCCTTGGTTTGGATGCGAAGCTGGCTTTCCGTTTGCCTGCGCTGGGTAATTTCGGCTTCGCGTTCCGCAATCACTTTAAGCAGAGGGCGCAGGGAAAAAAAATACAAAAAGGGCGTGGCGAACAATATCATCAAAGTTGCATCGATGATCGAGAGCCGCAGATACGGCATGGTATCCATTGTGCCTATCACCCCCATCACAATCACTTCAGAAACGAACAGTCCTATAATGATGATTGCAACAAACCGAAAGGGCGTTGAAAGTTTAATCATTTTACTCATCCAATGAATTCAAAAAGATAAAAAGAGACGCCCTGCCAACCCTGACAGTGCAATAAAAAAGTGGCTGTCGCCATGTTTCCAATAAAGACTAATTGGATATTATTGTAGCGTTAATTATCCTGGATTTCAAGCAAAGATTGAATTATGGGTGCGGACTAAAGTTTCGGAAATGTGGCGCAAGTCTTTGACTTGCGAGGCAAATCAGAGATTTGTCCCACGCGGAGTGCCGAAAAAATATTCCACGCTCTTGAATTATCCCGATATCTTGATTTTCACGAACAACCTATCTTTTGCAACTCGCGCAACATCTTTGGCATTCAGATTTTCATTTTCCACACGAATGCCCATTGGCTTCGCGGCGCGTGGTTCATGGCGAAGAAATTCGTACATGCATTGCTCAACGGCATTTTCATCCAACTCGGTTTCGGCAAAACCTTTTACCAGCCTGCGCTTCAACAGCAGGTCAACACTTGCGCCGCCTTGCAGGTTTTTCCACCAGGTTCTATCGCGGCTGGTGAGCACCCATAAATATCCGCCTTCTTCATAATCAGTAGATCACGAAAGAGCGACACGAGCATGACGAGAAACGACATCAGCCAGATCGAATAAGTTCTCAACGGCATGAGCAAACATACGCGCCAAGCGGCGCAAGGTCAACCAAAATTTGGAAAAAGGCTTGGCCGG